>NZ_BDCO01000002.1:2508865-3763298 GCF_001613545.1 Terrimicrobium sacchariphilum
GGAAAATGACATTCTGCGCGGTATCATCCTTCGCCAGATCAAGGAGCAGACATCCCGCGATGAGGCCAAAAAGAAGATCGAGCAGGAAATCGCCACCCTTCAGGTTCAGTCCAGCACCATCACCGAGCAATTGGGCGTGCTTGGCGCACCCATCCTGCAGCTTTCTCCCGAAGAGAAATCCGTCTTCAAGGAGCCGGTGGCGCTTCTTTCGGAACCGGGTGCTCAGGCGTTGGATGTGACTCTCGCCATTTCCAAGGACGAGAATCGCAATGTGGCGGCAACGTCCCAAGGGCCGGAGTCCTTGCCGGACAACGCCCGCGATCTCGTCAAGACGGCGAAGCAGTTCTTTGATGCCAAGAACTATCTCGAGGCTGAAAAGGTCTACCAACAGATCGTCGACGAGACGCCGGACAACTACTTTGCCCTTTCCAATCTCGGAGCTGTGCAGATCGAGGCTGGCAAACTTTCCGCCGCAGAGGTGGCGCTTAAGAAAGCGATTGAGATCAACCCGGGCGACGCCTTTGCTTACACCAATCTTGGTATCGCTTACAGCCGGCAGGGCAAATTTGATGAGGCCATCGCGAACTTGAAAAAAGCGCTAAGCATTAATGATTCGGATGCTGTCGCTCATAATTATCTCGGCGTCTGCCTCGGGCAAAAAGACGATCATGTCGAGGCGGAGAAGGAGTTGCGCCGTGCGATTGAGCTCAAACCGGAGTATCCTGACGCTCACTTTAATCTGGCGGTACTGTACGCCACCTTGCAGCCACCTTCGCTGGACTTGGCCAAAATGCATTACAACAAGGCCACTTCTCTCGGCGCTCCCCCGGATTCTTCTCTCGAACGTTTGATTCAATAAGTCTTTTGTCCGTTCATCAGGTCATTGCCAGATGATCCATGTGTGGTAGCCTCAGGGTTCTACCCAGATGATTAGCGAAAAACTGCTCAAGTCGTTGCCCGCGAGCGTTGAACGCTTTCTTAACTCTCCATCTGTCCTCAACGCGATTTTTGATGCAATCCCGGTGCAGATCGTGGTCAAGAGTCTGCGCGCGGAGAATTTTGGAGAGTTTTTGATCTGGAATAAGATGGCAGAGGAACTCCTTGGTATCTCCGCCGAGGAAGCTGTCGGGCGAACAGATGAGGATTTCTTCCCCGCAGAGCAGGCTGAAGCTTTTTGTCAGAAAGACCGTGAGGTCGCCGCCCTTGGGGGCTCCCTTGTTATTCCCTCGGAGCTGATTTACAGCCGTACAAGGGGTTTCCGGATTCTAAGGACGACGAAAACGCCAATCTATGACGCGGAGGGGGTGTCGGTTGCTCTGCTCGCTGTCTCCGAGGACATTACCGAGAGGGAACAGAGTGAGGCAGAGTTGCGCGGTGCGGTCGAGTTTCTGGAAAGCGTTAACAGTGAACTCCCGGGGGCGGTTTTTCAATTTCGCGTCGATCGCAATGGGCATCCTTCATTTCCGTACATCAGCACAGGGATACATGCGATTACGGGAGATTCCGCGGTCGACGTGTTGAGTGGAGAGGTCAGTTTATTCGACCGTATTTTCCCCGAGGATATTTCCCTGTTTGTGCAGGCGGTGGAGACCAGTCAGGAGCTGATGACGACCTGTCGGCAGGAGTACCGTATCATAACGACTTCTGGCGAAATGCGGTGGGTCTCATCCAAGAGTTCTCCCACTGCCCAGGAGGACGGATCCACCATTTGGCATGGGTTCCTTACAGACATCACCGAGCAAAAGCGTACCCAGGAGGCTCTGGCCCGGGGAAAGGAGCGTTTGCGCAATGCATTGGATGCAATCCACGCCTGCGTCTGGGAATACGATCTGGCCTCCAAAGAACTGTACTTAAGTCCCGAGTGGAATTCCCTGTTCGGATTTGAACCAGCGACTGAGAGTTTTGGCCTGGAGATGCTGAGTCGGTGCATCCATCCGGATGACGCTGGAAATGTCTCTCTGTGGTTTGATCGAATCCGGAGCGGGGAATTTCGAGGACAGATCGAGTTTCGCCATTTGCGGGGCGATGGTCAGTTTTCCTGGGTGAGACTCAGTGGGAAGCCGATCTGGGCGTCGGATGGCAGCGTGGTGCGTGAAGTCGGAGCGATCGTTGAATCCTCGGAGCAGAAGCGCATGGAGCAGCAATTGATCGAGGCCAAGGAATCAGCCGAGCGCGCCAGTCAGGCGAAGGGCGACTTCCTCGCTATGATGAGCCACGAGATTCGGACGCCGCTCAACGCAGTGCTGGGATTTTCCGATTTGCTGGCGGCTACTCCACTCAATCCCGAACAAAGCGATTTTCTCCAGACCATTCAGGATAGTAGTAGCGCGTTGCTGGTCGTGTTGAATGATGTCCTGGACTACTCGAAGATCGAATCTGGCAAACTGGATCTCCAGATCATGCCGATCGACATCACTAAGGTCATCCAGTCATCGATCGATATTTTCCGTGCGCAGGCGGCGGCTAAGGGTCTCAAGATTTACGCAAATTTCTCTCCGTACATCCCTCAGTTCGTGCTTTCTGACGCCGTACGACTCAGTCAGATCGTGCATAATCTTTTGAGCAATGCGGTGAAATTTACCGAGATGGGCGAGATCGTGGTCGATCTGTCCGTAGCCGGGCCGTTGGTGAACAGCGTGGTTCCGCTGCTACTGCAGGTGAAGGACTCGGGCATCGGTATCGATCTGGATCAGCACACGGGATTGTTTGATCCGTTCTACCAGGCCGATAGCAGTACCCGCCGGCGTCGCGGTGGCACCGGACTGGGACTGGCGATCGTTCGCCGACTCATCAATCTTCTCAATGGTGATATCGAGGTCCAAAGTGCGGTGGGCAAAGGAACGACCTTCCTGATCACTCTACCGCTCCGGATTCCTGATCAGGAGGAACCCTTGACTGAGGAAGAGCGCAAGCGGATGAGCATGAATCTCTCCGGACTCCTGCGGAAGATCCTTATTGTTGAGGACAACTCAACCAATCGCAGACTCGTGCGGCTCTTTCTTAAAAAGCTGGGGTACGACGCCGATGAAGCGGAAAATGGCTTTGTCGGCGTGAGCATGGCGAGCCGTGTTCACTACGATGTAATCCTTATGGATCTGGAAATGCCGGGGATGGACGGCTACGAAGCCGCCCAGCAAATCCGGCAGATATATGGAGCCGAGGGGCCGTATATCGTGGCTTTGACCGCCCACGCCATGCCGGAGTATCGCGAGCGCAGCTTCAAAGCCGGCATGCAGGCATATCTGAGCAAGCCGGTGAAGCGTGAAGATCTCGCGAAGGTCCTGAAACAGGCGCTCAGGCGCTAGCGGCCTTTGCTCCGTCGAGAGCGTAGCGCGCGGCGCCCATCAGGGCGGCACTGTCATTCAGGATGACCTTGATCGGCATGCTTTGCATCAAGCCGGACAGGCGTCCTTTGTCATTGAAGGCATGGGTGAAGGCCACGCTCTTGATATGTGAGAGCATCTTGGCAGGGATTCCTCCGCCCAGGTAGACACCACCCGTAGCCATGGCCTTGAGCGCCATGTTGCCCGCTTCCGCGCCGAGGCACCCGAGGAAGATCTCGATGGTCTGCACGCACATCGAGCATTCGCCGGAGTCGGCATATTTCGAGATGACCATGTTGGGGTCCTTGGTCTTCATCTCGTGGACGGCAGCAGGGAGCTCCTTGCCGCGGCCTGTGTCGCGGAGAAATTTGTAGATGTTCTCGATGCCCATGCCCGAGGCGACTCGCTCGTAGCTGACATGGCCGTATTGTTTGATAAGATGCTCCAGCAGGGCGACTTCCAGATCGTTACGGGGACCGAAATCCGTATGACCACCCTCGCAGGCCCATACGCCATAGCGCTTGCCATCCCAGTATAGACCCGCCTCGCCGAGGCCGGTGCCGGGCGACACGATGCATCGATTGCCCTCGGCGTCGGGGGCACCTTCCTGAATGACGGCAAAATCATCGGGATTCAGCTCCGAGATACCATAGGCATTGGCCGCGAGATCATTGAGGATGCTCACGTAGGGAATCTCGAATTCCTTCGAGATGTCCGCCGCGTCCACGCCCCACGAGAGATTCGTGGGCTTGGCCCGGCCATGTTTCACCGGACCGGGAACGCCGAAGCACGCGGCGAGAACCGGGCGCTTCTCCTTGGCCAGAAACTCGCGGATGATCGCGTTCAGGCCCGGGTAGGAGGCGCTGGGAAAGCGCTCGTTCCGCTCCAGGCTGAGCGAACCGCCGATGGTCTTGAAGATGGCGAGATTGGATTTCGTTCCGCCGACATCGCCGGCGAGGATGACATAATTACGATCGGGCATGGAGAGACGGGAGGCTGAAAGACAGACCTACAGCTTATGCTGAATCTGGTAGTGGTGCCAAGCATGACCCGTTTTCTGGATCAAATGGTCGGCGGCCTCGGGGCCCCATGAACCTGCCTCGTAGTTCGGGAAATCGCGGGCGGGAAGGGCATGCCAGACGTCGAGAATCGGGTTCACGATGCGCCAGGATGCATCCACGCTGTCGTAGCGATGGAAGAGCGTCGGATCGCCGACCATGCAATCGTAGAGCAGCGTTTCGTAGCCGGTAGCGGCAGTATGTTCGCCAAAGTCCGCGTAGGTGAAATCCAGCGGCACATTGGTGATGTTGATATTCGGCCCGGGACGCTTGGCGTGGATGTCGAGCGTGATGCCCTCGTCGGGCTGCACGTGAATGACCAGGCGGTTCGGCGTGATGTTGTTCTGAACCTCCTGGCCGAAAAGCATGAGCGGAGCGCGGCGGAAGCCGATGACGATCTGCGTCGTATGAGCTGCGAGGCGCTTGCCCGAGCGGATGTAGAAGGGGACCTCAGCCCAGCGCCAGTTGTCGACCTCCAGCTTCATTGCGACAAAGGTCTCGGTGTTGGAATTCGGGTCCACATCAGGCTCGGTCCGGTAGGCCGGGACGTTTTTGCCGTCGATGATGCCAGCGCCGTATTGGCCGCGCACGGTATTGGCCAGGACCTCCTCGGGCTCCATCGGTCGGATTGCCTCGAGGACCTTCACCTTTTCGTTGCGCACGCTATCGCCGGATATGGAGCTCGGCGGCTCCATCGCGATGAGCGAGAGGACGGAAAGGATGTGATTTTGCACCATGTCGCGCACTACGCCGGAGTGATCGTAGTACCCGCCCCGAAGCTCAACGCCCAGTTGCTCCGCCACGGTGATCTGGACGTATTCGATGTACCGACGATTCCAGATTGGCTCAAAGACGGAGTTGCCAAATCGAAATACCATGATGTTCTGCACCGTCTCCTTACCGAGATAGTGGTCAATGCGGTAAATCTGGCTTTCGTTGATGTGCTTGGAGAGATCCTCGTTCAGAGCCCGGGCACTCGCAAGGTCATGGCCAAAGGGTTTTTCGATGATGACACGACGCCAGGCATTGGGAGCTTCCGTGGTGAGGCCGACGCCGTGAAGCTGCTCGACGACCTTGCCGAAGAAAGTCGGCGAAACGGCGAGGTAAAACAGGACGTTGCCCGGCAGGTTCCAGGTTTTCTGGGCGTCCGCGATCTTGGCCGAAAGATGTTCGAAGGTTCCCTGGGAGTTGAAATCACCCTGCACGTAGTACGAGCGGGCGGCAAAGTCGTTCCAGCAGGTGTCGTCCACCGGACGGGTGGCAAATTCCTTGATGTCCGAGGTGATCTTCTGACGGTACAGCTCATCATTGCCATCCGTCACAGCCACACCGATGACTGCAAAGTTATCGGGGAGGAGCTTGAGCGCCTTGAGATTGTAGAGGGCGGGGAGGAGCTTACGCTTGGTGAGATCGCCGGAGGCGCCGAAGATAACGATGGTACAGGCGTCGCCGGGACGTTCGTGTCCAGTGAGAGGTTGCTGAGACATGGCAGATCCGATTAAGACAGATTCCGGGCTGCGCACAAGGCCGGAGCGGCTATTCCTGTGGCACAAAAGTGTACGTCCATTCCTCGCTGTTCCAGCCCTTGGGACCTTTCAGGCGATACCTCAGGACGGCATTCATGTTCTCGGATGGGAACTTCACGTCGGTGAATAGCCTCCAGGACTTGCCATCTGGGTTGGGATCGACCGTATGGCTGAGCACCTTGGCGTTGTCCACCGTGATGTCTACGCCGGGCACCTCGCCCTCGGCGAAGGGGGCCGGACTGCCACCATTCCAGGCAAAGTCCACCATCACGATGTACTCATCCTTGCGGCCGTAGGACGACATGATGTAGGTGGCCTTCACCTGTCCCTCCGTGGAGACGCCCGGTGGGTCCTGCGCGGTTGAGGTGAGGCGATAGCGGATTGTGTGTTTTTCTCCGGCTTTCGGAGGGGTCTTGGGCATCCAGTACGCCACGATATTGTCGTGGTATTCGTCGACTGTCGGGATTTGCCAGAGGACGATCGATCCGTCATTCCAATCCCCGATGGGCTCCACCCAGAGCGAGGGACGGCGATGATAAATCGCCCGGATGTCGACCGAACTGGAATACTCTCGATCCCGCTGGAGCAAGCCGAAGCCCTGCGGCGACTTTGGTAAACTGAAGACATCGACGAGGTCTTTCGTTACCGTCTGCAAGGGCCGCCAGATGCGCGTGCCGTAGGAATCCAGGATCAGGAGGCCGTCCGAGTCATGCACCTCGGGACGGTAGTCGGGAAATTTCCGATAGTTGTTTTCGCCAAACCAGAACATGCTGGTGATGGGCGCATAGCCTACTCGCTCGGACTGCTGGCGAAAGAAAAGGGTCGCCTTGACCTCGGCCTCCGTTGTACGAGCCAGCGGCCGGATGAGAAACTGGTACGCGCCTGTGACGGACGGGCCGTCGAGCAGAGCGTACACGGTGACCTCCTTCGCTCCTTCCTCCGGCTCCACCACCCAAAGCTGGGAAAAGGCTGGGAACTCCTCTGGGGCCTTCTTGTCCGCTGTATTGATCGCGATGCCGCGCGCAGACAGGCCGAAGATCTGGCCGGGTGCAGGGAAACGGAAGTAACTTGCTCCCTGGAACACAACGAGCTCCTCCCAACTCCGGGGGTAGGGGAACTCATAGAGCAGGCGCATGCCGGCAAATCCGTAATCCGGCGAAACTTTGGGGACCTTCCCGTTGCCCTCGGTGACCTTGAAGAGCTGCGAGGAATACGCGAGCGGTTGGATGGTGCCATTCCGACCGACGAGATTAATCTGGATCTTTTCGGGGTAGAGGAAGCCGCGGAAAAAGGCTTCGATACGGAACTTGAGGTTGGTGTTGTTCCAGATCGCCTTGTCCCGGTCAAATGCGATGGCGCGATACTCGCTATAGCTTAGTTTAGCAGCAACGTCAGGGATCTGGCGGTCGAGCGGCTGAAAGGGCCGCATGCTCAAGGCCTGAGCCTGTTTCTCGATCTCCTCAAAGGTGTTGGTTTGGGCGTGTGCGGCGGAAACGGCAAGGGTGGCTACGGCCCCCAGGGCGAAAAGGAATCTCACAACGAGGGGACGTTGCGGGGAATCCCGGCGGGAAACAAGGAGATTTCCGGGCGGTTTGTACTGAGACATTCATCAGGGATGTTTCATACTGCCTGGAATTCAGACTCGCACTCGCGGCATAGCCAGGCATCTTGTCGGCCATGAAGATCTACACCCGCACGGGAGACGACGGGACGACAGGAATCATCGGCGGCGGGCGCCTTTCCAAAGCTGACCTGCTCATCGAGGTGATCGGCGAGGTGGATGAACTTAACGCCTCACTCGGCGTTGCCCGCCTCGCGGTACTCTCCGGCGCCTCGCAACAGATCCTGCCACGTCTTCAGGACCTGCTGTTTCAAGTGGCGGCGGTGCTGGCCGATCCCAAGGGCGTTTTCGGGATGCACGTCGGGGAGGAAAACGTCTCCTCGATGGAGGAGGAAATGGATCGCCTCACGGCGGAACTGCCGGAATTGCGGAACTTTGTCCTGCCCGGTGGCAGCGCCGGAGCCGCACAACTGCATCTCTGCCGGACGGTATGTCGGCGGGCGGAGCGGCGGATAGCGCAACTTGCCCACGATCATCCTGTTCCTCCCGTGCTTCTTCACCTGATCAACCGTCTCTCGGACCTGCTCTTTACTCTGGCCCGGTACGAAAACAAAGTCGCGGGCACCGACGAAATCCTCTGGTCGGCGAAGTAAAGTCCGGGGCAGACTTGGAGCATGTCTGAGAAGCGCTGCCCCTGGTGTCTGGGTTCCGAGATTTACGAAGCCTACCATGATGAGGAATGGGGCGTCCCGGTACGGGACGATCTCGCGCTCTTTGAAATGCTCAACCTCGAGGGTGCGCAGGCGGGGCTTAGCTGGATCACCGTGCTGAAGAAGCGCGACACCTACCGCAAGGCATTTCACAATTTCGATCCCAAGCGGATCGTCAAATACACCGATCAGGATATCGCCCGCCTCATGGCCGATCCCGGGATCGTACGCAATCGGCTGAAGATTTATGCGGTGATCGAGAATGCGCGGCTCTATCTGGAGATGCAGAAGCAGGGCGTTTCCTTTAGCGAATACCTCTGGAGCTTTGTGGGAAACAAGCCGATCCAGAACAAGCTCGAGAGCCTGCGCGATGTCCAGCCAAGCACGCCAGAGTCCGATGCGATGAGCAAGGATCTGAAGAAACGGGGATTCAAATTCGTCGGAAGCACGATCTGCTACGCTTTCATGCAGGCGGTCGGCATGGTGAATGACCATTTGGTGACCTGTCCGCGCTACAAGCAGGTGGCAAAACTCAGCTAAACGCAGGGCTGGTCGCAGTCGAAGAGGTAACGATAGGAGCTTTCGTGCGCGGTTCTCGCAGGCCGGCAGGATGCCGGCCCTACGGGAATCCAAAGTGGCCAAGGCGGTTATTTGCCGGACTGTAATCGGGCGGCCTTTTCGATCAGAGTGAGAAACTCTGCGCGATAGCTGCCCGGGTCTTCGCCGAGGTTACGGCGTGCGATCTTCTGGATTTCGCTCCAGGAGAGGTCTCCTGCGTAGGGCGAGTTCCGCAGCTTCATGCCGAAGGCGGCTACGGCGGCGGCGAATTGGAGGTCCGCGCTCGCTTCGTCGAAAGCCACGGGCGTGTTTTTCACGGGTACTTCGATAAGCTTGCTCGTGTCGCCATCCGGGGCTTTGTAGCGGAGCTTGACCGTCAGCAGGTCGCCGGAGCTTTTTCTGTCGATCTCCGCAGCCGGTGCCGGTTCGGAGTATTTCAAGGGATCGACGCTCGGGCGGTTGGGCAGGGGCTGGCCCGCGGGCACCACTTCATACAGAGCGGTGACGGTATGACCTGCTCCGATCTCGCCCGCGTCCTTGCGGTCGTCGTTGAAGTCCTCCTTTGCGAGGATGCGGTTCTCGTACCCGATGAGCCGGTATCCGGCGACCTGGGCGGGGTTGAACTCGACCTGCACCTTCACATCCTTGGCGATGGTGAAGAGGGTGGAGTTCATCTGCTCCACGAGCACCTTGCGGCCTTCGGCGAAGGAATCGATGTAGGCGTAGTTGCCGTTTCCCTTGTCCGCGAGCTTCTCCATGGTGGAGTCCTTCAGATTGCCCTCGCCGAAGCCGAGGACGGAAAGAAAGACGCCCGAGGCGCGTTCTCGCTCGATGAGGTCGGTCAGGTCGCTCTGGTTGGTCACGCCGACATTGAAATCGCCATCCGTGCAGAGGATCACGCGATTGTTTCCTCCCTTGAGGAAGTTCTCGCGGGCCGTCTGGTAGGCGAGGGTGATGCCCTGCGCGCCATTGGTCGAGCCGCCAGCCTCCAGATTGTCGAGCGCCTCCAGGATGCGTGTCTTGTCCTTGCCCGGGGTGGAAGGCAATACGAGTCCGCTCGATCCAGCGTAGACCACGATGGCCACGCGGTCATCCGGTGCGAGGTTTTGCACCAGGGCCTTCAGGCTGCGCTTGAGGAGCGGCAGCTTGTTCGCCGGCTGCATGGAGCCCGACACGTCGATGAGGAAGACAAGGTTGGCTGGGCCGCGGTCGCCCTTGGCGATTTCCTGCCCTTTCAAGGCGATGCGGACGAGGTCATGCTGCGGAGCCCACGGAGCCTTGCTCACTTCCACGTTGACCGAGAACGGCTGGCCGTTGGTCGGCTGCGGATAATCGTAGCCGAAGTAATTCACCAGTTCCTCGATGCGCACGGCCCCGGCAGGAGGCAGTTGCTCGCTCTGGAGGAACCGGCGGACATTGGCGTAGCTCGCCGTATCCACATCGATCGAGAAGGTCGACAGCTCGTTGCCCTTGGTCTCGCGGAAGGGATTGTCCGCGATGGCGTCGTAGGTTTCGGTGTTGAACATCCCTCGCGCCTCGTTGATTGCCCGATCCCTGTACCGATCTTCATCCCTGACAGTCCCGGCTCGAGCGTCCAGTTGGTCTCTCGCCGCCCCTCGCGTCGCGGGAGCCTGAGAGGCAAAAAGACGCCCCACCAGTGGAACATTTCCGCTGACGATTTCCTTCGTCTTCTCAAGGTTGCCAGGTGCAGCTGTCATCGTTGCGGTTGGAACTGAGGGTGCCATCGATATTGTCACTGCAGCCGAAGCGGAGCCGTCGGCGAGGAGCTTTTTGCTGTTTTGCTCAAGTTCCTGAACCGGCAGATTATTGGCACTCAGTGCCATGGCGAGCGAATCACTCTTTGTCTGTTCCGCTGGCGTATCGGTCGCGGGAACTGTTTTGGCGACGTCGCCGAGAGCGGGGGGAGTGGCGGCTGCCGCCACCATCGTTTGCGGCTTTTCCGCGGCAACCTGGACCTCCTCGGCCTTTCTTTCCCGCCGAGCCTCAAGCTGGGCCAGCATGGCTGGCGAAGGTTTGGAAAGCGAAGCCGTAATGGCAGGCAGACTCATTGTTGCCAGGATGATTCCTCCCATGACCAGCGCGGCATAGGCGAGGACCCTTTGCACGGTCTGGCGTTGCTTCCTGTTCGTGCATTCGATGGCGCAGGCATTGCGCAGGTTCTCGCGCTGGCGATCCGTCAGGGTGTCCTCATCCCTGGGCAGCCCGGCCAGCCGGTCGCTCATTGCGATGGTCTGCTCCAGTTCGTGCTGGAGTTCCTCGCTGGCGGCGAGTTCGCGCTCGAATTCCTCGCAGTCTTTGCCGTGGAGTTCGCCGAGGGCGTATTGGGTGATGCGGAAATCTTCGGTTTTCATGATACGGCCTCCGTGTTTTCGCGGTTCCAGAGTTTGCGGAGGGTTTGGATCGCGGTGTGGAGTTGGACGCCCACGTTGGAAATGCTCATGCGGGTGGCCTCGCTCATTTCCTTGTAGCTGAGCCCGGCGTCGAATTTCAGTTGGATGAGCTCGCGTTGCTGGGGCGGGAGTTGGGAGACGAGTTTCTTGAGGAGCACCCCATCCTCGTTGGCCGAGACCTCGGCGGCGGGAGAGGGGGAATCCGACGGCTGCTCTTCGCTGAGCGCCCCATCCGGGAAGCGCAGAACCTTTCGCTGATGATCGAGCGCGCAGTTGCGGCAGACGAAGAACAGCCAGGGGGCGAGGCGTTTTTCCAGCGCTCGCACGTCCTGTCTGCTCAGGCGCAGAAATGTCTCCTGCACCGCATCGCGGGCGGATTCCAGGTCACCCGTTATGCCCTTGGCATAGCTGATGAGGGGGCGTTCGTAGCGCTCCAGAGCGTGGTCGATGATTTCTTCCGGAGACATGGGTTTCTATCCGGTCAACGCACGAGCCGGATTTTTCTTAATGCCTTTTTGGAAAAAATTCGCGCCGGGTCAACGCCGGAGGCGTCGCATGACCTTGCTCCCGACGGCATTCCAGGCGGAGGAAACTTCCTCAACCCGGAATATCAGGCAGACGAGGACGTAGCCTGCGGCCGCCAGCGCGATCAGGGACATGATGGAGGCGATTTTGATGAGGAGATGCGGCGAGTAAATCCACTCGTGTCCGTAATGCACGCCTGCCCACGCCAACGCCCCGAGTGCCGCCGAGGCAAGGCCACAGCGAATGAGCGTCGAAATCATCCGGGTGGTATGCAGCGTACCTGCCTCCCTGTGCATCAGGAGGTAGAGTGTGCCGAAGTTCAGCGTGGCCGCGATTGTCGTGGAAAGTGCGAGCCCCTTGTGGCCGAACTTCCAATGAACGATGAACAAATAGTTAAGAAAGGCATTCACTCCGATGGACGCAAAACTCACTATCATGGGAGTCCACTTCCGGTCGATGGCGTAAAAGGCTGGAGAAAGCACCTTGATGCAGGAATAAGCCACCAATCCCATCGCGTAGAACTGAAGCGCGATGGCCGTCTGAAGGGTGTCGTAATGATGAAACTGGCCGCGCTCGTAGATGAGCCCGATGATTGGCTCTGCGAGGAAATAAAGCCCGACTGCTGAAGGAAGGGTGAGGAAGATCGCGAGCCGCATGGCCTTGCCGAGGGTGGGGCCGAACTCTGAGCGATCCTCGTGTGCTGCGATGCGTGCGATGACAGGGAGAGTGATCGTCGCCACGGCCACTCCGAAAATGCCAATCGGCAGCTGCATGAAACGAAATGCAAAGTTCAGCCATGCCACGGCGCCTGTACTGACCTTCGTAGCAAAGCCGGTATTGATCATGACATTGATCTGCACCGCGCTGGCCGCGATCACGGAGGGAACCATGAGGACGAGGATGCTGCGAATGCCCGGGTCCCGCCACCTGAAGTCTGGCTTGAAGCGGAACCCTACTGCTTTGAGACTCGGAAACTGGATGACGAGTTGAAGAAACCCTCCAATCAAAGTGCCGATGGCGAGGCCGATCAGGGCTGTTTCGCCAAATTTCGGGTCGAGCATCCACCCCAAAACGACACCACCAACAATGGAGCCGATATTGAAAAAGCTCGATGCCATGGCAGGAACGCCGAAGACGTTTTTTGCATTCAGCATTCCCATGACCAAGGCAGCCAGGGAAACGAGCAGAATGAAAGGATACATGACCTGGGTGAGCAGAACCGTGAGATGCCGATCTGCCTGGTTCAGACCCGGAGCCAGCAGCCAGATAAATTGATCGGCAAAGACAATACCTAGGATGCTGACAATGCTCATAAAGATGACGGCGATTGTCATCATTTTGCCAGCCAGTTCCCACGCAGACTTATCGCCCTCGCGTTCGATCTTCTTGGAAAATACCGTAATGAAGGCGGTCGATAGAGCTCCTTCGGCGAAGAGGTCGCGGAGGAGGTTGGGAGCCCGGAATGCGATGGTGAAGATACCCATCAAAGTGGTCCCGAACAGACCGGCAAAAAGCATCTCGCGGATCAGCCCGAGCACCCGCGAGCACATGACGGCGACGGCAACGACACCGCTCGCCTTCGTATTGAGCTTGTTACTCACGCGCGGCAGCCTTGCGTAAACGCTCCATGATCGCAACGCCCAAACCCTCCTCGGGGACGGAATCAGCGACGATCAAATCGAGGCCGGCTTCATCGAGCCGACGCATGGCGGCGTAGAGATTGGTTGCGGCCTCCTCGAGGTTGACGGATTCGCTCAGCCGCTCGACATGGGCATATCCTTCGCCGGCGGAATCCCAGGCGAGCAGGCCATGACGGGGGCCGGGCACGACAGGGCCGAAGACCAGCGGGGTACGCGGAGCGTAGTGACTCTTGAGCGTACCGGGAGCACTCACCTCGGTATTACCTGAGACGAGCGGACCAAAGGCGGCCAACTGTCGATCTGTGATCGGGCCGTGGCGCAAAATGCGCAGTCCATCCTCCTGCACGAGAACGATGGTGGACTCGACGCCGTGATTGCATGGACCGCCGTCGACGATGAGGCGGATGCGGCCATTGAGTTCGGAAAGCACGTGTTCAGGCGCGGTCGGGCTGATGCGGCCAAAGCGGTTGGCGCTTGGCGCGGCGATGGGGCGGCCAAATTCCTCGGCGACCTCCTGGAAGACCGGGTGCGCGCTCCAGCGAATCGCCACGGTATCCTGCCCGGCCGTTACGAGATCGGGAACGATGGCCGTGCGCGGTAGTACGAGAGTGAGAGGCCCCGGCCAGAAGGCGTCGGCCAGAGCCTGGGCTATGGGCGAAAGAACGGCGATGCGATCCGCCCACGCCCGATTCGGCAGATGAACGATCAGCGGGTCGTAAAGCGGGCGGTCCTTGGCTTGGAAGACCTTGGCGCAGGCGAGGGGCGCGAGCGCGTCGCAGCCCAACCCGTAAACGGTTTCGGTGGGCAGGGCGACGAGTTCGCCTCGATTGAGCAGGTCCACCGCCTCGGCAATGGCGGTCGGACCACTGTGGATGCGCGTGATAATCAAGGCTCGAGCGTGCTTCCGAGGACTGCGTCGGTCTGATCCTGGCGAAATTTTTCCAACCTCGCATCCAGTTCGGGAAATTCGCGTGCCAGTTGGGCCACGGCAAAGAGTGCGGCGTTCTTAGCCCCGGCGACGCCGATGGCAAAGGTCGCGACGGGAATACCCGCGGGCATCTGCACGATAGAGAGCAGGGAATCCATTCCGCTCAAGGCCTTGCTTTGTACCGGCACTCCAAGCACCGGAATGATCGTATGCGCTGCGAGCATCCCGGGCAGATGGGCCGCACCGCCTGCACCGGCAATGATGGCGCGGAGGCCACGCTCCTTGGCGGTCTTGGCGTAGTCAACCAGCAAATCCGGGGTACGGTGGGCGGAAACCACTCGGGATTCGTGCGCCACTCCAAAGCTCTCCAGAATCAGTGAAGCTTCCTTTAAAGTCGCCCAATCGGACGTACTTCCCATCACAACTCCAATTAATGGCGCGCTTTGGCCCAAAGATTGCTGCATATTTTGACGAAATTGTTGCCAAGTGCCGTTTGACGCACCCTGATGCCGGGCCATTATGCGCCACGGAGCAGGGACTTCACCCGGATTGGCTCGTAATTAGCAGACGTATATGGCCAGAGGAACAGTAAAGTGGTTTAACGAGAAGAAGGGCTTCGGGTTCATTGTGGACCCCGCAGTCAACGGAGACATCTTCGTGCACTTCTCGGTGATTCAGACAAAGGGATTCCGCACACTTAAGGAAGGGGAGGAAGTCGAATACGAACTTTACGAAGATCAAAAAGGTTCACGCGCCAAGAACGTTGTGAGAGTCTAGTGGGGTGCTACCCAACATTGTCTTGATCGGTTTCATGGGCTGCGGAAAGTCCTCTGTAGGTCGTCGTCTCGCCGGCCTGACGGGACATCGCTTCCTTGATACCGACGACTTGATCGCGCAGGCAGAGGGGCGATCAATACCGGAAATCTTTGCCGCTGAGGGAGAAGCATATTTTCGCGACGTCGAGCACAGGGTGCTTTCGGAGCAGGTGGGTATCTGCGGTCTGGTTTTGTCTACGGGTGGCGGTCTGGTTTTGCGCCCCGAGAACCGCGAAATTCTGCGCCGCCTCGGTGTGGTGGCGTGGCTGGATGCAGACCGCGAGGCATTGTTTGAGCGCGCGACCCGCACCGGCAAGCGCCCCTTGCTCCAAACCGACAACCCTCGCGAAACCTTTTTTCGTCTGCTCGATGAACGCCTTTCCGTTTACCAGGAAGTGGCCGATTTTCGGGTGGATTCCACCAACCTTTCGCACGATGAAGCTGCTCAGAGCCTCTTGGATGGGGCATTGCGAGAGGGGCGACGTTTTGAATATTGACGCTACTCGGCTCTAGCGTGTCTATTAAAGGTACTTATTTTACGCACCCAAACATCATACAAAAACACACATGGCAACAATCGGCATTAATGGATTCGGACGCATCGGACGTCTCGTCTTTCGGGCAATCGTGGAACAGGGCCTTCTTGAGAAGGGCTTCAAAGTCGTAGCCGTCAACGACCTCGTGCCGGCAGACAACCTCGCTTACCTGGTCAAGTACGACTCCATCCAGGGCGGGTTCAAGGGCGAAGTTTACAGCGAAAAGTCCAGCGAGTCCCTCGCTGAGGACGACACGCTCGTGGTCAACGGCCACAAGATCAAGTGCCTCGCCGTCAAGGAAGGCCCGGCTGCTCTCCCGTGGAAAGACCTCGGCGTGGACATCGTGATCGAGTCGACCGGTCTCTTCACCGACGCGGCGAAGGCCAAGGGTCACCTCGACGCAGGCGCCAAGAAGGTCATCATCTCGGCTCCGGCCAAGGGTGAAGACATCACCATCGTCGTCGGCGTGAACAACGAGAAGTACGACGCCAGCCAGCACAACATCATCTCCAACGCGAGCTGCACGACGAACTGTCTCGCCCCGGTCGTCCACGTCCTCCTCAAGGAAGGCTTTGGCATCGAGGAAGGTCTCATGACCACCGTGCACAGCTACACCGCCACCCAGAAGACGGTGGACGGTCCTTCCCGCAAGGATTGGAAGGGTGGCCGCAGCGCTGCGATCAACATCATCCCGAGCACGACCGGCGCCGCCAAGGCTGTCGCCCTCGTCTGCCCGGAGGTCAAGGGCAAGCTCACGGGCATGTCCTTCCGCGTTCCCACGCCGACCGTTTCCGTCGTCGACCTCACCGTCAAGACCACGAAGCAGACCAGCTACAAGGAAATCTGCGAGGCCATGAAGAAGGCCAGCGAGACCTACCTCAAGGGCATCCTCGGCTACACCACGGACGAGGTCGTCTCCAGCGACTTCATCCACGACACCCGCTCGAGCATCTTTGATGCGGGCAGCGGCATCGAGCTGAACAGCAACTTCTTCAAGCTCGTCAGCTGGTACGACAACGAATGGGGTTACAGCAACCGCTGCGTCGACCTGCTCAAGCAGATCGCCGGCTAAATTCTACAATGATTTGGGGCGGCCTTGAGCCGCCCCTTTTCTTTTATGGCAAAAAAATCGATTACTGACGTCTCCCTCAAAGGCCGTCGCGTGGTCATGCGTGTGGACTTCAATGTCCCGCAGGACAAGGCGACCGGCGCGATTACGAATCCGGCCCGCATCACCGCGGCCCTGCCGACCATCAACTACATCCTCGACCAGGGCGGCTCCGTCGTCCTCATGAGCCATCTCGGACGCCCCGATGGCAAGAAGGTCGAGAAATACACACTCAAGCCCGTGGCGGAGAAGCTCTCCGAACTCCTCGGCAAGCCGGTCAAGTTCCTCTCCGACTGTGTCGGACCCGAGGTGGAAAAGGCCGTGTCCGAACTCCAGCCCGGCGAAGTCGCTCTCCTGGAAAACCTCCGCTTCCATATCGAGGAAGAGGGCAAAGCCAAGAACGAAGACGGCACCTCGACGAAGGCCGATCCGGCCAAGGTCGCGGAGTTCCGCGCCTCGCTGACGAAGCTCGGCGATGTATACGCCAACGACGCCTTTGGCACCGCGCACCGCGCCCACTCCTCCGTGGTCGGAGTCGACCTGCCCGACAAGGTGGCCGGTTTCCTCATGCAGAAGGAACTCGACGCCTTCGCCGCAGTCCTCGACAACCCGAAGCGCCCGCTCCTCGCCATCCTCGGCGGAGCCAAGGTTGCCGACAAGATCCCGCTCATCCGCAACCTCCTCGACATCGCCAACGAAATCATCATCGGCGGTGGCATGGCCTACACCTTCAAGAAGGTGCTCAACAACATGGAGATCGCCAACAGCCTCTTCGACGCCGAAGGCGCGAAGATCGTTGCCGAGCTCGTGGAGAAGGCCAAGGAAAAGGGTGTGAAGATTCACCTGCCGGTCGATTTCATCGCCGCCTCCAAGTTTGACCCCGAGGCTGAGACCAAAGTCGTGACCGATGCCGAAGGCATCCCGGAAGGCTGGATGGGTCTCGATGTAGGCCCGAAGAGCAATGAGCTCTTCACCGAGGTCATCCTCGGCGCAAAGACGATCGTCTGGAACGGCCCGGCGGGCGTGTTCGAGTTTGACCGCTTCGCCGAAGGCACCAAGGCCATGGCCGCTGCCATTGCCAAGGCTACGGAAGCCGGGGCTATCTCGGTGGTCGGCGGTGGCGACACAGCCACGGCCGCCAAGAAATTCAAGGTCGTCGACAAGGTCAGCCACGCCTCGACCGGCGGTGGCGCTTCGCTCGAACTCCTCGAGGGCAAGGTCCTCCCGGGCGTTGCCAACCTGAACGACAAATAATTCCCTGAAAGTTTCCCGATCCGGCATTCCTTATGCGGAGTGCCGGTGAGGAAACGCCTTACGCATGCGCAAGAAAATCATCGCAGCCAACTGGAAGATGAACATGACCATCGGAGAAGCTGAGAGCTTCCTGAAGGACTTTCGTCTTGAGATCGAGGAAGTCACCGGAGTGGAGATCGTCATCGCACCTCCCTTCACAGCCCTGCCGAAGCTCTCCGAGCTTCTCGGCGGATCGCAGAAGGTGCGCCTCGGAGCCCAGAATTTCTATTTCGAGAAAAGCGGAGCCTATACGGGCGAGATCAGCGCGGCCATGCTGCGCGACCTCTTCGTTCGCTACGTCATCATCGGCCACAGCGAGCGTCGCCAGATCTTTGGCGAGACCGATTCCTTCATTAACAAGAAGGTGCTCGCCGCCCATGCCTCCGAGCTGAAACCCATCCTCTGCGTCGGTGAGACGTTGGAGGAGCGTGAAGCCGGCAAGGAAAAGCAGGTCCTTGAGACCCAGCTTCGCGGCGGTCTCGCGGGAGTTTCCGCTGAGCAGCTCGTCGAGACCGTGATCGCCTATGAACCCGTGTGGGCCATTGGCACTGGCAAGACGGCGACCTCCGCCCAGGCCCAGGACGCCCACGCCCACGTGCGTGCGGTGTTGGCCGAGCTCACCGATGCCGCCACGGCGGACAAGGTGCGCATCCAGTACGGTGGCAGCGTGAAGCCCGCCAATGCACTGGAGCTTCTCAGCCAGCCCGACATCGACGGCGCTCTCGTCGGCGGTGCGAGCCTGGAGGCTCGGGGCTTTGCCGAGATCGTGAAGGCCGGAGTCCCAGCCTAAGCGGCTTTACCAGTCAGCTTAACTTTTACCCAGATAGCGGGCGAAGAAGTCTGCTATCTGGGTTTCTGTTTTTTTGTCGGGAGGGAATCCATGCCCGGCATCGGGCAGGAGTATCATCTCCGACTTCGCTCCTGCTTTTTGGTAGGCTTCGTTCAATACCGTGCTTTGCGAGACGGGCACCAGACGGTCTTTTTCGCCGTGGATGAGGAGAATGGGCGGGCTGTCGGCTGTCACGTATTCCAACGGGCTGGCAGCGCGGGCCAACGCCGCCTTTTCGGCAACGGAGCCACCCAGGAGCTTTGCGACGAGGTTGTCGACGCGTGTGCGCAGGGGGAAGGGGACAATGGTCGTGAGATCGGTCGGCGGATAGAGTGCACAGATTGCCTTGAACGTGTTTTTTGGCAGTGAGGCAGATTCGCTGCCCGGGTAGGTTTGTGAGGGAGCCAGCCCAAGCAAGAGCGCAAGGTGACCTCCAGCCGAACCTCCTGCCAGGCCAATACGTTGCGGGTTGATCTGGAGTTCCTTGGCATGGGCGAGCATCCAGGCGGCTGCATCCCGGACGTCGTCGATCTGTGCGGGAAATGTCGCGGCGTTTGTGAGGCGATAATCCGGGCTGACCACGAGATATCCTGCTTTTACGAGTTCCGGGGCGAGCCAGCTGAAGTGGCGCGATCCCTGGCTCCATCCGCCACCGTGAATGCAGAGCACCGCGGGATATCCGGCCGAGGGAGGGGGAGTTGACGGGCGAAAGATATCGAGCCGCAGTTGCTGGCCGGAACGTTGGGCGAAAATTGCTTCACCGGAGTCGGCTCGCCCATTCGAAAAGCCAAGGGCGGCGACAAAAAGAACCCAAGGGAAAAACCTTCGGCAATTCATGGCGGATCATACGCCCTCCGCAGCCTTTCTTCAAGATGAAGGCTAGGGCGTAAAGACCGCGGTTATTGTTTCGCGAGCGAGTTCGCTGGCTACGCTGATGACCTCGGGTTTACCGCTGACGATTGTGATAGCGGTGCGGACATTGGGAGCGTGGAGCTCGCTTTGCCCATCGGGCCAGGTAGCGCAGGCTTGGTAGGCTCGCAAAAGATGTGCCCAGCCAAGGAGTGGCACGGGGGCGGAGGTGAACGGACCGCTCCAGCCAAATCTCGCCAGCTTGCCGCTTGCAGTCAGATTGCCATAAGGAGCCAGATCAAGGGAGAGAATCGGCTTGGGAGTACCCTTGAAAAGATGTACCTGCACTTGCCCATCCACGGCTCGGGCAAAAACTGCCTCGCAATGCAGTGTCGTGTCGGCGCGCTGCCATCGGATGCTGGCATTTTGGGAAACCTCGGCGCGAAATGGATGATCCGGCTTGGTGGCGACACATCCCGTCAGACAAAGGACGGTCAAGGCAAGGAGCGCGCGGGCGATCATGACCGGGGAACGAGTGTCAGGCGCGGACAAATCGGTACGATTCGTTGCAGGCGAACGATAAGCTGAAACAGCCAGAGCCTCCAACGCAGGCTGAAAGATTTGCCCATGTTTCCGGCGAGGACGGCATTAACAGCCGGAACTACTTCAAAGAATTCGCGTGGAGCGAGAACAGTTTCGACGAATTCTTTACGATACCACGCGAGGACAAACTTTAAATAAAGGCCCATGACCTTCACGAGATGTCGCTCGTAACGGGCAAAGAGGCGTCGGGCCTCCCTGGGCGATCGCAAGGCAGCATCGATCGCCTCGGCGGCCTTCTCACCGCCCAGGATCGCCAGGAACACGCCGCTGCTGAAAACCGGGTCGATGAATCCCGCCGCGTCGCCAGCCATGAGCCAGCGGTCGCCGTGAAGGGTACGGTTCCGATAAGAATAATCTCCGCTCGCATAGACCTTGGTCACCCGTCGGGAACCAAGCAGACGAGATTGCATCAGAGGCTGGTCGCGGATGAATCGCTCGAGCACCTGCTCGGGAGTCGAGCGAAGGCTCTTGTACTTCTCGGTATCCATCACAACTCCGATACTGAGTTTGGTGGAGGAAAGAGGAATGATCCAAAACCAGTGGTCTTCTCCCCGTACCATGCGCGTCAGTGTTCCGTCGACGCCTTCGGGAATCTGGGCATCTTCAAAGTGCGCGTAGACCGCGAACTTCTGCAGGGAAGGGTACGACTCCTTAAGTCCAAGATGCGAACCGATCACCGAGTTGCGACCGCTGCAATCAATCACATACCCGGCTGTAATGGTCTCCGGAGATCCATCGGCCGAAGCAATCGAAAGAGATGTTGATCCGGCGGAGAGATCGAGGGATGTCACAATCGTCTCTTCCCTCACGAGGGCACCGCATTCCCTCGCGTGATCCAGCAGGATCTTGTCGAATTCCGAACGGGTGACCTGAAATGCTGTCGCACGCCGGGATCGGAAGCCGTCCTTGAAATAAAAGCGCGTTTCTTTCTCTCCGCACCCGGAGCAGATTTCGGCGCCATGCTTTACGACGAACCCGGCATCCTGGATTTTCTTCAGGATGCCGAGACGTTCAAAGGCGTCCATGCTAAACGGGAGAAGTGACTCACCGATATGAAACCGGGGAAACTTTTCCCGTTCGATGACGACGACGCTTCGGCCTGCTTTGGCGAGCATTGCGGCTGCCGTACTGCCAGCAGGTCCTCCACCGATGATGGCTACGTCGTAGTGCATCGACTTGCTGGGACAGCTTATGTGATGGGCTTTTCGAGGTGGCCGCCGAACTGGTAGCGCATTGCGGAACAAACCTTTTCGGCCATCGTGTGCTCCTTGCGGGAACGGAAGCGGGCAAACAGCGCGGCGCTGAGCACGTCGCAATCCACCGCTTCCTCGATGGCAGCCATGATCGTCCATCGGCCCTCGCCGGAGTCGGATACACGACCGGAGAAGTTTTCCAGCGTCGGATTTTCCGCAAATGCGGCGGCGGCCAGATCGAGCAACCAGGAACTGATCACGCTGCCGCGACGCCAAACCTCGGAAACATCCGCAAGATTGATGTCGTACACATAATCGTCGCCGACCGGGGCCGTCTCAGCATCGGCCGCGCCTTTCTTCAGGCTCGCATTGGCATTGGCAAGAATGTCGAAGCCTTCACCGAAAGCGGCCATGATTCCGTACTCGATGCCGTTGTGGATCATCTTGACGAAGTGACCAGCTCCCGAGGGGCCGCAATGCAGGTAGCCATACTCGGCTGTGCCGCCGAGCTTTTCGCGGCCGGGAGTACGCTCCACGTCGCCGATGCCGGGGGCGAGGGATTTGAAAATGGGATCGAGGCGATCCACGGCGACCTTGTCACCTCCGATCATCATGCAATAACCGCGCTCGAGGCCCCACACGCCGCCGCTGGTGCCGACGTCGAGGTAGTGGATGCCATCGTGACGCAGACGCTCGCTGCGGCGACGGTCGTCGCGGAAATACGAGTTGCCGCCATCGATGATCGTATCATCCGACTGCATGTGAGAGGCGAGTTCGCCGACAACCTTGTCTGTGATGCCTGCGGGAACCATGATCCAGGCGTTGCGGGGTGCTTTCAGCTTGCGTGCAAACTCCTCAATCGAAGTCGTGCCGATCGCTCCCTCTGCGACCAACGCGGCGACCGAGTCGGGGTTTGTGTCGTAAACGACGCATTCATGTCCGTTCTTGAGAAGGCGGCGAACCATGTTCGCACCCATCCTGCCGAGGCCGATCATTCCGAGTTGCATGTGTTTTTTGAGGAGTGAGTCGTTAGCTTGTGCCTATGAGCATGTTGCGGGCAACAAGAATTGCGAAACTTTTCTACTTGTTTTCGAGGGCAGAGATACGAGCCGATTCATCGTCATCGACTGCGTGGCGTTGTTTCCGCCAGAAAATGATGGCGGCGGCGACTGCTCCGATCCCTGTCAGGATCACCAGCCAGCCAAAGAGTCCCATGGATTGATCGACTTTGGTGGAGATGATGAACGTCGGCGATGCGGCTGATTTCTTGCCCAGTTCATCGACCGTGCGGATTCGAATGCGCCATGTCTGGCCGTCCTTCAGGTTGGGGAATCGCGCGATAATCGAGCCATTGACCTCGCTGGTCTGCACTCCCCGCCACTCGTTCCACTTGACGATGGGCGGGCCATCGCCAGCTGGCGCCATCACCTGTCGCCACTCGATCAGATAGGAGATCGCATTCTTTGCGGGAATTTTCCAGCCGATCTCAACCTCATGCGTGTCGGTACGAAGGTGGTTGAATTCCGTAATGGGAGGAATCTCGTTGCCGGCCGGTTCCGGAGGGTCCAGTGAAAAGATCGGACCTGGAGTCTCCTGTCTCTGAGGCGTGTTTCCCTCCGGTATGGCGACGACAGTGGGCCGGGAGGATTGGGTGTTGGCTGTTATTTCAGCCGTGACCGGAAGAGTCAATGAGGTGTCTCCGCCGTAGTCGATGGCAAGGGTCTCCTCAAAGCCCCCCTGTTTTGAGAGTTCCAGGACGGCAGTGAACTTTCGCGATTCACCCACCGGTATCACTGCGGTCGCCGGATCGGGGGAGATGACCAGTTCGCGAGGCGGTGTCACCTTGAGCTGGGCTGGAGATCCACCGGAGTTTTTCAGTTCAAAAGCCAGCTCCTTATGGTCGCCGGATGCCAGGGCGCCAAAAGCCAGAGCGGCAGGTGTAGCGGAAAGAATCGGCCGTACTGCACCCGCCTTGACGGGAAGCGAAACTCGATAGCCCTCGCTTTCAAAAGTAATGGCAGACTCGATGTTGCCGAGGAAAGCCGGAGCGATTTGAAGCGTGATGGTCTTGTCCTCGTGCGGTTTCATGAGCAGTTGCTCGGGACCGCTGACATTTTCCGGATATTCCAGATCGACCGGGCGGGCGGCATCGGTCCGGTTGAGCAGGGTGACTGTAGCGATGCGACGGTTGGGGTCTGCACTGCCAGGGAAGACCAATTCCTTCGCAGGCTCAAAGGCCAGGGGAGCGAAACCCGTACCGGTAAGGGTGACGTAGGCCTTGATGTCGTGGGAGAAGCGAAGCTGGCCGGTGAATTCCTCGTCGTCCATGGGCGCAAAAACGATG
This sequence comes from Terrimicrobium sacchariphilum, assembly GCF_001613545.1. Classification (NCBI taxonomy): domain Bacteria; kingdom Pseudomonadati; phylum Verrucomicrobiota; class Terrimicrobiia; order Terrimicrobiales; family Terrimicrobiaceae; genus Terrimicrobium; species Terrimicrobium sacchariphilum. The sequence goes on from NZ_BDCO01000002.1 coordinate 2,532,676, forward strand.
CGGACCTTTTGCTCTTCCTTGCGCCCCAGTCGATAGGTGTCGGTGCCAACGATGCGCCAGGGTGGCGGTACGGTGATACGACCGGTTAAAACTCCGCCCCCCGCATTTTGCAACAATACCTCCTCGGACTTGGTGTTGCCGAGTGTAACCGTGCCAAACTCCACCTCGCGGACCGCGCTGAAAGCGGGAGGCTCCTCGGAGATGGTGAGCGAGACTACTCCCGGGGCAGAAACCGGACTATCCGGTCCCTGCACGGCAAAGGTGAAGGAATCGCTGGTCGCTGAGGATTTTTCGTCGTGGATATAGGTGATCACCGCATTTTTTCGGTCGATGATCTGAACGGCGCCGAGCTTCCCGAATTTTGGTTGCGTCCGAATGAGAAAGCGGAGCTGGCCCGGGCTGCGACCGATCGCTCTCAGAGGAATCTCAATGCTGCGACCACGATACATCGTGATTGTTTGGGCCTGCGGCATGGGAGGGGGCGGCGGCAGGTTTTCCTTGTCCTTCTTAGCTGCGAAACACAGCGTCGCGGTGAGAAACAAAATCGCCACTGAGGGCAGCCAAGACCGGAACATCATTGGAATGTCGTTGCGAAAAATCCTTCCAGAGTTTAAGCGGATGTCACTTGGAAAAGCGAATGACCGTAGCCTTGCCTCACATCCGCGTAAAGGAAACTGCTGCAATACTCATCGCAGCAGCGGTTCTCGTGGTATCTCAGGCCGCTGCTCAGCAGGGAGGCGCGGCTGCTCCGACTCCTCGTCCGAAACAAAAGAAGGCTTCGGAACTCATTTATAAACAGGAGCCTCCGCGGATTTTTGAGCGGGTGCTGGAAAAATCCACTCCGGCCAATTCGACCATCGTCATTTCTCTCGGAAAGCAGCGAGCCTACTTCCTGGTCGATGGTGAGACGGCGATTGATTCTCCGATTTCTTCGGGCAAACGGGCCGGCATGACTCCGAAAGGTACGTACAAGATTTCGGAAAAGGATGCGGATCATCGGTCGAGCGTTTATGGGGATTTTGTCAGCCAGCGAACGGGCAAAACGGTTCGGGCAGGGGTAAGCACGAAGATTGATTCGGCTCCGAGCGGAACCGTCTATCGTGGCGCTCCCATGCGCTGGTTCATGCGCCTGACCAATGACGGGGTGGGTATGCACACAGGCATCTTGCCGGGTTATCCTGCCTCTCATGGATGTATCCGGCTGCCGGAGGAGATCGCCAAACTGTTCTATTCCAAGGTCGTTCTCGGTACCCAAGTTACTGTCACCGATTAGGTCGTCCTTTGACGCGCGGGACATTTCCTGCTAATTTTTCGTCTTTATGCAGTTGTCGATGCGCACGGATTACGCCCTGAGGGCCCTTTTCACCTTGGTGGCACATCATGGCGATACCCCTATTCCGATCATTGAGCTTGCCCGGAAAAACGACATACCGAAGCGTTTTTTGGAGCATATCATGCTGGATCTGAAGGAGCGTGGCTGGGTCGACAGCGTTGCGGGCAAACGAGGTGGCTACCGCCTCGCCAAGGATCCGGCCTCGATCACCATGGGGGAGGTTGTCAGGCATTTTGATGGTTATCTGGCCCCGATCGCCTGTGTTTCCGTGACGGATTACAAGTGTTGCTCTCAGGAGTCGGTGTGTCGTTTTCGTCGTGTGATGCTCGAGGCGAGAAATGTGGTCGCCAAGCTGATGGACACTTCGACCCTTGCTGATGTCATGCGGGGTGAACCAGTTACGAATCGTGAGGTAAGCGCCGTGCAGGGCGTCGACGGCGAAGGTATATAACGACGCTTGGAGTCGTAATTACTTGACCCTGTCATAAAACGGGGTAAATCGAAGGCAATGAAAGTCTTGATCCTGCTCTCATCAGTGCTTGCCCTGGCTGCTTCGTCGGCCAAGGACGTGACACTGCTGAATGTGTCGTACGACCCGACACGGGAGTTGTATTCGGATTTCAACGACGCTTTTTACAAGTACTGGAAGACCAAGACCGGCGATGGCGTGCGGGTTGACCAGTCTCACGGAGGATCAGGCAAGCAGGCTCGGGCCATCATGGATGGCTTGAATGCCGATGTCGCCACGCTCGCCCTGGCGGCGGACATTGATGTGTTGGCGGAAAAAGGCCGCCTCCTTCCGACCGACTGGCAGCAACGGTTGCCGCACAACAGCTCCCCGTACACCTCGACGATTGTCTTCCTCGTCCGCAAGGGAAACCCCAAGGGGATCAAGGATTGGAACGACCTGACCCGCAGCGGCGTGGAGGTCATCACACCCAATCCCAAAACATCTGGCGGAGCCCGCTGGAACTTCCTGGCGGCCTGGGCGTACGCGCTCAAGCAAAGCAACGGCGACGAAGCCAAGGCGCGGGAGTTCATGACCAGGCTCTTCAAAAACGTGCCCGTGCTCGATACCGGAGCCCGTGGCGCGACGATCACTTTCGCCGAGCGGGGCTTGGGTGACGTGCTGGTGGCTTGGGAAAACGAAGCCTATTTGACGGTTAAGGAAAAGCCGGGGCAGTTTGAGATCGTCAACCCGTCGATCAGCATCCTGGCTGAGCCGCCGGTCGCCGTGATCGACGTGGTCGCGAAAAAGCGCGGGACGTTTGAGATCGCCACCGAGTACCTGAAGTACCTGTATTCCGACGAAGGGCAGGAGATTGCCGCAAAGCATTACTACCGGCCGACAAGCGAGGCCATCCTCGCCAAATACGCGGACACCTTTCCGAAGATCGAATTGACGACCATCGACAAGGATTTCGGCGGATGGAAGAAGGCGCAGGGTACCTTTTTTGCCGATGGGGGCGTGTTTGATCAAATCTACCAGCCGAGCCGCTGACTGGAACCGATATTGTAGCATTGAAACCGCCGACGACTCTCGATTTCCTTGGTGCTGTGACGAACCCCGTCTCGTTTACTCGTGATTTGGAGAAATTGACTGCGCCACTTGATGTTCTGGCCGAACGCAATGAACGCCTGAGCAGCGAGCATGTTTCCTATCTGAGCAAACACGGAGCGCTGGCAAGCCTGCCGAAATATGTCTTTTCGGGACCGGGCGACCGGCGCAGTCATTTGAAAGTCGGCATATTCGCCGGAATACATGGCGACGAGGATAGCGGAGTCGAAGCCATTGGCCGCCTTGTCGAACTCCTCGGCCGGCAGCCCGAGATGGCGCGAGGGTATGAACTCTTCCTTTATCCCGTGTGCAATCGCCATGGTTACCTGACCAACAGCCGCTGGTCCGAGGATGGGCTGGATTTGAACCGGGAATTCTGGAAAGGGTCAATCGAACCCGAGGTGCGCGTGCTGGAGCAGGAACTCGAGGCAAATCGCTTCGACGGCATCGTGGCCCTCCATAGCGATGACACCAGCGAGGGACTCTATGGCTTTGTGAAGGGCCATGAATTGACTCGTTACGTGCTGGAGCCAGCCCTGGAGGCGGCGGGCATGTTTCTGCCGAGGAACTTCGACAAGAGCATTGATAACTTCGAAGCCAACAACGGCATCATCGAACAAGGATACGAAGGCATCCTCACCGCGCCGCCGACGCAGAAATTCCGGCCATTTGAGATCGTCTTTGAGACTCCCCATCTGGCGGATGCGGAGCGGCAGGTGCAGGCGCATCTCGCGGCGATTGCGGTGATCCTAGAGCGGTTCAAGGTTTTGATTTCCGAAGGACAGAATATCTAATGGCAGCACGCAGACATGTTTTGCCCGGCTTTGGGCTGACGCTTGGCTACACGCTCGTGTACCTGAGCATCATCGTTTTGATCCCCCTCAGCGCCCTGTTTCTCAAGTCATTCTCGGACGGGTGGGGACATGTCTGGAAGACCATCACCGAGCCGCGCGTGGTCGCCTCGTACTGGGTGAGCTTCGGCCTTTCCTTCCTGGCTGCGCTGGTCAATGGCGTCTTTGGCGTCATCGCCGCCTGGGTGCTGGCGCGCTACCGCTTTCCGGGTCGCAAGCTTCTCGATGCCATCGTGGACCTGCCGTTCGCCCTGCCGACCGCCGTGGCCGGCATCGCCCTCACGACGATCTATGCGCGCAATGGCATGATCGGTCATGTGCTGGAGCCTTACGGCATCAAGGTCGCGTTTACCCAGCTCGGCGTCTTCATCGCCCTGACCTTCATCGGACTGCCTTTCGTGGTGAGAACCGTGCAGCCGGTCATTCAGGATCTGTCCGCCGATGTGGAGGAGGCCGCCGCCACCCTCGGAGCCTCGCGCTGGCAGACCTTTTGGCGGGTGATCTTTCCCGCGCTGCTGCCCTCGATCCTCACGGGTATCGCGCTGGCCTACGGGCGCGCGGTCGGTGAGTTCGGGTCTGTGGTCTTCATTTCGGGCAACCTGCCGTTCAAGACGGAAATCACCCCGCTCCTCATCATCACAAAGCTGGAGCAATACGATTACGCCGGAGCGGCGGCCCTCGGGTTTGTGATGCTCGTGGTGTCTTTCATTATTCTTCTGGTCAGCAATGGGCTGCAGGCCTGGGACCAGAAAAGGAGGGGAGTCTAGGTTATGGCTGGTGCAGTATCGACATTTCCCACCCGGGTCCGGACGCCGCGCCGTGCGACGGCGGAGTCGCCAGTCGTCAAGGTGGTGCTCATCACCACGCTGGTGATCTTCTTCGCCCTGTTCCTCGTGCTGCCGCTGTTTGTGGTGTTTCAGGAGGCATTCAGCAAAGGCGTCGAGACGTTCATCAAGACATTCGAGGATCGGGCGACGGCGCATGCGGTGAAACTCACGCTTATCGTCGCCGCGATCGCCGTGCCGCTGAATACGATCTTTGGCCTCGCCGCTGCCTGGGCCATGACGCGGTTTCAATTTCGCGGACGCGCTCTGCTCACCTCGCTGATCGACCTTCCACTATGGGTCTCTCCCGTCATCGGCGGCTTGATCTACGTTCTTGTTTTCGGTGCAGGCGGCTGGTTCGGACCGTGGCTCCGCGCCAATGATATTCAGATCATCTTTGCGTTGCCGGGTCTGGTGATCGCAACGATCTTTGTCACGTTTCCCTTCGTGGCTCGGGGCCTTATCCCATTGATGCAGGCGCAGGGGCACAAGGAAGAGGAGGCCGCCATGACGCTCGGCGCCAGCGGGTGGCAGATTTTCTGGCGGGTGACGTTGCCCAAGATCAAGTGGGGCCTGCTTTACGGCGTCATTTTGTGCAATGCCCGCGCCATGGGGGAATTCGGTGCGGTGTCCGTGGTTTCCGGCCACATCCGCAACAAGACGAACACGATGCCCCTCCACATCGAAATCCTTTATAACGAATATCAAATCGCAGCGGCTTTCGCTGTTGCCTCCGTCCTCTCGGTGCTGGCCCTTGTCACCCTCGTGGTGAAGGCTTATGCTGAGTGGCGGGCAGAGCGGCAGTTGATGGAAGCAATGCAGACATCCGAGGGAACAAATCCATGAGCATAACCATCAAAGATATCTCGAAGAACTTCGGCAAATTCGCCGCGCTCAAGGGCGTGAATTGCGAGGTGCGGACTGGTGAGCTCGTGGCTCTGCTCGGGCCGAGCGGATCGGGAAAAACAACGCTCCTGCGCATCATTGCGGGGTTGGAGTTCTCCGAGCAGGGGCAGGTCTTTTTCAGCGGGCGTGACGTGACCGACCACAGCGCCTACCAGCGCAAGGCGGGTTTTGTGTTCCAGCACTACGCGCTCTTTCAGCACATGAGCGTGTATGAAAACGTCGCATTCGGCCTGCGCGTGCGTCCAGCGCGCTCGCGGCCCAGCGAGGCGGAGATTCGCAAGCGCGTGGAAAGCCTGCTGGAGACGGTCCAGCTCGCGGACTACGCCAAGCGCCTCCCGTCGCAGCTTTCCGGCGGCCAGCGTCAGCGCGTGGCCTTTGCCCGCGCGCTTGCGATCGAGCCGGAGGTGCTGCTACTTGACGAACCCTTCGGCGCCTTGGATGCCAAGGTCCGCCGGGAACTGCGCACCTGGCTGCGCGAATTTCACAACACCGTCCACCTGACCAGTCTCTTCGTCACGCACGACCAGGAGGAGGCCTTTGAGGTGGCGGACCGCGTTGTGATCATCAGCGAGGGGCTCATCCAGCAGATCGGCACGCCTGCCGAGGTGCGGTCCAATCCCGCGAACACGTTCGTCGAGGAGTTCCTCGATGTGGCGCAGTTCACGGCCTGAGGTCTTTACGGAAGGGGGCGCGGTGAGGCACTCTGCGCTCCATGACGATCACCGAGTCCTTTGTTGAGTTGACGACCACTCGCGGACCCATGCGGGTGCATCTCTTTGCGCCTGCAGGGAATAAAAAATACCCGGCGGTCATCTTTTTCTCGGAGATCTTCCAGGTGACCGGGCCGATTCGCCGCATGGCGGCGGCCTTGAGCGGGAATGGCTATCTGGTGGCTGTGCCTGAGGTGTATCACGAGTTTGAACTCGCTGGGACCGTGCTGGCCTACGATCAGGCGGGTTCGGACAGAGGCAACGAACTGAAGTACGCCAAAGAGCTCGCTTCCTACGATGAGGACGCCCGGGTGACGGCGGAATACCTGAAGAATCACCCGCAATCGACAGGCAAGGTCGGCAGCTATGGCGTGTGCCTCGGCGGTCATCTGGCGATCCGGGCCGGGTTTCAGCCCCACGTCGACGCGGTGGCCGCATTCTACGCCACGGACGTGCATACGGGTTCGCTCGGGGCGGGGAAGAGCGACGATACGCTGGCAAAGTTCGGTGATGCCCGGGCAGCGTTCTTCTTCGTCTGGGGACGGCAGGACCCCCATGTTCCCCTGGAGGGACGCAAGAAAATCGCCGACCGCCTGAACGAGGCGAATGTCGATTTCGAATGGCACGAATTCAACGGCGCCCATGCCTTTCTCCGGGACGAAGGTCCCCGCTACAACCCCTCGCTGGCCCGGGTTTCCATGGATTTGCTGCTTCGCTTCTTCTCCGAGCGCCTCGGATAAGCGGTAAACATTCCGTGACGAGGGGCGCGTCACCGTGTACCGCTGGAGGATTACATGGATAAGACAGACTTTTCGTCGCTAGGAATTTCCCCCGAGATTCTCAAAGCAGTGGGAGAGCTCGGCTTCGAACAGGCCTCGCCGATTCAAGCTGCTGCCATCCCCGTGCTCCTCACCGGCCGTGATGTGGTCGGCCAATCACAGACCGGTTCGGGAAAGACCGCGGCATTCGCCATTCCTGCCATCGAGATGGCCGACGCGACGGACCGCTCGGTCCAGGTTCTCGTGATGTGCCCCACTCGTGAACTCGCCACTCAGGTCGCTGAGGAGGTGCACAAGCTCGCCGCTTTCAAGAAGGGGATTCACGCCGTGCCGATCTACGGCGGAGCATCCTACGAGCGCCAGTTCTTCGAACTCAAGAAGGGCGTCCAGATCGTGATCGGCACGCCGGGTCGCCTGATCGACCACATCGACCGCGGCACGCTCGATCTTTCGCAGACCAAGATGGTCATTCTCGACGAGGCCGACCGCATGCTCGACATGGGCTTCCGCGACGATCTGCGCACGATTCTCGATGCGGTGCCGAAAGAGCGCCAGACCGTGTTCTTCTCGGCGACGCTGTCGAAGCCGATTCGCGAACTCATCGACAAATATTCGAAGTCTCCCGAGTTCGTTCAGATCGAGCAAAAAGAGGTCAGCGCCCCGGCGATCGAGCAGTGGTACTACGAGGCTCCGTCTCGCGTGAAGATGCAGACCCTCATCCGTCTCATCGACTACCATGGCTTCAAGCTCGGTATCATTTTCTGCAACACCCAGCGCATGGTCGACGAACTCGCCGACGCTCTGGCGGCGCAGGGCTTCTCCGCCGACCGCCTGCATGGCGGCATCGCCCAGGCCCAGCGCACGCGGGTGATGAACAAGTTCAAGAAGTCGGAGTTTGAGTTTCTCGTCGCCACCGATGTCGCAGCGCGCGGCATCGACGTGGATGATCTGGAACTCGTGGTCAACTATGACCTGCCTTACGACGCTGAAGACTACGTCCATCGCATTGGCCGTACCGGTCGCGCGGGCAAGCGCGGTATGGCGGTGACTTTTGTTTCCGGCCGCGACATCTACAAGCTGCAGTTCATCGAGAAGTACACCAAATCCAAGATCCGCCGCGGCCAGGTGCCGACGGCAGACGAGGTCGAGGAGCGCCGCACCGAGGGCTTGCTCGAAAAGGTGCGCGAGGTCGTCGATGCGGGAGAGTTCCGCGATCACTCCTTCCTCGTTGACCGTTTGCTGGAGCAGGGGATCAGCTCCACCGATCTCGCAGCCGCTCTGTTTTACTTGCTCACCGATGCGGGAAATCCCCCGGCTCGGATGGAAACTCCCATCGAGGAGCCCAAGCGCCGCGAACGCCCGGACCGAGCCGAACGCGGAGACCGCAGCGAGCGTGGAGAGCGCAGCGAACGTCGGGAAAATCCGCTCGCCATTCCCAAGGGTGAGGCTCCTCGGTTGCGCCATCCCGCTCCGGGCATGGAGTGGCTCTGCCTCAGCGTCGGACGCGGCAGCGATGCCGAGGTGCGCGATGTGATCAATCTGATCGTGCAAAAGACCGGCCTGCCGCCCCGGCAGATCGGCCTCATCCAGCTCGGCGAGGATCAGTCCTTTGCCCAGGTGCCGGAAGGCGTCCTCCAGCGTGCTCGCTCCGGCGAGGAAGCCGTGTGGCAGGACCGCGCCGTCGACATGTTCACCTGGCACTCCGGCGGCCATGGCAAGACCGAGGAAAAGCGAGCACCGAAGCGCTTCGACAAGCCCTTTGAGAAGCGCGGAGGGAAAAGCTTCGAGAAGCGTCCCGATAAAAAGTTCGTCAAAAAAGACAAGAACCGCCGGGACAGGTACTAAACCTGTCCCGCTCGATTCCTTTTAGGCCAGACGAAGGTCGCAGGTGAGATCACCCCTGCGGCCGCCACGGCAGGGCTTGCCGCCCAGCGCGGTGAGGCCCGGCTTGTCGAGGGGCGTGAAATCAATCTCGTCCACGCCCATGACAAACTCCGCCACGGCGCGACCATTTTTGCGGTTCACAATGGTGACCGCCAACGGGAGTTGGGTGGGGATGCCGGGGTGGAGCGAGGGGTAGAGGTTCGTCCGCCGATAGCGCAGGCCAGCGAGTGATGTTTCATCCGGCTGGGCTGCCAGGGGTAGCGGACGACCGGCGACGTAGATGTCGTATTGACTGCTAAAGCCGGGCGATGTGAGGAACTCCAGACGCTGCATCGAGGTATCGACGAAACGGCTCGTGCTGCCACCCTCCACCGGGGTTTCGCTCAGGAGCGGCCAGCTTTCCAGCGCCTTGCGCACGGTGAGGCTGGCGCGTCCGGATTTCCATTCGAGCAGGACGGGGAATCTCCAGTCCCAGATGGCCCGATAGGTCTCGCGGTCGAGCGTGTAGCCTGCCTTTTCCAGATCGGCGAAGATTTCCTCCAGGTCGTCCCAGAGGCGGCGGGGCAGGAAATACTCGTCGTGGAGCTTGGTGCTGAATCGCTTGAGTGAGCGCTTCGGCGGGTTTTCCAGCAGATGGGAGGCGAGGCAGGACCAGAGCAAAGCGACGGCGGAGGACCATTCCGGTTTCGGCAGCGCCTCGATGGCCCGGAATTCGATGAGTCCGAGCATGCCGGAGGGAAAGGCCGTGTTCCAGAACTTGTCGAGGCTGATCTCGCTGCGGTGCGAGTTACCGGTCACGTCGATCTGGATGTGGCGCAGCGTTTCGTTGATGAGGCTGCGGTGATCGCCCTCGGACAGCGTCTCGATGAAGGTATACGCCATGTCGATGTCGTAGAGATCGCGGGCGGATTCATCCGGGCGAGGGGCCTGGGATGATGCGCCGACATAGCAGCCGGTGAAAAGGTACGCGAGCGACGGGTGGTGCTGCCAGTAGCGGAGCACGTTTGCGAGCCAGAGGGGCCGGGTAAAAAACGGATGATCCTCCAGGCTCGGGCCACCCCAGAGCAGGTGGTTTCCCCCGCCGCTGCCCTGTGGGTGATCCCAAGGGCTTTCCTTCCACGTCCGCATGCCGGCACGGTGCCCGGAGGCAAAGAGCTCCTCCATCCACTCGGCATAGGCCTGCCAGGATTCGCAGGGCGGGAGGTTGATCTCCAGCACGCCAGGGTCGGCGGCCAGGCCGAGGACGGACCATTTGCCCTCTTCATCCTGCGGCGTGTAGCCGTGAAACTCCAGGTCGGCGACGCCTCGCGATTTGGCGGCGCGCTCGGTGGCGCCAAGCAAATTGAGAAAGGCGTTTTGCAACAGCGGCGGAACGAAGATCGAGATCGTGCCGCCCTGGCGGTCGATGCACAGGACGCGACGCGGGAGGCCCTCCGGCATAAGGTGCAGGGGCAGGCGCAATCCTGCGGGGCCCTCGGCGGTGGAGAGCTTGCGGTCGCCCTTCGGCAGAGGCCAGCGGGCGGAGCGCCAGATGGAGCCGTCGTGATCGAGAGGCATGACGAGCACCTCGATCCCGCTGCCATTCGGGTCGGTGAATCCGATCCAATGCGAGGGCACGCCGAGTTCTTTGGCCAGGGCGTCGGCGAAATCCTGGAGGCTGGACGGCGTGAGGGCTTTGCCGCGTTTGGGCAAGCTAAAGACGGGCGAGCCATCGCGGTTGGAGATCAGCCGTACGACCCAGCGCGGGTTGGTCTCACCGGGATACAGTTTGCCGGGGCAGTAGAACCGGGCGGCTCCGGCACAACGATCCTTCATCAGCTCGTCGGCAAATCGCTTCGCATAGCTGAGCTTCGTGGGCCCTACGGCGGAGTAGCTCCACTCGGGGCCCTGCGGGTCGTTGGGAATGAATGTCGGCTCACCGCCAATGGTGAATCGGATTCCATGATCGGCCAGCGTCTTTTCGGCGCGGGCCGCAGCTTCGTTCATCCAGGGGGAGATCATTTGCGGCGGATGCTGAGGTTGGTGGTCAAAGTGCTATTGATAGTCTTCTTGCCGTAATAATGGCCGTGTACGGGGGCGATATGAGCAGGAGTGAGGCCAACCGCAGTGGCGATGAAGTGGTGACCGCAAAAAATTCCGTTTGTCGGATCGATGCCGACCCAGCCCGCGCCCGGCAGGTAGGTTTCCACCCAGGCGTGAAGGGCATTTTCAGCGCGGCGGTCTTCCTCGGGGAGTTCCTCCTCCCAACTGAACCCGCTGACCAGTCTCGCCGCGAGGCCGTGGTGGCGCAGCACCTCGACCGCGAGTACGGCGTAGTCGCGGCAGGAGCCTTTCATCAGGGCGAGGGTTTGTTCTGGTGAGTAGGCTTCGCCTTCGTCCCGGCGCTCGTACTCGATGTTTTCATGCAGCCAGGAGTTCAAGCCGACGAGCCAGTCCACGGTTGGAATTTCCTTCGTCGGACGATCCAGGGCTGCCGGGATGGGGCCGAGCGGCTGCCGGGGTGTGATGTAGGCGGAAAGTACGGATGCCTCCTCCTGCGTGTAGGTGAACGGAACGTTGAGCGCGTGAGAATCGAGCAGGAAGTGGAACGGATTCTTCTCTTCCAATCGGAGATCGAGCTCGAGCTTGTAGCTCAGGTGATCCAGCTCCTTGGGATAAAAACAATAGGCGACGAGGTTGTCGAAAATGTCCTGCCGGTACTGGACATCGGTGCCCTCGTTGGTCGTGATCTTGGACCGGTCCGTCCTTACGGCAAACCCATTCCTCGGCAACAGCCGGACGAGGTGAGGGGAGAAACTGGCAGTGTCTTCATACTGATACGTCGCCTCATAGCGTATCTCGATCTCGATCATTTTTCACTGAGCCTCCTCATGGTGACTTTTACCTTCATTTGTTGTGTCCCTGACGCCTTGAAGGTGCCCCGTACGGGGGCGGCGTCCTCAAAATCTCTTCCGTACGCCATCGTGACATGACGCACTCCGCACCATTGGTTGTTAGTGGGATCGAGTGCGATCCACTTCATGCCGGGCGTCATCGCCTCCACCCATGCGTGAGTGGCGATGGAACCGACCAGCGCAGTCGATCCGTCTTCGCTCTTCGGCGGGTCGGACTCGATGTAGCCGCAGACATACCGGGCGGGGATGCCAGCAGTGCGTAGCACGCTGAGCATGATGTGGGAAAAATCCTGGCAGACTCCGGCTTTCTGTTTCCAGACGGTGTGCAGCGGCGTCGAGTTGTCCGTACTGCCAGAGCGATACTCAAACTTCTCGTAGATGGCCTTGTTCAGGTCCTCCAAGCCGTCTCCAAGCGGCAGGTCGGCGGGGAAAAACTTGCCGGCCCATTCCATCGCCGGCCCGCCCGTCGGTACGGCTGCTGTGGGCTGGAGGTAGTCGAAAAGGTCGGTGAGCTTGGACGTAAAGATCTGGCGGGCCTCGGCTACGCTGACGCCGAGAGCCGCTTCGGAATGAGCCACCTCCGAGGTACGGATCGTGGAACGATGAACGATCGACAGCCGCTCATGACGGAGTGTCATCGAGTAGAATGTCACATGGTTCCCGAAATAATCGACGTAACTCGATACCTTTGCGTCTGGAAGGAATTGTATGGAATGATCGACGACCTCCTGTCCCGCAAGAGAGGGAGGAGTGAGGCGGGCCTCGATATATGCCTCGCTGGCCGCGCGCCCGTAGCGGTAGTCGGTGCGATGGGTGATCTCAAACAGCATGGCTAAACAGCGTAGGTTGAGACTCCGGGTTCATCTGAATCTGGTGATTCAGGAAACCATCCGAGATCAGGTGGTGAAATTCGAGCGTCTTGTCGAGAAACTCCTCCTGCTTGTCCAGCAGGGCATTCTTTGCGTCAAGATCGTTCTCCGCCTCACGGGCCAGGGCTTCCCAGTCGGTATGGCGGATGTTTTGTATGAGCTGCTCCATTGCGATGACGGTGCGGCTTGTGGCCGGTGAGACCTCATCGCGCAGGCGTGCCACGCAGGCTTCCAGACATCGCGTGACCGAGCGAGGGGCGACCGGATTGTTCCATAGCAGTTCCAGAACGGGAGCAGCCTCGATACGCATCTGAAAGACACGCCGGTAAATATCCCGGCTGTTGAGCAGGCGCAGGAAGGCCGACAGTCGGATTTCAGTCTCATGATCTGCCGCCACCTTTGTGGGACGGCGTACGATCGGGCGCATGATGGAGCGAATGGCGTTGCCGGTGATGATGGCCCGCTCGAGGTATTGACCGATCTCGCAGAACGCCCAGCCGCCATCCGCCAGCATGGTGGCCTGGGCGGTGCCAAAGAACTCCGGCGTCGAGCGGGTGACGAGTTCACAGCATTTGCGGGTGCTCGTGGCCAGATCCTCGTCCGTCTGCCGGGGACGATAGCGAATGCGCTGAAAGCGATTGCGCAGCGCGCTGATCACGCTCCACGCCTCGATGCTGACGCACTCCAGCACGGACTCCGCATTGCTAACTGCGCGCAGGACGGCCCGGACGACGGAATCCGGTTCGTCGAGGTCGAGCGTGAGGCGATACCGGCCGGCAGGGCTGGAGATGTTGCGTCGCGAAACGGTCCCTGGGTTTTCCAGTGGTGGGAGGATGCGGTTCCATACCGGGCGATAAAGCGTGCGCTCGGTGGAGTTGAGTTCCTCGAGTTCCAGCGATTCGATCACGCCGATCATCACGGCGAGGCTGTTGGCGCGCTCCAGGTAGCGGCCCACCCAGTAAAACGACTCCGCTACGCGGCTGGTGACGCTTTGCGGCGGCATGGTCGTTTCTCGGACCGGGGCTCGGCTTTCCGGAGGCTCGATGAAATCGGGATGCGAGAGCACCCATGTGTCCTTGCTGCCGCCGCCGAGCTCGTTGGCAGTGAAGGGCGTGTCCTCCGTGCTCACGCGCGTGAGTGCGCCGGGGAAGACATCGTACTCGCCATCCGGCTTGCGCAGGGCAAACAGGATGTGGTCCTGGCGCCGCTCGACTTTGCGTCCGTCGTGATACGTAACCGTCAGGGCATCGCAATCCTGCGGTTGGGCGACATAAGCACCGGGATTTTGCAGGATGGCTTTGCGTATGGCCTCGGTCTCTGACCGGGACGGGGCCTGGCCATTGCCTCCGTAGAAGATCTTTTCCCCGCTGAGGCCGCGGATCGTGTAGTCCTCGATCTCCGAGAGCACGTGCTCCCGCTGGTCGATATCGCCCATCCAGAAGGTTGAGAGTCCACGCAGGATGGGATTTTCGTTGAGATAGTACCGAATGATCGCCGGGGCGAGGGGAAGCAGAGCTCGATCGTCAGCCAGTTGGGAACCAATGCCATTGACCACGGCGACGCTGCCCTGGCGGATACACTGTACGAGTCCCGGAACGCCGAGGAGCGAATCGCGCCGGAACGCCATGGGATCGAGCCACTGGTCCGAAATGCGGCTGTAGATGACCTCGACCTTTTCCAGGCCCGAGACCGTCTTGATATACACGGCGTCGTCGAGGACAAGCAGGTCGCTGCCTTGCACGACCGGGATGCCCATGCGCCGCGCGAGGAAGCAGTGTTCCGAGTACACCGCGCTGCCGGGGCCGGAAGACAGCAACACGACCGTCGGCTCCGGATCGGCAGAAAAGGAACGAAGCATCTCCAGCATGTCGACTGGCGAGTCCGCGATCGGGCGCACATTGAAATCCTGGAATGTCTGCGGGATCACACGGGCAAGCGCGCGCCTGTTCTGGATCATGTACGAGATACCGGACGCGTTGCTGAAATAGTGATGCTTGATGCCCAGTTCGCCATTGGGCAGGCGACAAACCGCGGCGCCGGAGATATGCAGGTAGGCATCGCCCGGAGGCTTCAATCCACAGGCGGCGCGCTGGTAAAAGACGCTTCCGAGCACGGGTTGTACGGGAAGCAGACCACCGCGGAGGATTTCCTTCTTCCCGTAAATGTCCTGAAGGAACAGCTCAAAGGCCTTTAGCCGCTGGCGGAATCCTTCTTCGAGCGGAGCCCACTCTTCTGGGCGGAAAATCTGGGGCAGCAGGTCGCAAAACCAGGGACGGCGACCCCACGGCCGCTCGCGCGAAATGTCAAAGGTCGCACCCATCTCACGCATGGTGGCTTCCAGGCGTTCGTCGAGCACCCGGATCTCTCCGCGAGTGTGCTCATCCATCTTTTGAAAGAGAGGACGATACACCTCACGCAGTTGCCCCGAGTCTCCCTGGATCTCGTGCCAATGCGTGAAAGGATTCTTGGCACCAACACTTTGCACGGCGGTGAAGGCTTGGCCCTACGCTTTTTCCGGTCAAGGAAATATGAAGATTCTTTGCATTTGACAGAAGAGGCAACCTTGGGCATGCTCCCCGATTCTCTTAAGTACCAAATGAAGACATTTTCTGCAAAAGCGAGCGAGGTCCAGCGCGATTGGTGGATCATCGACGCTGCTGACCAGCATCTCGGCCATGTGGCCGTGAAGGCCGCCAACCTTTTGCGCGGCAAGGGCAAAGCTATTTTCACCCCGCATGTTGATACGGGTGATTTCGTCGTCGTCATCAACGCCGAAAAGGTTCGCATCGGCGGCAAAAAAGACGTGCAGAAGACCTACATGAGCTTCTCCGGTTACGTCGGCGGTCACAAGTCCGAGACCTTCGCCGCTCGCCGTGAGCGCCATCCTGAGCTTCTCGTCGAGCGCGCTGTCCGCGGTATGATTCCTCATAACCGCCTCGGCAGCAGCGTCTATCGTAAGCTGAAAGTTTACAGCGGCTCCGAGCATCCTCACGCCGCCCAGAATCCGAAAACCGCCTGATCATGTCCGACATCACCGCAACCGGCCGCCGCAAAACCTCCATCGCCCAGCTTCGCATTCGTCAAGGCACGGGCGCCTTCAAGGTCAACGGAAAGGATTTCACCGACTACTTCCCGAGCCTTTCGATGCAGAATATCATTCTGCGTCCTCTGGAGATCGCCAACGCCGTTCACGGCTTTGATCTCGAGGCCAAGACCTCGGGTGGTGGCATTGTCGGCCAGGCTGGCGCTCTGCGCCTCGCCATCAGCCGTGCTCTGCTCCAGACCGACGAGAACCTCCGCGGCCCGCTCCGCGAAGAGGGCATGCTGACCCGCGATCCTCGCATGAAGGAGCGCAAAAAATCTGGCCAGCCCGGCGCCCGCAAGCGCTTCCAGTTCTCCAAGCGTTAATCCGCGAGGTTACCAAAGAAATTCACGAGCCGTGGTTCTCCGAGCCACGGCTCTTTTTTTGCCGCGAAAAGGGCAGAATCTGATTGCGATCTTTCCGGATTTATTGTTCTTTTATCGGCTCTCCTGCCGACGTAGCACAGTGGTAGTGCAATCGATTCGTAATCGATAGGTCACGAGTTCGAATCTCGTCGTCGGCTCCACCTTCCACCTTGAGGAAGGTGTCTTCTTTGGCAGGACTTGCGAAGCTGCGTCCTTGGCCGGTACTTCAGAGCCATTACCGAATCGCCTGAAGGGCAATCGATGAAATGAGGCTTTCGCGCACGATCCGGGCAAAAAAAAGAGGAGAGACCCGAAGGTCTCTCCCCAAAACTAGGAGAACTAACAATTACGAGTCTCTTAGAACGAGAAACGCAGACCGATGCGGGTCAGGCTGGAGTTGAGGCTGTTGTTGCCGTAGAGGTAACGCGAGTCAACGAAGGTGCCGATGTTGCGAGTAATGCGGTACTCGATGCCGCCGCCAACGTTGCCGTTGCCCTGGCCGAAATGCTTGCCCCAGGTCGCGCCACCGCCGACGAGGGCGTAAGGAGCGAGGCGAAGGCTCTCGATCGGGTAGCGGAGGATCAGGTTGCCCTGAAGGCTGTCGAAGGCGCCGTGGTTGCCGGAGCCGACTCCACCACCGACGGTGTTGTCAACGCCGATACCGATGTAGCGGGTGATGAAGTAGTTCAATCCAAGATTGCCGCCGATCCCGTTCGCATTGTGACCGTTGTAACGGCCGAGCATTGCTGCGAAGCTGGCGTCGATCTGGAATTCACCGGCGCGGAAGAGATCTTCCTGCACAGGAGCGATT
Organism: Terrimicrobium sacchariphilum; assembly: GCF_001613545.1. Taxonomy (NCBI): domain Bacteria; kingdom Pseudomonadati; phylum Verrucomicrobiota; class Terrimicrobiia; order Terrimicrobiales; family Terrimicrobiaceae; genus Terrimicrobium; species Terrimicrobium sacchariphilum. The sequence goes on from NZ_BDCO01000002.1 coordinate 2,549,542, forward strand.
ACGACTTTTTTGCTATCCGTTCCAGCGAAGGCGGCCGAGGCCGTGATGATCGCGAGAGCGAGGGTGGAGAGGATTTTCTTCATTTTTGGTTTGTTGGTACCATCCTTTACTCTGGAGAGAGGGATGATCCCTGCCTTCTACCTAAGTATGGGCGGTATTAACAATCCAATTCGTGCGTGATTTTATTAAAAATTCGCTTATTGAGAACGACTTGCAGAAACGAGCCGGTCGGTAGGGGCCGGAATTTCCATTTTGCGGAAATTACTTAACGACATGAAGTAATGGCTGGGTCGCCATTTTCGGATCAAGGGCGGAAAGACGGGCCGGGCCCTACGGTCGGGCCGGAACCCGCGAAATCCTTAGATTTTTACTCCATGGCGCAGTGGCGCTCCTCGAAGTGTTTGCTTAGACTTAGGAGAGTCTTTTGTTGCTGCCGCCCGCTGCGGTCTGGTTGCGGGTGCGCCAGAGGGGGAGGGCCAGCCCGAGTGCCCCAAGCAGCAGCATGATCCAGGACGATGGTTCTGGAACTGTATAGACGAGATTAAGGTCCTTTTCATCCTGGATGAGGGAGAAGGTTCCAGAGAGATGGTCGTTGGCGAAGCCGCTGACATCGAGGACGATCTGGCCGAGGCTCCAGGGACCGATGCTTCCGGTAACGGAGAGGATGGTCCAGGAGTAGTTTTGCGTATCGGAGAATCCTTGAAGCAATCCAGCCTGTCCTTCCAGGGTGAGGGTGGAAATGGCAATGGTGAAAGGATTTTCCAAGGTGCTCTCGATCGTCAGATTCCCATCGATCTTGAGAAGATCCCACGTCGATCCTGTCGGGCCGTTGAGACTTTGGATTTCCCAGTCGTAAACGCCTTCATTTTTCCAAGTTTGTGAGCCGGTGGAAAGGGTGGCCACACTCGAGTCCCCCGGGGAGATCGTGCCGCTGATTTCCACCTCTCCGGCCACCTTGCCATCCCCAACCAGGGTGCCAAGCCGGTCGACGATGACCTTGCCAGAGCCAGTGGCGCTTCCACTACTGTTGCCGACCTTGAGCGTGCCGTCTGCGACGGTGGTGAGACCTGTATAGGTATTCTCGTAATCGAAGACGAGGCGCCCTGTGCCGCTCTTGGTCACAGAGAGATTACCAGCCAGGGTAGGGGCGAAATTGACCGTGACAGAGTGATTGAAGTTCACGCTCGCGGTACCCAGCCCGCCCGTGACGGAGGATGCCTGCAGCGCGCCTGCTGTATCGCCCTGGCCGATTACCAGCGTGCCGACAGAGCCCTCGGCTTCCGCCAGGGTCACTGTTCCGTTGCCGGTTGCGCCGATCTTGACTACTCCATCGCCTGAGAGGTTTATCGTGCCGCTTCCAGCGCCTCCGACGATGAGGGAGTCGGTATTCCAGATACCGCTGGAGACGTTGGCCGTACCGCTTGAGCCGGCTTGGGCTCCCAACATTGCCGCACCGCTTGCCACCTCGCCGCCTTGCATGCCCAATGCGCCGACACCCAGATTTCCGATCGTCAGAGTGCCTGTGACCTGCCAGGAGGAGCCGATATTGTTGATGTTGAGTTCACCGCTCGATCCAACTGCATTGCCCAAGATGGCCGAGGCGGCGGACGACTGGCCGCCGCTGGTGATGTTGAGCTTGCCCATTCCGGCATCCCCGATAATCACCGAGGAACTGACCTCCCAAAGCGAACCATCTCCCGAGACATTGACCTCGCTGGTGAAGCTGGAAAGCTGCTCGCCGATCGTGGCGGTGGCTGCCGTGGCTGTCGCCCCGGTGTTGATATTGACCTTTCCTAATCCGCTGCGGCCAACGTAAAGGGAGGAACGAATCGTCCATAGCGTATCGGCGCCCGAGAGATTGACCTCGCCGTTGCCTGCGGAGAGCACGCCGAGCGAGGCATTCGAGCTGTCCACTGCACCACCTTCCCGGATATTGAGGATGCCCTTGCCTGCCTCTCCGATAGAAAGATCGCCAGAGGCGTTCCAGGCAGAGCCGACGCCCGAAATATTGACAACGCCCTCCATCGTTCCGTTGTCTTCGCCAATGGATCCATCCACGCTCGTGACGGTGCCTCCAGCCTCGATGTTGAGAGTGCCTGCCCCCTGGTAGCCCACGTGCAGGCTGGCGGTGTTTTCCCATCGGGACCCGGTGCCGTTTATCGTGGCAGCACTGGTGTTCGTGGCACCGTAACCGACATAGCCGGAGCTCGATTTCACGGTGCCGCCTTCTCGCACTGTCAGGTTGCCGGTGCCTGATTTTCCGACGATCAGATCGTTTCGGTTGGTCCATGTGGATCCGACTCCATTGATCGTGACCGTCCCGGATCCAGAGGCGTAGTTGCCGATGGTACCGTAGGAGTTGGATACCGTGCCTTTGTTGGAAATGGTGAGTGTACCAGTGCCTTGTTCGCCCACGCTCAGGTCATCCTTAATCGCCCAGGTGGAACCGACTCCAGTCACGGAAACATCGCCGTTCGATCCGCCAAGATGGCCGACCGAGGCCGATGAAGCGCTGGTGGATGTCTCATCGGTTGCAACTTTGCCTCCCGCTGTGATATCGAGGCGCGCCGTGCCAAAATAGCCCACAAAGAGATAGCTTCGCAGCTTCCAGATGGAGCCGATGCCATCGACAGACACGGTGCCATCGCCCGTGCCATTGTAACCCAGGAAGCCTTGGGTGCTTTTCACCGTTGCGGCACTGGAGACGTTGAGAATGCCCGTACCGGATTCTCCCACGAGCACGTCGCCCGAGTTATTCCAGGCCGATGTCTCTCCGGCGACCGATACTTTGCCGCGGCTACCGCTAAAAACTCCCACCTTGCCATAGGCATTGGAGACGACGCCCCCGGCATTGATATCGAGGAGGGCAGTACCGCGCTCACCCACAGAGATGTTGCTGGAAAGAGTCAGATAGGATTCGCCGCCGTTGACGATCAACGTGCCGTCGCCGGAGGCATTGTTGCCCAAATACGCGATCGTGGCGACAATGCCCCCCGCAGAGACGATCCGGAGCGTGCCTTTGCCGTCGATGCCCACATTCAGTGTCGAGGCGGAGCCGGGGACTCCGGTATTGTGCGGTACGGAAGCATCGCCATTATTGTCGATGGCTGCGTTGTAGGCGGAGGTGGGGATGTAACCATTCCACCAATTGGCCGGATCGAACCAACTGCCCGTCGTGTTGTCTTTCCAGTCTACATTTGTCTGAGCACCCGCCTGGGATAGAGCCAGCACAGCACAACAAATGATAAGCAGCAGGCGAACAGGATGAGATCGGAATGGCAGCACGAGAAGCGGTGTAAGCGGTCACTTATGCGTCTGGTTGCGTGATGCGTCCAGAGAATTTGTTTCAGTGCCATTTTTTACGAAAAAATAACTGCTCGGAATTTGGCGGAATTGCGGTGGCCGAACGCATTTTTTTCGGTATGACTGAAATTGCCATGACTCCGACCGCAGAACTGAAACTTGACGATAAAGTGGTGAACCTCCCTGTTCTTGTCGGAACCGAGGGGGAACACGCCGTAGACATTTCCAAGCTCCGTGACCAGACCGGGTACATCACGCTGGATGATGGATATGGAAATACTGGCTCCTGCAAAAGCGCCATCACCTTCATCGATGGAGACCGTGGCATCCTGCGATACCGGGGAATTCCGATTGAGCAGCTGGCGGAACGCTCGAATTTTGTCGAGACGGCGTATCTGATCATTTACGGCGAACTGCCGACACATGATCAGCTCCGCAAGTTTTCGGACTTGTTGACCTTGAACCAGATGCTGCACGAGGACATGAAGTTCCATTTCGAGGGATTCCCGCCGCATGCGCATCCGATGGGTATTCTGTCCTCAATGATCAACGCCTGCGGATGTTTCAACCCCAGCCTATTCGCGGACGAAGAGGTCTCGCAGTTCGATCTGCAGGTCGCGCAGTTGATTTCGCAGGTTCGCACGATTGCGGCCTTCTCTTATCGCAAGTCCAAGGGGCTTCCGATCATTTATCCCAAGAAGGCCTACAAGTACTCGGCCAACTTTCTCCATATGATGTTCTCGGATCCGTATGAGGATTATGAGTTGAAGGTGGAGGTGGTTCGTGCGCTGGACCTCATTTTTCTCCTGCATGCTGACCACGAGCAGAACTGCTCCACCTCGACTGTGCGCATGGTGGCCTCCAGCCGGGCCAACCTCTTTGCCTCGGCAGCGGCGGGGGTATGTGCGCTTTGGGGGCCGCTTCATGGCGGGGCCAACCAGGCGGTGCTGGAAATGCTCCAGGAGATCCACCAGAGCGGTGATGACGGCTCGAAGTTCATCCAGGCCGCTAAGGACAAGAACAGCGGCAAGCGCCTGATGGGCTTTGGCCATCGCGTTTACAAGAACCACGATCCTCGTGCAAAGATCATCAAACGGCAGTGCGACATCCTGCTGGAGACCTTGCACATCAAGGACCCGCTCCTCGATATTGCGAAAAAGCTCGAAGAGGCCGCCTTGGGCGACAGCTACTTTGTGGAGCGAAAACTATATCCCAACGTGGACTTCTACAGCGGCATCATCCTGCGAGCGCTGGGCATCCCAACCGAGATGTTCACCGTGATGTTTGCCATCGGCCGTATGCCGGGATGGATTGCGAACTTCAAAGAGATCCGCGAGGAGGAGGGGAGCCGTATTTACCGCCCGCGTCAGGTCTACGTCGGGCCGACGATCCGGTCCTACACTCCGATGGAGGAGCGGAAATAAGTGTTTTCCGCACAGACATGCTGCCAGGAGGCAGCATGTCTGATGGTGGAAAATGGGAGAAAACCTCCGGTGTTTATGGGCCGGAGTTGTGTTTGGGAAGAGATTACTCGACGGCGAGCAAAACGCTCGAAGCCTTGATTACGGCGTAGGCAGTCGAGCCTTCCTTGAGGTTGAGTTCTTCTGCCCCTTCGGTCGTGATGCTGGAGGAGATGACCAGGCCGGGAGCCACTTCGATTTTCACGAGAGTGGTGGCGGGGCCTTCCTTGATGCTAACGACTTTGCCGGGCAGAACGTTGCGGGCGCTGAGTTTCATTGTCTTTGATTTCTCTGTCTGACGGTTGCTTGCCGAGTTCGTGAGGTCGGCTGGTACGAAATGCCGAGACGAACTCGATGACGCCGAAAAGAGTAACAGAATCCCGGCAGCGCTCAAGCCACCATCGGAAGGAGGCCTTCACCAGTTGCTCCGCCGGTGTCTAGCCAGCTTTCTGGACATCGGAGATGATGCTACCCTGCTGGGTCATGGCGTACAGGTAGATGTTGCAGCCCATCTTGAAGGCCTCCATCTGCTTGCCGGTACCGAACCAGCGGTCGCCATTGGTCCATCCGCAATGCGTGTCGGAGGGAGAAAGCAGCATGACCAGCCGCCCGTTGACGGTGACGCCGTGAAGGCCGTGCTGCTGCCCCTGCATGTGAGGCTGGCCCGAGTAAAAGTGATAATAGCAGTGGAAGACCGGATGGTCGTAAGGCAGACGCTCCAGCTTGGCATCCGGAAAAATCTTCGGCACTTCATCCACCATCTGCGTGAAAAACTCGTCGTTCAAGCTGCCATGGTGGCGCTTGCCGTTTACGCAGTCCTCCGCAAAAAGGAATCCTCCCCGGAGGAGGTACTCACGCAGGTTGGCCCGCTCGGTGTCGTCGAGTTCCGGAGCGACGTCCCCATGCATGAAGAGAAACGGGAAGGGGGTTAGCGTCGTCAGCTTATCCACCTCCGCCACGTTCCAGCGCTTGTCAAAGTTCAAGGTTGTCTGGTCCTGCATGGCGTCGATGAGATTCAGGTCGCCATTGGGATGCACGTTCCAGTCATCGTTGTCGCCATTGCGTCCGGGATACTTCAGGCGAGCCCAGGGGGAGATCGGCCCCCGATTCTCCTGGCCGAAAAGCCCGGCGGACAACCCGAAGAGCGAGGCGCCACCGGCGGATAGAAGCTTCAGAAATTGCTGACGGCTGATTTCGTCGCTCATGGTTGGGAACCTAGTCTGGAATTTTTCGAAAACAAGGGTGGATATGAGTGAAAGCTTAGCCGGTCAATCTTAGTCTCACTGGAGCATTGCGTAAGCATAGATATTTACCAGCATTCGCATGCAGGCCTCTGGAAGGCCCGGCGGAGAGATCATGCGATCCCAGCCGCATTGAAGTCCGCTGAGGCTGATGATACCCGCCATGCGGGAACCGAGCATGATGCCATAGAGGCCATGTCTGGCCCATCGCGCATCGTAAATATTGTCGCAATACATGTGGGGCGGAATGCCTCCCGGAATTTGAAAGAAACAGTGAAAGACATCGTGGTCAGGCTTGAGCGGAACCACCTCACAGTCGGGTAGGATTGCCGTCAATACGCGGATCTGATCGGCGAGGAAGGCATCGGGATCTGCGGTCACATTCCGGTTGATGCAGGCATCGATCAAGAGGAAGCCGCCCCTGTGGATGTATTCGGCGAGATTGAGGCGGGCCTTGCTGTTGTCGACCGCTCCGATGCCTTGGGAAAACAGCATGGGGTATCGGCAAAGATCCTGCAGGTTTTCCACATCCGCGGCATACCATGTGGGATCCATGTTGAGGCTGGTGTTCTCTCGGATGAACTGTGCCAGCACGGGATCACTACCCGAATGCCGTTTCCAGTGCGGGCTTGGCGTCTGGAGTCTGGCCCAGCCGACTCGGTCTGCCCGCATTTTGGAAAAATCAGTGGACCGGGCGGAACTGAGAACTCCCAGCGAGAGGAGACAGAGGCATGTCAGAAGCCGGCTCATCACAGCAGGCGGTAACAGCGTCGGGTGACCAACTCCGTCGCATAGAAACCGAGGAGCAAAAGGAGGAGCGAAGACTCGTCCCAGAGAGGGCGGGTTCTCTTGCTATCCATCGATCGAGAGTCACCGGAAGGTGAGGGGAATGCTGCGGAGTCCTTGTCGATCAAGGTGCCGCCGGTCGCCTCGGCGAGTTGACGCATGCCTTCGATATCGGCTGGTGTATTGACTGTCTCAACCGTTTTTCCCTGCTGGGAGACGGGGAGCGAAATGCGGGCAATGTCGCCTGAACTGTTCTCGGCCGCGATCTCCCAGCGGCCTTCCTGATCCGGGGTGAAGCTGGCATCCCATGTGCCTTTTGAGTTGCTTCCACGCGCGACGAGCGGGAGCGCTACCCCGCGGGGAGTGGTGGCGGAGATTTTCGGAGGTTCCCCATGGTCCGAGCCCTCGACACGTACGGTGACTGGACGCGAGAGCGATGGGCTATCTCCGAGTCGGACGATTCTCAGTCCCTGGCCAGGGGTCTTGGAGGCGAGAGACAACATGAATTGTTGCCAGAAAGTCTCTGCATTGCGGGCAGAGCTGGGCAGAGAGAGTTTCCATCGCCAGAGCAGGTCGGTGGTCATCGCGGCTGCAAACCCCTGGCCGAATTGCTGACGGGCGATGAGCACTCGAGGTGTGCCGTTGGGCGAGCGATCGCGCGGGTGTACGGCGATGATCTCAGCGCCGGGCTTGGCACAGAGCACCTTTGCGTATTCGCTGAACTGTGGAGCATTTGGGCCGGGAGCGAAGAGTTTCGCTCGTGAAGAGGAGCGCAGTGCGGCAAAGGGAGTGAGTGGCTCGATCTCCTGTCGGCTCATGGCTTCCTCTGCGAAAGCGGTCTCGTCCGGCGACCTCGCTCCGCCGATCGCCTGCATGTGAAGCTGAAACGTCTGGGCTGCGGCATCCTCCTGAGATACACGATGACGCCGTTCGAAGACCACGGGCAGCATTTCTTCTATCGCGGTACCCGCAAAGTCCTGCGAAGCATTGCTATCCGGCGTGATAAAAAGGATCCCTCCTCCTCCTCGTACGTACTCGATCAAGGCTTGTTGCTGTTTGTCGGAAAGCTGGTCCGCAAAGGCATGGGCGAGGACGACAATCTGGTAGGATTTCAGCTCATCAGCATTTTCAGGCAGGTCATTGAGGACAGCGTGGCCTTGTGCTGGAGCTGTCATTTTCATTCCCAACGCCGGGTTGAGGATGCTGGCCATTTGGAAGCTCGGATCGCTCTGAAGAGCGGCTTGCAGAAAGCGATATCCCCACTGCAGTGCCCCCTGATAGTACAGTATGTCGACAGTCGTTTTGTCGATGATCCGGGTTGTGCTGGCTGAGTATTCCTGTCGGTCGAGGCTTCCCACGCGGAATTCCAATGGCATGGGACCGATTTCTTCCGCCGCGACCTCCACGGTCCACGGGATCGAGTTCCAGCCTGCCCGGACCTTGAGTTTTGATTCCGACAGCTTTTGATCTCGGCTCCAGAGCTCTACCGGGATCTCCGTGTCCCTGGCGGCTACTGCCTCGACGATGACGGCAGCGGGAAACCGGGTTTGCCGCAAAACCTGCGAGGGAGATTTGATTTCCTTGATATTGAGAAATTCGCCAGGCCGGGCCCGGTTATTGGCAGCAACGAAATATAGCGGAATGCCGGAGCGCTGAGCCAAGGAAGTGATCTCCGACGGGTCTTTCTGAGTGGTATCGAGACCATCGGTCAGGCAGACGATGGCTGCCGGAGAGCTTGCGAGGGTTTGCTGGATTGCATCGAGGAGATGGGTCTCTTCTCCTGCTTTGCCCTGCTTGGCCGCGTCGTCGAGGTTTGGGAATGATTCCGTGTTCGTGCTGAAGCGGATGTATTCGATCTGATCAAATTTCTCCTTCGCTTCCGGGCTGTGTTGTCGCCAGGCGCGCAGGGCATTTCCAAGCCGGGTCTCCTGGCGATTGTCTATCGCATCCATGCTGGCGGAGCGATCGACCAGCACGACGAGTTTGCGTCCGGCTTTCTTGTCCTTGTCCGAATCGTCGACGCGCACCGGATTAGCGAGGCAGAGCAATATCCCGGCAAGCAACGCAGTGCGGAGCAGAGTCAGACCCCAGCGCGCATGGGTAGGGAGCTTGCGCAGTGTCCGCTGGTAAGAAAGGGTGATCAACCCGAGACCGACGATGGCGATCAGCCCAAGTAATCCCCACGCGAGAACGGGCTGCTGCCCGTGAAGCCAGCCGCCGAAGTGCCATTCCATCCCGGCCTTCATTGGTTGGACTCCTTCGAGGGCTCGGGCTGGGGAGCGTTCATATAATCTCGGGACAGGCGTTCAAAGTAATCTGCGACGGCATCACGGTATGCCTCGGGAGCCTTGGCCGGGTCTTGAGCCTCAAGCTTGTGTTGGCGCTGGACCTGCTGAAGTTGGGCGCGCAGCAATGTGACAATCTCGTCTAGGGAGCCGTCGATTTTATCGAATGCGGCAACCACTTGGGCAAATGGACCAACATAGGTGTGCGGGTCTTCCCAGAAGAGCTTATGGACTTCCTTCACCGTGGGATCGAGTGGCAGGATCAGTTCGGCCTCAATCATTTCTTCACGGAGGTCTTCGATAACTTCGCGTGCAAGTCGATCCTGGTTGGGAGTTGCTGGGCCGCCGTGACTCGAAAGGTTCAAACCATTGCCGCCTCCGGACCCAATTCCCGAAGCTGAGGAGGCGCTGCCGTTTCCTTTTGTCGAGGCGATTGTATCCGATGTGGCAGACTGTTGATTGCCTGTTGCCGTCATTTCAGACGATGAGCCGGAACCTGAGCCCTCTCCCTGACCCGGTTGGTTGCCCTGACCCGGTTGGTTGCCCTGACCCGGCTGGTTGCCCTGACCCGGCTGGTTACCTTGACCCGGTTGGTTACCTTGACCCGGTTGGTTACCTTGACCCGCTTGGTTACCTTGACCCGGTTGGTTACCTTGACCCGGTTGGTTACCTTGACCCGGTTGGTTACCTTGACCCGGTTGGTTGCCTTGACTCGGTTGATTGCCCTGGACTTGCTCGGCGTTTCCGGGCTTCGTGCCTTTGGAGCGCCGCCTTTCACTGTCCGATGCGGAATTATTGGCGTGTTGCGAAGATGCGAGGCGACGCATGTTGGCTGCACTTCGCTCGATGCGCTCGATGAGCTTTGCGATATCTTCGGATGAGGGGCGAGGCGTTCCAGGAGAACTGGAAAGCCGGTTGGCGGTATTGGCCAATTGCTCGCTCACTTTGTTGGCCTGAGCCTGGTCTCGAGGCTGATCGTAGAGCTTCTTCATTTCCTCGCGGAGTTTGCCGTCGTTCAATACGGCGGCTGCAGCGGCAAGGCGTTTCGCTGCTTCGGAAGATCCTGAGTCCTGCTGCCGTTGCGCTTCTTCAGCGAGTTTCTGGCGGGAGTGTTCAACTTGATCCGCGACTTTTTTTGCTGCGTCCTTGGCTGCATCATCGGAGCTCTTTTGCGGTGCATTCTTCGCTTCGGAACCCGCCTGATTCAGCTCCTTTAGCGCGTTCGCAATGACATCCTTGGCGGACTGCTCGCCTGCGCGAAACATTGCTTCTACGGCGAGTTTCAATTCATGTGCGGCATTTGCCGCGGGGCCGCGTGCCATCGGGACGTCTTCGGCATCGAGTTGTCGTAGGGTGGACTTTGTTTCGTCATGTGCCTTGGCGAGATGCTCCATGATCTCTGGTTCAAAAGGTGCGAGCGTCTGGTTGAGCGAAGCGGCAATGCGCTGGCTGACCTGGGCTTGCCGTTCGACAAATGATCCATCGAAGCGATTTGGATTGGACGGTTTGCCATCTGGCATCGGGGTGGGAGCCGGGGAGTTGCGACCCGGATCGGAGGCAGCATCTTTGGTTTGGTCGAGATCGGAGGACAGACGTTGCTGCTCCTTGGCGAGAAGCTCCAGTTCGCCAGCCTGAGTTTCATAACGCTGCTTGAGTTCTACCTCCTGCTGCTTTTGGAAGGGATCGTTGACGTTCTTTTCCTTACCAAAGGTTTTGCCGTCGCGGGCTATGACTTTGACCAGAAACTTCTCGATCTCGGTGATATGGCTGAGCGCCTTTCCCTGAAGCTTCGCAGCGGGCCCATTTTGCGTTTCAGCGATTGTCGTTGAAGCCTGCTGCATCAGCGGATGCGTTTCGTTCAAGAGATCAACGATTTTAGCCGGCTTGCCCTCCGCGATGAACTTCTTGATGACTTCGCCGACCTTGGCGGCCAACTGGGCTTGCTCACCAGATACCCGCTGATTTTCCTTCGTCCAGACAGGGTTCGTGCGGGCGAGTTCCGCGTTGGCAAGGAAGAAGTTCTCCTTGAGCAATCTGAGTTGGGCCACCTTGATCGCGGTGATGAGCGGGAATATTGACTCGCCCGTACCTCCCGGCAGTTCCTTGACGTCATCCCGGAAAGGTTTCACTTGAACAAACTGCACGGGGGAGACCGTCGCAGGCAGTGTCGTTGGGGCGACGCGCTGCGCTTTGAGGTAGTACGACACCATGTCAAACGGTTCCACGGCGATCTGATCAAGGAAGAGGGATGTGAGTACCTTGGTGCGGCCAGGCTTCTCCAGAGCTTCAACCGACACGGGAACGCTGAGGCGCGGATCGCCATTGACGGAGATCTCCAGAGAAAGGTCCCTCAGTCCGCTGGTGGATTCTGCCGCGGCCTCCAGGGGCACCTCCTCAATCGGTGCAGCCTTGGTTTCCGATTTGGGCGACTTCCAAATGATTGACGCTTTTGGCACGGATGGTGTGGGAGCGGGGGCCGCTGAGGCGGTCTTGGGCTGCGCGAGGGTGGCCCACGGCTGAGTCCAGATGATCAGCGTGGCGAAATGCGCGATGATCAGCGCGATGACGAGAGCTGCCAGGCTCGCCAGAGCCCTACGTGGCGAACGACGAGGGACGTGTTTCAGGAAATTCGCCGTTTCCTCCCGTTGCGCCTTGGCGATGGGGTCGTTCACATTCTGCAAAGCGGTCACCGTCTCCAGACGGTTTTTTGCTGAGAGCGAGGCATCAAGCTGGCGGGCGGTTTTTATGAGCGAGCGGCGACGGAATACCCAAAGAGCGAGACAAACGACGAAGAGACTGAGGAGAGAGGCGCTCCACCAGATGGGGAGACTCCCCCACCTTTCGACCTTGGAGAAGGCGGGATGGGAGACCCAGAGAAGGACGAGCAGGACGAACAATCCGGCAGCCGCGACGACCAGGGGCCTGCCGGTTCTCATCCAGCGATATTGCTGGTGCAAAAGCTTGCCGGTCGTTCCTTCCGGAGCCGAGGGAGAAGAGGAACTGTCGTGAGTAGGCATGAAGTCAGGCAGAGGTGCGATTTGCCAGGGCGACTTCCGCGAGCAGACCGAGTGCGCACGCTGCGAGGAGCCACCACCACAGGCGTTGCTGGGATTCGGCGACCTCGTCGCTCACCATAGGTCCGGCGGCAAGGGAGTGCTGCTCGGCTGGGACTCCGGGTCGTTGGGATTGGAGCCGGGTAAGCAGGTCGGCATCGGGCCATGGCGCGAGATCAGATTCGGTGACCGGGGTGTTGACTGCATACAATGCACGGCTCTTGCCATCGGAATACTCGTACAATCCCGGAGCCTGCGGCTGGACACCTCCGGAGACCTCTCGGGGTGGTTCCTGCGTGGATGAGTCAATCGTCTTCCACGTTCCTTTCTCCGAGGGCAATGGAATCATTTCGCCGATGCGCCAGTCTCGAGCAGAGGAATTGAGCGAGGCGAGCCAGCGAACAGCCTGATGAACGAAAGGGACAAAGGAAGGACGGACCATCCAGTCTGTCGCCTCGCGACTGGGTGGAAATCCACAGATGAGGAATCTTTGACCTCCGGAACTTACTGAGGCGATGGCGGCGGAGCCGTCCGGCCAGTTGGCCACAGGAGTGATACCATCCCCTGTGAGGTCGTAACCTTGGTAGAACTCCACATCCATGAGGGAGAAGAGTCCATCACTGCCAAAAGCGGAGAGCAGTGGACTTTCCGCGTCCCAGTCCCGTAACGTCCAGGGGTCGTTCTCCGGCGTTCTCTCCGCAAAATGGATGCCTCTCTGGGCGAGCCAGTCGCGTTGCTCCTGTGATCCATCGATAAAGATCCAGAGGGCACCGCCACCCTTGGCGAAGCGATCGAGATTCGCACGATAATGCTCGGAGAAGGGCTTTCCGCCCTGCGCGATAACCACTGATGCTTGAGGCCAATCGCTTTCTGGAAAGGCGACGGCCTCCATGGGATTGTCATTGAGCTTGTGCGTCGACCCCAATGCATGTGCGAGAAAGTCGGTCCCGGAGGGAGGAGGTTCATTAAGCACTTTTGATGAGGTGGGAGGTGTCACCACGATCCAGGCGATGTCGTCGGCAGGCAGGGCATCTGGCGTCATCGTGACCTTCAAGCCTTCGATGGTCTGATTCGCCGGGAAGGGAACCTGAAGGCGAACTTTGTTTTCCGCGTTTTGCGCGAGTTTCACGTTCTGGGTTGCCAGCACGGTATCCCGAGATCGGACCTCGATATGCCTTTCGTCGCTGGCTGGGCTGTAAAGCCGGATCGAGAGTTCAATGGTCCCTCCCTTTGGGTTGGGGGTCCACCGTGTCGAGGTGATTGAGGCCTGTCGTTCCGGAGGGGGTTCTATTGCCCCGCACTGAATTTCGATGTCCGGAGGCAGCGATCGGTCAAAGGTAGCACCGAGCCAGCCGAGACGCTGCTCGTCGGCCATCCAGACGAGGATCTTTTTGTGTGCGGATTGAGCGGCGAGAGCTTCGGCAGCGAGTCGCATCGCAGCCGGGTACCGGGTGGTTTCAAACCCAGGCTTCATCTCCTGAAGTGTCGATCGGACAGTCGCAAGGTCGGCGGTCATAGGCACCAGCCAGCGCGGTGCCGGATTGATTATAAGCAGCCCGGCCTGGTCGCCGGGACCGAGTTGATCGAGCGAGGAGAGGGCCTGCTGGCGAAGCTTTTCCCAGCGCTGGCCAGTTTGCATGCTCATGGAGTTGTCGATGGCGACAAGCACCGCGGTCTGGTGCTCCGCCTGTTTGTTTTTCCAAAAGGGGCGCGCAAACGCTCCGGCAAGGAGCAGGATCACGAGCATGCGAAGCGCGAGCGTGAGCCATCGGCGAAGGCGGTGCTTGCGCGTATCCCGGAGCGCGGACTCCCCGAGGAACCGAAGCGATGGAAAGCGGATCTCTGTCTTGGGTCTGCTACGGAGAAAGTGCAAAGCGACCGGCAACCCCACCAGCAAGCCTCCGGCTAGAAATCCAGGCAGCAGCCAATTCATAACCGGTTGTCCCTTTGTGCCAGATACCGGGCAAGCACACTTGTGGGTGGCTTGTCCGTGCGGAGGCGCGAAAGATCACCGCCCACGGAGCGAAAGAGCTGATCCAGCTCCGAGCAGAAGGTGTTAAAGCGGCGCAGGTAATTCTCGCGCACGGCGGCGGGATCGAGCTTTAGGCGTGTCCCGGACTCCGCATCGATAAACGTCCCGCCGTCTTCCATGTCGAAGTCGATTTCCTGCGGATCGAGCACGTGCAGTCCGATGACTTCGTGATGATCGTAGGCAAGTCTCCGGAGAGCGGAGTCCAGGAGCGGAAGGTCCTCGTAAAAATCGCTGGCGATAACCACGAGCGAGCGTGGCGGTATCAGTTCGGCCAGGCTTTCCATCGACGTTCCGAGGTCGGTTCCCTCGCGGGGATTGACAACGGTAAGCTTGCCGATAAATCGCCGCCAGTGCGCAGTCGACGACCTTGCAGGCAGATAGTCGACGAGTTCCTTCCCCGCCACTGCCAGGCCGAACGCATCACGTTGGCGCTGGGCGATGAGTCCGAGCCCCGCCAGGACGAGTCGGGCGTACTCCACCTTGGTCATCGTAGCGGCGGGAGAGCGAAAATCCATCGATGCACTCGCGTCGAGCACGACGAAGACTCTTAATTGAGTCTCCTCTTCGTACTGCTTGATGTGTAGACGATCAGTTCGACCATAGAGACGCCAGTCCGCACGGCGGAGGTCGTCCCCGAGTTGATAATTGCGATATTCCGCAAATTCCACGGAGGACCCCTTTTGCGGACTGCGATGCTGGCCGCTCAGGAAACCCTCCACCATGTACCGGGCACGCAGCTCCAGGCTCGGTAAATCGGCGAGCAGTTGCATGTCCAAAGGCGGGAGGGCGGGCGGAGGCCCGGCATCCACTGGCCAGCGACGTCGCTGCATGGTGGCGCTCATCGGAGGCTATTTGATGGATTGCAGCAGGCGGTCGATGATCGTGTCCGCCGTCTCATTGTCGGCCTCTGCGCGGTAATTGGTGATGAGACGATGACGCAGGACGAGCTTTGCGCTGCGACGGATGTCTTCCTTAGCCACATTAAAACGACCCTCGAGTGCGGCAAATGCCTTGCCTGCGAGAGCGAGATACTGGGAGGCGCGAGGCCCGGCGCCCCACTGGAGGTAGCGCTTTACGAAGTCAGGCGCGGAGTTGTCGGAAGGGCGCGTGGCCTGGACGAGCGACACGGCGTACTCAGCCACCGACTGTACGACAGGGATGCGACGTACCGCATGCTGAAGCGCGATCATTTCATGGCCCGTCCATACAGTCTGGAGGGATGTATCGTTGGTACTGGTGGTCTCCATCAGGATGCGCACCTCGTCGGCTCGGGAGGGATAGTCGATACGAAGATTGAACATGAAGCGGTCGAGTTGGGCTTCGGGTAGGGGGTAGGTGCCTTCCTGCTCGATCGGGTTCTGGGTGGCGAGGACGAAAAAGGGTGTCGGCAGCGCATAGGTCTGGCCGGCTACTGTGACGTGGCGTTCCTGCATCGCTTCGAGCAATGCCGCCTGTGTCTTTGGCGGGGTACGGTTGATTTCATCCGCCAGGAGGAGACTGGCGAAGACGGGACCTGGGACGAAGCGGAAGGCGCGTTTTCCAGGTTCCGTTTCATCGATGATTTCGGTGCCGGTAATATCGCTTGGCATGAGATCCGGAGTGAACTGGATGCGCTGAAAGGGCAGATCGAGGATCTCGGCCAGGCTGCGAACGAGCAGTGTTTTTGCCAGTCCTGGCACGCCGATCATCAGGACATGCCCTTGCACGGCAAGAGCCACGAAGAGATCGCGGATTGTTTCCTCCTGGCCGATGATGCGCTTGCCGAGTTCTTCTGCGAGACGAGCATAACGGGCCGGTACGGTCCGGAGGATATCCACATCGTTGTCCGTGGCATGCTGGGAGGGAGTGAGAGCTGACGTAGTCATATTTAGAAAAACCTAGCGAGCGGCGATGGATGTGGTCCATGTGCGAAGAGCCTTGCGCACCTCCGCGTATTCAGCCGGAGAAATGACAGGCTTCCTGATTTCGACCATTGCGGTGCGTTCGATCGTGTGAGCGTCGATTTGCTTCCACGTTACGGCAAGGTTTTGACCGCCGGCAGAGAGTATCAGCGGGGGGGGCAAGGATTGAGGAGCGCTGTCGGGGTAGGTCAACCTTACGGTCTGCCGGGTTGTGAAGGGCTGGCCATCATTGATCTGGAGCGGTCGGTCTCGCTCGGGGGCGCTGAATCCTTGAAGCCATGGAAAGTCGGGCAGTGGAAGTTTTGAGTCGCTGGACGCAACCCGAGCCTCGACTTTCACGGTTTTCCCCAGTGCGCTGACATTGGAAATCTCTGCGCCGGTAGTATCACTGCCTGGCCATAGAGTTGAGACGGAGGCACACACGACCTGACGTCTCTGGGCGGGAGTGAGTCCGTGGAACCTTTCTCGAAGAGTATATTCTGCTAGCCCCTTGCCGGTTCGTTGAAATGATCCGCTCCAGCCTCCCTCCGTGTTCTGTTCAAGCACCCAGGTGTCGGATAGCAGGCTTGTCTCGGGATTGCCGCCTACGACTTTGAATTCTGCCTTATCCTTGCCGATGACAAATCCTTGGCGGCCTGCATCCCCGGGGGGTACATAGCCATATGGCGTGACGCTGTCGGTTGCATCCAGCCAAAGATCCGGGTTTTTCCCTTCACCGGGTACGTAGCAGATGGCGTGGTTAAACTGCCAGCTCGGCAGACTTACATCCGTGGCGCTCCCGCGATTGAGTAGGACAAAATTCGCTTCGATCCCTGAGGCGCTCAGGAGGGCGATGAGGAGGTTTGCCTTGTCCTTGCAGTCGCCGAAGCGATTGTTCAGCACCTGTGCCGGAGTGCGGGGACGGAAGCCTTGGATGCCGAGTTCGACTGCGACATAACGTAAGGCAGAGACGAACTCGAACAAACGCTGGATCTTTTCCTCCCGAGTCTCGGCTGTCGCTACGAGGCCCCTGGCTGTCTCGCGGACGGTATCGTCGACCGCGTCGGACCCGGCGGCAATACGCCGATACCACACTGCAAACTTTTCCCAGGACGGCAGCGAACTGACACCCAGCCAGGTTACCCATTCGCAGGCAGGTGGATCACCCGGCAGGGACTCGGCGGCCTTTTGGGGGCCGAGCGCCCATCGGAAAATCTTGCGCCCATGATCCACGGATTCCTCCGGGGTTACATCGGAATTTTTGAGTGCAACATGATAGATCTTGTTCTCGGGAACCTTGATCTCGATCTGGGTGGCGAGCGCGGGAATTTTTTGCTGAATCGGAAGAGTCTCGGTGACCTCTGGCAGCGCGGCATTCAGCATCTGGCGGACGCGGTAGCCTATTTCGACGATGCAGCCGGGTTCCACCTTTGGCAGGTAGACCATGGCCATGGCACCGCACACTCCCGAGGTACAATCTGTTGCCGCTGGCAGTTTCGCCGGGTTGAAGACAGTCGCTGAGCCATCGGGATGGATGACCCTCGCGATCTCGAGCTTGCTCGTGACGATCGGCGGTGACTGAGGGAGAAATGCATTGGCCCAATCTGCAATGGCGTCTTCACGCACGAGGTAGACCCGGTGAAATAACTTGCGATCCGTCGTGCGGTCTTCCTCGACGGTCAGGCCTACCATCTGGTCCATCATGATGGCTGAGTGCTCGTCTGGATTGGGAATCGCCTTCGCCTCGGCAATAAGCTTTTTGGTTTCCTCGGTCGCTGGCTGATCCTCCCACAGGGCATTTGGGTCAGTGATCTTGACCTCGATATCGGCGATGTCGGCTGCGGTGGGGGGGAAGTTTCCGGATGTCACTGCGAGTTCCGGTCTGGCGTCAAGATTCACTCCGAAAGGAGGCTCGAGGATTGTGCCGGTTACCGGATCAGCGAGACGGGCGTGCTCGATTTGGGCAAGGCTGGCATTTTTGTACCCTTCTGACACGAGTTGGGAAGCCCGTGCGGCAATCCACGGAAAAGACGCTTTTGGGTTTTCCGATAGAGCTTCGATCCACGCTGCGGGAAAACGGGGTTGTTCAGACTCTGCCTCCATTTTGGTGGCAGAGACCACCGACCGCTGTGAGCTTTGCAGAATGGGTAAAAAGCTGCCGCTGTCGTTCGTTCCGATGAGGATGAACTGTCGCGCCGGAATTGCGTCCAGTGAAGACCTGAGATCGTTTGCCGTCAGCCGAGGACCGCGGATTTGAAAGGCGGGAATACCACCCTGAGAGCGTGCGGAATGACCATAGAGAACCAACCAGAACTCATCGTCAGCCACCTTGGCGTCTGCCAGCGCCTTCAGGATATCCTCGCGGCTGGCCTTGTCGCCAAGCTGGGTGATATTCTCCAAGGGAATGCCTCGTTCGACCAATAGTCGTTTTGTCTCCACTGAGAGGCGGTTGAATTCCTCCGAGTTTGCTGAGGAGCCGGACAATCCGGAAACCACCAGGGCGCGCGATGCTGCGGGGGATGAAGACGGGAGGAAAGTGACGCAAAGCAAGCCGAGCCACGCCACACAGGCGCCGACGCTTTTGAGGGAAGTCACAAAGGGCGTATCTAGGGGAAACACTGCTATAAACCAAGCGATAATCCCCGGAATCTTGCCGCTGGCACCCGGTACTATGGAAACGGCTCTTTGAGCCGAGGGAATAGGCGTTTTTTCGAACTTCGGTGACAATGCCGCCTTGCTGCAAAGGTCTTTGTTTTGCGGGATGTCGTACTAGTACGGTATTCTTGTGGATTGCGAATCAGAGAGCCGGAATTAGTCAATCCGACAGCGTCAGACTTTGCAGCAGGCTATTTGGCTGTTGTCCCTGCTCAGACTGTTTCCCGAAAGGATGGTCGTTTCCGGAATCAACCTCGATCAGGCTCGGAGATCGTTTGCCGAGGATTGACTGGAAAACTTCAAATCGCCGGAGTCGTCGACTTGGCAGGCAAAGGCAAACCCCTGTTGTCCGGAGGCAACTTTGACTTCGAGCAAATTCCAGCCTGCGCGGAGTGGTACGTCGCAGCGGAACTCATGAGGTTCGGGCGTCCATGAGGGGCGAATCTCGCGACTGTGGTCGATGAAGCACTCTCCATTGACACGAAATTGCATCCAATAGTCGCAGCCGAGCAGAAAAATGGCCGGGCGCTCGGTCGCGCTATGCACGAACGTACGGGCGTAGCCGACCTTTCCTTCGAGCGCCGGGGAAATGCTTTCAAAGGAAACGAAGCCTTCGCCCTTATGGTCGGCGTGAGCTGAACCAACTCCGTTTCGGAATTCCACCGGAAAGAGTTCCTTCCATTGAACATCGCGGTTATGCCCGATTTCGGGAGGAAGCGGATGAGCAAGAGCTGGCAGCGCTCCGCCGTTGTTCATGTTGAGTTTTTCCATTTCGATGGAACCAACACCGTTCCAGGCAAGCCAGCTTGGGATGGATACAAAAGAAATATCGCTGTCGCCAATCAGTCGGCGGAGCAGAAGAGATTTACGCTCTGCGTGGCGGGTTTCCACGGCTTGGGGATTGGGGCGGCTGACGAGTTGACGCAGCACCGCGCCGGGAGAGACCAGACATTTGGTGAGAACATCCAGCTCGGTGAAACGTGCCAGCAGGACTTCACCGTCGGTGTCGCGGTTACGATCATAGGTGATGTAGATCGTACCGTCGGGTGCGGTGGTTCCATCCGGATAGCTGACACCTTCGCGCTCATCGAGAACGAGACCACCTTGCCAGGTAACGCCATCGTCGTCGGATAAGTATGCGGTGAGATGGGAGCGACTCTGGGGACGTGTGTCCACGGGCACACCATGCTTTACGAGCAGGATACGGCCCGAGGGAAGACGGCGAATGAAGTGCCGAGAGTTAACGTGGGGCAGCCATGGCTCGCCAGTGGTCCAGGTCGCGCCGCGGTCAAGAGACACGCTTTGCCACATGCCATCCTTGAGCGTACGCACGATCATCCAGAGTGAACCATCTCGCCGTTCCACGATCATCTGCTCCAGGAAATCCACCGCACAGGGGAAAGTGGCTCCCCCGCGTCGTTCCCAAGTGCGGCCTAGATCGCTCGAAACGATAACGTTGCCCAGCCGGTATGGGTCGAGTTCATGAAAACTCTCAAGAAATGGGCTGGATACTTCCGATGTGCTTTCTACCATCGAGCAGTTCATCAGGTCACGAGGCCAGAGCGCGGCGGGAAGCATCCACTCACCGGTTGAGAGCACGGTGGGTTTGTTGAGGGCGAAGCCGTGCCAGAGTCGCTGGGGTTGCGTCCATTGCGGTGAGTCGGCATCGGGGTCGTCGCAACGTGCCGCCCAAATACCCATGCGGCCATCGTAGTACCCCATGGACTGTGAAAAGAAGAGCCAGAGTCGCCCCTGAGGATCGAGCCATGGCACGCCGCTTATTACCGAACGGGCCATCGGAAGACTTTCGTCGTGAGCGTCGATCACCAGGCGAGGGTCAGACCAGCAAATCCCGTCGTCGTCGCTGGTGGCGACTACCAGAAAGGCTTTCTCGTTGTCGCCGCCGCCGATCCATGAGGCCCAAAGGCGACCTCCGTACGTGCGTTCTACTCCGACGGTCATCCCGTAATCGAGCTGATCATATCCGTAACGAGGAAGCGGTGCGAGATTGAGAACCGGCGGAACCAGAGCCTGGTCGGCCAGCGCGAGGATTTCAGGAGACATGAGTATGGGTGGATCGAGGTTGGCCAGACGGGGCGTTACGCTGGCTGGAAGCTGTTCATGACGTCGCGCTGAAGCACGGGAAGTCCCTCGCGGATTTGATGCTCGGTCAGCTCCACATGGAGAATATCGCCCGAGACGTTCCGTGCGTGGTCGTAGATCAAGTGGATTGTGCCGTCGGCGGCCTGCGTAAAATTCGGGTAGGAGACGTGTTCACGCTCGTCGATGAGAAAGCCGCCATGCCAGGCCTGCCTCGCCCCATAACAGCAGGCCCAAAGCGTACCGCCATGGAGCCACTCGATGCCGGGAATGCCTTGAAAATCACGTTCGGCGAAACCAGCGGGTGGATGCCTGTGGAGGGTATTGGCCGGTGTGAGCGAGAGCTTCTCCGTTGGTGATACCATGGTCTATTTGGAGAGCTGGGCCAGTCCGTCCGCATTGATGGCGACACGGAAGCCGATGTAAATGTAGCCGCCGAAGCCGGGGCTGTTGTATTCCCGGTCCCGAACGCGCTGCGAGTGGTTGTAGTAACCCCACGAGCCGCCGCGGATCGCGCGATATGGCGAGGTCTGCGTACTGAGCGGATCGGTGGCATCTCCCGGGGTGTAATCGCGGAAGGTATCGTTGCACCACTCGGAGACGTTGCCAGCGAGATCCATCACCCCATCGCGCGAGGCGCCCTCCGGGAAATCGCCGACGACCTCGACGCCTCCGCCGACCGAGGCCGTACGCTTGGGAGACATGCTCATGCTCGCGTCGAGCTGGAAATTTCCGAGGTTGTGCGTTGGGGGTTCGTTGCCCCACGGATAGGTGCGATTTTCACCGCGACCGCTGGCGGCGTATTCCCACTCGGCCTCCGTGGGCAGGCGGAAACCGTTGGCTCCGGGAACAGGCTGCCAGGTCTTTTCGTCATAGAATGGGACAAGGCCATTTTCCCGCGAGAGGAAGTTGCAGTAACCGGCCGCTTGCGTCCATGAGACGTAAATCACGGGTTCGCGGTCGCGCCATGAGAACCCATCGCGGAGACTGTGATGGGCGGGCAGGAAGCGCTCGAATTCCGCGTTGGTGACTTCAAATTTTCCGAGTGCGAAGGGGGAGACCTTTATGCGGCGAGCCGGAGATTCGTCTAGGGAGCCACCGGGCCCGCCCATCATGAACTCACCACCAGGGATGGCGACCAGCTCGGGATGCCTGGCTTCAGGCGCGGGTGAGGATTTCGCTATCTCGATGGGGATGAGCTCGAGACTGTGCAGCGTCGCTTCACCGAAATCGTTATAGTCAGCGCCGGCAAGCTTTGCGTCATCGGAATGATCGCTGCTGATAGTGAAGCGAGTATTGGCGTCCCAGGTCGACCAGAAGAACGAGATGGTGCGGTATTCCCCTCCAGTGGGCGGTAGGGTGAGCGGGAAATATTGCGGGAACTCTCCTTCTGCACCCGGTGCGCCATTGGCATAGAGAGTCAGACGGGCTTCGGTTGACCCGGAGTTGCGATAGGTGAGGCGAAAGTTATATGGCGCATCGCCGAGAGACTTTGTCGCGATCACGAGAGGTTCACTGCCGGGTTTCAGCGTCTTGTCGTCGAGGGCAAAGGAGTGTGTCGGTTTCCCGGCGACGGCCCCGCTCATCCACGTGCGGTTGGCGAGATGATAGGCCTGCACACTGTTTTGCTGGGTGGCTGTGGCCTCGGAGACGATCTCCTTGCGTCCCGCGACGTCGATCAGCATGTCTTTATTTCGCAGCAGGCGGAATTGCGGCGTAAAGCCGGGCCGCAGCGGCGCCTCCGCATGGACTACACCGGCGGCGAGCGGAAAGCGGTCCACCTGGTCGCCCTGTGCAATCTCAAGCGTACCAGGAGCGGTCAGGAATGCGGTGACGTAGACCATGTCACGGACATCATCGTGGATCTGATCGTAGGGGTAGCGGGTGAAGCGAATGTCATCCCACTTCTTTTCCTTTTCGTCCCAGA
Source organism: Terrimicrobium sacchariphilum (assembly GCF_001613545.1). Classification (NCBI taxonomy): domain Bacteria; kingdom Pseudomonadati; phylum Verrucomicrobiota; class Terrimicrobiia; order Terrimicrobiales; family Terrimicrobiaceae; genus Terrimicrobium; species Terrimicrobium sacchariphilum. Next base: position 2,572,264 of record NZ_BDCO01000002.1, read on the forward strand.
TCTTCGTAAGCTCGCGGCTGCGGTTCCGATATGCGAAATAGATTTTATCCTGGGTGATCGCAGGACGCACACCCTTCTTAAACCATTCGGCATAGTAAGCGGTAACATCGAGGAAGCTTTCGTCGCGATTGAAGTAGCGCTTGTCGGTGGGTTGCGTTTTTCCGCCAGCGCGCCATCGATAAGGCGTTAGGATTGAGTCTTCGTTATAGTCGTTCCAGGTAACAATCTCGACATAGTCAGCGCTGTCGCGGATCAGTCCTTCCCACATGGCGATGTAACCTCTCATCCCTGCAAAGTCGCGCAGATTGGGACTGTTGTAGGCCGGGCACGCACCTGCTATGTAAAGTTTGTCTCGAAAGAGCGTCACTCGGCGGCCGAGCGAGTTGACCTCGACGAGATCGGATACCGAGCCGTCGCAGGTGAAGCGAAAGAGTCCGTCGAGAGGGCCTCCCTCCGGGAGAAGCTTGAGGGCACTCTCGTAACTCCAGGTCACCGGATAAGGAGCCCCCAGCGAAGCCGCGGGAACGAGCACGATGTCTCGGCCGGAGGCGCGGAGCTTTTCTTTGGCTCCAGCATATTGATCGAGCCGCCCGGAGTACCCTGAGAGAAACTGCTTTCCGCCATGGTAAAACTGGTTGGGGTGGTCGGCGTAACGATTGACCATATCGCTGAGGTTCAGGTCCGTATGCTCGCTAATGGCCTTGCCTGCAAAATCCGGCGAGAAGAACAGTTTGAAATCGGGGCTGGTTTCCTTGGCCGCCTGATAAAGGAAATCCGCGTTACGCACATAAATGCTGTCCTGGATGGAGCCATCAGGAAGCGGTTTCTTCCATTCGCCGCAATTGAGAGCGAAGCCGTCGATGCCGTAGCGGCGCGCCAGCTGGATTTCGCGTTGATAGAACTCCGGCGTGGCGGAGAAACACGTCATGTAGTGGGCAAAGACGCGGGGTGTTTCCCCGGCGACGAGAGCCAGTGTTGCGCCCAGGTAAAGCGCTGCTGTGGCGAGAGTCCTAGTCATTAAGCGTCTCCAGTTTTACCCGTAGGTTTTCCACCATTGCAAACGGGCTGTCCGAGCGGGGGTTTGCGTCAGCGACCAGATAAAGGAAGTCGCCTTTTTTGACCTCGATGGTTCCGGAGGCGATCTGCGCGGTGCTGCCAGCGGGAATCGATTCCGTATGGAGTGGGGCGGATTCCTCGTTGCGGCTCAATTCCAGAATGAGCGGATCCGCGCCGTTAACCTCCGCGACATCCAGCGAGACGCTGACTTTTCCGTCCACCGGGCTTTTCCAGCCGACAATCACCGCCGCGTTGGCGCGTGGCCGCATGATCATTTGCCAACGGCCATCGGAGGCTTGGCGGTGGGCGATCCAGCCATGAAGATATTTGTAGGGTATCCCCTCGGGATCCTGAGGAGGAGAGAGGTGGGCCATCTTTCCCGCATAGGGAACATCCTGCCAGCTGGAGGGCATGCGTGTGTAATGGCCGTCGTGGGCGATCTTTCCAGCGTCGCCGTGTTTGTAGAAATAGAACCACACGTCACGCTCGTGAGAGTCGCGGTCCGGGTTGAAGCTGAGGCTGTTTTCTGTGATCGAGGACATGTCCCAGACATAACCAGGCTCGTAGGGACGTTCCGCGGTGAGGGGATTTGTCCGATCCTGCCACTCTTCCAGGTTGGTTCGTCCGTCGCCGTCGGGATCGTCGCCGGGCTGGGCCGCCGTGGCGGTGGAAAGGTCGGGGAATTTTCCGAAATAATACATCTCAAACCAGTTGGGCAGCCCATCTCCATCGATGTCTCCGTATTCGCTGTAGAGCAGGGGAGGCGTATCGCCAAAATCCGTGCGCCACTCGTCCAGGAAGTTGCTGGAAAAGCAGACCATCGAATTGTCTTCACGGAAAGGATGGTCGGTGACTTTTTCCGGGGCTGTCACGGAAAGAACATCCTGACCATCGCGGGAAAGTGTGGCGGAAACTTCGCCTGTCTGAAGTGGAACCTGCCGTACGGAAAGTCCAGCCGGAGCTTCGTAGGTCAGATTATAGCCAGGGACGGTGATGCGGCCGGGGCTCGTCAGGATGCTCGCAATCTCCAGCACGCCATCCACCCTTCGGCGAGTGTGGAAGGGAAAGGCTTCGGCTCCGTTGATTGACCGTCGGAAGATCAGGTGAAGCTGATCTTTGTCCACCTGGGGTTCGCGTCCCTGTTTCCACCAATCCGAGAGATAGCGATTGAGGCTGAGGATCGTGTAGTTGGTGCTGTAACCGGGTGCCAGCACGGTGTCTTCGCCGTAGTCGTTCCAGGTGACGAACTGCAGGAGCGTGGCATCGGTGTCGCGGGCTTTTTTCCAAGCCTTGCGCAATTTGTCGGTGCCGGGTTCCACGATGAGACTCCCAGCTTTATTATTATATTGGAAGAAGAGGGGTTGGCTCCATTCAGCCCCGCCGGATTTGATAGCGGCGATCGTGGCTTCGTCGTCATCCCAGCCATTGCCCAGGAATCCGCCGACCGCCCCGAACTCCTTGCCCGCCCACGCTGCAGCTTGCTGGCGAATTTCCGGAGGCTTCGAACCAAGATTATCGAAGCAGAAATGGAAGAAGAGGGGTTGGCCGACATTCTTCTCCACTTGATGGTAAGCCTCCGCCACGCGAGCCCATTTTTCTGGAGTCTCCGGCAAAGCGCGAAAAGCGGGATCAAAGATAATTCCATTGGAACCATAGCCGAAAATCAGCGGCTTGCCATCGCGTCGGGCGAGGTGAGGGCTTTGGCCGTGGCGCTCGAGCAGCCATCGAATTGTTTCCGTGTACGTGTCGATGTGATTGCCGGTATCGCGTTTTTCGTGGCAGGCGGGATCGAGACAGACGGTGAGTGCAAAAGGTTTCCCAATCCTCTCGGCCGCCGCGAAGAGTTCATCCAGCACAGCCTTGGCTTGATCTCGACCTGCCCAGGCATCGACGGCGAACCCGTCAATACCACCGCGGATCGCGCGGCGAATTTCCAGCTCCGCGTCCTGTGCCGGAGTCAGCCTGCGATTTTGCGGAACCAGCGGCCAGTTCACGATGCGGCCTCCATTGGCCGCGAGAAAGTTCGCGCTGTCGTGCTTCATCTCCGTCGCCTGATTTTGCCAATGAGTCTCGGTCGGCCCATATCCGGTGGGATAGCAGCCCATGTAGTGGGCGAAGATGGTTTTTGGAGGTTCTTCCGCGCCCACGGAAGAGCACGATATGGCCGCGAGAGCCAAGGCGAGAACGAACGGAAAAATACGGGGTCTCAACGGGAACAACTTCATGGAGGAAGGGCTGAAGATTTTCAGGCGAGCGCCGGCTCGCAGGAGTCTCGACGTGCTGTCGCAGGACTATTGATTCGGTAGCTTTGCGGAGCGAGATCTTGCCACGCAAACTCGGAGCGATTGACGAGCACCTCGGTGCCATCGGAATAGCGGGTGCACGAGACGCCCTCGCCTGGTTCCCAGCGGCCTTCGATGGTGAGCGGATTGAGGGTGGCAGCAAGGTTGTCTCGGCCGAAGTACTGCGCATAAATGGCGGAAAGATCTGCCGCCACCGATTGATAGGCCGGAATACCGAAAGACTTGGAAGGAGTCATGCAGACCTCCCATGTCGGAACGAATCCCCAGTCGAGCCAGAAGAGCGGATCGGTCCTGAGCTCTCCCGCGCCCTCGCCGCAGTTGATGCTTCCGTGCAGGACGATGCTCAGCAGCGGAATCGTGCGGTCGAGGAAGTACTGCCCCACCGCGGAGGCGCGATGCCACGGCCCTGGGTGCGAGTAGCTGTGAAAGTACCCGTCAACCGCCTCGAAATAGGGGCCGAAAGGCATCTCAGTGGAGACACTGCCCATCTCGGCTTGAATGAAATGAAACATCCGACGCACCTCTGCGGCAAAATCCGACCGATGCGGGAGCGGGTGGTCCTCCGAGTAGCAGGTCATGAAGCTGCCGATCGCGTCCACGTGATGATGGCCGTAAATGCCTAGTTGTCTTAGGCGGGGGACATCGCGTTTGGTGTGTTTATCGACGAAGACTCCGGGACAGGTCTTGTGGACCTGCCCACCGCTCCAAATCACGCCCTGCCAGAGCTCACCAGTCCGGTTTCGTATGACATCCGCCGGATCAAACTCCGGCGAGCATTCATAGCTTTCGCCATAGGAATCATGCACGCCCAGGAGGATATCGTTCTCGGCACACCAGCAGATCAGCTGCCGGAAGGCCTCTTCGCCGCCGAGACGTTCGTCCACCGGGAAGCGGGTTGGCGGCATCCCGTCATGTCCATCCACGCCCCAGCCGACCAGCATCACCGCGAGATTGCGAATGCCGCGCTGCAAGCAATCCTCCAGGATCGCGCGTGCCTCGGCAAACGTGCAGGTGGCGTGGTAGCGGCCATGGCCGTCGGCTTGCGGCTCTTTGTAAGCCATGAAAATCTTCAGGAAAAACCGGTCCCGGTAGTCGAGGACCACGGGGCGTGTCTCTGCTTTCTCCTTCCAGGAAAGCAACCCACGCTCACGGCGGAGAAAGTCGCGGTAAGAGGTTCCGCAGAAAGCGTATCCTTCACCCTCAGCCGCGTCCTCAGGCGCGGAGAGGTAGAGTATCTCGCGCGGTCCAGGGATTCGTTCATCCTCCTGCTGCCACCGGTACACAAAGCAGGGATGAATGCTGTTCGTCCGGGCCTGCTCCCAATGCACGCGGCAAATCAGCTCGGCGTCGTAGTCTCCGGCTGCCACGATTCCACAAAGGGTGCCCTGGGCACGTGTAATCCCGAAGAGCCCCATATTGCAGTTGTATTCCCACTGGTCGTTGCTGCTGTAGATCGTCTGACGAACTTCACGCGGGTACGACTTGTCGTAGAACGTCTGGCAGCCCGACCAGTTGGGCAGGGTGAGGTAGCCCTTTTCTCCCGTGATTGCGGCCCCAAACTCCGGCAGTACTTCGATGCGGAGGATCCGGTAAAGGCTTGAATGATTTTCCACCACGCCATCGTCCGCGATGCGGAAGCTGAACCCCGTTTTGCTGCGGCGGATTTCAAAGTCGATCGCGATTTGAATATTAGGAAAGTCTGCCCTTGCTCGAATGACTCCGTCGCTGGACGACACCCTTCTGAGAAATCCTTGCGCCGAAAGGGAAGGCGTTCCGGCTGTGCCAAATGCCTGACCATCGCCGGATGGTGCGGCCACCAACTGGGCGCGCGGATGCTGCCGATCGTAGTAGTGGAGAATGAGGAGCGGACCACTCGTCGTCCAGAGAGCTCCGGTCGGGGTCGTCAACCGAAAATGGCCGGAGGCGTCCAGAGACAAGTCAGGAAGAGATGCGAGTTCAGTCATGGTGTTGTGGCGCGAGAGATTATTGCTGAAAGCGGGGATCCCAGTACTTCGTGGACGCAATGTCGGGATGCGTGGTCGGCGTGATGCGGACGACGGCGCCATTGGCCAGCAGGGCATTTGCTCCGCCACTATGGACCTTGGCGATAAAGCTGTTCTTGGAGTTCCAGTCGGCCGCCTGGCTCGGGTAGCCGGCCTGGGACGACGAGGTGGAGTCGATCAGGTAGATCGCACTCGAATTCGTGATGACACTCGGCCGGATCCGGTCACCGGCGCCGGGAATGACGTCGGGCTTGCCGCCATTGTTACCCCAGTAGGTGGTGGTGGTGTAGTTCGATCGCCAGGGAAACGGCGCAGAGGTCCATTGATACCTGGAGCCCGGGTTGGTCTTGTTGGCCGGGCAGATCAGCGCGTCGGCGACCATGCAGGGATAGCCGTCCCGATCCACCGTGCGATAAGGGAGGTACTTTTGAGTTAGCAGAGAATAGAACCAAGGGTGCGAGCCATAGGCCGAGGGATTGTTGACATCCTCACGGTTGAAGGACGGCCAGAAACCGTACTCCCCCACATAGATCGCGCTGGCATTGGCAATTGTATGGAGGTTGCCAATGCATTTAGCCTCCGCCGCGCGCTGTTGGATGCGTGGCAGAGTCGCAAAAAGCAAAGCCGCCAAGGTGCCAGCGATGCTTATGCTGATCAGGAGCTCAACCAAGGTGAAGCCGGATTGTTTTTGAGGGGGGAGAGGCTGAAGCATCGGGATGAGTCAGGGTTTTGCCAGTTCAGCGATCTCTTCGGGTTCTAGCGCCCTGTTGAAGAGCTGAAGCCCGCGGAGAGAGCCGTTGAGAGGCATGTGACCATTGGGATTCGCACCGATGATGATAGGCTTGTCCCCGCTTTCCAGGGGGCCTCCGCCGGTGTACGGGACGGTTGCCTTTACCGGGTTGCCATCGATGTAAAAAGCGAGCCCGCCTGGATCGGCGTTTTTCCAGACCATGGCGACATGATGCCATTCCCCGGCGGAGATTGTTTCCTCGGTGATTCGCTGGCTGCCACCGGTCCCGGCCTTTTTCCAGTCAAACCGGAGGCTGCCCGCCGTATTTAGTGAAAAGATCCAGCTCGCATACGTGTCATCAATGCCCTTCCAGACGATCGGCTGCTTGTCATCGGGATGTTGGTCCGGGCCATTCCATTTCACCCATGCCGCGACCGTGAGTGTATCGTCTGCTCCGCCGAGCCGGAGTTGTCCAGAGCTGTCCGGGAGCTCCAGTGAGGGCCCCCGGGAACCATTGGGATACGGATCAAACTTTGCCGACCAGATGTTCTTGTCATCTGGTTCGATTTGAACAGTCGTCGGTCCCTTGTAGGCAGGATTTTGCTCCGCCTCTCCTCCGACCGAGCCCGTATTGGCGAATGATCCGTCGGTGAAATCGAGCCGGTAGAGGGGGCCAGACTCATCGGCTATGGCTGGCACGATGGCGGCGGCAAGGAGCGAAAGAACGGCAATTTTTGTGTGATTCATAAGAACTGGGGGGATGAATTTAGCGCCGCTTGCGCCGGAGTATACTAATAAGGAAGAAACTCCCACCCACGATCAACCAGATGGATGCCGGTTCGGGAACCGCCTGGAGTCCCAGGGCGCTGGAGGATGTTCCTGCCAGCCACATGTAGTACTCACCGTTGGAAGCCTTCCAGGTATCCCCGAGTGAATGGCCGGTCACGTCGAAATTTGTCGAGTAGTTCCATGTCAGGCTCCCTACCGTCTGGGAACCCATGGTGTCGTAAGCGGTGAACAGGCTGTTCATTATGCCTGCGTTGTACCCATTCAGTAGAGTGGGGGCCGTGTTGATTGATTTGATCTTGGCGGATGTGAGAACGGTATCCCACATGGCAAAATCGTCCATGTTTCCGTTCAGGGAGCGCCCCCCGTCCACGGACCCTAGCGAGATGGCCTGCGTGGTCGTATTGAGGGTGACATTTCCAAGAGTGCCGGAGTACACGGAGCTTCCATTGACATACATGTTCAATGGGCTGGTGGTGGAGAGATCCAGCGTGATTGCCACGTTTAGCCACGTTCCGGTCGAGACAGCTCCGCCCGAGCTGGAACGACTGAGAAAGGTGCTGGAGGAGGTGTTGTAGAGAAACCGGAGGGTTCCATCGTTTGTCACGTACAGAGACCAGCCCACGTTATTGGAGGCGTTCATGGCATTGACTACCCCAGACAGTGCCGATCCGTTGAACGATCCGTCCCAAAGGATCCAGGTGCTGATCGACATCTTGCTGCCTGTGGTGTTCATGCGAAACTGGGTCGTGCTATTAGGCAGCACGACAGATCCGGTTGCCGTACTGGTAGGCGTCTGCCAATCTTCCGAATACTTGCTGCCGATATTGGGCGCTACCGAGGTTGAACTGGCCGTGGGTGCCGGAGTTCCACTGATGGTCGCTGTCCCTCCCAGGTTGCCATAATTAGCCAGGCTGGCATTCGTCCCATCATCAAAGGGGATATAATAAACGAGAGCTGATTGAAGCGGGTGCCCGGCAAGGACGAGCATCAAGGCAAGCAGGGGAAGTGCCCGAAGGGCGGGATAACGTGATTTCATGGTCTTCTCGTGGGTCTGGGGTTGGATGTTGGATGCGTCTGAGGTGGCTTCTGTTGGGAAGATACGTTTCGGGCGCTGCTTGAGTGAACAATAGGTGCTCAGAGCTTGCAAATTGTCTGGTGCTTATAACAATAAGCATATGGCAAATCAGCTCACTATCGCCCGACAGCTGGGAGTTACCCAGGCAACCGTGTCGATGGCGCTCAGGAACCACCCCCGTGTTTCCCTGAAAATGCGAGAACGGGTGCAGCAGATGGCCCGTGAGCTGGATTATCGCCCCAACCCGTACGTGACCTCCTTAATGACCACCATACGGGAGGGGCGCAGTCCACAAGACTTCGGCTGTATCGCCATTTTGGTTGATGAGGTTTCCGAGCATGCCTGGCTGGACTGGCATCGAGAAACCTATTCGGCGAACTATGAGGGGTATCGCAAGGAGGCAAATCAGCATGGATATCATGTGGAATGTTTTTGCCTGCGAGCTCCGGATTCCTCACCGGAGCTGGTCGACAGACGTTTGCGGGCGAGGGGGATTCAAGGCATCATTCTGGCGGCGCCGCGCCTTTCCCACAGGTGGCCCGAGTTGAATTTTCGGTGGGAAAATTATGCGGCTGTCGCTGTGAGCCACACTTGGAGGCAACCGGCGGTGAACCGGGTTTCCACCTATCACACCCAGAGCATGGTTATGTGCTATCAATCCATGCTCGCGCGCGGCTGTCGGCGGATCGGATTCTGTCAGCCGACTCTTTCTCATATTCACGAGATTCCGTCATTATGGATGGCTGGATATCTGATGTCGCAATGGGAGTTTTCGGATTTGCCAAAATTGGAGCCTTTTGTGGGAACCGTGCATGACACTTCCGAGGAGGAATTTCGACGATGGTTCAAACGGTGGAAGCCCGACGCACTGATCACCGCAATCGGAGATGAAGCTCCACGCCTGGCCGCGATGGGAGTCCCATGCCACCGGCAGGATGGAAGAGGAGTGCAAATCTCCTGTCTAAACCGGTCCCGGGATTCCCAGTTCCCTGGAATTGATGAAAGCCATGAAACCTTGGGACGCAAAGCGAGTGAGGTCGTTATCAATCAGCTCATGCGCAACAAAGTCGGATTCCCGGAACATCCTACCGAAGTCCTCGTTCCCGGAAAATGGATCGATATTCCGACTCCAAGCCTGGCTCTCAGCAGTCGATGAGTGGCCTTCCTGAACGGAAGGAGGGGATGGGGAAAATAGAAAACCATTGCGGATGATCTACGCTCCGAATTGGCTGGGGTACCAGCCCTTGCAGGCGTGGCCCCTGATTGTCGCTGCGCGGTCCCGATTCCTTGAAGAGAAAATTGTATCCCTGCTTAAGTCTGGCAATCCGGGAACCCTGATAAATACAGGAAGGAAACTGGTCGGGCCGGCGAGATTCGAACTCGCGGCCTCCTCGTCCCGAACGAGGCGCTCTACCAAGCTGAGCCACGGCCCGACAGGTGTGATCTGTTGATCACCTCGACGGAAATCGTCGAGTCGCGTAACCTACCCGGAAGGTTCTTGCGGGGCAAGCAGATAAAATTGAAAATCGCAGGAGCCCTAAAAGACCATGCAGGTTTCCCTCGAAGCAAGTGATCGGACTGATGTTCCTGTCTGGCTCAAAAACGAGCTCACCGCAGGGGAGTTCTTTCTGGAGTTGGTACTTCTGGTGGCAGTTTGCGCTGTGATTGTATTGGGCTTTGCGGCGGTGGCGATGTGGCTGGCAGGCTACACCGAAAGATTACGCGAACGGTACTTTCCCGTTCATTCTTGCGACCAGCTTGCGCTCACGGCCATTTCCGAGATGCTGCAAAGCCTGAGCCGGGAATCGATGCGATATGACTTTATCGCCCTGCGGGTTCGTTTCGGGACATGGCATGGAAAGGAGCGGATATATGTGTGGGGTACCTTCGGAGCAGTGACTCCAGGGGAAGGGGGGCCGGGATGGGGCACTAGCGAGTGTGTTTTTGTTCTGGCGCCGAGATCTGAAGAAGAGGCACTCAGGAAAAAGGGAGGACTGTTCCCGTTCATTTTTTGCGGGAAGGAGCAATGCATTCTCCGTCTTAAGGAATCGAAGCTGAAAGAAGTGACGTTCAGGAATCCCGCACCCCTTTAGTGGACGGGATGGAATCTTTATGGGTTTCCAAATCTGGCTTGTCTCCAGAGAGGCAAACTGAGCATCTTGTCCGGCTCATGCCGTCCCGAGATAACAGATCACCCTCTGAGTTGCGGAAAATTGCCCTGGAACCGGGTATCGCTCCGAACGCTCAGGGAAGCGTATTGTGCAGTTTTGGCAGTACACGGGTGATTTGCGCCGCATCGATCGAGGATACCGTGCCCCGCTGGATGAAAGAGCAGGGGGTGCAGGGTGGCTGGTTGACGGCCGAGTACTCGATGCTGCCGTACTCTACGCTGTCTCGCAAGACGCGCGATGCGACCCGCGGCAAGATCGATGGGCGATCGACGGAGATCCAGCGCTTGATCGGGCGTTCTCTTCGCGCGGCGGTCGATCTGAGTGCAATAGGCTCGCGGACTATCTGGATCGATTGTGATGTTTTGCAAGCGGATGGCGGTACCCGCACCGCATCGATAACCGGTGCCTGTGTGGCGGTGGAGCTTGCCCTGCGCGCTTTGGTCAATCAAGGGAAGCTTTCCCGACTGCCAATGAAGCGCCGCGTAGCAGCAGTCAGCGTGGGCATCGTGGACGGAGAACCGCGTCTGGATCTGGACTATCTCGAAGACAGGGACGCCTCTGTTGATATGAATCTGGTCATGACTGACAAATCCGAATATGTCGAAGTGCAGGGTTCAGGCGAGGAAGCGGTCTTTACGGACGCCGAGCTTACCGCCATGCTCGACCTCGGACGCCAAGGCATCCAATCCCTCCTCTCCATCCAAAATCAGTTACTCTCCGCATGAAAAAAGCGCTCATCACCGGCATCACCGGGCAGGACGGCTCCTATCTGGCCGATCTGCTTCTCTCCAAGGGTTACGAGGTTCACGGCATCATTCGCCGTGCGAGTACATTTAACACGTCCCGCATCGATCACCTCTATCAGGATCCCCACGTTAATGGCGTGAAGCTCTTCCTGCATTACGGTGATCTTGCGGATTCGGTGCAGCTCGTGAAGCTGATCTACAACCTCAAACCGGATGAGATTTATCACCTCGGCGCGCAGAGCCACGTCCGTGTGAGCTTTGATATCCCGGAGTATACCGCAGATGTTACCGGCGTCGCCTCGATCCGCATCCTCGAGGCCATGCGCGAGGCGGGTGTGAATTCCCGCTTTTATCAGGCCTCCAGCAGCGAAATGTACGGCAAGGTTCAGGCAGTGCCGCAGACTGAGACGACTCCGTTCTGGCCTCGTAGCCCGTACGGTGCCGCCAAGGTTTTCGCATACTGGGCGACCGTGAACTACCGCGAGAGCTACAACATGTTTGCTACGAACGGTATCCTGTTCAACCACGAGAGCCCGCGTCGTGGCGAGACCTTCGTGACCCGCAAGATTTCCCGTGCCGTCGCCGCTATCAAGCTCGGTCTGCAGAAGGAACTCTTCCTCGGCAACATCGATGCCAAGCGGGACTGGGGCTATGCACCGGAGTACGTCGAGGCCATGTGGCTCATGCTACAGCAGGATCAGCCCGACGATTACGTGGTGGCTACCGGCGAGACCCACACCGTTCGCGAATTCCTCGAGCACGCCTTCAATCATGTCAATCTTGACTGGAAGGAGTTTGTGAAACACGACGAACGCTACGAGCGCCCGGCAGAGGTGGACCTCCTGGTGGGTGATCCGGCCAAGGCCAAGCGTCAGCTCGGCTGGGAGCCGAAGGTGAAATTCGCCGAACTCGTAAAAATCATGGTCGACGCCGACCTCGAGCTCTTGAAAAAACGGGCTTGACCAACAGACAAATCGAAACGAACATCACCCCCTTTTCCAAAAATCATGGCTAGAAAGTGTGAAATTACAGGAGCCAGCCCGAAACGCGGTGGCAAGATCCACCGCCGAGGCCTCGCCAAGAAAAAAGGCGGCATTGGCATGCACGTGACCAAGGTGGTGCCTCGCTGGCATCTGCCCAACCTCAAAACCAAGCGCGTCTGGGTTCCGGAACTCAAGAAGTTCGTAACCGTCAAGGCCACGGCTCGCGCCCACAAGACGATCTCGAAGAACGGCGCTTACAAGACGCTCCGCAAGGCGGGCGCAGTCAAGTAGGCTGTACGAGCTTTAGGTCAATTTGGCGAAGTCGCTTCCGTTTTAAGGAACTCTTCTCCAGATCTCGAAATCTTCAAAAGCGGTGATCTTCGGATCACCGCTTTTTTTTACGCCCGTGGATGGGCATTTTCATAGGCGCGCTTCAGGCGATCGGCTGTGACATGAGTATAGATCTGCGTCGTGGAGAGACTGGCGTGGCCGAGCAAAGACTGGACGCTCCGGAGATCCGCTCCGTTGTCCAGCAGGTGAGTGGCAAAAGTGTGCCGCAGTTTATGCGGGCTCATGGTTTCGGGCAGTCCGGCCGCGCGCAGGTGCTTTTTCATCGCCAGCCAAACCGAACGGCCCGTGAGCCTACGGCGGGATTTGTTGATGAAGAGCGGGCCTGCATGAACATTGGCCTGGCTGCGATAATGCGAGATGGCCTCGAGTGCAAAGGAGCCGACCGGGCAGATGCGTTCCTTCGAACCCTTCCCGATGACCCGGATTGTTTCTGAGTACGGGTCCAAATCGCGGACGTCGAGGGAGACGAGTTCGGAAAGGCGGATGCCTGTGGAGTAAAAGAGCTCGAAGATTGCTTTATCCCTGGCGAGCATCCATGGCGGAGCCTGCTTGGTTTTCTCTTCCTCGACGGGCTTTTGCAGTAGGGTTTCCACCTGTGAGTTGGTGAAAAATTGCGGCAGGCTTTTTTCGACCTTTGGCATGCTGATTTCACTGAGCGGATCAGTGGTGACGAGGCCGCGCATGCGGAGAAACTGATACAGGCTGCGCAGGGCGGAGAATTGAGCGCGTACCGACGCCCGGGCTTTCCCGGCTTTCATCAGGAAGAGCATGTACTCCCGGAAATCCTGGGCCTTGGCGGCTTTCCAGTACGTATTGGGACGGAACTTCTGAAAGCCCTGCATCGCCTGACGGTAGGCCGTCAGAGTATGTGGTGAGGCATTCTTCTCTGCCTCCAGATACTTGAAAAACTGCTCAGCCAAAGGATCGACTGCGATCTTTCGGCGAGCAGGAGCTTTTTCTGATTTCCTCAGGATACGGGTCCGATAGGCGAGGGGAGCGGAGGCTGAGCCGTGTCGGTGACCTCGCCGTATTTCTGGGTGTCTCGTTCGAAGCGCAGGATCGCCGAGCGTGTCTCTACGCCATCGGGAGAGGTTGCCACGATGGGAATCTCGTATTTGCCGTCGGGAAAGACGAAGTGATACCGGAACGTGCCGTCAGGATTCAATGCGATCCGCTTTCCATCGATCGTCACGGTGGCGCGAGGGTCAGTGCCTCCGTAGAAGATGACCTCTGCGTTGACGTGCATGAAGAATCCGCGATTTCCGAAGCCGGGCGAACTCAAGGTCTCAGACGCTCCGCCCCAGCTCGATGTTGCTGCAGTGGTCCAACTCGACAGGGCCGCCTGATTCCAACTGGACAATGCACCTGCCGCCCAACTCGATTGTGCAGCCTGTGACCAACTGGCTTGAGCGGCTTGCAGCCAGCTTGTCTCGGCCTTTTGCAGCCAGCTCGACTGGGCTGCCTGTGACCAACTCGTCTGACCAGCCTGGATCCAGCTTGTTTGTGCGGCCTGGAACCAACTGGACTGCAAGGCATGCAGCCAGCTCGTGACGGCGGCAGCCCCCCAGCTTGAGACAGCTGCCTGGGACCAACTGCCGAGAGATTCCACGGCCCAGCTGGTCGTCGCAACGAGATTCCAACTGGACTGTGATGTCCAGCTGGCGCCGGCGCCAGCGGCAGAAATCCAGCTCGTCAGTGCCCCGGACGCCCAACTGGAGAGTGCTCCAATATTCCAGCTTGACCCGACCTCACCCGATGAGAGTGCGCTCGACAGCCCGAGGCCGCTCAATCCTGCGGAATGTAAAAGCTCGCTGCTGAACCATTCGCTGGCTCCTGCGCTGCTAAGACGTTCCTCAAGATAGGTGCGAATGCGAGAGTCGATCTCTGCGGATGAAAGACCTCCACTGGTCAGTTCCTCCAGCAGGGGTGCACCGATCAGCGACTCAAGCAAGGCACGCTGGACGCTGACCAGCTCTGCAAAGCTCGAAGGCGTGACATGCGAGGCGATGTGACCTTCGCGTTGAAGACGAGAAATCGCTTCGATAAGGGATTCGCCGGAGCGGATGGCCGTTTCGATGCTATCCGTCAGTTTTTGGAAACTCAGGTGTAGCGGGATGCTGGCGTAGTCGAAACTCTCAGAGTCCGAAACCTTGTCTGAAGGCGTCTGAACCGTGACGGACCGGGAGATCGTATGCCAGGCCTGGCCTCTGTAGTACCCGATTTCGACCGTATAGCTCGCTCCGGCTTCCTTGACTGGAATATACCAGTTGCGAGTTTCAAAAGGGACGTTGATCTCGGATTCCAATTCCGATTCTCCCCGATAGACCCGCAGTTGTGCCTGTCCTCCGGGATGCCTTGAGATGTCGATATCCCAATAGGTAAAAAGCCACTTGGGTTCCTGGGCGACCAGAAAGATCGTGTCGGAACCATACGAGTGAGGCAGATCTCCGAGTTGATCAAGGGCATCGGTTTCGCGCTCCGCCATAGGTTGAGGCACCGGGGATGATCCTACGGGACTCTCGATGATCGGAGTTTCGCGCAACTGAAACCCTTTGACCTCGTCAGCCCCACCTTTTTCATTCTTGCTCATAGGCGGTTAAGGCGTTCTCCGGAGGCCAGTTGAAACACAGCTTGGCAGGGCGTGGCAACAATAAACGCGCACCCCTTGAAAATCGACCGTCCTGTCGTAATCTCACGACATGAGATGTTTGACTCTGGCATTTCTGGTTTTGGCAATGAATACGTTGCCCGCCCAGGACTCGGCGGTATCCGATTCGCTGGCAAAGTCTCTTAATGGTGCCTTTTCCAGCGTTTATGAGAAAGTCGCTCCCTCGGTTGTGATTATCGAGGTGGGCAAGGCTCCCGGAAGGCAGCTAAGTGGGCTACCTGAGGGGCTGCAGTTCTTCTGGCAGGGACCCGCTCCGAAGAGTCTCGAATCCGAGCAAGGATCGGGAATCATCATCAGCTCGCAGGGCCATATTTTGACGAACTTCCATGTGGTTGATGAGGCCGTGGCAGGTCAGATCAAGGTGAGCCTGAAGGATGGCCGCAAGCTGGACGCCGAGATCGTCGGGATCGATCCAAGCACCGACCTGGCGGTGCTCAAGATTGATGGGCAGGGTCTTCCGGCGGCGGATCTGGGGGACAGTGATACGGTGAAGGTGGGGCAGTTTGCCTTTGCCCTCGGGGCGCCTTTTGATCTGCCCTACACGTTTACGGTCGGCATCGTCAGCGCCAAGGGTCGGGGTGATCTGGAAACCGGCAGCGGGAGCATCGCCGAGTACATCCAGACGGATGCATCGATCAACCCGGGTAACAGTGGAGGTCCGCTCTGCGACATCGATGGAAAGGTGATCGGCATCAACACGATGATCGCGGGCATGAATCGCGGTCTGGGCTTCGCCCTGCCCATCAATACGGCCAAGGACGTGGCCAGCCAGCTGATCTCGACCGGAAAGGTTGCCCGCTCCTGGCTGGGGATCGTGATTACCGGGGTGGATGAGGATGATCGCGCCAAGGCATATTTTCCGAACCTGAGCGGTGTCCTGGTCGATGAGATCGGGCCGAATACGCCGGCCTATGGCAGCGATCTGCGCGCGGGAGATGTCATTACCAAGGTTGACGGGGTGCCTGTGGCGAAGGCTCGGGAATTGAGGCGCGAGATTTTGAACAAAAAAGTCGGTCAGGAGGTGAAACTCGATCTGGTCCGGGGCGGACAGGAAATGGTCGTTGCGGTGAAGACTGGAGAGCAGCCTTCTCGGATGATTCAGGCCTCGAACCGGATATCGCCTCAGATCACTGTATTGCCGGACCCTGTGCCACCCGGCATTCCGCCGAGCGTGCTTAATCCGCAGCCAGACGAGCAGACGCCGGTGAGGCCTCCGGCCCCCAGGAAAAAGGAAATCAAGCCTCAGCCGGAAAACCTGCACGGAATGGTGCTTTCCGATGCCGGCGGGCGGATGGGACGTTCCGGGGGGGCATTGGTAAAAGATGTGGTGGAAGACAGTTCTGCGGCAACCGCCGGGCTTCTCTCCGGCGATATTATTACAGAAGCCGCGGGCAAACCGGTGCATGGCGCAGGTGAGCTCTCCTCGATCCTGAGCCAGGCCGATATGTCTCGCGGAGTCATGATGATGGTCGAAAGACGCAATCAACAAACATTCGTAATCCTGAAACCCTGAATCCTGATGTCTCCTTTCAGTTTCATTCCTCTATCATGCAACGCCTGTTAGCTCAGATCGGTCGGACGCAACGACTCAACGCGATCAATGTGTTGAAACGGAGTGCGGGGTTGACCGTCCGGGAGCTCGCAGGGGAGTTGGGGATGAGCTACATGGGAGCCAAGCAGATCTGTCTGGATCTGGAAAAAGACGGTTTCCTTCAGACTTTTCGGCGCCACCATGGGGTGGGACGGCCGGAGATATTGTACAGCCTTACGGAAAAAGCGCAGGCGCTGTTTCCGCAGGCGGACAATGCCGTGGTGCTTTCCCTGCTCGATCAGGCACGAAAGCTCTTTGGAGCGGGGACTCCCGAGAAGCTTCTCTTTCTCCATTACCAGAAGCTGGCCGAGGGTTATGTCTCCAAGCTGGGGGATATCACTGATCCCATGGAGCGAGCGCAAAAATTTGCCAGGATTCGCGATCAAGAGGGCTACATCGCCAACGTGCTTGAGGAGCCGCTTCGTATTGTGGAGAGACACCATCCCCTAAAGGGGGTGGTCGATTCCTATCCCGAGATCGCAGCGATGGAGAAGGACCTGTTTCAGAAGGTTCTTCGCCAGTCTGTCACACGGGAGCAAACCGGGTCGGGGGCAGGTATGCAAACCGTGTATGTCCTGAGTTGATCCATGACGGAATTGGTGCAAGGTGTCGGCCATGTCCAAAATCGCCATTATCTCAGGCACGAACCGTCCGGGCAGCAACACCTTTAAAATCGTCACTCACCTCGATGCGATTTATCGCAGTCTGGGAGAGCCAACAGTGATCGTGGACCTGGCTGCTCTGCCGCCGGAGGTTTTTCTCCCGGCGAGCTATGCGAATAAACCGTCCGGGTTTACTCCATTCAGCGAGGCGATTCTTTCCAGCTCAGGCGTGCATGTTGTTACGCCGGAGTACAATGGCGGGTTTCCTGGTGTGCTGAAGTACTTCATCGACATGCTGCCCTTCCCGGAGAGCTTTGAGAGGCGCCCTGTCTGCTTTACGGGTGTGGCGGCAGGAATGTGGGGTGCTTTGCGGCCTGTCGAGCATCTGCAGGCCATCTTTGGGTATCGCAATGCGTATCTATACCCGGAGCGGGTCTTTATGCCCTCGATCGGGTCCCATGTGACACCGGAAGGTCGTTTGGGCAATGAAGATCTGCTGGGCCGTCTGCGGACACAGGCGGAGGGGTTCGTGAAATTTGTCCACGCTTTGAAGCCCAATTCCTAAGCGGATAGTCCTTGCCAACCCAACACCCACAGGTTTTTCTCGGTTTTCCTTTATGAGTCTGAATATCCCCGCCCTTGAAATCGCCGCACGTGACGCCAGAGGTCTTGCCATGGATGCCGTGGCGGCCTGTAAATCTGGTCACCTCGGTCTTCCTCTCGGGGCTGCTGAGATCGGCGCCGTTCTCTATGGCCACGCCTTGAGCATCAATCCCGATGAGCCGCGCTGGCTGAATCGAGATCGCTTCATTCTCTCCGCTGGCCACGGCAGCATGTTCCTTTATTCCTGGCTGCATCTCGCCGGTTTCGGCGTGTCGCTCGAGGACGTGAAGAGCTTCCGCAAGTTGCACAGCATCACGCCCGGCCATCCCGAGTTTCATGAAACTCCGGGTGTCGAGTCGACCACCGGCCCGCTCGGGCAGGGTGTGTCGAATGGTCTCGGCTATGCCATTTCAGCGAAGATGTGCGAGGCGCATTTCAACACCGGCGAGCACAAGATTTTCGATCATCATGTCGTTGTTCTCGCGGGTGACGGCTGCTTGCAGGAAGGTGTGGCGCAGGAAGCCTCGGCTCTCGCCGCGCACCTCGGCCTCGACAACCTGATTCTTTTCTACGATTCCAACAACGTCACGCTGGATGCGCTCGCCCCGGTGTCGCAGAGCGAAGACACCGCTGCCAAATACCGTGCATATGGGTGGGACGTCTATGAGATCGACGGCCACAATTTCCTGGAGATCCTCGAGACTTTCGAAAAAGCCAAGGCAGCCACGAGCGGCAAGCCGCAGTTCATCGTGGCCAAGACGCTCATCGGTAAGGGCATCCCGGAGGTTTCCGGTACGAACAAGGCGCACGGCGAGGCTGGCGTGAAGTTCATTGCCGAAGCCCGCAAGGGACTCGGACTGCCGGAGGGCAGCTTCTTCGTCGCCGAAGAGACCCGCACCTATTTCGCCCAACTCAAGGAAACCCGCAAGGCGGCCTACAACGAATGGGTGAAGACCTACGAAGCCTGGCGCGAAGGCAACAAGGATCTCGCTGCCCAGCTCGACGCCGCGCTGGAAGGCAAGACCCCTGACCTCCTCTCGGTTATTCCCGAGTTTGATCCGGCTTCGAACATTGCCACGCGCAAGGCGGGCAGCGACGTGCTCCAGCCAATTGCTCAGGCGATGCCACTCGTCATCTCCGGCAGCGCCGACCTTCATGGCTCGACCTTGAACTACATCAAGGACGGCGGGGACTTCAGCCGCCAGAATCGCGAAGGCCGTAACCTGCATTTCGGCATCCGCGAGCACGCCATGTGCGGTCTGCTCAACGGCATCGCCTACGACGGCATCTTCCGTCCGAGCGGTGCAACCTTCCTCGTTTTCAGCGATTACGGTCGTCCGTCGATCCGTGTCGCAGCGCTGTCGAAGCTCCCGGTTGTCTACATCTTCACGCACGACTCGGTCGGCGTGGGTGAGGACGGACCGACCCACGAGCCGGTTGAGACTGTCGCCGCCCTGCGTGCCATCCCTGGCCTTGACGTCATCCGTCCGGCTGATCCGGAGGAAACCGCCGGTGCCTTTGCTGCGGCCTTTGAGAATCTCCATGGCCCGACGATGCTGATCCTCTCTCGCCAGAATCTGCCGACGCTCAACGAGATCCCGGTCAAAACACGCCGTGAAGGCGTGCTCAAGGGCGGTTATATCGCCCGCAAGGAGACCGCTGAGCTCGAGTACATCCTTCTTTCCACAGGTAGTGAGCTACAACACGCCCTCAAGGCGGCTGATGAACTCGGCGCCGGCACTCGAGTGGTGTCTCTCCCGTCGTTCTCTCGCTTCGATGCACAGAGTGACGAGTACAAGGAGAGCGTGCTACCTAAGGCCGTTCGCAAGCGCGTTTCGATCGAGGCAGGTATTTCCCAGCCCTGGTTCAAGTACGTCGGCTTGGACGGCAAGACGGTCGCCATCGATCGCTTCGGACTCAGCGCCCCGGGCGCGACGGTGATGGAGTTGCTCGGCATGACTGCGGCCAAGGTCGTCGAGGCGGCCAAGTCGCTGTAGTAGCGGTTCTGAGTTGCTAATCGACTGAATTGGTCGATATTAGTAACCATATGTCGTTAGCTGGTTTCGATCTGGAAGAACTCCGTAGACAATCTGCGGAGTTCGAAAATGCTGCGTTGCCTGAGATTCTCCGCTGGTGCTGGGATATTTTCGGCGAAAAGGCGGCGATCGGAACGAGTTTTCAGGGAGCTGGCTTGGTTGCGATGGATGTTGCCTATTCCCAGGGCTGCCGCTTTCCGGTTTTCACCATCGATACGGGACTTTTGTTCCCAGAAACATTGGAGCTGAAAGCGAAGATCGAAGCCCGCCTGGGAATCACCATCGAGTCACTGGTACCCGAACAAACTCTCGATCAACAAGCGTCGGAACTTGGCCCGGAGCTTTGGAATCACAAGCCAGATCTCTGCTGCACACTGCGCAAGGTGGTTCCGCTGCAGGCCAAGCTTTCCACCTTGGAGGTTTGGATCACCGGCCTGCGTCGCCAGCAGTCGGACGTCCGACAAAAGACGCAAATTATTGAAGTTTACAATTTTGACGTCCTCCGCGATCGGCACATCATCAAGCTCAACCCGATGGCAAACTGGAGCCGCGATGCTGTACAGGCCTATATGCGCGAGCATGGGATACCCTCGAACGCACTGACGGCACGAGGGTATCGCTCGATCGGCTGCATTCCCTGCACCCGGCCCATATCTGAGGGGCAGGATGAACGCGCAGGGCGGTGGACCGGATTTGACAAAACCGAGTGCGGTATCCACACCTTCTTGGGCGAGTCGATCTAGAGCCTCCTAGGTGGTCAGAGTAATAACGGCGATCTCCGGGGGGCAATTCAGGCGAACCGGAGGGAAGATCGTGCCGACTCCCCGGGTGACGAAACACTGGGTCTTGGGAGCCTGCACCAGTCCGCTGGCATATTTTTGCCCATACCGGGACGGGATGATAGGGCTACCGATAAAGGGAAGACGGATTTGTCCGCCATGGGTGTGTCCGGAGAGCATCAGGCTGACGCGGTCATCTTTCAGTGTTTCTGCGACATCGGGACAGTGAGATAGCAGGATGGCTGTCTCGCCGGACCGCACTCCGCTCAACGCGAGCTCCGGGGAGGGAGTCCCTCGGCAAAGGTCATCGACCCCACCGAGCCAGAGACTGTCGGTTCCCCGGGTGATTCTCAGTCCGCTATTTACCAGACACGGCAGGCCATTTCTGGCGAGTTCGGCCAGCGTCAATTCGCGGCCGGCGTAGTAGTCATGATTGCCGAGGACGGAAAACACGCCGAGAGGTGCTGACAGGCGAGCGAGTTCGGCAGCGGTCGACGCGACATACCTTCCTTCGCGGTGGACGTAATCGCCCCCCAGCAGGATCAAGTCGACTCCGAGGGAGTTAACCTGATTTACCACCCTGCGGAGGTACTGGCTGGAGAGAAATGGACCCACGTGAATATCGGCCAGGAACGCAATCTTCAGGCCGCTGAGCGATGACGGCAGGCTGGGAAGGCCTACCCTCAGTCGGTTGATGACAAGGTGGCGAGTCTCCCACACGGGATACCCGGCGAAAGCCGTCACTGCGGTCACTCCCAAAAGCTGTCCTACAAATTTGCGGCGCGAAACCACCTGCATCAGGTCGGACATTTTTATGAAAGATGGCTGTGAAGGCGAGAAATGATTGATCTTTCCCGGCGCGAGCAGGCGGAGGAAATGCGGAAAATTGTCGAAACAACTGGAAAAATCCCCGAACCCGGGTTCTATCCTCTTGTCTTATCTGTGATGAGTTTCTTCAGGTTCAGCCTCCCGGATTTTGCCTTCGCATTCCTGAGTATCCTGCTGGAGGGGGTGCCGTTTCTCTTGTTGGGGGCGTTGTTATCCGGGGTGATCGAGGAGTTTCTCCCTGCCCGCACCATGCTACGATTCCTACCCAGGAATGCCTTCCTCGGTATCGCGACGAGCGCCGGGTTGGGCCTCATTTTTCCCATGTGCGAGTGCGGCGTCGTGCCGGTGATCCGGCGGCTTCTCTCCAAGGGATTGCCGCTTTCAAATGCGATTGCCTACATGCTGGCGTCACCGATCGTAAATCCCGTCGTCATCCTCAGTACGCTGGCGGCATTCAGCGGTCAATCTGCGGTGGAAATGACGGGGCTGCGGCTCGGCGTCGGGTATTTAGTGGCCATCATCGCAGCGGGTGCGGTGCATCAGATGTCGATCAGATCGGTGTTGAGGGACGATGTCGCCGCCAAGGTGCTCCAGCCTGCTTTGGAAGGAGAGCGTAGCGGGCCGATGCTGGTGCGCATGGCTCGTGCAGTGAGAGTCAGCGTGTCGGATTTTTTGGATGTGATGGTGTACTTCGTCTTTGGCGTGGCGATTTCCGCCTGCTTCAGCACGGGAGTGAACCAGGAATATATCCTGCCGCTGGCTCTGAATGACTGGCTCGCGACCTTCTCG
The DNA here is from genome assembly GCF_001613545.1 of Terrimicrobium sacchariphilum. Taxonomy (NCBI): domain Bacteria; kingdom Pseudomonadati; phylum Verrucomicrobiota; class Terrimicrobiia; order Terrimicrobiales; family Terrimicrobiaceae; genus Terrimicrobium; species Terrimicrobium sacchariphilum. The sequence goes on from NZ_BDCO01000002.1 coordinate 2,594,367, forward strand.
CTGATGGGACTTGCGGTCATCCTTTCGCTTTGCAGCACATCGGACGCCTTTATTGCGGCGACTTTCACCACTTTTCCCATGGTGGCCAAACTTGCGTTTCTTGTGTTTGGCCCGATGGTCGATCTCAAGCTGCTATTCATCTATAGCGCGGTCTTTAAGAAACGGTTTGTCCTCGGTCTCGCTGTGGGACTTTTCGTTTTGGTGGGACTCATCTGTGTGCGGTTAACCGTGGTTCATTTATGACGGCGTTGATTCAACGAGGTATTACGTCGGGCATCCTTATCGTGTGGGGGATATTGCTCACCTATTTTTATTCTTCAGGACGGGTCTCGGCATACCTTAGCCCCACGTTTCAGCCATGGACCTTGGCTGCGGGCCTGATGTTGTTGATCCTGTCGGTGATTGTGTGGTTTTCGCCGTCGACGGTTACGAGCGGCGACGCACCTTCGCTGGCGAAAGGCTTGGGAGGAACGATCTTCAGCGGAGTTGTCCTGACGATTCCGCTCGTGCTGGCCACGATTGTTTCGCCCAGTCAATTCAGCGCATCGACGGTACTGAACCGGGGGTTGGTCAGTGATGCCAATTCGTTGCCGGGCTACAAGCCACCGGTGGAGCCAGCCTTGCCGACACAGGATGGAACGCCCGGGCAGGACATTGCGACCAATCCGTATATGCCGCGCAATGCCGACGGGCAGATTCGCGCCGAGACTATCGACCTGATCTATGCGGCAGAGGAGAAATCCTTGCGGGCCGATTTTGAAAATAAAGAGGTCGAGATGATCGGGCAGTTCATGCCTGCGAAATCCAATAACGCCAAGGGCGACCGCTTTTCACTCGTGCGCATGTACATGGTGTGTTGTGCCGCCGATGCGCGACCCACTGCCGTGACCGTCCAGATGGACCCGGCAGTCAAGATGGAGGAAATGAGCTGGGTGCGCGTCGTGGGTACGGCGACTTTCCCGGTGGAAGGGGGCCGAGTCATTCCCTTGGTGGTCGCCAAGACCGTCAAACCCAGTGATCCTCCAGAAGAAGCCATGATTTATTAAGATTTCCATGAAACGTCTCCTTGCCCTCCTGCTGTTGTTGCCAGCCCTTGCCTTCGCCGAGTTTCGCGGCGCCTGGATCGCCACGGTGCATAATATCAACTTCCCGTCCGAGCCGGGACTCTCTGCGGAAGCACAGAAGGCGCAGATCATTCGGCTGCTCGATGCGGCCAAGCGTAATCGGGTGAATGCCGTTCTCTTTCAGGCGAGGCCCGAGAGCGATGCATTGTATGCTTCCAAGATCGAACCGTGGAGTCGCTATCTCACGGGAACCCAGGGTGCGTCGCCGGGCTACGATCCGCTGGCTTTCCTGATCTCCGAAGCCAAGAAAAGAGGCATCCAGGTTCACGCCTGGTTGAATCCCTATCGCGGAGCAGCCAATGCATCACAGCCTCGCGCGGCCAATTCCATCACGAAAAAGTTCCCCCAATATACCTACCGCGTGGGCAATGTGCTCTGGATGGACCCAGGTGCTCCGGCGGTGCAGGACCAGATTGTCGCCGTGGTGAAGGATCTCGTGTCGCGGTACGACCTCGATGGCGTGCATTTTGACGATTACTTTTACCCGTATCCGACCGACAGCGGCGCGGTTTATCCCTTCCCGGACGACGCGACGTATGCCGCCTACCGTGCTCGGGGAGGTTCGCTGTCGAAATCCGAATGGCGCCGGGAAAACGTCAATACACTGATTCGCCGGGTCGGTGAAACGGTCCATGCCACGCGCAGCGGGGTAAAGTTTGGCGTCAGCCCGTTCGGCATTTTTCAACCCGGCGTGCCTGCGGGAATCGTCGCCGGAGTGGACCAGTTTAACCAGCTTTACGGCGATCCGCTGAAATGGATGCGCTCAGGCTGGATCGACTATCTTGCGCCGCAGCTTTACTGGAAGGATGGGGGACCGCAGAGCTTTTCCACCCTGCTGCGCTGGTGGCGGAGTCCGCAGGTGAACCCCGCCGGCGTGCCGATCTATCCCGGCATCGCCGTGGATCGCCTGACGACGCACGGCTGGCCCGCTTCGGAGATCGGTCGCCAGTTGCAGATCGAAAAAGCCACCGGGCCGCGGAATGGCGGCGGTGTGATCTTTTGGAACATCAAAGCTCTCCAAAATAACACCAAGGGAGTCTCGGGAGTCGTATCCTCCTAGATGACGCGAATAATCCTCCTCCTGTTTGCCTCACTCGCCGTCGCCTGTGGCGAGTGGAAACTGGCGCTGCCGGGGTGGGAGTATCAGTTCCCTCGCGACCATGGGAACCATCCCGGTTTCAAGACCGAGTGGTGGTACTTCACTGGGAACGTCTCAACCGCCGACGGACGCGAGTTTGGATATCAGCTCACTTTTTTTCGCCAGGGGGTAAGCCCCGACGATAGCAAGGCCGAATCACGCTTCGTCACCCGAGACCTCAAGCTGGCGCATTTTGCCCTGAGTGATCTGAAGACACCCCGGTTCAGTTTTTCCCAGAAGCTTGCCCGTGGTGCTTATGGAGAGGCGGGATTTGATGAAGGCGACAGTGTGGCATGGATCGACGGCTGGCGTTGTGAGCGATCGGGTGAGGGGTTTCGCATCCAGGCGGAGAAGGGTGATGTGAGTATTGACTTAACCTTGCTGCCACAGAAACCGCCCGTCATTCATGGCAAGGACGGGGTGAGTCAAAAAGCGGAGGGCGCGGGGAGGGCGTCGCACTATTATTCGTTTACTCGATTAAAGACCACCGGACAGATCACCTCCGGAGGGAAGACGTACCCGGTGACCGGGCTCTCGTGGTTCGACCACGAATGGGCCACCAACCAGCTCGGGGCGGATCAGGAGGGATGGGACTGGTTCAGTGTGCAGTTTGACGACAATACAGAACTCATGCTCTTTCAACTGCGCCTGAAAAAGGGCGGGCGTGATCCGTATTCCGGAGGGACGTGGGTCGCTGCTGATGGTAAGGGAGAGGCGATACCTGACAGTGATTTCAGCCTGACCCCGGTCCGGTGGTGGCAGGCACCGAAAAGCGCCGCCCGCTATCCGGTGGAGTGGAGGTTGGAAATCCCGGGCCGGAACTTTGTCGCCACGGTGCGCGCGGCAACCGAGAACCAGGAGCTCAACCTTGATCCCATTCGCTATTGGGAAGGGGCGATTCGCGTGTCCGGAGAACGCGACGGAAAACCGATCTTGGGCAGGGGCTATCTCGAGATGACCGGCTACGCGAGCAAGGTCGTCGGGATGCAGGAGGAGAAGTAATCTCCTAAAGCGTCAGGAAATTGCCGAGCAGCCGCTTGCCTTCCGAGGTCAGGATGCTCTCGGGGTGAAACTGGACGCCGTACACAGGATACTCCTTGTGAGCGAGGCCCATGATTTCACCCTCGGCGGTTTCGGCCGTGATCTTGAGGCACTCCGGCAGGGTCTCGCGCTTCACCAGCAGCGAGTGATAACGAGTCGCTTCGAAGGGTGAGGGAAGACCGGCAAAGACATTCTCGCCATGATGCAGGATGGGGGAGGTCTTGCCGTGCATGAGCCGTCCGGCGCGGACGACGTCGCCGCCATAAACCTGCCCGATGCTCTGATGCCCGAGGCAGACGCCGAGAATGGGTTTCTTCGGGCCAAACTCCTCGATGACCGCACAACTGATCCCGGCTTCCGTCGGAGTGCAGGGACCGGGCGAAACCACGATGCGATCGGGGTTCATCGCTGCGATTTCCTCGATGGTGATTTCGTCGTTGCGGCGTACCACGGGGTCTTCTCCCAACTCCCCGAAATATTGCACGAGGTTGTAGGTGAAGGAATCGTAGTTATCGATGACGAGGAGCATGGTGAGAAATCTAGTCGATCAATCCTTTTGGATCAAACTGCGGGCGCGGTCGATGGCGCGCATGGCGGCCATGGCCTTGTTCACGCTTTCCTGGTATTCGCCGTCGGGGGTCGAGTCGGCGACGACGCCGCCGCCTGCCTGCACATAGGCTTTGCCGTTTTTCAAGAGGACGGTGCGCAGGGCGATGCAGGAGTCGAGATTGCCGCCGTAAGTGAAGTACCCGACGGCGCCGGCGTAGGTGCAGCGCTTGCTTTGCTCCAGCTCGTTGATCACCTGCATGGCGCGGACCTTGGGCGAACCCGAGACGGTTCCCGCCGGGAAGGTGGCTCGCATCACATCGTAGGCGGTGCGGCCTCCGGCGAGCTTGCCCGAGACATGGGAAACGATGTGCATGACGTGGCTGTAGCGCTCGATCGTCATGAAGTCCGTCACGCGCACGGAGCCATACTCCGCGATGCGGCCGACGTCGTTGCGGGCCAGGTCGACCAGCATAAGATGCTCAGCGCGCTCCTTTGGATCAGCCAGCAGGTCTTCCGCATTCGCGAGGTCTTCCTGCTCGGTCTGGCCGCGGCGGCGCGTGCCAGCGATCGGGCGGATTTCGACGAGATCGTCGGTGAGGCGGACGTGCACCTCGGGCGAACTGCCGACGAGAGCGTAGCCCTCGGGGAAACGCAGGCAGAACATGTAGGGCGAGGGATTGACGAAACGCAGCGTACGATAGAGATCCAGCGCGTCGCCCTTGAACTCCGTCTCAAACCGCTGGGCAGGCACCATCTGGAAGATGTCCCCGGCGCGGATGTACTCCTCGGCCCGGTCGACCATCTCGTAATATTGCTCGCGAGTGGTGTTGCTGGTGGCTTCGCCCTTGGGCGGCTCGTCCGCGGTGTAGATCGGGTCGAAGGAAACGCTCTCCTGCAGGCGGGCGATGATCCCCTCGATCTGCTTCACGGCAGCATCATAGGCGGCGTCTGCTCCGGCCTGGCCGATGAAGGCGTTGGCCACGATGCGTAGGCGGCGCTGGCGATGATGGAAAATCAGGATGCTCTGCGGAAGCATGAAAAACATGTCCGGTACACCCAGTTCATCTTTCGGCGGAGCCGGGATGGTGGGTTCAAACCAGCGTACGCAGTCGTACCCGAGATAACCCACGGCACCACCATAGAAGCCCGGAATGTTCACGCCGGGTACGGTGCGATAGCGGCCCATGATTTCTTCCAGATCGGCGAGGGGATCGCGCTCGGAGGTGTAAGTGCGCGACTCGCCATTCTCCACCACCGTCACGACCTTATCGCGGGCGGAAATGGTGAGGCGTGCGCCGAAACCGAGGAATGAATACCGGCCGACCTGATCATTCTGCTCGGCAGATTCCAGGAGGAACGATGGGGCTTCCTTGCCGATCTTGGCAAAGGCGGATACAGGCGTGTCGCCATCGGCAACGATCTCCGTCCAAACTGGTACGACGTTGGCCGAGGCCGCCTGCTCCGCGAATTCAGAGCGGGACGGGCTAACGGGAATCATGAAAAGGATACCTTCGGAGCTTCTTTCTCCGCCGGATTTTCGATCTGGAACAACTCGGCCGGCGCGAAGTTGAACATGCCGGCCACGATGCTGGAGGGAAAAACCTCCCGCTTGGTGTTGTAGGCCATGACGGAATCGTTGTACGCCTGACGGGCAAAGGAAATCTTGTTCTCGGTCGAGGTGAGTTCCTCAGTGAGCTGCATCATGTTCTGGTTCGCCTTCAGGTCCGGGTAGGCCTCGGCCACGGCAAAGAGGCGGCCGAGCGCGCCGGTGAGGCCGCTCTCGGCTCCGGCGAGTTCCTTCATCGACTGAGGATCGCCTGGATTCGCCGCGGCTTTCGACCCGGCGCTGGTGGCAGAGTTACGGGCGGCGACGACGGCCTCGAGGGTTTCCCGTTCATGCTTGATGTAGCCCTTGGCAGTTTCGACCAGATTCGGGATCAGGTCATAACGGCGCTTCAGTTGCACGTCGATCTGGGCAAAGGCGTTCTTATAGCGATTGCGGAGAGCGACGAGCGAGTTGTAGATGCCGATCGCAAACAAGCCGATCAGGACAGCGCCGCCGACGAGTACGAGGAGGAGGATCAATGCCGTTGCCATGATGAAAAAGAGTGCCCGTGCCTGAGGCCGTGCGCAATGGAAAATCAGCGCTTCCGCTGAATACCTGCCAGCACCCGGTCGATCTCGCGTTCCTGCACGCGCTTTTTCAGATCGGCGCGCTTGTCGACGTCCTGCTTACCCTTGCCGAGACCGAGTTCGACTTTCACGCGGCCCTTCTTCCAATACATGCGGAGGGCGACGAGAGTGCGACCCGCCTGCTCGATGGCACCAGCCACCTTGTCGATCTCCAGTCGATGAAGGAGAAGGCGGCGGCGACGCTTGGGCTCGTGCTGTTCGTGACTGGCTCGCAGATAGGGCTGGATATCGCTATCGTAGAGAAAGATCTCCCCGCCATCCAGACGCGCGAAAGCGCCCTGCAGGTTGACATGGCCAAGGCGAATGGATTTGACCTCGGTGCCCTTCAGTTCGATGCCAGCCTCGAGCTTTTCCAGGATATGGTAATCCCGGAACGCCTTGCGATTGACGACAATTTCAGCGGACATGATCAGCCCGCGCAGGAATTGAAACTATTCCTGCGGCTCCTCGCCGTTCTCTGGCTTTGAAACCACCAAGCGCCCCTGGGCGATCTCGGCGAGCGCGATGTCGGCGAGACCCATGCGGCCCTCCACCGAAACCATCGGGCGGCTCCCCGCGCTGAGCTGACGCACGCGCTTGGAGACCATGTTGATCAATACTTGAGGGTCGGTAGCTACTTTGGAGGCTTCTTCGATGAAAATGCTGTTCATAGGTAATGAACCCGGTCGACAAGTCGAGCGGAACGTTTACACGTAGCGGAGCGGCGCGCTTTGTCAATGGAAAAGGCATCTTTTTCGATTCGACTCCACGGCGAGGGATGGCCGGGTCTGTTACAAGTTATTCACAATCTATTCACTGCCATTGACACGATAAAGAGGACGGTGATAGTTTCCGCGAATTCCGCGGGACTTCCCCCGTGCTGTTCCGCGAGTTGACCGCAATATATGGAGTCAGTTCTCGAACAACCCGTGCTTGTGCTCAACCGCTTGTGGCAAGCGGTTAATACCTGTTCCGTCCGTCGAGCTTTCACCTTGTTGTACCAAGGCCAGGCTCAAGTTGTCTCGGCCGAGGATGGAAAGAACTTTGCAACCCATGATTATCGGAGCTGGTGGGATATCTCCCAGTCGCACCCCGAGAAGGAAATGGTGCGGACGATCTCGTTCAGCATCCGCATTCCTCGCGTGATCGTGCTGCTCATCTTTGAGCGTTTGCCGAAGAAGGAGGTCAAGTTTACCCGGCACAACGTCTTTGAGCGGGATAAGAATACCTGTCAGTATTGCGGAAAAGTCTTTGATCGTGTGGATCTCAACCTGGATCACGTTCTTCCTCGTGATCGGGGAGGGCAGACGACCTGGGAGAACATCGTGTGTTCCTGTATTCCGTGTAACACGAAGAAGGGAAATCGCCTCCCGCACGAGGCAGGAATGCTTCTTATTCGTAAGCCGAAGCGACCGAAATGGCGTCCCTTTGTGAATGTCTCTATCAGTAATCATCCGCATGATAGCTGGAAGCACTTCCTCGATCTCGCTTACTGGAATGTCGAATTAGGCGACTGACTGAACGCCACGTTCAGGCTTGGGCTGGAGGAGGTCGTGGCGATCCCGGCATGATTTTCCCAAGATATTCAGCCATCCAGGTAGCGCGATTTTCTGATCAGGATCCTGTACGTATTTCGGGCGACTTCCTGTCTTGATGGAAGGCTAAAAGACAGATGGGGATGCGAGGTCTCCCTGGAGGGTTCTCCTTGTGCGAGGCTTGAAGTGTGACATCATTCCAGAATGTATAAGGCTCTTCGCGATGCTCTTGAGGCTCGGCTTGCGGTTGTGGCGGATCATTCCCTGCGCGATGCAGATCCTCATGCCCATCTGGAAAAGCTGAAGGCTGCGAGCGCCCGATTGGAGGAATTGGCGAAACAGCTTCCGCCAAATGCAGATCCCCGGCTGAAGCACTTTCTGGAAAGACAGAGTTATCTCAAGGCCAGGGATTGGCTAGCGACGTACGCTTAAGGGCGAACAGAAGATTGTCAGCGGTCTTCTCCCCGCGAGAGGGGGCAAGCTACCAGTTTACCTGGCAGTCCTTACCAGTAAACTGGGAACTAAGGGCCGTGTATTGATGGAGTTCGATGGCTATGCCATCGGGGTCGTTGCACCAAACTTGCCAGCTCTGATCGGCACCGAGTTTGGGTGCTTGATGATCGATCTGGTGTTTATGCAGATGGTGACTGACAGCCTGAATGTCGTTCACCTGTAAGCAGAAATGCGTAATTGCGCTGGAATGCGGAATTTCTCGATCTGACTTCTGAAAGACCTCGATAAATTGATTGGCCCCTACCTCTAAATAGAAGCCTATTCTTTGCCCGCTGCGCAGGAAATCGAACTTCTTTCTCATTCCGAGAATCTCAACATAGAACTTTTCGGTAGCCGCAAGATCGCGGGAAAGAATGCAGATATGAGCAATTCCTGTAACCATATTATAATAAATATATTAATAATTTTATTTACTAATATTTGATATATCAGATTCCGAGATCGAAAGCCTTTTGGAGTCCGGGCTTTTGTGGCTCTTGATTGAGAAACTGCTGGAGGGTCGCTGGAGTCACTTTTCCGGACATTCCTTCCGCTGCCAGACGGCGCAGGGCTGATGCCCAAGAGGAGTTTTTAGCAATTAAGTTCTTTAGTTCGCGTACAGGCGGACGTCGATCAAAGGCGAGAAGTTCATCAAGGGGCACCTCCAGGGCGGTGGCCCAAGTGGCTAGTGCTTCAGAGGAAGGTTGGCGGAATCCACGCTCCACATCGGCAATGAACGCCGGAGATTTTAAGCCGGTTCGTTCTGCGAGTGCTCGCATGGAGAGTTTTCTGGCTTGGCGGAGTTCTTTGAGCTTGTCGCCCAAGGTGCGTGTACTCATGTGCAGAAACTGCACGTTCGCGCTTCAGCGTACAAGAAATATTCAAGAAATCCGCGTGCGCATGTTCGCAATTACGCGATCAAAGCGAGCGGCGCTGATAGACTCGCTCCTCGATCCAGTCGATCAACTCACTCCGGGCTGCCTCTCCTCCGACGCATCCACTGTAGGACTGGCAAGTGGCGCGGATTTTGTCGGAGCTGATCAGTTCTTGAAGTGTTGCGGCGAGACGAGGGGTATCGAGGTGTCTATAGGCCAGCATTTTGCCGAGTCCCAATCGGCTAATTCGCTGCGCGTTGTCTGGCTGGTCATGAGACTTGGGGATGATGAGCTGGGGAATTCCCGCGGCGACAGCCTTGGAAGTTGTCCCGATCCCGCCATGATGGACCGCAGCGAGACATTTCGGAAAAATGTTCTCAAAAGGAACGTGAGGATAATGGAAAGTCCCGGGAGGCAGTGCGATCGTGGGGCGATCCAGGCTGACCAAGAGGCAGCGACGGCCTATTTCGTGGGTGGCTCGAATTGCGCAGCGTTGAAAGTGCTCGATATCAAAATTTGCTGAACCATGCGTCCAGATGATGGGAGGCTCTCCTCTGGACAGAAAACTGTCCAATTCGGGAGGTAAAGGCTGCGTTTTAAACGTGACGGGAAAATTGGACGTTCGGACTCCTTGCGGCCAATCGGACTGAGGAGCGGCGAACCAATCAGGAAACATTGCGATACCCCCAAGGCCTCCATGGAGGCCTTCGTCATAAAAACTCCGCCACCGCTGGAGACCAAGTTGGGAGCGGAGGCGGTTGAGGGGACGTTCAGCCACGACCCAGATCAGCCGATCCACCAACCAGAAGAACGCTCGCTTGAACCAAAGCGGAGTGTGCTGGAGGAAGCCCATACTGGTCATGAAGAGCGGGAAGTCATGGATACTGCGAACACAGATCGGCTGCATATGGACCATGATCCGAGGAATGCCTTTAGCTTCTGCGAGTGAGGCGATCGCCACCCCCAGAGTGGAGAGAATAGCGAGATCGAACTGATCACCTGCGCGGTCGAAGGCCGCCACCGCCTCGGGAATCGTGTCCACCATTCCCTTGATAACGGTACGCGGACCATTGCGAGGATCCCACGCCTTGGGATTGCGAGCAAAGGCGAGGAATTGCTCCTCGGTGCCGATGGGGACAGCGGTGAAACCCTTTTTGTCAATGAGTCGCTGGTAATGGGGGGTGATGATGAAGACAACTTCGTGCCCTCGAGCGGCCATCCCCTCAGCGATCCAGATCAACGGGTTGACGTCGCCCTCGCTTCCGAACGGGGTAAAAAGAACCCGCAAGCGCCTCATGAGGTGAGAAAGGCAGATTCTTCAGGAGTCAGGACGAAATCGGCATGGGAGAAGAGTTCTGCCGCCTGTTTGCCGCTTCGTACACCAATGATTGCGCCGGTGACCGCCGGGTTATGGAGTGTCCACGCTGCAGCCACCGCACCCGGGGGGACGTTGTGATCCGCCGCCACCTTTTTCACGCGTTCGGCGAGAGCGAGATTGCTCGAGAGCTTTGGCTCCTGAAACTCCGGATTCTTGTGTCGCCAATCGTTTTCCGGCAAGGCTGCTGCTCGTTCGCGAGTCATGGCCCCCGTGAGTAATCCCGAACCCATGGGAGAATACACGATGGCTCCAATCTGATGCTGGTGGCAAAAGGGGAGTTCACTTCCTTCCACGGCGCGTTTCACGAGCGAGTACGGAGGTTGGAGCGAGGTGATGCGAGCGATTTCCGAGGCGGCCGCCAGTTCATCCCGGCTGAAGTTTGATACTCCTGCCCATCGAATTTTGCCTTCCTGCTTCAGTTCATTGAGCGCGGCCCAACCCTCCAGCGTCTCCTCGAGATCGTCGGCAGGCCAGTGGATTTGATAAAGATCGATGACCTCCACCTTCAGCCGGCGTAGACTGGCTTCGCACTCCCGGCGGATGGATTCGCGTCGGGTCGAGTAGTCGACGTCCCGGCTTTCGTTCCACACCATGCCACACTTGGTAAAGACATAGGGCTGCGCTCCACTCCATGAGGCGAGGGCGCGGGCCACGATTTCCTCGGAATGTCCCAGACCGTAGACAGCGGCGGTATCGATCCAGTTGATCCCGAGTTCCAAGGCCTGGTGGATCGCAGAAATTGAGTCGGTGTCGTCCTGCGTGCTCCAACCAAACTTCCAGTCTCCGCCAATGGCCCAGGCGCCGAGGCCAAACCGGGTGATGGAGAGATCCGAATTGCCGAGGGTCGTGGTGATCATGACTCCAAACAAATCAGTCCTTGGCTGCTTTTTCAACTGCGCGCACGGCGAGTTGGGCTATGGTGTCGCCATGCCGACGAACGTTCTGGGTAGCGATTTGCAGTGTTGCTGTACCTCACCTATGACCGGATTTTATCGCGACGGATATTGTCGTACGGGTCCGGGCGATTATGGGTTGCATACCGTGTGTGCTGTGATGACAGAGGAGTTTCTCAAATTCAGCAAGGCGATGGGCAATGACCTGAGCACCCCCCGGCCTGATATGGCGTTCCAGGGACTGCAGCCCGGCGACAAGTGGTGTCTTTGTGTGGAGCGTTGGAAGGAGGCTTACGATGCGGGAATGGCTCCGCCGGTTGTGCTGGAGTCCACCCATACGTCTGCTCTGGAGTTCGTCTCCAGGGAGGAACTCGCGCAGCACGCGATCGACGCCTGATATCGTTTATGAGCAAGCGCGTTCTTTGCCTTTTGTCCCCCGGCTTTGAGGAGATTGAGGCCGTGACCCCGATCGATCTGCTGCGGCGGGCGGACGTCGAAGTCACTTTAGCGGCTCTGGGGGAGACCCTTTCGGTGACAGGCCGGAGCGGCATCATCCTACAGGCTGATGTCTTGTTATCTCAGGTGAATGGCCGCGACTTTGATTTACTGTTTCTGCCCGGAGGGCCAGGCGTGAAAGGAATGCGGGAGGATGGCAGGCCGGCGGCTCTGGCGCGGACTTTTGCCGCTGAGGGAAAGACCGTGACCGCGATCTGTGCGGCACCCACGATCCTGCATGATGCCGGGCTGCTGGCTGGAAAGGCTTTCACTGCGCACTTTTCGGTCAGGGAAGAACTATCCGGAGCCCGGGAGGGCCGGGTGGTGACCGACGGCGGGGTGATTACTTCGCGGGGCGCGGGGACCGCACTGGACTTTGGACTCGAGCTTCTCCGGGAGCTTTGCGGTCCCGAAAAGGCCGAAGAGGTCGCCAAGTCAATCATGGCCTGACAGCTAGAGGGTCGCCCATATCCTTTGGATGATCAGGAAGAGAAAAGCGGTCGAGCACCCGAACATCAGCAGGCCGTTGATGGCCATGATCGGCCCCAACACCCGCCATGGCGGGCGTAGAACAATATCTCCATATCCCAGCGCGGTGATGGATGTGCCTGTAAAGTAGAGACTTTCGCTGAAGGTTGGGAATTCCTTCATTCTCCAAAACAGCAGAGCCCATGCGCCTGCCTCGGCGAGATGGGTGATGAAGAGGATGAAGAAAGCGGTCAGAATGATCAACGGCCCGGCAATATGAGCTTCCTCCCCGCGGGTGATATTTCCCGCATGGTGGACTAGAACCCAGCCCATCTCAAACATGATCCACGTGTGCATGGCGAAAAGCCCGGCCGCAAGTAGTAGACCAATGAAGTAGACTTGTTGCACCGTATGGCGCTTCCGTTCTTTGCTCATTGCCATCTATGCATTTGGGAAGAGTCAGGATGTACCAAGAAAAATCGCTTCGCTAGACGACTTGGCCAGCGGCATTTCCGCTGGCCCAGGCCCACTGAAAGTTATACCCACCGAGCCAGCCTGTGACGTCGACCACCTCACCGATGAAGTAAAGACCTGCCACTTTGCGGCTTTCCATTGTCTTGGAGGAAAGCTCGCTGGTATTCACCCCTCCCAGGGTCACCTCGGCCTTGGGATATCCTTCGGTGCCCTCTACGTTCGGACTCCAGGAATGAATGCTTTGCGTTATGGCTGCGATTTCCTGGTTGCGGTAGTGACGCAATGGTTTATCCGCCGCGTAGTGCTGTATCCACTCCTCGGCGAATCGTTGCGGCCAGAGACGGGAGAGCACCTGCCTGATCGTTTCACCTGACTGTCGAGATTCACCTAGCCATCTCTCTCCGGGATGATCCGGCAGCAGATCAAAGGAGATCGGTTGACCGGGCTTCCAGAAGGATGAGATTTGCAGAATGACCGGACCGCTGAGTCCGCGATGGGTGAAGAGCATGGACTCATGGAAGGTCGTCGCTCCGATCTTCGCGGTGACGGGAAGTGATAGACCTGCAAGAGATTTCCAGCGTGTAAGCTCCGTCGATGGCCAGGTGAGGGGAACGAGGCCGGGGCGGGGAACTACCAAGTCCAGGCCAAACTGCCGGGCAATGTCATGCCCGAAGCTTGTGGCACCGAGCTTCGGAAAGGATAACCCGCCGGTCGCAACGACGAGTGAGTCGCAAGTATATGTCCCCTCGGTTGTTTCCACTGTGAAACGTCCGGGGTGCTGGACGGACCGCACTCTCGCATTGGTCACGATCTCTACACCACCATCGGCGCATTCCGCGAGGAGGAGTTCGATAATCTCCCGTGAGCTAGTGTCGCAAAACTGCTGCCCGAGCTTTTTCTCATGATAGCGGATGCCGTGCTTCTCAACGAGAGCGAGAAAATCCCATGGAGTGAATCGGGCGAGGGCCGAGCGACAAAAATCAGGATTCCCGGAGAGGTAATTGCCAGGGCCCGCGCCGAGGTTAGTAAAGTTGCATCGCCCTCCTCCGGAAATAGCGATCTTTTTGCCAACCCGGTCATTGTGTTCGAGAAGAGTGACCGACCGCCCTCGCTGGCCCGCCACCAAGGCACACATGAGGCCGGCGGCTCCTCCACCGAGAACGACGACGTCCCGCTGTAGCGTCACGCGAACTTAAAGCGGCGGGGCAAGGATGCGCACCGCTGGATCGTTCTGGCGTTTGGTAGAGTAGATATTGGCTGGGCCAACGTCCTTTACCTCGTATCCCAATAGCACGAACTCCGGGTAAAATCCGTCGCTGGCCGGTTCATAGACCGTCTCACCGGAGAAGTACCCGGTCAGCTTGTACTCGTAGTTGTTATCTGAACCGATCTGGTTGCGCTCGCGATCTGGAGCAAGCTTGCGCTGCTCGTTGAACATGACGAGCTTCGCGGATTTCCAAGGCTTGCCTGGTTCGCGAACCCAGCCCCAGACCTTATAGTCCTTTTTGTACATGCGACGACCGACGAAGTAGTTGCCGGGCGCCTCCTGCAGGATCGCTGCATTGGCTGCGGAGCGGGCGCTGGCATCCGGATCGACAGTTTCGCAGCCGGTGAAAATCACGGCAGCGGTGAGCGCGAGGAGAAGGATACGGATCATCGGAGATGGGTCTGCTTAAGGAAACCTTCCATCCACTCAGCCAGGGAATCTTCTGACTCGATGCGCATTTCCTGGGTGAGAGGAAATACATACCAGTCCTCAACATGCACTGCGGATTCCCCGGGTGCCAGGGTCTTGAGCGCGCCGAGAGATTCAATCTCCATCATCTCGGAGTTTGTGAATGTTTCGAAGTTACAGCCTCCGTCCGGGTACTGGGCGCCGGTCTCATACTCGAAGATCTTGATGAAGATGGAATCCGGAAGGACGTAGGCGATCCAGTGTTCCCGGTGGGCCAAGCCCAGCTTTGTCGGGAGATAGTCCTCGGCCTGGCGAAGCAGCCAGAACTTTTGACCAAACGTCAACCGAGCATCCGAAAGATCCGTGTAGGGCCAAAGGACCATCCCGCGATTGGGGAGAAGATCTTTCGGATGCGAACCCAACGGAGGTTGCGGAATGATTTGCAGGCCGCCGGGTTGCATCACACTCAGGGCCCAGGGAGCGGCAAAAACAGGCTCACGATCTTCGTTCGTAATGATGTGGCGAACCGTGGCGCGAGGGGCATTATCATGCACGAGCAACCCGAGGGTCTTTTTTACGCGCTGGGGCGTCTGTTGCACGCTCTCGATGAGGACCTCTCCGGTGGCCAGATCCTGTCGGGAGAGCACGGGTTCGTTGTCGATGTGATACTCGCCCTTGGGATCCTCAGGAGCGAGCCAGAGGCGATGGCCGCCGCGGATCATCCACTCGGTCTCATTTTGTCCTCCAAGTTGCTCTTCGAAGACCTTGAAGACGTTGTCGTGCTGGTGACTTTTGAAAAGGATGACGCGCGGCCCAATGTCGGTGGTGACGACAAGTTCGATGTCCTCATTCGCAAGCCTCAGGGAGTTTTTCCACTTATTAAAGGAGATGGTTTCGATATTCATGGAAAAGCGAGCACAAGCGGGAAGACAATGGCTTTGCGGTTAGAGGTTTCGGCAGGGCGGACGCACGTCAGAACGATGAACCCGGCATAACGGGATTCCTCGCAAAATTCAAGCTCATCCGCGCATGTCCCCACGTCAAAAATATGCGGAGGTCCAGAAAGTTACGCCAAAACCGTGGCGCAAACTTGGCCATGGTAACCAGCGCTTGCAACCAGCACTCTGCCATACTCCCCGCATGCAACCAGATGATGAGCAAGAATTACCTGTTGCATGGTGCTTGCAGCCAGTGATTCCCCAAAAAACGGACCCGACGAAACGAAGGAAATCTCCGGGAAGACCTTTTTAATGGCCTCCCGTTCCACGGCTGCCACGTTGCTTCCTGCCATGGAAGAAATGCAGGCATGCGGAACACATTTGGGTGGGATGCTCTGTAGTATTCGAGTCAGTTTGGAGAGGGCGTCTGGATTAGAGCCGAAGGAATACCCGCCATGAGTGAACACGATGCCTCGGTCTTCAACCGAGCTGTCCAACAACAAAGCTCCGGCTCCCTCCGAGGGAAGAAGATCCCGGGAGAGACCCCAGCGCAGATAGGCACTGGCGTTGATGCGATCGAGTTCTTGTGCAGCGATAACCAGACAGCGCTTTTGCTCCCGGGAATGCACAAGTGCTCGGACGGAGTCCAGAGCAGCGAGGGCGGCGGCACCATCTCCCACGAAGGTGAGCGCCTCATCTTTTAGTCCGAGGGCGGCAGCCACGTGACTTGCAGGTGCGTTATACACCGTCTCGGGGAACAGAAGCGGGCTTCCCGACCCAGGGCCGCGAGTGACGATATCCTGATAAAAGCGGCGCGTGTAGACCACGCTGCCGTCCCCGGCAAGAAACAAGATGGGCAGGCTCGCGAGTTCGTCTTCCCGGAGGGAAAGGCCTGCCAGGGCATCCAGGGCAGCTGCAACGGCAAAATGAGAAATGACGCTGGAACGACGGAGGCGGGGAAGGCCCGAAACATCCGTTATGAGCGAAGCGTCGATGGGGAGAACCGGAGTTTCATATCCTTCCGGCTGGGTCGGGATAGCCGGAAGATTTTCTTTCACACGGGAAATCACCTCGGCTTGGGTACGGCCGACAGGGGTGACCCATCCAGAGCCAATAATGCGTAGACTCATGTCAAACTTAGGATGATTGAGGCGTTCGACCCTCCAAATCCAAAGGAGTTGGAGAGGACGTTTCGGAGTCGCGCTGCCCGGGAGGTGTTCGCCACAATGTTCAGTGCGATATCCGGGTCCCCCTCGCGGAAATTGATGTTTGGTGGAAGAAACTGGGATCTCAATGCCGCCACGGAAAACGCGGCCTCGATGGCTCCGGCAGCGCCGAGAGAGTGTCCGGTCATGCTTTTTGTGCTGCTGGTCGGTGCAGACGGGCAGACGTTCTGGATCGCCCTGCCTTCGCTGGAATCGTTGAGCGGGGTACCAGTGCCGTGGGCGTTGATGTAGTCGATGCTACCGGGCGGGAGTTGGGCGTCCTGCAGCGCTGCGACCATGGCCTGCTCTGGACCACGCCCCGAGGGATGCGGTTGCGTAAGGTGGTGAGTGTCGATGGCACTGCCGTAACCGGTAATCTGCAACTCTCCAGCACCCGACCGGAGGCAAAACATGGCGGCCCCCTCGCCAAGGGCGAGACCGGAACGCCGGGCATCAAACGGGCGGCAAATTTCCGGGGTGGATGCTTTCAGGCAGTCGAACCCAGCAAATACCAGCTCGGCTATCGCATCGTAACCGCCGGCAAGGACACTCGTGGCCATCCCATCCCGGATCAACTGGCGGGCGATCCCGAGGGCATTCGAACCGGATGCGCAGGCATTGGAAATGATTCGCACCGGGGCATCGCTTCCGAAGACCTCAAGCGACTGGATGATGGGCTGATGGGGAACGTAGTTTCGCACTTTCCGCGTGGCGTGTGCGACGTTTTTTCCAGAGGCCAGAGCCCGGAAAAACTCTTCGCCCAACGACATCCCGCCGCTGGTCGTGCCGATCACGACCACATCCGGGCGGAAGCCGGGGCAGCCCTTTAGAGCGTCCTCCATCGCGACCAGCACCATTTGCGCAGCCCGCGACCAGCGCCGTGATCGGGGAGCAATCGCGGAGGCGGCATCAGCCAGACGCTCGTCGACTTGCCCTGCGGTACGGCACTGGCAGCCATCGACAGAAAACAGCCGGACAGGAGTGATGCCCGAAGTGCCGGCGAGCAGCGAGGAACTCGTTTCCGGCATGCCGAAGCCCAACGGGCTGACACATCCCACGCTGGCGATGGAGACGGGGATGGGGACAGACGACGACATGGTTTTCCTGACGGTACGTAGCTCGTGCTACGTACGGGTGGCAAAACTTTATTTGGATGTTCTCGATGCGGTCGCTATGCGCAGCCAGAGACGCCAGACCAGGGAAACCGCTGCGACCCATAGACCCACGACAAATCCGATCCATACCCCGGCGGGGCCAATCCCCGTGTGAAACGCGAGGAAATAGGAAATGGGCAACGCTACAGCCCAATAGGAGAAAATGCCGATAAACATCGGTACCCGTGTATCCTCAAATCCCCGCAAAGCTCCCGAGCAGACGATCTGAATGCCATCGACGATCTGAAAAATGCCTGCGAGCAAAAGAAGCTTGGTCGTCAAAGCAACCACCGCCGGGTCGCTGACAAAGGCCCGTGCAATCCAATGCCCGCCGAGGACAAAAACGAGTGTCGAAAGAAACATCAGCGACACGACCACCGACTGGGCGCCAATCGCGATCGGGAGAAAACGCTCCGATGCCTTGGCTCCTCGAGCCTGGCCGATACGCACGGCGACAGCTTGCGAAACGCCCAAGGGGATCATGAATACCGTGGCTGCGCAGGTGATGGCGATTTGGTGGGCGGCAAGCGGAACCACACCCGCCCAGCCCATCATGACCGAGCCAAACGAAAATCCCCCTACTTCCGCCAGGTGCATGGTACCCGCAGGCAGACCGATCTTGATGAGGGAGCGGATCTCTGCCCGGTCGCGAAAATCGAAGGGATTGTGGGGGCGATAACGGGCAAACTCCTGCGAGGACAAGATGAACGTTACAACGCCGAGCATGGTCACGATGCGAGATATGAGGGTTGCCACGCCAGCACCCTCGAGACCGAGAGCAGGAGCGCCCAGATTGCCATAGATGAAGACCCAGTTGAGAAAGATGTTGAGCAGTACACCGCCCATCATGATCCAAAACGGTTCCCAGGGATGTCCCAACGCTTCTGCGTAGCTCTTGGCTGCACTGGTCAGGTAGACCGGGATGACAGACCACGCACAAAGAAGCAGAAATGTTACGCAAGCCCGGTTGACCTCGGGGCTTTGGCCGAGCAGCGGCAATAGCGGAACGCCGCATTGGATGAGCAGGGCAACGAGGATACCCGTGGCCAGAGCGAGCACGGCTCCCCACTTGAGCGCTTGCCCGGCGGAATCAGGCTTGTCAGCCCCGAAAGCGTGCGAGGTGCGGACGCTCACACCGGAGAGGAAGCCAAATCCAAAGACGAGGGGTACGGCCAGGACGGTATTGGCAAAAGCGCAGGCGGCGAGGGCAACCACTCCGACCTGACCCACCATGACAGTATCTGCCACGCCCATGAGCATCTGGCCCGCATTGCCGGCGGCGATCGGGAAGGCCAGCGCCAGGGTGCGGCGGTTTTCTTGCAGGGAGCGGGTAAGGAGAGACATCGCGAGGAGACGGAGAAAGAATGGATTTCTGCTAGAGAGGCAGAAATCCGGTTATTTGGCGGCAAACGGCCGCGCGGATTTCATCGAACCACGAACGGCGAAAGCGTTGGCGGATTTCGATGATTTCATGCCGACACGCTAGACATCGGGCGAGAGGAAGTCAATGGGACACCTTCTGGCTTTGCATGCTGGGAATTCCTGCTTTGTTTTTTCCGGTGAGGACTCTCCGTGCCAGATTTGTTTTGCCCATTTCGCAGCCGCCGATCGAGGACGGCGCGGTGCAGATTCATCAGGGGCGCATTGTGGCTGTCGGCGAGTGGAAGGATTTGCGCTGCGATGACGCAGAGGATCTCGGTGAGCGAGTACTCATGCCGGGCCTGATCAATGCCCATTGCCATCTCGATTACTCGGGCATGCGCAACGCGATCCTCCAGCCGAGCAGCTTTTCCAATTGGGTGCGCCGCCTTAATGAGTTGAAGCGTACGGTTTCGGACGACGACTACCTCGATGCGATAGCCTTTGGATTTTCCGAGCTGAAAAAATGGGGAACTACATCGGTATACAATATCGAGTCCTTCCCCGAACTCATGGTGCGCATGCCGGCTCCACCTTTGCGGACGTGGTGGTTTTATGAACTGCTCGACATACGCTCGCGCGTTCATACCGACGATGTGGTAGCGGGTGCTCTCGCCTTTTTCGAGAGCCGCCCGCAATGGCTTGGCGGCTTTGGTCTTTCCCCGCATGCCCCTTACACCACCTCGCTGGGCTTGTATGAACTCTCCCGTGTGTGCTGTGAAAAATACGCGATGCCCCTAATGACGCATCTGGCGGAGACGATTGAGGAGTATGAGATGTTTGCCTCAGCCAGCGGGGTGCTCTACGACTTTCTTGCGCCTCTGGGGCGCGATATGTCCGACACGGGCAAGGTGACGCCGATCCGTCATCTTTTCGACTCCGGCGCTTTGCCTGTTGGGGCCATCCTCACCCATATGAATTTCGTCTCCGAGGACGACTGGGGGCTGCTGGCACAGCGGCATGCGGATTTCTCGGTGGTGCATTGTCCGATGTGCCATGAGTATTTCGGCCGCGAGTTTTTTCCGCTGGAGCGCTTCCGCGAAATCGGAATGAACCTCTGCTTGGGCACCGACAGTCTCGCGAGCAACAAAGCTCTCAATCTTTTTGAGGAAATGCGCATGCTGATGCAGAAGCATCCTTCAGTACGTCCGGAGGACGCGCTGGCCATGGTAACGGTTAATCCGGCCTTGGCGATCGGCCTGGCCGGTCAGCTTGGGGAATTGAAAGAGGGCGCATTTGCCGATCTCATCGCCCTGCCGTTTGATGGCAAGGGGAAAAGCCTCGTCGAGGCGGTGGTTGCAAACCGCACGCAGGTGGAGTGGACTATGGTGAACGGTGGGGTTCAGCCTCCAGCCTAGAGCTTGAAATCCCCGAGATAGGAACTCAGCTTCAGCTCTGCGAGCTGCCTGTCGGCATTGGATATTTCCCGGCTTGTTTCGATGTACAGAGCACAAAATCCCAGGATGCGGAAGGCATCGATGATCGGATAGTCATTAGCAAGCATCCAGGTCCGAAACCGCGTCACCCAGCTGGTCCATTTTTGCATGGCTTCTTCCAGTGGCTTGGGCGCTACGGGTGCCGGGATCGCTGTTTGGAGAGATTTGGTGTGAGCCTCGAGGTGGGATTTCCAGAGATTCGCGATGTGGTCGGTCTGCTCTCTGGCTTCTTCGACAAACTGGGCCGGGAGCAATGGCGAAAGATTCCCCGAAAGGGCGAGCATGTGACTGCCGCAGAACTGGAGCGTCGCCATGTAGGCGGAAACCTTCTCCTGCTCCCCAGGCGGAACGAGAGGAGGCGTGAGATTTGATGATCGTTGCGCGATCTCGGATGGGATCAAGGTCATGCGGGCGCGCTCCCACAACGCAAGCGACGTCGAACCCTCTGCCAGAATTTTCTGGCAGAACCTGATAAACTCGAAGAATCGATCGCGAATTTCAAACTGCGGTAGCGACGGCCATAACAGCCGTTGGATCACCGCAGAAAGGAGAAGTGCCAGCACGATGCCAAAAAACAGGTCGGCGATGGATTGAAACTGCACGGGCTTCTGAGCATTCAGTCCGAGCACGCCAACGATACTCAAAAGCCCGAACTGCATGGGAATCGTCATTCCGCGGGTTTTGTAAGTAAGGTATCCCCAGAGAAACAGCGCCGCAAAGAGCAGGGTGTTTGTCACCTCATAGCTCGCCATCATCGGCGTGGCAAAAAGCAGAAGGATACACAGGATCGCCATGCTCGCTGTCGCGTAGATCACATAGTGAAAGGCTCGCATGTCGCCACGACCGCCCGGGCTGGCGGCGTTGAACGCCGTGAAGACCCACGCTCCGAGAATGAACATCGACTGGCCTGGAGGATTCAGCCAGTTGGAAATGACCATCGCGAGGATGGTAGCCACCGCAGACTTGACCCCTGCTTTGATCCAGAATGGCGGTGGGAGAGGGGGAAGCAGGGCGTCGATTTCCTGTCGGGAGAATACCGGTTTCTCGGGAATGCTGTCCACCAACTGGTGAATGTGCTCCAGCTGAGCACGGACAGAATCCATGGCGAGTCCGTGGAGGCCGACTTCCAGTGCCTCCTCCACGGTGACGTTCTTGAGGGCGATGTCATGGCGGAGTCTCTGGACAGCTTCCTCAAAGTGTTTCAACGCAAGATGGATGGCTTCTCGAGATTTGCTCCGACTTTCCACCGTGGTACTGGGGTGCCCGAGGTCTTCCAGCGCAGTGCCGATCGCATGATGCAGTTCCTCCAACGGCTCGGCAAGGCATGGCCTGTATTTGGAATCCGCCGGAAGCGTGTGGGAAAGAGTCGCGATGGCGTTGCCAATGCGGCTCAGGCAGGTCGTAACATCAAAGTAGATCGGCAGTCGTTTGCGAAAGGCCGAGCTTTCTTTTGAACCAAACTCCAGCAGGGTACGCAAAGCGGTGATGCGCTCTGGAAAAACCCGGATGCGGGCCAGGGCAGACGGATTTTGCCCCTCAAGGAGTATGCGTGAGCTGTTGCAAAAGCACTGGTGCAGATCACGAAAGGCTTTTTGTACATTCGCCAGAAACTCGGTGCGGGCAAACCTTGGCCAAAGTGTGCTTTGAACAAGTACGGTGACAATGATGCCAAGTGAGACCTCCTCGATACGCCACAGCATGTATTTCCATGAGGAGTCGGGGTTCCCAAAACCATTGCCTGCAACGACCGCCGTTGTCAGGCCCGCGAGCATGAACGCGTAGGGGTATCGGCTTTGTCCCATCATGGCCGTACAGCTCCCCACGATCGAACCGAGCAGCAGGAGATAGATGACGGGATTCTGTTCCAGACTGCCCGTCAGTAAATACCCCATGAGGCCGCCGACGATCGTGCCAATGAAACGAAAGAGCGCCTTCTCTGCGACAGCCCCAACATATTGGGCGATCATCAGAACGAAGGTAGTGATGACCGCCCAGGTGGGGTTATCCAGCCTGATATAGAGGGCGATGAAAAATGCCAGCGTGCCAGCTAGTCCGAACTTTATGCCGTATTTGCAAGCTTCCCAGTCGATCCAGCTTTCTGCCGCGACTGGAGCGGGAGCTGTCGGTCGGGGAGTCGCGAGGTTGGCCATCCGGCAGAGACTAGAGCCTTGCGATGGCGCTCGTGTCAATGTCGCGATGAAGTCTACCGCGCACTTGCCATAGCGCCATTGGCATGAAAGAAAAGCAACGTGCTACCGAGCCTCCACAACGCAGAGATAGCGATCGGTGATTTTCTCTTTCCTTGGGGAATGGTGGTCTCCGCTCTCGGTTTTCTGCTCGCGTTTTTTGTGGTGCAACTGCTCGAGCGCCTCGAGTTGACCCGGAACATCTGGCATCTGCCCCTCTTTTTTGTCGCTTTGTCGGTGCTTTTTGGAAGCTTGCTCGGCCTGATTTTCGCCCCGTAATGAATAGCGCTGTACGCAATTACCTTATTACAACAGCCGTCGTCGTGCTGGCCATCGGAGCCAGCATCCTGATGTACGTGCGTTATGTGAACAAGCCTTGGACTCGGGATGCCCAGGTACGAGCCAATGTCGTGGGTATCGCTCCCCGTGTCTCCGGGCCGATCATTCAGATCCCCATCCGAGACAACCAGACAGTCAAAAGAGGGGATCTGTTGTTTGAGATCGATCCCGCGACATTCCAGGCGGCATTGGATAATGCATTGGCGAATCTCAAACAGGCTCAGGCTTCGCAGATCAAAGCCCAGCAGACGCTCCAGAGGCAGACGGAGCTTTATGAGACAAAGGTTATCGACCTGCAGACATTCCAGGATACCCAGGATGATGCTCTAGCCGCAGACGCCGATGTGGCCGCAGCCCAGGCCAATCTGGAAACCGCTCAGCTCAATCTCGGCTATACCAAGGTCTTCGCGCCTGTCGATGGATATTTGACCAACGTCAATACCAGCGTCGGCACATACGTGAATGCCGGAGAGCAACTTCTTGCGCTGGTCGATGGCAGCTCATTTTGGATTGCCGCCTATTTCAAGGAAACCCAGCTAAAGCATCTCGTGGAGGGTGCAAAAGTCCGCCTGACCATGATGGGGCACGAGTCCCAGCCGTTCCAAGGCGTAGTCAATAGTCTCGCGTGGGGTATTTACCTCTCCGATGGTGCGACGGTGGATTTGCTCCCGCAGGTGAGCCAGACGATTGACTGGGTGCGTCTTCCCAATCGGTTCCCGGTCCGTATCGATGTGCAGGGAGCGACTCCGGTCCCTTTGCGCATCGGGCAGACGATTTCCGTGGCAGTCGAGCAATCCCGGCCATGATGCCGGGTTATGACGGGTCCTTTCCACGCCATTCATGACGATATGAGAACACTCGCTTTGTTGTCGGCGATCTTCCTCGTTCTAGGGGCGGGTTCCGCTCCGGCCCAGTTTTTCCTGTTCGATAATCCACCGGTGATCGTGGTGAACAAGGGAAAAGCCAAAACCTTCGATCCCTACTACAACCAGTCAAAATCCTCGTATGGGAAAAAACCCGTCTACTACGAGACAAAGGAGACGGTGAAAAAGGGCGACAAGGTCACCAAGAAAGTCACGATCCGGGACCAATACGGCAACGTTGTTTACAAAGACAAGACGACCAAGACGGAAAAGAAAAAAAAGAAAAAGAAATGAAAGCTTTTCTGATCCTCATCCTGGCCGCAGGGCTGGCTTCCGCTGGAATGGCTTCCGATCTCGACTTTGATCTTGTCAATAAGACGAGTCGGGACTTTGAAGCCATCTACATCTCCTCCTCTGCCGAAAAATCATGGCATGGCAACCTTTTGGCCGACGGGAGGAAGCTTGACCCCAGAGATACGCTGAAAATCCGGTTTTCGGACAAAGAGACCTCGCCGACCTGGGACATCAACATAGTCGATGCCGATGGGCTTTCTGTGGCTTTTGACGATGTGAAGCTCGCTGGCGCCCAAAGAATCATCCTCACGGAGTCGGAAGGAAAACTCGTCGCTACTGTTGAGTAGCCAGCGGGACCGGTCGAGCGGAGGAGCTAGGGGTATGCCCTGATCGGGCTCTCAGGGCAGGCAAGATTTCGTCAAATCGTTTGCACCATACGCCCGGTGGGCGTTCGGTTAACGTAAAGAAAAGCATGCCTGCGGCAATCGATTCTTGCGTCGTTTTCCCCGAGGCAGCGACGACCTTCATGAAATCTCCCATCGACCCAAATATCATTCCCCTGGATCAGAAGTACCGAGACGAATTTTTGGGAGTTTTGGCGCACGAGTTGAGAAACCCGCTGGCTCCGTTACGCAATGGCCTGGAGATCATCCGACGGTCGCAGTCCGATCCAAAAATTGTCCACGAGGCCCTTGAAGTCATGGACCGGCAGTTGCAACAGCTTTCGGGTTTGATCGATGGTCTCGTTGAGGCCAGCAACCTCCGGCAGGGGCTTGTCGAGCTCAAGGTCGAGACACTCAATATCGGGAGTATTATCGAGGAGTCGGTAAAATCAATTGGCGCCCGGCTCGCGGAAGGCGGCCCGAAGCTGATATTTACGCCGTTGGCAGAACCGCTCCTTGTGGAGGGTGATCCCAAGCGGATCAGGCAAATCCTGGTCAACCTGATCGAAAACGCCGTGAAGTATACCGGACGGGACGGGTGCATCGAAGTCGATGCACATGGGGAATCCGGAGAAGTTGAGATTTCCGTGAAGGATGATGGCATTGGCATTCCTCAGGAGAAACTCGGTGAGATATTCGAGCTGTTCTCGAAAGCAGATCACTCTCTGGAGCGAGGCCAGGATGGCCTCGGGCTGGGTTTGTCGATTGTTCGCGGTCTGGTCGAGCTTCACGGAGGTTCAGTCGAAGCTCACAGCGTAGGGCCTGGAGCAGGGAGTCAATTCATCGTGCGCCTGCCGCAGGCAACGTCGGGCGTGGATTCTCCGCGGATTTCCGAGAAACGGCGAGTGCTGGTGGTTGATGACAATCGCGACTGTGCGTCGAGCCTGGCCATGATGCTCGGAATCATGGGATTTGAAACCGAGACGGCTGCGGATGGTGTCGAGGCATTGCGCACCGCTGCCGCTTACCGTCCGGACGCCATCTTCCTTGATATCGCGATGCCCAAGCTCAACGGTTACGACGTTTGCAAGGTGATCCGAGAACAGGCTTGGGGAAAAGACCCGGTCGTCATTGCGCTCACTGGCTGGGGGCAGAACGACGATATCGAGCGATCCCGAGAAGCGGGCTTTGATCATCATCTGGTCAAACCCATTGAGCTTGCCTCGCTTGAGCCGATTGTGAGGGAAATCAAGGCGGTTCATTCGGCATAACCGGACGGATTTTTTTCAGTCCGGCCCGAGGTTTCCCTCGGGGAAACGGAATTTACTCGCCCAAAATGAGCATATGCTCATTTATTTGGCAGATAAATTCCGTATGAAACAGCAGGATGATCGGCTTCCCATTACTGTAATCTCGGGCTTTCTGGGCTCCGGTAAAACGACTCTACTTAACCATGTCTTGGAAAGTCTTGATCGCCCGCGTGTGGCAGTGATCGAGAATGAGGTCGGAGAGATTTCCATCGATCATCATCTGGTACTCCGTACCGATATCGGCAGTTTGCAGAATATTAAGGGACGCACATGTTGCACCTCTCGCGAGGAATTCATACGACTCCTGCAACTTCTCGCGAAGTATAGGTCCCGGTATGATCGCTTGCTAGTGGAGACCACTGGTGTTGCGCATCCTGGGATGGTCGCCCATGCCATATGGGGAGATCCCGTGCTCAAGGAGTGCTTGCGACTGGATGGTGTGGTCACCGTGGTCGATGCGAGGCATATTCATGAGCATCTCGGCGGAGAAGGACACGCCAGCGAGCAGATCGCATATGCCGACCTGCTGGTCATTAACAAGGTGGATTTGGTTTCGGAGAGCGAACTGCAAGACGCTCTGCAGGCCGTGACACACGTAAACGGAAAGGCACCTCATCTGCTCGCCGAGGCGGCTATGGTCGATCCTGCCAGGGTGCTGGATATCGGGGGATTTGATCTCATGCGTATTGAGAGTGGCGTTGGAGGATGCTCGAAGGCCGGAGGGCATGAATCGCGGGGCGACTCTGCGCATCGGCACGAAATCCAGACGGTCAGCATCGAATTACCCGGCGCGATGGATGTGGATCGCTTTCAGCACTGGCTGGAGGGATTTGTCATGGAGCATTCTGCTGATCTCTTCCGGAGCAAGGGTATCGCGGCAATACAGGGAATGCAGGAGCGGGTGCTTTTTCAAGGGGTGCATGGGATGTTCCAGATGGCCTTGGGACAACCATGGATGGAGGCTGCTCGCTCAACTCAGGCCGTCTTTATCGGGCGAAATCTCGACAGTAGGGAGATTCGCTCTGCCATGATGGCCTGTTTGTGGGAAGGGAAAGGAGCGATGGTCTAGCCATGCAACCGGCACTCGAGTGCCTTCCGTGCCTCGTTCGCCAGGCTGCGGAAGCCGTAGCTTTGAGCGAAAAGCGGACGGAGCGCCGCCCCGCGATACTGAAGCGTATACTCCGCGCCCTGGCCGAAACCGATTGGGATCGATCCTCTCCAGCGATGGCTCAAATGATTCATCAAATTGTTCGCGAAGAAACCGGGAACGGGGATCCCTATCGGTCCATCAAGAAGCGGATGAATCGAGCGGCCCTCGAAGGCATGCCCGTCTGGCGGGAGTTAATGCTGAAATCGGAAAACGCGCGGGAGACTGTGATACGGCTGGCTGCGGCCGGGAACCTGCTCGATTCCGCGGCGAAGACCAGTATGCAGCCGGAGGATATTCCTCGTCTGGCTTCGTTATGGACGCGTCCTTTGGTGGGCGATCCGCACGATCTCTTTCGGCTCGCGGACCGCGCGACGCAAATACTTTACCTCGCAGACAATGCGGGAGAAATTGTCTTTGATCGGCTGCTCATTGAAACCCTGCCCACCGAGAAAGTCACCATGGCGGTCCGGGGAGGGCCGATCCTCAATGACGCGCTGATGGAGGATGCGGCTATGGCTGGTGTCCTAAAGATAGCCTCCGTGGTGTCGAATGGTTCGGATGCGCCGGGAACCATTCTGGACGACTGCTCCGAGGAGTTTCGCACCCTCTTTGCAACAGCTGACTTGATTGTCGCAAAAGGGCAGGGGAACTATGAAACATTAGCCGAGGTTCGCGCGCCGGTGGTTTTCCTTTTTACGGTGAAGTGCGAGATCATAGCCGACCGCATCGGAAAGCCCGTGGGTAGTCTGATCGCAACGAGAGGCTCAAACTGGACAACGCGCGGTTCAACTTGCCGCAGCCCGAAAAACTTATGAGAACCTACGCCAATCGCATTCTTAATCTACTCCTTTGGTTAACGCTCTGCTTTCTGGCTGGCACTGGTTTCCTTCTCGCCTTTCGATTGTTGCCGGGTTCCCGTGGCGGCTCTGGTCTGCAAGCACTTGGGATGGAACGCCATGATTGGAGGGATCTGCACACGTGGAGCAGCTATGCCTTCCTGGCATTGCTCATGGTTCATCTTTGGATGCACTGGCAATGGATATGGAAGGTCGCAAGCCAGCGTCGCTTTTGGCTCCTCGGCTCAGGATTCGGCGCAGGCGTGTTTATTCTGATATGGCTGACTTTCCTGCCCGTTTCCGAGCGGGCAGGGGAGAGGGATGGCAGGGGGCATCACGGGCGACACGACCGTATATCCGTGGAGAGCTCTTTACCCTGAGGAGTTCCCTCACGGATCTCCATGAACTTGGCTGATGCTCGCGCGGCAAGCCTGTCCTTCTGGATGATTTCGGCCCGACATTGGTAGATCCGATGGCGGGATGCTTCAACCCAGCCTCGCACTGTTATGGCTGAGTCGAAACCAACACCATGCAGATATCGGACAGTCAGTTCGGCGGTTACGCCGGCGATTCCACGAGCGAACAAGGCATGGACAATGGCGCTGTCCATCATGGTGGCAAGGATACCCCCGTGTATACGATCTGGATAGCTGCTGAATATTTGCAGAGGCTGCCATGCTCCCTCGGCAACGCCATCCGGATTGATTGCAAAACGCAGATTGAGGCCGTCCGGATTTTCTTTTCCGCAAGCGAAGCATTGATGATGGCTGGTGATGGCGGGATGCGGGTATCGTCCCGCAGAGGAACGGAGGAGGGGAAGTCGGTCTTCCATGCATTATCGAGCATATGCTCATATCGCAATTGGTCAATTGCCTATGCCCCGGGATGGGAATTGCCAGGCGGGCAGGTTGACATGAGGTTCAAATGCGCTTATGCCCAATATGACTCGTATGCCTCGCCCTTCGTGTCCGCGCAAGATCGCTCATCTACCTCCCGCCACATATTTCAAACCAGCGGGCATTCCTTTGCGAGAGATCCGGGAGATTCGACTTGCCGCAGACGAACTTGAAGCCATGAGACTGGCAGATTACGAGGGGTTGTATAATGTCGATGCCGCTGAGCGGATGGGGGTCTCGCGACAGACCTTTGATCGCATTGTCAACCGGGCTAGAAAGAAGGTCTCGGAAGCCTTGGTGAATGGCTGTGCTTTACGGGTCGAGGGAGTTTGACGGAAATACCTGGATTTTATCCTGCCTTCCTTGGCTTTCGACGAATGGATGAGGTATTGCTGACGGCGATATGCCATACGTCAATCTTCAGATCACCAAGGGGGCAACCCGTGAACAAAAGCAGCGACTCGTGGCGGATTTCACGGCGAGCCTGGTCAATACCCTCGGTAAAAAGCCCGAGCACATCCACATCGTCATCGAGGAAGTCCTTGAGGAAAACTGGGGATTTGCGGGAATGCTTACGGACGATTTCCGCGCGAAGGAGCGACATGCCCCACAGGGATAGAAAATGCTGGATGGGTCTCCCCGGACAATCCTAATACCTGGGAAACGACTCGAGCATGCGTCGGCGAAGCGTGTCGTAAATTGGTTCTCCGCGCACGATGGAGGCTGTCAGCATGGCGCCAAAGCATGCCACCAGCATCGGAACCATGAGTGCAGTGGTTGCTGTCATCTCCGCGATGAGAACAATGCCGGTAACCGGCGCACGGACGACGCCCGTGAAGAAAGCCGTCATACCGACGATGGCAAAGGCCACGGCTGAAACAGATGCCTGCTCGGGTATCATCGCATTAACCAGTCCCGCAAAAATCGCTCCAAAACATGCTCCCACGAGGAGCAACGGAGAGAACAAGCCCCCCGGCGTACCGGCCGAGTAGCTCAGGGGTCCCAGAAACCATCTCACCACGAGGATGATGATGAGAGGGCCGAGCGCCATGCCTCCCGAAAGAATTTCTTGGGAGAGACCATCTCCGCCGCCGACAAAACGGGGAAAAAACCATGCCACGAGGCCTACGATCGCTCCGACGATACCTGCACGTACCTCCACAGGCCAGCGTGAGCAGCGGGCAAACACTTCCAGTCCGGATACCGTGATCTTGTTGTACAGCACCCCTAGCAGGCCAAGAAGACAGCCGAGGATGAGGAATGCCCCGAGGGTCCAGGGCGCACCGGCCTCCTGCGGCTTCACGAGAAAATCGGATGTACTGCCTAGAATCATGCGCATGACTGCGATAGCCGTACCGGAGCCTATCAATGTAACCAGAGTGAGGCGAAGGCGGAAAGAGCGCGCAACTTCTTCAAAGACGAAAAGAGCTCCGCCGACCGGAGCATTGAATGCGACGGCGAGGCCGGCACCTCCCAAGGCGGCCTGCAGTTCCTGCATGACGATCCTGGGACATTTCAGGCTCTTGGAAAGCGCGGCACCGATCGTCGCTCCCATTTGAATGGTAGGGCCTTCTCGACCGAGAGCCAGGCCGGAGCCGATGGCGAGCAATCCCCCGAAAAACTTGATCGGCACGATCCAGAGGGAGCCTGGCTCGGCTTGATCTCGCATGATCGCCTCGACGTGCTGGACTCCGGAGCCCGATGCCAGCGGGTGTGGCCGGATCATTAGCCGCGCGATGGCGACACCGACTGTACCCAGTGCGACGGGAAAAATCCATCCGAGGAGCGGCCAACCGTGCGCCCAGTCGACAAATTCCAGATGGCGTTGTCCCAACCAACTGAGGCTGGCGCGAAAGGCGGCACCGATGACACCGATCAACGCGCCGCCGATGACAGCAACGATACATGCCCGGATGATTCCCGGCAGTTGATCGTTCCATTCCGCTTCTGACTGCTTCTCTGGCATCGCTGCGGATACTTTTCAGGAGTTGGCGGGTGCCTGGACTGGTGCGTCGGGCGCTGGGACTGGCTCAACGCTTTCGTCCATCGTCAGTACGTAAACAAGGATGCCGATCAGCATCAGGACGACCGCGGCAATCAAGCGCTTGTCCCGATGAAAGGGAGTCGCCCGGCTTTCCTGCTGACGGGGTTTTCCGTGATGGTGATGTTGATGGCGGCTCATGGTATCGACTCAAGTTACGTCTGGGGCAATCCCCTTACGACATATTCCGTGAAGCATGGGCGACTCATTGCCAAGAGGCAAGCCCGTGGCGAATATCTGAACAGGCGGGAATAACTTCGCCTTCAAAGGCAACTGGCCGGGATGCTTTTCCCCGTAGATGACAAGGGGGCGGAGGCACGCTTTGAGGGAGAAAATATTCGCCTCGATGGGTCCGATGACCGTCTTTCCGATTTGAGAAGACTGTCGTTCAAAATCCTCCAGAGAAATTTAGGGCGGGAACGCCGGATATTGCCGGAGTGGTTGGCCATGAAGCCGCTATTGACTATCTCTTTCAAGTTGGCGATCCCATCGATCGCCGACGACGAGCACTCTTTCTTCGAGAAAGCGACAGCCGTCCTATCTGCCATCCCCGGCGTTCGCCCGATCGCTACCGCCGCCAAAAAGGCCAAGGGTGGCGTCGTTCGTCATACCGGGCATCCCGAAGGAAGACATCGCATGGCGTCTCGATCGATATGGCATCGCCATACGGGTGGGGCATCACTGCGTATTGCCTGCCATCCGGCGTTTCAGCCTGTAGGGAACTGTGCGCCCCCCTCGATGTCTTTTATAACACTCGCGGAGGTGTAGATACGCTCGAAGTGCGCTACATCGATTGCCAGGAAAATAGTAAATTCATTTTCACCATCCCTTCCGAGAACAGCCCAGCGGGAGGAACCAAACCCTACGCTGTCGCTCGCAGATGGGCAGACGCCTCTGAAGTGTGCCGGGGAAGGGAATTCAAGCCCTGCCGTTCGGCACTGCACGATTTTCGTAGCCTGCGCGGCATTGCCAGCAGGGCTGGACCGCTATCAGAATCCGAGTAGCATTCCTTTATTCCTCTCCGACGTTTTTTGACGCGGCCACCCGCTGGTCGTGGTCGGCTTCCTCCAAGCCCTCCTGGATCAATTTTTCTCCCGGGTTGTCTTCATCTTCAGGTATCAGACGAGTCGCGCTGCTGCCGCTCGAGTTGGGAGGAACTCCCCATTCATATGGTTCCATCTCGACTTCTTCAGGAGGTGGTGGCGGCCCTGGCGCTTCGAGAGCTTCACGTGCTCTCGCGAGATCAGCATCGGTGGCCTCCGCTCGACCGTCCGCTAGGGCGATCTCCCGGGCTCGTCTTTCGATTTCCGAGTCGCTGATTTCGCCGATTCCTCGTTCGCTAATTACAATCCTGCCTTCGGAAACCGGATTTCTTTTGTCCATAGCGGGAAGGAATCGTCCCGCAAGGTGCGGAAAGACTCAGGACGCGCCCTGAAGCGGGTATCCGAGTCTCATCGGGGATGGGAGAAGAAAGGACCCTCATCTTGCCGTCGCGGTATGCCGCTCTGGGGGGAAGAAATCGGGATCGCGCCGCGAAACTCAGATCCTACTCTCCGGGCGCGGAGACCCGGGTTCAGGACCGCTGAGGTCTCAGGAAGTCGATAAGCTCCTGTGGGAGTGCCCCGAAGTTTGGCCCCGTAAAGACCTCGGACAGGAAATCGCAGATGCGAAACGGCAGAGCCCCTGGTTGATCGAATAATGGGAGGGCAGAGAATCTACAAAAGGCGACAAAGAGCTGAAGAGCAGGATAGGTTGCTCCTTTGCGAGGGAAGATATCTGCCGCTGTAAGGGGCTGAAATCTATGGAAAGCTTCCCGAAAATTAATGCTGCCTAAGGACAGGCTTTTTCTTTTAGGGATCGGTTCCATAAGAATCGGTCCAAGGTAGAAAGGAATACGTGGGTATATGATGGAGATGCGCTTCTCACGCATGATGACGCTTTCGGAGAATCGCAAGACCACACGGCGAGAAGACATGCCTGCCTTTGCAGGGTTTGAGTGCTGATGAGCGCCCGGCAGTAAATCCAGGGTATTACGGCTGCGGCCTTGCCAGGCTCCGAGGATGCTAACGAATACGCGCTTTTTCCTGCATTTCGTGTCATTGCTGGTTGATGCCAGCGCTTAGAGACGGGTGCCCAGGTCCCACGGGAAATCTTTTTTTCCTGGCACCAATCGGTGTCGGAAGGTTGGCGCTGAAAAGCGCTCTGCGAGATGGGAGCGGTTATTTCGCCACTGTCGTCGTGGCATCAAATGTGGAAGCCGTGTGCATCTGCCAGAAAGATGGCGACCCTAACGGGATTCGAACCCGTGTTACCGCCGTGAAAGGGCGGTGTCCTAGGCCACTGGACGATAGGGTCGTGCAGGACGGGTGAAAATGGGGGAGAATCGCTCCGGAGGCAAGGAATTTTTATCCGGGAATTATCGAAAACTTCTCCAGCCCTCTTGGATACCAGGCGTGACAGGTTTCCGGGGGTATGCATGATGCGCCGACATGCATCCCGTCTACAGGAAGATTTGCTGGCGCTTGTTGCCGATTCTCGTCGGGTGCTTTCTCGTCAATTATCTCGATCGCATCAATGTGAGTTTTGCTGCTCTCACCATGTCCGCCGATCTTGGGTTGAGCGACGCGGCCTATGGTTTTGGAGCCGGGGTTTTCTTTCTGGGGTACTTTCTTTTTGAGGTTCCGAGTAACCTCGCGCTCTACAAGGTCGGGCCGCGTCTTTGGTTCGCTCGTATCGTGTTAAGCTGGGGCGCTGTGTCAGCTGCCACGGCCCTCGTGCGAGACCCCTGGCATTTCTATCTTGTTCGCTTCCTGCTTGGAGTGGCCGAGGCTGGATTCTTTCCGGGTGTGATGTTGTACATCACGTGGTGGTTTCCGGTGGACCTTCGCGCGCGAATCGTCGGCCTGTTTCTCTTGGGGGTGCCGGTAGCGGGAATCTTGGGAGGGCCGGTCTCGGGGTGGATCCTTGAGAGCTTTGCCGAGTTCGGTGGCCTGCATGGATGGCAGTGGCTGTTCCTTCTGGAGAGTGCCCCATGCCTCCTTTTGACAATCTGGGTCTGGCAGTGTCTGCCCGATCGTCCGCGGGATGCCAGTTGGCTTAGTGGATCGGAGAAAGTGCTCGTCGAGAGCACCATTTCGCTTGAGGAGGAGTCTCGTGGCCGCCTCGGTGCGCCTGACACGATCCGGGGAGCTTTCCGTCGACCGGTTGTCTGGAAACTCTGCGCGACCTACTTTTGCTCGGCAATGGGTCTTTACGGGTTGTCATTCTGGATGCCTCAGATTATTCGCGAGTTCGGCGTGAAGACGCCCATCGATATCGGTTTGTACTCGATGATCCCGTGGGCGGTGGCTGCGGTCGTCATGCTCATGGTTGGAGCGAGTTCCGATCGCACTGGAGAGCGGCGATGGCATGCGATCGTTTCCTCACTCGTGGCAGCGGTCGGTTTCTCCATCTGCCTGGTTACTCGCAATCCGGTTCTGGATATGGCCGGCATCTCAATTGCCGCAGCGGGAGTGATGTCCATCGATGCGGTGCAGTGGGCCATGCCTGCGGCAGCTCTTAATGCCTCGGCAGCGGCCGCGGGAGTCGCGCTGATCAATTCCTTCGGCAATCTGGGCGGCTTTTTCAGCCCGACGCTGATCGGATTCATCTCCCAGAGAACGGGTAGCCCTGAGCTGGGGCAATCCGTCACCATCGCGGCGATGGTTCTCGCAGCCTGTATTATTTTTGTCTGCCGCTCTCTCCAGCCTCCTCGGCTGCGGGGAAAAGAATTGGCGTAGGGCGGGGGTGGGGGTGATACTCAACTTTTCGATCACCCTGGCAGCTAGAATGAACCTACCCATCCGTCCTCGTCGTCTTCGCCGCACTGCTTCCATTCGTCGCATGGTTCGCGAAACTGTGCTCACTCCGGATTCTTTCATTTACCCGTTGTTTGTTCATGCCGGAGCAGAGGCGGTGGAGATCGCGTCGATGCCGGGAGTCCGCCGCTTGCCTGTGGCGGGACTGGTGGCAGAGTGCGAGGCTGCGTGGGCGGTGGGTATTCCTGCGGTGGCAATCTTTCCAGCAATCGCCCCGGAGTTGAAAGATGCCCGAGGGACTCATGGGCTGGACGTGCGGAATGTCCTGTTTGCGGCCGTCAGAGAGGTGAAAACAGCCATCCCCGGGTTGACCATCGTGACCGATGTTGCACTCGATCCCTACACGAGTCACGGGCACGATGGAGTGCTGAGCGCTGACGAGAAAGAGGTGGTCAATGACGAGACGGTTGAGATTCTTTGCGAACTCGCTGTCAAGGAGGCTGAGGCTGGTGCGGATATCGTGGCTCCGTCCGACATGATGGATGGCCGGGTGGGGGCGATACGTGCTGCCCTCGATGCTGCAGGCTTTGAGAATACGATCATCCTTTCCTACGCAGCCAAATACGCCTCGGCCTACTACGGGCCTTTCCGGGATGCGGTCGGGAGCAAGATCGGCAAGGATGCCATCAGCAAGGCAACCTATCAGATGGACCCGGCCAATGCCATGGAGGCCGTGCGTGAGATTGCCTTGGATGAAGCCGAGGGAGCCGACATGGTGATGGTGAAGCCAGCTGGAGCATATCTCGATGTCATTCGCACCGTACGCGAGGTGACAGACCTCCCGTTGGCGGCCTATCAGGTGAGCGGAGAATATTCCCAGATCCATGCCGGGGCGAGGCTCGGCTGGCTGGACTATGAGCGCACCCGCGACGAATCGCTGCTCGCGATCAAGCGAGCGGGTGCGGACATGATCCTGACGTACTTTGCCCGCGAGGTCGCGGAGAAGCTCGCCCGGGCCTAGGTGTACTTGACGACTTCCTCGATGGTCGTGAGGCCGTCGTAGATCGAGCGGAGACCATCCTCCCGGAGGGTGGTCATGCCGAGTTCGATGGCCTTTTGGCGCATCACGACGCCCGGGGCGCGATCGTTGATCATCTCACGAAGCGGGTCGCTGATTTTCAGCAGTTCGTAGATGCCTTTACGGCCTTTGTAACCGGTGTTGTTGCAGACGTCGCAGCCCTTGCCAAAGTAGAAGTTTTTGTCGCCGATGTCGTGTACCGACAAGCCCAGTGACTGAAGCACCTGCTCGGTCGGTTCATAGGGCGTGCGACATGAGGTGCAGATACGGCGGATAAGTCGCTGCGCGAGCACGCACTCAAGAGAAGCCGAGATGAGGAACGGCTCCACACCCATGTCCATGAGACGGGTGACGGCACCGGTAGAGTCATTCGTGTGGAGTGTCGTGAAGACAAGGTGGCCGGTGAGCGACGCCTGAATGGCAATCTGAGCCGTCTCGGTATCACGAGTCTCTCCTACCAGAATGCGGTCGGGGTCCTGACGCAGGAATGCGCGAAGGATGCGGCCAAACGTCATTCCGATGGCATCATTAATGGGCACCTGGATAATGCCGTCGATCTCGTATTCCACCGGGTCCTCAGCGGTGAGGAGCTTGGTGTCGATGGTGTTGATCTTCCGAAGGCAGGAGTAAAGTGTCGTCGTCTTGCCGGAACCTGTCGGGCCGGTGACGATGAAGATGCCGTTCGGCTTTTCAATAACCTCGAGGATGTAGTTGTAGATATACTCGGGCATGCCGAGACTCTCGAGATCGAGGTTCACGCTGGAGCGATCGAGCACGCGGAGCACCACGCTTTCGCCAAAGGCTGTTGGCAGAGTCGATACACGAAGGTCGATCTGCTTGCCATTCACGACACGCTGGATACGACCGTCCTGCGGGAGGCGACGCTCGGCGATGTTGAGATTGGACATGACCTTGACGCGCGAAATGACGGGCAGGGCGAGGTGCCGGGGCGGCGGGTCCATCTCGTAGAGCGCACCGTCCACTCGATAGCGGATCTTGAATTCCGTCTCGAACGGCTCGAAGTGAATATCACTGGCACGCGCTGCGATGGCTTTGTCGAGGATCAGGTCAACGAAGCGGATGATCGGCGCGGCGTTGGCCTCCTGTGCGGCAGCCTGGGCGTTGAACTCCTCCTCGTTTCCTTCGCGGAGAGTGAGCTCGGCCGAGTCACCTAGCTGCGAGAGAACGTCGTCAAGGCTGGTCGCCTCGGAGCCATAATACTCATCGATCATCGAGCGCACCTTTGAAGGCGGCGCGACCATGAGATGGATTTCTCGGCCGAGAGCAAAACGCAAATCCTCGACGGCCTGTGCGTTCATCGGGTCAACCAGCACCACGTATATCGTATTCTGCGAGGCCCCAATGGGCATGGCCCCATGCAAGCGAGCCAGACCGCCAGGTATGAGATGAAGGATCTCCGAAGCTCCGTCAAAGTGCGCCAGATCGGCAACCTCTGTGCCGAGCGAATCGGCGATCACCTGATAAAATTGGGCCTCATTGAGCAGGCCGCTTTCGATCATCACGGTTTCGATCGGGCGATCGGTCGTGGCGACTTCCTGCACAAAAGAGTGGGCCGTTTCCGGACTCAGGTAGCCGGCCTCGACGAAGATGTCTGTGACTTGTTTGGCGTCCATGTTAGTCGGAGTCTGTCATGGTGGTGGTGATGACCTCCTCGGCGGTGGTCATACCGGAGAGAACCTTGCGAATGCCGTCCTCGCGGAGCGTGCGCATGCCGAGTTCGCGAGCGCGAGCGCGGAGTTGCACTGTCGTCGCGTTATTGATGATCATGTGCCGGACTTCGTCGTCGATTTGGAATAACTCAAAGATACCACGGCGTCCTTTATACCCCTTGCCCCGGCAGGATTCGCACCCGTGCGGTTTCATCACGGAGGACTCGGCCAACTGGCCGGGATCAATACGAAGTGTACGGGATTCATATTCCGTCAGTTCAGTGGGCTGCTTGCAGTTCGGGCACAGGCGCCGGACGAGTCGCTGGGCGAGAGCTGCGCGGACTGAGCTGGAAACGAGGAATGGCTTGATGCCGATGTCGACCAGACGCGCGATCGCGCCAGGAGCGTCGTTCGTATGTAGCGTCGAGAGCACGAGGTGACCCGTGAGGCTGGCGTTGATGGCGATACTCGCCGTCTCCAGATCTCGGATCTCACCGATCATGATGATGTTTGGCGCCTGGCGCAGGATCGAGCGCAGAGCCGCAGGGAAAGTCATTCCGATTTCGGAATTCAC
This sequence comes from Terrimicrobium sacchariphilum, assembly GCF_001613545.1. Classification (NCBI taxonomy): domain Bacteria; kingdom Pseudomonadati; phylum Verrucomicrobiota; class Terrimicrobiia; order Terrimicrobiales; family Terrimicrobiaceae; genus Terrimicrobium; species Terrimicrobium sacchariphilum. The sequence goes on from NZ_BDCO01000002.1 coordinate 2,632,245, forward strand.
CGGCACCTGATTGATGCCGCTAAGCTGGTACTCCACCGGATCTTCGACCGTAATGATCTTGCGGTCCGGTTTGTTCATGTAGTGCAGCGACGCGTAGAGTGTCGTTGTCTTGCCCGATCCGGTCGGGCCGGTGACGAGCAGGATGCCGTCTGGGAGATTGATCAGCCGCTCAAACTTGAGCTGATCATCAGAAAGAAAACCAAGGTCCGGCAGACCCAGCATGAGCGAGGTCTTGTCCAGGATACGCATGACGATGCTTTCACCATGGACCGTCGGGATGCTGGAGACGCGCAAGTCGAGAGCCTTCTGTCCGAGTTTGACCTGGATGCGACCATCCTGCGGGATGCGCTTTTCCGCGATGCTCATCGAACCCGACATGATTTTGAGTCGGCTGATGATGGCAGAGTGAAGCTTCTTTGGCGGACTCTGCATCTCCTGGAGCACGCCGTCGATGCGGAACCGCACGCGGAATTTCGTCTCCAGCGGCTCAAGATGAATATCGGATGCCCGATTGTTATAGGCCTCGAGGAGCAGCATCGACACCATCTTGATGATGGGGGCGTCACCCTCGGTTGTCTCGATGTCTCCCGAGTCACCCAGGAACATCGTGTCATCCTGGCCGGCATTTTCATCCCCGGTCCCGTAAAAATCCTGAATCGCTTTCGCGATCGCGTCCGGCGTGGCGCAGACGTACTCAACATCGCGATTAAGAACGAAAGACAGATCATCCATCGTCTGCATGTCCAGCGGATCGCTGACGGCGACGACAAGAGTATCCTCATGCAGAGCCACGGGTACCGCACGATAACGCCGGGCGTCGTCCACCTTTACGATTTCGAGGACATCTGGAGGCGGAGCGACAGAGGCGAGGTCGACAAATTCCATCCCGTTCTGGGCGGCCAGAGTCCGGGTGATGTCTTCCTGAGTGAGGACTCCGGCGTCGACGAGGGCTTTGAGCACGTTTCCGTCGCTCGCATTGGCACGGGCGTCCTCGAGCTGACTGCCGGTGATCAGGCCGACATCCTGGAGAATCTCAACGATGTAATCTTCGTTATGGGCCACGGTGTGGGAGGGTGTCAGAGGAGGTTAGGGGCAAAGGTCCAAAATCACCGCGATGGCTTGCAGGGTCAATGAACTTTTGCAGGATTGCGCCTCTTTCTTGTCGTTGGTAGTGTCCTTGGGGTGTCCCTCAAATACAGAACCTACCTGATCTTTGGCGCTCCCGGCAGCGGCAAAGGCACTCAAGGCCGCACTCTTGGCTCGATCCCGCGTTTTTTTCATTGTGCGTGCGGCGATGTTTTTCGCTCGATCGATACGAGGACTCCGCTCGGAAAGGCCTTCATTGAGTATTCCAGCCGCGGCGAACTGGTCCCGGACGAAGTCACCGTTCAGCTCTGGCGCGTGCGCATCGAACAGTGCGTTGATGCGCATGAGTTCAAACCCGACATCGACTTCCTCGTTCTCGATGGCATTCCGCGCAATGTCCGTCAGGCGGAGCTTCTCGAGCCATTCCTGGATGTGCGAAAGATCTTTCATTTGAGCTGCCCGGATCGCGACAAGCTGGTTGCTCGCCTGAAAAAACGGGCGATCAAGGACAATCGTCTCGACGATGCCAACGAGGAGGTCATTCGACGTCGACTTAAAACATACGAGGACGAGTCCAAGCCGGTGCTCGACCACTACGGTGCCGAGCGCATCGTGAATATCGACGCGATGGAACCGCCCATTCTGGTGCTGAACAAGATTCTCTCCGAGATCGTCGCCAGCCGTCAGAGTCCGGTTGAGTTTACCGAAAAGGCGAGTTGAGCGATCTTCCCGCGAGAAAGAGATAAACACTTGTTTATACGCGCCTAAAGCGGCATTCACACTGCGATGTCGCAGTTGAGAATAGTCTTCATGGGCACCGGCGGAATCGGTGTGCCCTCGCTTCGTGCCCTTGTTGCCGAAGGGCATGACGTGGTGGCGGTATACACCCAGCCGGACCGGCCAGCCGGGCGAGACATGAAACTGCGGCCTTCGCCCGTCAAGCTCGTGGCTCAGGAGCTGGGAGTGCCGGTACTGCAGCCGGAAAGGATTCGTCTCCCGGAAGAGATTGAGCAACTGAAAGCACTGCGAGCCGATCTTGCAGTCGTCGTCGCTTACGGCCAGATCCTTCCCAAGACTGTGCTGGAAACCCCACGGCATGGATGCTGGAATATTCATGCATCTCTGCTTCCCAGGCATCGGGGAGCAGCACCTATTCAGGCGGCGATTTTGGCTGGAGACTCCCAGAGCGGGGTGACCATCATGCAAATGGATGAGGGGCTGGATACCGGCCCGATTCTGGTGCAGGAGGCATTTGATTTGCATCGTCATGAGACTGGCGGCTCACTGCACGATCGCCTTGGAGTACAGGCGCCAAGCTTGCTGCTGCAGGTGCTGGCGAAGCTTCAGGCCGGGACGTTGCAGATGACTCCTCAGGACTCCGAGCTTTCCACCTATGCACCGAAGCTTTCCCGGGAAAACGGCCGGATCGACTGGACCCACAGCGCCAGGGAGATTGATCGGCAGATCCGGGCGTTCACCCCATGGCCGGGGGCCTTCACGACCATCGACCAGGGTGGTCAGGCGGTGGTGTTGAAGATCCATCGCTCCGCTCTGACAAGAAACCTCCGCGGAGAGCCGGGTACGGTTTTGAAAGCAGACCGGCGAGGAATCCTCGTTGCAGCGGGCGAGGGGGGCATTTTGTTGCTGCAAGTCCAGGCACCTGGGGGGAAACGGCTTGCGGCTCATCAATATTTGCTGGGCCACCCGTTGACGGTCGGAAGCCGTCTCGGCTGAGGTGCTAATACGCACTGCGGTACATACATTTGCCTTTCCTTGCCGCCTCGGATGCGTTTTTATCCGCGCAGTCCATGTCCACCAATCCTCGCTACAAGCGTGTTGTTTTAAAAGTCAGCGGCGAGGCACTCCGGGAGCCCGGCAGCCGCGACAACATCTCACCTCAGATCGTCCAGTCAATCGCTTCGCAAATCCGCGAGGTTAAAGAACTTGGCGTTGAACTCGCCATTGTAATCGGAGGCGGGAATATCTGGCGCGGTCTCTCGGCCAGCCATCGTGGGATGAATCGCGCTACGGCCGATTACATGGGGATGCTCGCCACGGTCATCAATGGCCTGGCTCTCATGAGCGCCCTGGAGGACCTGGGGATCTCCGTGCGGGTGCAAACCGCCATCGAGATGAACAACGTGGCCGAGCCATTCATCCTGCGGCGGGCTACGCGACACCTCGAGTTGGGGCACGTCGTCATTTTCGTCGCCGGAACTGGCAACCCGTTCTTTTCCACCGATACGACTGCAGCGCTGCGGGCAAATGAGATCGGCGCCGAGGTCATCCTCAAGGCTACCAAAGTCGACGGCATCTATGATCGCGACCCGATGCTGCACAAGGATGCCGTACGATTTGACCACATCACCTATGGCGAAGCTCTTTCACGCCGACTTCAGGTGATGGATTCCACCGCATTTAGCCTTTGCATGGACAATCGGATGCCCATCATCGTATTGGACATGAACAAGCCGGACAATATCCGCCAAGCCGTACTTGGCGCTAAAGTCGGCACCACAGTTTCCGACAAACAAGTATGAGTCTCGAAGAAGCCATTTTTGAATCCGAAGCAGGCATGGATAAAGCCGTGGAGTTCATGCTCCACGAGTTTGCAGCCATTCGTACCGGCAAAGCATCGCCCGCCCTGGTGGAAAACCTCGATGTGGATGCCTACGGCAGCCTGATGAAGCTGAAGCAGCTCGCGCTTATTTCCGCCCCCGAGCCCCGCTTGCTTGTCATCCAGCCATTCGATGCCTCGACGGTTCGCGACATCGAGCGCGCGATCAACGAATCCAAGATCGGCATCACGCCAGCCGTCGATGGAAAGCTGATTCGCATCCCGATCCCGGAGCTCTCCGAGGAGCGTCGTCGCGATCTCGCCAAGACTGTTAAATCCCTGGCCGAGGATGCCCGAGTCCGTGTACGCGCTTGTCGCCGCGAGGCGATGGAGGCAGCCAAAAAACTCCAAAAAGATGGCAAGCTGACGGAGGACGATCTCCGTGTTGCCGAAACGGACATCCAGAAGATGACCGACAAATACGTGGCTTCCGTCGACAAGCATGTCGAGACCAAGGAAGCGGAGTTGATGAAGATCTGATGAAGCGCGTACTCCTCGCTCTCGCCGCATTAGCGGTGTTGGCTGCTCCGGTTTCTGCCGAAGTCGTGCGTCCCGCGCCTTTGATCCAGTGGATCGATTCCGCAGGAAAGCCGCAAAGCACGGCGGCATTCAAGGGGCAGCCCATCGTGATCATCATTGCGCCAACCCCGAGGAGTTGGGCGTTTCGATCCCAGGTCGGCCAGTTGCAGAAGATGTATCAGAGGTTCGCCGCGGAGAAGATCATCTGCGTCGCGGCGTTCACTCAGGAACCAGGGCTGATCCGGTCCAATATTCCGTTTGCCGTGGCTTCCGATGGTCCCCGTGCTGGATATGATTTCCAAGCTGGTCCAAGGATCACCGTGGCCGTGATCGGCCGCGATGGAAATCTCGATTACGTGGGGAACAAGGTGGTCCCCGCCCAACGCATTTTCGACATCGTTCGCAACTCCTACGATGTTCAGCAGGCAATGCGCCGCTAGCCTCTGTTAGCAGAGACCCCTCGCGCTTGCTGAAGCACCGTCGCGTGCATGTGCGGCGGTGTTGGTGATCGCGGGATTCGATATGTTCGTCCCCCTGCCTGCACCGGGCGGGAGGCTTCAGCAAGATTGAGGATATACTCGGGCGTGTGGTCTAGCGGTTTGCCTCGATGATATCGACCCAGATGGGGAGGGCCAGTTCGGCTCCGGTGCCGCCCTGCATGATTTTCTCGGGCACATCGAAGCCCACCCACACGCCGCAGGTGATCTGATCGTCGAAGCCGAGGAACCATGCGTCCTGGTAATCATTGGTCGTTCCGGTCTTCCCGGCGGCGCGATGCCTGAGTCCCAATGCTCGCGAACGAGCGGCTGTTCCTCGAATGAGGACGTCCTCCATGATGGATGAGGTCATGCGAGCAGATTGCTCCGGCAGCACCGGTACGCTGGCCTTGGTCGCTCGATAAATCACATTATTTTCCGCATCTACGATCTTCTCGATGAGGTACGGCTGCAGCTTCGTTCCGCCGGTGGCAAAAACCGTATAGGCCGCAGTCATGTCCTTGAGCGTGGCTTCGAATGCACCGAGGCAGATCGATGGGTAGCGAGGTGGGTTCGATGCGATGCCTGCACGAATGATGCAGTTGGCGACATTTTCAAAACCGGCGATCCGGCCCACCCGTACCGACATGGTGTTTCGTGACAGCACGAGTCCATCGGCCGCAGGAAGCAGTCCTCGGTAAGTGTTGTCGGAGTTTGCAGGATTGTATTTGCGAAAGGCGGCAGGCAGATCACCCGGGCCGAGTCGATTGTCGTTGATGGGATCGCCTGGGTGCAGCCCTGCCTCGAATGCCTTGGCGTAGACGAAAGGTTTGATCGATGACCCTACCTGGCGCTGCCCGAGGAGTGCGCGATTGAATTTACTATACTCGTAATCCCTGCCCCCGACGATGGCGCGTATGCCTCCGCTTCTATTGTCAACGGCCAGGGCTGCAGCCTGGAGGAAGGGCGATGCTGCCAGGTTGGCGATTTCTTCATTCGTCAGTGCGTGGAACGTCTTGTGCTTAAAGGCCGAGCCTTTCTCGATTTCCCTGAGCCGCTGTTTGACTGCGCCCTCAGCGGCCTTTTGCAGGTCGCTATCGACCGTTGTGTAGATTTTGAGACCACCTTCATCGAGTTGGTCCTGATCGATCACGAGTTGCAGATCTCTCACGATGGCGTCCATCGCCCAGTTTTCCTGAGGGGTGGAGCGGGGGCGTGGACCGGCGATGACCTTGGTGGCGAGGGCGGTCTGATATTGTGCCTCGTCGATGTACCCCAGTTTGAGCATTCGACCCAATACCGTATTTCGCTCGCGCGTGGCCCTTTCCGGATCGTTGAATGGAGAGAACCGATTCGGACTGCGAATCAGCCCGGCCAAAAGGGCTGCCTCTGCGACCGTCATACGCGAGGCAGGTTTTCCAAAGTAGGCCTGGCTGGCTGTTTCAACCCCGTAATATCCGCTCCCGAAATAAATCCGGTTCATGTAGGCCTCGAGGATCTGCTCCTTTGTCAGTTCGGTCTCGATGCGATAGGAAAGTGCGGCCTCGATCATCTTGCGATGGAAGTTTTTCCCCCCGAGCGGGAAGCTGTTGCGTGCGAGCTGTTGGGTCAGCGTGCTGGCACCCTCCTTAAGGCGGAAGCCTCCGATGAAATTTCGCACTACAGCCCGGGCGATTCCCACCGGGTCGATGCCATGATGGTAGTAAAATCGGGTATCCTCCCGGGCGAGGAGGGCATTGACGAAGTCATTGGAGATCTTGTCAAACGGCACCACTATGCGGTTTTCGCCCGCCAGACGACTGTAGAACTTTCCATCCTTGTCATAGACGGCCGAACGTTGCCGCATGTCGCTGATGGTGCGGAGGTCGAAAGTCAGGGCCCAAGCGTAATAGCCCAGCAATACCACGGCGGCGATGAGAAGGAAAACCACACTGGCCTTGACTCCCAGCCAGAATAATCCGCCCAGACAGCCCTTCTTTTTCTTTGGGGGTATTTTCTTGGATGGGCGACGGGATTTCGACACGGGCTTGCAGGACGCTCTGGATTATAAGAGGAATCATGCCCTCCTGCCTTGAAAATCCAAATACTTACGATTTTTCCTGCCATGTGCCGTGGTCTCCTTGAGGGAAGTATCCTCAAGCGTGCCCAGGACAAGGGCCTCGCCGAGCTTGAGGCGGTCGATCTCCGTCAGTGGGCGGTCGACAAGCATCGCACCACGGATGACACCCCGTACGGTGGCGGACCGGGGATGGTGATGAAAATCGAGCCGATCTACCGGGCACTGCAGGAACTCCGCACTCCCGATACGAAGGTGGTGCTCATGACGCCGCAGGGGCGACCATTTCAACAACGCATCGCGGAGGAGTACCGCGAAGTCTCGCATATCGTCATGATTTGTGGCCATTACGAAGGAGTCGACCAGCGAGTGGCAGATCATCTCGTGGATGATGAGATCTCCATCGGCGACTATGTTTTAACCAACGGCGCACTCGCAGCCCTGGTCGTCACCGACGCGATCGTCCGGCTCATCCCTGGAGTGCTCGGCGACGCCGATAGCGCGGTACAGGATTCCTTTTCCACTGGAGTGCTGGATCATCCGCATTTCACTCGGCCAGAGGTGTTTAACGGCTGGAGTGTTCCGGATGTGCTCATGTCGGGAAATCACGCTGCAATCGAAAAATGGAGGCGGCAACGAGCTTTGGATCTGACACGGGAGCGCCGCCCCGACCTTCTTGGTTGAGGCTGGGCATTGCGTCCAGGCGACCGGTATCATATACTGGTCGTCTTTTCCAATGAGCCAGAAAACCGTCTCGATCTACGATACCACACTGCGTGATGGCACGCAGGGCACCGGAATCTCCTTCTCGGTGTTGGACAAGATTCGGGTTGCCCAGCGACTCGACGCCTTTGGTATCGATTATATTGAGGGGGGCTGGCCGGGTTCCAATCCTCGTGATGCCGCCTTTTTTGAAGAGGCCGCCAAACAGGAGTGGAAGCACGCCAAAATCGCGGCCTTCGGCATGACGCGTCGAGGACGCATCAGCGTGGAGGAAGATTCCCAGGTGCGGATGCTGCTCGCAGCGGAAACGCCCGTGGTAACCATCGTGGGCAAGACATGGCCATTGCATGTCACCGAAGTCTTTGGGGTTTGTCTTGAGGAGAACCTCGCGATGATCGCCGACACTGTGAAGTACCTCAAGGCACACGGGCGTGAGGTCTTTTACGACGCGGAACATTTTTTTGACAGCTATCGCGAAGATCCAGCGTATTCGCTCGCAACAATCAAGGCCGCGAAGGATGCCGGGGCGGATCTCGTGATCCTTTGTGACACGAACGGAGGCTCGCTGCCCGGGTTTGTGGGCGAGGTCACCCGAACCGCAGTTGCGCATCTCGGTGCCTCGGTGGGCATCCATACTCACAACGACAGCGGACTCGGAGTCGCCAACGCTCTTGCCGCGGTAGAAGCTGGCGCTTCACAGGTCCAGGGCACAATCAACGGTTACGGCGAGCGAGTGGGAAATTGCAACCTCGTGAGCGTCATCCCGACGTTGCAGCTCAAGTACAATATTCCTGTTGTTCCCGATCTGACACAGATGAGGGAAGTCTCCGTCTTCGTTGATGAACTCGCCAATGTTCCGCATGACATCCGGGCGCCCTACGTGGGGGCTGCGGCTTTCACCCACAAGGGGGGCCTGCATGTCCACGCCGTACAGAAGCTCGCGCGTACCTACGAGCACATCGATCCCAGCCTCGTTGGCAATCGCCAGACCATCGTGGTCTCCGACATGTCGGGGCAAACTAACGTGCTCATGCGAGCCAAGGCCCTCGGGTTCGAACTCGAGAAAGGCTCTGCCCAGGTTTCTGAGATCCTCACCAAGATCAAGGCGGCGGAGAACGAGGGGTACGAATTCGAAGCAGCTGAAGGCTCCTTCAATCTCCTGATCCGCAAGGCGCTCGGCCTGTACCGTCCACTCTTCGAATTGAAGGAATACCACTGTAACTACCGCAATCTTGGGACGAATGGCTCTGATCTTTGCGAAGCAACCGTCAAATTGATCGTCGGCGGAGTGCCAGAGTATACCGTGGCGGAGGGCGATGGTCCGGTAAATGCTCTGGATGCGGCATTGCGCAAGGCCCTGCGTCCTTTCTACCCGTGGATCGATACGTTGCGCCTGACGGATTACAAGGTACGCATCGTCGATGGTGCCCGAGGAACCGCTGCGCGCACCCGGGTTCTGATCGAGTCCACAGATGGTAACACCAACTGGGGCACGGTCGGCGTGTCCGACAATATCATCCAGGCCAGTTGGGAAGCTCTCGTGGACAGTTACGAGTTCTTCAGCGCTGGCCGCTAGGGCATCTGATCCCGACCGCTCGGGCCGTGGAGATACGATGTCTCCGGCCCGATCGGAACGATGCGGGTGGGATTGATATCATCATGCGTCACATAATAGTGGCGCTTGATGTGGTCGAGATTCACTGTTTCTGCGACGCCGGGCCATTGATACAGATCGCGCAGATATCCGGAAAGGTTGGGGTAATCTACGATCCGTCGAAGATTGCATTTGAAATGCCCGTGGTACACGGGATCGAACCGGATGAGCGTGCAGAATGCCCGCCAGTCGCTCTCGACAGGGTGACTCGTGATGAGAAAGCGCTGGCTCGATAGAATGGACTCGAGTTCATCGAGCATTTCAAAGAGGGAGTTGGCGGCTCGTTCGTACGCCTTTTGAGAGGTTGCAAATCCTGCACGATAGACCCCGTTGTTGACCTTCTCGTAAATCGCATTGCTCAGAGCTTCCTGACTGTGCGAATGGGCTGACGGAAAAAGATCAACCTTCCATTTGTGGAAGGGAAGAAATGCCTCGGCGAACATTCGGCAGATATCATCCTCCGAGTTGTTGACAATGCGCGAGGTTTTTCGATCCCAGAGGACGGGAACAGTCACCCGCCCATCAAATCCGGCATCGCTGGCACGGTATGCCTCTGCCAGGAAGGAGAATCCATTGACTGGATCGGGTTCTCCAGGCGAGCGAAAAGCCCATCCCCGTTCGTCACGGATAGGATCGACGATGCTGCAGGAGATTGTCTCTTCGAGACCCAGGAGTTTCCTGGCGATGAGCGTCCGGTGCGCCCATGGACAGGCTAGAGAAACATACAGATGGTAGCGAGCGCTTTCCGGTTCGTATTTTGTTCCAGGAGCAACAATTTCGCGAAATTCATCGGCTTGTCGCTGAAACTCGCCGTCGGTTGACTGTTCCTTGGGAAACTGTGCCATCGTCGTATTTAAGTTGAGTGCTTCCTCGCGGACCGAGGGTTCTCAACTGACAGTTTAGGCGGGACCTGGCAAGGATTTCTCCGTAACGATCACGAGGCTGAAGGTGAGGGCTTCTCGGGCAGCGTGGGGCTGGGTTCCTCGCCGTTCAGATGGAGATCGAATGCCTCAACCCTTTTGCGGACCGTTTCCACGTCAAAGGAACCGGTTTCCAGCGTCTCCTCGTAGAGGTCGAGCAGGGTCAGAAAATCCTCATAAATCCGCCATACACTGCCTGTCTCTCCACGGTGACCTTCCACCAAAGCCTCAAGCTTGTCGCGATAGGACTCGAAGTCATGATGATGCTTCGCGAGATAGCGAATGTGCTCGGTCAGGGCGAATGGATCTTTTTCCCTGATATCGCCAATGCCGACCAAGATGGGGTATTCGGTATGCGTGGTCATAAACGGGAATCGAAAAACATCAACGATCTGCGCGGGTTCATGGGACCAGATCTGTGACTTCGCGCGATGTATCCCACGATGAGCAGGGTTTTATCGAGTGCAGGCAAGGTGAAGGGGAGCAGCTCTACTGCGGTGCTCATTGTGAATGAAGCGGCGGGAAAACAGAATGCTGGCGGCGATCGTCTGGCCGAACTCAAAAAGCGCCTCTCTCCACGTTTTCCCGGCCTCGAAGTCCGGATGATCACGCCGGATCTGTCGGCCGATCAGATCGCCGGGGAGGCCATGGAGCGGGGAGTCTCGCATTTGCTCGTCGGGGGAGGTGACGGCACGGTGAGTGTGGTGGCACGGACCATTGTGCGCCGTCCCGTCACATTGGGTATCATTCCACTTGGCACCTATAACAATATTGCAAGGTCGCTCAATATACCGCCGGACATAGAGGCGGCCTGCCGCATCATTTGCGAAGGACAAGAGCGCCCGGTCGATGTCGGGATCGCCAATGACGAGCGGTACTTCTTCGAAGCTGCCGGAGCGGGACTCGATGCCGCGCTGTTTCCCCTTGGAGAGGAAATCAAGACCGGGCGCTGGGGACGAATTCTGCAATTTGCCCGACTGACCATGAACTACAGCGCCCAGCGCATGAGGCTGGAGTTTGATTCATCAGTGGCAGCAGCGCTTCCCAAGGAAAGGAGGCGCAAGTTCTCCTCCTCCCACTTGTCCGGAAATTCCCTGGTAATGCGCGCCTTGCTTGTTGCTGTCGCCAATGGCCCCTATTACGGCAGCGGCTTTGCTGTTGCGCCCGCGGCGCGGCTCAACGATGGCAAGCTCACCGTGGCAGTGTTTCGCCGATTCTCCAAATACGAGTTGATACGCCACTTCATTTCAATCAGCCAGGGGCGCAGGCATTTTTGTCCAAAATTGGAGCTCTTCTCGGCGCGCCGGGTGAAGATATCCGCATTTCGCAAGCTGCCGGTGCATCTGGACGGAGTACCTTATGGAGGCGCACCCATCCGATTGGAGGCGGTGCCGGAAGCACTCCGGGTAATCGCTCCCCAGAAAGAACCAGTTGCGTGACTTGAGGGAATCTTTTGGAAACACCTCCAGCACTACAGGTAAGGACGATGCCCGAGCGCGTTGCCGAGCCTCTGCTCAGGTCATTCCCTGATGCCCTTCGCTCTTGCTGCCATCATGAGCAAGGCGTTTAGTATGAATTATTATCTGATGGCACCAACCACTCGATTCTTTGCGTTCGGCGTCGCCGTGCTATCGGTAGCATTAGCGTCGCTGACCAGATGGGGACTTATCATGCCCATGCTGGGAGATCGTTCGCCATATGCTGCGTTTCTCTGTGCGGTGATCGTATCTGCATGGGTGGGCGGTCTTTATCCTGGCCTGCTCGCTGTAGGCTTATCCCTTATTTGCGGATGGACCTTTTTGTCCCCTCAAGCGCGCTCTGGTGATGTCGCGACGATGGTGATCACGGTCTTTTTTCTCATCATCGGAATCCTGATCTCCATTGTCTGCGAGTCTCTGCATCGGAGCCGCAGGAGGGCCGAGCAGGCGAAGGCGGAGATTGCTAGTGGACAGGCGCGGATCGAGGCGGCAGAGGAGCGTCAGCGAGAGATTCTCGACGCCATTCCCCACCTGATCTGGAAGTCCTCTCCAGAGGGTGAGCTTTCCTATATCAATCGTCGCTGGACGGAGTCGCTGAACCTTCCCCTGAACGAAGCGAGGAACTACGGATGGACGAAAGTGATTCACCCCGAGGATGTGGATTCCGTGAAGGAGCGGTGGGAAGAGGCACGGGCCAAGGAATGCGAATTTCACATGTCTTTTCGCATCAAGCTGGGAAGCGGGGTCTATCGCTGGCACGAGGTGCGGGTTCGGCCGTCACGCGACTCCTCGGGTGTCTTGATCGGTTGGTTTGGCAGCGCGACGGATATTGAGGATTCCCACAATCTGAATGAATCCCTGCGCGCTAGCGAAGAGCGATTCCGGCGGCTGGCTGATCAGGCACCAGTCTTGATCTGGATGAGCGATACGTCCAAGGCGACGACGTGGTTCAATAAACCTTGGCTGGAGTTTACCGGTCGGTCGTTGGAGCAGGAGATCGGGAACGGTTGGGCAGGGTCCGTACATCCCGATGATTACGCATACTGTTTGGAAACCTACTCAAACAACTTCGAGGCCAGGCAGCCCTTTGAAATGGACTACCGCCTGCGTCGGAGCGATGGCGTCTACCGGTGGGTAATGGATCGTGGCATCCCCATTTTCGGCCAGGATGGAGTCTTCCTCGGGTACATGGGAAGTTGCATCGACATCAACGAGCGCAAGGAGGCGGAGGAACAAGGCGATGCCTTGCTGAAAATGGAGCAGGCTGCCCGGGTGCAAGCCGAGCGCACGGCTTTGTTAAAAGACGAATTTCTTGCCACGGTCAGTCACGAAATGCGCACTCCGCTGACAGCGATGCTGGGCTGGGTACAGCTTTTGCGGAGCGGCAGCCTGCCCTCAGAGACCGTGCCGCAAGCTCTTGAAACGATCGAGCGCAATGCCCGTGCTCAGGCCAAGCTGATCGATGATCTGCTCGACATGAGTCGCATTCTTTCCGGGAGGTTGCGTCTCGATGTTCAGACGGTCAATATCGTGGAAGTCGTCGAGGCCGCTCTCGACGCGGCAGAGCCTGGGGCCGCGGCGAAAAAGATTCGCATGGTACGGGTACTCGACCCCTTGTCGGGGCCGGTGACGGGCGATCCCATGCGCCTGCAGCAAATCGTTTGGAATCTTCTGAGCAACGCGGTGAAATTTACCCCGGCCGGCGGAAGAATCACCACGACACTGGAACGGATCAAATCCCATCTGGAGATTTCCGTGAGCGACTCCGGCGAGGGAATCGTGGCCGAGTTCCTGCCTCATGTCTTTGATCGTTTCCGCCAGCAGGACTCGTCGACGATGCGCAAGCATCAGGGACTCGGACTGGGTCTGTCCATCGTGAAGCAACTCGTGGAACTGCACGGTGGTTCGGTGCGAGCCACCAGCCCTGGCCAGGGGCAGGGTGCAACATTTGTCGTTTCTCTGCCAGTGGCCGCTGCACATAAGGAAGTAAGGGAGAAGGAAAAGGAAGTCGCAGTGCCCGTTGAGCCTCCTCCAGCAAGCGAAGGGGTGCCGACATTGCTGGGAACCCGGGTGCTCGTGGTCGATGATGACGGCGATGCGCGGGAGCTCCTTCGCTCGATTCTCGCACAGCGTGGCGCGAGTGTGCGAACGGCCAGCTCCGCCTCCGAGGCTTTGAGTCAGCTGGATTCCCGGGTGCCGGACGTTCTGGTCAGCGATATCGGCATGCCGGGTCAGGATGGGTATGGACTAATCCGCGAGGTGCGACTGCGGTCGAGGGAGAAGGGGGGGCACGTACCTGCGCTGGCGCTCACCGCATTTGCCCGATCGGACGATCGACGCCGCGCCATCAGCGCGGGATTTCACATGCATCTCGCCAAGCCGGTGGAACCTGCCGAGTTGGTGACTGTGGTTGCCAGTCTGGCCCGCCGCTGATGTCCCACGTGCGAAGACCCAGGCATTGAGCCAAGATCGTTCTTGGGTCCTGCCGGATTCTTGACTAAAATCTGAACTCGGGTCGGAACAAGACACGCGGCGGGGCGGGGAGCCGCGAATACTATCGAACTTGCCGATGCATAACGTGTCATCCGCCCAGTGGTATAAAGACGCAGTCATTTATGAACTGCATGTGAGGTCATTCGCTGATAGCTCCGGCGATGGAATCGGGGATTTCCGAGGCTTGACGGAGCGGCTTGGATACTTCGAGGAACTCGGGGTTACAGCTCTCTGGCTTCTTCCTTTTTATCCGTCGCCGTTGCGTGATGACGGGTATGACATCGCCGATTACATGGCGGTAAACCCGTCCTACGGAACGCTGGAGGACTTTCAGGAGTTTCTGGCCGAGGCTCATAAGCGAAACCTGAAGGTGATTACCGAACTGGTCATCAACCACACTTCGGATCAACATGCCTGGTTTCAACGAGCGAGGCGCGCGCCTGTCGGCTCTGCCGAGCGCGATTTTTACGTCTGGAGCGATAACCCGAGAAAGTTTGAGGAGGCCCGCATCATCTTCAAGGATTTTGAGTCTTCCAACTGGGCGTGGGACCCTGTCGCCAAGGCCTACTACTGGCACCGGTTTTACTCACATCAGCCCGACCTCAACTTTGACAGCCCGCATGTGCAGCAGGCAGTTTTTGAGGTTCTGGATTTCTGGTTGAAGCTGGGGGTCGACGGATTACGCCTGGATGCAATTCCCTACCTTTTTGAAAGAGAAGGGACATCGTGTGAAAATCTACCGGAAACGCACGCCTACCTGAGAAAGCTCCGCAGGCATGTGGAGGAAAACTATGCGGGCCGCATGCTGCTGGCCGAGGCAAACCAGTGGCCGGAGGATGCAGTCGCTTACTTTGGCCAAGGGGATGAGTGTCATATGTCCTTCCATTTTCCGCTCATGCCGAGAATTTTCATGAGCGTTCAAATGGAGGATCGTTTTCCGATCATCGATATCCTTGAGCAGACTCCGGAGATCCCCGCAGAGTGCCAGTGGGCGATCTTTCTCCGCAATCACGATGAATTGACTTTGGAGATGGTGACGGACGAAGAGCGGGACTACATGTACCGTCTTTATGCGGAAGATCCCCGAGCGAGGATCAATCTCGGTATCCGCCGCCGCCTTGCTCCATTGCTGGATAATAATCGCCGGAAAATCGAGCTGGTGAACTCACTTCTTCTCTCGCTTCCCGGCACCCCGATAATCTATTACGGCGACGAGATCGGGATGGGGGATAACTTCTACCTGGGCGATCGGAATGGCGTGCGTACTCCCATGCAATGGAGCGCGGATCGGAATGCCGGCTTCTCTCGGGCCAATCCCCAGCAGCTCTTTTTACCTGTCATCATCGATCCGGAGTTTCATTACGAGGCAGTCAATGTCGATGTGCATATGAAAAACCTCTCATCACTTTTCTGGTGGATGAGGCGGGTTGTTGATGCACGCAAGCGCCACCCGGCCTTCTCTCATGGCACTCTCGAGTTTCTCCGGCCAGACAACGCGAAGGTGTTGACCTTCCTGCGACGGGATGCAGATGAGGTGATTCTCGTCGTGGCAAACCTGTCGCGATTTTCTCAATGCCTCGAACTGGATCTTTCGGAGTTCAAGGGTTCCCGGGCCGAGGAGATGTTCGGCGGCGGTGTGTTCTTTGAGATCAAGGACGCACCGGTCACCTTTACCGTAGGTCCTCATGGCTTCTATTGGCTGCTCCTCAAGTCGACAATGGCGTCAAAGCCTGGCGCCGAGGCTGCGGTTGTTCCGGAGATTGCCTTGGCGGGTGAATGGTCCGAAGGACTCATCGATCACCTTGAGACGGCCATCCTTCCGGGCTATCTATCATCCTGTCGGTGGTATGGGCAAAAGGATCGTATCCTCCGACTCGCGAAGGTTCGCGAGAGCTTTGCCGACCCTTCTGGAAACAGCCGGATCATTCTCCTGGAGCTCACCTTCACGGATGGTGATCCAATGACCCAGATCCTCGCTCTGGCGATTGGGGCAGAAGATGCAGGAGACGTCTCCACCAGTCCGGCAATGGTGGCGCGGTTTACTGATGGTCGGGTCCTCTGGGACCTCCTTTATACTCCGGAGGGTCGGGGTCGGATATGGGATATGCTGACAGGGGAACTCCGATGGGGAGATTCCCGGCATCACCTGCGTGGCATCAAGGGTGACGGCATATCGGGCGGCGCACCTGCCTCCCGGGTCTTGGGTGGCGAACAGTCCAATACAGCCCTCGCATACGGCGACGAGTGGATGTTCAAGTTCTTCCGCATATTTACCGATGGACCTCATCCGGATGCAGAGATCCTCCGAGTGCTGTCTGAGCGAGGATTTCCTTATTCGCCGCGTTTCGGAGGCGAGATTCGCTGTCGACTGAATGATGAGGAAGGGGCCGCTGGTCTCCTGACTTCTTTCGTCAAGAACCAGGGCGATGGATGGAGCTACATGCTTGATGCTGTTGGCAGGTTCTTTGAGCAGGTCGTCTCCGTGGAGGTGCAGGCGGAAGCCACAGGGCAGTTTGACGAGATCATTGAGCAGGTTATCCCGCAGCGCGCTCAACAACTTGGTCAGCGGACAGCAGCTTTACATGCGTGCCTGGCATCGGTAACCGAACTGCCTGAGTTTGCACCCGAGGCTGTCAGCTCGCTCTATCAAAGATCTCTTTACCAGACGATGCGGAGCCAGTTGCGGCGCACTGAGGTCATGGTGACCCGGAAGCTTCCATCTCTGCCCGCCGAATCTCGCGAGGTTGCCATCTCCTGGCTTGCCACAACTCCTCGCATACTCGATTCCTACCAGGAACTGCTCCGCCATCGGGTGCACCTCGATAAAATTCGTGTCCATGGAGACTACCATCTTGGTCAGGTGCTCAATACCGGAAACGATTTCGTCATCCTGGACTTTGAAGGCGAGCCGCGGCGCAGTCTCGGTGAGCGACGGTTAAAAAAGTGCTCGTTGGTCGATGTCGCTGGAATGATGCGATCATTTGATTACGCGGTGCAGGTCTCGTTGAATCGCCAGAAACCCGAGGATCGTCCGCGTCTTAAGCCGTGGGCTGAGCGATGGTTGGGCGTAGTGAGTAAAGCCTTTCTCGACGGCTACCGAAGCGAGGCCGGGGATGCCTCTTTCCTCCCAGCCTCTGAGCAGGATTTTCAGTTTTTGCTACTCCTCTTTCTCTTGGACAAATCCGTGTACGAGATCGGCTACGAATTGAACTACCGACCGGACTTTCTCTCCGTGCCGATGGGGGCGGGAGAACGACTTCTTAATAACAGGGAATCAAAGGTATAACTTATGGCAGACGATAACAAACCGACGGTGTGGCTGGGACGCTCGTATCCTCTTGGGGCTACGGTTACTCCGGAGGGAACGAATTTCGCAATCTTTTCGCAGAACGCCACTGGAGTGGAGCTTTGCCTCTTCAACGGGCCTGACGATACCGAACCGTCCGCCCGTATCAGTGTGAAGGAACGCACTGATGACGTCTGGCACTGCTTTCTGCCTGGCATTGGCCACGGGCAGCTCTATGCGTATCGGGTTTCGGGTCCTTATGATCCGGCTGCAGGTCATCGTTTCAACGACAGCAAGCTTCTCCTCGATCCCTATGCCAAGGCTATCGCTGGTCCGATCAAATGGTGTGACGAGATGTTTGCCTATCAATTCGGGGGAGATGACGCCGATTTGCACCCCGACACTCGTGACAACTCCGCCGGCATGCCCAAATCCGTCGTAGTGGCCAATGGTTTTGACTGGAATGGTGATCGCAAGCTCGACGTGCCGTTGGCGGAGTCAGTTATTTATGAGGTCCATGTCAAAGGATTTTCCAAGCTTTGCCCGGAGATCCCCGAGGATATTCGCGGCAGCTACGCTGCGTTGGGCAGCGACTTTGCCATCGAGTACTTTACGAAACTCGGAGTCACTGCCGTGGAACTCCTGCCGGTGCATCATTTCGTAAACGACGACTATCTGGAGAAAAAGGGCCTGGCGAATTACTGGGGATATAACTCAATCGGGTACTTTGCTCCGCATTGGGCCTACTCAAGCTCTGGGTACCTGGGAGACCAGGTGCGGGAGTTTAAGGAGATGGTGAAACGGCTTCACGCGGCGGGCATCGAGGTGATCCTGGATGTCGTCTACAACCATACTGGCGAGGGCAATCACATGGGACCCACGCTGAGCTTCCGCGGAGTGGATAATGCCTCGTACTACCGTCTGGTGGGTGATGATCGGCGCTATTACATGGATTATACGGGCTGCGGAAACTCGCTGAACATGATGCATCCACGCACGCTCCAGATGATCATGGATAGCCTGCGCTATTGGGTCCAGGAGATGCATGTGGACGGCTTCCGATTCGATCTCGCATCCACCCTGGCCCGCGAATTGCACGAGGTGAACCGGCTCTCGGCCTTCTTCGACATTATTCACCAGGATCCGGTGATCTCCCGAGTGAAGCTTATTGCAGAACCCTGGGATGTCGGTGAGGGAGGGTATCAGGTGGGCAACTTCCCGGTTCTCTGGGCGGAATGGAACGGAAAGTACCGCGATTGCATTCGCAAGTATTGGAAGGGCGATGAGGGTAACATCGGGGAATTTGCCTCCCGTCTGACGGGAAGTTCCGACCTTTATCAAAGCGATGGCAAACGTCCGTACGCGAGCATCAATTTCATCACTGCGCACGATGGATTTACCATGCACGATCTCGTGAGCTATAATGAGAAGCACAACGACGCGAATCAGGAGGGGGGTTCCGACGGCGATAGTAGTAATAATAGCTGGAACTGCGGAGCAGAAGGACCGACGGAAGACACCGGAATTCTCGCGCTCCGCCAGCGGCAGATTCGGAACTTCCTGACCACGCTTCTTCTCTCGCAGGGTGTGCCCATGATTTCGGGCGGTGATGAGTTTGCCCGCTCTCAGGCCGGCAACAACAACGTGTACTGCCAGGATAACGAGCTGTCCTGGTTCTCGTGGGAGCAATCTCCCGAACAGCATCAATTGACGGAGTTTGTCTCCCGTTTGATCCAGTTCCGAAAGACTCACTCTGTTTTTCGGCGGCCGAAGTTCTTTCAGGGACGGCCGATCCGCGGTCTTGGAATCAAAGACATCATGTGGTTTAATCCTGATGGCCACGAGATGTCGGACGAGGAGTGGTCGGTGGGCTATGCGCGTTCAATGGGAGTCCTGTTGAGCGGGCTTGGCATGGATGTACGCAACTTCAAGGGTGAACCGATCACCGACGATACCTTTGTCGTGCTTTTCAATGCACACCACGAGCAGATCGAGTTCAAGTTGCCGCGCATCAAGAACAGCCGGGCAGGGTGGGAGATGATACTCGACACGAATCTTCCAGAGGGTTTCCTGACGGCGAAGACACGTCATTCCGCGGCGGCTCCCATCCCTGTCGAGGCGAGATCCATCGTCGTGCTCAAACACGGCCTCTCCCGCGAAAAGGCGACCCAGCAGGTGCAATGAGCGAGCAAAATTTTCCCCGTATTCCGTCGGCAACTTATCGTCTTCAGTTTCATGCGGGCTTTACTGTACGCGATGCACTGGAAATCCTGGACTATCTGAGTGACCTCGGCATCAGTGATGTCTATTCCTCTCCTTATTTTCAGGCGTCGCCAACGAGCACGCACGGCTACGACGTTGCGGATCATAACCGGCTGAATCCCGCAGTGGGTGATGCCTCGGATTTTCATGCCTTCAGCCAGGGGCTGAAGGAGCGATCAATGGGGCAGGTGCTGGATTTTGTTCCAAACCACATGGGTATCGGCGAGTCCTTGAATACCTGGTGGCTTGAGACGCTCGAGGATGGTATTGCCTCTCCCTATGCCCGCTATTTTGATATCGATTGGCAGTCCGGCAAGGAGGCGCTGGCGGATCGTGTGCTGCTTCCCATCCTGGGGGATCGTTACGGGCGGGTGCTGGAGAATGATGACTTCCATCTCGTTTTTCAGGATGGCGCTTTTGTTCTCAATTATTATGAAACCCGTTTACCGATCAATCCTCGGACATATCCCTTGATCCTGCGTGCGACTCTCGCGAGCCTTGAGGGAGAGGAGCTGGATATGATGCGCGATGTCATCGCCAGTTTTGGGGCTTTGGGCCGTGTCACAGACGAGCCTGACGCGAAACAGAAGGCGAAGAGTCGTCTGGCGGAGATCGCTGTCCGACCGCGGATTCGGCATGCGATCGATCTTGCCTTGAAGTCTTTCGCTGGGACGAAGGGCGACCCTGCTTCTTTTGATGCGCTCCATGAATTGCTCGAGGGGCAATATTACCGGCTGAGCTATTGGCGGGTGGCGGCAGAGGAAATCAACTACCGCCGTTTTTTTGATATCAATACGCTTGCGGCGATCCGCATCGAGATTCCTGAGGTATTTGAGGCTGCCCACAAGCTGGTTTTCGAACTCCTGGCCAGAGGGGCGGTCACAGGGCTGCGAATTGACCACATTGATGGCCTGTGGAATCCCCGGCAATATGTGCAGCGACTTCAGGATCGCGTTGCCAAGATGGCTGGGACCAGCACGGACAAGCCACTCTACCTCGTGGTTGAAAAAATTCTTGAGGTGGCTCGCGAGGAATTGCCAGCGGACTGGCCGGTTCATGGAACGACTGGGTATGAATTCGCAAATCAGGCTGTACAGGTGCTGGTCGACGGCCGGAACCACAAGGCCTTTGACCGGCTTTACTCGCGCTTCATCGACGAGGACCTGATCTACGCGGATCTGGTCTATGCCAAAAAGAAACTCACGATGGACATCCTGCTGCGGAGTGAGGTCTCTGCCTTGGGGCGGCGGTTGAATGAGTTGTCCGAACTTCATCGTGACTTCAGGGATCTGACACAGAATACCCTGACCAGTGCCGTCGAGGAGGTGATTGCCTGTTTCCCGGTTTACAGAACATACGTCAGCGAGGACGGGGTCGTGTCGCCTCTGGATGAGAAAGTCATTTTGCGGGCCATCGTGGCAGCGCGTCGACGCAATCCCACCATCGAAAAAGCGGTATTCGACTTTCTCAGGGGAGTGCTCTTGCTCAAACTGCCTGATCGGCTCACCGAGGAACAACGCAAGGCACATGTGGATTTTGTCATGCGGTTCCAGCAATGCAGTGGGCCGGTGATGGCCAAGGGACTGGAGGATACCACATTCTACATCTACAACCGGCTCGTGGCGCTGAATGAGGTGGGAGGAAATCCCGGCATGTTCGGTATCTCCATCGAGGAATTTCATCGCCTGAATCAGGAGCGAGCTGAGCGCTGGCCTCATTGCATGCTGGCGACCTCAACGCATGACACCAAGAGGAGCGAGGATACTCGGATGAGGCTTGTCGCCTTGTCCGAAATCCCGGAGGACTGGAATTCCGCAATACGTGCGTGGTCGCGGATGAATCGCAAGCATCGGACGAAGATCGATGATCTCATCGCTCCCTCACCGAACGAGGAGTATCTGCTTTATCAGGCTCTCGCTGGCATCTGGCCGATCGGAGAAGTCGACGATGTTTTACGGGAAAGTATCGTGGCCCGGGTTCAGGAGTATATGACGAAGGCGTTGAAGGAGGCCAAGGTCAACAGCAGTTGGACAGAGCCCAACGCTGCGTGGGAGGAAGCGGTCATGAAGTTTATTGACGCAATTCTCGATGCGGAGAGGAGTCAGGAATTTCTCTCCAGCTTCTCGGCTTTCACGGCAAGGCTGGCCCGACTGGGTGCATGGAACTCCCTGGTCCAAACCGTCCTGAAATGTACTTGTCCCGGAGTGCCGGATTTCTATCAAGGCACTGAACTGCTGGACCTCAGTCTGGTAGATCCGGACAATCGACGCCCGGTTGACTACGGCTTGCGTCGGAAGCTTTTGGATGAGGTTTCAAGCGAGTGTCCCAGGAATCTTCTGTCTCACGTGGAAGATGGGCGGATGAAGCTCTTTGCCATCCGCTCCCTGCTGCGATTCCGCCGCGACCATCAACGCCTGTTTGGCGATGGAGACTACCAGCCTCTTGAGGTCGATGGGCCGCTGAGTCACCGGGTGATTGCCTACCAGCGCACCTCCAGCGATGGAATACTGGTCGTGTGTGTGCCTCGTTTCTTCGCCGGCCTCGGAGAAACTCCCTGGGGTGAGATCTGGAAAGGGACTACTGTCAAAGGGCTGTCTCTGGGAACGTGGTGCAACCTGCTCACGGAGGCGGCCATGGAAACTGATGGCAAGCTGGATTTGGCAATGGCATTCAGCGATATGCCAGGCGCTGTCCTCTGGCAGCCCACAGAGTCTTGATGCCGAGCGACATTTCCTAAAAAAGAAAAGGCCACATTGTGAGTGTGGCCTTTTCAGCGTCCAAGTGCGGAAAGATCAGGCTTTCTCCTGGGCAACCCAGTCGATGGCAAAGCGCACCATCTCACCGGCGTCGCGAAATCCGAGCTTCTCCTTGATATGCGCACGATGGGTTTCGATCGTCTTTACACTCAGGTGCAGTTCTCCGGCGATTTCCTTGGTGCCATAGCCGCGTCCGAGGAGCTCAAGCACCTCCAGCTCACGATCGGAAAGTCGGTCGACTGGTGATCCACTGCCGCCCTCCGCAGTCTGGATCGCCTGGAAGATTAGACGCTCGCTAAGCCTGGGGCTGACGTAGATTTCTCCTTTAAGGACCTTGCGAAGGGCGTCGAGGACGTGTGTCAGGGCCTCCGCTTTCATGACGTAGCCCAATGCTCCCGCTTTGAGTGCACGGAGGGCGTAGAGAGATTCGTCGTGCATTGAGAGCATGAGGAGAGGGAGCTTGGGCTGCTCCGACTTCATGAGTTTGATCAGCTCAATACCATTGGTTCCCGGCAGAGAAATGTCCAGGAGAGCTACATCCGGCTTCAGAGTGCGCATGGCCTCCAGGGCGGAAGGCGAGGAGGCAGCTTCACCGCAGACCTCCAGATCCGCCTCTGCGTTGATCAATGCCGTGATACCGTGGCGGAATACCGGATGGTCATCCACGATCAATACCCGGCGCTTGGCTTCAGTGGCCTTGTCTGTTTTCGAGTCACTCATGAGGATTTGGAAATGTACAGATCACCCGGGTCCCTCTGCCGGGCTCAAAATGAAAATGGACTTCACCTCGCATTGCCTGCGCCCTGTAGCGCAGGGTACGAACAGCAGTTCCGTAGGGCTCCTTGGTCAATTCACCCTCGGACTTTCCATTATCGAGAATTTCGAGGCAAATCGAATCGTTCTTCTTCGAAAGGGTGAGGGTGATATGGGAGGCTCCAGATTGCTGGATGGCTGTGGTCACCGCCTCTTGGGCGATTCGGTACGCATTGCGCGCGGCGATGGAATTCTCCACAAGGATGTTCTTCTTGCAGTGGAAGTCGCATCGAATCGAATGGCTGGCGCGCGTCGCAAGTTCCTGCAAAGCCGACATAAGCCCGGCTGAGTCAAGTTCCACCGGATGCAGGCCTCGGGATATATCCCGAGCCTGAGTGACGGAGTCATTGATGAGCCTGGCGAGATCATGGAGCGCCGAGGCGTGATTGGAGCCATCCCGCTCCAAGGCCCCTGCCAGCGCTTTAGCGGCGAATGCCGCGCCTAACAAGTGCTGGCAGAGATGATCATGAAGTTCCTGGCCGATTCGGCGTTGCTCCCGTTCTGTTGCTTCCAGGAGAGCGCGTTCGAGGAACTTTTGCTCCGTGATATCCTCCGCCAGGATGAGCGTCTCGTCGACGGAATCAGCAAGATGCAGGAGCTTGAGTTCCACGGGTTCGCCGGACTTGCGTGTGGTTTCCACCTCCTGTTCCTGAACGGAACCACCGGTGTTTTCGCTCACGCGATTCCAATCCACCAATTTATGGAGCGGCTGTCCCATGACCTCGTGTGCATCCCATCCAAATATTGCGGCAGCGCCCTTGCTCCATTGCCGGATGATGTTTTCCCGGTCAACGCTGAGGCGACCCACGGGCAGGGCGTCGAGCAGTGGCTCGAACCGCTGCCCGTGGTCACCATTCGGGTTTATCGAGTCATCCTCTACCGTAGCCATCGCTACAAGAGCAACACGTCCACAGAGGGATGACAAGCTTCACCTCCCAGCAAGGGGGAGTCGATTCCCGCTTTGTTCATCAGGCGACCGGAGGCCGTCCCCGGAAGATGAGGGAAATGATGAACAGAATGAGGAATAAACCAAACAGCACCTGAGCAATCCAGGCTGCGGATCCCGCAATGCCGCTGAATCCGAGCGCTGCTGCTATCAGTGCTACAACCAAGAATGTGAGTGCCCAACTAAGCATAGTGTTCCTTTCGTTTTGAAGGGCATCGCCTCGGCTGGCATACCTGCGTGTATCGATGGGTGCCATCGCTAGGATACGGATGGCGTGGTCAGGTTATGCCCTGACCGGGGCAGCGCCTTACTGGGCGGAAATCTCAGCGGCAGCTTCCTTCAGGACGGTATCGAGTTCGTCGGGACCGAAGGGTTTGACCAAATGATGGCGAAATCCAGCGGAAAGGCTTTTTTCCTTGTCAGCTCGCATTCCGTATCCGCTCATCGCGATCCCAAAGGGAAGCACGCCACTTTCCCGGATGCGGCGCATCAACTCCCACCCATCCCCATCGGGAAGACCGATGTCGGATATCAGGACATCTACCGGGACCGATCGCAGGTCCTCAAGAGCGGAGGCCATGTCGCGCGCGCTGCGCACCGAATGACCTACCATGGAAAGATACTTGCCAAGATATTGGAGGGTGTCCTCGTGGTTCTCGACGATAAAAATGGACAATGCACGGCCTCGATCTTCCATGACTCTCCCAGCATACTACGTTCTGTGCCAGGAGAGTGCCAACGCAAAGATCGATTCGATTGGGAAATACCTGGAAGGGAGCTTACTCGTCCCGGAATGGCGTGAGGTATTTCTCGGTTTTTGTAATGACCTCTGCTTCCGCGAAAGGGTAGGCCAGATAGTCGGTCGCGCCACTGTCAAAGGCGGCGGAAAGCATTTCATTGTCGTCATCCCTAGCTACCACGAGGATTTCCGTGCCGTCGACGGGAGGAATATCCCGGATCAAGGCGACTTCCTGGATGGAATCCGTGATCACAATGATCGGGGAATCGATCTCCTGAAGCTTTTCCCGTTCGCTGATGACTAGCAGGCTGGAATAGTGGTCCCGGAGGATTCGTTCGATCTGGCCGAGAATCTCGCCATCCCGAACGAACAAGGCAATACGAGGGAGAAATGTCGTCGTTTCCATGTCGATGAATCGATTTCGGGGGTGGCCTGGATGCCTTCTTGTCAGGATGAGAGGGAAACTCAGGTGCATATTTTACCTCTGCGAAAAAAGTTCAGGGCCGCCCACCCGGGCATTTGCGTTCCTTGTGGATATGAAGCAAAAGGAATCCAAAAAAGGGGGGCGGGTGAGGGATGTAGCTTCGGCCCACCCATCCGCTCTCGACGTGACCACCTCGACCAAATCAGCGGGGGAAAAGTTGAAACGGCTCAATACAGAGAAGTTTCCTGTCGCCAAGGGCGATAAGCTCGTTGGACGGACGAACGATCTCAATCCCGAGCGATCTGCTGCGCGGTTCGGACACGATCCAGAGTCCACCACCATAGGGGAAACGGAACTGAGCGAGGCAGTGTACTGCTATGAAGATCAATCGTCCGACGAAGCAAAAAAGATCATGTTGGAGAATGGACTCGAACATATGCCGGTCGTCGACCGCGAACTGCGAATTGTCGGGATCGTTTCCCTCAAGTCGTTGAAAACAGGAGAGGTGCCGGAACCCCCGAAGACCAAAAAACGAAAGGCGGCCTAGGCCGCCTTTCGGATCAGGTTGCGATAGTGTGGTTGAAGCCGATCGCTTTCAGGTGGTCGGTCCTGTCGGTGAATCGATCACCGGCTCATGCGCACCTTCGACCAGAGTGCGGCTGTTGGCCTGCACTTGGGCCGCGATGAACTCATAGAGCTTGTAAGCACCGAAAAGGAGCAAAGCAGGCTTGAGCAAAGCCAGGAAGATACGAATCTTGAGCCGGACAATCAGTCCTATAGGCAGGAAGTGCAGGACATACCCGATAAGGGCAGCGACCAGAACGGAAGCGAGTGGAGCGCTACGGATCTGCTCTTCGCAATCCTTGCAGGTAGCGTCGAGCGTCTTGCAGGCACTTTGCACTCCCTTGCCGAGGGTGTCATCAATGGATGCGCTCATGATTTACCACCATTTCAGCTTGCTGCCGAGGGCCTGGGCCTGCTCGACAATGTTGGACTGGGTCTCGGCGTAACGCTGTTTCAGCTGGGGAATCTTCTCCCGCAGCTCGGAATACGCCGTATCGAGGAGCTCTCGGGCCGCCTGGGCCGTGTCCTTTTCTTTCTCCTCGCGCTGGCTCAAGAGATAGCCCAGTCCCAAACCGAGGGCGAAGGCGCCGGCGATAACCGGGATGGGGTTTTCTCGCACGTATTTGCGGCTCGCCGCATAGGCGCTCTTGGCTCCTTCGACGCATTTACAGGCCGGAGGCGGAGTCTCATCAAATTCAGTGGAGGTCGTGCCGATTTCTTCAGGTATGGGATTGCTCATGACGTTGGATGTCTCAGGTTGCTGATATATCGGGCGCAGCACCCGGAGTGGTCGCCTGCGCTCGATGATGATTGGACTCACGATTCCTCATGGCGGAACTCGATGGCTTCCACAATAAACCTGATCCCGGTTGCTGACAACGACGAACTCTCCCTTCCCAAGAGCAGGGGGATTGCCTGGAACCTGAAATCGGGTGCAAAAATCCCCTTTTCGTCACGCCAGATTGCCGCTTTCATGTCCCTTTATGACGAAAGCGGTTTTGGCCTTGGAAGACGGGACGATTTTTCGGGGCGAATCATTTGGCGCGAAGGTTAACCAAGCGGGGGAAATCTGTTTCAACACCTCCATGACGGGGTATCAGGAAATCCTGACCGATCCATCGTATCGCGGCCAGATCGTTGCCATGACGTACCCGCTGATCGGCAACTATGGCATCAACTTCACCGATGTGGAGAGTGAGGCTCCTCACGTGCGTGGATTCGTCATCGAAGAACTCAGCGCCATTCCCAGCAACTGGCGTGCCCAGAGCACACTTCCCGAATATCTCGAGAAGTATGGCATCCCAGGCATTCAGGGCATCGACACGCGTGCACTGACTCGAAAGCTCCGCACTGGTGGCTCATTGAGGGCTGCCATCGTGGTGGGTGAGGTTTCCGATGAGGAGGCCGTGCGCATGGCTCGCGAGGCTTCGTATGACGGTATCGATTTCGTCAAGGAGGTCACCCCGTCCTCAAAGTATCAATGGGACCCCAACGCTCTCGAAAGTGGCAAGTGGGTTTGCGCAAAGGCCGAGTACGCCCAGAAAGTCGTAGTCGACGGCAAGGGAAATATTTTTGAGGAACTGGCTCCTGCCGAGCACAAGATCGTTGCCTACGATTTCGGCATGAAAAAGAACATCCTTCGCTCGCTGCGGCGGCACGGTTTTGACGTGACTGTCGTACCGGCCTCCACTCCTGCCGCCGAGGTATTGGCGCTCAATCCCGATGGGGTTTTTCTGTCAAATGGACCGGGCGACCCGGCGGCTCTGGAGTACGCACACGCCACCGTGCGTGAGATCATCGGCAAGAAACCGATCTTTGGCATCTGCCTGGGTCACCAGATTCTGGCGCTTGCCCTGGGGGGAAAGACTTTCAAGCTGAAGTTTGGACATCGTGGCGCGAATCAGCCGGTGCAGGATTTGCGCTCCGGCAAGGTCGCTATCACCTCACAGAATCACGGCTACGCAGTCGACCCCGACTCGCTACCCGGTGACGTCGAAGTGACTCACGTGAACCTCAATGACGGAACCGTGGCCGGACTCCGCCACAAGGAACAGCCTGCGTTCAGCGTCCAGTATCACCCGGAGGCTTCTCCTGGGCCGCACGATGCGTCGTATTTCTTTTCCGAGTTCGCCAAAGAGGTTGCCCGGTACAAAAATTCCGCTTAGTAGTACGCCATGCCCCAGATTCAGGTCTTTCTCTCGGACGAGAACAAGATTTCCCACGATCTTTCCGAAGACAAGATAACGGTAGGTCGTTTGGCCGATAACTCGCTCCAGATCGACGATGGCTCAGTATCGAGTCACCACGCGGAGCTGGTGTTTGAGAATGGAGAGTATCATCTCCATGACCTTGGCTCGACCAATGGCACCTTCCTCAATGAGGAGCAGGTGACCGACGCCATCCTGAAACATGGGGACGAGATTCGCTTTGGCCGCATCCCGGCGGTTTATCAGGGCGAGGAGGAAAGCGGCGCTTCTCAGCCGTTGCCTTCCAGCACGTCCAGCAAAGTGGCCGAGGTCGCCCAGCAAAGCGCCCGCCCGGTCAACTTTGTCAGCACCTCTCCGATTCCGCGCAATGTCGAAAAGAAGGATGTGGTAGGCGTAGCACTTTATGCTCTCGCCGCCCTGGCCTTCGTTGTAGCCGGCTATGCCGCCTACTGCACATTCGCGCTTGCTCCGTCGGTCTAGCGCGCGGAGCGCTTTGATTTACCGACCCGCGTAGCGGGCAATCGCCTCGGGTCCCAGTACGCCCACAAGCGGCAGATTGCGGTAGCGTTCGTTATAGTCGAGTCCATAGCCGACCACGAAGGCATCGGGGATGTCGAAGGCGATGAAATCAGCCTCCGCTTTTCTGGGTTGAGCGATCAGCTTGCGCAGCAGCACGCAGGACCTGAGGCTCAAGATCGTTTTGTCCTGGGCAAAATGGTCCAGCACGGTCCGCAGGGTAGTGCCAGTATCCAGAATGTCGTCGAGTACAAGCACATGGCGATTGGAAAGATCGGCCACGGGGGTCTGTCGGAAGGTGACAGAACCCTTGCTCTGGGTACCGTGGTAGCTTGACACGGCGAGACAGTCGACCTGCAGGGGCAGGGGGATGCGGCGTAGCAAATCTGCCATGAAAATCACGCTGCCATTTAGCAGTGCCACGATGGTGAGGTCCTTGCCCTCATACTCCGCGGTGATCTTCCGTGCCAGGATATCGAGTCGACCGAGGATGGTTGCCTCGTCAAAAAGGACTTCAGTGATGTCTTTGATCATGATTAGCGATAGCGACCGACGGCAACGAATCTGCCATTTACAAAGGAAAACAGCTCGCGAGACACAGGGTAGGGAGATGCTTCATATTCCAGAATCACCTCTTCGGCCATATCTTGGGAAATGGAGGAGAGTTTCGGAAAAATGTAGATCACATGTCTCGACGGGATTGCCACAATGACATCCGGGCCGAGCTTTTTATCGAACATCGTGGGAAATTCAGGAGCCAGCACCGCCGAGGCGGTGAGGGGACTATCCGACTGGATCATTGCATAGGCAATAACCCCGTTTGCGTCGCGGATATAGTTGGGCTTCAGTTCCTTGAGTATAGCGGAGGCAGCAGGGATAGCCTGAGCAAGGATGTCCTTGCGCGTGACACCCATGTCCTTGATCTCAGTGCGTTTCAGAGGCGAAATTTCCCCGTCAACCAACCTGGCTGGAACGAGTACTGTGCGTTCTGCCCCGGGGATTGGCCATTCGGCATCGTGAGGCTCATAGCTCGGTTCGATAAGTAGACGCCAAGGTTCTTCCGCCTGCGCAATCATCATGGTAATGACGAGTAACGCGATAGTGGATTTGAGTTTTTGAAGAGGTCTGCTACAGGGAGCTTTGATCATGATCGCATTTTTGGAAGGCGAACTCGCCGAGGCCCTGCCTACGCACCTCGTTATCAATGTTCATGGAGTCGGCTATCACGTCATGATTCCGCTATCAAGTTTTGAGAAGCTCCCGCAAGTGGGAGCAAGGACCCGCATCCTCACGCATCTTGTCGTCCGGGAGGACGCCCATGTGCTTTACGGGTTCGTCACGGCCGGGGAGCGGGATCTATTTCGGTTGCTCGTCAATCACGTCACCGGCGTCGGTCCCAAGATGGGGCTGGCCGTACTCAGCGGAATGAGTGTCGAGTCCTTCAAGGCGGCGGTCGTCGCCGGGGATATCGTTGCGATATCCCGTATCAGCGGGGTCGGAAAGAAGACGGCCGAGCGCATCGTTCTGGAGCTCAAGGACAAGGTGGGGGTTGCGGCGGAGTGGGAGGCAGCCAGCGCGGCAAACGCCCCGGGACCGCGCGACCATGCCATTCACGATGCGGTGCTGGCCCTGATCTCTCTCGGCTACAAGCAGGTCGACGCTCACAAGGCCGTGAAGCAGGTCCTCGACAAGACACCGGCAGCTGCGGGCGACGCAGAGGAGTTGATCCGCCAGGCCCTTCGCTATCTCATATGAGCACGCTTTCCGTAGCCCAAAGCATTCGGGATGCCCTGCCAGAGGGCGGTCTGTTTCATGAGAAATCGTGGCGGGTCGCGCCCTCGGCTTTTCCTTTGGATGAGGACTTTGTGGAAGAGCTGAACAAGCTCGGCTATCGACTGACGAAGTTTGTCCGGGCCTGCAACCAGCTCTATCGCTTCAGCATCGTGGGCAGACAACCCTCGTGGATTGCCAACCTGCTCGAGCGCGGCAAGCCAGTCGATCTCGTGGCGATTCAGAGGGAGAAGATCTTTGCGATGGATACTCCGAGGGTCATTCGCCCGGATATCATCCTGACCGACGATGGCTTTATCATCGCCGAACTCGACAATGTGCCGGGAGGCATCGGGCTCACCGCCTGGCTCTCTGGCGTCTACGCAGGGCAGGGGGAGACGATCTTGGGCGGTCCCGACGGAATGCTGGATGGGTTTGCCTCGATCCTGCCCGGTGGAGATATCGTTGTTTCCGAGGAAGCATCGACCTACCGCCCCGAGATGGAATGGCTCTCGGCCAAGCTAAATGGTACGCGCAGTCAAATTGGCACGTGGCGCGTGGTGGAGGATGCGCCTCGGGATGACTGGCAAACGAATGTTTACCGGTTTTTTGAATTGTTCGATCTGGCCAATGTCCGGTCGTCCGTTCAGCTCCGGGAAAAAGCGCTGGCGGGAGAAATCCACGTCACCCCTCCATTCAAGACTTATCTGGAGGAGAAGCTTTGGTTTGCCTTGTTCTGGCTGAAGCCGCTGGAGCAGTTCTGGCTGAGGGAGCTCGGCGAGCGAAACCTCGTCGCTCTTCGCAAGGTCATTCCCTACACTTGGCTGGCTAATCCGGAGCCGCTGCCGTTTCATGCCGTACTGCCGCGTCTCGACGTGCATTCCTGGGACGAGGTCGGCAGGTTTAGCCAGAAGCAGCGCTCGCTCATCCTCAAGATCAGCGGCTTTTCCGAGACCGCCTGGGGATCGCGCGGAGTGGTGGTGGCGCAGGATCTCCCGCAGGCGCAGTGGCAGCAGGAGTTGCAGTCTGCCCTCGCGGATTACGAAAATCATCCTCACATCATCCAGCAGTTCCATGCCGGGCGGCTGGTCAATCACGATTACCTCGACGAAAGCTCCGGCGAGCTGCGCCGGATGCGCGGCCGTGTCCGGCTCTGCCCGTATTACTTCGTCGGAGAGACGGAAACAACCTGCGGCGGCGCGCTGACCACCATCGTGCCCGACGACAAAAAGCTCATTCACGGCATGACCGACGCCATCCTCGTGCCCGCATCCATCGCGCCGCCAGAGGTTTAGGGGGAAATTTTGAGCCCGAATCAGACAATATTCTTGTCCCGGAAAGCCCGGGTGAAAGAATTTGTTTGCTAGTCGGTACAGAACCGCTACTTTCCACACCTTCCCATGCCAAAGCCAATCGCACGCAGCAAGACGCGCAAATCGGTTGCCAAGCGCTTCAAGGTCACCGCCAAAGGAAAGGTGATCCGTACCCGCAGCAGCCGTCGGCATTTGCTTGAGTGCAAGTCAGCCAAGCGGAAACGCAAGCTGTCTAAAGCCGCACTGGTGCACGACACCGATGTGGCCCGCATCAAGGCAAATCTGCCGTTTGCGTAAGTAGCATCGATCCGATGGACTTCCCCGCCTCCGGGTGGGGATTACGGAACTGGTGAGTCCCCGGATCGCAAAAAAAACAGCTGGTTCCAAGGAGCTCGAGGCTTCACCGCCTCGGGATTAGAAAATGCCACGTGCAACAAACTCGCCCGCCAGCCGCGCTCGTCGCAAGCGGGTCATTAAGGACGCCAAGGGTTACCGCGGCCGTCGTTCCAAGCTCTTCCGCTACGCCAAGGATGCGCGCATGAAGGCCAAATACTGGGCCTATCGTGACCGCAAGACCCGGAAGCGGAATATCCGCGCCCTGTGGATCACCCGTCTCAACGCCGCCGTGCGTGCAGAGGGCATCACCTACAGCCGCTTCATCGAAGGCCTCAAGGCCGCCGGCATCACGCTCGACCGCAAGGTCCTCGCTGATCTCGCCGTGACGGACGAGGCAACCTTCAAGCAGATCGTCGCCCAGGCGAAGGCTGCTTACGACGCCAAGGCTCCGGCCGCCGCCTAGTATTCAGGTTTTCGTGCAAAACCCAGACGAGCCAAGAGCCTGTCTGGGTTTTTGCGCGTCCTGATCATACGCAGATGGAAGCGGAGATTGCTTCGTTACAGGCTGCGGCGCTGGCCGAGATCGAAACGGTAGGCGACCGCAGTTCCCTCGACGCTTTCAAGGTCAAGTACCTTGGCAAGCAGGGGGAAATCACCAAACTCAGCGAGGGCATGCGCCACGTCGCCAAGGAGGACCGTCCTCGCTTTGGCAAGGCGCTCAATGAACTGCGCCAGAGCGTCACCTCCCGGGTGGAGGAGCGCGAGCAGTCCCTGGCCTCCCAAGCCGATGCGGAGGTACTTTCCCGCGTCGACATTTCTCTTCCCGGCATTCCGGCCGAGCAGGGTGCGCTGCATCCTCTGACTCATTTGCTCGACCGCGCCGTCCGCATCTTCCGCCGTCTCGGCTTTGCCGTCGCGGAAGGCCCGGATATCGAGGACGAGTGGCATTGCTTCGATGCCCTCAATACCCCGCAGGATCACCCCGCTCGCAACGAGCAGGATACCTTTTATCTCCCGGATGGCCGGTTGCTGCGCACGCACACCTCGACCGTCCAGATCCGCGTCATGGAAAATCAGGCCCCTCCGGTGCGTATCATCGCCCCGGGTGCGGCCTATCGCCGTGACGAGGTGGACGCCACGCATCTGGCCCAGTTTACCCAGATGGAGGGTCTCTATGTGGATCGCGATGTCTCGGTGGCCGATCTCAAGGGCACGACGGAGTATTTCTTCCGCCAGCTCTTTGGTTCCGAAACCGAGGTGAGGTTCCGTCCGCATTTCTTCCCCTTCACCGAGCCCAGCTACGAGATCGACATCCGCGCCAAGTCCCTTGGCGGAAAGTGGATGGAGCTTGCCGGTTGCGGCATGGTTGATCCCGCTGTCTTCGAGGCAATCTGCCAGAAGCGCGGTGATCGCGCCTTCGATCCCGATGTGGTCAGCGGCTTTGCCTTTGGCTTTGGCCTCGACCGTCTGGCGATGAATCTGGCCCAGGTGCCGGACATTCGCATGCTCGTGGAAAACGACCTTCGCTTTCTCAAGCAGTTCTCTGCTCTATGAACATTTCTCTGAATTGGCTGCGTGAATTCGTCGACTGGACGGGCACGCCCGAGGAACTCGCCACACTCCTGACCCGCACCGGGCTGGAGGTCGGCTCGATCGCGACCCGAGGGGCGGATTTCCCCAAGGTCGTCATCGCGCAGATCCTCGAAGCAACCCAGCATCCGAACGCCGACCGCCTGAGCGTCTGCCGCGTCGACGATGGCTCCGGCCATCCGCGCCAGATCGTCTGCGGCGCGAAGAACTTCAAGGTGGGTGACAAGGTGCCCCTCGCGCTTCCGGGAGCCGTGTTGCCGGGCGATTTCAAGATCAAGGTGGGCAAACTCCGAGGAGTGGAAAGCGAAGGCATGCTGTGCAGCGCCAAGGAGCTTTCGCTCGCCGCCGATGCCGACGGTCTGCTCATCCTGCCTGCCGACGCTCCCGTCGGTCAGCCCATTGCCACGCTCTTCCCGCCGGAGACGGCCTTTGAGATCGAGATCACGCCAAATCGCCCCGACTGGCTCAGCCATGTCGGGATTGCGCGCGAGGTCGCGGCTTTCACGAGCCAGGCGCTTAAGTGGACCCGCCCGGCTGCGCCTCAGACGACGGAATACGCCAGTCGCATCGGCGATCTGGAGCGCTGCCCGTTCTACACGCTGCAGCGCATTGCGGGTGTGAAAGTAGGTCCGAGTCCGGATTGGCTGCGCCAGCGCCTGGAATCCGTGGGGCTTCGTTCCATCAACAACGTCGTCGACGTGACGAATTTCGTCATGCTGGAGATCGGCCAGCCGCTCCACGCCTTCGACGCAGCCAAGGTGAATGGCGACATCCAGGTGCGCCTCGCCGGGGAAGGGGAGAAGTTCCTCGCCCTCGATGGACGCGAGTACACTCTGAGCACCGACGACCTCGTCATCGCCGATTCTGCCCGTACTCTGGCTCTCGCCGGGGTGATGGGCGGCGAGGAATCAGGCGTCACCGAGACGACCACCGAGATTCTCCTGGAGAGCGCGATTTTCCAGACCAGCGGCGTACGCCGTACCGGTCGCCGCCTTGATCTGCACAGCGACTCAAGCTACCGCTTCGAGCGCGGCATCGATCCGGCTGGCGTGTTGGCGGCTTCCGCTCGCGCCACACAGCTTATCCTGGAGCTGGCTGGCGGCACGATCTCGGGTTCCGCGGAAGTTTCCGGAAAAGAACCGGAGGCTCCGGCTCCGGTGGCCCTGCGCCAGGGGAAAGTCAATGCACTGCTCGGACTGGAGCTCACGGCAGACGAAATCACTGCGGCTTTGTCCGGGCTCGGCCTGACCGCTGGGGAAGTCTCCGAAACTGCGACGACGTGGGGCATTCCGAGCCATCGCCTCGACCTGATCCGCGAGGTGGATCTCGTGGAGGAAGTGGCGCGCGTTGTCGGTATTGACCGCATCCCGTCCAGGGTTTCCGCCAATCCGGCGGAGCCGACCAAGGCGGATGCCTCCTATGACTTTCAAATCCGCGTGCGCGGTCGTCTCGCCGGGCTGGGCCTGAGCGAAGCTCGCACGAGCACGCTGGTGTCTCCGGCCTCCGTCTGGAGCGAAGCCGAAGCGATCAAGCTCAAGAATCCGCTGGGCGAGGATCAGTCCTTTCTCCGCAGCAGCCTCATTCCAGGCCTCCTCGCGGCGGTGGAGCGCAATCTCCGCTACGGCGCCGCTTCGGTGGCTCTCTTTGAAGTCGGGCGCACCTTCCATGCCAGGGGGCGGGAGGAAAGCCCCACGCTCGCCATCGCGCTGACCGGCCTGAGCCGCACAAGCTCCTGGCGGGACGGGGCAGCCAAGGCCTTCGACTGGTGGAACCTCAAGGGTATCATAGCCGCGCTGGTTCCAGTTGAACTCGAGTGGAAGAAGTCCGATGCCCAGGGCGATCTCGCGTTGGTATCGACTGTTTCCGCCAATGGCAAGACGCTCGGCCTGATTGGCCAGTTGTCTCCCGCCGCAGCCCGCAAGCTCGACGCGCGCGAATCAGTGCTCGTCGCCGAGATCGATCTCTCGGCGTTGCAGTCAATTCCCGCCTCGCCGG
Source organism: Terrimicrobium sacchariphilum (assembly GCF_001613545.1). NCBI lineage: Bacteria > Pseudomonadati > Verrucomicrobiota > Terrimicrobiia > Terrimicrobiales > Terrimicrobiaceae > Terrimicrobium > Terrimicrobium sacchariphilum. Next base: position 2,667,784 of record NZ_BDCO01000002.1, read on the forward strand.
TTTACCGCGAGATTCCGAAATACCCGGCAACCACCCGCGACATCGCCATTGTCGTTCCCGCGACCTTGCCCTACGGCGAGATCGAGAGGACGCTGCAGGCGGTCCGCGAGCCTCTGCTGGTGGACATCGAGCCCTTTGATGTCTTCAGCGATGCAACCGGGGCGAAGCTCGCCGCAGACCGGAAATCTGTCGCGATCTCCTTGACATTCCGCGCTCCCGAGCGGACGCTCAACAGCGACGAAGTTACTGCTTCGGTCAGCCGCTTGAGGGACAAGCTCAAGGCCGATCTCGGAGCGGAGTTTCGCGAATAGTTCTTCCGACAATTTAACAGATTTTGCCCGCTGAAAGGCGGGCGCGAATTTGCCCTGCTGTGTTCGCGATTACACGGCGCAAACTCCCGATCCGATAAATACAATCGTCCCGGAGGCTTGGCTGGGCGGTGTGATGACATGCCTTCACTGGAAGTCAGAGCGCTGTCTGGCGGTCATCCACCCTAATCATAGGGGAACGGGATATGCGTCAGAACGGCACGAGCAGGGCAAAACTCTTTTTTAGCGGCGGTGCCTCCAGGTGCCGCCGCTTTATTTTTTGTCCTCGGTTTCCAGGACGATCTTCTTCTTGGCTCCGGAGCTGATCTGCGCAACGTGGAGGCCGACGAGCCGCGCCATCATCACCACGACCATGATCTGGCCCACCACGGCTTCGAAGGCGGAAAGGCTTCGGGTGATTTCACTGGTGGGAAGGATGTCTCCAAAACCCACCGACGTGAGGGTGGTAAAGCTGAAGTAAACCAGCCAGCCCGGGTTCACGACCAGGTTGGTTTGGGTCGGGCGGCCGTCGAGATTGGTAACCGTAAAGGCACCAGGGAGGAACATCTCCACAAGACAGTAGAGAAAGCCCATCAAGACCCCGACCAGCAGATACAGACAGGCCGCCCCGCAAAGGATGTTCCCGTCCACAATCGGAGCCTCAAAGACATCTCGCGTCACCACAGCGATGACGTAACCAAGGAAGAGAGACTGCCCAATCAGATGGATCGCGACGAAGGACTGCTGTTGGACAAAAACGGTGCTCAGGTAAAGCAGGGCCAGCATGAGCCCTCCGAGGACAATGGTCAGGGCGCGATTTTTGGCCGTAGGCCAGATCGACCACGCTGCCCCCACTGTGAGGATCAGAATGAAGGGCGCGAGGGAGGCGTCCTTGGAATCCTTGAAAAAAATGCGACCGATGTGCGGCGCAAATGGTGCGCCAAGCATCATGATCAAGAGGGCGGCGAGAAGAACTACGAACGGGTTTTCGCGCAGGAATCGTCCCAGGGACTTGAGACTCATATCTGCTGTCCTATACGGCGGCAGGAGGGGAAACGCAATTCCGGTCTGCCAAATTCCCGTGACGCGGCGTTTACCGCCGGATACACATGGATACCGTCATGGTTCTTGAGATTCCTTCGCGTACATTCGACGGCTACATTTTTGACTGCGACGGCACGATTGCCGATTCCATGCCGATTCACTTCATTGCCTGGACCAAGGCCGTAAGGGAAATGGGCGGCGAAATCCCCGAGGATCTGTTTTACCAATGGGGCGGCAAGCCCACGGCGGTGATTGTTGAAAGCCTGAATGAACAATTTGGCTACACGATGGATGTCGCCGAAACCGTTCATCGGAAGGAAAGCTACTACCTGGAGCAGATCGCCGCAGTTCAACCGATCCAGCCGGTGTTGGATATTGCGAAATCTCTGCATGGGGTAAAGCCCATGGCCATCGCCTCCGGCGGGCATCGCCTGTTGGTCGAGGCCACGCTGAACGCCCTTGGTATCCTTGAGATGTTTGACGCCATCGTCTGCTCCGAGGACTACCAGCGCGGCAAGCCGTTTCCCGATCCCTTTCTCGAGGCGGCCAGGCGCATCAAGATCGAGCCCGCTGGCTGTGTCGTGTTTGAAGACAGCCCGACCGGCATCGCCGCAGCCAAGGCTGCCGGGATGGACTACGTCTGGGTGCCGAGCGCCGAAACGCGTCAACCGCGGCAGGCTGCCTGACGCGGTTGATCAAAAAGGCTCTTACTCCTGGGCTGCGAGAACCGGGCTTCCCGCAGGGCTGAGCTTGCGAAGCTTCTCGATCACGGTCGGAACGGCTTCGATAGCTTTGTCGATTTCCTCATCCGTATTGAACCGACCGAAAGAGAATCGCAGGCTGCCACGGGCGCGGTCATTGGTGAATCCCATGGCCTTGAGCACGTGGGACGGATGCACCGATCCGCTGGTGCAGGCCGATCCCGCGGAGCAGCAAATACCCTGGTCATCGAGGAGCATCAGCGCGCCCTCGCTCTCGATGCCTTCAAAGGACAGGCTTGAGGTGTTTGGTAGGCGGTTCTCCCGATCACCATTCACCTCGGTGCCGGCGACCTGGGTCAGCATCGTGTTTTCAAAACGGTCCCGGAATTCCTTCACGCGCGTACGCTCCTCTTCCTGGTGAGTGGCGGCGAGTTCAGCCGCTTTGCCCAGGCCGACGATGGATGCGACATTTTGCGTGCCACCGCGACGGGCGTTTTCCTGGCTGCCACGCAGCCATGGGGTGAAGCGCATCCGGCGGTTTACGTAAAGCGCACCGACGCCCTTTGGGCAATGCAGCTTGTGGCCGGAAAGGGAAAGGAATTGCACGCCGAGGTCGCTGGCTCCGATGGGCAGCTTGCCCACGGCCTGCACCGCGTCGATGTGCAGAGGCACCTTTTTCTCGTTGGTTATCTTTGCGATCTCTTGGACTGGGAACAGCACGCCCGTCTCGTTGTTGGCCCAAAGCAGGGTGACCAGCGCCGTATCCGGGCGGATCGCCTTTGCGAGCTTTTCCAGGTCGAGATGGCCGGAGGAATTCACCGGCAGCCAGGTGATCTCGTAGCCGCGGCGGGCGAGATGCTCACAGAGCTTGATCGTGGCGCTGTGCTCGACCGCGGTCGTGATGATGTGCGTTTTATCCGGATCGATCGACGCGGCCGAAAGAATGGCCGAGTTGATGGACTCCGAGCCGCAGCTTGTAAAAAGCACTTCCTCCGGCGTGGAGCCGATCAACGAGGAAACCTGCTCACGCGCGGTGTCGAGGGCAGACGCGGCGCGGCGGCCCAATCCGTATACACTGGATGGATTTCCATACTCGTCACGCAGCCACGGCATCATCGCGTCGAACACAGCGGGATCCACTTGCGTGGTGGCGTTGTTATCGAGGTAGATGATGGGTTGTGACGACGAGTTCATTTTTGCAAGTGTGGCACGATATGCGGGAGAGTGGCTAATGGCAATCACCAGAGTCGTTGAATCCGAGCTTCTGGACAACCTCGACGCGAACGACCCGGAGGCGCTACGCAGCCGACAGGATTTGCGGATGATTAATGCCCTGATGGGGAACCAGATATGGTTCCTCCGCCAGTTCCGAAAATTTCCGCCCTCTAGCTTTGCTGGCATCGTCGAGATCGGGGCGGGGGAAGGTTGCCTATCCCGGGCCATTCATCGCCATTATCCCGCTATCCCGCTTACGGCGATGGACTTGCAACCGAGGCCCGCAGGCCTGGTCAAAGACATTTCCTGGATTCAAGGCAACCTCTTTGACCTCCTGCCGCGTATTTCAGCAGACGTCCTCATCGGGGGGATGATCATTCATCACTTCACGGACGACCAACTCGCCATGCTCGGCTCTCATCTTCAGAACTTCCGCGCGATCTTCGTCTGCGAACCCTACCGCTCGCGGTTTTCCATGGCGCTGGCTTATCTGATGTGGCCGCTGGTGGGGCGGGTGACCCGGCACGACATGCCCGCAAGCATCCGGGCCGGATTCCGGCGAGGGGAGCTGGCTGATCTTCTTCAACTGAGTGGGCAGTGGGAGATTCACGAAACGGTGGACGGGAGGGGCTCGTTTCGCTTTGCCGCCATTCGACGATGAAGACCGTGACCATCGTTGGCGGAGGTCTTTCGGGGCTGTCCCTGGGCATAGCGCTTCGCAAACACGGCGTGCCAGTGGATTTATATGAGGCGGGAGGTTATCCACGTCATCGCGTCTGCGGAGAATTCATCAGCGGTGTTTCCGACGAAACTCTTGCGGAACTCGGAATCAAAGACGCGCTGAAAGACGCGGAACGCCTGGAAACGCACGCCTGGTATCGCGGAGAAACCTGCTTGCATCGAGGAATGCTGCCCGTTCCGGCACGGGGCATTTCCCGTTACATTCTTGATGACAGATTGCAGCGCTCATTGACTGGTTCCGGGGGACAAGTCTTTACGCATTCCCGGCTCACCGGTGATGAAAGGGAGGGGCATGTCTGGTGCTCCGGGAGGATTCCCCGGCAGGGCGATTGGATCGGCTTGAAAGGCCACTTCTCAGGGCTGCCCATTCAGAGTGACCTGGAAATGCACATTGCTTCCAATGGCTATGTCGGTCTGGCCCGCATCGATTCTGAAACGGTAAACATTTGCGGGCTTTTTCGCCTCCGCCGAGACATCTCGGGTCCGGATATTTTGGAGCGCTATATCGAGGAGGGCGGGCTCCTCAGACTTCGACAGCGCATGAGCCGGGCCACCAGCAGGGCGGAAACGCGCTCAGCGATAGCAGGATTCCGATTGGGCTGGCAGGCCGGGCCCAGTGGGCGACTGTCTCTGGGTGACGCCCGGGCGATGATACCGCCCTTCACTGGCAATGGCATGTCGATGGCGCTGGAATCCGCTGCGATCACGGCTCCGCACCTTGCCGCGTACGCGAGAGGGCACTCCGACTGGGAAAGCGCCGCATCGCGAGCGTCCCGGGCGATGAAAGCCCGGTTTTCCTCCCGCATGAATTTCGCCCGCATGCTGCATCCCTTCTTGACCTCTGCGCCCGGACGGGCGTTCTTCTCCACCGCCTCACGGCTGTTGCCGTACGGCGCAATCTTCCACCTTCTCCGCTAACTCCGATGTATCTCCAATCCCTTTTCAGCGCCTTTCCGGAAGCACGATTCACCCAGTTGGAAAGCTGGGAGGCCCTGGTGGCGGAAAATGCCATGGATCATCTCTCCCGCCGGGGACGGAAGATCATGGAGACGGTGCTCAAAGGCGACTCCGGGGTCGATACTCGTCATTTTGCCATACAGCCGCGCGAGCTCTTCAGGCTGGACGCTGAGGGGCTGAACCACGCCTTTGAACGGGAGGCTCCTCCACTGGCAACTGCCGCTCTCGAAAAAGCCTGCCGCACTGCGGCGGTACAACCGCAGGATATTGATGCACTCTTTATCTGTACGTGCTCGGGCTATCTCTGCCCCGGAGTGTCCAGTTACGTCGCCGAACGTTTCGGCATTCGCTCCGATGCGTATCTGAACGACGTTACCGGTCTCGGCTGCGGCGCAGCTCTGCCCACCCTCCATGCCGCTCAATGTTTCCTCACCGCAAATCCCGATGCCTTGGTTGCCGTCGTCGCGGTCGAGGTCTGTTCCGCTGCCTTCTATCTCGACGACGACGCGGGTGTGCTGGTGAGCGCCTGTCTTTTCGGAGACGGGGCCAGCGCCTCGCTCTGGAGACAGGCGCCCCGGGGGACACAATGGCAGGCCAAGAATTTCCGCTCCCTCCACATCCCGGCGGAGCGGGAAAAAATCCGCTTTGTGAATGCCGGTGGCAAACTTCGCAATCAGCTGGCCCGCGAGGTCCCGCAGGTGGCGGCGCAGGCCGTTGACCAGCTTTTTGCCCGTCGAAGCGTCGACCCGGACCAGATCATCGCCCACACCGGGGGCAAGGACGTGATTGATGCACTGGAAGCCACTCTTCCCGCCTACAAGCTGGAGGAAACCCGCCGCGCTCTCCGGGCATATGGCAATCTCAGCAGCCCGTCTGTGTTGCTGGCACTGGAAGATCGCCTGAATCAGGCCAATCCAAATGATCGTCGCCTTTGGCTCACCTCGTTCGGCGCGGGCTTTGCCGCGCACAGCTGCGAGTTGTCGCTGGGCGACGCCTAGCTGCGCGAGCGGTGGATGAGGACGAGATTGCGCACGTAAACGATCCAGCCCGTGAGGTTGCCCAGGATGCCGACGATGTCCCGGCGCCAGATGAAGTAAACGAGCAGCATGGTCGAACCCACCAGACTCATCCACCAAAAGGAAACGGGAATGACTGACCGCTTACTCTTCTCGCTCACGAACCACTGCACGAGCATTCGCCCCATGAAAATGGCCTGACCGGCGAGGCCAAGGCTCACCCAGGCGATGCCGATGGGGCTCGTGGTATTGAACAGGAAATGGAGGACGTTGCCCCACCAGCCATGCTCCTCCGTCTGCTGGTCGTAATAGAGCCGGGCAAACTCCTCCGGCGTGACCAGGCGGTCCGAACCACTACCGAGTCGCTTTATGACGTACGCTATGGAACCATCATTGAGCCGGACAATCTTGACGTTGTCCTTGGCTCCTGAAAGGTCAACCTTCATGCGAACCTGCTGCCCGGAGATCAGGGCCGGGTCCACAGGGCGTCCAAGATCGTCGATTTCCTCCGCCTGCGCTTCGACAATGGTGAAGCTGACTAAAAGGAGAAGCAAAAGCGAGCGCATGGAGCGCGGGTTATGGCATTCACCGAAAGTTCGCGCAAGAACGTCCTTTAGCACCTCGATGTGACAGAGTTCTTGAGCCTCACCGATTTGCCGGGAAGAATGCCCGCGAAGATGAAATCTACCACGCCGCGACATGTTGCCATCATCATGGATGGAAATGGACGTTGGGCTCAGGAGAGGGGACTGCCCAGGCTGGCAGGCCACGAACAGGGGTCGAAATCCATCCGCGCTTGCGTGGAAGCTGCCATTGAGGCCGGAGTTGAGATTGTAACGCTTTACGCCTTCTCAGCGGAAAACTGGAAACGTCCTGCTGCCGAGGTGGCGGGACTCATGTTGCTCCTTGAAAGGTTCCTCGATGAGAAGTTGGCCGAGATGCAAAAGGAAGGTGTACGCCTCCTGGCCATCGGTCGCACGTCCCAGCTTCCCGGAGCCTGTCAGCGCAAGCTGCAGCAGGCAATCGCCCAGACCGCGCAAAATACCCGGCTCACGGTCATCCTCGCTCTCAGCTACAGCGGTCGTCTTGAGATCGTCGATGCCGTGAAATCCCTTCTCAGTGACGTGCAATCCGGCAAGCTCACTCCCGAACAGATCGATCCTGATGTCTTTTCCCAGCATCTCTATACTGCGGGATTTCCTGATCCCGACCTTCTCATCCGCACGTCCGGGGAGATGAGGCTGTCCAATTTCCTGCTCTGGCAACTTAGCTACACGGAAATCCACGTCACTCCCAAGTACTGGCCGGATTTCGGAAAAGCGGACTTTCATGCCGCTCTGAAGGAGTTTGCCTCGCGTTCCCGCCGATACGGAGGAGTTTAGGAAAAGCAAGCGTTTTCCCTTCAATTTTCTTGACAATCTATGACAACCGGTTGTCAAATTTGATACGGTGTCGCAAAGCTCCTCCAGATTAAGTCAGGCCGGGTTCAGTTTGGCTGAACTCCTGATCGTCATTGCCGTTATCGGCGTGATGGCTGCGATTGCCGTTCCGAACATTGGTTCGATCACTTCCCATGCTTATTACGCCAAAAAAGAGCGTAATGCGCAGAACGTGGCGATGGTTGCGGCGTCCGCACGAGCGGCTGGCGCGACCAATCAATGGACGACCATTGAAGGTGCACTGGAAGATATCGTGAACGGTATCCCTGTGAAGGTCGGAGAAGAGACCTTGGAGTTTCGTGTTCCCCTCAATGCAGAAGATCGTATCGAGTTAGCCAGTGTCCTTCGTGTAGAGGAAGGCAGGATTGTATACGAGCCTTCGGGATCAACAAACTAGTCACAAAACTGGTTTTTTTTGCGCACTTCGCGCCGTTTGCGTTGCGTTTTAGCCACGTGTGGGCTAACTAGGATGACTGACCGCCAGCCGTGCCAATCTGCCTGTAGAGTTCTTGCCATTTTCTTTCGATGCCCAAGCAGTCCATCCTCGTTGTTGATCGTGAACCCGACTTTTTAGAGTGGGCCAAACACCAATTGGAAGGTGCTGGCGCCCGAGTCCTGACCGAAGACTCCGCCGACGCCGCCTACAAAACCTTCTGCATGGAGAATCCCGACGTCGTAATGGCGGAGATGAATCTCCATCCGTTCTCGGGCCTCGATCTTTTGGCCAAGGTACGCAAGCAGTCGCAGAACACGATGGTGATCATCATCAGCGCCTTCGGAACGAATCAAAACGTGATCGAGGCGATGAAGATGGGAGCCTTCGATTTTGTCCGCAAGGAGCAGTTGCCCTTCAATCTCAAGATTGTGGCCGATGCTGCACTCAAAGCAGCCGCGGAGCTCAAAGCAGCGAATACATTCAAGCCTGTGCTCACTGTCGAGCAGTATCAGGACGAGATCGTCGGCAAATCCGACGCAATGCAGCAGGTGTTTAAAATGATCGGGCGTGTCGCAGCGAGCGATGCCCCTGTCATGGTTACGGGCGAGAGCGGCTCAGGCAAGGAACTGGTCGCCCGAGCCATTCACAACTACAGCAGCCGGAGCAACAAAAGCTTCCTCGCGATCAACTGTGCGGCAATTCCTGAGAATCTCCTCGAGAGCGAGCTTTTTGGTCACGAGAAAGGATCATTTACCGGAGCACATAGTCAGCGAATCGGCCGTTTCGAACAGTCCGACAATGGAACCCTGTTTCTCGATGAGATCGGTGAAATGCCGCTTCAGATCCAGAGCAAGATTTTGCGCGTTTTACAGGAGGGAGAGTTTTCCCGCGTAGGTGGCAACCAGACAATACGGACCAATGTCCGCATCGTGTGTGCGACGAACAAGATCCTTGAGGAGGAGGTCTCCAGAAAGACTTTCCGAGAGGATCTTTTCTATCGCTTGAACGTGGTGCGTATTCACCTGCCGCCGTTGCGATCGCGCGCCGAGGATATCCGGCTCCTTGCCGAGTATTTTCTTCAGAAGATCGCTCACCAGAAGCACCGGCCGCTCCTGAAGCTCTCTGAGGAGGCCGCGCGTGTTCTTGAGGGATACCCCTGGCCGGGCAATGTCCGGGAATTGGAGAATACGATGCAGCGGGCTACCGTGCTCGCCACCGCCGATGTTCTTCTGCCCAAGGATATCCCGCTTGGCCAGAGTTCTCTGAATATCGAGACAGCCCCGGTGCCGGCAGCAGGCGCCGACACTCTGGAGTCCGCCGTCGAGGCATTGTTCGGAGCTGCGACCAATGGCAATCTTCCTCTGCTGCCATGGCTCGAACGGGAATTTACCCTGCGCGCCATGCAGAAGACCGGCAATAATCAGGTGAGGGCAGCCCGTCTGCTCGGTATTACCCGTGCCACCCTCCGCAAGCGCCTGGAACGTAACGGTTCCCTTGGCGCAGTCGACGAAGAGTGAAATCGCCCTTCTCCTGGCAGTTTCAGGAGGATGAGCTGATCGATGCCCATACGATCCCGATTTGGGATCGGGGATTTCGATACGGCATGAGTGTTTTTGAAACGATCCTGCTCCATCGAGGGCGGGCCGTTTTGGAAGCGGAGCACCTGGAGCGTCTGCAGAAAGCATCTGCTGCCGCCGGGTTTGTACTGCCCGTTGGGCTCCAGTCGGCACTCGCACGTCGCCTCGAGGAACTGGGAGGCTCTTTCTCGGGAATGATGCGGATTTATGTTACCGCGGGCAGTGGTGCGCCTTTGTCGGAAACACGGGAATCGCGCGTCTTCGTATTTGGGGAAGAGGCCGAGGCACCGTCTGCGCTCGAAAGGGAGAGGGGATGGAATCTGCATGTATCCCGAGCTCCAATCTTTGCCGTCCTTGGGGGGTGGAAGACGGGAAATTATTGGCCGCACGTCCAGGCACTGGCGGAGGCCCGGCAAAGCGCGTGCGACGAAAGCGTGATGCTCGACCTTGCGGGAAGCGTGGTTTCTGCCGCGATGGCAAATTTGTTTGCTCTCATCGATGGGGAGTGGCTCACGCCTCCTCTTGCTTTCGGTGCTCGTGACGGCGTCGTGCGGGATTGGGTGATGCAGAACTCATCGGCCCGCGAGGAAGTGATTGTTCTCGAGGCCCTCTTGCGCGCTACAGAATGCTTCCTTACCAACAGCCGTATAGGAATCCAGCCCGTACGATCCATCGATGGCCGTGAGTTGCCCAGCCAGTCCGCCGGACGTCTGATTTACGATACCTACCGTGAAAAAATCCTCGGCGCTTGATCGCATCATTCAATGCGTCGAGCCGGTCCTGAAGGGACGCTTAAGTCGGCCGGGCGCACTATCAGAGGTCTGCGAGTCGGCGCAACCGTTTGTCGCCAGCATGGTGATCCGGGCTCAGGCCAATCGGCGCGTTTGGGTGGAGTGTCCGACTTTGAAGGCCCAGGAGGCGTTCGCTGCGGAACTTGCCGTCTGGAATGCGGCGACTCGCATTTTTCCAGAGCTTGAGGCGCCTGCGGATGAAAATGATACCGTATTGGCTGATCCTGAAACAGCAGCGGAACGTCTGGAACTGCTGCAGCTGCTCGGCGGCAAGGATTACCGTGGACCGGTTGTCGTTCATACCGAGCAATGGACGCACCACGTTCCCACCTCGCAATCAATCGCCGGTGCGGTGCTTCGCCTGGAAAGGGACCGCACATTGTCACTGGATGAAGCGACAGAAAAGCTGGCCGCCGCTGGCTATGAGCGCACTGCCCAGGTGGGCACTCGCGGGCAATACGCGGTACGAGGCGGTATTTTTGATGTTTATTCCTGGCAGGCGCCCCTGCCGTTCCGGGTCGAGCTCGATGACGACCGTATAGAGTCCATTCGCGAGTTTCACCCCGATACACAGATCTCCATCTCAACGTTGGAAGACTGTGAGATTCTGGCAGGAAATCTCGACCGCAGGCTATGTCTGCTGGAGAACTATGTCGGGAAAGACGATTTGATCATTTCTTCCGGCCCTGTTGGACGCGGCGAGATCGTCCTTGAAGCCGGAGGGGCGAACGATCCTGCAGCGTTTTTTCCGCAACCCTTTTCGGAGTTTCATGCGGGAGACCTCGTGCTCGATGCCGCGAGACGCGGCCAGTTCTTTCGCCAGCTTGAGGAGTGGCGACGCGAAGGTTGGATGGTTGCGTTGCTGGCGAACAGTGATGGTGAAATCGAGCGTTTCCGGGAACTGGCTCGAGAACACTGTCATGACGTGGCGGATCTCGTCTTTCTCAAGCTTCCGCTCTCCCGGGGATTTATTTGTCCCGCCGTCCGGTTGGCGGTGCTTTCCGATGCCGAGCTCTTTGGGCGTGGAGCGGCTCTGCGGCTGCAACGGCTGGCTTTGCGTCGCGAGCGCGCGGTCGCCAGTCGTGCTGCCACCGACTTCAGCGAGTTTGCCCCTGGCGATTATGTGGTCCATCTGGACCATGGCATCGGCCGGTTTGAAGGATTGCAGGAACGACCCGGGACAGGTGAGGGAGAGATGCTCGTCGTGGAGTATGCAAACTCGGCCCGCCTTTATGTTCCACTTGATCAAGCCTGGCAGGTCTCGCGCTATGTCGGCTTGGGCAAAAAGAACCCCGAGCTTTCGGAACTGGGGGATGCCAAATGGGAGAAGGCCAAGCAAAAGGCGCAGAAATCGATTTTCGACTACGCTGCCAGCATGCTGCGCATCCAGGCGGAGCGCGAGATCGCGCCGGGATTTGCCCATCCTCCAGACTCCCATTGGCAAGAAGAGTTTGAGGATTCGTTCCCGTACAAGGCTACCGTCGATCAGGTAAGGGCAATCGCAGAGGCAAAGCACGACATGGAGTCGGATATGCCCATGGACCGCCTGGTGTGTGGAGACGTGGGCTTCGGAAAGACGGAGGTCGCCATTCGGGCGGTGTTCAAAGCCGTGATGAGCGGGAAGCAGGTTGCCGTGCTGGCACCCACGACCGTACTGGCCCAGCAACACTATCAGAACTTCCGCGAACGGATGAGTGATTACCCCGTCAATGTGGAGCTTCTCAGCCGGTATCGCACGCCTGCGGAGCAAAAGAAGGTGCTGCGCGGGCTGGCGGCGGGAGGAGTGGATATCGTCGTCGGCACACATCGACTTGTTTCAGCCGATGTGCAGTTCAAGGACATCGGGCTGGTGGTGGTCGATGAGGAGCAGCGATTCGGAGTAAAGCACAAGGATCGGCTCAAGGAGCGCTTCCGGCAGGTCGACGTCCTGACGCTCTCCGCCACTCCGATTCCCCGTACTCTTTACCTCGCGCTCATGGGTGCCAGGGATATGTCGGTCATCGAGACACCGCCGGCCAATCGCCAGTCGGTGGAGACCATCGTGTGCGCTTACGATGAGCGGGTCTTTCGCGATGCCATCAATCGGGAACTAAACCGGGGCGGGCAGGTGTATTTCCTCCACAACCGCGTCGGTACCATCGAGAAGGTCGCGGCCCGTATCAAGGAACTCTGTCCCAAAGCCAAGGTGATCGTCGGCCACGGTCAGATGGCCGAGGGGGCATTGGAGGACGTCATGAGGATATTTGTCGGCGGAAAGGCCGATGTGCTCGTCTCGACCACGATCATCGAAAGCGGCATCGATATCCCGAACGCAAACACGATTATCATTGATCGCGCCGACTTGTTTGGCCTGGCCGACCTCTATCAGCTGAGAGGTCGCGTGGGGCGTTCTCAAAACAAGGCCTACGCCTACCTGATGCTGCCTCGAGATCTGATGGGAGCAGCTCGCAAGCGCGTCTCGGCGATCAAGCAATACAGCGAGCTGGGCTCCGGCTTCAAAATCGCCATGCGTGACCTTGAGATCCGCGGAGCAGGTAATCTTCTGGGAACGGCGCAAAGTGGGCACATCATCACCGTGGGCTTCGATCTATACTGCAAGCTCCTGAAACAGGCGGTAGATACTCTCAAGGGGAATCGCCGGGGTAAACGTCCACCTGCCGGACTGAGGCTCGATTTTGTCACCACCGACGAAGCGCAATGGATCTCTCCCGGTGTCGAAATGGCTGGCAGTTTCCTGCCAGCCTCCTACGTGACAGATTCCCGGACCAGGATTGTCTGCTATCGCAAGCTGGCAGAGGTGTCGGAAGCCGATGGAGTCGGCCTGCTGGAGAATGAATGGCGGGACCGTTTCGGCCCGCTGCCACTTCCGGCGGAGAATGCATTGCTCTGTGCTCGCATTCGCATCGAGGCAGCCCGCAGGCGCATCACGATGGTCGAATCCCGTGACAGTAAACTCATGCTCACTCAGCGTCGGGAGCTGCTGCAAAAGGATGGGCGGTTTCCCCGCTTGACGGCCTCCGACCCGGATTCTAGGTTGCGAGAGATATTGTCTTTTTTGGAATCCATTCCCTGTACATGAAGCATTTTGTCGTTTTCTCCGTGGCGCTTTTGATTGCCGGTATTGCGCTCGCGCAGAAAGCAGAGGTCATCGATGGTATCGCAGCTCTCGTCAACAATGACGTGGTCACCATCTCGCAAGTACGAGAACTGGTCGGCGCTCGTGAGCGCTCTCTCCGTCAGTTGTACAGCGGCAACGAGTTGCGCGCGAAGCTCGAAGAAGTGCGCTTGGCCGCGATCAAGGATCTGATCGATCGCCAACTGATCCTGCAGGAGTTCAAGAAGCTTCAGGAAAAGGGGGCAAGCATTCCGGACTACGTGATTGATGACCGTGTGCAGACCATCATCCGAGAGGAGTTTGGTGGTGATCGCTCCGCGTTCATCCGCACTTTGCAGGCACAGGGATACACGTTGACGCGATTCAAGGAGATCGAGCGCGAAAAGATCATCGTGCAAGCCATGCGCCAGTCGAAGGTGAACAACGACTTCGTGATCTCGCCGACCCAGATCCAAGCCTATTACAACAAAAACAAGATGTCCTACGCGACTCCCGAGCAGGTCAAGCTCCGGATGATCGTCATCCGTGAGGAAAACTCCTCGGACGTCGCCTCGACGGATAAACAGGGCATCGCCAAGGAGATCAGGGACAAAATTGCCGGCGGTGCGGAGTTCGACCGTATGGCTCAGATGTACTCCGAAGACCCGAATACCCAGGAGGTCGGGGGAGACTGGGGCTGGATCGAACGTGGAACGCTCAACGAGCAACTCACGAGCGTGGCTTTTTCCCTGCGGCCGGGCGAGGTAAGCCCTGTCGTACAGATTGGTGGCACCTACTACATCCTCATGATCGAGGCGAAGAAGAATGCCGCAGTGAAGCCGATTTCCGATGTTCGTGATGAGATCGAGCGCAACCTCATTCAGCAGGAGCGAATGAAGTCCCAGGAACGCTGGCTCGATACGCTCCGCCAGAAGGCTTACATCAAAATCCTCTCCTAGAGGCGTGAAGCCGCGTATCGGTCTCACCTTGGGCGATCCGGCTGGGATTGGTCCGGAAGTCATTCGGGCGGCCCTGCTTTCTACGGACATACCCACGGATGCGGAATATATCCTTATAGGTGGGGAGGGTGCGGATGTTTTTCGGCCCGGTGAGCCGAGCAGGGATTCCGCTTTGCATGCTCTAGCCTCTCTGGAAGAAGCCGCGGAACGTTGTCGGTCCGGGGATTTACACGGAGTTGTGACTGGCCCGATTTCCAAGAAATCGATGCACGAGATCGGCTTCGATTTTCCAGGGCAAACCGAGTTTTTTGCCTCTTGGGCGGGCATCGAGAATTTTGCCATGTGCCTTACCGGTGGCCAGATCACCGTTGCTCTGGTCACCGCCCATGTGCCGCTACGCGAAGTGCGCTCTCTTTTAAGTGAAGAGGAAATCGCGCGTGTTGGGGGCCTGTTGACTCACTTCCTGAGGAGGAGAGGCTTGAGAATTCCTCGTATCGCCGTGGCCGGATACAATCCCCATGCCGGGGAGGGTGGCGATCTTGGACGGGAGGAGATCGAGATCATTTCTCCAGCCATCGATCTGCTTAAGGCGCGGTTCGGTGCGCTTGCAGAGTTTTCGGGGCCTCATTCCCCGGATACCGTGTTTTGTCGGAGCGTTGCGGGTGAGTTCGATGGTGTACTATGCATGTACCACGACCAGGGCCTCATTCCTTTGAAACTGCATGCGTTTGACCGCGGGGTAAATGTCACCCTGGGGCTTCCCTTCGTACGTACGAGCCCAGACCACGGTACGGCCTTTGAGATCGCAGGGAAGGGTGTTGCGAGACCTGAGAGTACGATTCACGCGGTGGCTCTCGCTGTGGAATTGGCGCGAGCACGAGAGATCGACTAGATCACCATCGTCAGTCGGAATTGCCAGTTCCCGCGTGACAGAAAACCGATGGAAGGAATTGCATCGCCATATAGGCGACGCATTAGTTGTTCTTCAACAATTGCCCGAGAGCCTGAACGGATCCATCGGGAAACAGGATCAGAGGTCCCTGGCCATGGGCACTGGCAATTTCGATCAGCCAAGGCTGTCGCGGCCAGCGGTAGGGTCCGTTGGGAGTGGCGTCGAATTCCGTGGGCAGATAGTGCACTTTTAATTCGTCGCCTGAAGCGTTTTTTAAGTGGCCTTTGGCGAGAACCGGGCACTGCCAGACCTTCTCCGACTGCGTGTACGGCCTCATAATCCCGATCCAATAATTGTCGTATAAGGTATCATTTGAGGAGAGATCAGTCGGCACAGGCGGCCAGTGATTCTTCTCGCTGATGTAGGCTGCAAAGGCAGAGTGCAGACTCCGCATGTTGCTTATGCATTGCGCCTTGGTAAAGCTACCATAGAGATTTGGCGTCGCCTTGAAGATCATGACCGCCAGAATCAAAAAAATCCCAATCGCTACGACCAGCTCGATGAGCGTCATTCCTTTTCGGCCGGAATACGCGAGCACTCGCGGTTTCAAACTTGGTTTCGAGGGACTAATCACAGCTATGCAAGAGGGCTACAAAAAACAAGGAGTGCAACCAAAGTTGCACTCCTTGTTAAAACACTATTTACCTCAACTTACTGTGTGGAGGATGAAGATGACGTATCAGTCGTGCTGACCGACGGACCCGTACGCAGGCGGGTTCCACGGAAATTGAAGCGACTCTCGGGGAGCGAGCTTCCCGGAACATTGATCGTGGTGACAGTCACCGGATCAATGATAACAGTGCTCGAACCGGTAGCTGTAATGGAAACTCCACTCAAATCCATGATGTATACGAGCTGATCCGTGCGAGCCGGAGTGCCGGATACCTTTCCATAGCCACTGAATGAACCCACCGGAGAACCAAGGTCAATATCACCCTTGAAGTAACCAGTCGCGGCATTGCCCGGCACAATGTATGCAACCGAGCCCTGAATGGTGCCGCCATCGCCCGTAAGGGAACGCTGCGCAGACGAATCAAGAATGCCGGTGACCTTGCCTTGGGAGATGTTGGCTTGGGTACCGCCGGACAGAATGTTGCCGTCGACAAAGAACACCCAGGTATTGTTTCTGGTCGTGGAGGTTTGCGATCCACCACTGATTTCGAAAGTGAAAAGTCCGGTGAGATTGGTTCCCGTGGCGACGCCTTGATAAAGGCCATCAGTTCCCGTCGGAAGCGGGGAACCATTTGTGAATGGCGGCGGACCTCCGAATGAGCCGGCTTTGACAGTGCCAACTGAGACGAGAGCGGAGAAAAGGAGGATTCTGAGGTTCATTCAGGGAGCAAGAGCTAGAGAAAATGCATCAGTCTTGCAAGAGAAAAAGCCTCGCGCAGGCCGCTGTGCGTCAAGCTGTAGCGTTCGCTTCGGCAGGATCAGTGAAAATGTTCTTTTTACCTCCCCCGGATTTTTTGCAGGATAGCGGATTCTGGTCATGCCGGTCGTCAATCACTCGGTTATTCGCATCAAAGGGGCGAGACAGCACAACCTGCAGAATATCGATGTCGAGATTCCGCGGAACAAGCTGGTCGTCCTGACGGGGTTGAGCGGCTCCGGCAAATCCTCGCTGGCCTTCGATACGCTTTATGCCGAGGGACAACGAAAATATGTCGAGAGCCTTTCGGCGTACGCGAGGCAGTTTCTGGACCAGATGCAGAAGCCGGATGTCGATTATATCGAGGGACTTTCTCCAGCGATCGCAATTGAACAGCGCAATTCTGCGGCCAACCCGAGGTCAACCATCGCAACGACGACTGAGATTTACGATTATCTGCGGCTTCTGTTTGCCGCGATCGGAAAGCCCCACGATCCCGCTACGGGAGAAGCGGTCGTACGCCAGACTCCGCAGCAAATCACCGACGAGATTCTTTCCTGGCCTGAGGGCACGAAAATCATTCTGCTAGCCCCCTTGGTCAATCACGAGACCGGAGAGTTCCGTGACGTCATTGAAAAGGCGCGCCGCGAAGGTTTTGTCCGCCTGAGAATCGACGGTCAGACGGTGGAACTTGGCACCCCGACGCTGCCCAAGCTGGCCAAGACCGCGGCCCATACTATTGAGGCCGTGGTGGATCGGCTGGTGGTCAAGGATGGCATCCGGCAAAGGCTTGCGGATTCCATCGAGAGTGCCCTCCGCTGGGGCTCGGGGAAAATCACGATCAGCCGCTTGATTTCCTCTGAGGCCGAGTGGGACGAGCGCAAGTTTTCGACCGACTTCAGCAACCCCTCGACGGGCTTCACCATGCCGAAGCTCACGCCGAAGCACTTCTCGTTCAATAGCCATCATGGAGCCTGCCCGGCGTGTCATGGAATTGGCACCGAATTGTTTTTTGACCATGATCTCATGGTCGATCCAGCCAAAACGCTCGCTCAGGGTGCTATCAAACCATGGCGGGTGGGAAACAAGCGGATGCGGCTCTATTATGGGGCCATTCTGGAAGCATTACGCGCAGATACCCCTGTGCCGGAGGATGTTCCGTTTAGGGATCTGCCGCAGAATTTCAAGAGCCTCCTCTTTGAAGGCAGCGGAGACCGGGGAGTGACGGTTCAGACATCTGCCGAGCGCAAGGTGACCAAGCCTTTTGAGGGTTTGGTCGCCCAGATGGAGCGGCTTTTTGAGACGAGTGAAAGTGAGTTTACTCGCAAGCGCCTCCGGGCTTTCCAAAGCCGCCGCGTGTGCCGGATATGCCAGGGGGCGAGGCTGCGCCCGGAGATCCTGGCGGTAACGATTCCGGTTTCAGACGGCCGGGAGATCAACATCGACCAGTTTTGCGACCTTCCGATCGCGGAGGCCTACGGCGTTGCTTCCGGAATCGTATTGAGCACCACCGAAGAGGAGATCGTGCATGATGTTCAGCGCGAGATCCGCCAGCGCCTGGGGTTTCTGAATGAGGTCGGGCTGGGGTATCTACAGCTCAGCCGTGAAAGCGGCACGCTCAGCGGAGGGGAAGCTCAGCGCATCCGCCTTGCGACCCAGATTGGCTCGGGGTTGGCTGGTGTGTTGTACGTGCTGGATGAGCCGAGCATTGGCTTGCACCAGCGTGATAACGACCGGCTGATTGGAACCCTGCGAACCCTGCGTGAACTCGGCAACAGCGTGATAGTGGTCGAGCACGATGAGGATACGATCCGCGCTGCCGACCACATTCTGGACATCGGTCCGGGAGCCGGGCCTCGGGGCGGAAAGATCGTCGCCCAAGGCTCGCTCGACGAGATCCTGAAATGCGAGGACTCCCTTACGGCGCAGTACCTCAACAAAGGGTTGAAAATCTCCGTGCCAAAATATCGCGTGCCGCCTCGCAAATTGCGCAAGCTTGCGGGGGAAATCGGGGACGGATGGCTCACGGTGTTTGGCGCCACCGAAAATAATCTCAAGAACGTCACGGCGGCCTTTCCGGTCGGGTGCCTGACTTGCGTGACGGGCGTTTCCGGCAGTGGAAAGTCGACGCTGGTAAACGATATCCTGCGTGCCGTCCTGGCGAGGGATCTCAATGGAGCCAAGGAGCGTCCGGGAGCCTTCAAACGCATCGTCGGTACCGAACAATTTGACAAGGTCGTGGTGATCGACCAGACCCCGGTGGGACGCACACCTCGATCAAATCCCGCTACGTACTCGGGCGCACTCGGGCCGATTCGCGACCTGTTTAGTGAACTGCCCGCCGCGCGAATCCGGGGCTACGATGCCAGCAGATTCTCCTTCAATGCCAAGGGCGGTCGGTGCGAGCACTGCCAGGGCGATGGCTTCATCAAGATCGAAATGCATTTTCTCGCCGACGTCTACGTGGAGTGCGAGGTATGCCATGGCCAGCGATACAATCGCGAGACCCTGGAGATCACTTACAAGGGAAAGAATATCGCCGATGTGCTTGCGATGACCGTGGACGAAGCATCGCGTTTCTTTCGCAATATCCCGGCGCTTTCATCCAAACTCGAGACATTGCAGGATGTCGGCTTGGGGTACCTCCGGCTCGGTCAGTCTGCCACGACACTATCCGGCGGCGAGGCGCAGCGCATGAAACTGGCTGCAGAATTGGCGCGCCGGGCTACAGGGCGTACGATTTACCTGCTAGACGAACCGACCACCGGACTCCATTTTGCAGATATCCACAAGCTCCTCGAAGTGCTGATGAAGCTCCGCGACGCCCATAATACCCTGATCGTTATCGAACATAACCTCGAGGTGATCAAATGTGCCGACTGGATCATTGACCTTGGTCCAGAAGGTGGAGCGGGTGGGGGAACCATCGTCTGTGAGGGAACTCCTGAAGAGGTTGCGGCAAATCCCAAGAGCCACACCGCAGCCTATCTCGCTCGTATGCTCAAATGACGAAAGCCTGCTGGATACTTTCTCTCTTCGTTTCCGCCCTCCTCGGCGGCCTGCGGGCCGATGATCAACTCGCAGACGTCCGCAAAGCGCTCGCCGACGGCCTGCCGGACGTCGCCCTCTATCGGCTCGGAGCTTCCAGCGTCGCTGCTCCCAGTCCGGAAGCGCTCTTGCTGAGAGCCAGGGCGCTGAATGCTCTGGGGCGATATGACGAGGCTGTGCAAACGCTCCAGGGCGAGCAAAATCTCACTGACGAGGCCACATTGGTGCTCGCTCGAGCCCAAGGCAAAACGGGCCGCCTCGATGAAGCCCTCGCGCTTTATCAAAAGCTGTCTGCCGATCCGCAGTTCGCCACCGAAGCCAATCTGTCGCAAGCTGCGATCCTTGAGAAGCTGAACCAACCGGCCAAAGCTGCACAACTGCTCGATAACCTCGCGAAGAATGGCCCGCTGGCTCCGGAACTGGCCCTAAAATTGGCGGAAATTCGCCTGGGAGATGGAAACCCGCAGGCGGCGGCAGATCTGCTCAACAGTAGCACTGGGCTGGCCGGCGACCAACTTGCCGCCCAGCAATACCTGCTGGCCAAGGTTAACCTGGCTCAAGGGAAAACTGCGGAGGCCGAAAAGCTCCTTTCCGCCATCAAGTCCCCTTCTTCTCAAATCGCAGCTGACGTGGTCACTCTGCGAGCGGATGCCCTGGTGAGACAAAAGGACCTCAGTGAGGCGGAGCGAGTGCTGGAGGATTTTATCGAAAAGAGTCCAAACTCGGCGGTTCTTGATGGGCCGTTCCTCTTGCTTGACCGGGTTTATGCGTCACAGGGAGCTGCCTCCGGAGCCGAGCTCAAGCGCTGGGCGGCTGACACCACCGCGCCTCTCCGTGCTCAACTGGCCCTCTTCTTCCTCGCAAAAAGCGAAGCCAGAAACAGCAAGATTCAGCGCAGCCGCGAGCTTTTCAGCCAGTTTCTTCAATCGGCGCCGCCCGGGTCGCAACTGGCGAATGAAGCAAGTATCGCGCTCGCCCAGTCTTATCAAGCCGAGGGTCTTTATCCGCAGGCCATGGCGGCCCTGCAGGGAACCCCGGAAACGGGGCGTACGGGATTCATGCGAGGGGTGATTCTCGCCGCTGACGGGGACTACCGTAATGCTGCGATCTGTTTTCAGCAGGCGTCTGGAGATCCAAGTCTCAAGCAATCCGCCCTGATCAATGCCTGTATTTCCGCAACTCTTGCCGGCATCCCGCGTTCGGAAAATAAAGCATGGCAGGAACTCGCCTCATTGCCTGATGCTCAGGCAATTCTCCGGGGAGTGGAACTCAACGAAGGACTGCTGCTGGCGGCGCAAAAGCGCCCCGAGGCCGGACCACTTCTTGAGCGGCTGGCGGTGGGCGACTCATCCGAGGCGCAACGCGCCCGTCTCGCTCTCGCGGAGTGGCAGTATGCCCAGCTCAACGTCAAACAGGCGAGAGAGACCCTCAAACCATTATTGGTGAGCAACTCTCCTGAGCGTGAGCAGTCCGAGTATCTGGCAATCTTTCTTGAAGATACCGGCGACGCTTCTTCCGAGCAGGAGTCCTTGCGTTTGGCCGAGGCCTTCCTAAAAGCCTATCCGTCCTCTCAGTACGAGCCTGACGTCCGCATGAAGATCGGCGAACTATATTTCCGCCGCGGCGATTACCTCGGGGCCATAGCTCAGTTCGATACAGTCGCCGAGGAGTTTCCCGCCTCTCCATTGGCGGACAAGGCGGTCTTCCTCGAGGCTCAAGCCATGGCTCGTTCTATGGATCCGCGTCTGATGGAGGAAGCCATCGATACCTATGAAAAGGTGGCTTCCGGGAGCGGTGCCCTTGCTCTCCGGGCCCGCCTGGCTCAGGCCGTTCTTTACGACGCACTCCAGCGACCAAAGGAAGCCCTCGGCATTCTGGACAAAATCCTCGCATCGAAACCATCCGCCGATCTCCGGAGTCGTGTCCTCGTGGAAAAAGGAGATATCCAGTTTGCCCAGGGTGCAACTGCTCCTGATCAGTACAAACAAGCCATTGCCACGTGGGATCAGGTAGCCGCGGACCCGTCTGCACCGCGCCAGTGGTCCAATCAGGCACTGGCCAAGATGGGTGCCGCTTATGAAAAGCTCGGAGACAATCAGGCGGCGTTGAATTGCTACTATCGTGTTTTTTCCCAGGACCAAAAGGGGGAGCCGGAATACTTCTGGTACTACAAGGCGGGATTTGACGCCGGACGACTTTTGGAATCACAAAAGCTTTGGAAAGAGGCGATCGCAGTCTATGAAAAGATCGCCGCGCTTGAAGGGCCGCGGGCTGAAGAGGCTCGCAACAGGGTAAACAAGCTCCGACTTGAAAATTTCCTTTGGGAAAACTGACCTCTTTATATGCCTAGATCACACGTCAAACTGTTCATTCCCGGACCCATCGAGGTTTCGGAGAAAACCTATCGTGCCATGACCGAGCCGATGATCGGTCACCGCAGTGGCGACTTCAAAGCCCTCTACGGCGGTATCCAGCCGAAGCTCCAGGAGCTTTTTGGCACCAAGCGCCCCGTGTTCCTTTCCACCTCCTCGGCCTGGGGGGTGATGGAAGGCTCGATCCGCAACCTCGTCGGCAAGAAGGTGCTCAACTGCATGTGCGGCGCGTTTTCGGACAAGTGGTTCGACGTCAGCAAGCGCGTGGGCAAGGCCGCTGATACCCTCCAGGTGGAGTGGGGCAAGCCGGTTCTTCCCGAGCAGATCGAGGCAAAGCTTTCCGAGGGCGGATTTGACGCCGTCACCCTTATTCATAATGAAACCTCCACGGGTGTGCGCAGTCCGCTGCCGGAGATCGCCGAGGTGATGAAGAAATTCCCCGACGTGATGCTCATCGTCGACACCGTCTCGTCGTTCTCGACCGAGTCGATTCCGATGGACGAACTCGGCATCGACGTGCTGCTCACCGGTAGCCAGAAGGCGCTCGCGCTGCCTCCGGGCCTCGCACTTTTCTCGGTCTCCGAGCGCGCCATGGAGCGGGCCAAGACCATCGAGGGACGCGGCTACTACTTTGACTTCGTGGAATTCGCCAAGAACCAGGAGCAGGACATGACGCCGAGCACTCCGGTGATTCCGCTCATCTACGCCCTGCGCTCGAAGCTGGAAGACATCTTCAGTGAAGGCCTGGAAAATCGCTTCGCTCGCCACAAGAAGCTCAACAGCATCGTGCACGAGTGGGTGAAGTCGAAGGGTTTTGAGTTCTTCGCTCCCGAGGGCTATCGCTCGCTATCGCTCACATGCGTGGCCAACAACCGCGACGTGGACGTTGCCGCGTGGATCAAGCGCCTGCGTGAGAAGCATCAATTCGTCATCGATGGCGGCTACGGCAAGCTGAAGGGCAAGACCTTCCGCATCTCCAACATGGGCGACGAAACCGAGGAGACCATCGGCGAACTGCTCGCCGCCCTCGACGACACGCTCGAGGCCTAAACGGCACCCGACAATCATCAACCCGCGGAATGGGCTCGTCCTGTTCCGCGGGTTTTTGGTTTTCCGGGGAGGGGGATTGTGTTATGCCAAGGCTCATGGCACGGGTTTTGATCGCCTTGCTGATGATGGGTTCCCTGGTTCTCGCCGACGAACCGGTCTCCATGTCTCTGGATGTGAGCCACGTGGCTTTTCTTCCGCCTATCCCAACGGAGCAATCCGCTCCGATGATGTCTTTTCCGTATGCCCACACGGATATCGTCATCAAAGTTCCGAGTATTCCCACAAACTACGTTGCTTTTGTTTCTCCAACCGGAAGCCTGGGGATGAGGCGCGTCACCTCTTACGAGAGACTTTGCGTTCCATTTTCCTCGGCAATTGGAAATGCCCTCATCGTAAAACCTCCCGCCGGGTTTCGCTGATCGGGCGACCGATCTTGTCAGCTCGCGTTTGACCCTGAGGGGCGGCGCTGGTAAAGGTGTCCGTTTCTCATGAGCAGTTACAAGGACACGCTGAATCTTCCCAAGACGGATTTCCCGATGAAAGCCGGGCTCACCACCCGCGAGCCGGAGATTCTCAAGAAATGGGAGGAGAGCGGGTTGTACGAGCGCATCCAGGAAGCTCGCAAGGACGCTCCAGTCTACGTCCTGCATGACGGACCGCCCTTCGCCAATGGCGACGTCCACATGGGCACGGCGCTCAACAAGGTGCTCAAGGATTTCGTGGTCAAGTCCCGCTCGATGAGCGGCTTCCGTGCTCCGTATGTCCCGGGTTGGGACTGCCACGGCCTGCCGATCGAGTTCAAGGTCGTAAAGGAATCCAAGGGGCTCTCGCCTGTGGAAATCCGCAAGCGCTCCGAGGAGTACGCGCGCAAGTTCATCGATATCCAGCGCCGCCAGTTCCGCCGCCTTGGCGTACTCGGCACGTGGGAGCATCCGTACCTGACGCTCGCTCCCGGCTACGAGGCGGAGATCGTCCGTTCCTTTGCCAAGTTCGTGGAGAACGGCCTCGTTTATCAGAGCAAGAAGCCGGTCCTATGGAGCACGGGCGCGCAGACCGCGCTGGCTGAGGCCGAGGTGGAGTATCAGGACAAAACTTCACCGGCTATCTTCGTCAAATTTGCCGTCACCAGCGGACCTTTCGCGGACAAGGCCAGTATCGTCATCTGGACGACCACTCCGTGGACGCTCCCGGCCAATCTCGCGATTGCCGTTCATCCCGAGCACAATTACGTGCGGGCCACGGTGGAAGGGCTGGGGGATGTGATCGTCGCCCAGGCTCTCCTGGAAAATTTCGTCAAGGTTGCTGGAGCTTCCTCGTCCCAGGTTCATGAAGCCTTTGCCGGAGCCGACCTCGAAGGCACCAAGGCGAAGCATCCTTTCCTCGATCGCGAGGCCACGGTTTACACCGCGGATTTCGTCACCCTCGACACGGGTACGGGTGCGGTGCACATCGCGCCGGGCCATGGTGAGGATGACTACCTGCTCGGCCGCCAGAAGGGGCTGACGCTTCTTTCCCCGGTCGACGACAACGGCTGCTTCACCGAGGACGTCGGCGTGCCGGAACTCATCGGCAAGTATGTCTTCAAGGCCAACGAGCGCGTGATCGAAATCCTCGCCGAGCGCGGAGCTCTCGTCGCCCGGGAGGATTATCAGCACAGCTACCCGCATTGCTGGCGTTCCAAGACGCCAGTGATCTTCCGCGCCATCGAGCAATTCTTCATTCGTATCGACGACCTGCGCGGCAAAGCGCTGGAAGCCGTCGACAGCACGACATGGCTCCCACACTGGGGCCGCAACCGTATTCGCGGCACGGTGGAATCCCGCCCCGACTGGTGTATCTCGCGCCAGCGCACCTGGGGCGTGCCGCTTCCGGTTTTCTACGACGCCTCCGGCGCTCCGATCCTCGATCCCGACGTCATTCGCAAGGTGGCCGACGTCATCGCGGAGAAGGGGACCAATGCGTGGTTCGAACTGAACGATGCCGAGTGGGCCGCCTTGGTCGGCCTTCCTGCCACGATCTCGCGCCGCAATGATACGCTCGACGTCTGGATCGACTCCGGTGTGAGCCATCAGGCCGTACTGCGCACACATCCCGACCTGCAATTCCCAGCCGATCTCTACATCGAGGCGACGGACCAGCATCGCGGCTGGTTCCAGAGCTCGCTCATGACCTCGGTCGCGCTCAATGGCGTGGCTCCGTACAAGGCCGTGCTCACGCATGGATTCGTCGTCGACGTCGACACGAAGAAGAAAATCTCCAAATCCTCCCAGGGCGGCTACCAGAAGCCGACCGAAGCCGAGCATTACGTCAATAAATACGGCGCCGACCTGCTGCGTCTCTGGGTGAGCAGCATCAACTTCACCGACGACGTTCCGTTCTCGGAGGAAATCTTCACCCGCCTTACCGACGCCTACCGTCGTATCCGCAATACCCTGCGCATTCTGCTCGCCAACCTGCACGATTTCGACGCCGCGGTGCCCGTGCCGGAGGAAAGCCTGACGCTGGTGGATCGCTGGATTCTCGCCCGTTTGCAGAACCTCGTGGCCACCTGCCGCGATGCGTACGACAAGCTCGAGTTCCATCGCGTTTACCACTCGGTGAACCAATTCTGCGCCGTCGACCTGAGCAGCCTATATGTGGACATCACGAAGGACCGTCTCTACTGCGACGCCGCCTCGTCGGCCCGACGCCGCGCGACTCAGTTCGCCATGCACCAGGTGTTCGATACGCTGACCCGTCTGCTCGCGCCGATCCTTTCATTCACCACGGAGGAGGCCTGGGGTTACTTCGATGGACGCGATTCCATCCATCTCCAACTCTTCCCGGTGGTCGATCCGAAGTGGAAGAACGACGAGGTCATCGCCACATTTGACCACCTGCTCGCGCTACGTGGCAACATCACGCAAGCCCTGGAATCTGCCCAGAAGGGCGGCGTAATCGGTGGAACGCTGGAAGCCCGGGTCGATCTCGCAGTCCCGGCTGACGACGCCGCTCATGCGGTGAAGGCTGAACTCGACGAAATCTTCATCCTCAGCGACCTCCATCTCCACACGGGGACCGAGATTGCCGTCGATGTCGCCAAGACGACTAACCGCAAGTGCGAACGCTGCTGGCGTTTCCGTCCCGAGGTGGGCTCCATCT
This sequence comes from Terrimicrobium sacchariphilum, assembly GCF_001613545.1. Classification (NCBI taxonomy): domain Bacteria; kingdom Pseudomonadati; phylum Verrucomicrobiota; class Terrimicrobiia; order Terrimicrobiales; family Terrimicrobiaceae; genus Terrimicrobium; species Terrimicrobium sacchariphilum. The sequence continues at coordinate 2,693,994 of NZ_BDCO01000002.1, forward strand.
CCGCTCACCCGGAGCTTTGCGGACGCTGCGCCGAGGCGGTTGATCTCTTCGCTGCCGTCAAATGAGGTGGCTGCTGGCCGTTTCCTTGCCCTTCTTCGTGATCGATCAGATCACGAAGGAGCTGGTGCTGCGGTTTGTACCGCTGGATGTGACGATTCCGGTCATCCCCGGATTTTTCAACATCATCCAGGCGCACAATACCGGAGCGGCCTTCAGCATGTTTCGCGATAACAATTACTTTTTCGTCGGACTCGCCTCCACTGCGCTTCTGGTGCTGGTCTTTCTCTTCTGGAAGGGAAAATTCGCCTATCTGACCACGAAGTGGGCCGGGGCGCTGCTCGTGGCCGGTATCGCGGGAAATCTGATCGACCGATTGAGGCACGGGTTTGTCGTGGATTTCCTCGACGTCATCCTGCCTTGGTATGGGCATTGGCCGACCTTTAACGTCGCTGACTCCTGTATTTGTGTCGCCGCCGGGTTGTTCGTAATCGCCAGTTTTCGCGAGGAACGCGCCCAGAAGAAGGCGAAAGCCGAGGCCAAGTAGATCGCATTGCTCCAAAACAAAAGGGGTGAACCCGTTGCCGGGCCCACCCCTTTGATTGGATAGGAAGTATTCCTGAGCGACTAGAACGTCACAGTGAGTCGTCCTCCGATGAGGAAGGCATTGTTCAGATCCTGAGTTCCACCGGGATTGATGATCAGTTGCGCGTCCGGCTGAATCGAGAGCCAGGGGGTGATGACAGCCTCATAGCTGAACTCCACAGCCATCTCTGCACCGACTCCCGTCGATCCCTCGAGTTCCAGGTTATCCTGGGCGCCATTGGAGAGTTGCGCGTAGGCAAAGCCAACGCCGAGGCGGTCCTCATCGCGGGTCGGGATGAGACCGGTATAAACGAGACCGGTATCAAAGTAGAACCCGAGGAAGTTGCGATCCTGCGGCTGGAAGGCAATACGACCGAAGAAGCCAAGACCCTGCTGGGAGGGCTTTTCAACCGTCTGAGCATTCTTGCTCGCGACTCCCTTGCCGTCTTTGCTCAGACCCTCGGTAGTGACCACCGAAGGGGCTTCACGGAACAGCATCTGGTCGAGGACCCAGTAGAAGCCATAGTTCCAGTTATGATCCTGGGGTATGCCCGAGGAAGCTGCGTCGGCGAGGGGAATGCCAGCCTCATCGTAGTAGGGGTCGGCAAAGCTGCCGGTATGGAACCATGCGCCAAACTTGGCTTCACCAGGCAGGGCAAAGGTTTCCTCACCCTGATTCCAGCGGCCCTGGATTTCATTCATCCAGAAGTAGCCATTATTGGCATCGAGATCCCAGCGGAAACCGTGGCGGTTCACATTCTGGGCAAAGACGTTGCCCTGGAACACCGCACTCTGGAGCGTTAGCCAGTCGACCGGATTCACCGCGACACGCACGCCGAGGGTGCCCATCGGATAACCGGGGCCGCCTTCCGGCAGGTTAGTGTACATCGACGGAGCCCAGCCGAAGGTGCCGTTCAGGAACAGCGAACTGTAGGTCGAGGTAAGAAACTCGCTGTCCGCCGTGATCTGTCCCACGCGGATCGAGAGTTTATCGTCGAAGAAGTTCTGCTGGAACCACATTTCAAGCATGCGCAGGGTGTTGAATCCAGCGATGTTCGAGACCGTGAGGAAGTTCCCCGCAAGATCCTCGGAGGCATCACGCCCGCTCAACCAGAGCCAGGTCGTGCTGATCGTCGCACCTTTCCAGCCGACGAGCTTTTCCAGGTCCACCTCGGTACCGAAGGTCATCAGGCCGGTATAGACCGTGCCCTGCTTCAAGCCGCCAGTCGTATTACCCCAGACTTCCGCGGAGTAGCTGCCGAAGAGATCGACCCCATGGTCCTGAAGGGTGGTTCGCGCTCCGAACCAATCGCCGGTGGCATTGTCCCATTCCCACCAGGGTCTGGCGGGGTCACTGATCTGTTCCGTATTCGTTGCTACTCCGGCCATCAGTGAGGCGGCCGAGAGCAATAGCGGTGCTATTGTGCGTTTGAGCATGGTTGATAGAGAGGGTGCCGATTCTCCAAAGCGCGAACGTCCGGTCAAGTGCAATTAATATGCAGTATCAAGAAGGTTGGGCGCGCCGATGTGTTTTTTGGAATTTTCGCATTTGCGAAGACCCCCCGATCATGGGAAATAGGCGGGATCAGTAACGGACTTTACAACTGGGAGAAGCCCTCCCGTTCTCGACGCAAGAAGAAGCCCCTGCTCACACGATGGTGGTTTTATGCCCCTTTCGTGCTTATCGCTGTGGGTGCGTTTGGTGCGTGGGTGGCGTGGCTTATTTTTTCGGCGCAGTTTCGTCAGTCGGCGGCTCAATTTGACCTGTCGCAGATGGACAAGATGGAGGCGGCATCGGTCATTTTCGACCGGGACGGCGTGGAGATCGGTAAGATTTTCATCCAGAACCGTCATCCTGTCCCCTTGAGCAAGATCTCGCCCTGGATGCCCAAGGCCGTCATCGCAGCGGAAGACAATAAGTTTTACGAGCATGGGGGGGTGGATTACATGGGCATCCTCCGTGCCGCTTTGGCAAACTATCGGCGGGGCAAGATTTCGCAGGGTGCCAGCACAGTAACCCAGCAACTGGCCCGCAACTCCTTTGAACTGCGCGAGCGTACCTATAAGCGCAAGTTTGTGGAGATGTTCCTCGCGCAGCGTATTGAGGAGAACTTCAACAAGGATCAGATCATGGAGATGTATCTGAACCGTGTTTACTTCGGGAGTGGCTTCTATGGTGTCGAGGCGGCGGCGAAGGGGTACTTCGGCAAGAGCGCCCTCGAACTCGATCCGGGTCAAGCTGCGGTATTGGCAGGTCTTTTGAAGAGTCCTCAGGCGCTTTCGCCCTGGAATAACAAGGAGGGCGCTCTGCAAAATCGCAATTTTGTCCTGCGCCGCATGAAGGAGCAGGGATTTCTCACTGGCAAGGAGCTGGATGAGCAGATCAGCATCCCGCTGTATGTGATGAAGCGTACGAACCCCTTCAAGGTTTCATACGCGGTGGATTACATCCGCCAGCAGGCGGTGGCAGCACTGGGCTATGAGCGAGCCATGAACGGCGGATTCCGCATCGACACGACGCTCGACCTGAAAATGCAGAAGGCTGCGGAGCAGTCTATGCGCGACGTCCTGACCAAGGTAGAGCGTCTGCCCGGATACTCGCATCCCACGTTCGAATCTTACCGGGCAACTTCCAAGCAGATCGAGGACCAGATCAACAACGGCAATATGTCCGTCAAGATGCCTGAGCCCAAGTATCTCCAATGCGCCGTAATGGCATTGGATAATTCGACAGGAGGCATCCTCACGATGGTTGGCGGCAGGGATTTCAAACACAGCGAATACAATCGGGCGACCATGGCTCGACGTCCGATCGGGACGGCGTTTGTCCCGTTTGTGTATGCCGCAGCGTACGAAAAGGGGATCTTCCCGGGGCAGATCGTGGAAGACTCCTGTATCGACAATCGCTATGTCATGGTTGGCGGGGACACGGGCATCCTGGGAGAATGGGGGGTTGAGGCTGCCAATAACGAATATGACGGACCAATGACCACGCGGGAAGCCCTGGCCCGGGGGAAGAACGCTGCGGCAGTGCGTCTCGGCTTCATGGCCGGACTCGATCAGGTCAAAAAGGTCACGCAGGCCTCAGGCATTGCCTCCCCCTTGCGCAACTATGCAAACTCATTCCTCGGCAGCAGTGAAGCCACGTTGCAGGAGGTGACGCTGGGCTATACCGTCTTCCCTAATGGCGGGTGGCGGCCCAAGGAGCCATTCATCATCCAGCGGATCACGGATTCCGATGGGCGGATCGTCTTCTCTTCCGAGAAGCAGAAGGTCAAAGCGATCAGCCCGGAAGCCGCTTTTCAGACCCATGCCGGACTGGTGGACGCCCTGCAAAAAGGCACGGGTTCCATCGCCTACAATGAGTATGGACTTGGCCGCTTCCCGGCGGCAGGCAAAACGGGTACCGCCTACAATTTCACCGACACCTATTTCTTTGGATATGATAGCTCGGTGACCTGTGGTGTGTGGGTGGGATTTGATCGGCCTACGAAAATCTTTCGCGGTGCATTTGGCAGAGACCTCGCTCTACCAATCTGGTCCAAGGTCATGAACGCGGCCGCGGAGGAACTCCCGGCCACGGATTTCCACCGTCCCGATACCCTCAAGGCTGTCGAGATTTGCAGTGTCTCGGGTTTACTAGCCACTCCGCAGTGTCAGCAAACCATGCGTAACACTGCTGCCGGCGGTGGTAACAAGATGTCGTATACGTATACCGAATGGGCAACAGCGGCCCAGGTGCCGACAGTCGCGTGCGATATTCATGGCGGCGGCCTGCGCAACTATGCCAAGGAGTACAATCAGGAGGAATGGCCTCGTGCGACTCTTGCGGTGGATCTTGCCACGATCCGCCCGATAGCCATGGCGGAGCCGACTCTTCTCGGCTTGAGTGATGTTTACAACTCGGTGCGCCCGGACGCCCAGCGCTTCGACGAAAACATCCCTGTGGCCAAAGCCATTCCCGTGACGCGGGAGGACAAGGGAGAAGCTCCAGCCCAGGCTCCCCAGGAAGGTCAGCCTCTGAGTGCGCCAGCAGTTGAACCCGTGAGCGATGCGCAACCGACGCCAGTAGGGCCGGAACCCGAAGTACGACGCGCCGAGGCAGTAAAGCCGCTCGACACCCATTTTGACGCGCCCGCGATTTCCGCTCCGACTCCCGAGCCGATCAATTTCTAGAAACTCTGCCCATCAGGCACATGTCGTCTCCGATACGACGGTAGCTGACATCCTCCAGCGCAAGGCCCTCTTCGTTGGTACTTGCGCCCCGACCAGCTACTGTTGGGGTAGGCCCCCCCGCGATCATGGGAGTGAGATACAGGCACACTTCGTCAACCAGCCTGCGGTCAAACGCCTCACCGAGCAAACGCCCACCTCCTTCCAACAAGATGCTCGGGACACCCTGCTTCCCGAGCTGCCTGAAAACTTTGGACAGCGGGACATTTTGAAATATCGTTGCGGGCTCGGGAGATTGCAGGATTTTGGCAGTAGGAGGGAGATTGCCGGAACGAGTCCATACGACTCGAAGCGGCTGTTTCTTGATTCGCATGCCTCGTACTGTCAGTTGAGGGTCATCGACCCGGACTGTTTCTCCACCGACCATGATCGCCGCCACGCGTGACCGAAGGTTCATCACCTCACGGCGGGATTGTGCATTGCTAAGCCAGCGGCTCTCGGGATGAGATGCAATCCTGCCGTCGAGGGTCATCGCCGCTTTCACGACGACATAGGGAAGACTGGTCGCTATCCATTTGTTCCAATAACGATTGAGGTCTGCGCACTCCCTGGCAAGAACGCCCGAGGTAACTTTGATGCCATGGCTGGCCAGCAGACTATCCGCCCTTCCGGCATGCTTTGGGTTGGGATCAGTCGCTCCATAGACCACGCGACTGAATCCCGCTTGAACGATTGCATCGCAGCATGGCGGTGTCCGGCCATGGGTGGAGCATGGCTCCAGGGTGACGTAAATGGTCGCGCCTCTTGCGGAGCGATTCAAGGCGCGCAGAGCCTCGATTTCCGCATGGGGAAGGCCAGCGCCCTGGTGCCATCCCGTAGCGATAACGCGTCCGCCCGAGACAATAACGGCTCCGACGGCGGGATTCGGGTGCGTGCGTCCGAGGCCCTTTCGCGCTTCCGCCAAGGCAGCACGCATGAACTTGCGGTCATCTAGGTCTCGCTTTTGCGATGGCATTGAGGCACATTTTAAGAAACTCCGCCTGCGTGCAACTCAGCTTTCGGCTTAAAGAGCAGCTTTTTCACGAACTCGCCCAATTGGCACAGAGCGGGTTTTCCTTTCTCGGTGCGCTGGAGGTTATGGGACGGAATCCCGCCAGTCGTCTGAGTGCCGCGGCACGCTTGATTCATTCCAACTGGCGCTCCTCTGTCAGTGATGCCCTGGTTGCCTCAGGCTTCCCCGCTCGTGACGCGATAATCGTGGAGGTTGGGGAAAAGTCCGGCCGGCTCGAGGAGGTCTTTCGTGAGCTGAGCGTGCATTACGCAGAGCTCGATGCCGCCCGGAGGATGCTCGTGATGCGATCCGCTTATCCGCTGGTAGTGTTTCATGCTGGTGTGATTCTGCTTTCGATCCCTCTGGCGATTGTCTCGGGTGGCTGGTCGCATTACCTCGCAATGGTCGTTCCGACTTTGGGAGTATTCTACGTGATCATTGTCGGCCTGTGGCTGCTATGGAAATGGCTTCGCAAAAAGCTCGCGGGTGATACGCAGCTGGCCAAAGCGTTTCAATGCGTGCCATTCCTGGGGCGAGCTTTTTCCACGTGGTCTGCGTGGAGCTTCGCGTCAGTTGCCGCAATTTCCATTCGCGCGGGCGGGGGATTTCTTGAAGCATTCTTCTCTGCCGGGCAGGCCTGTGGAAACGCGCTCATGGCGACCGCTTCCCAGAATGTTGTCCATCGCGTCGCCACCGGTACAGCGAACCTGGGGGAGGCTTTTCGCACGGAACCAGGTATGCCGGAGGAACTTGTGCGCGCCGTTGAGACGGGAGAGGCCGCAGGAAAACTTGACGAGGAGCTTTCCCGCGCTTCATCCCGATTTCAGAAGGCCGCCCTCGATCAGCTCAATCTTATCTCCTCCTGGACTCCCAAGGTATTCTACGCCTTTGTGGTGGTTTTCGTGGGTTGGCAGATGATCCACATGGCTGGCGAACTTCGTGATTCGTTTAGCAACGTACTGGAAAACTGAGTCATTCCGTCGCTATTTCACGAGACAATTTTTTCCAGTGAGAGAGTCATCTTGACTCAATAAAGATCAGGAGCAATTTCTGTAAAAAACACATTTCCCGCTGATTATGTGTGTATTACGCAATTTGGTGCGACCTTGGCCTCGGGCGGCATGTTTTAGGCTCCTTGGAAGGGGTTAGGAGGAAATCACCAAATGAGCATCATTCGATATCGCAACCCCGAGTTGGCTACCTGGTCGCCGTATGACCGTCTCTCGTCCCTGCGGGATCTCCTGGATTCCGCGTTTCAACTGGCGAGCAATGCTCCGGGTAATCCCGAGAGCTGGGCTCCAGCGTTGGACATTTTTGAAGACGAGGAAAAGGTCACCGTTCGCGTCGAACTGGCGGGAGTGAAGAAGGAAGACTTCGACATTTCCCTGCAGGATGACGTGCTGACCATCTCAGGAGAACGCAAGGCAGAAACCGAACAACGCGGCAGCGAGAGCTTCCGTAGTGAGCGGTACTTCGGGTCCTTTACCCGCAGCGTCACGCTCCCGTCTCCGGTGAAAGCCGACGCCGTCACGGCGGCTTACCAGGACGGAGTCCTGACTGTCACTCTGCCGAAGGCGGAGGAAGCCAAGCCGAGGAAGATCCAAGTCAACCTAGAATAAACAATCAGGCGCCCGGCAAGAACCGGGCGCGACCAATCAATCCAAGGAGGAATTTATAATGAGCACACTGACCACATGCAGCCCCGCGTCATCGACGCAAGGCCGTCGCATCGAATACATCACGCCCCGCGCCAACCTGCACCATGACGGTGATGGATACACGCTGGAGCTCGAGATGCCCGGCGTTGCCAAGGATGGTGTGGAGATCACCGTGGAAGACGGCAAACTGACCCTGACAGGCCGCCGGGCCGAGGATCAATCCTTCGGCCGCCCAGTATACCGCGAGCGGTCACAGAACGAATACCGAAGGGTGTTCGATCTCGATCCCAGTATCGATACCGACAAGATCACGGCGTCGATGAGCCAGGGATTGCTGACCGTGCGCCTGCAAAAGTCGGAAGCGGTGAAGCCGCGCAAGATCACCGTCGCTTGACGGAGAGTTGAGTAACGAGCCAGTCGAGGGCGCGGGCGCTGAGTCCGCGCCCTTTGCTTTTCCACCTGCAGTAGATTTCCGTTGAGGCGCTGGCAAAGGTGTCTCATAGTCGCGTCTTGGATACGTCGCTGGTTATCGAGCAGGTTACATTTGGCGGAAAAGGCCTGGGCCGCCTGCCGAACGGAAAAGTGTGTTTTGTGCCCCGGGTAATTCCTGGGGAACGCGTCGAATGCCGGATCATCCGGGAAAAGTCGAAGCATGCTGAAGCTGATCTGGTGCGCGTGCTGGAGGCGTCCATGGATCGGGTGCGCCCTAAATGCCCTGTCTACGGAACCTGCGGGGGGTGTTCGTACCAGCATATCGGCTACGAACGCCAGCTCGCGATCAAGACGCAGCAGGTCGAGGATGCGCTCCGCCGCCTGGGAGGTATTCCCACGCCAGTCGTCCACCCCGCTATCCCGTCCCCTCAGCAATACGGATATCGCAACCGCATCAGCGTGCATGTGAGGGCAGGGAAGGTCGGTTTCTTCGGAGCAAAGAGTCACCGGGTCGTCGATGTGGCGGAATGTCCGATTGCCTCGGAGTTGGTCAATTCCGAGCTCAAGGCCCTGCGGGAATCCCAACCGCGAGACGGCGAGTATTCCCTGCGTGAACCGAGCGATTACCGAGGTTTCCGCCAAGTGAACTCAGCGGCAGGTGCGCTTCTCCAAGAGGCGGTGAGTTCACTCTCAGCGCCGGGTGGCGAGTTACTGGTCGATGCCTACTGCGGTGCAGGATTCTTTGCGCACCATCTGCGCGAACAGTATGCCCAGGTGGTCGGCATCGAGTGGAGTGAGGATGCTGTGCGAGCCGCTCGCGATCGTCGCGGAGCCAATGAGATTTACCTGCTGGGTGACGTTGCCCAACACCTCGCTGCGGCATTGGGGTCCGGACCCGCCGAGAAAACCACGGTCCTCATCGACCCACCGTCGGAAGGCATCGATAGTGAAGTGATCGGGCATCTTCTCTCCCGTGAACCGGAACGAATCATCTACGTTTCCTGTAATCCGGCTACACTGGCGCGCGACATCAAGATGCTCGCTACCAAGTACGCCTTTCGGGAAGCCAAGCCAGTTGACATGTTCCCGCAAACCGCAGAAATCGAAGTCGCTGCTCTCCTCCATCGTCTATGATGCACTATCGCCGCTTTGGCCGTACGGAACTCCAGATGCCTGTATTCTCCTGCGGAGGAATGCGATATCAGCAGGATTGGAAGGATACGGAGTTTGACAACATCCTGTCAGAGAACCAAAAACGCCTCGTCGGTTGTATTGAGCGCTCGCTGGCAGTGGGCGTCAACCATATCGAGACGGCGAGGGGATATGGCAGCTCCGAGGTTCAGCTTGGTCAGATCCTGCCACAGTATGATCGGGAGAAGCTGATCGTTCAGACCAAGGTCGCCCCCGCAGAAGCGGCGGATTTTCTCAAGACATTTGAGACCAGTATGGACCGGCTGAAGCTGGATCATATTGATCTGCTGTCGTTTCATGGAATCAACAATCGCAACCTTCTCGACTTGACCCTGCGCAAGGGAGGCGCGCTTGAAGTTGGACGCCAGTTACAAAAGGAAGGCCGCGTGCGCTTTCTCGGGTTCTCCACACATGGAGCATGCGATGTCATTACCGAAGCGATCGAGACCGGGGAATTCGACTACGTCAACCTGCACTGGTACTGGATTAACCAGGTGAACTGGCCCGCCATCGAAGCGGCAACCCGGCACGACATGGGGGTTTTTATCATCAGCCCGAATGACAAGGGCGGGAAGCTCTACGAGCCCTCGGAGAAGCTGCGCGAACTGTGTGAGCCATATTCGCCAATGATCTTTAATGATCTCTTTTGCCTGCTCCGTCCGCAGGTGCATACCCTCAGCCTGGGGGTGGCGAAGCCCGAGGACTTTGACGAGCATCTCAAGGCCCTCGAGCTTTGGCACGATGCGGAAAAGATCGTGGCCGAGGTCGGCGACCGTCTGGAGAATGAGCTTCGTCGGCAGCTTGGCTTTGATTGGTTCGCCCGTTGGCAGGAGGGACTTCCTGCCTGGGAGGATGTACCGGGAGAAGTCAACGTCTGGGAAATTCTCCGGCTGTGGAATTATGCCAAGGCTCTCGACATGGTCGAGTTTGGCAAAATGCGCTACAACCTTCTCGGAAATGCCGACCACTGGTTTCCCGGGAAAAACGCAGCCGAGCTGGACGTAGCGGCGATTTCGCGTTCGGTGAAAGATAGCCCGTTTGCCGAACGTATTCCTGGCGTGCTTGCCGAAGCACACGAACTCCTGTGGGACAAGCCCGTGGAGCGTCTGAGCAAGAGCGACTAGTCGCGAATTACTCCAGATCCTGCGAAGTGACAGTCGTCTGCGCGCGGGAGCCGAGTTCCTTGGCGTGAGCGATCACTTCCTCGGTGTCCTCATTGAAGCGATACCCGTGGCAGTTGGGGCAGGAGGACACGCGCATCGTCACGATCGAGTCGCAACCCTCGCAAATTTTGAAATTCGCGGCGTTTTCGATGATTTTCTTTGCGCGTTCGGCCCGTTCGGCCAAGTGCTGCTCGTCTGCCATTGTGATGGCAGACATACGCCAAACAATTGCTAAACTCAAGGTTTCCTTGGAGTTGCAGATGTATCACCCCCCGATATAGTGCGGCCCATGAAGCATCTCGCCGCTATTCTTTCGATCCTGGCGCTCCTGGCCGGTCCGCTCCTGGCCTCCGATATCAGTCTGCAAGATCTCAAGAAGGCGATTGATTCCAAGACTGTTACGCTGATCGACGTCAATGGTACCGAAAGCTATAACTCGAGACACATCCCGGGTGCGGTGGACTTTTTCGCCTACCAGAAAGATCTCGCGGACAAGCTCCCTGCGGACAAAAACACTCTGATCGTAGCCTACTGCTATAGCCCTCAATGTCCTGCCTACAAACTGGCGGTCGATGCGACAGAAAAACTCGGGTACACCAACGTCAAGCACTTCGCTCCCGGAATCTCGGGGTGGGTGAACGCTGGTGAGCCTACGCAAAAGGGAAACTAGATTCTTCTCTTTCGACTCCGGCGGCGGGTCATCGCGGCCGCTAATATTCCGGCGAGACCCAGCAGCACAAAGCTGGAGGGTTCTGGCACCACGGCCAGTATCCGACTGCCATACACGGACATATCGGCGAAGTACGAGCCATCCCCGATCACTGAGGTATTCCCAGGCTGGGATGGGTAGTTGGCCGAGGCGAGCAGTATGCCCGCGAGCGCTCCCGTGCTGGTAAACACTCCGCCGCCGGAATCCCCGGTAGAGACTTGGGCGTCATCATAGATCTGGTTGAATGTCGTCCCGAGCAGGGAGACATTTCCGAACCCATAATTCGTGATAAACGAGCTTACCGACACCGTATTCGTTCCCCAGCGCTTGCTGGAGCTGTTCAGCCATTTGTAGCCCACGTGAGCCGCTCCGGCTGAACTGGCGAGTTCATTCCAACTCGAGTCCCAGTACGTTGTCGTCGATGCCCCGTCAAAGCCGTTTCCGATCATCGTTACAGACGATCCGGTGGAGATGGATGCAAAACTGAGGGCAGGGAGTGCCGGGCCACTGGCTACCCGGAATACAACGAGGTCAGTGGCGCTGCCATCGGGGTTCGTTATACGGACGGACGATCGGCGATGTAGGAATACGTTGTGCCATTGAGCGTGAAGTCGCTCGGCCCCACATGGCTCGCCGTGAGGACCCAATACCCGGTGCTGTAGTTTCCGAGAAAGACAGCGCTGCCATTGGTGACCTTGCCAACATAGTTCCATCCGCTACCAGCTCCTGTCGACGCGGCGTTTCCGGTATTGTCCCATAGGACAAGTGCAGACGTATTTTCTCCAAAAAAAGCGGAGGCACAAACAGTGCCCGCCATGACAGCTTTCCGTAATTTACTCAGGCCTAACGTCAGGAAAACAGGAGGTTCCACGGCAGATATCCGGTTGGGGGAGTCCGGGTCATTTTGGAAGAAATATTGATGAACGCCAGCCAAATCCTATCAATCCGGCCACATTCCTAACAGGAAACCTAATACCTTCGATGCCGTAACCGCCAGAGAGCAAAGCATGCAACCGGAAGCAGCAAGGCCGGGAGAGCAGGCTCCGGGACTGACGAGTACATCGTCTGGCTAATGAACGTGGAGTAGGAACCTAACTGCACGAAATAGGTGTCTCCATTGGAGTCTACGGCTTCAATCAAACCGACAAGTGACCATGTGCCGCTGGCGGAGTTGTATGCGAAGGCGCCGCCGCCCGAGTCCCCGGGCACGGCCTCGGCGCTGTTTATTACTGTCATGCGGTTCCTCCCCTGCGAGGAGGGGGTTCCGTAGGCAGTGGCGAAATCCGTGGAGGTGTAGGCCGACACAGTCACCTGCACATGGGTGGCGGTCACGGTATTGACGCCCCAGCTTTTCGCACCGCCGCCATACCCGATCATGACAACCTGGGTACTGAAGCTAATGGGGGCCGAACTGCTAATGGAGAGAGCCGGGAGCTGGGGCTCCGAGGAAATCCGAAACATGGTGAGGTCTGCGGAACCCGGGGAAACGGTCGATTCCGCCACGATGGCGTAGGTCGTTCCATTCAGTGTGTAGGTGCCGCTGGAGAGATTGACGTGCGCCGCGGTAATGACCCATCCGTTGCCAAGATAAACTCCCGAGGCTCCTCCGACAGCGCCGACATAATCCCAACCTGTGACTCCGCTTTGACTCCACCCGACATCCCAATTGGGCACGCTGGCGCTTGTCGGTGCCGTCGTTTGATAGGAGGCGTCGTCGACCAGGACGGCACCCGCAGGCTCGGCCAAGGCAATCAGGGCGAGCAGGCTCGCAATGCCGCGGAAAAGAAAGGCTCTTGGCTGATACTTGATCCCGGGTGGCGTGAAGGATATGAAGGACAGCAGCTTCATGGAGGACGACAACGGTTAAACCCGGTTCGTTCGCGCAAAGTTGCAAAATCATTTATTCGTGGACTTTCTTTCTCTCACACAGGACGAACTCGGCGCCGAACTCGAAAAGCTCGGCGAACCGCGCTATCGCGGCGGACAGCTCTGCTCGTGGGTCTACGGCCGTCGGGTGGGGGAGTTTGCCGGGATGACCAATCTCCCCGCGGCTTTGCGGGAAAAATTCTCCTCGAGGTTTTCCCTGCGCCCATTGAAGACGGTGGGCGAGACAGGATCGAAGGATACGACCCGGAAGTTCCTTTTTCAGCTTGAGGACCAGCAACTCATCGAAACGGTGCTCATCCCGGCCTCTCCGGCTTTGTACGGAGAGCGGGCGGATCGACGTACCATCTGTATCTCGAGCCAGGTCGGCTGTGCTTATGGCTGCAGGTTCTGCGCCAGTGGCCTTGACGGGTGGAAACGCAACCTCACTGCCGGCGAAATCGTGGCGCAGTTCCTCGCAGTCGAGGAAATCAGCGGGGAGAAGATCAACAACATCGTCTTCATGGGGATGGGCGAGCCATTCGCCAACTACGATAACCTCCTGCAGGCCATCCAGATCATAAATGCACCGTGGGGCATCGGGCTGGGAGCCCGCCATATCACGGTCTCCACCAGTGGTCTTGTGCCCCGTATCAAGGATTTTGCCGACCAACCGCTCCAGATCCGCCTCGCGATATCCCTCCACGGCGCAACGGACGAAGTGCGAAGCCGAATCATGCCGGTGAATCGCAAGTATCCCGTGGCGGATTTGATGGAGGCTTGCGAGTATTTTTCCGCCCGCAAAAAACAGCACATCACATTTGAGTATATCCTGATCCAGGGTGTGAATGACATGCCTGAGCAAGCCTATGAGCTGGCGCGCCATGCCCGGCGATTTCAGGCCAAGATCAATCTTATCCCTTACAACTCCGTGGAGGGCCTGGAATGGGAACGCCCAGATGTACCGACTCAAGAGCGATTTCTCGGGATACTTCACGATCGGGGGGCGGCTGCCACCCTGCGCCGGGAGAAGGGCCACGACATCGCGGCGGCCTGTGGGCAGTTGCGGCTGCAGGCGGAACGCAAGAAATCCTTTGCACCCGAGGGAAGCGTGGAGTAAGGAAAACCCAATGGCTGACGACGATTTCGACGAAACGCCTGAGGTCTGGGATGAGTACCAATGGGAGCGCTTTCTCCAGCAGCAGGATAGAAACACCGAAAAGTATTTCGGTCTGCTCGAAAAGTATCTCGATCATCCCGAGCGTGACAATATCATCGCCCGTGAAATGGGATGGGAATCCCACGAGGAGGAGGAGGAGGAGTGTTGGGAGGAAGTTTCCGAGGAGTTCTGTGACGAACAGGATTCCGAACAGTCGGAAGCCTCCGACGAGGATTTCGACGAGTTCTCCAAGTCGCCGATTTATCAGGACACGCTGAAGCTCCACACCTGGATCAACAGCTGGATGGATCGCGACGGCACTCTCAAGGACGAACCCGAAGCAATTCGTCTTGCCACGCGGTCCGCTGTCTGCGGTGCAAAGCTCGCTGCGGCGCTTTGCGGAGATGAGTACACGGAGATCGGCATGACCATCGCCTATCTGAAACGTGGTCTCAAGGCTGCCAACGATGCGTTGGACGCAGCTGCGAAGCTGGTCGACCTTGGCAAAATGACGCCTCGCCAGCGCACATCGGTAAATCGCCTTTTGTTCCGTGTCCGTGACCGCATCGTCGACCTGATGAGCGAGTATCGGGCGGAATGGCGCAAGCGCTACGGCGCTTCCTAGTCGTGAGGGTGCGAACCCTCGTGATTGCGGGCCTGGCTTGTCTCGTCATGGCAGCTGGTCTAACCGCTGTTTTTCTTCCGCGGGAATTCTCAATTCTCCCCGCCGGGTCTTTCCAGACAAGGGTGATCTCTTCGTCCGCCGCTGGGGACGGAGTGGCGCTCGACATTCGATCTGCAGAGTCGGCCGATGCGGTGATTATCGAGTGGAGGAGGTTGCGATGATTCGGCTTTGCGCCATTTATTTGATCGTGTCCCTGGGTAGTTTACACGCAGCCGGGGACGTGCTGTGGATCGCCTCGGCCATAGCTTCCCGGGAGGGAACGACCGCTTCTGCTCTTCAAGAGGTGGAGGCCTCTGTCGAGAGGGACTTTGGCCTCGGAGCTCTCAAACTCGAAAAGGAGAAGAAATGGAACATCGCCGTTGGCGAGGGAAGCACGTTCGAGTTTGAAAACGGGTTTACGCTTCGTATCGATTGTGAGTCGATGGATGCCTCCCGTTACCGGTTGGCAGTGGAAATGGCCGATTCTCAGGGCAGGTTGCTCACAACCACAATCGAAGCAGCGAAGCGGGTTCCTTTGATCTTGGCCGGACCAGAGGAAAAAGAAGGTCGACAGCTTTTTGTCGTCCTGGTTCGCTAGGCTTACCCGATCTCGCGCATGCCCTCGCGCACCGCGGCGGGCAGGCCGCTGACCCCCCATCCACCGAGTTCGGCAT
The DNA here is from genome assembly GCF_001613545.1 of Terrimicrobium sacchariphilum. NCBI lineage: Bacteria > Pseudomonadati > Verrucomicrobiota > Terrimicrobiia > Terrimicrobiales > Terrimicrobiaceae > Terrimicrobium > Terrimicrobium sacchariphilum. The sequence goes on from NZ_BDCO01000002.1 coordinate 2,709,313, forward strand.
CGATTTTCTCAAGACGGCGAATGAGGTCGATCACCTCGGAACGCTGGTATGGACCACCTGCACCAGAGCAAAAATGCGTGCGGCAGGCAAACGGACGGTCCTTGTAGATGATACATCGCCCGGTCTGCGGGTGCAGGAGCGGGCAGGCCCCATCGGCCCTCTCGGGAAGCTTGGTCCGCCCGGCTGCTCGCAAGGCTTTGGCCGCCACGATCGCCTCGCCTTTTGTGAGGAAGGGGACGATCCCGGTCAGCTTGAATTGGCAGCACTCTGTTTGCAGCGTGCAGTTGCGCTCGATCGGGCGTGCGGCGAGATCAGCGTAGATCTTGCGGACGTCTTCGATGGCCTGGAGATGGAAGGGATCGCTGCGACGGGCGGATTTCATGGGAAATGGATATCGGTTTGTCTGCGCGCTAAATTTTGCTTACTCTTGATTTCGAACGGGAAGTGATGGACCCATCGGAGAACAAAGCCCGGAACTTGACGAACGAGCTTCGTGCCCTGCGCCAGCGCAGCCGCCCGGATCACACTATCGTTCCCTCCGAAAGACAAGCAACAAGATCGCCGGAAATCATCGAATTAATTCCGGCGGATGATCGGCACCCGCAGCGGACGGGTGGATTGATCGGATTCGGATTACTGCTCGTCGTCCTGGCCTGGGCCTTGGTCGCACCACCTATTTTTACCAGGCAACCTCAGAGCGAAGCGATAGTGCCTCCCAAGGCAGAAATCGTGCCCCCGAGCATCCCAAAGGCCCCGCCACCGACCGTGCTGGAGCCTGTTGCCGTCCCACCGACGGTTATTTCCGCGCCCGTTTCCGCACCTGCGCCGAAGGCGGAGACGATCACGCTTCACAAAGCCGTTCCGGTACGTGCAGCCCAAGGGAAAGTCCTGGAAGATGATGGTTCCGACTCGTTTCGCATCGTAGACCCACCGGAACCTGCGAACCGGTAGGCAAGCCTGAAGGGTCGGGCGATACGTATTTTAGTGCGCCCTGCTTCCTTTTCCGGACTCGCGCCCCCTGAGAAGGGAGAAGCTGCTTGGGCGCTTCTCGACGTTCTCATACCCTTCCGCAATGAGCTACAGAGGCATTCTCCATTCCAAAGGTGACGATTTTTCGGATTGGAAGGGCCCCGAACCCGCTGGAGTCAGCAGCATCGCTGAAAACGCCCTGTCTGCCGGGTGGAGCTGTTTTTACTTATCCTTTATCCCAATTGCCGGGGCTTTCTGTGGAATAGCCGTCATCCCCTGCGCGATCGTTGCCATGGTCATGGGAGAGAAGAGGGAAGGGATAAAACTCCTGATCGTATCGGCAACAACGATCTTCCTGGTCAGCGTGCTCGGTCTGTTTATTGCACTTACGCTGGGATCGGTCTTTGCGCAGCACGCAATCCTCGAGGCCACAAGAAACATTCCCAAGTTTCCATAGGCCAATCTTCAGAAAGAGAGATTGGCTACCCGGCATGGATTCGAACCATGAATAAAGGCTCCAAAGGCCTCTGTGTTACCGTTACACCACCGGGTAAAGAGCGGGACAATATGGGTGTTTATTGCCCCTAAAGCAACGGAATTCCGCTAGTGAATCAAGCCCCAGCGCTTGCTAAATGGCCAGTAGACGAAGAGACCGCGACCGGCGACATTTTGCTCGGGGACCGGCCCCCAGAAGCGGCTATCGCTGCTGTGGTAGCTGTTATCGCCGAGGGCGAAATAGGATTGCTCAGGGACGCGAAACGTACTCTCGGGAGTCTGCAGGTAAGTCGCCTGGAGGAAATTTGAGTACCCTTGATATCCATCCTTCGCGGCGATGACACGTTGAAACACCCACTCACTGGGTGATGCTCCATTAATGAAGAGCTGGGGCGCTGCGATGCGCAGGGTGTCTCCCGGCATGCCTGCCAGACGCTTGATGTAGTGCTGGGAGTCGACGCCCTGAGGCATGCGGATACCGCTGATGCCAGTAGTCTTGAAGACGAAAACATTACCTCGCTGGGGTGGGACAAAGTTGTACGACATCTTGTCCACAAAGACCTGATCGCCGGTATCGACATACCCTCGCACGATCGGTTCTCCTTTGCGCAGGAGCTTTTGCTCGGAGAGGCCAAAGAAGCTGCGGAGTGTGGCTTCCGGAGCAAAAACCGTATAGCGGCTGTTTTCCCCGGTGATGTCGGTAAACGTGAAAAAGTTGAGGTACGTCTTTTCCTTGATTGTCAGGATGATGTCGTCACTGGTGGCCACTTCATTAAAGTAGGATCGGCCGAGCCAGACGAATTCAAACGCCCGCTTCAGGATATTGGGTGGGGGACTATCCTGCGGATTGGCCACGATGCCGTACAGAGTCGGCTGCATGGAGCCCGTGGGAATCTTGAATGGCTGGAGAAAATACGCCCGCACGCCAGCGGCGATTACGATCGCTACGACGAACACCTCAACGTTTTCGCGCAAACCTGCGTTATTTAGCGGGGGGACGATTCGACCGACTTGCTTGTCGATCCGCTCGATGACCTTGCCGATTTCCTCACGCTTGCGCGTCTTCAAGGCAGCCGTCATCGCAGCCTCGAGCTCCCGCAGCGTATCGAGGTCGGCCTCGGAAAGAATGTCCTCCTTGTAATGGATGAGACGCCTGACCGCATGGCGGTAGTGCTTGCCTTCCTTGATATGCCGCGGTGTGAAGAACATAGAAACTAGCTGGTCCGGAGAACCTGAATGAAAGCTTCCTGCGGAATATTCACGGTGCCGATCGCTTTCATGCGCTTTTTGCCTTCCTTCTGCTTTTCCAGAAGTTTGCGCTTACGGGTAATATCTCCGCCGTAGCACTTGGCCGTCACGTTCTTACGCATGGCGCTTACGTTTTCGCGGGCGACGATTTTGCCTCCGATGGCCGCCTGGATGGAGACCTGGTAGAGCTGGGTTGGGATTACCTCTTTCAGCTTGGCGGCAAGAGCACGCCCCCGGCCCTCGGCCTTTTCGCGATGAACGATCGAGGAAAATGCGTCGACCGGTTCGCCATTGACGAGCATCTCGAGCTTCACAAGGTCGGAGGCCCGATAGCCGGCAGGCTCGTAGTCCATGGAACCGTAACCACGGGTGAGCGTTTTGATTTTGTCGTGAAAATCAACGAGGATTTCGTTGAGCGGCAGGGTGGCCGTGATCATGACGCGGCGGGAATCGAGAGACTCGGTGTGCTCCACCGTGCCCCGCTTGTCGAGCATGAGCTGCATCATGTCGCCGATGTTTTCATTCGGAATCATGACGAAGCACTTTACGACCGGCTCCCGGATTTCCTCGATCACGCTCATGTCGGGCAGATTGGCCGGATTGTCGACCTCGAGGCGCTCACCGTTGGTCCGGATGACCTCGTAAATTACGCTCGGATATGTCGCGATGATATCCATGTTGTACTCGCGACGGAGGCGCTCCTGGATGATCTCCATGTGAAGGAGACCAAGGAATCCACACCGGAAACCGAAGCCGAGGGCGACCGAACTCTCCGGCTGGAAGACAAAGGCAGCATCATTGAGCTGCAGCTTGCCCATGGCCATCTTCAGGTGCTCGAAATCGGCGGTGTTGATCGGATAGATGCCGCTATACACCATGGGATTGACTTCCTGGAATCCGGGCAGGGGTTCCGAGGCCGGCCGACGGGCATCGGTAAGCGTGTCGCCGATTTTGATCTCCGCCGTACTTTTGATGTTGGCGATGAAGTATCCCACGTCGCCAGCATTGAGCTGCTTCTGCTGGAACATCTTGGGCGTAAAGACGCCGACTTCCTTGATCTCATAGCTCTTGTTAGTCGACATGAGCTTCACCGCTGTGCCGGGAATGACAGAACCTGACATCACGCGGATGTAGCTGACTACGCCGCGATAACCGTCAAAAACCGAGTCAAATACCAAGCCGCGCAGAGTGTCGTCCTGAGCCTTGGGGGCCGGAATGCGCGCAACGACAGCCTCGAGAATGTCTTGGATGCCGATGCCTGCCTTGGCGCTGGCCGCGATGGCCTCGTCGGCGGGAATGGCCAGAATATCCTCAAGCTGCTTCTTAACCGTCGGGAGATCGGCGTTCGGAAGGTCGATCTTGTTGATGACCGGGATGATCGTCAGGCCTTGCTTGAGGGCGAGGTGGACGTTGGCCACGGTCTGGGCTTCCACGCCCTGGGCGGCATCCACGATGAGCAGGGCACCCTCACAGGCGGCCAGGCTTCGGGAGACCTCATAGGCGAAGTCCACGTGGCCGGGGGTATCGAGGAGGTTCAGGCGGTAGTCATGACCGTCCTTGGCCCGGTAGCGCATGGCGACTGGATGGGCCTTGATCGTAATGCCGCGCTCCCGTTCCAGATCCATGGAATCCAGGAGCTGATCCTGCTTCTCACGTTCGGCAATGGTGCCCGTACTCTCAAGCAGACGATCGGACAACGTCGTCTTGCCATGGTCAATATGCGCGATGATGCAAAAATTGCGCGTGCGTTCGATGGACATCGGGAAAGGCTGGGGAATATCCTAGACGGAATCCCTCGGGTCAACAGTGCAAAAAGAGCAATCCAAACAATTTCAGTTCACGCCGCAGTTGATGTTCGTCCTCGCAATGGTCGGAATGGCCCTGGCGATCCCGATGGTTTGCGTGGTTTTAGCCTATAAAGCCTACTCGACTCCCAGGCAACCTGACCTGCCGCCCGAGGCTCTCGCACCGTTGCAGAAGGCTTTGGAAGACGTGGCGACAAAACAACTGGCCCAACCGGCGCAGTTAAGCTCGGGGACCTCCATTTTGGAGATTTCCGCCAGCAGCAATGAAGCCGGGATGGCATCGATCGAGCGTACGGCATCCGATCTCGGCGGATTCGTCCTGCCCAAGGCGGAGCCGGATAAGGTGCTGGTACAAATACCGACCGAGCGTAGCGAAGTCTTTGCCAAGTCGTTAAAAGGCGAAAACGTGGAGTCGATGAGTAAATCGACGACCGGAGGTGACACCGCGCTGATCGAGGTCCATATTACGATCATTCCTCCCAAGCCATGATTGCCGTCGTCTTTGCCCTGGAATATGAGAGCGCCGTTTACCGGGCTCGATCGAAGCCGCAACTGCTCGTCGACTCCTGGGTGCTGGGCGCAATGGGTGTACGGTGCGTACCGCCGTTTGAGGCGAAGCTTTCCCGGGTTTCGCCGGATATCGTCATTTCAGCAGGTTTCGCTGGCGGGTTGACTCCGGCCACGCGTGTTGGCGACCTGGTCATCGGCCAGAACTATACCGACCCAGGGCTTTTGGAGAAACTGGGGCGGTTGCCCGGATGGCGGCTAGGGGACCTGTATACCGCCGATGCGATTGTGGAAGCTTCCGCGGATAAGCTGCGCCTCGGCGCCTCGACGGGCGCGATGATTGCCGACCTGGAGACAGCCCACTTGGCCGAGGTTTGCCTTAAGCGCGGGATTCCGTTCGTCAGCGTTCGATGCATCAGTGATGCCGCCGATGATGATATGCCGGTGCCTGCTGATGTTTTGATGAATCCGGTGACTGGTCGTCCCGAGCCATTGGCTTTGTTCCGCCATCTCGTGAGCAAGCCATCTTGTGTGCCGGCGTTTAACACGCTCCTTCGGAACGCCAAGGCGGCTCAGTCGAACCTCGCCAAGGGCCTCGATCAGGTCGTCTCCACGTTGCTCCGGAGCTGATTTCCGGTATCCTTTTTCAACGGTTAGCCGCCTAACTATCTCTGCGGCGCTGTTAATAACTCGCGTCTTCATGGCCTTCGCAAGAGGCGCTGTGAGTTATTTCCCAAGTTATCCACAACCACTTAACCGCCTCATATGCACCGTGATATTTAAAACATCATATAATATATGTCATATATAATTGCGTATGACGCTTCCGCTTTAGGAGGCGCTGACCTGAACTGCCCGCTTTTCCGGGTCGCCAGTTCGATCTAGCTTCGAGTTTCCGGTATGCATGTGATTCTCGATGACACTTTGGACCGCTGGATTCGGGAGACCGCGCCAGGCGGCGACCTGACCTGCTGGACGCTAGGCCTCGACGAGCAGCCTGGAACAACGACGTTCAAAGCGCGGGAAGAAATGATGGTTTGCGGCTCGGAGGAAGTCGCCAGAGTCTTTGAAAAGTGCGGAGCGAAGGCTCGGGTTCACATCCCTTCGGGACAAATGGCCCAAACCAACGAGACCCTGGTGACAGCTGAAGGTCCAGTCGGTGCGCTACATATCGCTTGGAAGGTCTCAATCAATATACTGGAATACGCTTCCGGTATTGCCAGTCGGACACGTCGTTTTCTGATCGCGGCCCAGCAAGGGGCCGCAAAGGTTCGCATCGCGGCCACCTGCAAGACGTTCCCGGGAACCCGCGAGTTAAGCGCCAAGGCTGTCTGGGCTGGCGGCGGAATGCTGCATCGGCTCGGCCTATCCGAGACCGTTCTGGTTTTTGACCACCATACGGCATTTTTTCCATCGTTCGACGACCTGATTCGACTGGTACCCGACTGGAAAAGTCGCGCCTGCGAGCGGAAATTCATCGTCGAGGCTGCGTCTCTCGATGAAGCCGAGGCTCTCGCCTGCGCTGGAGTCGATGGCATCCAGTTTGACAAGCTTTCACCCGATCAACTGGCCATCAACGTGCAACGATTGCGCGACTTGCGTCCGGAACTCCTATTAATTGCAGCCGGTGGCGTGACTGAACACAATGCGGCCGAACTCGCAGCCACGGGTGTGGATGTACTGGCTACTTCAGCAATTTACTTCGGCAAGCCAGCCGATATATCAGCCTCAATCCAGCCCCTCCGCTCCTGAGCGGCCGCAGTCCCTACCCGGTCAGGAAATTGCAAGTTCCCTACCCGACGTCACGATTTCCGACGTGGCTGGGTCGAGGCCAAGAGTTCCTTGAGGTCTTTTCGGCAAGGGCGTTCTCACCCTGGTAGTGGCTCGGCCAATGCAACAACTGTAGTCCCCTACTATGGCTTCCAGCTTCGGGATGAGCGCGGATTGATCGCTCGCAACAGCGGGCGGACCTCGATCGCCGTCGCTGAAGGAACGAAGAGTTTCCGGTAACGTCCTGGAGTCTCCCCAGTCAGGCGTTTGAAGACCTTGGCAAAGTGGATGCGATCGGAAAACCCGCAGGCTTCTGCCACATCGTCGATGGTTTTATTGGGATTTTTCAACAGTTCGCGAGCGTGATCGATTCTGACCCTGCGAATGTAGAGGCCGAGTTCCACTCCGGTGTGCTGTTTAAACTTTCTCCCGAGATAGTCCGGATGGCAGCGCAGGCTCTCGGCGAGTTCCTGGATGTTGAAAGGAGCATCGAGATGCGCATGGATATAGCGGATGCTCTCCTTGACGAGAAATGGCGTTTCCTCAGTGCCTCCCGGGAGAAAGGCATCGAGATCGGCGCCATTGGAAGTGATAACGCCGCGATACATGATCGCCGATTCCTTGAGACTTCGTCGCTGGGTTTCGTAATCCACATGGATCAAACCGAAGCGATAGGCATAACCGTGCTGCCACTCAAAGTTGTCCATGGCCGACCAGTAAAAATACCCTTTCACGTCCGTGCCGTCCTGAAGAGCTCGTCGGACTTGCAGAAGGTGCGAATTGAGAAAGTCGATGCGAGCCTGATCGTGCACCTTCCCATCGAGGCCTGGGGAATCCGAGTTGGCCATGCCGTTCTCTGTTACAACGACTGGTATACGGTAATGTCGGTTGATAAAGCGCAGGCCCCAGTAGAGAGCCTTTGGGGTCTGTTTCCACCCACTGGAGGTTTCGGCATGGCCTGGCGGGAATGCCACGGCCACCGGCGCTCCGTCGGGTCCGGCTTTCACCGGGGTCCCCTGAAAGATATTGCAGCCGTAGAAATCGATGGGCTGCTTGATGATTTCCATATCCTTGCTGCCAATCTTGGGGGCGGCATTACCGTAAACGAGCAGGCCGTCGTCGGGGTAACGTCCAAAGATCACCGGGTCGCTCAGCCAAGTGTTATTCCAGATCGTCCCGGGGAAGACGGAGAAGGTAGCCTGACGGGCAGCCTCCGTATCGGCCGATGCATCCGTAAAGGGATAAAAGACGGTCACGGAGGGCGACCAGCCGACCTTGGGAGGTTGTTTTGCGGTAGCTCGGATCGCTTGCACTCCCCGTCCATGGGCGAGCAGGGCATTGTGCATGGCCAGCAGGATTTCCGGGAGTTCGAGGCGCAGGCCTGGAGCGTGTTCTCCTGTGGCATAGCCGAGGCCGACGAAACACTGCGGGTCAGAGAGTGTCACCCAGTTTCGAACTCGATCAGACAGCCTCTGGACGACTGCCTGCGCATACTCGGCAAACCAATGGGGACTCTCCGAGTTCAGCCAGCCACCCCGGAGGAAGAGTTCATAGGGGTAGTCCCAGTGAAATAGCGTCACCCAGGGGTCGATGCCCGCCTCGAGCAGCCGGTCGATCAATCGGTCATAGAAATCCAGCCCCTTTTTGTTCACCGGGCCGACACCCGCAGGCATGACGCGTGGCCATGAGATCGAGAGGCGGTATGCCTTAAGTCCAATCTGGGAAAACAGGGAGATGTCCTCCTCGTAGCGATGGAAGTGATCGCAGGCTTCGCGCCCGGATTGCCTTTCCCGGATATGATCACCGCTGCGGGTAAACATATCCCAGACGGAAAGTCCTTTACCGTCCCGGTCCCATGCGCCTTCCACTTGATAGGCCGAGGTCGAGGCACCCCATACGAAGTGTTCGGGAAAAATCATGATGCTAGGGGAAAACGACTTTTGACGTCGTCGGCTGAGGTTGAGGTCTCAATCTGAGATGAATTGTCCCCTCCATGTCGGATAATGACAAGAAAATTGTCAGAAGCAGCCCTACCATATCACGAGGGATTGAGTACGGTAAGGATGTATCGCCTGCCTCCTCTTTTACCTCGATGTACCCGAGGCGAAGCGCTGCAAAGTCCTTTTGTGAACTACTCCCTGAACCCCAAGCATCCCCCTGTATGATACGCTCCTTCCTCTCCTCAGCATCGATCCTCTGCCTCCTGGCTTCCTCGTCCATCCTCTTGGCAGATTCAAAATTCATCGACTTCGCATCCTTGGACGCAGCCGCAATCAAGGTCGAAAATGGCGCAAGCGTGGCGATCGTGGATCATGAGGGGTCCAAGGCGATCCAATTGACATTTCCTGCGAGCAAGAGCTATCCGGGTTTTGAACTCTCCGCACCGAATGGAGAATGGAATCTTGGCAGTTCTTCGGGCGTCACCGCGGAAGTCACCAACACGAGTTCGGTGAAGGTGGGTGTTTCGCTCCGAGTTGAGAATGCTGGAGACTGGCAGAAAGCCCCTTGGAACTCCAATGTGACCTGGCTTGCACCCGGGGCGACGGGTTCCGTCGTTGTAAAATTCGGCGAGTCCTTTGGAAAGCCCGGATTCGCCCTCGATCCTGCTGCTGTCACCAAGATCAAGGTTTTTGTCGGTACTCCCACTGTCGACGGAACGGTGATCGTGAATTCGATCGAAGGCTTCGACGGCTAGTATCCCGACATTGCAGGAATGAGCGGAACGACTTTCACCGCGTCGGCGGTACCGGGCGCGACCGAGGGGGCCTCGCGCATGCGCGTGGGGACTTTGAGCTATACCCGGGCGGGACTTATCACCCTCTTTGTCTACCTGCTATGGGGCGACTTTTGCTTCACGCTCATGGAGACGGTGGTGCCGAGCATCATGCCGCTCAAGTTCCACGCGATCGGCGCTCCCAACTGGGTGCTCGGCCTCGTGCTTACCACCATTCCCAATCTGATGAATACGGTGATCAACCCGTTCATCAGTTTCCGCAGTGACCGCCTGCGGAGCCGATGGGGGCGACGTATTCCATTCCTCATGGGTGCCACGCCCTTCCTCGTGGTGTTCCTCGCCCTGCTCGGATACGCTGAACCGATTGCCAAGTGGATCTACGCCTCGCTGCTCGGTGGCCAGGGTTCGCAGCTTACCGTCACGCTCGTGGTCATCGGCGTGTTCATGGTGTGTTTCCAGTTCTTCAATCTCTTTGTCACATCGGTTTACTACTACCTGTTTAACGATGTAGTTCCCGAGGCATTTCTCGCCCGGTTTATGGCCCTGTTTCGCATGGTCGGCACTGCAGCGGGGGCTCTCTTCAACGCTTTTGTCTTTCGGTATGCCGAGTCGCATACCGGCCAGATCTTTCTCATCTCGGGCATCCTGTACCTTATCGCGTTCGGCGTGATGTGCTGGCGGGTGAAGGAAGGGGAATACCCTCCCCCGCCCCCCTTGCAGGGTGATAAGCAAAGCGGCTTCCTGGCCAATCTGCGCACGTACGCAGTCGAGTGTTTCTCGCACAAGTTCTACTGGTATTTCTTCCTGGCCAACATGTCCTTCGCCATGACCTGGGTAAGTGGAACCTATGCGGTGCTGACCGCGACAAACATCATCAAGGTCAGTCTGGAAACATTTGGGCAGGTCGCCGGAGCATGCGGCATTGTCAGCCTGTTGCTACTCTATCCGGCTGGAGCGATCGCCGATCGTTTCCACCCTCTCCGGGTGTTGCTTGTTTCCATACTTTTGCAAATCTGTGTCGCTCCGCTCTCGATCACCTTTCTTTTCAGCCGTGGAGCCATTCCCGATTCCACGGCACTTGCGATCTACATCGGACTCAGTGCGTTGAGTCTTCCGATCGGAACGCTTCACGCAGCATCGGAGTTGCCGATGTTCATGAAACTCCTGCCACGGGAGAGATACGGTCAATTTTGTTCCGCTAATGCCCTGATCCGTTCAGTCGGCCTGATGGTCGGGGGGCTTGCCTGCGGAATGTTCCTTGATGCGGTCAAAGTCTTCGGCGCAACTCCGGATCAGTGCTACCGGTTTGTGCCGGTCTGGAATCTCACGTGGCTCATTTCCGCGGGAGTCTTTTACAGCCTGCTTTACCGGGAGTGGAAGACGCTCGGAGGCAACTCGGGGAATTACGTACCGCCCCAAGCCGGGAAGGCCTGACCTCACCGGCCAGCCTCCGGTGAATCGAATTTGATTCGCTCCCAAGGCAAAAGGGTACACGATTCCCTTCGCTATGCATGTAGTCGTCATCAGCGGCGCGGGAATGAGCGCCGAAAGCGGATTGCGGACATTCCGCGACAACGATGGACTTTGGGAGGATTACCGGGTCGAGGACGTCGCCACCCCGGAAGCGTGGCTAAGGGACCGGGCATTGGTTCTCCGCTTTTATAACGAACGCCGCAAGGCCCTCATGGACGCAAAGCCCAATGCGGGGCACAAGATCATCGCGGGCTGGGAGCGGGCCGCCAAGGTCTCGATCATCACGCAAAACGTCGACAACCTGCATGAGGCGGCGGGTTCCTCGAATGTCCTCCATCTCCATGGAGAACTCACCAAGGCGCGATCTACCATCGATCCGAGCCTCGTCTACGAGATTGATGGCTGGGAGATCAAGGAAGGTGATCGGTGTGAAAAGGGTTCCCAGCTGCGTCCGCACATCGTCTGGTTTGGAGAAATGGTCGATGCTATTCCCGCCGCCGAGCAGATCGCCGCTGCGGCCGACGCCATCACCGTCGTCGGCACCTCGTTGCAGGTCTATCCTGCAGCCGGACTGGCCTGGTGCGCTCCTAAGATGGCGCGTCACATCCTCATCGACCCGAATCCGCCGATCGTCCCGAAGTTTGAGGTGATCAAGGCCGGAGCCTCGGAGGGATTGGCGAAGGCCAGCGAACTCCTCGGGCTGCCCCTTCCCTGATCAAGTAGCGCCCGGTTCTCTGGGCCTGTCAAAAATCCAACACCGCTGCAGGGTATTGGCCATGCCGACGAGGGCAGCTATCTAGATCATTTGGGATATTCTGCGCGATTGCGGTCATTTTTACATGACAATGTGAACTGTATTTTACATTTGGCATATATCGTGCTTCTCGTTAGCCGTTCCGGAAATCGGAACATCGCCTTGGGTGCAGGGGCATCTTCCCGTTCGGGGAGGTAGCGGCCCTGTCTTGGCTCGGAGCAGCATCGGTTCGTCCACACGGACGCTCCGCGCTGCACAACCAAACTGCTGACCCATGACCAAGGCCCGACCATTTACACTCTTGTGCTGTGCGCTGCTTTCAGCCGCAGCTCTCCCGACTCTCAACGCGGCGGATATTGTCAACACCGACATCCCGCTAACCATGGATACTGAGGGCCAGACGTATGTTTTCAACGACGGGTATGTCGTTATGTTCGGAGGAGACAATACCGAACTAATCGATTCGAAACCAAACGCAAATTATAACCCCGACCCGGCTTTGCGGGGAGATCCTGTCATCGGAAAAACCAATGGTGGAGTGACACTGAGGATCACGGATGGCTCCCAGGTGACGCTGGGATTTCTCAACAAATCAGGCGATGGCCTCGGGGGAAGCTCGGGATGGAGGCGCATGTATATCGGCAGTGCGCCATCGAGCGCCGAAAACAGCCTTTTGGTCTCGGGCCAGTCAACCGTGCTCAACGCAACGAATATCAGCATGCTTTCCGTCGGAGGGCATGGCTCCAATAACCTTTTTGCTGTGACGGACGGGGCCCTGGCCAGCATGGGCCGCATCGCTGCGTCCTATTTCGCAGGATCGACCAACAACGTCGTCCGTGTCTCAGGCACAGTGGTTTCCAAGTCTGATCCGAATAAAATCGTTCGCTCCACCATTCAGACAACATCGCCTACGTTGCTGGGATATTACGGGAGCGGCGCCCGCCTTGAGGTCACTGATGGCGGTCAATTCCTCGGCGGAAACCGTGTCTATATTGGATTTCGCGGTTCTCTCAATGATCCCAATAGCGCGGGAACTGGTGGTGGCCACTCGGCATTGGTTTCCGGCGAGGGTTCCCTGCTGAGCGCATATGGCGACGCAGGATTCGTGTCGGTGGGAAACGCCGGGGACAACAATTCCCTGCGGATCGAAAACGGCGGCAAGGTCAGTAGTGTGGGTGCTTATATCGGCACCGGAGGCGGTGTTAACGACGGTTTGCAGACCGGTGGTCAGAACACGGCAACGATCACTGGTGCTGGTTCGATCTGGGAGATAACCAACTATTACAACACGGAAACCGGGGAGGTGTCGGCTGGCGACTTTTTCGTGGGAAAGGCGGGATCAGGTAATAAATTGGAGATCCTGAACGGAGGAACCGTTTTCAACCCAAACAACATGCATATTGGAGGGAACGGGTCGTTGTCCGATGGAAAAACCGTCATAGCAACACACGACAATTCCGTATGGGTCTCCGGAGCGAACTCCATCCTGGAAAACCAGGGAGACGTGAATGTCGGAAGTCTCCTGCTTGGCACCGGTACGGAGTCGGTTCCAGGGGTGTACTCAACCAGCACCCTGAGCGTGATGGACAAGAGCCTCGTCATGGTTGGCTCCGTCGTGAGCGAGTCTGCCGTCCTTAATATCGCGCAAGGTAGTTCTGTGCAGATCAACGGTGGATTTCTTGCGCTCTATGGGGACCTGAGTCTCAGCGATTCCTATCTCTATTCCCTGATCAGCGAAGAAAAATTCTCGATCTTTACCGAGGAGGGAAACTGGATCACGGCGACCGCCGCCGACTTTACAATCACCTATATCGAGGAGGGCGAGGATAGCGGAAGCTCGACAGGGGGGCTTTACTCGAGCCTGGGCGGATACACGATCGTTGCCTCGACCTATGTCGTGCCGGAACCCGGAGTGGTTGCTCTGCTCACGCTGGGATTGGTTCTGATCGTAGTACGCCTCTGGAGGAAACCCAAGAAGGAAACCGTACTCTCCTGCTGCTGCTTAAAGCCTACGTCAAGACCCTCGTTACTCGACCGGGGATTCTCCATGGTCGAGGTCCTGATCTCGATGGGAATCGTCGTGGTCCTGACCTCGCTTGTACTGGGTGCAAGCGGACCGATGATGCAGAGAGTGGCATCCTTGCAATCGGTGAGCAATCTCCGCCAGTTTGGTCTCGCGTACGCCAGATTCGCGGCTGAGAACGACGGCAAAATCCCGCCGACCGTCTGCAATCTCAAGGACCCCTCCGATTTCGGAACCACGGCTTACGGGAAATCCTGGGATTATTGGCTACTCCCCTACCTCGGATATGAAGTCGGAGCCGGAATCGGAAACCTCACTGAGAGCAACACGCCGAAAGGTCCCGCAGTCGAGAAGCTTTTCCTCCACGGCGCAGACAAGAACACAAGCTCCAAGACCGGGTCGCGCCGAACCTATGCATCCAATGTCTACAATGCTCCGATCGCGCAAACGATCCAGGGAAAGCCGATGAGCTGGATGCGAACATCCTACCTGCAAACCTTGAGCCAGCGAATCCTGCTCACGGAGTTTCCCTACACCTCTGCGCGGATCGGCCGGTCGTCCTTTGCGGGAGTCACTCCTGGGCTGCAGATCTCCCTTACAGCAGGCAAACCGGACCTGAATGCCGGAGGAAAATTCAACTACCTGTTCGGTGATGGCCATGTCGAGACGCTGGCGCTTGAGGACACCTATACTGCGGAGGATGACTACAAGGCTGAACCGGGAGGTCCGAAGCCGCCCCAAGGTCGCGGTAAAATGAATCTCTGGGCCAATCCCAACGGAGCAGGCTGCCCATGTGGATGCGGTGGCACCGGAGGAGTCTAGATACCAACTTATGAAATCCAAAACCATTCGCATCATCGGTGCGGCCATATTCCTCGTCATCATCGTCGCCTTTTTCTCCAGCAGACTGGCTCTGCTTGCCTCCGAGCGAGAGAACAAGGCATCCCAATCCATGGAGGCGGAGTCTGCGGCTTTGATGGAAAACTGCTGCAAGAAAAAGAAGGCGGAGCAACCTCCCGCGCCAACTGCGGAATCCACCAGCGCCGCACCGGGACATAATTGCGGAAGCTGCTCCAAGCACAAGAGCGCCCAGTGATGCGGCACAGCATCGGCCTGCTTGCCGGCATCTGCCTGCTCTCGGAGGCATCGACCGTGCTCGCTCGCTCCGTGGTGGACGCAGCCGGACGGCAGGTTGATCTTCCCGCGCACATCGAGCGAGCGGCGGGTACAGCGCCGCCGCCCACCCTGCTGGTCTACATTGTCGCGCCGGAGCTTCTCGCCTCGGTCGACACGCCCGTGGAATCTTCGTTTTTTGCTTCGGGAACGAAGTTTCTCCTCCCCGAGTTCAAGAAGCTCCCCGCCGTGGGAGGCTGGCACGGTGCGGCGCGTGGAGCGAATATGGAGTCCCTGCTGGCGCTTGATCCCCAGGTCGTCATCGCGTGGCGAAACTCCTTCGTCATGGAGCCAGTCCTGCGTTCGTTTGAGAAAGTTCATGTGCCGGTCGTCTTCGTTGAGGAGGACCGGGTTGCGGACATCCCGGGAGCGATCCGGCTCGTGGGCAAGGTTCTCGATCGGGAGGCCCGTGGCGATGCCCTGGCCAAGGATGCCGAGCGACGGATCAGTCAAGTGCGCGAGAAAGTCGCCCTCATTCCGGAGGATAAGCGGCTCAGGGTTTATTACGCGGTTGGCCCCGATGGGCTCATGACGCAATTTGGCGATTCGTTTCATTACGACCCCATCCTCATGGCCGGGGGAAAGTCTGTCTTCCCGGGAGACCAGAAGACGATGGGCGGCCTTGAGCGCATCTCGCTGGAGGAAATCCTCATACGCAACCCGGAGGTTATCGTCACGCCGGACGCTGAGTTTTTCGCCTCGGTTGGGAAAGATTCCCGCTGGGCCGGGGTCAAGGCGGTGCGTGACAATCGAGTATATCTTGTGCCGCGTGATCCACTGAACTTCATCGATCGCCCACCGAGCTTCATGAGGATTCTGGGCATTCAGTGGCTGGCCGATGTCCTGTATCCGGATGGAGATGCCGATCTGGTTGGGGAAACGATCTCGTTTTATCGCGACTACCTGCACGTCGCCATTTCCGCCGAGGAGGCGCGCACGCTACTCGGGCGATGAGAGCGAGGACGGCATGGGTTTTGCCGGGGTTTGCCGCTCTGCTTGCCATCGTGGTAATCCTTGCCTTGGGAGCCGGTCGCTTCGGCATCGGCTGGCTGGAGCTGGGGCAGCTCGTCACGGGTCACGCGGCAGACACGGATGCGCCCCGGTGGGGGAATATCTTCTTTCAGCTTCGCCTGCCTCGTATCCTGGCGGCAGCGTTGGTTGGTTCGTCCCTGGCAGTCGCGGGAGCTTCGTACCAGGCGATGTTTGCCAATCCGCTTGTATCCCCCAACCTGTGCGGCGTGCTGGCTGGATCTTCATTCGGAGCCGCCCTCGGAATGGTAATCAGCACGAGCTGGATCGTTGTCCAGATCAGCACATTCGTCTGCGGCCTGGCAGCAGTTGGTGTCGCCCTCGGCATAGCCGCCTTCTTTCGCCGCTCATCGGATCCCATGCTGATCCTGGTGCTGGGCGGCGTCGTGGCAACGGCTCTTTTTTCAGCCCTGCTCGCGATCGTCAAATATCTCGCGGATCCCTACGACAAACTGCCATCCATCGTATACTGGCTGATGGGGTCTTTCGCCCTTAGCGAATGGTCCCTGCTCGCCCGCACCGTCCTGCCGATGCTTATGGCGCTTGGCGTCCTCATGGCGATCGCCGGGCGCCTGAATGTCCTGAGCCTTGGCGATGAACCGGCTCGCGCCCTCGGGCTGTCCGCTGGGACCTTGAGGCTGGTCGCGATCCTGATGGCCACCATTCTCAGTTCTCTCACGGTCGTCATCGGCGGCGAGATCGGGTGGATCGGACTCATCATACCTCACGCCGCCCGGTTGCTGACGGGTCCAGACAACCGCTTGCTGCTGCCTGCGAGCGCCCTGCTTGGCGCGGCCTTTCTTGTCGGCGTCGATACGGCGGCGCGCACGCTGTTTCGCTCCGAGATCCCTGTCGGCATCATCACTGCGCTCCTCGGCGTCGTGACCTTTATCGCGGTGCTAGGCCGTGTCCGGAAAGGCTGGGCATCATGAGCACGCCTCTGCTGGCCCGGCATCTGCGGTTTGATTTTCCCGGCCGTCCGCTTTTGCAAGACATCTCTCTGGACCTCCGTCCCGGCAGGGTCACCGCCCTGCTCGGCCCCAATGGCAGCGGGAAAAGTACATTGTTGCGGCTCCTTCTCGGGCTTCTGGAGCCCAAGGCTGGAGAGGTGTGCCTGAATGGGCGGAATATCAGGACGATGCGGCGGCCGGAAGTGGCGGCTCTCATCGCTTTTGTCCCGCAGCAGACCGCTTCCGCCTTTGCCTACACCGCTCTGGAAATCGTGCTGATGGCGCGGGAATCCCGTCGCTCATTTCTCGCAGGGCGACGTGCCGGAGATCGGCAGATCGCCATGGCGGCTCTCGCTCAGTTGGGAGCAACCGGCCTTGCCGACCGCACGTTTTCTCTCCTAAGCGGTGGCGAGCGCCAACTGGTCCTGCTCGCCCGCGCCCTCGCCCAGGAGTCGCCCATTCTCATCCTCGACGAACCGGCAACCGGTCTCGACTACGGAAACCAGATTCGAATGCTCGATCTGATCACGGAGCTGGCTCGTTCCCTCAACAAAGCCATCCTGCAAACCACGCATGCTCCTGAGCATGCGCTGGCTTCAGCCGATGACATCCTCCTGCTCAAGGAAGGCCGCATCCTTCAGCGGGGCTCCCCGCATGAAGTCCTGACCTCCGAAATGCTCGCCGCTCTGTACGACCTGCCGGTGGAGAAATTCGAACGCCATCAGCGGAATGCGAGCATCCTTTCCGAGCACGAGTGTTTCCCTGGACTCGGGAGTTGACAGAACCGGCGCACTCCCGCTTAAGCAGAGCATGCTGATTCTGGTGGGAAGTCCGAGGCGGAATGGTAACTCAGCAACGCTTGCCGAGGCGGTTGCGCAAGGGGCGCGCGAAGCGGGACAGACGCCGCGTATCGCGTTCATTGATGACTACATCACGTCATTCCTTCGCGATTGCCGCAAATGTCGGAAAGACGATGGCGAATGTTCCATTGAGGATCGCTTCCGCGAGCTGTTCTTTGAGGCGTTTCTTCCGGCTGAGGCGGTGGTCTTTTGCACGCCGATCTACTGGTATGGTGTCAGCGCACAGACCAAGGCGTTCTTTGATCGCACCTTTTGTTATTACGCTGCCTCGTACCCGAATTCCGGGGAGGTTGTGACCCGAATGCAGGGTAAACGCATCGGGCTGGTCCTCGCTTCCGAGGAGACCTATCCCGGCGCCAGCCTGGGGATCATTCATCAGATCCAGGAATACTCCCGGTATACCAACTCCGACTTTGTCGGCGTCGTGCGAGGCATCGGCAACAGTCGCGGAGAGGTGACATCCGATCCCTGCAAGCCCCTCGCCGAGGCAGAGGCGCTAGGGCGGGAAATCCTGGGCCGGAAATTCTCCGACTACCACATCGATACTCCCCGGGCGGGCCGGGTGTGGCCCGCCGGGAATTGAGTCGCAGCTAGTTCTTGGTCGACGGAGTGAGATTGCCCGCGCGTATCACATTCTGGAAGAACGCCGCTGAGGGTTCAAACACGCGGTCCTTGGTCTTCGGGTCCATCACGGTGAGGCCGAAGTTCGGCACA
This sequence comes from Terrimicrobium sacchariphilum, assembly GCF_001613545.1. NCBI lineage: Bacteria > Pseudomonadati > Verrucomicrobiota > Terrimicrobiia > Terrimicrobiales > Terrimicrobiaceae > Terrimicrobium > Terrimicrobium sacchariphilum. Next base: position 2,727,817 of record NZ_BDCO01000002.1, read on the forward strand.
TAGCCCTCGGTCCATTCGAAGTTATCCACCAGCGTCCAGGCGAAGTACCCGCGCATATCGTAGCCCTCCGCATCGGCGCGGCGGACCTGGTTGATGTGGTCGCGCAGGTACTTGATCTTCTTCTGCTCGTTCTTCGTACCGATGCCATTCTCCGAGATGAACATCGGCTTGTGGTAGCGGTCGCCGATCTGCTTGATCACCTGGTAAATGCCCTCCGGCTCGATCTCCCAGCCCATCTGGGTGTAGTTCGACGACTTCTCACCCTGGCCGTGATTGAGGAAGCTGCGGATGCTGGCGTCCTGCGTGTAGTAGTAGTTGATGCCGATGATATCGACGACCGACTGGATCATGTCGAGGTTGTCGAAATTCTGCCTGCGCATCGTGTTATACGTGCAGAGCGTCGGGTCCTGCCAGCGGTTGGGTCGCCAGTTGGGGAGCGAATGCACGCTCATGATGACGGCGTCGGGACGTTCCTTTTTGATGATGTGCGCGGCATCGATGAACATGTCGGCGCAAACGCGCATGGCGCGCTTGTACTTGAAGGGACTCAGGAGAATGCCCGGCGGCCAGTGTCCGGCGATCCATCCAAGCTGTAGCGCACCATTCGGCTCATTTTGCGGTACCCAGTAGCGGACGTAGGGTTTCAGCGCGCCGACCATCTTGGTGACGTAAACTTCCCATTCCTTCTGGACGTCAGGATGGAGGAAGTTGACCTCACGCTTGTCGTAGCGGTTGTAGAGCCAGTCGGGGAAAGTGAAGTGCCAGAGCGTGACGATCGGCTCGATGCCTGCCGCCTTCAACTTGCGAGCCATCTCGGCATATTGACGGATGGCGGCCTCGTTAAACTGGCCCTTCTTCGGCTCGACGCGAGCCCACTCAATACTGAAGCGGAAATGCGAAACGCCGATCTTCTTCAGGGCGGCTACGTCCTTGTCGAAGTTCGTCCACGAGAATGTGCCGGCATCGCCCTTCACCGCCGCCTTGCCTTCGTCGGCAAACACATCCCAGTCCGTACGGAAGTAGTTCGGGTCTCCTTCCTTCACCCCTCGATCTTCGTTCTGGAAGCTGCTCGTGGAGGTGCCCCACCAGAACTTGCCTGTATTGAGCGCCTTGTTGCGAGCCTCCTGGTCCGGGGCGGGTTTGTACTTCGCCGGTGGCGTGACGCAACCGGTCAGAGCGAGCGCACCGATGAGGGAGGCCGCAGTGAGGAAATGGTTTTTCATGAGCAAGATGCTGGAAGAGAGACCTCTCTTGTGATAACCGCGGTATGGTATGCAAGTTCATATCCGCCTGTCATTGCGAAATTCGCTCGCCGGGGCTGTTGCTCTCCTCCTTTTCACCGGATTGACCCCAGCCAGCGCCGCCCTTTATCCCGACAGCATTGAACTGACCTCAGGCAAGACCTTGCGTGGTCTCATCGTCAAGCAGACGAGCAGCGACGTGACGATCCAGATGCCCTACGGGGAGGACACGATCAAAAACGCGGATATCGTCCGCATCCGCAATGTGGATGACGACGAGATGTGGTTCGTTCGTGTGCTCAGTCCGGGCTCCTTGCCCCCGTGGCGAGTGATCGCGAACGATCTGCGCAATCAGGACGAGATCAAGAGTTTCAAGGAAATCCCCGCCACGGCCGTCGACAATGGGGCCTTTAAAAATGTCCCTTACAGCTCATTCCGCGCCAATGGTCACTTTGAACTGAATATCTATGGTGATCCAGATGATCCGGCCGGGGTGGAACTCGGTATCTACGGGCTCGCTCGCTCGGATAAAAAGGTTCACAAGGTCATTCGTCAGTTCCTCGGCAGCTATCTTTCCAGCGTACCTGAGATCAAGGCGCTGTATGCGCTCGACCTGAAAAAGGACAATGTCCAGAAGGTCGGCAATTTGACGATGGAGGTTTCCCAGCCGAACGCACCGGACTCCTACGGGGCTTGGTGGCTCTCGTTTTATAATGAAAAGAAGCTTAATGAAATCCGCCTGAGCGATGCAGAGTATGCCAAGCTCACCGTGCCGGTGGAGGAGGTGCTTGATCGCCGCGGGCGCGTCAAGGTGATGGAATGGGAGGCTTCCGATATCCGGAATTCTCCGCGTGCCGTCAAAGCCCGGGCTGAGGGTCGGGTGCTCTTTGACGGATTCTACCGGGATAAAAACGGCGTCTTTCGCCTTTCTGATGGTGGGAAGAATGGCACGCCGGTGACGCCTCAGAACTGACTGTCTCCCGCCGCACCAAGCCCATCATCGCGGCGGGAATCGTGATTTGCTTGCCACGCTTCCCCTCGCCATCCGATTCTCTCGGATTCTGTGACAACGCCCAATCGTATCTCCGAACGTTTCCGCGTCCTGGCCGAAGCCGGGCAGTCTGGATTCGTGGCCTATATCACCGCGGGTGATCCCTCGCTCGCGGCCACACTTTCCGTTGCTCGCGCCTTGGACGATGCTGGAGTGGACATCCTGGAACTGGGCATTCCATTCTCCGATCCTGTGGCCGACGGTCCGACGATTCAGGCTGCTTCGACACGAGCTCTCGCCAATGGCGCATCGGTCGCCAAGGTACTCAACGTCGTCCGCGAACTGCGCAAGACGTCGCAAATGCCCGTCGTGCTGTTCACTTATCTCAACCCAATCTACGTGTACGGGTTTGAAAACTTCCTGCGCGATGCGGTGGAAGCCGGTGCGGATGGGCTGTTGATACTCGATCTGCCACCGGAGGAGGCGGCGCAGAATGCGGAGTTTGTGGTCGCGAGTGGTCTCCAGCCGATCCGGCTCATCGCTCCCACCACCCCGCCCGCCCGCATGGCCAGGATCGTCGCAGGTGGCGGCGGATTTATCTATTATGTCTCCCGCGAAGGCGTGACCGGGGAGCAAAAGGACATCTCCGATACGATCGGCGAGCAGGTGGCGGAAATACGCCGCCACACGCCGCTGCCGATTGCCGTGGGTTTTGGCATTTCCTCACCCGAGCAGGCCGCGGCGGTAGCGAGGCAATCCGACGCGGTTGTCGTGGGCAGCGCCATCGTACGCCGCATCGCTGAGCATGGAAACGAGGAAGGCCTGGCTGACCGCATCAAGGATTTCGTCAGCCCCCTTGTGCAGGCGGCCCACACCCGCTAACTTCTCCGCGACAGATATGCAGTTGAAATTCACCAAGATGAACGGAGCGGGCAATGATTTCGTCATGCTCGACAACCGTGATCGCTCGCTGAGCCTCGATCCGTCGCGCATTGCGCATCTTTGCGACCGCCACCGCGGTATCGGTGCCGATGGCGTGCTCATGGTCGAGCCGTCCCTGCATGGGGCCGACTTCCTGATGCGGTATTACAATGCTGATGGAGGCGAGGCCGAGATGTGCGGAAATGGGGCCAGGTGTTTTGCCCGGTTTGCCACCAGCCTGCAGGCCAAGCCATCGGAGGAGGTTTCCTTTGAAACACTCGCCGGGCTCATCCGCGCCCAGATCACGGATGGTCTCGTCACCATCGCGATGAGCGACCCGCATTCCCATCGTCCGCCGGAAACGCTTGATGTGGCTGGCGAGGAGATGGAGGTTCATTTCCTCAATACCGGCGTGCCGCATGCCGTGGCCTTCGTGTCAGATCTGGAGGCCGTCGATGTCCGCAAGGCAGGCGCGGCTTTGCGGTATCACCAGGCCTTTGCTCCGAAGGGAACAAACGCAAACTTTGTCCAGACCATCGAACCCGGTCTCATCGCGATCCGCACCTATGAGCGGGGCGTGGAGGATGAGACTCTCGCCTGTGGCACGGGCGTTTGCGCTGCGGCTTTGCTCTATCATCTCAAGTCCCAGACCCCGAGTCCGATCTCGGTAAAGGTTCGCGGAGGCGACACCCTTCAGGTTGGTTTCGAAAAAGTCGCGGGCAACTTCCGCAAAGTGACCCTCACCGGCCCGGCGGATTTTGTTTTCGCCGGGACAATTACTCTCTAGGCTTTCTTTTTCCCATGTCGTTTGCAGGCACATATACAGCGTTGGTGACGCCGTTTCGCGACGGAGCGTTTGACCAGGCCGCCTTTGCGGCCTTGATCGAAGGCCAGATCCGTGGTGGCGTGGAGGGCATCGTTCCCGTGGGGACCACGGGCGAATCGCCCACTCTCGATCATGACGAGCATAATGCCGTCATCAAAGCCGCCGTCGAGATTGCCAAGGGCCGCTGCAAGGTTATCGCTGGCACGGGATCAAACAGCACCAAGGAAGCCATCGAGTTGACCGTGGAGGCCGAGCGCCTCGGTGCGGACGCGGCTCTCCTGGTCGCGCCCTATTACAACAAGCCCTCCCAACAGGGCCTTTATCTCCACTACAAGGCGATCGCCGAGGCAGTAAATATCCCGCTCGTACTGTACAGCATTCCGGGACGTTGTGGCATCGAGATCGCAGTTGAGACCGTCGTGCGTCTCGCAAAGGATTTCCCAAACATCGTCGCCATCAAGGAAGCCGGCGGTTCGGTCGAGCGCGTGAGCCAGCTCCGCCAGGCTCTGCCCGATTCCTTTGAGATTCTTTCCGGGGACGATTCCCTCACCCTGCCCTTCCTTTCGGCCGGGGCGGTCGGCGTGATCAGCGTGGCGTCGAATATCATTCCCAAGGAAGTCGGTGATCTCGTGCGGCATTGGCTCGCGGGACGACCGGGTGATGCGGCGGCAATCCATCGCCAGTACTACCCGATCTTTAAGGACCTCTTCATCGAACCAAATCCGGTGCCCACCAAGTACGCCCTGGCGGAGCTCGGCCAGATGACGCCGGAGGTCCGTCTCCCGCTTTGTGAAATGACCGAAGCCAGCAAGGTTCGGGTCAAGTCAACCCTCACAGCCGTAGGCATCCTCTAGCATGGGCGCTCTCAAGCTGATTATCAATGGTGCCAAGGGCCGCATGGGGCAGGCATTGATCCACTGCGCCGAGGCGGATCCAGACCTCATTGTCTCCGCCGCGCTGGATCATGGCGATGACCTCGCTGCTGCCTTGTCTGGATGCGATGCCGTCATCGACTTTACCCATGCTGAAGTCACGCTCGGCGTGGCCGAAGCCTGCGCCAAGGCTGGCAAGGCTCTTGTCATTGGCACGACCGGACATTCCGATGCCGTGCGGACTCGCATCACGGAGCTTTCAAAGGTTATCCCCATCGTTTTTGCCCCAAACTTCAGCGTGGGCGTGAATACGCTTTTCTGGCTCACCCGCAAGGCAGCCGAGATTCTCGGACCCGACTTCGACCTTGAGGTCGTGGAGATGCACCATCGCTTGAAGAAGGACTCGCCCAGCGGCACCGCTCGCCGATTGGTGGAAATCCTCGCCGAGGTGCGAGGCCTGAGTTACGACAGCGACGTCCGCCATGGCCGCGAGGGCATGGTCGGCGAACGAACGCCGACGGAAATCGGCCTCCACGCGGTACGCGGGGGTGACGTCGTGGGTGACCACACCGTCATTTATGCAAATGTCGGGGAGCGCGTTGAACTCACCCACAAAGCCTCCAGCCGCGATACATTCGCTAAAGGCGCTCTACGTGCAGCCAAGTGGGCACATGGTCGCGATCCGGGTCTTTACGACATGCAGGACGTGCTCGGTCTCACCGACTAACCGCCTTATGAGAGCAGGCATCGCCCTCGGGTCCAACATCGAGCCGCGCCTGCTTTACCTTCAGGCTGCTCGGCGGGAATTGCTCAATCTGCACGTAGGTTCCGATCCCGTGATCGGCTCCCGCGTTTATGAAACAGCCCCGGTGGATTGCTCCGCAGAAGCCGAGCCTTTTCTCAACGCGGCGCTGGAGATCTCCACCTCGCTGTCCCCGATGGAACTGCTGACCCGTCTACTGGAGATCGAAACCGACCTTGGACGACCGAATAACCATCCCCGCAACAGCCCGCGCACCATCGATCTCGATCTGCTCTATTGCGATGGAATGACCCTGGAAGATTCCCGCCTCATTCTCCCCCATCCGAGGATCTCAGAGCGGGCTTTTGTCCTTTTGCCCTTGGCCGACATCCGGCCTCGCATGCTTTTGCCCGGTCAGAATCGGTCCATTGCCCAACTACTGACTGATGTCGACAAGACGGAATGCCGTATTTACTCGGAATCTATTTACTAGGAGGGGCTTAAGTGCCTTTTTTATATTAATACCTTAAGACAGGATTTTACTGAAAAGAAGGCGGCGAATCACAAATTTGCCGCACTCACCGCCTACGATTATCCCATGGGCCGCTTGTTGGATGATATGGGCCTCGACCTGATCCTGGTCGGAGATTCTTTAGGTATGGTGGTCTTGGGCATGCCGGATACCACCGGCGTAACGATCGATCACATGGTGCACCATACCGCGGCGGTCGGACGTGGTGTGACCCAGACCCTTCTGGTAGGCGATCTCAGCGCTGACGCTGCTCCTGATCCAAAAACAGCACTGACCAATGCAAGACGACTGACGGACGCAGGAGCCAAGGCGGTCAAAATCGAGGGAGGCATTGAGGTTCTTCCCATCGTTCGAGCCCTCTTGGATGAACATATCCCCGTGCTGGGCCACCTGGGAATGCTTCCTCAACGTGTGAAGGAGGAAGGAGGCTACCGGATCAAGGGAAAGACCGATGATCAAGCTCGTCGATTGCTGGAAGATGCCGAGGCTCTCGCCCTGGCCGGAGTTTTCGGGATCGTTCTGGAACTCGTGACGCCGCCGGTGGCTGAACAACTGTCCAGGGCTATTCCGGTGCCGACCATCGGTATCGGGAGCGGCGAAGGTTGCGACGGACAAATCCTCGTCACATACGACCTGCTCGGCATGTTTCCGTGGTTCACTCCGAAATTTGTTAAACCCAAGATCAACGTAGCCTCCCAGATTCAGACCGCGGTAAAAGAGTTCATCGACGAGTCCCGAAAGCCAAAACCCTGAGTTGCTTCCCTTTCGACATCACGTAAAGCTGGTTTCCCGCGCATGAAAAAATCCCTTACCCTGCTGTTCCTTTTCATTCCCCTCCTCCTCAAGGCGGAGCTTCCACCCTCGGCCTACGAATCAATGCAGGCAAAGGCTCCTGAACTCGTCCAGATCGAGGTGCTGCGTGTAGACGTGGAACCCGGCGAGAAGGACAACGAGCAAAAGGTGCTCGTTGTCGCGATGGTCAATGAAGTCAAGCGTACAGCCAGCGGCCTCAAGCCAAATGACATCGTCAACATTTCCTACACTATAGCCGATCATCCCAAGGGATGGGTCGGCCCGGGTCAGGTTCCTGTTCTTGCGGAAAAGGATAAATGTCCGGCTTTTCTGATCAAATCCGAAACCGGCGACTATGCGCCAGCCGCCGGTCGGATGTCGTTCAGTACCTTCTAGAGATTCCTCTTAATTCAAGGTCGGATAGTCGATATAGCCGCCTGCGCCTCCGCCGTAGAATGTCTCCGAATGGAAGGGGTTCAACGAAGCCCCTTCGGCGAAACGCCGAACAAGGTCAGGATTGGAAATGAAATCCTTGCCGAAGGCGACTGCGTCCGCTTCCCCGGCAGCGAGGACTTGCTCGGCAGTATCCAGCGTGAACTTCTCGTTCGCGATGTAAGCTCCGCCAAAATCCGCCTTGAGCGCTGGTCCGATGCGATTTTCGCCTAGTGATTCGCGGGCACAGAGAAACGCGATCTTGCGACGTCCCGTCTCGCGGGCCACATAGCCGAAGGTTTCCCTGGGATTGGAGTCGCCAATGCCATGGGAGTCCCCACGCGGAGCCAGATGCAGGCCGACCCGTCCGGGTCCCCATACGCCGACTGCCGCGTCGACTACCTCCAGCATCAGGCGAGCGCGGTTTTGGATCGATCCGCCGTATTCATCGGTACGGATGTTGGTCTTGTCCTGGAGAAACTGATCGAGCAGATAGCCATTGGCTCCATGGATCTCGACGCCGTCGAATCCGGCTCGTTGGGCATTTTCCGCTCCCTTTCGATAGGCTTCGATGATACCGGGAATCTCGTTGAGTTCCAATGCACGCGGCGTGACGAAGGGAGTGAGCGGACGAATGAGATTCACGTGGCCCTCCGCCGCAATGGCGCTGGGAGCTACTGGGAGATCGCCATCGAGATAGCGGGGATCGGAAATTCGGCCCACGTGCCACAACTGGCAGAGAATAATACCGCCCGCCTCGTGGACGGCCTTGGTGATGAGCTTCCAGCCCTCGACCTGCTCATCCGACCAGATACCCGGTGTGTCGGGATAGCCCACCCCTTTGGGAGTTACCGAGGTGGCTTCCGTCAGGATAAGCCCCGCCGTAGCTCGCTGCCGGTAGTACTCCGCCATCATTGTATTTGGGATTCGCCCTTCACTCGCGCGGCACCGGGTCAAGGGTGCCATGATAATGCGATTTGAGAGGTGAAACTCACCGATCTGGACGGGTTCAAGAAGGCGAAGATTCGAAGCTGTGCTCATATGTAGTTCGATAACGGTCGAACTATCGTTGTACAAAACGCGGAAGTCAAATTACATTCCCGCCATTGAGAAGCAGCGGCCCTGCTCGTATGATCAATCAGGCCCATGAAGCAATACGAACATCCGGAACTCGACAGCGTGGACATCGCCAATGTCCTGCAGGCCCTGGCCGATCCCTGCCGTCTCCAGATCGTTCGACATCTGCTGGAAAGTCCCGAGCAGGAGTTTGCCTGCAACGAGTTCCCCATCGAAGGAGCCAAGGCCACCCGGTCGCATCACTTCCAGATCCTGCGAGGGGCGGGAATCATCCGTACACGGGTGGACGGGACAAAATGCATGACGTCATTACGCCGGGAGGAACTCGACCAGCGGTTCCCGGGATTGGTAGCGTTTCTGACCCAATCGGCCGCGTCGCCTGCAAGCGTCTGATCTGGGCAAAGAAAAAGCCCGTCATCTCTGACGGGCTTTTCGTTGATTGTTTGCGCCTCGTTAGCTGGCCGTAGCCGAGCTCGGCTCGGGCAAGGTGCCCGACTTCGGTGTGAAGACGAGCTTCTCGCCCTCCCTGCGAACATTCAGCGTCTCGCCAGGCTTCACGTTGCCGCGGAGGAGTTCCTCTGCCATCGGATCCTCGAGGTAACGCTCCACCGCACGACGCATCGGACGCGCGCCATACATGGGATCGTAACCCTTCTCGATAAGGAGATCCTTGGCGGATTCCTCGAGCTCGAGGTGGATGTCCTTGGACTTGATGCGGGCGACCACCTTGCTGACCTCCAGGTTCACGATCGTAATGAGATCGGCCTTGCTCAGGGTGTGGAAGACAATGATGTCGTCCAGGCGGTTGAGAAACTCGGGTTTGAAGACACGCTTCGTCTCCTCGAGGATCTTGCCCTGCATGGTGTCGTAGTTGTCATCCAGCTTCGGAGCGCCAAAGCCCATCGAGGTCTGCTTCTTGATCAACTCGGCGCCGACATTCGACGTCATGATGATGATCGTGTTGCGGAAGTCGATCTTGCGGCCCAACGAGTCGGTGATTTTGCCTTCCTCCAGGATCTGGAGCAGGAGATGCATCACGTCAGGGTGAGCCTTCTCGATCTCGTCGAAGAGCACCACGGAGTACGGACGACGGCGAACCGCCTCGGAGAGCTGACCGCCCTCTTCGTAACCGACATAGCCCGGAGGCGAGCCGATGAGGCGGGAAGCGGTGAACTTCTCCATGTACTCGGACATGTCGATCTGGATCAGTGCGTCCGCATCGCCAAACATGAATTCGGCAAGCGTACGGGCGAGAAAGGTCTTACCGACACCCGTGGGGCCAAGGAAGATGAACGAGCCGATCGGACGGCGCGGGTCCTTCAGGTCGGCGCGCGAACGACGCAGGGCCTTGCTGATCGCGACGACTGCCTCGTCCTGACCGATCACCTTGCCCTTGAGATCATTCTCCATGGTGAGGAGCTTTTGAGTCTCCTGCTGCTCCATGCGGGAAAGCGGGACGCCCGTCCACTTGGACAAAACATGCATGATGTCGTCCTCGGTGACGTGGACCTCCTTCTCCTCCTTATTCGCCCTCCACTCGGCCAGGATGCCGTCGAGACGATCCTTGGCTTGCTTCTCGGTGTCGCGGAGCGACGCGGCTTTTTCGAAATCCTGGGCCTTGATGGCGGCTTCCTTCTCGACACGGATCGACTCGATCTCAGCCTCGATGTCCTTGACGTTCGGCGGCCGGGTCATGGCCGAGATGCGAGCGCGAGCGCCGGCCTCGTCCATCACATCGATGGCCTTGTCCGGCAGGAAGCGCCCAGTCAGATAGCGATCGGACAGCTTTGCGGCTGTCTCCAAGGCCTCATCGGAGATTTTCGCCTTGTGATGCGCCTCGTACTTGGGACGGATGCCCTTGAGGATGAGAATGGTTTCGTCGACCGACGGCGCCTCGACCTTCACGGTCTGGAAGCGGCGCTCGAGTGCAGCGTCCTTCTCGATGTACTTGCGATATTCGTTCAGCGTGGTGGCGCCGATGCACTGGAGCTCGCCACGGGAAAGAGCGGGCTTGATGATGTTGGAGGCGTCCATCGCTCCCTCGGCGGAGCCTGCACCCACGATGGTGTGCAACTCGTCGATGAAAAGAATGACGTTCTTGGTGCGACGAATCTCGTCCATCACCGCCTTGATGCGCTCCTCAAACTGGCCGCGGTACTTCGTACCAGCCACCATGAGGGCGAGATCGAGGGTGATAACCTTCTTTTCGCGCAGGATCTCCGGCACGTTGCCGTTGATGATCTCTTCCGCGAGTCCCTCGGCGATGGCCGTCTTGCCCACGCCCGCCTCACCGATGAGCACAGGGTTGTTCTTGGTGCGGCGGCAGAGGATCTGGATGACACGCTCGATTTCGTCGGCACGGCCGATCACGGGATCGAGCTCGCCCTTCTTGGCGAGTTCGGTCAGATCGCGGCCGAAGGCACGAAGGGCCGGAGTCTTGCCGTCCTTTTTGGCACCGGCTTCCTGCGGCACGCCGCCTTCTTCTTCCTGCGGAGCAAAATTGGGATCGAGTTCCTTGAGGATCTCGTTGCGGGTGCGCTCGATGTCGACTTCGAGGCTCTTGAGCACGCGGGCTGCCACGCCCTCACCTTCGCGGAGCAGGCCGAGCAGGATGTGCTCGGTGCCCACATAGGAGTGCTGGAGCGCCTTGGCTTCCTTGCCAGCGAGGGCGAGCACCTTCTTGACGCGCGGTGTGTATGGGATGTTCCCGACCATCTTGGTCTCGGGACCGGACCCCACCTGTTTCTCGACCTCCATACGGACGGTCTCGAGATCGAGGCCCATCTTCTGGAGGACATTGACCGCCACTCCCTGGCCGAGCTTGATCAGTCCGAGCAGGAGATGCTCTGTACCCACATAATTGTGGTTGAACCGATCGGCTTCCTTGCGGGCGAGCGCCAATACCTGTTGCGCACGAGGAGTGAAGTTATTCATCATTTTCGGTCGTCCCCAAGGGTTGGGTGGCGATTTTCGCGATATCCGGCTTGGGCACGACTTGTAGTTTGGCTCGAATCAGTGAAGCGCGCAAGGTGTCCCTTTCATCTGCGGACATTTTTTGCACATGTGCTCCTTTTTGAAGATGAGCAGGTTGCGTCTCGATGAATAGCTCATCCACCACGATTCGATTTTCGTCGGGGAAAAGGTTAAGGTCTGTTCCCAACTTGATCACTGAAAGCAGGTTAAGCGCCTCCTTCGAGCTGATGGAGTGCGCGTACGACAAAACCCCGTAGGCGCGACCGATCTGATCGAGGAGCGTGACGGGCTTCTTTTGCAGGAGCAGCTGGCGGGCGTTGCACTCATGCTCGATGATTTTTACGATTACATCATTGAGGCGCGAAATGATTTCCTCCTCCGCCTCGCCCAAGGTTGTCTGGTTGGAGACCTGGAATAGGTTGCCCATGGCTTCCGTCCCCTCGCCGTGCAGGCCGCGGACGGCGAGTCCGATCTTGTTTACGGAGTTGATGATCTTGTTCATCTGGTCGCTCATGACCAGACCGGGCAGGTGCAGCATGGCGGATGCGCGCATGCCGGTGCCGACATTCGACGGACAGGCCGTGAGGTAGCCGAGTTGCGGGTGGAAGGCAAAGTCGAGCATGGGCTCGAGTTCGCTATCCGCCTGGTTGATCATGGCGAAAACCTTGTCGAGTTGCAGGCCGCAGCAAATCGCCTGCATGCGCAAGTGATCCTCTTCATTGATCATGAAGCTGAGGGACTGGTTCACATTCATCACCACGCCGCTGCCCACGCCCTTGGCAGCGTGCTCGCGGCTGATGAGATGGCGCTCGACCAGCACCTGTTTCTCAAGAGGAGAAAGGGCCTCGAGATTCTCGGTGTAGGCATCCTCCATCTCAGGAAGCTGCTCGACCGCACTCTTGACGATTTTGAGCACCTCGATGCGCTCCGCCTTCTTGGCCCAGCCGGGAAACGGCTTGCTGCGAAGGTTGCGCGCGAGACGGACGCGGCTGCTGACGACGATGTTACGGTGCGGTCCGTCGCCTTTCAGCCACTCCCCGGAATTTTCGATGATTTCAGTAAGCTTCATGCTTCCAATCCTGCCTCAATGCGACGGATCTGATCGCGAAGGTCCGCCGCTTTTTCATATTGCTCGGCCGCGACGGCTTCCTGGAGGCTTGATTGCAAGGTCTTGATCTTCTGGTCGATTTGCCGCGACCGCAGATAAGCCACCGGAGCTTTCCCGACATGCTCGGGCCCCTTGTGCATGTTGCGAATCATGCCCTCGAGACCCTCGGCAAAAACTTCATAGCATGTGCTGCATCCGAGACGGCCAGTCTTCTTGAAGTCGGCCTGCGTAAAGCCGCACACGGGGCACCGCTGCGAGGCCGGGTTTTTCTCGATCTCCTGGGCGGCGCCCATGCCCGAGAGGAGATCCGCCAGAGCGAATCCGGTCGGATCATCGACGCCTTTGTTCTTCGAGCATGCCTCGCAAAGGTTCACCTTCTGCATCTTCCCCCCCACGATCTGGGTGAGGAAAACGGTGGCTTCCTTCTGCTGGCAAACGTCGCACTGCATGCTTAATAAATCGCCGTACCAGAGTTGGCTGTCAACTCATGGAACTTCTCAATAAATTGGAGGGTCAGCGGACCGGGTTTTCCGGTGCCAATCACTCGGGTATCGAGCTTCGTCACCGGGATGACTTCGGCTGCTGTGCCGGTAAGGAAACACTCGTCCGCCGTATAAATGTCGTAGCGAGTCATGTTGGGCTCGCTGATCGTCACGCCGAGTTGGGCGGCGATATGGAACATCGCCTCGCGGGTGACTCCCGCCAGCGCTCCTGCGGAGATCGGAGGTGTGTAGACCTGACCGTTCTTGATCGTGAAAATGTTATCGCCGGTACACTCGGCCACATAACCCTGCTCGTTCAGCATGAGTCCCTCGCCCGCGCCAGCCTGCTGAGCTTCGATCTTGGCGAGTACGTTGTTGAGGTAATTGAGCGATTTCACCATCGGGCTGAGCGCACCATGCGGGATGCGGCGGGTGGCGCAGGTCACCACGGTGAGGCCGTTCTTGTACATCTCCTCGGGGTACAGAGTGATCTTGGCGGCAATGATGAACACGCTGGCCTTGGGACAAAGAAGCGGGTTCAGGCCGAGGTCACCGACGCCGCGCGTAACGACGAGACGCACGTAGCCGTCCTTGAGTTCATTGATCCGAATCGTCTCAAGGAGAGCCTCGGTCATCTCTGCCGGGGTCATCGGGATCGTCAGGCAAATGGCCTTGGCCGAATCATAGAGGCGGTCGATATGCTCCTCGAGGCGGAAGACGCGGCCATTGTAGAAGCGAATGCCCTCGAAGACACCGTCCCCATAAAGCAGACCGTGATCGAACACGGAAATCTTCGCGTCTTGCTTATCGTAGAACTGGCCGTCCAAAAAAATCTTCATGTGCGATGCTTGCTTCAAGGGTGGTTAAGGCAAGCCTGAGAGAATACGCCACGGTTCTCCCATCCCACAAGCCCGGAGGGAACAAAAGATCACGCCTTGAGAACAATTTTGCGCCAACTCCAGTCGGCCAGATGCGCGCTGAGTGAGAGCTTGTCGGCGAAATGCGTTACCTCCCCGCCCTCCAGCAGGCCAAATCCCTCGCCATACGCCCGACCATTGACGACGCTGGCCGCGGTGCCGACCGTTGCGATCTGGCGTCTGCCGCGTTCCAGCGCATCGTCGCGGCTTCCATCGAGTTCGTACTTCCAGCCTACGATGAGGGCATGAGGAAATTTCTCGGGCAGGAGCGGCAGGAGCTTGGTGGCAGGAGTGAGGCGAATGACGAGCTCCTTGAGATCACTCCGGATCTTGTTGGTAACCTTGCCTCCCTCCACTGAAGCCACTCGATAGTCGCCGAGTGCTGCAGCATGAAAAATGGCTGAAGGAGTCTTCGGCAATGCGTCAAATAACACTTCCAGCGAGTCATTTGTCGTGAAGGGATACACCCGGGCCGAGGCCGGAGCCGGGTACGAAGCCATCTCGCCACGGAAGCACACGACCTGAAACCCTCTCGCCGCCAGTGCATCGCTCAAAAACACACCGATCTCTCCCGTCGAGTGGTTGGTAATGCGGCGGACAGAGTCGATTGGCTCATAGGCTGGGCCACAGGTGACAACCGCGGTCGGAGAGTCAGGCATGAAGTCATCGTACAGTGATGACACTGCTCCCGCAACGTGCTAGCAGACAGGCATGAACATTCTCATGGCGTCGAGCGAGTTATCGCCCCTGATCCGTTCCGGCAGCCTGGCCGACACGCTGGCCAGCCTGACCAGCGAGTTGCGCACCCTAGGGCATGAGGTCAGCGTCGTGCTCCCCTACTACCGCGCCATCCGGGAAAACAAGTCGATCAAGACGCGCAAGACCGGCGTGAAATTCACCGTTCCCGTAGGCAGCGGCCGGTATCCCTGCGAGATCTTCGAGACCAAGACGCCTGCCGGGGTGCAGGTCTTTCTCGTGTCTCGCGACGAGTATTTTGACCGATCCGGCGTCTACGGCACCGACGACCGGGATTACCAGGACAACGCCGCGCGGTTTATTTTCTTCACCAAGTGCGTGCTGGAGCTCGCCCGCCGGGCCGATCCCGCGCCTCAGGTGCTGCATCTCCACAGCTGGGAAACCGCTCTGGCCCCGGCGCTGGTCCGCGACCAGCGGCTGCCCTTTCGCACCGTGCTCAGCCCTCATGGCCTCGAGTACCAGGGCAACTTCTGGAGCTTCGATTTTGGCCTGACCAACCTGCCTGGAGATTATTTCTCCGCCCAGGGGCTGGAGTACTTTGGCAGCATGAACTGCCTGAAGGGCGGAATCATCTACGCCGACGCCGTGGTTCTTCCGGGCGAACGTTTTGTCGATGCGGCGCAGACTCCTGACTACGGCTGCGGACTCGACCCCATCCTCCGAGAACAACGCCACAAGCTGGTCGGTATTCCCTCCTCCGACGATGTGCTCGGCTGGAGACCCGAGGCCGACTCTGCGCTCACCGCGCCATATTCCAAAGCGAAACCTGCCGCACGCAGCAAGAACAAGGAGGCCTTTCTCCAGGTTGCCGGCCTCACCCCGGGAGTCTCGGCCCGGACGATCGTGACCTTCACAAATGCCACGCAGCAAGCCGGCGTCGGCAGCTTGCTGTCCTCACTCGACCGCCTGCTGGTGGATGATGTGCGCGTCGCCTTACTGGGAACCGTTTCCGACGACCTGACGATTCCTCTGGAGGTGGCACGCCGCAAGCACGCAGGGAAATTTGTTCATTTCGGGGAATTCGACGAACCGCTCGCCCGGAAGGCACTGGCGGCGGCCGACCTGTTTCTGGCTCCCGCTGCCGTGGAGCCCGAGGCGACCTGGCTCAAGCGTGCAATCCTGTACGGCGCGGCTCCGATTGCCGTGCAGTGTGGCGGGTTGTTCCAATATGTCCGCGACTGGGAGGTGGGAAGCAACACAGGCAATGGCTTTGTGTTCACCCGGGAATCAAGTGACGGGATCGTCGACATCTGCCGACGCGCCCTGCGCACCTTGGACGATCCCGCCCAGGCTGAGATGTTGCTGAACCGCAATCTAGGCACGGATTTTTCCGCCGCCACGATCGCGGCCGCTCATGTCAACCTCTACGAGCGGCTGGTCTATCCTTCCTACATCGGTCGCGCCGCCTGACGCGATGCTGCCGGAAATCATCGTCCCGCCACCAGGGTCGCGTTCGCTCGCGCTTGCGGCCAAGCTCCGGGCGTACGAAGCGCGGGGCGTGACCTTGATCGATCCGGAGTTTCCGATCTTTTGGGAACGCGCCGAGGGTGCGAATGTCTGGGACGCCGACGGAAACCGCTACCTGGATTTCACCGGGGCCTTTGCCGTGGCAAATCTGGGCCATACCGCCCCGGCCGTCCGTGATGCGGCTATCGCGCAGGCCGGCATACTGCTGCATGCCATGGGCGATGTTCATCCGGCCGCGCTCAAGGCGGATCTCTGCGAGGCGCTCAGCCGGATCACGTTTGAGCGTTGGGGCCTGGGTGCAGGGAAAACCTTCCTGGCGAACTCCGGCTCCGAGGCGGTCGAGGCGGCGCTCAAGACAGCGCTGTTGCACAGCGGCAAGCCGGGAGTCATCAGCTTCACCGGAGGCTACCATGGCCTGGGTTACGGCGCCCTCGAAGCCGTAGGCATTGACTATTTCCGCGCGCCCTTCCGAGCACAATCGGCCCGCTTTGGCGTGCAACTCCCCTACCCGCACTGTTACCGCTGCCCCTTCGAATGTCGCGATGGCTTTCGGCTGGAAGGAAGCCCTTTTCCGAACTGCTCGACGCCATGCCTGGAAAAACTCCGCAGCCAGATCGCGGCCACCATCGAGCAAAGGGAAATCGGATGCATCCTCGTGGAGCCAATCCAGGGGCGCGGTGGCGAGATCACGCCGCCCCGCGATTTTCTGCGCATCCTAAGGGAGATCTGCGATGAGTACAAAGTCCTCCTTATCCTCGACGAGATATACACCGGATTTCATCGCACGGGGAAATTCTTTGCCTGCGAGCACTTTGGGGTGTTTCCTGACATCATCTGCCTCGGCAAGGCGCTGACGGGAGGCTTTCCTCTCGCCGCCTGTGTGGGACGGTCCGACATCATGGACGCCTGGCCTGCCTCCTCCGGGGAGGCATTGCACACGAGCACGATGCTGGGCAATCCCGCTGGCTGCGCGATGGCGCTCGCATCGATCCGGGAGCATGAAAAGGATACGACGGCCGCAGCAGCCCGACGGACCGGGCGGACCTTGAGACTCGCCCTGGAGGCGCTTTCCTCCCCGCATATTGGACAGGTCCGGGGCGTGGGATCGATGCTCGGCGTCGAGCTGATCAAAACGGATGGATCACCCTTCCCGCAACTCTCGGTTGCTATCATGTACCAGGGCCTCAAGGATGGCCTGATCCTGCTCGGCGGAGGGCCCGCCGGAAACGTCCTGTCGTTTTCTCCGCCCTTCGTCGTCTCCGAGGACGAGATCGGCTACCTGCGAGAGAAGCTTCAGGAGTACCTGACGTCCTTGCCCGGCTCCATCTCGTAATCCAGCGCAAGGCGCTTGACGATGTGGGGCTTGATCACCTGCTCCACGAACTTCACGTGGATCGGGTCGTTCATGTAGATGGAGAGCTTGTCCAGAGACTCGACCTCAACGGAAAGGAAGAACGGCCACTCCATGGACTCGTCCACCCGCTTACCACAGCGGAGATTGAGTACTTCGGGAATCTTGAGCAGCTGGATGCGGGTTTCCCTCATCATCCACTCGATCTTCTCCTCGTCGACGTCGGGTTTAACCTGAAAAAGGACCAGATGATGGATCATACGAGGAAAATGATAGCCAAGCCGGACGGCTTAGCGACCCCACTCGAGAGCACCCTTCTTGACCGCGTAGACGTAGCCGAAGAGAAGGATGATGACGAAGCTGAGCATGCTCCAGAAAATGAGCATGCCGTGCTGGGCAATATAGTCGCGATAGACCACGGCCCACGGGTACATGAAAACCACCTCGATATCGAACAGGATGAAGAGCATCGCGACGAGGTAGAACTTCACACTGAAACGCGGCTGCGGACCGGGCTCCGGGATGATGCCGCACTCGTAGGCGGTGTCCTTGATCTTTGTGCGTTTTCCGGCCCTTCCCAGAGCAATATTCAGCACGAGGACGACCGTGGCAAAGCCAACGGCAACCACCACGTGAAGGAGGATCGGAAGAAAATCGATAAGCATCGGAAAAAAGGATTAGCGGTGAGCGCCTTTCTCTGCAATCGAGAAAATCAGTTGGGCATGATGTTCAAGCCCTTCAACGTGTTCTCGTCGAAGCGCCCGGTCTGGCGGAAACGAGCACTCGCCTGCCAGGCTTTCAGCGCACTGACCAGCGCGGGGCTGGGCGAACCGTTTACCGGGCCATTGTAGTACCCGAGCAGGCGGAGCGTTTTCTGGGCCTGCCGGATCGTGGCAATCTGCACCTCCGGCCCGGCGGAAATATAGGGGCCACCTTTGAAGATATCTGCGATGGCCACATATTCCGGCACAGATTGGACGGGGGCGGTTCTAGGCGGATTGGAAGACGGATTTTTCGTCGGTGGTACAGCCTGAACGGTCGGAGGCGGAGTCTGGACGCGCAGACTGTCGAGGGTCTGCGGGGTCAGGTTGCCGGTGACGCGGAGATTTTCCGCGAGTTGGTATCGGCGAATGGCGGCGGACGTCTGGCTGCCCATCTGCCCGTCGACCACACCGCTATAGTAGCCCATTTTCAGCAGTTTTTTCTGCACATCGGCCACCACCTGATCAGCCCTGGCGGCGCCAGCCGCGAGAACCAGACAGCAAAGAACGCGGAGAAAGGCTTTCATATCCGTGCCCGGAATCTAGCCAAGTTATTCACGTCGGGCAAGACGGCTCTCGTGCCGCATCGCCCCGGGAGCTACGAGGAGCAGGGAAAAGAGCAGACACCACAGTACCCCCACTCCGCAGATGATGCCGAGGCCGGACAGAGCGGGATTTTGAGCGAGCACCAAGGCGCCAAAGCCCGTGGACGTGGTCAGACCGCTCAAGCCCACGGCTTTGATCGTTCCCGCGAAGTTCCCGTCCCCTGCCCGCGCGGCCAGGATCAGATGGGTGCCATAGTCCACTCCCACACCGAGCATGAGAGGAAAGGCCAGCACGTTGAGCAGATTGATCGGAACGCTGAAGAGCTTCAGCGTGGCTGCCGTGGCGAGAAGAGCAGCGATTATCGAGGCCATGTGCAGCAGCCAAAGCGAGGCGTTGCGGTAGACGAATGCGAGAATGAATGCCACCAGCACGGCCACGGCTCCGCCAAAGACGAGCAATTCGCGTTGCGCCCAAGGCACAAGGCTGGCCAGCGTCTGACTCCAACCCGAGACGAGCGCGCCATCCACATGAGCGTCGATCTCCTTTGCGATGGCAAGACGGTCCGCGGGGGTGAGGCCTTGTGCGACCTTGGCATAGGCGATGACGGTCGGCGAAGTGGAGGACACCATGCGATCGAGCAAAAACCACCAGCGTGATTCCGAGCCCACGTAGTCCCGCCAGTTCGCAGAGGTGATCTTGAGGGCTTGAGTCAGGTCCTCAATGGGTTCCAGCAGCGAGGGCGATGCGACCAGTCCGGTATGCGATGCGGCCACTTGAACAGCAACCCGGGCAGAATTCGCATCCCAGAGCGCGAGAGAACGCCGGTTTTCCGCCACCCGCGCCGGATCGAGATAGAGACCCGACGGCGAGGACCACGACAGGACCTTTCCTTCGCTTTGCAGGCGCTTCAACTCCGCGTCCAGAGCATGAAGTTTTTCTGCACTCGGCGCAGGCAATACTACCATCAGCGGTTCAAACGTTGCAGGGAAGCGCCGCATCATATCGGCCAGAGTGCGTGCCGCCGGAGTGTTCCGCGGCTCAAGAGAAGCTGGGGTGATGTCAAAGCGGAGAGCGCCCCATGGAAGAAGGATCATCGTACCGGCAACAATCGCACCGCCGACACTTGCAGCGACGAGCCAGCCCGCGTGATTACGGCAGAGATCGGCGAACCATTTCGCCGGGCCGAGGCCTGCGGCGTTTCCGGCGGAATCCCGGACAAATGGAAACAGAAAGAGCGTCATGAAGATGGCGCACAAAAACACGCCCGCCGCCACGAGGAAGCCGAGTTGGGCAAAACCTGCGGACCCACTGAAGCTCAGCGCGAGAAAACCCACTCCCGTAGTAAGCGCGACCCAGAGCATGCCCGGCAGACAATGATTAATGGAACTGGCTATGGCCTTCTGCCGGGGCAGACCATCCGAGCGAGCCTGATAAAAATGCTGGCAGAGCAGCAGGCTGAAGTCGTCCCCCAGCCCGAATAGAATCGAACAAAAGCTGATGGCAATGATGTTCAGCTGCCCGAATACCCAGATCCCGCACACCATCGAAATCAGGGCGGTAAACGCCAGGATGAGAGTGATCCCGATGAGAGGTAGAACCCTCCGAAACCCCAGCCAGAAAAGGCCCACGACCGTGATCATCGAAACAGCCGAGGTCAGCATGATGTCGCGCTGCATGCTGGCCGCGATTTCGACAACATAGGCGGAGCGCCCGGTCACGCCGATCTCGGGTCCCTCGGGTCCCATGGCTTTGCGAGCCTCCTCAATGAACTGATGCACCTGCGCCATAACGACCTGGCATGATGCGGCGGAAAGATCGGGCTGATTGGTGATGGCGGGAACGATTGCGGCCGTTTCGTCGCTCGACACCAGGTCGAAGGCATCTGAGAGCGACACGCTTTCCCACACCGGCTTCGCGGCAGCGGTCGCAAGGCCGAGGGGATCATTCTCCCACTCAAAGCGCGCCTTTGGAGAACCTGAGGCCACCTGGTCCGCCAAGCGGGAAAACCGTTCCTCCAGCGTGCCCTCGCTCAGCCGGTCCAGCGCAGCGCGAAAGTCCTGCGGAGGCAGGTTCAGCAGAAGCGGTGCGAGGATCTCGTTGACTTGTCCCGAAGCACCGGCAAGCGGCGGCGTGTCGAGCACACGCACCACCCAGGGCTGTTTTTTCAAGAGCTCAGCAAACTCCTCGCGATACCGGTGCGCGTCGTCAGGCGGCTGCTTCCAGGTCAGGAGGAAGGCGAGTTCCCGGGCCTGAGTGAAGTCGGCATTGTAGACCTTCAGCCCTTGCACCGCCGGGCTTGAGGCCGGGAGCAGGTTCAGGATGTCTGTATCGAAGTTTTGCCTGAGCCCGAGGACCACGCCCGCCAGCAAGGCGAGCGAGATTCCCAAGGCCAGCAAAACTCCCTGCCTGCGGACGATAAGGGACGCCAGCAGGTCAGACAGATACTTCATGAAGCTTCGGCAGAACCGGAACTAGACGTTGAAGCGGAACTCCATCACGTCGGCATCCTGCACAACGTATTCCTTGCCCTCGATGCGGAGCTTGCCCGCCTCGCGAGCCTTGGCTTCCGAGCCAAGGGTGATGAGATCCTGAAACGCTATCGTCTGGGCAGCGATAAAGCCGCGCTCAAAGTCACTATGAATGACGCCCGCCGCCGCCGGGGCCTTGTCCCCCTCGTGAATGGTCCACGCGCGGGTCTCTTTCGGTCCGGTGGTGAAATAGGTGCGCAGACCGAGCAGATGGTAGACGGCGCGAATGAGCAGGCTCATACCGCTATCGGTCACACCGAGACCGGCAAGAAACTCCCTGGCTTCTTCAGGCGGGAGCTCGGCGAGTTCGCTTTCGATCTGGGCGCTGATCACGACAGCCTCGCTGCCCATGTGGGCGGCGGCGTATTCGCGGACGGCGCGGATGAACGGATTGTCGGCATCGGCCAGTTCATTCTCACCGACATTGCACGCAAAAATGGTGGGCTTCGAGCTCAGGAGGAAGAAGGTCTTGAGCAGCGCACGCTCCTCGTCGTTGAGATCGGCTGTCAGGGCAGGCTTGCCTGCATCGAGGTGCGGGATAAGCTTTTCGCAAAGAGCGAGTTCCGCCTTGGCGGTCTTGTCGCCCGACCGCGCACCCTTCTGGAGACGCTCGGCACGTTTTTTAACGCCAGAGATGTCGGCGAGGATCAACTCGGTCGAGATCACCTCGATGTCTCGCACCGGGTCAACCGAGCCCGCGACGTGGTGAATGTCTTCGCTCTCAAAACAGCGTACCACCTGTACGATGGCGTCGACTTCACGGATGTGGCTGAGGAATTGGTTGCCCAATCCCTCCCCCTCGCTCGCGCCTTTGACGAGGCCGGCGATGTCGACGAATTCGATGGCGGCGTAGATCGTCTTCTCGGAACCCGTAAGGGCGGCGAGACGGTCTAGCCGCTCGTCCGGGACGTTAACGATGCCGACATTCGGCTCGATGGTACAAAATGGGAAATTGGCCGCCTGCGCCTTGCGGGTGCGGGTCACGGCGTTGAACAGAGTGGACTTGCCCACATTGGGAAGCCCGACGATACCAGCTTTGAGCATCGCGACAGGCAATCAGATGCTCTGCCCGGAGAAAAGCAGGGAGTGTAAATTATCCTGCGGCGGCATTTCCAACCCGGGCAGTGGCATCACGCAAACGCTCGCGCCACCAGGGATGCAGACGTTCCGCCGGGCGGGTCCAGAATTCCCGGTGCAGCCAGCGCAGCGAATCGGCATCCCACAAAAGGGCAAACTGCTGCCGGATATCGAGGGCGGAGGGGCCATTCTCGAGCAACTTCTCGCGGAGTTCCTCAAGATATTCCTCAGTCTCCTCCACCACCCTGCGGCGCTGGCGCAAGAGGGCGATGTGCACGGCATTGGCCAGAGGATCGGTGACGGCTCGAGCCACGCCGGAGTACGGAAAGTTCCAGTTATCCTCCGCCTCTTGGGCAATCTGGCGGACTTTTTCGAGTTCACGCGGGCATTCGTTGGGATCTTCCTCGGCGACGAAGAAGATTTTGCTCCAGATGAGAAAATCCCCAAGCGCGGGCTGGCTCGTCGCCCAGGCAAGGAACGGAGCCAGCAGCCAGCCGCCAAGGATCGGGCTGAGCAGGAGAATCTCGTGCGGCGCATAGACAATGAGCAAGGCGAGCGAAATCGCACCCAGTACCGGTGGCAGCCAGAAGATGCGACAACTCTCGAGTATGGTCATGCCCTTGTCATCGGTGCGGTTCTGGGAACCCCACTTGGCCTGAAGTCCAGCCAGCAGCGAAACGACGAACTGGCTGTAGTAGATCATCAGCACCGGCGCCATGAGGGTGGAGATGATCGTCTCCAGGATCACACCCAGCGTGAGCCGGAGGACGCCGCCGAACTTCCGCGCCTTGGGAAGTGCCACGAGGTACGAGAGAATTTTTGGTAGAAAGAGGAGAACGAAGGTCGACGCCAGCAGGATCATTACGGCTCCGCCCGATTGCACCACCGGATCGCCCGGCAAGGCCGAGAGGACGGAGAAACGGTGTTTCACCGCAAGGTCAAACGCGCCAACGATCAGGAAAATGAGCCACAGTAGCGATCCCATGTAGCCCATCACGCCCATCCAGATATGAAAGCGATTGGCGAAATCGACGCCGGGTGCGAAGAGAAACCAGAAGTGCTGGAGGTTGCCCATGCACCAGCGGCGATCACGACCAAGGCTGTCGGAGAGATTTGGCGGCCCCTCCTCGTAGCTGCCGGGTTCGGCGTAGGCAAACCATACGTCGTACCCGGCCCGACGCATGAGCGCGGCCTCCACGGTATCGTGGCTGAAAATGTGGCGGCGCTTGGCGTCCTTTTCCGGCAGATCGGGGAGATCGCAATGCTCGATGAAGGGACGCACGCGAATGATCGCGTTATGGCCCCAGTAGTTGCCGCCAAAGAGATGCCAGTAGTTCGACCCGGCGCAGAAGAGCGGCGCGTAGAGTTTGGCGGCAAACTGGTACATGCGGCGGAACGGCGTGCGACCGAGCGCGAGTTGCGGTGTAGTCTGGATCAACCCGACTCGCGGGTGCTTCTCCATCATCGCGGTAAGGCGCTTGAGGATCGTGCCTGTCATCACACTGTCGGCATCGAGCACGATCATGTACCGATAGCGGGCTCCCCAGCGTCGGCAGAAGTCGGCCACGTTGCCGCTCTTGGCGTTCCGAGGTGTACGGCGCTTGCGGTAGAAAATGCGTCCAAAGGCGTTGAGGCGTTTGCACAGGTCGAGCCAGGCCATTTCCTCATGCAGCCAGTTCTCCGGCTTGTTGGAGTCGCTCAGGATGAAGAAATCAAAGCCCTCATTGCCGCCCGCATCCTTGAGCCCCTGCCACATGGCCTCGATGCCGCCGAAGACGCGAACGACATCTTCATTGTAAATCGGGATGACCACGGCCGTCGGCGGAGTCGGAGCGCTCAGGTCTGTCTCGTCGATGGTGCGCGCGATCTGGGCGCGATCACCGCCCGCAAGAGCGGTGATAAAACCAAAGACCGCCAGCCAGAAACCGGTGGCAATTTGCTGAAAGAGCAGCAGGAACAAAACGAGCTGCACCCACTCCAGCGCGCTGATGCCCTCTGGCAGAAAGGTCTTCCAGAGCAGCCAGACGCCCAGGCCGGTCGTGGCAATGATCGCGCCGAAGAACGAGGCGCGGCGGAAGGCGACAAAGTCCGCGGTGATTTTCTCAGGTTGGAACGTTTTGCTCACGAGGCGAAAAATTGGTCGTACGCGTAGAGCGCAGCGAAGAAGATGGCAGTCCAGAGCACGGCCGCACGCAAGAGCGGAGCCCAGGCAAATCGATGCCATGTCTCCTGGGCAATGGTCTCCATCGCGCCGAAGTCCATCGGTCGCGGCGTCATACTCGAAACGGCGAGATCGGGCCCGGTGCGGAAAGACACCCTCGCGAGCGTGGCCTTGAGCTCGTCCGGTACAGGGCCGTCATCCAATACCGCAGTGGGCCAGCGGCTCACCGCATCGGTCACACGGATACCCACGACACCGGTGGCCACACGCTTCGCTACTGGTACGTCAATATTGGCAAAGGCCCGCCCAAACCAGGCATCCAGCCGGTCGAGGGTGATGTTCATGGTATGTTCCACCGGAGCAACTGTCGGATTCTCCGCGTGCTTGCGCCGGGCTTCATCCACGATGTCGACCGCGATGCGAACGCGGTGTTCGACGCCACCGATATGCAGAGCGGCGAGAAACGAGAGGAGCCTCGATAGCGCCTCGTCCCATTCTGTGGCGGATTTTATGGATTCCACGTGTAGGTCCAGGTTTCGCTCGCCGGATTGCCATTGACCAGCACGCGGCAGCGGAGTTCGATCGGCTTTTTGTCACCGTTGCGCTCGGCCAGAAAGCTGACACGCCACGATTTTCCAAACTCATTACGCTCGACCTTCACATTGGAAATGGTTGCGGCGTTATTTGGCGACGAAACCTCGGGCACAGGGGTCTCACCTTGTTTCACCTTGTCGAGCGGTCCCCCGGAGAAATCGAGGAAAATCTCACGACGGTTTGCCTCATCCTGCAAGTCCACGCGGGTGGAAACGCAGCGCCCCACGGGCGGCAGGTCCGGACTGTAGGTCATCCAGCGGAGAACATACTCGATCTCAACCGGTTCAAGCGGTCGAGGCGAGGTCGCAGGCGACCAGTATGCCATCACGTTATCGGCCTGATCGTTTTGAGTCGGCTGCTGGAGCAAGGAAACGGCCCCCTGGTTGAAGCCTTTGACCGGCTGCACCCAGACGCTGGGCATCTGATGAAAGAGGGAATTCAGGTCCTGATAGTGGCTGAAATCGCGGTCTCGCTGCATGAGTCCGTAGCCCTTGGGGCCGGCATTGGCAAAGATGTTGACCTGGGCTGACTCGATCCAAGCCAGGGGACGCCACACCCATTCGCCACTGTCGGTCTGGAAAAGCAGGCCATCCGACTTGTGCACCTCAGGGCGGAAGTCGCCAAAGGTGTTGCTCGTGTTTTCGCCGAACCAGAACATGCTGATCAGCGGGGCAAATCCCACCTTGTCCACCTTGCGACGGAAATACAGCCGGGCGCGTACACGCACCCTGGTTTCCTCGCCCGGTTCGACCTCAAAGCTATAGGCCCCCGTCACACTGCGACTCTCCAGCAGTGCGAGCAGGGTAAACTGCGAGGAAAACGTATCCGGGCGCCGGAGCCAGAAGCTGGTGAACACCGGCTCCTCGGCCGGTTGATCCTTGCTACCCGGGTCGATCACCAAGGCGCGGGTTTTCGCACCGAGTACGAGGCCCTTGGCCACCGCTTGAAAATCTGAGCCACCGAGGAAACGCAGCACCTCGTCGAGCTGCTCCGGCCGGTTGATCGGATACATGAGGCGGAAGCCCGCATACCCGATAACGTTGAAAAACTTCAACCCCTCAAGGCGCGGGTCAAACTCGAAGGATTGCCGCGAGTAGGTCTTCTTTTGAGTTCCCTGCTTGTTGACCTCATAGATATCGATCTGGCGATCGTACACATGACCCGGGTGAAAGAAACGGACCTGAAAAGGAAGCCCTTCCTTGCGCCAGAGGGTTTTCTCGTCATTCCAGCGGATGAGCTTGTATTGGTCTGCGGTCAGCTCGCGCAGGCTGCGCGGCAAGGCAGGTGACGCCGTGAGGTAGTCCTCCTGGGCCATCTTGAGCGCAGCGGCGGCAACCTGGTCAAACCCGACGGTTTCCCTTTGCCGGGAACTGATGACGATCACAAGGAGCAGGACCGTGATCAGACCAAAGACCAAATGAATTTTCATTCAGGATACGAAGGGGCGCACTATAGCGACCAGTTGGCCGGTGGCAAAGAAGTCTTGCGTCTTTTGACAAAAAGAGCGCAAAGAGCATTTCCATGAAACTCTCCTACTACGGACATTCCTGTTTTGCGGTGGAAACGAGTGGCGCGACTCTCCTCTTCGATCCGTTCATCCGGCCAAACAGCCTGGCCGCCTCGGTGGAGGTTTCCAGCATCAAGGCAGACTATATTCTCCTGTCGCACGGGCATTTTGATCACGTCGCAGATGCGGTCGAGTTGGCCAGGCTCACCGGAGCAACGGTGATATCGAATTTCGAAATCTACACTTGGCTCGGCCAGCAGGGCATCGACAAGGTGCACCCCATGAACCATGGAGGGAGCTTTCGCTTTCCCTTTGGCCGGGTGAAGTTCGTCAATGCCATCCATTCCAGCGTCCTCCCAGATGGCACCTACGGGGGAAACCCGGGTGGATTCGTCATCGAGTCCGGCGATGGCTCATTCTACTACGCGGGAGATACGGCCCTCACGCTCGACATGCAACTGATCGCCGAGGAGTTTGACCTCTTGTTTGCCGTTCTGCCCATCGGCGACAACTTCACCATGGGCGCGAACGACGCAGGTCGCGCCGCAAAGCTCCTGAACTGCAAGAATGTCGTGGGAGTGCACTACGATACCTTCCCTCCCATCAAGATCGATCATGCGGAGGCAAAGGCCACGGTGGCAAAGCAGGGCGCGATGCTTCATCTCCCCGCGATCGGGCAGACGATCGACCTGTGACTTTCGGTTGCATCGGCCCAGCCCGAGGTGTAGCCTGACCACATGCAACCACTCGTTCCTCTTGCCTTCGGCTTGCCGGGCGGCCCGGAATGGTTTTTCCTTATAGCCTTGGTATTGCTTTTCTTCGGTGCCAAGAAGCTTCCGGAACTCGCTCGCGGTCTGGGCCAGAGCCTCGGTGAATTCCGCAAGGCTAAGGAAGAGTTTGACAAGGAACTGCATAACTCCGCCAACGCCGTGACCTCTGCTCCGGCCAAAGTGGAAGCCAAGCCTGCAGAAGGTACCGAGCCTCAGCAGAAGTCTTGATCGTCTCCTGACCAGTCGTGGGCCGATTCCAGACCTGCTGCTGCCGTACTCTCATATTCCTCTTTCTCGCGGCGGCAGCGTCGTTCGCCGCAGAGGTCAAAGTCGCGTGGTTCAATCTTGAGAACTACATTGAGCGCGACGATGGCTCCGGCCAGATCGCGAAATCTCCCGCCCGCATCGGTGCCGTGGTCAAGACCATCACGGAATTGCGCCCGGATATTCTCGCCGTGGCTGAGATCGGCGACCGGACTACCCTCACCGACCTGCAAAACCGGCTGAAAGCCGCCGGATGGGATCTCCCCGCGTCGGAGTGGGTTGCCGGGCTGGATCAAGCCCGCCATCTCGCCCTGCTCAGCCGTTATCCGATCGTCGAGCGCAATTCCCAGGATGCGCTTTATTTCCCTCTCAACGGGGTGAAGCACGGCATGCACCGCGGCATCCTCGACATCACCGTCGAGCTGGCTCCGGCATATCGGCTGCGGGTGCTCGGCGCGCATTTCAAGTCTCGGCGTGATGAAAGCGCATACGACCAGGCTGCCTTTCGGCTGGCGGAGGCCCGTCTCTTTCGCAGCTATGTTGAAAAGATCCTCCGTTCCGCACCTGAAACCAATCTCCTCGCCGCCGGAGACCTCAACGATACGAAGAACGAACCTGCAATCCGGGAGATCATCGGGACGCCCAGGGAGCCGGGAATACTCCGCGACATCTGGGTGCGGGATTCCCGAGGGGAAACGTGGACGCACTATTGGAAAGTCGCTGACGTCTATTCGCGAATCGACTATTTGTTGACCAGTCCCGGACTTTCGCCCGAGATACTCTGGCGGAAGTGCGGGATCGTCGACGCTCCCTACTGGTCACAAGCCAGCGACCATCGCGCCATTTACGCCGTTCTCTCGCCCGAAAACAAATGATCCGCCCCCTCATTCCTCTCGTCGCCATTTTCCTCCCCTTGGTTGCCATCGCGGACTCCGCCAGCGAATGGGCGCTAATCCTCAAGCTCGACGAGGGGCCGCAAAAGAAGATCAGCTCCATCACCGATGTGCGGCAGGAGGCCCGCAATCATCTCCTCCTCCAGCAAAAGACTCTCGAGACTTTCATCTCCCGCTACCCGAGTGATCCGAATGTCATCGAGGCACAGATGAAGCTTGCCGCAGTCCAGGCAGCATTGGGAAACATCGATGAGAATCACGCTCTCGTCGACACGGCGATCAAGTCGCTTGCGTCGCTGGAAAGCTCACCCAAAGCCACCGCGGAGCAGGCAGCTAATGCCGGTTTCCTCAAGGTTTCGCTCCAGATGCAGGATGCCGGGGGCACAGATGCGGAGCGCCGGGACGTCATTATCGCGGCGGCGCAGGATTTTAACAACCGTCACCCCGGGGATCGGCGAGGGCCCCGCCTGCTGGTTGAGGCGGCGACGCTATGCGACGATACTCCCTCGCGTAAGCGCGAGTTACTCGATCAGGCGGCAAGGGAGACCAAGGAGGCTTCACTGAAACAGCGCATCGCCGACGACCTCCATCGGCTCGATCTGCTCGGCAGGACGCCATCGATCAAGGTTCCCCTCATAAAAGGGGGCGTCCTCGACCTCGCGACCCTGCGCGGCAACGTGGTGGTGCTGATTTTCTGGTCTACAGACTCCCCCCACTCTCTTCTCTGGCTGAGGGATTTTCGCATCGCCTACGAGTCGCTCTCAAAAAATAACCTCAAGGTCGTGACGGTCGGTCTTGACCGCTCCCGCCAGTCCTATGAAAGCCGGGCGAAGAGCTTCCCGCCTGAGTGGGTCGACTCCTACGACTCCGATGGATGGCTCGGCGCCCTGCCGCGATCACTCGGAATTAATGCCCTCCCGTCGGTTTGGATTCTGGACAAGAAGGGCGTAGTCCGTACGATCAACGCCAAGTCGAACTTCGCGAAATGGATTCGCGATTTGCAGGCTGAGTAAATCCCAGATGAAATATCCCCTACTTCCCCTAGTAGCTGCATGTCTGTTTGCCCCGGCCCTGGCCCGGGCAGATGTCACCCTCCCCGCCATCTTCTCAGAGCACATGGTGCTCGAGAAAGCCGCCAAGGTCCCGATCTGGGGCAAGGCATCTCCCGGCGAGGAGGTCACCGTCAAAGTCGGCGACCAAACCGCCACAGCCAAAGCCGGAGAGGACGGCACGTGGAAAGCCGTGCTCGATCTTTCCAAGTCTGGACCCGGCCCGTTCGTAGCCACGGTAAAGGGCAACAACGAGATCACCATCAACGACGTCGTCGTCGGTGAGGTCTGGGTGGCATCTGGTCAGTCCAACATGGAGTGGGTCCTGTCCAATACGCTCGACTCTCAGAAGGAGATCGCAAATTCTGCCAATCCGATGCTGCGTCAGTTCCGACTGACCAAGAATGCCGCGGAAAAACCGACGACCGAGTTTACCGGCACATGGGAGGTGGCAAGCCCCGAAACCTCCGGGAAGTTCACCGCCGTCGGATACTACTTTGGCAAGGATCTGCAGAAGGAGCTCAATCAGCCGGTCGGCCTCATTTACACCAACTGGGGCGGCACGCCGAGCGAAGCATGGACGAGTCCGGATGCAATAGCCTCCGTTCCCGAACTTCAACAATCGCTTGAGAAGCAACAGGCTTACGCCAAGGAATACGTCGGCTTGAAAGCCAAGTTCGTGGAGGACTTCAAGAAATGGCTGGCGGACACGGATCGCGCCGACAAAGCGACACCTGACATCGCCGCCTATGCAGGCGAAAAGATCGCCGCCGATGGCTGGGCTCCGGTGAATTTCCCGGCGAAATTCACGGATGCAGATGGCAAGCCGTTCTATGGAGCCATCTGGGTGCGGAGGGAGTTTGACATGCCAAAGACGGACAAGTCGATCTGGCTCGATGTCGGCAATGTCGAGGGATTCGACGCTCTCTACTGGAATGGCAAGCTGATCAAGGCGAACTCCTTTGATACCGCGCCTGCCGGTCGCCGTACCTACAGCATCCCGGCGAATGAGATCAAGGAAGGTCGCAACGTCCTGGCGATGCGTATCTACTCCCCGTCGTTTCAGCCGACATTGCAGCGCGACTTCGTGATCTCCGGAGCCACACCTGCCGGTCCGACAGTCTCCAAGGCAGAGTACACCCAGACCGCACCTGCTGCGGACAAGGTGGCTCCCAAGCTGCCCGCTCCGGCCATGGCTCCGCAGAATACCGCGACCTACCTGTTCAACGGGATGATCAACCCGATCCTGTCGTACGCCATCTCGGGCGCGATCTGGTACCAGGGTGAAAGCAACGCCGGACGGTCCTATCAATATCGCATGGCGTTCCCGCTCATGATTACCGACTGGCGCAAGCAGTGGGGACAGGGAGATTTTCCGTTCTACTTCGTGCAACTGGCCAACTTCCTGCCCAAGGACAACACTCCGGTGGAGTCCGGCTGGGCAGAGCTTCGCGAGGCGCAGAGCATGACGCTCAAGCTGCCCAATACGGGCCAGGCCGTGATCATCGATGCCGGTGAGTCCGACGACATCCATCCACGCAACAAGCAGGTGGTAGGCGAACGCCTCGCCCGCATCGCGCTGGCCAGGGACTACGGCAAGAAGGACCTCGTTTACTCGGGACCAACCTACAAGTCGATGAAGGTCGATGGCTCCAAAGTACGCCTGAGCTTTGACAACATCGGCGGAGGCCTCACTGCCCATGAGGTGCCGGCGACCTACGTCAAGAAGTCGCAAACCAATGAAACCGCCCCGCTCGTGCGCAACAGCCCGTCCAGCGAACTGGAAGGCTTTGCCATCTGCGGAGAGGATAAGAAGTGGGTCTGGGCCGACGCCAAGATCGATGGCAATGAAGTCGTGGTTTCGTCTGACAAGGTGGCCAACCCCGTAGCCGTACGCTATGGCTGGGCCAACAATCCCACCTGCAACCTCTACAACAAAGAGGGTCTGCCTGCCTCTCCGTTCCGCACGGATGACTTCCCGGCCTCGACGGCCAATGGCAAATACTAGTCTGCGCTGATACGCGCAGCGTTTCCCCGAGGTGCGATATCAGGTTGTAACCCTGATATCGCCATGAAACTCCTAACGGTTTCCCTCATTAGCGGCGTCCTGCTGTCTCTTTGCAGCGGATGCTTTTCCTACAAGTCCACCGGCACGCGCACGGTAGTCGTCGAAGACGTACCTGCGACCACGACCACACGTACGGTCACAGTATTGCCCAGCGGGTATACGACCACGGTGGTACGAGGCACAACGTACTACACCTATAACAACGTATACTACCGCTCGGCTCCCGGCGGATACGTCATCGTACCTCGCCCATGATTTTCAACAAGCGTGGGTCGCTTAACTGCGATCCACGCTATACTTCCCGGCACCGACAAAGATGAGGCTGAAAAACAGCACAAGGAAAGTCGCCGGGTGAGCCCAGTCGTTGAATTGACCGTTATTCGTCTTATATAGCAATACGGTCGCAACGATGAAGTTGAACGTCAGAAGAATGGTCGTCGGACGAAAAAGAAAGCCGAGGATCAAAAGCACTCCGCCCAGAGTTTCCACAATGGCGGAGGAAAAGCCCCAAAAGCCGGGGAAGAAATTCACCCCGAGATATCCCATCGCATGCCCGAGCTTCTGCCACGCAGGCAGACCTCCGGCGAGCTTGGGCCAGCCATGCATGACCATGATCGCACCGATGCCGATGCGCATGAAAAGCAGGCCAATGTCACGATACTGGGACAGCCAGGTAAGCAGCATGAGAATGCCTTACGGGAAACTTGAACGAAGGGAACGCTCTGTAGCGCGAGTCGCCTAGAACGGGATATCGTCGTCTTCGGCGTCGAGCGGCGCGGGTTTGGGCGGACCCTGGCGCTGCGGCGGTGCGGCCGGGCGGCGTTGCGGCGTCGGCGGGGCATCCATATCGTACTCCCCTCCTCCACCGCCCTGGCCACCCTGGCGCGTACCGAGCAATTGCAATCCTTCGCCGACCACCTTTAGACGGCTGCGCTTCTGGCCGGATTGCTTATCCTCCCACGAGTCAATGCGGAGACGGCCTTCGATGAAAATAGGCCGTCCTTTCTTGGCGTATTCGCCCGCGATCTCCGCGAGGCGCCCCCAGAGTTCCACATCGACGTAGGTCGTCTCCTCCACCTTTTCTCCGCCCTGGTTGGTGTAGGAGCGATTGATGGCCAGACCCAAGTCGGCGACTGCGCTGCCTTTCGGGGTGTACTTGATCTCGGGATCACGAGTGACATTCCCGATCAGCATGACTTTGTTGAGACTGGCCATAGGATGTTGGAATTAGGCGGCGGGAGCTGCTGCCTTCTTGGAGAGAACGAGATAGTTCTGGAAAGCGACGTCGTCGTCGAGCTTCAACTTGGAGCGGAGCTTGTCGATCAGAGCAGGCTCGGCCGAGAAGATGATGTTGACGAAATAGGCGCTCTTCTGATGGTCGTGCTCGTAGGAGAGCTCACGACGCTCGAGGCGCTGGACCTGCTCAACTTCAGCACCCTCGCTCTTGAAGAGCTTCTCGATGCGATCGATGATGTCTTTGGCGGATTCCTCCTGCGTCTTCAGCGCGAGGAGAGCTTCATAGCGTTTGTTCATACGGTGGTTTTCTTGTTGTAAATATTCATTGCCGCCTCGACGCCATGGGCATTGGCGTATTCGACGGCATCTGCGGCCCGACTGTAAAGATCTTCGAGCCGCGTTTTCTCCTCGGGAGTGAACTGGCCGAGCACGTGGGAGTGAAGGGCGCCGGAAGCCGCACCGATTCCCACCCGCAGGCGGGGGACAGCTTCCGTACCAAGATGCATAAGCACCGACTCCAGTCCGTTGTGTCCGCCGGGGCTGCCCGATTTTCTCAATCTCAGGTCGCCGAACGGAAGCGCGACATCGTCTATGACGATGAGCACTTCCTCAGGCGCGAGACGGTAATACCGGGCGTAGTTGCCGATAGCTTCGCCGCTTAGGTTCATGAAGGTTTGGGGCTTCATGAAAATGCGACCGCCACAGGATGCCACCTCCGCGTCCCACTTCGGTTCGAAGCGAAACTCTGCGGCGCACCGACGGGCGAGCTCGTCGACAACTGCAAACCCCGCGTTGTGCCGTGTTCCCGTATATTGCCGGCCGGGATTACCCAGACCGGCGATAAGGCGGAATACAGCGGCATGCTCCACGCGGAGACAGGCAGGTTATTTCTTGTCGCCGCCCTCGGCAGCGTCAGCCTTCTTCTCCTTGATGACCTCAGGAGCCGTCGGGGCTTCCGCGGACGATGCGGATTCATCCGCAACTGTAGGCTCGGAGACGAGGAAAACGGTCAGTTCGGCATCGCCAGTCGCGCTCACACCAGCCGGAAGCTTGATGTCACGGATGTGGAGAGATTCGCCGACATTGAGGTTGGAAACGTCAACCGTGATGACCTCGGGAAGATTCTGCGGGAGGCAGGAGATGGCGAGCGCACGGAGATTCTGCTGGAGCAGGCCGCCGTAGGTCTTGACGCCGATGGATTCGCCAACCGGCTCGAGGACGACTTCCGCCTCGATCTCTTCCGTCGCGGAAACGGCGTGAAAGTCGACGTGGATGACTTCACCTTTCACCGGGTGATGCTGGATTTCCTGGATGAGCGAGAGACGATTGGTCGTCTTGCCGTTTTCCTCGATCTGGAGATCGACCAGGATGTTCTCACCGACCGCATGAGCGAGGAGCTGCTTGATGTCCTTCAGCGAGACCTCGAGGTTCGCGGGTTCGTCCTTGGCGCCATAGATGACGGCAGGCACGGAGCCGCGGGCGCGGACCTGTTTGACCGCGTTACGACCGGCTTCGACGCGCGGACGGGCGGAGAGTTTTACTTGTTTGGCCATGTTTACTAAGGGTTCTTCGGGTGTTTAATCTCAAAGAGCGAGCTCACCGATTCATCATCGTGAATGCGTCGAATGCCCTCACCGAGCAACGCAGCTACCGACAGGACCTTGACGCGGGCGTCTGAATCCGCTCGCACAGGCACACTGTCGGTGGTGATCAACTCCTTGATTTCTGAGCTCTTCAATCGCTCAACCGCCAAATCTGTCAAGACTGCGTGCGAAACACCAGCATAAATATTGCGCGCACCGTAACTCTGCAGGATTTTTGCCGCGCCGATCAAGGTTCCCGCCGTTTCGGTGAGATCGTCGACGATCATGACGTTCTTGCCCTCGACCTCACCGATGACGGTGATGGCTTCGGTTTCCGAGGCGCTCTTACGGCGCTTGACCACGATAGCGAGACCGGCGCCGAGGGTTTGGGCATACGCTGAGGCCATCTTTACCCCCCCGACGTCGGGCGAAACAACGACGAGATCGGTGAGGCCGAGCTCCTGCAAGTAGTTCATCATCACCGGTAAAGCGTAGAGATGGTCCACCGGGATATCGAAGAAGCCCTGGAGCTGCTGCGCGTGCAGATCCATGGTCAGGACACGGTGCACACCGGCGGCGGCGATGAGATTGGCGACGAGCTTGGCCGTGATGGGAACGCGCGGCTGGTCCTTGCGATCCTGACGGGCGTACCCGAAAAACGGGATGACTACCGTGATGCGGGCGGCGCTGGCGCGGCGGGCGGCATCGACCATGATGAGAAGCTCCATCAGGTTCTGGTTCGTCGGCGGACAGGTCGGCTGGACGATGAATACGTCACGTCCGCGGATGTTTTCGTTAATCTTTACGAAGGTCTCGCCATCCGGGAAGGTGCTGACAGTCGCGTCGCAAAGCGGCACCCCGAGGTAGTTGCAGATATCCTGGGCAAGGCGGGGATGGGCCGTGCCAGTGAAGATTTTCATCTCGGGAGTGCGATCTAACATAAATTCGGAGAACACGGCCTGACTTTCTTTAGCGGGTGAGAGGCTCCGGAGTCGGAGGCGGGTTGAGCGGTATGGTCGGCTCAAGCCTCTCCTGGGCAAGTCGGCGGAGATAGGCTGCCTCCATTCCCCGACAACGGACTGTCAGGGAGCTGTCGATATCGATCATCTTTTGGAAGAGGAGACGGTAGTACTCGCGTAGGGCCGCCCGCTTGTCCTCGTCGGTCTTGGCGACGGTCGACTTTTTGTACATGGCGAGCACCTGGGGATCCTTGTCGGCCTGGATGCGTACATCGCGGTAGCGAACGAGCAGGTCGCGGGTCTTGGATTGAGTGTTCTCCGCCACCTTGGGCATGCTCGGGGGCACGGGACCGGAATCCGGAATGATGGCATTGGGATCGGTAAAGGCCGCATCCGGCATGGGAGCGGTCGGGAGCGGCGGTGCGAGATCCTGGGTATCGAGAGGAGCGCCACCCGTGGGGGCTGCGGTTTGTCCCTCGAGCGGAATGGTGTCGGTCGAGGCAGCCGGAGACGGAGAGGCTTCTGCGGCGGGTGAAGCTTCAGGTGCAGGTGAGGACTCCGGAGCGGGAGATGATTCCGGTGTCGGGGAGGACTCCGCCGAGGCTGCCGGAGATGCCTCCGGACTGGCGGCAGGTGTCGCCTCGGGACTCGCCGAAGCCGTAGCCTCCGGGATAGCGGCGGGAGTCGCCTCCACCGCTGCAGCGGGCGTGGACTCGGGAGCGGGCGTGGGTGACGCCTGCTCTACCGGGGTTGCGGTCGGCTCGGGAGTAGCCGACGGAGACGCGGCTTCCTGGCAGATCGCCGCAGCACAGGAAAGCAGCAGCACAAAAAGGATGCGGAGCATGGACGACATCGGGAAAACCCGGAGCTTAATCTGCGTACAAGCCGATACTCAAGCAGAAGAACATGGACGCAGCCCTCTCTTTGGGAGATTTTCTTCGTGTGGCTGTCGAAAATCCCAAAATCGAGACCCCGGACCTCATCGATGCGGCGCGCGCGCTGCGTTCGAAAAGCGGTTTTGTGTGCCTTGAGGATGGCATGCCCGGTCCCCAGTCGTTTTCGCTCCTGGCAGCGGAACCCGATCTGGTAATGTCAGGAAATCTGGAGTCGTGGTCCGATTTTGAGGCGGAACTCTCCCGGCGGGCCGCTCCATCTGCTGACCTCGGGATACCGACCGGCGCCGCCATTGGCTGGGTCGGGTTTGATGGCAGCTATCGCTTTGGATTCTATGACCAGCCATCGATCTATCACCATGGTCGGGGGGTCTGGCTGACCAATCCGCCGGCAGAGGAGACTTTCACCCCCACTGGGTTCTCTCGTCCCGAGTGGCGGCACCTGATCGGGCGCGACGAGTTTGTCTCGATGGTGACCCGGGCCAAGGACTACATCGCTGCGGGCGATATTTATCAGGTCTGCCTGGCGCAGGCTCTTGAGTGCGATTTTGCCGGGGACCCATGGGAGTATTACGAATCCCTGCGCCATCACTCCCCCGCCCCCTACTCCGCCTTTCTCGATCTGGGAGATTGCCAGGTCGTCTCCGCCTCGCCCGAGTGTTTCCTGCGTATGAACGGGAGGCGCATCATCACCCGCCCGATCAAAGGCACCCGGCCTCGCCGCATGGATCAGCAGCTCGACCAGCGCAACGCTTACGACCTGCTTACCTCTCCCAAGGAAATCGCCGAGCTTGTCATGATCACAGACCTTGAGCGCAACGATCTCGGACGGGTCTGCGACTACGGCAGCGTGAGCGTGCCGGAACTGCTCAAGCTCGAGAGCTTTCAGCACGTGCATCACCTCGTCTCGACCGTGCATGGGATCCTGCGCGAGGATGTCAGCCAGCCAGCCGCGCTACGGGAGTGTTTCCCCGGCGGCTCGATCTCGGGTGCACCCAAAAAGCGAGCTCTGGAGATCATTGCGGAACTCGAACCGCACCCTCGAGGCATCTACACAGGTGCAATCGGGTACTTCGGCTACAACGGGGAGAGTCAATTCTCCATCGCCATCCGCACGGCGGTCTTTGAAAATGGACGCGGCAGTTTTCACTCTGGAGCCGGGATCGTGGCTGATTCCGAACCGGAGGCCGAATGGCAGGAAACGCTCGACAAGGCAGCAACTCTCCTGCTGCCCGCAGAGGGTCGCTGACTCACACAGAGGGGAATCGATTTGACCCCGAGGCGGAGAAAAGCTACCTTCCGCCCTTGAGAGGACGACCTCTCCTGAACCGCACACGGGACGGCCCGGATCATAAATCTTATGAACTGGGTATACCTGACACTCGCGGCATTTTTTGAAATCGGCTGGGCCGTCGGCCTGAAGTATAGCGATGGGTTCCGGCGTCCGCTCGCCTCGACCATCACCTTCCTCTGCCTCCTGCTAAGCATCTCACTGCTCGGCATGGCTGCGCGCTCGCTGCCCATCGGGACGGCCTATGCGATCTGGACGGGACTCGGAGCGGCAGGGACGTTTCTTTGCGGTTCGCTATTGCTCGGTGACACACTGTCTCCGCTCAAGCTGGCCTGCATCTCCCTGATCCTGCTCGGCGTGATCGGCCTCAAGCTCGCTCCTCATTAGCATGGTCCGAATACCGATGTTGAGCTGATCGGTGGAAGCGCCTCCGCGAGCGGTGGTCGCAGATTCATCCCGTCTGCCCTGAGTATCATGCGATCGCCCGTGCAACGGGCGTCTCTGCAATGCCGGAACGGTGAGCGAACCCTTGGGCTTGCCTGCCGTGCGCCTCCTGAGGGCGCCGAACCCAGCCCCGCCTATTCCGATGAGCTCGCAGTGGCGACTATTGGAAGAGGTCGAAGCCGATCAGGTCGGTACGGAGGAGGCCCTTGCGGCGATCAAAGAAGTAGCGACCCCAGATGTAGATGCCGCCTTCGTTGTAATCCGCCGTGATGTTGTAGTTCAGACTGCCGCCGATCATCCAGTTGGGATCGATCAGGTAACCGCCCTGGAGCTGGATGAGGCCGATACCAGTGGTCGACTCCTGCGAGTCAAACTCCTGGCCGTCGTCGTCCAGCGGGAAATACGGAGAGGCGTCCTGCTTGTTGTTCTGAATACCTGCGCCGACGCTGCCGGCGGCGAGCCAGCGCTTGCCTTCCTCGGTGAGGAACTGGGCCTGGATGACACCCTGCAGGAGGTACTGCGGGCTGAAGTAACCGCCGTTACCATAGGTGAAGTGGTTCTGGTTATTATCGAACTGCTCGTAGGACAGGGCGAAGCCGATGGTGAAGTACTCGTAGCCCGGCATGTCGAGCAGGTGAGCAAAGGCGGCTGTACCGTAAAGGTGGGTGTTGTCCTCGACATTCGTGCCGTCGATCGTGCCGTAACCTCCCTTGAGGTAGATCGTATTGTCCTCGCCGACGGAGTGGAAGAACTGGAGGTTGCCACCGGTCTCCTGCACTCGGCCCCATTGATTGCCCGTATACGGATCGACGATACCAACCCAGGAGAGCATGCTTTCCTTGATCGACTTGGAATAAATTTCACCCTGGACGTAGCCGCTGTTGCTGCGCCAGATGAGGCCAGCGCTGCCAGTCGGGCGACTCTGGAGCGGACCATTGATCGGCGTGGTACCGAGCTGAATGTACCAGCTGATCCAGTCCTGATACTCCAGGCGGACATTGAACTCCCAGAGGTCGTCTTCGCTCGTGGTCGGCTGATAATTATAGGGTGTGTAAACCGGCGGCGGAGTGCCGACCTGAGCGCCATTGGGCAGGTCGCCGCTGTTCAGGCTCAGGTGCGTGAGAGCTGCGCTGAGCATAAACTTGTTGGCCGGAAACACCTGGGCCTGAATGACTGGAAATGTAACGACCTCCAACTGGCCCTCGCCCGCGGAACCCGACTTCGTGCGATACCCGAAGCCTGCGGCAATGCTCGGCTTGTTCAGGTTTTGCAGCACGGGGTAAACCTTTGCCCCACCTGAGTCGGCGGCGGCGCGGAAGAGGTTGGCGGACATGTAGCTCTTTGCGTCGTACGTGTAGTACATGTCGCGGAGCGGGCCACCCGCGCCCGAGAGTGTATCGAGCTTGTCGTAGGCCTTGGTCTTGGAATATGCGGCGTAGGCGCCTTGAGCGGAAACGCGGTCAGGCGAGTTGCGATAGAGCTTCTGGAAAAGCTCGGCTGACTGCTCGTATTGCTTGGTGTAGTAAAGATCCCACGCGACAATGATCTGCTCATTGCGACTGAGGGGACGCATGGCGCCCGCCTTGTTGAAGTACTGAAGGCTGTCGTCGTACTGCTTGTTCTCGTAAGCCTCGGTACCCCGTCGGGAGTAAATGTCTCCTAGCAGCGTCTTCATCTTGGGATAGCTGTTGACGCGGAAATTGGCGATGGCTTCCGCCGAGGAGAGATCCCCTTCCCGGAATTTGGAGAGCGCCAGACCATAGGCCGCCTCGCCGGAGCTGGAGTTCCACTCGAGAGCCTGGTTGAACCACATGCCGGCGGAGGAATATTCGTTGCGGTTGAAGTACGCCCAACCGAGTTGGGTCGCCGTGGCGGAACTCCTTGTGGTGCTCGCTTCGTTGG
This sequence comes from Terrimicrobium sacchariphilum, assembly GCF_001613545.1. Classification (NCBI taxonomy): domain Bacteria; kingdom Pseudomonadati; phylum Verrucomicrobiota; class Terrimicrobiia; order Terrimicrobiales; family Terrimicrobiaceae; genus Terrimicrobium; species Terrimicrobium sacchariphilum. The sequence continues at coordinate 2,767,823 of NZ_BDCO01000002.1, forward strand.
CAAGCTGGCTGATCTGCGCCGTGGAAAGAGTCTGCGGCGTGGGCGACGTGCGTCTCACCGGAGTGGGAGTCGGCTGAGCCCTGGTCACCGGCTTTGCCACCGGGATGGCCTGCGGAATGATGTCCACCGTCTCGCCCGTCGCCTGTACCGCCGGGGCTGGCAGGTCGCTCGGGATAAACATCGTCGGCGTCGCAGCTGCGGCCGGAGTCGGCACCGGGGTCGGAGTCGGGGCTCCGGGCCTGACGGGAACGAAAAGGGACGGCGTGCTGGTGGGAGCCGGAGCGCTGATATCCGGCGGCGGCTGCTCACCAAAAAACGGCTGAGCGACCGTCTTCTCGAATGCGAGAACGGAAATGCTCAATGCAACCAGACGCATAGCGCCTGAGGCAATAACTCTGGTGTTGTATCTATTTGGTCGCAAAGGACTCACGGACTGCGATCTTGGTCAGGATGGAAAGGCTGGCAGAGAAGTACGGCTCCTCCTTCGTTACCGCAGGAAGCGCCCGAACTGTCAAGCTCCCTTTGGACGCGCAGGCGATGGTGTAGGCGGCTATTGACTTCATCCCAGGCAACGCCGGATAGGGTCCAAAAGAATCGTCTTTCAGATTTACCGTCGCGGGCATGTGATCCGGGAGCAGAGGCTTCCAAAAGTCGGCAAAGGATACCAGCAATGGCGAGTTTTTTTGCGCCCAGGCAAGGTGGAGCGGCACACGAACGGCATTGTAGCCAAAATCGGGTGGGAACTTGGTAGATATCTGGAGCTCACTCCCCGTGGCGAAGAGCCAGTCCGGGGTGAGCTTCCATTTACCGAAAGCCCCCTTTTCGACAAGCGATCTTCCGTCGGCGGCGACCTTGGTCCAGGGCGTGCCGGGGAAGGCCGCAGCTATCTCATCCAGAGCGGGAAAAATGTAGTACGAGGGATTCAGCGTGGCTCCATCATCCGCCCAGAAACCATCGGTGCCGGGCAGGAGGATCGTCTTGCCCTCGTAGTCCTTGAGATCAAGACGGGCGAGGTCCACCAGGATCTGGGCGGCGGCCTGCTGGTACTTGTAGTCATTCCAAACCTTGGAGGCACGAATGAGCGCCCAGGCTACGAGGAGGTCGCCGTCGCTGGCGTTGTTGGTATCTGTAACTGCGCCGCCATGGTCAGCTCCAGGCAACGGCGTGCCGTTTTGATCCTCGATCGGCTTGGCTCCGGGCTTCCACTGCCAGGCGAGGAGCTTGTCGGAGGGGCGTACCTGGAGGTTTTGCTGGGTCCAGTTCCAGATGCGGTCAAAGGCTGCACGGTCCTGATAGGCCGCGGCAATGACAAGGCCATACCCCTGCCCTTCGCTATGGCTGACATTCTCGTTGCCAGTGTCGATGACGCGGCCGTCGGCACTGATGAAGTTTCGCTGGTAGATCTCCCAGTCGGCCTTGCGCAGTCCGTAGGGGTTGAGAAAATCCAGCACGAAGGAGGTCAGCTTGAAGCCGAAGACGAGTGCGAAAATCGCACTAAGGCTGAGGATGACCGCCCATTTCGCTCTCATCAGGCATCGGATTCATTGTCTTCCGCTCCGAGCTTCTCACCGCGACGCCGCAGCACAGTGCGCACGCCGAGAGCGATCAGCAGGATGAGAATGATAAGGATCGGGGCAAAGAGCCATGGGCTCTGCTGCATGTTGGTGCCGACGCGGGTGACGACGGAGGTCGACTTGTAGATGAAGTCGGGTCCCACCTTGGCCACGGCGAGAGAATCCGGCTGGGAGTTCCAAACCGCGAGGTCGCCCGCGAGGTTGTCCCATACGCTGCGGTCCTGCAGGGCATTCATGCCGGAAAGCAGGTTGGTAGCGCTGCCCGCTGTCACGATGGTGATCGGGTAGCCGACGGCGGTGGGCGACTCAAATTGCACGGCGACCGTATCCTCGATCATGTCGGCAGCCATCGTCATCTCGGCGGTCTTCGGAGGTTCCGGCTCCGCTTTCTCCGAAGGCGTGCCGCGGATCTTTTCCACGAACTCCTCGATCGGCGAGGTAGCGAGACGCTCCGGCTTGGGGCTGACGCTCACGAGGTAGCGCATCTTGCCCACTTGCAAAGGAGAGACCGGGGCGCGGGCGACGATATCCTCGGGGATCTGGTCGCGAGCGCCGACTACGAGGAGGTTTTTGCGGATGTTGCGGCCCGGGGGCTTGAAGCCGACCTCGAGGCGATGGAGGAGAGCACCGGAGATCTGGGACATCTTGCCGAGAAGCGTCCAGGCGGCGGTGACGGTCTCCATATCGCGACCGGCGACAAAGAGCGCTGTTTCCGCACCGTCCGGCGAGCCAGAGTACGGGAAAGCCGTCTGGGAGAAGAGTCCCAGGCTCGGAAGGCGGCACTTGCGCAGAGCGCGCGGAAAGACAAAGAGAGAATCGTCGTAGAGGGTGAACACCAGATTCTCCTCCTGGATCATCTGGCACTTGCCGGTCACGAGCGGCACCATTACGGGAGTGAGCTCCACCACGTTGCGCCCAGGCTGGAAGGAGATCATCGGCAGATACAGGCGATGATCGGAGTGCATCGAGCCATTCGGGTCACGCAGGCGGATGGCCTTCTGGAACTGGCCATTGACGAAGACGTTGAAAACCGAGTCATCACGGAACGCAGCGCCGTAGGTGAAATGCAGGCGGAGTTCGGCATTGGCGCCATCATCCTTGGAGATGTCGCCGGGCATGTAAATCGGCACGGAATAGCCGCCTGCGTTCCAGCCGCGGATCGTCTGCTGCTTGTACCCGAGCTGGCGGAAGCTGTATATGCCCGGCATCTGCAAGGGAGCGTTGCGGATATAGGCAGGCTCCTGCGGCAGGGTGAGCTGATCGACGATGGCGTACTGCGAGTCGGGCAACGGATAGTTCACCAGACCAAAGGCCAGCGCGGTCTGGCTGACCTCCCGCTCGTCGCGACCACTGATGATGATCATGCAATGCGTGGGATCACCCGGCAGGGCCTTGATCGCAAGGAAGCTGCCATTGACTGATCCAATCTCCGTTGCGGTGAGATAGCCGGAAAGCTCCGTCATCGTGCCGATCACGATATTGTCCATGCCAGCACGCAGGGCATTGGCCGTCATGACGCGGAAGGGCTGATAGTTCAGCGCGAGTGCGACGCCCTGGGTCACGATGCCGCCCCAGGCGAGCTGGAGGTCAGTCATCTGGCTAGAACCCGGGAAGCAGACGTTGAACTGGTAGGGATTCCACAGCTTCTCATCCACCCACCAGCGGAGATAGGAGAGGCGCTGAGGGACATCCCGCCACTCGGCCACGGCAGAGAGGTAAGAGGTGTCGGGATTGATTTCGGTGAAAAGCTCAGGAGCGCCTGGGTCTTCGCACTGGTTCGTGTAGTGCTGGGCGACGATAAACTGGAGGCGGTTGAATCCGGTCTTGAGCAGTTCCAGCGGGATGCCCATCTCCACGGAGTTGAAGGGCCGGTTGCGGTCGAGCCGGTACTGGGCGACGATGACATCGTTCACCACCACGCGGAGGACGGAACGCTCGGTGAGCAGAGCGATCGAGTTGGTGAAATCGAGATTCAGCGTGCAGGATTTGAACTTCAGTCGAGCGCTGACGGGGACAAAGATCGTATAGATGCTCGAGGCATTGCGAAGCATGAGGGGCGAGTCGAGCGCGATGAGCTTGCGAATGGGCAGGCGCATCGTCTCCTCACGCGGAGTCGTGCGCTCGGGCAGCGGGAGCTTGGCGGCACCGGCTGGAGCCGTACGCTGAAAGACCGACGATCCCGGAGTCGGCAGCGCCAGTGCGGCAGGAGCGACCGTGGGAGCGGCGACAGCTTGCTGCTGCGCGGACATGGGCGCGATCGAACTGACCAGAACGGCCAGAGCGAGGAGCAGACTCTGCGGCAGGTGGAGGTGGCGCATCATATCTTTCATAGGGCAGCTAGTTCGAAGATCGGCCTCCCGCATGATAGGCGGGCGAGGGTTGGCGGACATTGGATTCAATCATCAGGTGGGCGAAGTGCTCGATCGAGAACCGGATGCCGCAGCTCATGAGGAAGAACGCGCTGCGCGTGACGCCGAGCCGCTTTTCGCGATTTGTCTGGAAGCTGATCCAACGGTCGCTGCTTCCATTGACAAGGAGCACCTTGCGCTTCAGTTCCTCCAGGTCCTTGTGCTGGAACTGGACACCGAGATTGGTCAGCGAACCCTCGCTACGGGCATTGCGCACCACGAAATGGAACGGCTCGCCGGAGAGGGCATTGTTACCCTGGACAATGAAGTCGGCCTTGGTATCCGTGCGGAAGATGGTCTCATAGGCAGCATCGATCTGGATGCTTGCGCCGCTGATGGAAAGGTCGGTGATCGTGGCGACGTACGACTTGTCCCCCACCCGTACACGGGCGGGAATATTGGCAGGCATGCGGGGCGAGGCACGCCGCTGTCTTCGCTCGAGGAGCGCGCCCATGGCGGCGAGGAGAATGAAGACATTGAATGCCGCCCAGCACATCGTGATCGTGGTCGGAAAGCGGTCGCCAATATTGCCCCAGACGAGCCGGCCAGCACCAAAGCCGATGGCGACAAGGTTGAGCAGGAGGAAGAGGTAAAACGGCCTGGCCAGAGGGCTGATGAAATCCTGCGTAAGCGTTTCGCCCTTGGCCGTCACGTTGAAGGTCGGTGCGCGCGGATTCATCAGCACCTTGAGCATGGCCGGGAAAGTGTAGACCGACTGCATGAGCTCATAGAGCTCGGAGACGAAGGACCATCGGACATGGCCAAAAAGGAAGTCGGAGACCATGAACACCGCAAACAGGTGGGGCAGACAGTACGCGGCGAAGTCGACGAAGTTTGCGTTGTAGATCTTCAGGCCGAAGAAAAGGAAGCACATCGGCGCGAGCAGGAAGACGAGACGCGCGTAGGCGAAGAACCAGAAGAAGCCGCTGCTGAAGTAGCACAGTCGCTGCGGCAGCGTGAGGCCCGGCAGGACGAGTGGATTCTTCAGGAGGAAGATCTGGAGCATGCCTTGCGCCCAACGGACGCGCTGCCCGATGAAGCCGCCGAGCGTCTCCGGCTGCAGGCCCGAGATCATGGGCTTGGCGATGTAGGCGCTGTTGTACCCGCGGGCATGCATGGTGAGCGCGGTCTCGGCGTCCTCAGTGATGGTGTCGCCACTGATGCCGCCAATCTCCATGATGTATTTGCGCCGGAGCACGGCGGCAGAACCGCAGAAGAAGGCGGCATTCCAGTAATCGAGTCCCCGCTGAATGACGCGGTAGAACATCTCGTTCTCACTCGGCATCTGGGTGAAGGTCTGGAGATTTTTCTCGATCGGATCGGGATTGATGAAGAAGTGCGGCGTCTGGACGAGGAACATCTTCGGGTCCTTGATGAACCACCCGACAGTGTTTTGCAGAAAGTCCGCCGTCGGCGCATGGTCCGCATCAAGGATCATGATGAGGTCGCCATGAGTCTGCTGGAGTGCGCTGTTGATGTTACCAGCCTTGGCGTGAACGTTCTTTTCGCGAGTGAGATAGTTGGCACCCACCTTGGCGCAGAGAGCCTGCAGCTCGACGCGGCGCTTCTTTGCCTTTTCCGCCAGGACGGGATCGGGCGAGTTGCAGCGCTGGTCGGTACCGCCATCATCCAGCAGGTAAACATGGAAGCGATCCTTTGGGTAATCCATCTGGAGCGCGGAGAGCAGCGTGACCTCAAGGAGTTCCGAATCCTCGTTGTACGACGGGATCATCACGTCGACCGTAGGGGGCTTGGCATCGGCCTCCTTGGAAAGCGGGATCGGCCTGCGGTCGAGCGGATCGATGTTGACGAAGATACTGAGGATATAGACGACGAACCCGTAGAGCTCGGCGAGATACAGGATCATCGCGCACGAGAAGCTCAGCAGATCGTTGAATCCCAGAGTGGTGAAGGTCCGCCAGTAGAAGTAGTCAACCGAGAGAAACGCCGCGAGGATGAGGTAAAGGACGCGAATCGTCTCAATGTTGTTGAAGCGCTTTAGGGCGAGGAAGACGACGATGGCCGACACGGCCACCGCGATCTGGGTCTTCGTCGTGATACTGGCCGCGCAGGCGATGATCCCGGCGACGAAGAGAGCCGCCAGCACGAGCTGGGTGACCGGGCTCTTTTCGATGCGGCTCAGGAGCTTCTGTCCGAGGTCCTCCGGGCCGCGCTGTTGGGATTTCTTTTTCGCCATCCGCTCGTATCGACTATCCGTACCTGATTACAAAACGAGCAGTCGCGACACGATCGCGCCAAGCACCGCAAAGAAAATGCACAGGGTAACCACTGCCCCGCGGGTGATCGGCTTGATCTGCGAGCCGACCTTGTCCACGCGAATGACGAGCGCATCGGTCTCCTTCTTCACCACGTCGAGCTTCTTGGTGCAGTAGTCGATGCCCTCGTGGTAGGCCTCGATCTGCTTGACGAACTTGTCGAAGTCGATGTGCTCGAGCTTCTGCTGCATCTCCTGGGCCTGGTACGACATGCGCTCAATGACGGGCAGCAGCGCGGTTTTCATCGCCTCGGCCAGCGACTCACTGGAGACATCCACGTTGGCGGAGATGGGTGCTGCCGATACGGGCGCAGCCCTGTACTCTCCTGCCTCCGCAGGGGCCGCCGAACCCCGCATGGGGCCGATGAATTCAATCAGCTCCAGCAAGGCAATCGCGGGATCACCATCCTGAATGTTGTAGCGTTTCTGCCAATCGAGGATTTTGGCGCGGATTTCCGGATTTTCTATCATGGCAAAAGGATTTTCTTGGCGTTATCGAGCTGCGCAAACCAGTTCCGGGAGAAGTCAATAAGCCGCTGGCGGTCCAGAAGGTTCACCTCCGGGCTTTCCAGCGCCTTGTCGATGGTCATCGAGCGGCCCTGCAGGACCTCGGCGAGGTGGGGTTGGAGCTTGGGCATCTCGACCTCGATGGCGCCGTTGGCAAGCAGGGTCTGCCGGGCCTGGCTATTGTCGTAGATGCGCATGGTGTTCGACATCTTCTGGTTCTTGACGACGAGCCAGTCCACGAGTTTGCCCGCGCGTTTCGCCGCCTCACCCGCCTGATGGACGGTGTCCTTGTCGGACTCGATGATGAGCACGAGCGTGACGGAAAGGCCGAGTTGCTGCTTCACATTGAGCAGGTCGGTCTCCTCCATCCAGTCGAGGAAGATGCTCTGGTGCGCACCGACACCATCGACGATGATGAGGTCGCTGCTGTCGAAGGATTCGACGATCTGGTCGAGATTCTCGCTATGGCGGATGTCGAGGAACTTTGCGCTGGGATAAAATCGGGTGAGCGTGCTGTTGCTGTAGTCGGGATCGAACGCGGAGAAGTTCACCCCATGCATGCCGAGCCACTCGACGAGGCGCACGCAGAAGAAGGATTTGCCCACCCCGCCCTTGTCAATGGCAACCATCACCAAGCGTTTGGTGTGGTTGCGAGTAGGGATTTTGGAAAGCGCCCGGGAACCGCTCATCAAACTTCCTCAGGAGCCACGCGAGGGCGCGCAGACGTTGCCGGCTTGCCCGCCTTGTGGACAGGCGCTGTCATGGCCAGCCGGGTAGGCACCAAGAGAGCCCGAGCAGACTCCAGCTGCTCGAAGAATCTCTTTTGAAATGTCCGCAACCGCTGCCTTTCAAGGAAGGGCAGCGACTCATCCAGCACGAGGGAGGAAAGTCCGCGGCTGGTCTTTTGGATGGTGGCCAGCAAGCTCCACGGCACGCGCTCCATGGTGATCTCCACCGCGCCGAGGCGCAGGAGTTCCTGCCGGGCCTTGCTGTTGTCGTAAATTTCCGAGGTTGAGCAAGTCTTGTGGTTCTTCACCACGAGCCAGTCCACCTGGTCGCCGAGGCGCTTGGCCAGCTCCCCGGCCTGGAATACGGTGTCCTTGTCCTCCTCGATCATGAGGATCATCGTGACCCGATGCTCGGAAAAGCGGTCCTTGTTCTGGACAAAGGTCTCGTCGAGAAAATCCGGGTAATACCCCTTCAATGCGCCCAGGGCATCCCAGCCCACCACCTCGCTGTCGTCGAGCACCTCGCTCAACTCGCGCACCGCCTCGTCGGGGTTGTCGAGCGGCAGGAAGCGCGAATCCGGCAGGAAGCGAGTCAGCGTGCCATTATAGACATCGGAATCAAAAAAAGCGCACTCCTGCTCGATCTCGGCATACCAGTCGGCGAGATTCACGAGGAAAAAAGTACGTCCAACGCCTCCCTTGCAGGTGGCGCTGACTATGATCCGGCGAATGATTTGGGCGCTGGCAGGCATGGTTAGTTCGACGCGAGGCTCCTGATGGCTGCAAAAAGATAAGCCATGGAGCATTCTCGAAGAATGCCTTCCACGACAAGGTTATTTGCGATTTTCAGAGGGCGATCTCCCATTTTTGCAGCCGATTTCGCGAGGAGTCTAAACATATCGGAAGACGCATTGCAACCGATTGCATGACTTTTTTACAGGTTTCTCCCCCCTCGCTGGGAGTCCTGACAACTAATTCCCTGCGGGAGAGGTCTTGAGCAAATTCTGCGCCGTTTGCTTCTGGACAGAGAACCGACCACCCGCCACCAGTGCGTTTTTGGTATCAAGAACGACTGATTTGACCGTGCCGGAGACGGCCTGCGGGTCGGAAACGACGGGCGCGTCGAGTGTGCCATCGGCATTCAACCTCGCCACGCTGCGCCGGGGCTGCCCGAGTACGAGGCTAAAACTGCCACCAAGGACGACCTTGCCGTCGGGCTGAATGGCGAGCGCAAAGACCGGGCCATCCGTACCGGGACTGGCTACGCCGTTGCCCGCTCCGAAAGTCTGGTCCACCGTACCATCTGCCTTGTACCGTGCGATGTTATAGGTTCCAAAGGAGTTCGCCTGGGTGAAAGTCCCGCCGACGATCACACTGCCATCGGCCTGGAGAGCAAGAGCGAATACCTGGCCATTCACTCCAGCTTCAAAACTGTTGGCAAAAGCCATGTCGAGAGTTCCATCCGGGTTCAGGCGGGCGAGGCTGCCGCGGGGCTGGCCGTTGACGGAGTTGAACCGGCCGCCAATGATGACCTTGCCATCGGGCTGGATCGCGATGGCATTCACCTCGCCTTGGACCCCTGGCTCGGTGGTGAATGCCGAGCGATTCTCCACGCTCGATTGGGCAAAAACAGAGGAACTCAGGGCCAGAAGGAGCACGAGCAACAGGGGCATAAATGGTAGTCCACTCCCGAAATCGTACAAAATCAAGCTCTCACGCTTGATTCCCCGCCGGAAATGCAGGATGCTTCGCACCCTCGCACCGGTAGCTCAATCGGATAGAGCGTCGGCCTCCGGAGCCGAAGGTTGTGGGTTCGACCCCCGCCCGGTGCAGTTTCTTTCTCCCTCTCAGAAATCTTTGGGAGGCTGTAGAAAGCTGCTTTTTTTTACCTTCTGTCCTTCTAGCACCGCTGGTTGACCTTTTTCGGCCCAAGGCACTCCTTGTGCGCAGCAAGACCCCGGGGGTCCGTTAACATAGGCGGGGCGGAATCTCCCCCGGAGGTGGAATCTCCTGGATCATCTCCATGTCCGGTGCCGAGACCCGTGAAAATCTGTCGGTTACCGGAGGACGTGTCATGCCGGATTTCCGCACAAGGCATTGAGCAGGATAGCGAGCGGGACGGTGGCGAAGGCTGTGGAGGAATCGGATACTGCGTAGGGAATGACAAGCTGTCCCTGGTGGATGATGGCTCCGCAGGTGTAGACGACATTGGGCACGTAGCCCTCGCGTTCCTCGGGAGAGGGTTTGATGAGCGGTTCCCGCAGCCGGCCAATGACTCGCGAGGGATCGTCGCGATCCAGGAGTATGGCGGAGATGCAATACTTCCGCATCGGCCCCACCCCATGGGTAAGGACAATCCACCCCGCCTCTGTCTCGATGGGCGAGCCGCAATTGCCGAGTTGCACAAATTCCCATGCCTCGGTGGGACGCATGATCACGCGGGACTCGAACCAAAAATGCAGATGGTCGGAGAACATGATATGAATGTTTTCGTTGTCCTGCCGGGAGAGCATGCAGTAGTAGCCTCCGATGCGGCGCGGGAAAAGCGCCATCCCCTTGTTGCGGATCGCGGGGCCGTTCAGCGTACAGATGTTGAAGTGGAGGAAATCGCGCGTCTCCATGAGCTGGGGAAAGATCACGCGCCCGTCATAGGCGGTATATGTCGCGATGTATGTACTGGTCCCATCATCGTCAACGAAATGCACGAAGCGGGCGTCCTCGATACCGTTGCTCTGGCTGGGGGAAAAGGGAAAGATGATCCGTTCAGAGACGTTTTGCTTCGGGTCGAAGAATACCTCATAGTTTGATTTTGCCAGGACGATGAGGCGATCCCCGATGGCGGCTGCGTCGGGAGCCGGGTGCTCACGGAGGCCCGCTCGTACCGCGACATGGAGTTGATCCAGGGTGAAGTGCTCGCCCAGCGTGTCGATGACCCTGCGGGAGAATTCATTGTCGAGGCTGAGTTCGCCGAGCTTTCGCCTGAAGAGGGTACGCTCAAAGGCCGCGTCCGTTTTGGGCCGGGGCTCGGTGACGAAGCGCGACGGCGGGTCGATTTCCACCGAGCCATCGGCGTGAATGAGTCCGGAGCGGAACGTGATCGACGAGATGTGCCCTTCGCCGGTGGCACGCAGGCTGAGGATGATGCGGATGGCTCCTGCCGGCACGTTCTCCTGATCAGGATGCGGGACGACGCTGGGATTGAAGAGCGCGGCGGACTCCAGGGAATATTCGCTGGTGAAGAATGCCCCGATGAGCTGGCGGCGAGGCTCGTCCGGCGTCCGGTCCGTGGGCAGATGCTGCCGCACTCTCTCAAAATGCTCCAGGAGGATGCGGCGAAGCTCGATATGCCGCCCGCCGAAGTCGGAGTACACCTCCTCCAGCACCGCGGCCACCTCGGTGTCGCTGAGCGCCAGGATGCGTGAAAGGATCTTGTGGACACGGGGTACACCGCCGGAATCCCCGGCGGGAACGAATGGCCTCACCAGTACCCGCGCCGGGTCGGGTTTGATGGTGAAAAGAAGCCTCCGGACAGGGATGGGGTCACTCATGATGATCGTGCCTAGTGCAGGGTGGCGAGAGCGTTTTGCGCCCGGCGCATTTCAGATAGCGACAGCAGGAAGGCAAGCGTGGACTCGGCTCCCTCATTCTGATTTGTGCGATCCAGGTGCAGGCCATCACGACAGCCGCCGGTCTGGGCATCGTAAAGGGACAGGCCGAGGTCGTTCCCGCCGAGGAACCAGTCGAAGGCAACCATCGCCTCTTCCTGCCATTTATCGTCCCCCGTGGCGGCGTGAGCCTCCAGACAGGCTCCCAGCATGGCATTTGCCTCGATGGGCTGCTGGTCAAAACGGGCGGGCTCGCCGTTGCGCTGCCAGAAGCCGTCGGACCCGATCGGTCGGAAGCAGCCGCCATCACCGCGCTGATGTTCTGCCAGCCAGCCCAGTGTCTTGAGTCCTGCATCCAGCATGTCCTCGCGCTCCATCCAGCGCCCCGTCAGGATGAGGGCATGCGAGATGCGCGCGTTGTCGTAGGTGACGATATCCTCAAACCACATCCACTTTTCATCGGCCACATTTTGGAAGAGTCCGAGCAGCCTCTCGCCCAGCGTTTCGCGTAGCCGGTTGGCCATGAGGTCTCCGCTGAGCGTACGCAGGTACTCGTGAAGCCCGAGAATCGTGAACGCCCAGGCGCGCGGAGAGGTGAACGTCTCCGCCATGCCGACCGCCGCCTCGAACAATTGCGCCGCCCACTCGCGCAGGCTGTGGCTGCGAGATCGTCCGACGCAGGTGCCGAGCGCCCAGAGTGCCCTGCCGTGGCTATCCTCCGAGCCCATCTCCTCGAGCCAGACGCGGTTGAAGGCCATGAAATTGCGAAACCGCCGCGTCACCGGGTTGAATGCTTCCTGGAGGAAGGCGGCATAGGTGCCGGTGATCCGGTAGGCCTCAGGCAATACGTCGCCAAGCTCGTCCATCAGCATCATCAGGATGAGCGCGCGGGCGTTGTCGTCGGTGCAGTAGCCGTGCTGGAAATTCGGCACGCTGAAGGTGGCGTGCTGAAACATGCCGGTGCCATCGGTCATGCGCAGCAGGTGGGTGTACTTTGCGGCGGGCAGTTCCCCCCGGCGTCGGTCCAGGGTGGGAGCCGTGAACGCCGCCGGCGCGTGGCGTTCCTCGAGCCGCGCCCGCTCAAAGGCGTCCACGTAAAGGCGCGCCACATTGGACCATACCATTTCGCGCCCAATCTTGTAGGCCTGCTTGCGCATGGCGTGGCGCTCCGTTTCCTCGGTCAGCAAGTGACGGACGGCGGAGGCGATCGCGGGAGCATTGTTGAAAGGGACGAGGATGCCACGACCATCCGCCAGCAGCTCCCGCGCATGCCAGTAGGGCGTTGAGATGACGGCCTTCCCCGCGCCGAAGCTGTAGGCGAGCGTACCGCTCGTGATCTGCGCCTCGTTGAGATACGGGGTGATGTAGATGTCTGTGGCGCCAATGAATTCCGTCAGCTCGTCCAGCCCGACGAACCGATTGAAAAAGAGCACGTTTCTGCTCACTCCATTCTTCTGCGCCAATCGCTCCAGGCTCAGGCGATAGGTCTCGCCCTGGTCCCGTACGAGGTTCGGATGCGTCGCCCCCAGCACGATGTATACGACATTGGGAAACTCCTTTACGATTTCCGGCAGGGCGTTGAGCACGTTCTCGATTCCTTTGTTGGGCGAGAGCAGGCCAAAGGTGAGCAAAACCTGCCGTCCCTCGACGCCAAACTGGTCCTTGTGGTAATTCGGATCAGCGAAGGGAACATCGGGAATGCCATGCGGGATGACGTCGATCTTTTCTGCCGGCACGCGATAAATCTCCTTAAGAAATTCCGCACCGTGCTCGCTCATGACAATGAGGCGGGCGGAAAGCCGGGCCAGTTCACTCAAGACCCGGCGCTGCTCGGGATTCGGCTCGCGAAGCACCGTGTGCAAAGTGGTCACCACGGGCATGCGCAGAGCGCTCACCGCAGCGAGGAGATGCGCGCCAGCCACGCCGCCATAGATGCCAAACTCGTGCTGCACACACACCACATCGGCATTGCCGAGATTCAGAAAATCCGCCGCGCGGCGATAGGCAGGCAGATCGCGCTCGGGAATCTCGAAACGTACCTCCGGAGGGTAGTCATAACCTTCGGGCCGGTCCGTCACCGCCACTACCGGGCATTGGAGATCGGCATAACGCAGGTTGACCGCCTTGCGAATGTCCGCGGTGAATGTGGCGATACCGCATTGCCGGGGTACGTAATCCCCCAGGAACGCGACCTTGCGCAGTGGTGTTAGCGATTCCATCTGTAGCTTTCGACCGTCAGCCTGCCCGACGTGTTAACGAAAGCTGCTTGTGCGGTCGTTGGTTTATTCTTGTGGGTCATGTTAAAAATTCGATCCTGCGCCGACGAGTGCATGTACCCGGGCGGAACTCGTTGCGATTTGACTGAACTCGAGCCCGGGCGCCCGTGTTCAGGAAGCAATCGCCTGCCCGCTCGGTTTGATGTGGTTCCAACAGAGATCCCTGCGATCGCCTGCCAGATATTAATGATAAAAAATTGGATGCTAACTCTCTGTGCAATCTATTGCATGCAGAGCAAATCAACCGTTTGTTTGGAAATGGCGCGGATTTTCAGCACTTCGCTCTCGGATGGCATCGTTCCTTCCCTGCCGCCCATCAATGGCTGCAAGCGGGCAATGCTGTTTCGAACCGCCGCAAGCGTCGGCTCCTCCCCGGGTTGATTTCCTGTTTTCCCCACGACATTGGCGAAATAAGCCAGCATCTCCGGTTGCCGCAGAAGCTCCGCCGCAAAGTCGGAGTACGGATGCGACGCCAGCATGGAGAGCGCCTCCAGTCCGCGCAGCCAGCCGCCCACGCTGATCAACTGAGACAAGGATTCACTCTTGATTTCGATCATGGCCGCCTTCAGGTCTTCGCTGGCGGCAGACCATTCCTTACGAACAGCCTCCCAGTCCTCGCGATCGACATGGTCCATGACGCTCTTTTCCCGCCGAAGCACGGCGTTTCCCACACCAAGCGCGCGCGCCAGTTTGACGGCCGTTCTGCCGAGGTTCTGCATTTCGTCGGCATCTTTCGCGGTAACCGCGAGAAAGCCCTCGCCGAACACCAGTCCCAGCGAAAGCGCGATCCGGGACGGGCCGCCGTCTGGTCGCAAGGCGGAGAGATTGGGCCGGAGGATGGAGTGCCAGTTCGCATCCGGAAACCTATCCAGCACGCGGAAAATCTCATTAGGCACCGGAACCAGCACGCCATTAATCAGCCGTACCTGCGGAGGCAGCCGATTCTCCGCAATCGAAGACTGCGATTCCGCCAAAGCGGAGCCGGCGAATGCCAACAGAAGAAGGCAGGCCCGCCTGATCGCAGGTGAGTGCATGGCTTTACCTTGCTCTCCCGCTTCCTCCTTTACACGAAAAATCGTTCCCACGGAGACATTCCCGAGGGAAGCCCACTGATCTCCCCCCACCTTTCCCGGCCGAGGCGGGAACTCCCGGGATGGGAAAAACATGCTGGCAAGAAAGCCTCCATATCTCTTCCAAAACTCGCAGGGGAGCCATTACATTGTGCAAGGCTGAGGTGAGGAAACGGCCTGCGATTTACACCATGGAAACGATTCTCTTGATCAGCGGGACCCAAACGATCTCATGCACCGATCCGACCTACTATGCGAGGCATGATGATCGGACGCCGAGCAAGCATGTGCCCAGCCATCTCGTCGCCACGCCATGCCGGGCGCACAAACCCGACGAGATCTGCTACGTGCAGCTCACCCACCAGCGGGTTCCCGTACTGGTGACCCCTCAGCCGGACGGAAGCATCTGGATCGGCGGAGCGTATCTCGACACGATCGCCCGCGAGCATCGACTGATCCCGCGCCCCCTTCCCCATGAGATGGAGGAAAAGACCAAGGAATGGCTGGAGGCGATCGGCGATCGCTGGCAAATCCCCGGCAAGGAGCCCTCCCCCTAGAGCGCCTGCTTTTGTGATATGGAGTCCGGTGCCTCCTCTCCAGCCCGGCAGGTCGGCGGGCTAGTGCTGTGGACGAATGACATTGGCTGTGCCGCAGAGCCGCTTGGAGAGATCGACCGGGTCTCCGGTGCGGACCTCGGCAGGATCGACCTGATACGCCCACACGTCGAACTGCTTGAGGTCAGCCTGTCCATACAGGGTGGTAAATGCACAATTCACCGCATCGTAGCCCGACGCGATCCGGATGCGACCGATGCGCGGCGTATTGTACCGTGCGTCGAAGATCTGCCAGCGCCCACCGAGGAAAACCTCGCAATACGCGTGAAAGTCGTTCGGAGTCCCCGGGTCCGGGAAGCCAATGTCCGGCACGAACCCGCTGACATAGCGTGCCGGGAGATTGAAGGTGCGGCACAGGGCGACAGCGGCATGGGCCAGATCCCTGCAGACGCCATATCCGCGCTGGATGACACCAAAGGCAGACAAGCTGGAGTCCCCGGAAAAGGTGCGATATTCGATGTGATCATGCAGCCATTGGCAGATCCCGAGCACACGGGGTAGACCGTTATCCATGTGACCGAAGTGATCCCAGGCAAAATCGAGCAGCTTGTCGGAGTCGCAGTATCGCGATGGCAGAGTGTAGCGGAGGACGGAGGCGGGCAGCAGATAAGGCGGTACCGGCTCGTCCAGCCAGTAGAAGTCCTCGGAAAGCCCCGGCACCTTCACGATCGCGTCGTACTGGATGGTATTGAGTCCCGGCCGCAAGGTGAGCCGGTAAACGATATTCTGATGATCGTCCTCAAACTCGGTGGCGGGAAGCTCCGGGTCGAAGCGCATGCTCTCCTGGCGAATTGACTGAAACTCATCCTGCCTCGGCTTGAAAACCACCAGCACGGGAGTATCGACCGTTGTTTCGTAATCCACCTTGCATCCGACGCGAACGGTAAGATCAAGCGGCGGACGCTCGGGCAATGTTTCCCTGTTCATTTCCATCCGGCGTGCGAGCTTGATAGCCCTGCCACCCCGCGGTGAAGAGTGGCTGCAGTATTCATAGTAATTTCATGACCATACCACTTCTCTTTGGTGCTTGCGAATCGTTCTGGCCGGAAACGAAAGAATTCCTGCGGGAGATGGTCCTCACGAACAGCTTTTCCACAAATCCGGTCGGCGTGAACCGCGTCGGGGGGCAGGTGGCGGCGCAGTTTCAGCCGCTGGGCTTCACCGCCTCCACCGCGCCGCACCGGCTGGCCGATTACGGGGATCACCTCATCCTCCGGAGCGCCGCGGCAGATGGCCCCACGGTCGCCCTGATCGCTCACCTCGACACCGTCTTTCCCGAGCAGGAGGAAGAGCGAAACGCCTTTCGCTGGCGCGAGGTGGGCACGCGCATTCATGGACCGGGCACGAATGACATGAAGGGCGGCATCGCCATGATTCATCTCGTGCTCTCCGTCCTGCGCCGCCATGCCCCGCAGATCTTTCATTCGACGAACTGGACTATCCTTTGCAATGCCTGCGAGGAGGTGGACTCGGAAGACTTTGGCGTCCTGTGCCGGGCCGCCCTGCCCCCGCAAACCCTGGCCTGCCTGATCTTTGAGCCGGATGGAGGCAATACAAGCGAATTCTCCCTGGTGACGGCGCGCAAGGGCCGGGCGACGTTCCAGATCGACGTGGAAGGACGGAGCGCGCATGCCGGGAGCCAGCACGCCCGGGGAGCCAGCGCCATCGTGCAGCTCTGCCGGGTCATTGAAACGGTGGAAGCCCGCACGTGCTATGAAAAGGCGCTGACGGTCAATGTCGGGACAATCTCCGGCGGTCAGGTGCTCAACCGGGTGCCGGAGTCCGCCAGCGCCCGGCTGGAGATGCGCGCGTCCTCCACCGAAGTCTTTGAGGAGGAAAAGAGATTCCTTCTTTCCCTGAATGGAGACGGCGACCTGGCCAGCCGGGACGCCCACCCGCATCGCTGCCGGATCCACGTGACCCAGCTCGATGAAACGCCGCCCTGGCCGAAGAACCCGGCGTCGGAAAGCCTCTTCGCCCTCTGGAAGGACGCCGCCCGGGAAATGTCCCTGGGGGTGAAGGCGGAGTCGCGAGGCGGATTGAGCGACGGAAATGTGCTATGGGACTGGGCGCCCACGCTGGACGGACTCGGCCCCGAGGGCGATCACGCCCACTGCTCCACGCATGATCCTGCGGAGGGAAAGGAGCAGGAGTTTGTGGAAACGTCCTCGTTCTTCACCAAGGCGACACTGAATGTGATCGCCCTCTGTAAACTGCTGATGCCATCAAGCCTGGAAGACCAACTGACACGACGATGAAAACCGCGGGGCGCCGGGATGCAGGTTTACGGAATACAGGCTGGCAAAACCCGCATGGATAAGCCCCATCGTCAGGGAGCCACGGAAGGCGATATCCGAAAGTGCGTGTAGCCATTGATGCGAAAGATGGTCAACGTATGAGAACCCAGTATCGAGTGAAACGCAGCATCGGGATTTTGCGCGAAGGCGACCCTCGCTCGATCCCGTATCACGAGAGCGGAGTCCCGACTCTCGAGAAACAGCTCCATCACGGAAAGCATCTCCGCCAGCTCCCGCTCGTCGGAAAAAATGCACACATGGTCGAGCGAACTCCCCAGGATGATCTCGACAGAGAACCTGCCCGCATCTCCCAGGATTCTCTGGCGACCGTCATCCAGATAAACATCTCTCCAGTCGGTGATGGAGGAAAAGCAGGCGAGGATTTGATCGAGGTCCGGCATGATCGTATGAGCCTTTTAGGAAAGCATGTGCCGAAGAACATCCGCGGCTGAGTAGGATGCCTCTCCCTGCGTGAGGAAACGGCCGAGTTCGTTTACGCCCTCGCCCGCTGTGAGCAGCGGCGGCTCGCTGCCCGCTCCGGGCTGAGATTGTCCCAATCCAATCGTGGCCAGGAGCCCATTGCAAATACACGTGCGGCCATCCGACTCGCCGGGAGCTCCCCCTTTGCGTAAAAAAGCATCCCGTGGTTCGCTGGGACACCGGAAACCCACCGAGCCGTCATCCCGGCGATAGGCTCGACGGAGGACGCCGAGGTCGCAGACGGGCTTTCTCGAATGGCGGACCGCCTCCTCGGAAACGCTTCCCTCCAACTGCACCACTTTGAATGGGAATCCCGTGGGGGAGGCCTTGGGATCGGTGAATATGTTCACCGCCGCCTTGCAGCTCTCTCGCACGACCTGGTTCTTGAGTTCATCGGTCATGCCGGACTCACGGCAGTAGGCGAAGGGAGTCCCGAGTTGTACACCCTTGGCTCCGAGCCGCTTGGCCTCGGCCAGACGCTCCGGCGAGCCGTACGCGCCTGCCAGCCAAAAGGGCAGTCCAAGTTCACGGATCTTTTCGATCTCCGGAATATCGCGGCTCCCATAGACCGGCTCGCCTTTTGCATTCAATTGCATCTGGCCTCTGGGCGGTGCGTTATGCCCGCCTGCACTCGCTTCCTCGACCACAAACCCATCCACCACGCCATTGGATTTCTTCGCCAGGGTGATCGCCAGGGTCGCGGAGGAAACGATCGGCAGGAAGAGCGGTCGCTTGAGCGCGGGAGCTGCCCCTCCACAAAATTCCGCCGGGCTGAAATGGCTGGCAAAATCCTCCCCTTTCTCTGCGCCCGAGACATCCAGTTTCAAGGTGACGTCGCCTCCTGCAGCCAGCCGATCCAGACACTGGGGGATAGACCGGGGGATTCCCGCTCCCATGAGCACGTAGTCGACACCCGCCAGCATCGCGCCATAGAGGGCCGGAAGGGTCGGGAGTTGGATTTTTTCCATCAGATTGACCCCAACCACTCCGGAATGCCCCTCCTTGGCGAGGAAGACCTCCACGTAATTCGCCAGGACAATCAGCGCAACTCGGCTCCTGGGAGAGTCCATGCCAAGCAGAGGCACGCTGCGGAATGGATCGCCCGGAGGCTTTCCGTGCGGGGAAAAGTAATCCTCCAGCACCTGCCTGCCGATATTCTCGACCGGAAACGAGGAAATGGCGCGGCGCAGATGACCGTCCTGATCTCCGTTTTGCAGCTTGCGAGCCAGGACCACGTCGAGTGCAGTCGCAGAAACTACTCCTAATTGCCCGAGTATTGAAACCGCCCGGGCCAAAGGCCACCCGGAGACAGCAACTCCCATCCCTCCCTGAATAATCGCGGGATATTTCATAGTTCGCATCAGGCCAACGATCACCCTGAGAAACTGAGTGCCGACGTTGTCCATACTGGCGATTTTGGTAGAATTGCGAGGTCGCGCTCATCCGCCAGTATGGTGAACTACCTCCAGTGCACCGCCACGTTACTGCCGGGCGGGTTAACTTGCAACGGATACTATCTTTCGTCGTGGAGCGGGTTTGACTGGCCGCGAAGGGCGTGGAGCGTTGGTAGCCCACCTTGCCAGGCGACCGGTGATGGTTGTAGTCGCGTGCCATAAGTCCTCGATGACGACTCGCGCTTCGGTCAGCGTCCAGAGATGTTCCCGGTTGAGGCACTCATCGCGGAGACGGCCAAAAGTTTGCACCAGAATCCAGAAAGCCCCGGCGCCGCCAGCAAGTGTAAACTGACCTACCAGACCAAGACAGCAGTTGACGTGTCAGCTTTGCAACCCATTGTCAATAGGTGACGGGTTGTTAGCCTAGCGGAATGAACACCCTCCAGAGCCCCAACCTGGCAAAACCGTCGTTCCTCAACCCCGCCGCCCGAACCTTCCGCCGCCGATGCGCGGCGCTGCTCTGCGCGTCGTTCGCCGCCGCACCCGCCCTCCATGCGCAGTATGTCTGGAGCGGAGGCAGCACCACCTGGGACAGCACGGGCAGTCCGGGCTGGAATGGCTCTGCGCCGAACAGCGCGGGAGCGGGCGTGACCAAGACCGACTCGACCAGCGCCACGATCACCCAGAACAACAGCGCGGGAGTAACGATCGGGAGCTTCACTCTATCCGGCGGGGCCGGGACATTCGGCGTGACGCCGAGCAATGCCCTGACCTTTAACCAGGACGGAAACGGCGCGGGAGCCGCCGCGATCACAAACGCAGGCACGAATACGAACTCGCGGGTGAACTTCGGGTCCGGCACCCTCACGCTGGCCGACGACATCGTCATCAGCAACACCGGCAGCTCGACGAATGCAAGCGGGTCCATCGCCATTTCCTCCACCATCGGGGGCACGGGCAATGTCACCTTCAGCAACGTGAGCAACAACGCCGCCGCCGGTCATATCACCCTCTCCGGGCCGAATACCTTCACCGGGACGGTGACCGTGCAGAAGGGCGCGGTGACATTTTCCAACGCCACCTCGCTGGGCAACTCGGCCAATGCCGTACACCTGGGCAGCGCCGGAAACTCAGCCACGCTCGTCTCAAGCTCCAACTCGGTAACGCACGCGTACAATATCACCGTGGCCTCCACGCTGGGAACGAACGTGCTCGGGTCGATCAACACATCCACGTTCGACACGACGTTCTCCGGAACGCTGGCCCTGAACGGCAATGTCAGCCTGACGAGCAGCAAGACCAGCAATGCCGCCGTGCTCTACACCGGGGCCATCTCGGGCGGAGGAAACGTCACCCTCATCGGCAACGGCAAGACGCAGTTCGGCGACGGCACAGCCAGCGTGACCAATACCTATACGGGCAACACGACGCTGAGCGACAGCAGTTCGCTCCTGCTGGCGGACAATGCCAAAATGACCTTCGTCATCGGAGCCAGCGGAGTGAACAACAAGATCACCGGCACGGCGAATCAAACGCTCACTCTGAATGGAGACTTCATCTTTGACCTCTCCGGCGCGGCCGCCAATGGCAGCTGGACGATCGTCGATATCGGCACGCTCAATGAGAGCTTCGGCTCTTCATTCTCAATCGTGGGATTCACCGAGGCGGCCAATGTCTGGACGTATGTGTCGGGCACGAAGACCTATACCTTCTCGGAGGCCACAGGAGTCCTCTCGGCGGTACCCGAGCCGTCCACGATCATTCTGTGGGGACTGGGCGCCGCATTTGTGCTCTTCGGAATGCGCCGTCGCGCACGCCATGCCTGAAGGATACCTCGCTCCGCCCCGGCGACGGGAAGGAGCGAAACATCCGCGAGAGAATGTTGAAGCTCGGCATCATCGGAGTCGGCGGTTACGGCTGGAACAACGTCCTGGGGTTCCTGAATCTCCAGGCGGAAGGGCGGGTGAAGATCGCCGCCCTCGCCGACATCTCAACGAGCGCCCTGGAGGACTGCCGCGCCCGGCCGGAGCTGAGCGAGGCGCGTTGTTTCACGGACTATCGCGACCTGCTGGACGCGCCGGGGCTGGAGGCCGTCCTGATCAATGTCCCCATCCCCTTTCACCGGGAGGCGACCCTCGCCGCGCTCGGGCGTGGTCTGGCCATCCTGCTGGAAAAGCCCGCCGTCCCGCTCCTCTCCCAGCTCGATGAACTGATCGAGGCCGACCGCGAGGGCCGGGTGATGGTGGGCTTTCAGCATGTCTACTCGTCGCTCGTGACGGCGGCGCGGGAGAGCATCCGTCGGGGCGGGCTGGGCCGGCTGAAATCCGTCTCGGCCTGGGGGATCTGGCCCCGGCCGACCTCCTACTACCACCGCGCCGGCTGGGCCGGACAGATCGAGTGGCGAGGGCTCCCCGTGCTGGACGGACCCTGCACCAATGCCTTTGCCCACTACATCAACCTCGCCCTCCACCTGTGCGGCTCGGACGGGCGCAGCCAGGGGTCGCCGGTCGGCGGCCGGGGCGAGGCCTATCGCGCCCGGCCGGACATCCCGAGCTACGACACGGGGTTTCTCCGCGCCCGGCTGGAGGGGGATATTGCCTGCTCCTTCGCCTTCACCCACGCGGCGGCGAGGGAGCGCGGCGTGACGATCCGGCTGGCGGGCAGCCGGGGAGAGCTGCTGTTTTCCGGGAACGGCAGGGAACTGCGCCTGCCTGATGGCGCGGTGCTCTGCGGGGACGACGGACAGATGGGCCTGCGGCGGGCCTTCGTCGCCTTTGCCCGGGGCGACCGGGAGAGAAATCTCACGCCGCTGGAGGCCTCGCGGCCTTTTCTCAGCGCCACCCATCTCATGCTGGCGGCGTCGGGCGGCATTCACCAGATCCCGGCGGAGCACTCCTGCAATGTGGCGCGCGAGAGCGGGGAGGACGAAGAGGGCGACCTGGCGTGCGCGATCCCGGGGATCGAGAGGGATATGGCGCGATGCGTGGAAGATTTCCTCACGCCTGGCGAGGCCGGTCTGGCCTGGGCCGCCGACGCCGGGGAAACCATGGTTTCGGAAGGGCTGGAGGCGGAAATGCTGCACGGCCTGGGAACAGGAGCGGGGCTTTCCGTCCCCGCATAGCCTGCCGGGTCCGAGGCGCGCCCGGTCTTGGGGGATCGAGCGCGAGCGGATACCGGGGCGCTCCCGCCCGTTCCGTCGTGAACGGGCGGGAAGGGCTGCGCCATTTGTGCTTTATCCGGGGATTTCATCCTGCGAGGTTGCTCCATCGTCCAGCCCCTCCCCGATCGTGAAAAGCAGCAAGAAAAAAGGCGCGCCTGATCCTCCGCCGGAGGAGCCGCGCATCGTTCCCGGCCGGGTCTCGATCCGGGACCTCGCAGCCATCGCATGCGTGAGCCGCACGACGGTCTCGCTCGCCCTGAGAGATAGCCACAGGGTCAGCGCCCAGGTACGCCAGGAGATTCAAAAGCTGGCGGCGGAGCACAACTACCGCAGCAACCCGATGGTAACAGCGCTCATGCAGCAGGTGCGCTCAAAGCGGGCGATCAAGGACAGCGCGACGATTGCATTTGTCACCTCGAGCCATACCCGCGAGGAGTGGAAGAACTATTCCTTCAATCGCCAGATCTGGGAGGGAGCACTGGCCGAGGCCACGCGGCTCGGCTTCCGGCTGGAGGAGTTCTGGGCGGGGCCGGGAGCGCGGGATATCCCGGCGCTCGCAGGCATGCTGTACCATCGCGGGATTCGCGCGCTGTGCTTTGCCCCGATGGCGTGGCCACACCCTCGCTTTGAGCTGCCGTGGGAGCGATTCGTGGCGATCGCCTGCACGGCGTCGACGGGCATCGCGGAGCTGCCGGTGGTACGAAGCGATCATACCCACGGCATGCACACGCTGCTCTCCCGGCTTCGCGGCCTGGGGGCGCAGTCAATCGGCGTGGCCATCTCGCTGGAGGATGACGAGCGCATCGCCCACGCGTGGTCGGCCGGAGTCCATACCTTTTGCCTCACCTCTCCGGACACCGCAGTCCATCTGCTTCGTCTGAAGGACTACAACGACTTCGAAGGCTTTGCCGCCTGGTTCCAGAAGACGCGCCCCCAGGTCATGGTCGGCCTACAGTCGACCGTTCCGGCCTTCCTCGACCGCCTGGGCATGGACGGAAAGATCGCCTATGCCTCGCTGGACGTGCTGACTGAGGAACTGGACGAAATCGCGGGCATCTTCCAGGACCCGCTTTATCTCGGTCGGCGAGGCGTGGAGTATGTCAGCAAGGCAATTTATGACCAGGTCTTTGGCCTGCCCACGCACCCCGAGTCCATCGTGGTCCGTGGGCGCTTCGTCGATGGGCGCTCTCTTGCGCCTTTGCTGAAAGCCCCCGGGCGCCGCAAAACGAAAACCGCCTCGCGCCGCTAGTTCGCCGCCGGGCTGGCGGGAGCCTTCCGGCACCAGGGATTGCGGAATCGCAGCACGGCATTGCCTTGTCCCAGGACGCGGGCGCCGAGGACGAACTTCACGCTTTTAACCTCCCGGCCCTCTCCGACGAGGTTGACCGGGGATTGCAACGTCAGCACGAGCGGGCCGCCCGCATCGATGGCGGAGATGGTATCGCGCTTCTGGGTGCCGTCGAAATCATAGGCCACGGCGAAGGTGCCGTCGGTGAAGACGAGCGTAACCTCGGCCCGAACGTCGGCGAGATTTACCGAGCCGGGATCAATCTCGACCTGCACTCCGGCCTGGAATCCCCCGGCTTTTTCGGCGACCGGGATCACCTGGGAGACGCGCATGCCGCCGAGGCCGTTCTGGGCGGTGGTCTTGAGGTCGACGACGAGTTCATTCGTTCCGTCGGGGCGGGCGTTCACGGAAAAGGCGGACGAGCAGTTTGCATTGTCCCGTCCCCCGGTGAAGAGATCGGGCAGCACGCCGGTATTGCCCTCTCCGAGTTTTCCTGCCGTGCCGGTGAAGCCCGGGTTGCCAAGGATGTTCCCGGCGAGGCCCGGGAAGTCCGGGGCGGAGGCCCCGAGGCTGTCGAGCAGCGCGGCGAGGGCGACGCCCACCTTGTACGCGCCGAGGGTCTGGAGATGAATGCCGTCGTAGAACCATCCCGGCTGCAGGATGATGGAGGGCGCTCGCTGCGTGGAGGCGAGCGCGGCGATATCGAAAAGCACCGCGCCCTTGGTCCGAGTGCAATAATCGGCGATGCGGGAGTTCAGATCGTTGATGAAAGCGACGTGCGCGGGGAGGTAATGCTCCGAGCCGGGATCAGTACAGACGATGGGAGTGATGCCCCGGGCAAGGGCCATGTCAGCAGCCTTGGCGATATTGGCCATTGTGTGGTCCGAGCTGAAGCCGGGGGAGCGCACATCATTGACGCCCATCAGGATGACGAGGAACCTCGGGTTGGAGGCGAGAGCCGGGTCCAGCATCGTCGAGATGATCGTGTCCGACGTCGCGCCAGAGATGCCGAAGACGCCGGTGCAGGGGTACTTCTGCTGGTTCAGCGCATTGGCCCAGTTGAAATGGCAGAGCGTGGTGCGGTTCAGCCCGGCCTTGTCAAAGGCGATGATGGCGGTGCGGCTGTCGCCGAGCGGAGCCAGGGTGGCGGGTGCGTCCTTGGCCGGAGCGATATGGGCCAGGGCGAGAGCGAGGATGGTGAACAGGATGGGTCTCATGGTTGTGAAGGGGGCGGAGCCGCGACATCGAGCGTGGCGGAGGCGGTGTTGTTGAGTTCGTCGGATTCGATCAGGCGGTTCACGTCGTCGACCTGAGCAGTGAGCGTGTGCGACCCTGGGACGGCTTTCCAGGTGGAGCGGCCCTGCGGTCCGTTGTTCGCGCTCACCTCGACTTTCCGGCCCGGCGCGAGCGGGCCGCGCAGCGCGTCATTCCAGCACACGGTCTTTCCGTCGATGGAGAACTTCACCCCGATGGTGACGCCCTCCCCGGTCGGCGCGGAGCCGGTGTTTTCCACCGTCGCGAGGAAGCGCACCTCCTCGCCAGGACGCGGATTTGCCGGAGCAGTCTTTACGTCGCGAATGACCAGATCGGGAAAGGCGTCGATGGTGGCAACCGCGATCCGCGCAGGATCGGATACCCGGCCATCCCGGGACGCAGCGATGATCTCCAGCGGATAGGTGGTGGCGGGCAGGAGGTCGCGCAGCGTGAAGTGCAGCCGTCCATCGGTGCCGGGCGCGGCCTGCCCGAGCTTGCGGCCATGCAGGTAAACCCACCATGCATCTGGACCGGGATACGCAGGCCAGTCGAGCGTGATGGAGGTGGGCGAGGCCTGGGACGCGACGTCCCCGGCCAGCGGGAGGCCGCCGGACGGAATGGGCGCGGCGGGTTTGATCGTCACGACGAGCACTTCGTCGGGTACCTGGAGGTCGATGGTGGAAACATCCGTGAATCGCGCGCAGGGCGCAGCCTGCCCGCCCGGCGTCACCACCGTCACCTCGGCGGCCTTTTGCGCAAGAACGAGCCGCACGGGCACAGGGGCATTCGCGATATCCTTCCGCGCTTTCCGGTCAAAGCCCGGCACCTCGTTCCAGAGCAGGAGCAGGAAAGACCCGTCCGAGCGCTGGAGCAGGGTATGGTGAACGGAGGGCGGAGCACCGCGCAGGGTGAACGCGAGGGCTCCGGTGCGGTACGGGGCCGGGCGCACCCACTGGCGGGCGGAGGCGTCCCAGCGGGACTCCGCCACCGAGGCGATAAGGTCGCGCAGGGCAAAGTAGGCGGGCTTTGGACTGGCATCCGGCATGAGCAGGCCAAAGGCGGCCTCGGGGTCCTCCTGCTCCGCCTTGCGCGGACGGCCCGCGCCGAGTTCGTACAAGACCGTCCAGCGGAAGCCAGCGTCGAAATACTCGGCGAGGAGGCGCGGCAGGTACTTGCGCTGCGCCTCGTGCGACACTCCGGCCTGCGTGCCCGCGATGACCTGGCTGCTGGCGAGGCAGGTGTGATAGCCCGTCTCGGTGGCCGCGAGCGGCGGCAGGATCGCGCCGCGCCCGAGCAGGAGATACGGGTCGCGAAAGTCGAGGCTCTCCGACGGCATGGCCCCGGCGGGATAGCTATGGGTATTGGCGATGTCAAAGCTCCGGAGAGGAGCCAACCGCGAGCCGTCGCCCTTGTACGCGGTGCTGGCGGCGATGACGGGGATGTCCTTCAGCGCGGCATCGGCCTTGATGGCGCTGTAGAGATCGTCCTGGAACTCCCGGGGACCCTCCGGCCAGCCTCGACCGTGATAGGTTTTGCCGAGCTTCTTCCATCCGCCGTTGACCTCGTTGGGACCCTCGATGGCAGCGAGGAGATGGCGCTTCTCCCGCCACTGGCGAAGCTTTTGCTCCCAGGGCGTGGCCGGGTCGTCATCGATGGCGATCACGCGGATGCCGTATTTTTCCCAGAGTTCGTCATGCCTCGGGGAAAGGTCGTCGCGGATCGTGCGCACGCCGAGGCCGCCGAGGAGATCCCGCACGGCCTCCCAACGCCCGTCGTACATGGTGTCGCGGTAATTGAAATGCGTCGCCACCCCGATCATCTGGACGAAGCTGTCGGCGGGCCGGGCGGGCTCGGGAACAGGCAATTCCTCCCCTGCCCGCACGACCTGGGCGAGCAGGACGGTTGCCAAGACGGCGCACCGACATCCGTTCATGGCCGGCCTCCTGGTTTCATAGGTTCCGCGAGAATGACATTTTTCCACAAAGCCGGATCGACCGTCTCCCCCAGCCCGCCGGTCCAGGAGATGAACTGCTTGCTGTAGCCTGCATCGTTGTCATTGGCGGCGATGTTCAGGCGGAAGACCCCGTCTCCGACGAGCCGCCGGTCGAGGGTGATGCGGTAGACGGTCGCACCCGAGGTACGCTCCACCGTGGCCGCGATGCCGTCGGCAGACGACCCGGGGCTCTCTGGAGCAACCACGGTTTTCTCCCCGACGCGCCCGACACGATACATCCCGACGGCCTCGCCACGGGCCACGGCGAGGAGGAGCGAGTCCGACTCCGCGAGTTGCGCCGTCTCCGTCGCGGGGCGGTCCTCACTGTCACGCACCTGGACAAGAAGATACAAATGCAGGTCATCGCCTCCCAGCCAGCCCTCCGCCGAGAGGTCGTCCGGTCCCTGCCAGAACTTTGTGCTGTCGGGGAGCTTGTCGAAGTGATTCGTCACATGGGCGCTCTCCAGCGAGAAAACCGGCGGGCCGTCCGGCAGGACGGGGAAAGCCCCCTGCCCTGCCACGCGGGAAACACGGAGCACGGGTTCGATGGCCAGGCGCTCGCGGGCGATCTCCTTCCCGGCCTCGTCGGCGAGCGACAGGTCGACGAAGTCCCCGGAGCGGCGCGGATCGAGCAGGGCGGGGAGCGCGGCGGGCGGAGGCAGGGTCACACTCCATCCGCCCTTGCCGCCCAGCACCTTGATGGCGATGAGGTTGTCGCCTTTCTTGAGGGGCAGATCGAGGATGCGCTCAGTCAATACCCGCCCTTCATTCCCGCTCTCCATCGTGCTGCAGATGAGCGCTCCATTCAGGCGAAACTCCATCCACCAGTCGGCATTGCACGCGACCCGGACGGTCTCGTCGCGCTCCGCGTGCACGGTACCGAGGATGTATCCGGCGCGCTTCTCGCGAGGAGCCTCGCCGGGCGGGAGCAGATTGATCAAGCCGCCCGGGGTTGCCTTCACCAAGCGACCGGATTGATCGCCGAGGCGGTCTGGTTCTGAGCGCAACTCCGACAGGTCGATATCGGGGGCGGGATCGTTCGTGAAGACCCGCCAGGTCTCCGGCCACTGATAATGCAGCGCGGCGGGGTTCCACGTCACCCCGAGACGCACCGGCAGCGAGTCCCGGGCGGGGACAGCGACCGACTGCCGCACGGGCGAGACCACGGTCTGCTCCGGATCGCTCGTCGTCGCGGAGAGCGTGGCCTGGAGAGGCCGGTCGGCGGGATTGCGGATCGCGAGATCGAGCGCGCTTTCCCGGCCCGGCACCACGACCGCCATGTCGGGCGTTTCCAGGATCGACCGCGCCACCACGGCCTGAAAGGCCGGGTCGACCGCATCCCACAGCAGGTAGACCGGCGTCTCCGTGACCTCGACCCGCACCACGCCCTCCGGCGAGGCCACGGCAGGAGACGTGTTTCCGTAAAGGTCCATGAAGCGGAGATTCCTCGCGCCGTCCGCCGATTCCGCGACCTTCACATAGACATTGTAAAACGCGGGCTGATTGGCCCAGAGCAGGCAGGCGCGCCGGGCATCATTGCGCGAGGCAAAGGAGTAGCCTTCGGCATGAGCCTTGCCCGTCACGAGCTGGCTCTGAAAGGACAGCCCCTTCAGGTGCTCGGTCATGGTCCGGTACGCGAGGAAGGCGGGCAGCGGCTCCTGGTCCGAGCGCAGCATGCCATAGCCGACATCGCCGCGCCGGAAGGCATGCAGGCGGAAGGTCATGAGGTACTCGATGCCTGTGGCCTGCGCGTAAGCCTGCTTTTGCAGCACGGTGGCGGCCTGCACGTCCTCCTGCCGACGGGACCCCACGAACATGCCGGACTCCGTGTCGATGAGCGGCTTGTCCCCCATGCCGGCTGCCTGCGCCGTCCGGCGCACCTGGGCGGCGATGTTCTCCTCCGCGAGCGAACCCGGGCCGTGGGCGTGAAAGGCGATGGCGTCGAGGAACTCCGGCTTCACCCGCTCAAGGAAGCGGCGGGAGTTCGGCCTGCCCGCCGCTCCGAAAAAGGTAATACCGCCGTTCATCACCACCGCGCGTGGATTGCCGCGTTTGATCGCCTGGCAGGTTGCCTCGTAGATCTTCGTATAGGCGTCGATGTCGGGATAGCCGAGGTCGGGTTCGTTGCCGACCTCCCAGTAGACGACCTCGGGCGCTCTGCGGGCGGCGGATTCCGCCAGCGCCAGCCAGGAGGTCCAGACCGCTTCAGAAAACGCGCCGCTCTTTCCCTCCACGGTCACATCGGGAGACGGCGGCCACGCCATGCCCACGACCTCAAGGCCATGCCGGGAAAGGATGGCGAGGTCGCGCGTGTCGTCCGACCACGCGCCCGGCCCGATGCCAAATCCCGCCGTGCGCAGGATGTCTGCGCCGGAGGCCAGCACCCAGCCGAGGAGGTCGCACTGGCCCTGCTCAGCCTTCCGACCCGGCGCGGCCGGCTGCGGCGAACGAGCCTTGACGCCGCCATAGTTCGGATCGAGCCCATAGAGAAAGTCGCCTTTCGCCGCGCGGGGGATCTCCGCGGACGAAATGACACCCACGTAATAATCCCGCTCCGCCAGGGTCGCGCCGCCCGCCTGCACGGTGAGGATGAGGTCGTAGACGCCGTATTTCAGCCCGTCCGTATCGAGGGTCGCGGTGACGGAAGCCTCGCCGCACGCGGGCAAATCGAGCGCTCCGGATTTCTCAAAGATCTGCGTTCCCTGCCGGTCGAGAAACCGCAGCGTGTACCGCGCCGCGATTGCCTCCGCGCGATCATTTCGCACCGGCAGCTCGACGACTGGCCTCGCACCCCGCGCAAACAGGAGCCTGCCGCCCGGTGTCACCGCCGCCTTGCAACGCACATCGGGAAATGCCGTACCAGGAGGCAGATAGTGATTGCAGATGATCGACTCGTGATCTGGCGGTGGCGAGGGGGCCGGATTTTCCCCGGCGAGCGCCTGAGCGCGAACCGCCATCAGCGCGAGGCCAATGGCGGAGACCCGGAAGAACGAACCGGCGGCAGATCGGAACATGGAAGATGAAAGCAGCAAAATCGTAAGGTGATGGGAGGGGACGCCGGAGCAGCGCCCCGGCCATGCCCGCAAGAATCCGCCGCCCCGCGCAAAATCTCAAGGCCACGAAATGCTGACGCGTCAACCAAAGCCGTCCACACCTCACGCTGACGTGTCAACTTGATTGCCAATTGTCATTCCGGGGCCATGGGAACATTGTACCTCCAGCACCCCGCTCCCCTCCCATGACCAGACTGTTTCCCATCCTCATCACCGCCGCCCTGGCGATGCTGCCGCAACTCCCGGCCGGGGTGATTCTTTCCACGGATTTCAAAGACGCCGAGGTTCGCTCCTATACGAACGCGGACACCATTGGCTCGGGCGAGGCCCAGATGTCGACGCGACTGGAGATCCCCAACGTCGAGATCCTCGTGGCCGAGGCCGACGGTGCGCATGTGCTGGAGTTTATCAACAACGGCACGGAGTGGGGCCAGGCGGGAGCAGTCAAAACAATCGCGCCCGAGGTCGCCGCGGAGAAGGCGCTTGTCCTGAAGGGCGCCGTGGTCTTCACGCCGCTCACGGTCTCCGGCGGTCGGGGGATCTTTCAGGTCGCGATCAACAGCGGTGACTGGCTCACCACCAGCAAGACCGTGACCGCCGTACATATCACACTCGAGAGCAACCTCGGCCTGAAATACGTCTCCGACGCCGGATCGAAGCCCGCCGCGAAGCTCCTGGCCGACACGCGGTACCGGCTCGAGTTTTCCGTCGATTTCAGCAACCCGCAGCAGAACACCTGGGAGTTCTCGGTGTACCTCGACGATGACGCGGCGGGCAAGGAACCGATCTTCTCCTCCGGGCCGCTCAATACCCGCGCGCCGCATATCACGCCCGGCATCTTCGCCCTCGGCTGCGGCGTGGGCGGCGGGGCCAGTTCCGATCCCTTTGTCAGGATTCATCGCGTGAGCCTCACCCAGGCCGCCGCCAGCACTTCCCGGTGATGAAGATCGTCGTACTCCATCGTGGCCCAGGCTCCAGGCGCTCCGCCTTCACCCTGATCGAACTGCTCAGCGTGATCGCCGTCACCGCGATCCTGCTCGTGCTCCTTTTTCCCGTGGCTGGAAAGGTGAAGGACAACGCCAACGCCTCCCGGTGCGCGTCCAACCTGCGCCAGCTCGGCATCGCCGCCATGACCTGGTCGGCGGAGAATGATAACTACATCGTCCCCTGCGACCAGGGCAGCGATGGCGCGGCCCTCTGGCCCTCGCTCCTCGCCCCGTATGTCGGGATGGAGTACGAACTCAACAATCCCGCGCGGCAGCCCTCGCTCTACCATTGCCCGGCCTCGGTGAGCGACTTTACGCCCACCGAACGCGGAGCGTATTTCGTCAGCTACCGCGCTGCCATCACCGGACCCGCGAAGGGCGCAAACTCCTATCATCCAAAATACACCATGCTCAGGGCCTCTGCCGTGAACCCCTCGGGCTTCGTCCTCCTGGCCGACGGCAAACCCCGCAAGCCCACGAACTGGCGCGGATGGTTCGGCACCAGCTCGGGGGACAAGGACCTGCTCGGCTTTTACCACGGCGACCGGGCCAACCGCCTCTACCTCGACGGACACGTGGACTCGCAGGAACTCACCGGCTGGACCCCGATGACGCAGGAAAACTGGACCCAGCTCGGGTACTCGGGCAACGTGCGCACGTATTGACCTTCCCTCAACCAGAATGACCACGGTCGAGAATTCCCGGCTTTTCGTCCCCTGGCAGGACCCCGTCTCGGGCGTGACCAGCCACCTGCTGCGGGAGCGCGTCGCCCCCATCCAGCAATCCTTTTACTTTACCAACCGGAGCTTCTCGCTCGATGGGCGGTACCATTGGTTCTACTGCGCCTTTCCTCCCGGAGGGGATGCCTACCAGGGCCGCTCGCTGGGCGTGACCGACTTCGCCACGCAGGAGGTGCGCTGGTTTCCCGAGACGCAGTTCGCGGATGCGTCTCCCTGTGTGGATGAGAGGACGGGCGAGGCCTATTGGACGACAGGGCTGGAGGTATGGAGTCGCGGTCCGGGGTTGAACGACACCGCCCGGCGCGTGGGGGAGTTCCCCGCCGGGCTGGCGCGTGGGCGGAGGCCGCTCCGGCTCGCAACCCACCTGGGATTCACCGCCGACCGCTCTTCACTCATCATCGACGCGCAGATCGGCGACGAATGGTTCGCGGGCGACCTGCCGCTCGATGGGTCGGGCTTCCGGCTGTGGCAGAGATTTGACCGCTGCTACAACCACGCGCAATTCAGCCCGACTGATCCCGGCCTCATGCTCATCGCCCAGGATACCTGGACCGGTGCCTCCACGGGTGCGCCGGGCGGCATCGACGACCGGCTCTGGCTCCTGCGGCGCGGCGAGATCGCGCGGCCCGTATATCCCGACGATCCCTCGCCGCTCCGGGGACACGAATGGTGGGACCCCGACGGCGAGCACATCTGGTACGTGCGCTACCACGAGGGCACGGAGCGGGTGAACATCCGCACCGGCCAGCGCACGCTCTTCCCCGGCGACTGCATCCACTCGCACGCCGACAGGACCGGTCAATACATCGCAAGCGACATGGCGCTGTCGCCCGAGGAGTGGACGGTGACCTTTACGAATACGGCGACCCGCCGGACCGTCGCCATCGCGTCGCACCTCCCGGCTCCGGCCCTGCCCCGCCGCCGATACCACGTGCACCCGCATCCCCAGTTCTGCCTGGAGGACCGCTATATCTGCTACACGACCAATGTCCTCGGCGCGGTGGATGTGGCCTTTGCCTCCGTGGCGGAGCTGATCGAGCGAACGTCGTGACGGAATATCGGAAGCGAGACCACGGTCCCGAACGAAAGGGCTGGAATCGGCGGCACGTCCTCGAGGCCGAGCATCTCTGGGGAAGCTAGCTCCCGCCGTGCGGGTTTGGGCCTGTGGTGTCCGAAAGTCTGTGTTTGGCGTCGATCTGGCACCATCTCCCCATGAGGTCGGGGAGCGTATCCTCCAATGGGGCCGGAGTGGAGGGCGTCGGAAAGCGCAACCGGGCGCGAATTTCTCGCGTGGAATTTCTCCACTCCCATCGTGAAATTCCGTTTGACGGGACGCATTGACCAGAGTCAATTCTCGGGCATCTGGCGGTCACGTTCGGAGTCGATTGCTATACCTGAATTTTCATTTCCACCATGGTCAGCAGGGTCAAAAGATTCAAAATGGGTTTGGGTAATCGCTTCCCAAGATATGTGGCGAGCGCCCTGGCCTCTGCTGCTGTGCTCAACTGGGGGTTCGCCGCGACGACGGAATCCACGCCCGGCTTCACGGTGACGCCTGCCGTCGGGAATGACATCACGGCCACCTTTGATCCCGCCGCGCCCGGGGTCACCTACCCGGGCTATGTCAAGCTGATCCGCGAATCTGGAGACTCCCAGGCATATACGCTGACATCCAATATCATCGGACCCGTCAGCGTCAGCGATCCGAACGCCTACGGGCTCTTCTTCATCTCTTCCGACAGCGGGGATCTCACGGTCAATACCGATGGCGACATCGTTTTCAGCGACGCCAAGGCGTTCAACAATCTCGCGGGCGCCCTCGGCAATGCCGCTGTCTTTGCCCTGGGCGAATCCACCGCCTCCAATGTAGGCGCCGGTATCACCTTCAACCACTCGGGCAACCTGACTGTCAATGGCACCGGGCGGGGACCTCTGGCCAATCCGATCGAACTGCTCCCCACGGCATTCCGCACAGCGGAACTCAGCGGAATCCAAGCCGTCTCCACCGGAGATAACAATGTCACCACCGGACAGACCTGGGCCGGCGGCAACATCCAGGTCACGACCGACAATGGCTCCACCATCACGATGACGCAGTCGGACGCATCGGTCATTACCGCGGGTATTTCCGCCTCTTCGGCTGCGGGTCCTGGCACCAGTTTTGGCAGCAACCCGACGCTCAACCAGGTGGGCGTCAGTCACACGAGCAAGATCGATGTCACCGCCAACCTCGGGGCCGGTATCTTCGTCACCACCACCGGAGCCCAACTGAACAGCCCGCTCGCGACAGGGGGAACGATTGAGGTTCACCTCTACGAGAGCGTCGGCGGAACTTCGATCCGGGTGAATGATCACGACGGCGACACCGGCCAGACCGGGGTGGGAATTTACGCCGTCAGCGAAGCCTATACCCCTGACGAGCCGAACATGGGATCGAATGTCTCCGGCGGCCAGACGGAGGTCGACCTCGACCGCAACACCAGCGTCTCGGTGGGCAATGCCGACTCGCTCCTTTCCATCGGCGTGCTCGCCGTCAGCGCTGGCACGAACGCGCTGATCAACCCCTACACCTCGCAGACCGTCAACAAGGGCGGCAGCGGCTACGGGGGTACTGCCGCCGTGACGAATGACGGCACAGTCTCAACCCGAGGGAAGGTTTCCGTCGGTATTGCCGCGCTCAGCCTGGGAGGCGCCGCCCAGGTGACATCCGTCTCGGGCTCGAGCGGACAAAGCAGCTATCTCGGAAGCGCAGGATCGACAGACGGAGGCGGCGGCACCGTCTCGGTCACCAACGGAGTTTACGGCCAGATCCTCACCCTCGGAGAGGGCGCACATGCCATCCTCGCCATCAGCTCGGCCAGTGGCGGACTCGTGAACAACGACCTCGCCGCCGCGGGCACTCTGGCCCCACCCGGCTCTCCGATCAATCAACTCACCGGAACCTGGGAGGACAACAACACCGGCCTGATACTGGGAAACAACTCCAGCAGTTCCACCGGCCATGACGGAGGGTCTGTCACAGTCAATAACTGGGGATTGATCACCACCGGCGACGGAATAGTCCCCTCGGCGGCCTCGATCGGCATTCTCGCCCAGAGCCTGGGAGGTGGCGGAGGAAACGCCGGAGGCGATCAGGCGGCGTTATTCATCGGTGACAAGGGCGGCAAAGGCGGCAATGGAGGACTCGTCCACGTAAACACCTACGCCGGGAGCACGCTGGAAACCTTTGACGTCAACTCTGTCGGCGTCCTGGCCCAAAGCATCGGCGGAGGCGGCGGCAACGGAGCCAATGCCAAGGGCATCTTTGTCGCGGTGGGCGGTCGCGGCGGCCAGGGCGGCTCGGGCGGCGTCGTGAATATCGATCACGCGGGCAGCGTCACGACATTGGCGGATCATTCGTCGGGTATCATCGCCCAAAGCATCGGTGGCGGCGGCGGACACGGGGGCGCGGCGACCACGATCTCGCCGGTCTTCTCGGCTGGCATCGGCGGCAAAGGTGGCAGCGGTGGTGCCGGTGGCACGGTCTCGGCCACGCTCGAAGCGACTTCTTCCGTCCATACTTACGGGAACAACTCCGCAGCGGTGCATCTGCAATCTGTCGGCGGCGGGGGCGG
The DNA here is from genome assembly GCF_001613545.1 of Terrimicrobium sacchariphilum. Classification (NCBI taxonomy): domain Bacteria; kingdom Pseudomonadati; phylum Verrucomicrobiota; class Terrimicrobiia; order Terrimicrobiales; family Terrimicrobiaceae; genus Terrimicrobium; species Terrimicrobium sacchariphilum. Next base: position 2,803,139 of record NZ_BDCO01000002.1, read on the forward strand.
AACCGGCGGGGCCGCCATGTCGGACTCCGCAGGGGGTCTCGCCATCAGCATCGCCGTGGGCGGGCACGGAGGAACCGGAGGCAATGGCGGGGAGGTCAGTGGAACCAACCTGGGCACCATCACGACAGGAACCGGTATCAGCACGGGAGCGCCGTCGATCGATGGCAGCGACTCCTACGGCCTTTTTGCTCAAAGCGTGGGCGGTGGCGGCGGCCATGGCGGATCGGCGATCGCCAAGTCGCTCACCTCCGGTCTTGGCGAGTATCCGTCGATCGGGATCGATCTCGCGCTCGGCGGTTTTGGCGGCACAGCCGGAAATGGCAGCACGGTCGGCCTGCAGAATGAGGGTTCCGTCACCACCTGGGGAGACGGCTCCCACGCGGTCTTTGCCCAAAGCGTAGGCGGAGGCGGCGGCTCGGGTGGCGACTCGACCGCGATGGCGGCCGTCATTGACTCCGGCGTCCCCGAGGTTCCCATCACGATCGCCCACGGCGGCAATGGCGGAGGCGGCGGCAACGGCGGAGACGTGACCCTCTCGAACGAGACCGGAACCGCATCGATCACCACCCACGGCCAAAATGCGGCGGGACTTTTTGCCCAGTCGATCGGCGGCGGCGGCGGCAATGGCGGCATCGGCAACGCCGTGGCCAAGACACCCAACCTGGGTCCCGATACCACAAACATCGTGGTCAATCTCGGCCTGGGCGGGAAGGCGGGCGGCGGCGGGGATGCGGGGTTTATCAATCTGTCCAATGACGGGACCATCCAGACATCAGGCTCCGGCTCACAGGGCATCCTCGCCCAGGCCATCGGCGGCGGCGGCGGCAACTCCGGGGGAGGCAGCGCCTCTGGCGGAAATAACAGCTACGAATTTGACCTCGCCATCGGTGCGACGGGCCCCCACGGCGGCTCCGCGACGGTAGGCTCCGGCGTCAACGACGGCTACTCGGTGCTCGTCACCAACAGCGGCTCGATCTCCACCACGGCGGGCGATGCCACAGGCATCCATGCCCAGTCGATCGGCGGCGGCGGCGGCAATGGCGGCACATCCGATATCGAGGCCTCCACCGGCCCGCTTGCCAATCTCGCCAATCTTCTTGCTCCCGCCACCACCTATGCTTCGACCATCGCTGTCGGCGGCAAAGGCGGCACCGGCGGACAGGGTGGCGCAGTCAAGGTGGACAACACGAGCGGCAGTTCGATCGCCACCACGGGAACACGCTCGCACGGCGTCTTTGCCCAGTCGATCAGCGGTGGCGGCGGCACCGGCGGAGCTGCCAATGCGACCTCCAACTCCGCCGTCATCGACCCCTTCACCTATCAGGACCCCCCGCCCCCCGACCCGGAGCACCCGAACGATCCTCCTGATCCCCCGGAACGGAATAACAACTACAGCATCAACGCGTCCGTCGGCGGCGCTGGAGGCGACTCCCACGCGGGCGGCCAGATCGATCTCACCAACGAGGGTTCGATCTCGACCTCCGGCTACAGTTCTCAGGGGCTTTTCGCCCAGTCCATCGGCGGCGGCGGCGGCGTGGCGGCCGACGGCTCGCTCGATACCCGCACGACCCTCAGCCTCGGCGTCCGGATCAATGGTGCCAGCGGCGAGTCGGGCTCGGGGGGCGCCGTCACTATTTCCAATACCGGCTCGATTACTACCTCGCAGAATGACGCCTACGGTGTCTTCGCCCAGTCCATTGGCGGAGGCGGCGGACTCGCCACCTCGGGTTCCGACATTCCCTTTGTCGTCAGCCCGACCTTCGGCGTCTATCCGAACCTGCATGTCGGAGTAAACCTCGGCATCAACCTGAACAACAACACAGCTGTCGATGGCGGAAAGGTCGCGGTCACCAACGGCGGCGCGACCTCCGGGCAGGGAATCGTCCATACTCAGGGCGACCTCTCCATGGGCCTCGTCGCCCAGTCGGTGGGAGGAGGCGGCGGCAAGGCGGGAACCATCTTTGGCACCAACAGCATCGCCCTCCCCGACCTCGATGTGCGGCTCGGTGCGGACAAGGGCTATGGCAACGGAGATACCGTGACCATCACCCTCGCGCCCTCCTCGGATATTCGTACGGGCAACGCGGGTGACGGGCGCGGCTTCGCGGCCTACGGCATCGTGGCGCAAAGCATCGGCGGCGGCGGCGGACTCTCGACGGACGGCTCGGCAGCCGCCACCGGCACGATCGCCCTCGGCGGATCAAGCAGCGATGCCAAGGGCGATGGCAATACGGTGACGCTCCAGGGAACCGGTCTCGTGTCCACGCAGGGCGAGGCGGCGCATGGTGTCGTCCTGCAATCGATCGGCGGCGGCGGTGGCATCGCGGTAACAGGAAGCAGCCTCGCGTATCAAGGCAGCCTCGACGGAGTCACGCCCCCTGCCCTCACGCTCGGCGGCACCCACTCGTATGGCCATGGCGGAACCGTGAGCGTCGACAACGCCCTGCTCAATGTGAGCACCGCAGGCGACAACGCCTTTGGTGTGGTCCTCCAGTCGATCGGCGGTGGCGGCGGCATTGCCACGTCGAAACAAACCGGCGGCGACATGACCCTCGGGCGGACGGGAACCAACGACGACCAGCAGGAAGGCGGCGCGATCAACGCGACCTTCGCCCAGGGGACCACCATCACGACCACCGGCGACGGCGCTCACGCGATCGTCGTCCAGTCGATCGGGGGCGGCGGCGGAATCGCGAACCCCGAGGCCGGTCAAGGCACCCTCATCAATGTCTTTGACCAGGAAGATCAATCCCATGGCTATGGCGGCGAGACCCATGTCTCCGTGAACGGGACCGTTTCGACCTCGGGAGTCGGGGCCAACGGCATCCTCGCGCAGGTCATTGGCGGCGGCGGCGGCCTCCAGGGCAGCTGGGCAGGCAGCACCGGCGGCACCAATTCCTCCACCGATGGCAGCAAAAATGGAACCCTCACGATCACCCAGACGGGCACGATCTCGGCCACGGGCACGCACTCGATCGGTATCTTCGCACAAAATGTCGCCGGAAACGGCAGCGCGGGCAATGACATCACCATCACCGTGAACGGTTCCGTATCCGGGACCGACTACGGCATCCGGGTCGATGGCGGGAAAACCAACCACATCCAGGTCAACGGCAGTGTTTCCGGCGGGATATATTACACCACGGGCAACAACCTGAACGTCACCAATGCGGGCACGGTCACCGGCAACATCTCGCTCAATGAGGATGCCACCGGCACGTTCACGAATGAAGACACCGGCATCTTCAATACCGGAACGTCGATCGTTGCCACGGTCAGCAACATGGGAACGCTCCTCGTTGGCGGCGATGGCTCGGTAACCGACACCTACATGACCGGCCACTATACGCAGAGTCAATACGCCCTCATGCAGTTCGACGTCCTCTCCAGCCAGAGCTTCGACCAGTTTATATTTTCCAGCGATGGCCATGGGACATTTGATGGCGCGCTTTACGTCATGGTGGCCAACAACGGCTGGGATCTCCGCGCAGGCGACACCCTCACCCTCATCGGCGCGGCCGCGACCGGCACGAATACCTTCACCGCAGGATTCCTCGACGACATGGCCATTTACGGCCTCGGAGTCGGGGTCGATGCCTACCTCTTTGAGGACACGGACCACTCGATCAAAATGAGTGTCACCGCCGTTCCCGAACCTGCGACCACTTTCCTCATGCTGGCCGGAGGAGCGGTCGTGTTCCTGCTACGTCGTCGTATGAGCCGACGGCAGGCTCCCCGGTAAGCCCGGCCAGCGCGATCACGAGCCACACCAGACTCGGATTCCCTCAATGCACGCGGGGCCGACCCGGACCGCTGCCCCGGGGTGCTGTTCCCCCCGGGAGGTTTATTGAATCCTCGCCCGGGTCCGCATATAAGTACCTGCCTGCATATGGTGGGAACGCGCAAAAGGACTTCAGGAACGCCGCCGCGAGGTTCGTCGGCTCGCCTGCCCGCCGCCTCGGTTGCCCGCCAGGAATGCGCTGTCCAGTGAACCCTATCATGAAAACCCGACTCCTTTCCGCCCTGCTCGCCGCGATCGCCTTCGCGGGCTGCTCGACACCGTTGTACTATGGACCGAAGCGCGACATCGGCGGCTGGGAGGTGGACCGTCTCGCGGCGGATTCGTTCCGCGTGAACTTCCGGGCCAGCAGTTACGCTGCCGACAAGATCGTCGATGACTATGCGCTGCTGAAAGCGGCCGACACGGCACAGGAGTATGGTTTCCGCTATTTCTCGGTCGTGAACAAACAGGACATCGGCCGCACGACAGAGGTCGATCAATGGGCCAACTCGTATGCCACCGGGACCTATGGGCCGACCGGCGGGATGACATCGAGCACGCAATCCTACAACCAGACCGCCTCCGTCTACCGGCCGGGCTCCTCGCTCAAGATCATCTGTTTCAAGAACCCGCCCGCCAATCATCCCGGCACGGTTTATGACGCAAAGGAAGTCTCCGAGCGCCTGCGCGCCAGATACCAGATCGCAGGATAACGGGCGGGCGCACCGCCAGCGCGCCGTATTTCCTGCGCCCAGAGCTGGACGGCCATGCCAGCCTCATTGGTGAAAGACACCCGCAGGGAGCGCCATTGGGTGGACCGTGCCCGATAGCCCGCCTGGCGCAATTTGCCGACCAGGAGCGGGCGGCCCGACCCTCCGCCAGACTCCCCGCGCGTCCGGAGAAAACCCAAGACTCGCGGAATCGCCCGGGGCGCGGAGAGCCGGGCAAGCCTCAGCCGAATGAGAAGCAACAGGACGCCCGACGCCGAAGCGCCGGGCGGGTGGGTTACTTCTCCTCGGAAACCGCCGAGATGTCCTCGAGCTTGTTCGCCTTGAAGATGTCGCGCACGCTGTGTGCGGACTCGTGCGAGGGCGTGTGCACGGCGATAAGGTAGCCGCCGTTTTTGATATGCGTCTCGTACGTCTTCGCCTCGTACTCGGGAATCCCGAGACCGACGAGAGCGCCGACCACGCCTCCCGCCGTCGCACCAGCCGCCACGCCGCTCAGCGCGGCCATGATCGGACCCGCCGCGACGAGGGCGCCGAGACCCGGGATGGCCAGCGTGCCGATGCCTGCGAGCAGGCCCAGCGTGCCGCCGATCGCGCCTCCGGCGACCGCACCGGTGGTCGCGCCTTCCGGGGCCTTCGACGCCTTCACGGCACCCAGTTCCGGCGTGCTGCCGGAGTCGGGCATGAGCACGGAAATGTTCGCGGCCGGGATGGCGGCGGTATTCTGGAGATCAAGGAGGGTTCGTTCCACCTGCGGGGCGGACTTGGCAATACCAACAATGGCTTTGGACATAGTTAAGGGAGAGTTAGGGTTGTTTGATTTCGAGGAGGTTGACGACCTTGGAGGCGCCCGCGTGTTTTGCGTGCGTTTCCAGGAGGACCTTTTCTTTTTCCGTCTCGACGGGGCCGCGCAATGTCACGACCTGGTCGATGGTGATGATCTTCGCGTTCTTGGCCAGGGCGGAGAGCGCCTCGTCGGCGATGACCATCTTGCGGATCTCGGCGGTCATTTTCACGTCCGCCGGGGCATTGGATTGTTGTTCGGAGGTGGGAGTGCCGCTGTGCTGGTCGCGGGCATTGGTCCCGGTATTATCCGGAGCCTGCGCCCGAGCGGCCGACACAGCGGTAAACGCTGCGAGACAGAGTACGACAGGGAGTTTCATAAGGTGTCGGTTGACACAGGGAAATCGTCCCCCGCTCCAGCGCCGGGCGTGACCCTAGGATTCGCTCAGGGGCGCGACTCATTTTCAGCAAACGCGCACCTCATCGCAGCCCACCCATTTTCTCGCCGCCAACATCCACTCCCCGGCACGAAGGCGATTCCCTTCCGTGGCACAGCTCACGAAACGGCACGAAGATAAACGCCCCGCCACCTCCGAGGCGAACCCCATCCCTGCCGCTGATACCTCCCTGAGCCCGCGCGGCGGAGCGAAGCACCGGAGAATGAAAGAATCCATCCTCGCGTGTCTGCGGGAAGCGGGAGGAGCAGGCAAAACACCCGCAGAGATCGCCAGGGAGCTGGGCGTGTTAAAATCGCGCGTCCAGTCCTGGTTCAGCAGCACCGGGAAGAAATGCCCCGGGGTGCGCAAGGTCGGCACGGGCCGCTGGCGCTTCGTCGATTGACGGTCCCTGCGGACGATGTATTGAAATCGGCAGAAAGACTCGAGTATCAGCGAGGAGCAGTCAAAGCATGGGAGGCTTGTCGACTTCTGGCTTTTCAGATCCCGGATCATCAGCCTACGATCCCGCGATGGCCGCGCTACCCGCGATTCTCGTCACAGGAGCTTCCTCAGGGATCGGCTTGGCAACTGCCCAGTTGCTGAGCAAATCGGGGTACCGTGTTTTTGCGGGAGTTCGCACACTTTCCGATCGATCCATTCAGGAAAACCTGAGCGAGATCGAGCTCGACGTCAGTGATGAGGCATCCATTCGTGCCGCCGTGCAGAAGATGGAGCACGAACTTGAAGGAGCCGGTCTTGCCGGGCTCATTAATAACGCAGGTATCGCGGACGTCGCTCCGATTGAATTCCATCCTGTTAGAAATTTCCGCGCAGTTTTTGAGGTCAATGTCTTCGGCCTGGTGGCTGTCACGCAGGCCTTCCTGCCTCTTCTCCATCGTGCTCAAGGCCGGATCGTCAACATGGGATCCATCGGAGGATTAATCACGATACCCTTCGGGGCCACGCTCTGTGCCTCGAAGCACGCCGTCGAGGCCATCAGTGATTGCATGCGGCTGGAGCTTTATCCCGCTGGTATTCATGTGACATGCCTGCAACCGGCCTCCATCAACTCAGGCTCCGCCGAGAAGCTCGCCGCCAAAAATGAACAGACTATCGCTTCTCTATCCCCAGAGGGGCAACGACGCTACGCCGATATGCTCAGGCGGTTTATGAAGGTTACCATGGAGTCCGAGACCAAAGGGAGTCCTCCCTCGCTTGTGGCCCACGCCGTACTTGATGTCCTGCGGAGCGAGGCTCCTCCCGCCAGGAAGCTCGTGGGCAAAGATCATCTTCTGTTGAAACTCGCCGCGAAAGCCCTTCCCGACTCCATTCGAGATCGGTTGTTTCGGAGGCTCTTTTTCGGCAGCCCATCCTTTGGTTCCTGCCCGGCCTCTCAGGACCAGGAAACGGAGCATCATTCTGATCTTTCCGTGCGCCCTTCTGCCTCGAAAGATTAAAGCCATTGCCATTGCCGAATCAGGCCGCAGACGCGTATGTCGTAGCCGCCCTCCTCCGTCGCGCGCAGGAACACCAGGATTTCTCCCGCTGCATCCTATCGAGCAGCAAGTCGTGATCCTAATAGACGGCAGTCATCGCACCACCGGCCCGCGAGGACGGGAGAAAGGCGCGTTTTCTCTGCTCCCCGGGAGAAGCGGGGCACATTCTTACGCACAAATACGCAAATTGCCCCGCCTCGCGCACCGGCGCTTGGGGGGGAATCGAGGGAGTTCCGCGAATCATCCCGTTGCGAAGAGCGATTATCGCAATATTATTACCACTCGCATGGATGTCCGAATGATCGCGCATGATATGCGCACCCCCCTGAGTGCGCTCATGTTCAGCCTGAGAAACGCGAAAGCGGCGACAGGCAACCCGGACGCTTTGCATCGGGCCCTGGACGTCGCTGAGCGAAACACCGTAGCGCTCGCCTCGATCGTGGAAGCGCTCCTCGACACCTCCCCCGATGGGCACGGTCGGGTTTCCCACGCCGAGTGCCTACCCGCCGACCTCATCGCCTCGGCCATCGACCAGATCGCGCCGCAGTCGGAGCACAAGCGGCAGACCATCACGATCGGCGAAACCTTTCCCCAGCCCGTCCTGGCCGACCCCACCCGCATCATCCGCGTCCTGGTCAATCTCCTCTCCAACGCCATCCGCTTCAGCGCCGAGGGCGGAGAGATCCGCGTGGACGCCCGCCTGCGCCTGAATGACGGCCATCCCTGCGTCGTTTTTTCCGTCAGCGACAATGGCCCCGGCGTGCCGATCAGCGACATCACAAAGATCTTCGGCGAGGGTGTCAGCATCGCCAAGGGCGGCAAATACTCCTCCGGCCTCGGCCTCGCCGTGTGCAAGGAACTCGTCGAGGCCCACGGCGGCCGCATCTGGGTCGAGACCGACCGCACCGACGGCGCGACCTTTTCCTTTTCCATTCCCCTCGACTGGGAGAATCCCGAGGCCCACCGCGCCTGACCGCATCCCGCAGGAGGGGGAAACGCCCCCGCCTTCGCTCAGGACCTAAAGCCGCTGCCCGGCAGGCACCTTGGCCGCAGCCACGGCGGCATTGATGTCGCCGCTCCGCTCGTCCCCCACCCGCAGGTAGAGCACGCGACTGGCGGCCGCATCGTAGGCGACCTGCCACTCCTGGCGGACCATCAGGCCCGCGCCGTTCGGCGCGACGACCGTGCCCCGGGAAATAAACACGCGGTTGCCGAGATCGGACGCCCAGGTCTCCCCCTCTCCCGGCGTGGAAAATCTCGCCACCTCCGGAGATGACAGATGATCGCGCACGCTGGCGAGCGAACGATCAAACGCCGCCCGCTGCTGCTGGGTCATCGGCACCATGTGCCCAAAGGCATTGCGCACCGCCAGCGCCCCGCCGATCACGCCCAGGCCGATCACTCCTGTCGCGAGGCTTAGCCAGAAGACACTCCGCCCGCGCGGCTTGGGCTCCTCACTGGCCTGATTCCTCATGCCTGAACTCGCAGGCGTGGTGACGGTCGCGGAAACTCGGGGGCGCATACCTGCCGAGGCTGCCTTTTTCTCCGCCTCGGAGCAAGCCCCGACTGTCCCGGCAGCCCGCCCGCTCGCTCGCGGCAGGCGCGGTAGACCGCACGGCGTGCACACGTCGCACCGGAGCGGGAACTAACACCATACGTCCCGGTCTCCATGGAAATACCGCGCATTGGGATAGCCTCCCTCCGCGCGAGAAGCCAAGCGGAAGCGACCCGCGCGACATGATCGTCTTCCACGCCTCACTCGAGGGCGACGCTGCGGCTTCGTGAAAGCCTGCGCGGGCCGGGCCTCGTCCTTGCTTCCAGAATATTACCGACAATATTATCCGAAATTGCATAGATTCTCGGCTCTCGCAGTGAAAGCTGATCACCCCCTCGCCCAGAATCTCTTCGACCGCCTATCTCGATTCACTCCTCGGCAGGGAGAAAAGCAAAAGCGAGAGCCTTTGGAAGACTATATCACGGAATCCCTCGCCTACCTGCTCCTGGCATCTGCGGAATTCCGAAAGGGATTCCTTAGCAATATCCTTTCGCTGCCTGAAACCAATGCAGCCGTGTTCATCGCCACCCAGTCCGTTGACAACGGCTTTGATGGCAGGGCGGACATGGTGATTATCACCTCCATTCCCGGGCATGAGCGCATAGGCATTGAAGTGAAGCGGTATGCGAAATTCCAGACAGAGGAAGACGGCAAATTCCAGCGCCACCAGTTGGATAGACTCAAGGCTGGCTTCGCCGACAACGCATTCCTTCTCGCCCCGGAAAGCTACCTCCGGAAAGAACGCGCCACGATTGACAGTGCGAAGGTGGCGGAAGCCGCTTTGGAGGATGTTCACCAGCTTTGCAGCAAAGTCGCGGAGGTCGAGCCGGAGCCGTTGAAATCGCTGTTCCGCCAGTTTTCAGAGTTTCTGGAATCCAAAGGACATGCCCGCGTCAAAGTCACCCACCATCCTATGAAAACACAGTTCCTGCCCGATTGCGCCAAGCTCATGGACGATTGGACCCGGTTTTTATACAAAATCCGCGCGGACCTCGGCATAGACAGCTCTCCCAGCCAAAAGGCTCCCAAATGGGAGGAAGACCAAAAGAAATGGCCCGACATCTCGTTCTATGGAGTTTATGGTTCGGGCGAAAGCTACATCGGATTCAAGATTAATCACAAAGACGGTATCGACTGTTTCTACCAAGAGACTCGGCCCTTGGGAGACCCGCATATTCCATTGCTCGATCAGATGGAAAGAGGCGATCAGGGACAGGTGTACTATTCCCTCACCGCCCCCTATCCCTCTCCGGAGTCCGAAGATCAATCCGCGGAACTGACCCGCATCTTCAAAGATCTTCAGGCCAAGGTTCGTCAGGCATTCAGCGAACTGGAAAAGCCAGCCTGAAAAGGGCGCAAATCCCACGGATAACGCCTCGCCCTCTTCCGCCAAAAACACCATCGGCCGACCTCCATTTTCTGAAGGTCGGCCGACATTGGGGTCTTTGGGGGAACCGTCTTAGCTAATACCTGCGCCTGACGGGCTAATGCTTACGCCTTGAGCTCGAAGCGGTCGAGGTTCATCACCTTTACCCAGGCGGCGACGAAGTCCTCGAGGAACTTCTGCTCGCCGTCGGCGCAGGCGTAGACCTCGGCCAGGGCGCGCAGGATCGAGTTCGACCCAAAGACGAGGTCGACCCGCGTGCCGGTCCAACGCGGCGAACCCGTCTTGCGGTCGTGGCCCTCGTAGAGTTCCGGCGAGGTCGCGGTCCAGGCGGTGCCCATGTCGAGGAGGTTGACAAAGTAGTCATTCGTCAGCGCGCCGGGGCGGTCGGTGAAGACCCCGTGCGTCGCGCCGCCGAAGTTCGCCCCCAGCACGCGCAGGCCGCCGATGAGCGCCGTCATCTCCGGCGCGCTCAGCGTGAGGAGTTGCGCCTTGTCGATCAGCAGCGCCTCCGGCGAAACGGCGAAGCGGCCCTTCGAGTAATTGCGGAATCCATCGGCCACCGGCTCCAGCACGGAGAAGGACTCAACATCCGTCTGCTCCTGCGCGGCATCCATGCGGCCCGGGGTGAAGGGCACAGTCAATTCATGCCCCGCCGCCCGCGCGGCCTGCTCGATCCCGGCGCTGCCGCCGAGCACGATGAGATCGGCCAGCGAGACGCGCTTGCCCGTGGCCTGCGTTGCGTTGAAATCCCCCTGCACCGTCTCCAGCGCGTCGAGCACCTTGGCGAGTTTCGTCGGTTCGTTGACCGCCCAGAATTTCTGCGGTGCGAGCCGGATGCGTGCGCCATTGGCCCCGCCGCGCATGTCGGAGCCTCGGAAGGTCGACGCGGACGCCCAGGCCGTGGAGACGAGTTCCGCGACAGTCAGCCCCGTGGCGAGAATCTTCTCCTTCAGCGCGGCCACGTCGGCCTCGTCGATGAGCGCGTGATTCACGGCGGGAATCGGGTCCTGCCAGATCAGGTCCTCGGCGGGCACCTCCGGCCCGAGATAGCGCGAGCGCGGCCCCATGTCGCGGTGCGTGAGCTTGAACCACGCGCGGGCAAACGCCTCGGCAAACTCCGCCGGGTTCTCCATGAAACGGCGCGAGATTTTCTCATACGCCGGGTCGTAGCGCAGCGCCAGATCCGTCGTGAGCATGGAGGGCGCGATGCGCTTCTCGGGGTCGGCGGCGTGCGGCACGGTGCCAGCGCCCGCGTCGCCCTTGGGCTTCCACTGGTGCGCCCCGGCGGGGCTCTTCGTCAGCTCCCACTCGTAGCCGAAGAGATTCTGGAAAAACCCGTTGCTCCACTGCGTCGGCGTCGTCGTCCACGTCACCTCCAGGCCGCTCGTGATCGTATCCGCGCCCTTGCCCGAGCCGTAGCTATTTGCCCAGCCGAGGCCCTGCTGTTCCAGCCCCGCCGCCTCCGGTTCCGGGCCGACATTCGAGGCCGGGCCTGCGCCGTGGGTCTTGCCAAAGGTGTGGCCGCCCGCGATGAGCGCGACGGTTTCCTCGTCATTCATCGCCATGCGGCCAAAGGTGTCGCGAATGTCCTTCGCCGCCGCGATCGGGTCGGGATTGCCATCCGGCCCCTCGGGGTTCACGTAAATGAGGCCCATCTGCACCGCCGCGAGCGGATTCTCCAGATTGCGCCCGTGCATCTGGCCGTCGGCATTGTCTTCCGAAACCAGCACGCCGCCGTCCTTATCGACGCCCTCGGAACCATGGGCATAGCGCAGATCGCCGCCCAGCCACGTCGTCTCGCGGCCCCAATACACATCCTGATCCGGCTCCCACGTATCCACGCGACCGCCCGCGTAGCCGAACGTCTTGAACCCCATCGTCTCCAGCGCCACGTTGCCCGTCAGGATGAGCAGGTCGGCCCAGGAAATCTTGCGCCCGTACTTTTGCTTGATCGGCCAGAGCAGGCGGCGCGCCTTGTCGAGGCTCACGTTGTCGGGCCAGCTATTGAGCGGGGCAAACCGCTGCTGCCCGCGCCCGCCGCCGCCGCGTCCGTCGCCCGTGCGGTACGTGCCCGCGCTGTGCCACGCCATGCGAATGAAGAGCGGCCCGTAGTGGCCAAAGTCCGCCGGCCACCAGTCCTGCGAATCCGTCATCAGCGCCGCCAGATCGCGCTTCACCGCCGCGAGGTCGAGCGATTGGAATTCCTTCGCATAATCAAACTCCGGCTCCATCGGGTTCGACTTCGCCGAGTGCTGGCTGAGGAGTTCGACCTTCAGGCGATTCGGCCACCAATCCGTATTCGTGGTTCCGCTCGCCGGGGTCGTGTGGTGGAAGGGGCATTTGCTTTCGCTCGACATAGGTTTTCTCAGGGTTAGGGGTTAATGCTTAGAGTCTCTCAAAAAATCACGCGCCGCAATCCCGCGCTTGCGCCAGGCGCTTCCAGGCCACGCGCCATCCGCTCCGCGCGAACGCCCGCCCTGGGCCGAGGTTCGTTCCGTCCTCGGGAAAAAATCGCCGCCCGCCGCATCCTCGCGCACTGCAATGCCACGCCACGCTGGGCGCATCGCTCGCCATCCGGCTTCCGACATTCGCTCATGGCACGGCCCTCGCTCCCGGCTCGCTGATGCCCGGCAGTCGCCACGGCCTCCGCACCCGGATCGCCGCCAAACGCCGGGGGAATTCCCGGCTCGTTCGCACTCGGAAACACCGGGCGAAAAATCGCCATCCTTCGCGCCTCGCGCCGCCGGGGAACTCGCCGCGCCCGGCTCATGGTGCAGCCCGCCCGCGCTCGTCCACTCCCCTCGCCTCGGATCAGGCCGCCGGAGAATGCGCCTCCGCGCTCGGGGAAAAAGTCACCGCGTGCCACCGCATCCGCGCACACCGAAAGGCCACGCTCAGCGCCACGCAGGCCGCCCGGCTCGCCCCGGAACCAGCCGACCCTTTCGGCCCCGCTCATTCCGGCTTCGCCAGTCCCGGCTAGGCCGTACCGCGAGTTTGTTACGTAACCGCCTGCGTCATCCATGCGTGCCGGGAGTAAACCAGCCCGCGAGGTATTGTTGAAATACTTTGTTCCTTGGTCAATGATAGGCCGCACCTATGGAAATGCACCAGCTCCGCTACGTCGTCGCCGTGGCGCGCACCGGGACCTTCTCCCGCGCCGCCGAGGAGTGCCGCGTCGCGCAACCCTCCCTCAGCCAGCAGATCCAGAAGCTCGAGGACGAGCTCGGCGAACGCCTCTTCGACCGCCTGCGCCGGGGCGCGAAACTCACCGCCCACGGCGAGGCCTTCCTCCCCCGCGCCGTCCGCATCCTCGAGGAGGTCGAGGCCGCCCGGCACGAGGCTCGCGAGGCCAATGCCCTCCTGCGCGGCACCCTCTCCCTCGGCGTGCTCCCCACCATCGCCCCCTACCTGCTGCGCGACGTCCTCGTGCGCTTCGCCGCCAGCTACCCCGACGTGCAGGTCGTCATTCACGAGGACACCACCGCCGCCCTCCTGCGCCAGCTCCACTCCTGCGAGATCGACCTCGCCCTCGCCAGCCGTCCGCTCGACGACGCCACGCTCACCATCCGCGACCTCTTCAGCGAAGAGCTCAAGCTCGCCCTGCCCCCCGGCCACCGCCTCGCCCGCCGCCGCCAGCCCATCACGCTCGACGACCTCCGCGAGGAACAACTCATCGTCATGAAGCCCGGCCACTGCCTGGGCGAGCAAGTCCTCGGCTTCTGCCAGCGCGGCGACACCGCCCCGCGAATCGCCTTCCGGGGCGCGCAGTTGGAGACGATCCAATCCCTCGTCCACGCCGGCATCGGCCTCTCGCTCATCCCCGCGATGGCCGCCCGCCCCGACCACCCCGCCGCCCCCGTCTACCGTTCCCTGAACCACCCCCGCCCCCAACGCACCATCTCCGCCCTCTGGACCAAAAACCGCCCGCCCACACGTGCCGCCGGGGAGTTTTTGAGGATTGTGGAGGCTGGATCAATGAAAGACTAGCCGCCCGCAAAATCCAAAAGAGAGTTTCTCTTTTCCAAAACCAAACGTGGAAATACGTTATCGATTCACTCGATGTTGAAACCACCGACCAAAGGGTACGCCGCCGTTATTGAAGAAGCTGAGTCTCAAGGCCTAGTGACTCCGCCCTCCAAGGGAACGCTTCATTGCATTGACCTCTTCGCAGGATGCGGAGGTTTGTCTCTCGGCCTTGAGGAGTCAGGATTTAAGCCATTGTTATTCAGTGAATTAAATCACTCCGCTGCCGAAACCTACATTGCCAACCGCGTTGGTCAGGGCATCATTCCATACGGCGACATCTATCAGCTTACGGACGAAAATCTGGAGATGCTTCAGGTTAATTGGAAGTATCTGGGAATAAACGAGATCGACCTCGTTTGCGGAGGTCCTCCCTGTCAGGGGTATAGCGGAATTGGTCACCGCCGCACCTTCAAGCTCGATAAAAAAGATATCCCATCAAATCACCTGTACCAAGAAATGGCGCGTGTGATTCGGTGTGTACGCCCAAGGGCCTTTCTATTCGAGAATGTCCGTGGACTCCTCACCTCGAAGTGGTCTGCATCGGGAAAAAACGGCGAAGTCTTCAAGGCCGTGTTGGAGGAATTCAAGAGCATCCCGGATTACTGCATTCGCTGGCAATTGGTCCACGCGAAAGACTATGGCGTGCCTCAAAACCGTCCACGGGTGCTGATGGTCGGCATTCGCAGGGATCTAGTGGAGCCGCGCTTTCAGACTCGACTCTTTGACGAGCCCGTCACCATAGATCGACCTACAGCAGTAAAGGACGGATTCCTGCCTGCACCTTCAGGCACAGCACCGACCTTGGTTGAGCTGCTGTCTGATCTAGAAGATCCGGGCTACCTAAGCAAGCGAGCGACAGAGTTCTACGTTAACAATCCCAAGAATGCACTCCAGCGATCACTCCGGACAAAACCAGATGGAACCCTCTTGGCAAAAGGTGATGAACTGACAGAGCAGGAATACTCGGAACACGCCGACTATATCCGCGAGAAATTCGCCTACATGATCGCGAACAACGGCGAAATTCCTGAGAAGTACAAAACCAAGAAATTTGCTCAACGGGTTTTCCCGCGAGAATGGACTGTTTCCGGCCCAAACATCACCGCTACATCGCTCCCCGAGGATTACGTGCATTATTCCCAGCCGCGAGGCCCGACGGTTCGCGAATGGGCTCGTATCCAAACCTTTCCTGACTGGTACATCTTCCGGGGACCGAGAACTACCGGAGGTCGTCGCCGTGCCGGTGATCCCGACGCTGGCATCTGGGATCGAGACGTTCCCAGGTATACGCAAATCGGAAACGCTGTACCCGTTCAGCTTGCGCAAAAGGTTGGCGCACACCTAGCTGGCATTTTAAGAGGATCAATTAAAGTCACTCCGTGAATATACGGCCCCTGTCACATAGCGAATCGGCCAATCTTGCTGCACTCAATGAAGCGGGGGTGAAGAGCGTTTCGCTATTTGTCACTGCGACGGGCTTGCATAAGTCTATTTTTGATGCAACAGAGCCCATGCGCGCATTGTTCATTGAAGAAAAATTCCACGACTATGCACAACAAGGCCGAGGCGAACGATGCAAGGCAGTTAGGACTGCTTATGTCCATGAGGCGTCAGGAACACGCCCTGTCTCGGTATCGTTGTATCGACCCAAGACCAAGGATGGCGATCCTCGTTTTTGGATTTATGGATTTCGTCGACATGCCGCCCATGACGACGTTGTCGCCATCTTCATCCTCAACGGCGCACTTCATGCGATCAACTTAACAAAGACGAATGTTGCAGAAGCTGTGCCCGGGTCTGAACTGGACATCTTCCTCGCCAATCTTCGGATGGCTTCCTACTCCGTCGCGAACGAGTTGCTCAAGATGCTGCGCGATATTGCCTCCAAGGGGCCAATTCTCGCCGCTTGCGCTGGATCAACCTCCGTTGGACGAAGCGTTGAATCAGCTCTCGGCATAAAAGCCAATTCAAGTCGCGATCCAGATTACAAGGGGATTGAGCTAAAGTCAGGACGCAGCCAGCTATCCGCTCGTGAAACTCGAGCGACATTGTTCGCGTGTGTTCCAGATTGGGAGATGAGCCAATTAAAAAGCAGCGCTGAAATCCTCCATCATTTCGGATATTATCGGGGAACAACTTTCAAGCTTTACTGCACAGTTACAACGAAGGGCCCAAACCCTCAGGGGCTTCAGCTGACCGTTGACGAAGCGGCTCGATTGCTCAAGGAAGTTTCCAACAAACCCGATGCCCCAAAAGTGGCAATTTGGAAACTTTCCAAGCTCGAGCAGCGACTGTCTGAAAAGCATCGCGAAACCTTCTGGATCAAGGTGAAGACAGAAAAAGTCTGCGGACAGGAGATGTTCCACCTACACTCAATCACTCATACCCGTTCCCCGAACATTCCGCAGTTGGAGCGAATGCTTGTCGACGGAACAGTCACACTTGATCACCTGATAAAAAGAGTTTCCCCGACCAGAGCCAACGAAAAAGGGCCTCTATTTAAGATCGTCCGCGCTAAGATTCCTGAGCTATTCCTAGGCAAGCCGAGAACGTACGCATTGTCGTAATGGTTGATGATCTTTCTCGATTTCACGGGCTGACAAGGCCACAACTGATGTCGCGGATTCGGTCACGCGGAAACAAGAAGACCGAAATTGCTCTTCTCAAGATTCTTCGGGAGCAGAAATTCACCGGTTGGAGAAGACACGCAAAGCTGCCCGGGAAACCAGACTTTGCTTTTCCAAGATTGAAAGTTGCAATCTTTGTAGACGGTTGCTTCTGGCACGGATGCCCACGCCATTACAAGCCACCGACCACACGGGGCGCTTTTTGGGAACAGAAGATCCTGACGAACAGGAAACGTGATCGCCGGGTGTCCCGCGAACTCAGGGCCAAGGGCTGGCAAGTAGTCCGAATATGGGAATGCGCACTGGTAGGAACTCGCCGCCCGGCCACAATCCAACGACTCCAGCGTTATCTTGCACCGTGTCCAGCAGACGCAGGCGATCTCCCCCCCGCGCAACATCACTAGTCACCTCTTCCTTTAGGAAAAAGCCTCAATCCTTCACATCGCGGCAGCGGGAGTCTAGCTGGCGGGCGATGAGGTCGACTTGTTGGGGGTCGAGGATGCAGAGGCCTTTGCCGAGGATGTGGGTGGGGAGGTTTTTGGGGTTCTGGACGGCGACAGGGCCGGGGGTGCGGGTTTCCACCCACCAGCCGGGGAGCGCGAGCACGGGGCGGGCGGCGATGTCGAGGCCGGTCATTTGCCGAATCCACTTGGTGAGCCATTCCGCCTCGTTCGTGGCCTGCTGGAGGCCGTAGGTATCCTCCGCCCAGGGCCAGATGAGTTGCCGTCCGTCGTAGAAGACCTTGTGATCCGCGAAGCCCTCCCGCGCGCGCCCTTTGCGCCGCGTCTTGGTCTCGATGGCAAAGAGCCCCGTCGGCCCGACCACGACATGATCGAGGTTGAACGCCCCCTTGCCCTCATCCACCGGCACGTCGTGAAAGACCCGGTATTCGCGCGGCAGCGTGGCGAGCCATTCCCCCACCGCCCGCTCGCCCATGTAGCCGAGGAGGTAATCGCGCCGCTTGATAAAACTCCCGTACACCCACCTGCAGCTCACCACGAGGCCCACAATCAGGACGAGGGCCGCGAGGATAAGGGACGGCCAGACGAACACCTTCCCGAGCTTCGGTAGCCCCCACAGAATCAGCCAAGCGATAACCCAGGGCACAAAAACGAAGAGAAAAGCGTTTTGCGGGACATTCTCGTCCATCTGAAAAATCTTCCGCCGCAGCGTCTCCCCGGGCGCCCGCAGCAGCTTAAAATCCTCAGGCCACCTCTCTTTCGACCGTTTGCCTTTGATCACCAAAAGGAGGAGCCCCACCGCATACGGCGCGAGTGCACACACCACGAACAACACCATACCCACGATGAAAGACTTATCCACACGCTAAGCCTCAATTTTCCGAGCCATATGCCAAGCCGATTTTGCCGCGCTTGCTTAGCGCCCGTCCTCGCGCTAAACCTCAGCCGACCGGAAGCCCCCGCTGGGGCGTATGCCGAGGGGTTGCTTTTCGCAGCCATGAGGCCGGGCTTCCGGTTCTTTCTTCGCCCCGGCGCTCCCCTGCCCCTTGGCCGGGCGCAAGCCGCAAATCGGGAGCGGACCCTCCTCCCAGCCCTCAGACCGAACTGAACGAAGCCGGGATGCTTTCTCTGTTTTTCACGGGAATCGCCGATCCGGTTCGTTCAGCTCATCCTCGAGGGAAAACGCGTTTCGTTTCCGGCTCGTTTAGCGTTTCGTTCACCTTCGTTCAGGAAATTCTCTCCTAGGGGGCTGAACGAAGAAACGAACGAGGACTGCGCGGCAGGAGGGTCAGAACAAATTCTTTTGCACCATCGGCTGCTCCAAGGCGACCAGAGACGGCTCGAAGGTAAAGGCATTGCTCTCGTCGAAGTACCCGCAGCGGAATCTCTCGAGCGGGATGCCCGTACGCACGGACAGCATCACGGCGTAGCTGTAAATCTGCCCGGCGGCGTAGCGTTCCGCGTAGGCGTTGGGCTTGTAGTCCCAAATCCAGATGGTGCCATCCGCCTCGCACCGCAGCAGATCGATGTGGCCGGTGAGCACTCCACCCTCAGGGAAGATGGCCTCGTAGCCGTCGTACTCCTCTGCGTCCAGCCAGATCGGTATCTCCACCGCGATGGATGTCGGGTCATTTTGGAGAAAATAGCATTGGAGATTCTCATGAGCGCTCTTGTAGAGCCCTGCGCCATAGCACGCATTGGCCAAGCCGATGATTTGATGGTCGCGGTGCCGTGTGATGTTGTCTTTGATCTTTAACCTCAGCCCGGACGATGTAGGCGGCTCGGTGAAAAAGTGGTTGGGACAATCTCCATCTCTCAGCATTTGAAAGAAGTCCTGCAACTCCGGAGCGGTGCTCTTGGCTTTCCCGGTATCCACGCGAAAGCGATAGAAATTGCCATGTGCGAAGCTGATGGTGATGAGTCCCTCCTTTTGCTCCTTTTCCTTGAAGGGAATGAAATGCCCGTGGGCGCGAAGGTTGAAGCGGCTGACCTTCGCCGTCTTGCTCGGTTTATAGAGAACCTTCTTTAGGCAATCCCGCATGGCCTCTGTGCCTCCGGTATCGACCACGAAGGCGGCAATAGACACCGTGGGAACAAAAGCGCTGGCATCACTCAACCCCAGCTCGTGCGGGCTGAAGATTTGCTCGCGCAGGTCCGGGTAGTGGGAGAGGCAGCGCCGAATTTGCGATAGCTTGGCCTTGGAGACCTGATTGCAGGGATCGAAGGCCATGAGAAATGCGTGAGGCTTTTTAAGGCCATCGTAGAGCGAATGCAGGGCATCCCGCCCGACCTGCTCGAGGCACTTGGCCGCGTCGGCCACCAGCAACGGAATGAGCGGCTCCGGGCTGGATGCATCAAGGTGGGCAAAGTCGCCCGTTTGCAAAAATTTGTATAACCGCCCTTGGGTTGTGGTGATCGTCTCGACTCGCGAGCCTTCCCGGTAGTGGGTCAGTTCGAACGTCACGGGGGATGTCCAGTTGCGCAGGAACTGGCTGCCCTCATCCTCCTTGAGCGGCGGCGCTATGGCCCGGCTCGGCGACTTTACCTGAATGGACCATTGCAAGAGCTGGACAGCCTCATCCCATGGCTTGTACCCATCGGGAGAGCTATAGAGAATATCCCCCTGCTCAAAGCGGCAAAAGCCAAGGGGGTCCGTAAATGGCGTCGGTAACGCCCACGAGAATCCGGGGAAGAACGACTTCATGCGTTAGCGACGCTATCACGGGAGGCTGAGCGTTCAAGAAATCAAAGACGGCTTCGCTTAGAGACTCAGATAACGGGGCTGGCAAATCTTTCGCAAAAGAGCGCTTTCGTTCAGATGGTTCGTTTTCGGTTCGTTTAGCTCATTCCAGAGGGAAAACGCGTTTCGTTTCCGGCTCGTTTAGCGTTTCGTTCACCTTCGTTCAGCTTTTCCCCCTCCCCAGAGAGAAAAAACTGAACGAAGGATTTTGAACGACCCGGAGCGCCTGCGGACTTAGCGGAGGGCGTATTCGCGACCTCGCTTCACGAGCCACCCGGCCTCGATGCCGATCTTGGCCAGGCGGGAGATGGCTCCCTTGGTCAGGCCCATTTCATGCGCGATATCCTCGGCGCTGGTGAGGCCGTCTGCGACCCATTGGCGGAAGGTGTCGAGGCTGCTGGCGGGCTTGGTCTGGATGGTGATCGAACCGTCCTCCGAGCTGTGGAAGGTCCACTCGATATTGGGCTGTTCCGTGCGGCTGTTGCGATCCTTGGTGAACATCGAGCGGAAGGTGGTTCCCTTGCGGCTGACTTCCCCCCGCAGGGTCTCATCCAGCCGGATGACCCAGAAGGCGGCGTCCTCGCGGCGGGAGGTGCCTCGCATGGTTTCCTTGTTGCGGCCCGAGTGGTGGACGACGACCACGGCGATGCGGTGGCGGCGCAGGGTGAGGAGCCAGCCGAGGACGGATTCCCAGTCGTCGGCGTCGTTTTCCTTCATGCCGGAGAAGAGGCACGAGAGGTTGTCGAGGAAGACGATGGTGATGCCCTGGGCGAGGAGGAGCTCCGTGAGTTCGTGCTGGGCGGTGGGGCTGGCGAAATTCAGCACGCCGCCCTCGAGGTGAAAGTACGCCTCGTGGTTGAGCACGACGAAGCCCTCGCCCGCCCCCATGCCGCTCACCCGCGCCCGCAGCGCCTGGCACGGCATCTCGCCGTCGACGTACAGGATGCTCCGCCGCGCCGCCGCCTGCCAGGGGCCAAAGGCGGTGCCGTTGGTGATGGCCGTGGCCATGCCGAGGGCGAACCACGTCTTGCCTAATCCACGCGGGGCGTAGATGAACCCGAGGTCGCCCTCCATGAACCAATCGCCGAGCACGGGCTGGCGCTCGGGAATGTCGAGCGAGCCGAGCGCGGGGACGGTGCGCAGGGTGCGTGCCATGGAGCCGGGCGCGGGCGCGAGGGGTGCGGCGGGCGCCACGTCGCGCAGGAATTCGGGGACGGGCTCGGCGGGTGGTTCCCCGGCGGCGCGGGCGGAGTCGGAGGCTTGCTGGGATTTCAGGTAGTCGGAGAAGAGGCTCCAGTTTTTGGCGAAGTTCATAGGGTGTCGAGTCGTGGTGTTAGGGTTTGGTGGGTGGAGAGGATGAGTTTTCCGTGGTTCAGTTTTTCAGACGTGGCGCGGTGGGTTGGAATGGTCGGCTCCGCGTTGCGCGGGGTCGCTATTTGCTCATGGTGGACATACCGCCTCCGGCTGACCTTGGGAGACGGCGCGGGGAGGTGGTCCGCCTGCGAAGGAAGCTCCGCCTCGCGGGCGACATTCGCGGCGGGAGACGGCTCGCTATCGGCGAAGGACGGCGCGGGGTCGAGGGTGGCGTGTGGGTTCATAGCGTCGGGGCTGAGGTTGGAGGTTGGGACGAATAGAGGGTGTATTGCCTCCGCTGGTTGTCGCGGGGTCGGGCGCTGTTGGGTTCCGGCGGGGCCGCCGGGGTGAGGGTTGCGCGGGTGCCGGTGTGGCGGCGCACGTCTGCGCTGACCTCCGGAGGGACGGTGGCGGCGCTATCGCTGCCCGCGTCCATTTTCGAACAAGCCTCGGGGTTCAAAGAAGCCTCGGGGTTCAAAGAAGCCTCAGGGTTCAAAGCGGCGTCGGGGTTCAAAGCAGCCTCCGGGTTGAGGCTGAGGTCGGGGGTTGGGTCGAGGTAGAGGACGTATTGACGCTGCCCGTTGTCGCGGAGGCCGTCGGGGATGCGGACAAATTGCGACCGCGTCCAGGTGGCGCGATCCGCGCCGAGCACGCAGGCGTAGCGCATGAGGGCGCGGGCCTCGCGCTCGGGATCGCTCCCGCAGCGGAACCACCCGTGGAGCGACCGCCTGCCGCTGTGGACGACGAGCGCGAGCGGGGCGAAAAGCCCGAGGTGCGCGAGGATGGCGGCCTGTTCGTCGGGCGTGCCGCCGTCCTGCTCGATGATGAGGTGGCGGCGCGGGCCGGTATTTTCCAGCGTGTGCTGGCTCACGCGGCCATCGCGGGTGCGCCCGGTGCGGCTCGTCATGGGCGATGGCACCATGAGCGCCAGCCCGGCCAGCCTGCCGCGCCAGCGGGACCGCCGCCGCGTGGCAAAGACCGCGCTGCTCTGCCCGCAACACAGCAGCGGATCGCCGGGAAAGAGCGCGTCGACCACGGCCTCGGCTTGCGGCTCGTCATCGGCCAGGCGCACCGGGGAGGAGTCCCACAGGTCGGTCAGGGTGAAGCCGTCATTCTGCGCCAGCACGGCGCGGCGTCGCTCGGGATCGGGCGGCGGCCACAGGGACGAAGCAGGACGCGCGGGGGCATTCGCAGCGCCGGGCTGCCACGCGACCCGGCGGGAATTCTCCACCGCACGCTGTATCTCCTGCTCCCCGACCACGCGCCCGCATCCGGCGACGGAGGCGCGGAGCATCTCGAGGATCTCGCGCTCCGTGCGGTAGGCGTGGAGCACGCGGGCGAGGCGGAAGAGGTAGAGATTCACCCCCTGCCCCGCGCGGGGCGGAGCCGAGAGGAGGTCGCGCACGAAGCGCGGGAGTTGTTCCTCCGCCGTCCTTGGCGAACGGCCCGTCATTCGCGCCCCGCCTCCGCGTGGAGCATGCCGCCCACGTGCCGGGCAAAGGCCAGCCGGTGCTCCGGGCGGCCCGTGGCGAGGTACTGCGCCGCCAGCCGCGCGGCTTCGCGCTGCCACGGGTCCCGCCGCCCGGGTTGAAAAAGCACCTCCTGGTACACCGTCGCCAGCACCGCGCGACCCGCCTCCCTCGCTCGCGGACACCGCCCGCAAGACTTGCATTTCTCCTTATATGCCATGGGGCGATAAATAAGCAGAAACATGGGTCATTTGCGATCTCCATTTTCTAAGCGAAGGGGAAAACTGCTAACAACCCTGCAAGGGTTGCAACACATGCTAGTTTTCCAGCTTTAGGAAAAGCGCCGCCGGATTCGCGCTTTGCGAAAGGATGGAGGAAAGCGCCCGATAGGCCTCACGACCGGGGACACACCAACCCTGCGGCGAAGGCATTCGCGGAGCGGGAGCAATGCTCGATCCGCTCAATCGCGGAACACGAAGAGCGCAGCCGTCAATAGCGCGCCGATGAGGAAAATGAGCAAGCTGCTTTCCACGAAGTACGGGTAGGCCATCAGCGCGATGCCGATGATCACGGGTTTCAACGAACCCGACTTTTTGCCGTAAACGAACGCGCCCATTCCGATCCCTCCGAAAAGGATCATTCCGAAAAGCGCCTCAGGCGTTGGCATCCCCGGAAAGGTAGCGGAGGATCGGGCGCAATGCAATCCGGCTCGAGGCCCCAGCGAATCCTACCGGTTTCCCTGAAAACCGCTTAACGATAATAACACACCGCCAGCGCCGCGCCGAGGAGGACGAGGAAGGCGACGATGCCGGGCGCGAGGCGCAGGCTGCCACGGAAGGCCGCGATGGCAAAGCCGATGGCGACGACGGTCAGGAGCATGATGATCGCAAAGCCGTCGAGGAAGGTCGGCGTAGCGTGGGCAGCGGCGGGCGCGTGCGGTTTGCCCGTCACGGAGGTCAGGCTATTGAGCCACAGGGCGAGCAGGGCAAAGACGATCCCACCGCCGATCTTTACTATTCGGCGGTTGCGGAAGAATAACGGGGAGTCTTCCTCCTCCGATTCCTCGCGGGGTCGTGGCTCGTCGGGGTTCACTTAAGCGCGGAGCCAAGCATAATTCCCCCGTCCTGGGCAGGAAAAAAACACCGGCTCGCCCGCGGTGGCGGAGGGCGGCGGGCTCTGCTACAGTGCGCGCATGTGCAATCGCTACCGCACCGTGAGCGCCGAGTGGCGGGCCGGACAGGAGTTGGAACTCGAGGTCGTCGGCGGGGATTTTTACCGGCCCAAATGGGCGGGCAGCGCGACGGTGGAGAAGCTGAAGCGGTATTGGCTGCGCGAACCCGGCAGCGAACTCGCCCAGACGCGCGAGGACGTGACAGAGGTCTCCGAGACGGCGGAGGACGACGGCGAACTCCAGTGGTGCGCGGCCCCGGCGGGAGCCCGGCTGCTCTTTGTCATCGCCGCCCCGCCCCCGGGCAAGACCTACCGCCTCGCGAAGCTCATCACCACCGCCGCCACGCCGGACCAGGCCGCGTATTTCCGCCGCGACCGCTTCCCGCTGCTGGGCCGCCTCACCCCCTCGGGCGAGATCGCCATCATCCCCCCACTCCCCGCCCCGCCGCCCAAACCGAAGCCGCAGGGCGAGCTTTTTTAAAGACGGCAGGCGGGAAGCGGATCGCGCGGATATTAAATTGACTAATCAGTCAGTCATTCCTAGGTTGCCACTCATGGCGCGACCGAAGAGCAATGACAAGCGCAGGGCGATCCTGGACGCGGCGACGCGCGTGATCGTGGCGCAGGGCCTGAGCGCGCCGACGGCGACGATCGCCCGCGAGGCGGGGATTTCCACCGGGTCGCTCTTCACCTACTTTGAGACAAAGACCGACCTGCTCAACCAGCTTTACCTGGAGCTGAAGGGCGAGATGACGGCCGCCGCGCTGGCGGACTTCCCGGAAAAGGCGGCGCTTCGCAAACAGGCCGCCCATGTGTGGTCGGGCTGGATGAAGTGGGCCGCCGCGCATCCCGACAAACGCCGTGCCCTCGCCGTGCTGGGTGTCGCCGACGAGATCACGCCGCAAACCCGCGCCGCCACGCAAAAGCTCATCGCCCGCCCGGCGGCATTGATCGAGCAACTGCGGGGCAAGGGAAGGCTGAGCGACGCGCCCATGAGCTTCGTCGGGCCCATCATCACGTCGCTGGCCGAGACGACGATGGATGTGATGATCAGCGATCCCGCCCGCGCCGAGGAGCACTGCACGGCGGGATTTGAGACCTTCTGGCGCGTGCTGGCCTGAGTTTTTTTTGCAATATTATTGAGTGAGCAGTCAGTCATTACAAAGAAGAAAACCATGAGCAAGGAATCATCAAAGATAGAGGTCGCGCGCGGCTGGAGCGTGGCGGATATCCCGTCGCAGGCGGGGCGCACGGCGGTCGTCACGGGAGCGGGCGGCATCGGGTACGAGATCGCGCGTGCGCTGGCGGGAGCCGGGGCCGAGGTCATCATCGCAAGCCGGAATGCGGAGCGTGGTGAGGCGGCGATCGCGGCGCTGCGTCGTGAGATGCCCCGGGCGGCGGTGCGATTCGAACTCCTCGACCTGGCGAGCCTGCGGTCGGTGGCGGATTTTTCCGCGCGTCTGCTGGCGGGCCGGGCCCGGCTCGACCTGCTGGTGAACAACGCCGCCGTGATGAACCCGCCGACCCGGCAGGTGACGGAGGATGGCTACGAGGTGCAGTTCGGCGCGAACTACCTCGGCCACTTTGCCCTCACGCTCTGGCTGATGCCGCTGCTGGCGGCAGGCAATACGGCGCGGGTGGTCACGCTCTCAAGCATCGCGGCGCGGCAGGGGCGCATCGCCTTTGGCGATCTCCAGTCGGAGCGCAGCTATCGCCCGATGAAGGCCTACAGCCAGTCCAAGCTGGCCTGCCTGATGTTTGCCCTCGAGCTGCAGCGCCGCAGCGAGGCCGGGTGCTGGGGCGTGACGAGCCTCGCGGCGCATCCCGGCGTCGCGCGCACCAATCTCATTTACAACACCTCCGGACCGCGCAGCCTCTTCGGTCTGATGCGCACCGCGCTGTGGTTCCTCTTTCAGCCTGCACCCGCCGGGGCGCTGCCCGCGCTCTATGCTGCTACGTCGCCCGACGCAGCGGGAGGAGCCTACTACGGCCCCGCCGGGCTCGCCGAGCTCCGGGGTGAACCCGCCAGCGCGATGATCCCGGCCCCGGCGCTCGATGTGGAAACCTCCGCGCGGCTCTGGGAAATCTCCGAGCGCCTAAGCGGGGCGTTCATCCCCTCGCCCGCCGCCGCACGATGAGGGCCGGGGTTTCCGCCCGATCCTCCACGCTACGACGCACCTAAGTCTCCACCACGATCTCCTCCGTCACGCCGTCACCGTCGTGGAGGACGACCGTTTGCAGGCCGCGCTCGCGGGCGAGGTCCCTGGCGCGGGCGATGGCGGCCTCCTTGTCGGAGTCGCGGGTGAGCAGTGCGCCGTCCTGATCCTCCACGTCCCAGCGCCCGTCCTCGGGCATCACGTGAATCTTGTCGGTCGTGTGGTCCATGGCCGGGTATCGCGCGGCCCCGGCGGGGTGGATGCGGATGTGCGGTGAAATCCGCCGCTCGCGTCGCGATGGTCGGCGAAACAGGAAAATTTCCGCAACGCGCCGGGCTGGCGGCTGGTTGTGCAAACTATTACCAGTTGCGCGAGTCCTTGCGGGGCGATATTCGCACACTTCCCCTTGCGCGGAGGCCGGAGTGATGCCACTGAGTATCGCCCGATACGCCCGTACCTCATGAGAAAACACCTCGCCCAGCACCTCCTCGCCGCCCTCGTCTGCCTGCTCGGGTCGCTCGGGGTTGCCCAGGCGCAGACGGGGCTGACCCTGCGCGGCGATGCCGTGACGGGCGCAGCGGGCGACGAGGTGACGGTGGTTTTTCGCACGGTGGGCTTCTGGCAGATCACAGAGGGAATGGGCACGATCCAATGGACGCCGACGGTGATGGATTACGTCCACGCGGGCGACTTTGGCATTCCCGAGATCACGAACGGGACGTTTTCCCTCATCCCGACGGGCAGGCTGATCTTTCAATGGAGCAGCGACAACGTCACCGGCAACACGCTCGATGATGGCACGGTGCTTTTCTCGCTCACCTTTGGCCTGCACGGCAGCCCGGGCGCGAGCACGACCGTCGCGTTTACGGATGGCTGGACGGAGTTGCACTTTCAATCCGCGGAAAATATCAACCTCCCCTTCTCCTCCGATCCCGCGAATGTCTCGATCGTACCCGAGCCCGCGAGCGGGTTCCTCGTCCTGGCCGGGCTGGCGGGTTGCCTGCTGTGGTATCGGCGGCGCAGGCTGCGCGGCCCCTGTTAGCCATCCCTCTGCGGCGGAGGCTAACTCGCTTTCCTAACACCCCCCAACGCCCGCGCCCGGGCGCCCTCTCCGGAAGCGGAGGCCGCCGGCGGGTGGGACGTCCTCCCGCGGGACGAAGAGGCGGCTTCTCCCTCGCCGATGTGCACCAGCATCCTTACGGCGGCAGGAGGAAAATCCGCGCTTCGGGCATGGAGCGGTCGGCGCACTCGCAGGAGGTGCGACCCGGCGTTCTCACGAGGCTGCCGGGGCAGATCACGCGCCGCTTTTTGGGATGAGCTTCCGACCCCGACCGCGCGGGCCGGGGGGCACTCGCGCCATTTCCGCACCTCGGGAAAATCACACCTGCCCTCCGGAAAGAGGCCCGGCCCTCGCCAGATCCTGCCTCCCCGTGAGGAACATCGAGCAGCAGTGAACGCGCAGCGCGGGAGTGGAGGACATCATTTAATCAAACGATTGACACGCATGATCGCGACATGGCAGATGTATCCCGGGCCGGGCCCTGCCCCGCCATGCCCCCATGAAAGCTCCCTGTATTTTTCTCCGGGCCATTCTGCTGGTCCTGCTCGCAACATCCGATCCCCTCTGGTCCTACACGCAGGCACACCTGCAAACGGCCCAGGATGGCACGATCGAGACGATCCCGCTGGAGGCGACCGTGCAGGAGACGCCGCCGCAGATCCGGATCAAGACCTACGCGCCGGGCACCTTCACCATCTATCGCAAGTCGCCCTCCGCGCAGGACTGGGGCACGCCGGTGGCCTCGGGCGTTTCACTCTCGGCGGAGAGCGTGTGGACGGATGCCTCCGTCACTGTCGGCACGCTTTACGAATATCGCTTCGTCAACACAGCCGCCACCTCGCTCAGCTACATCCTCCCCACCGGCTACATCCTTTGCGGGATCAAGGTGGACGGCACGCAGTCGCGCGGCCGCATGGCCGTGCTCGTCGCCTCCGACGTCCCGGCCGCGTTGCCGACCGAGTTTGCCCAGTACAGGGCCGATCTGGCGGCCGACGGGTGGACGGTGCATGAGATCGGAGTGCCTCGCGCGGCAAACTACACCGGCCTCGGCAATGGCACGATCCTGACTCTCAAGGTGAACTCCGGCGGAACCGGCTATACAAATGGCGCTTACGTCCGGCTGACCAATGGCTCGGGCAGGATCGCGCGCGGCAAGATCACCACCTCGAGCGGCGCGATCACCGCCATCAGCATCCCCAATGGCGGCGGCGGCGCAGGGTTCTCCGTCAACGAGACGCTCACGGTCTCGGGAGGTTCCAACACCGGGACGGGGGCCACCCTCATCGGTCATGTGAATCTGTCGCAGCAGGTCCTCAAGTACCCCGCCGACAGCGCTGGCGGCACCGGCTATACCTCGGGCGAGAGCGTCACGCTCACCGGCGTGACCAGCGGCCGGACCGCGCAGGCCAGCATCTACACCCTTTCGTCGGATGCGATCTACTGGCTCATCATCAGCTCCAGCCAGACCGGGTTCCTCCAGGGGGAACGTCTCATCATGTCGGGCAACACGACGGGCTCCGGCGTGGGCGTGATCCTGGTGGATACCGTGGACGAGCAGGGAAAGCTGACCAAGGCGGGCCTCTACCCCGCAGGCCTCGGCTACATCAATGGAGAGGCCGTCACCATCACGGGCAAGAGCAGCGGCAAAAAAGCCCAGGGCTCCCTGCTAACGAACGCCGAGGGGGTGATCCTCTCCATCGATATTATCTCCAGCGAGGCGGGATTCCTCGCGGGCGAGTCCCTCGCGATCTCGGGAACCACCGCAGGCTCTGGCATGGGGGCATTCACCGCCGCAGTCGGCGGGCCGCTGGCCTCGGTCGAGGTCGTCACCGGCGGCTCGGGATACTCCGATGGCAATGTGGTGACGTTTGATACCGGGACCACCCGAGCCCAGGGCGTCCTCCACACGACCAATGGCGTCATCACCTCGGTCACCGTCACCGCGGGCGGCACCGGCTTCAGCGATGGCGGCTACGTTTACCCCCTCGGGCTGATGTCCACCTCCGGCGGCGCGACGGCCACCGTGCTGACCGTGGACAACTCCGGCACGGGGCGAAAGGTGAACGTCACCTCCGGCGGCTCCGGCTACCGCGACAACGACCGCGTGACCATCTCCGGAGCTGGCGGGACCATCACCGGCTCGATCATTGCGCCCGCAGGCACGATCACCGGCATTTCCGCCGTCCTGCCCGGCACCTTCGCGGCCGGGGAGACGCTCACCATCACGCCCTCCTCGGGCGGCAGCGGAGCCACCGCCAGCGCGGACGCCACGCTGACGAGCTGCCACCTGCTCATTCGCAGCGCCATCCAGGCGGTGAATACCGCCTACCCCGGTGAGCTGAAAAATCTCGCCATCATCGGCAAGGTGCCGGTCTGCCGCAGCGGACTCAACGACGGAGCCGGAGCCGATGGCCACGGCAACGTAGCGCCCTACGGCACCGATGCCTTCTACGCCGACATGGATGGCGTGATCGGCACGGACTGGACCGATATCAACGACAACCCGACCTACAGCGCCACCGCGAATGTTCCCGGCGACGGCCAGTTTGACCAGGAGAAGATCTCGCAAGTCGGCGGCGGCGGCCGCGTGGAGCTGGGCTTTGGACGTATCGACCTCTCCCTCGGCATCCAGACCGAGACCGAGGCGCTGCGGACGTATTTCAACAAGCTCCACCGCTACAAGACGGCTGCGGCGGACTTCCGCCCCGGTCGCCGCGTGGCGGACCGCTGGATGTACCCCAACGAACGCGAGGCCGAGTTGCAATCCATGCCCGGCGTCGTCGGCATGGCCAATGTGGAGTTTACCACCAACGCGATGCTGCCCGTCGTGAAAAGCGGGCAGGATGCCGATCAGCTCTACACCACGCAAAACGGCCCGTACCTTTTCTATTTCAAAGGCAGCAACAGTCCGGCCAGCGGCGTCGGCGGACGGGCGGTTTTCTGGACCGGCATGCAAAGCCATTGGGGCTACTGGTACGAGTCCAGCCTGCTCACCTCGGGGTCCAACCTCATGCAAAAAGCGCTGGCCGAGGACAGCTACACCCTCAGCTATACCTGGAACATCTGGGGCCTGCGCTACATCTACCATCGCCTGGGCATGGGCCTCGACGCGGGCGACATGATGCGCCAGAGCATCAACAACCGTGGGTGGACCCTGGGAGGCACCTACACCTACAAGTTTTATAACCAGAACAACGGCGACTACCACGGCTCGCTCTACATGAACCACATGGGCGATCCCGCGCTGCGGCTCTTCATGTTTGAACCGCCCTCGGCGCTCAGCGTGGTCAAAACCGGCGGCGTGCCCGTTCTCACCTGGACAGCCTCGCCCGACGCGGGCGTGATCGGGTACCACATCTATCGCGCGTCGCATGCGGGTGCTCCGTTCACCCGGCTCACCTCCGTCCCGGTGCCGGGCACGACGTACACCGATGCGTCGGCCACCTCCGGCAGTGCCATTTACATGGTGCGCGCCGTCCGACTCGAAACCACCGGCGGCGGGACCTTTTACAATGCCAGCCTCGGCATTACCCAGGTCGTCAATCTCGATGTCGCACCGTCACCAGTCGCGATCACCACCTCCGCGATTTCCCCGCTCAGTTGGAACACTCCCGTCTCCCTCACGCTCTCCGCGACCTCCGGCGTGCCGCAATACACCTGGACTCTCGACTCCGGCACCCTGCCCGCCGGGCTCGCACTTTCCCCGACGGGCGTGATTTCCGGCACTCCCGCCATGCCGGGCGTCTACGCCTTCGCCGTCCGTGTGACCGACCAGATCAACCAGACCGCCGCCCGCACCTACTCCGTCACGGTCACGTCCAACAGCGCCAATGTCCTCTACCCCGAGGCGACCACGTACACGGACAAGGCCCGGCCCACCACGTCCTTTGGCACCGACGAGGCCAGCTATATCTCCGGCGTCGCCGCCAACCAGTACGAGACCTTCCAGCGCTACGATCTTTCGGGCCTCGCGCGGAACAACAGCTTTGTCCGCGCCACCCTGTACCTCTACGTGACGAGCGGCACGACGTCCGGCACCGTCGCCAACGTCCAGGCCAATCTGATCGCCGACGCGCAGGATGGGTGGATCGATCGCGGCATCTCGCAGCCCTTCACCGGGGCGGCCAGCAACGGCTCCGGCAAGTCTCGTATTACCTGCCCCAACCATGGCTTTGCCAACGGCATCCAGGTTTCCCTCGCGGGCCTGACCGGCACGGGCGCGCCCTCCTCGGGACCCTATGTGATCACGGTGGTGGATGCGGACCATTTCGATCTGCTCACGGTTCCCTTCGGATCGTGGACCTATGATCCCGCCCTCGCCTACGTCTCGACGGCGAGCATGACGTACAACACACGCCCCACCTCCTACAACACCACCGTGCCCACGATCGCCGGCGCGGGGGTGAACACACCCGGCACGCTCCTGAGGTTCGACGTCACTCCGTACGTTCGCGAGACGCTCGCCAATGATCCGCTCAAGAAGCTCAGCCTGCGCTTCTTTACCGCCACCCCGCAAACCGTCGCCGTCGGCTCGGCCAATGCGTACGGCGACGCGCGGCCTTACATCGTCCTGGAAACCACCGACGGCCCCGACATCGCGGTCAACCGGCCCACGGCCAGCCCGGCGTACATTTCCCTCGGCGCGGGCCTGCTGCTCGACACGACCGTGACGCCGCTGGCGGGACGCAGCGGCGCTCTCTCCCTCGCCTGGACGAAACTCTCGGGCCCGGGCACGGTCACCTTCTCGCGCCCGACCTCGGCAGCGACGGCAGCCTCGTTCTCCGCCATCGGCGAATATGTCGTCCGCCTGACCGCGAGTGACGGCGTGGCCTCGGCCTACCGCGACTTCACGGTCCGCGTCATCGACCGGCCCGTCACCGGTCCCGTCGACAGCAGCCTGCTTCTTTACCTGCCCTTTGATGAGGGAACCGGCACCACGGCGGCGGACATCATGACACCCGGCGGCAAGGCCACCTTCACCGGAGGAGCCCTTTGGTCCAGCTCCGGACGCATCGGCAACGCGGCGGCCTTCGCCGGGACGGGGCAATACGCGGTCGTTCCCGACTCCGCGACGAAGCCGCTCGACGGCATGCAGCAGCTCACGGTGTCGCTTTGGATCAACCAAAAGGTTTCGGAGACCGACAGCGCCACCTACCGCACCGTCGTCTCCAAGAGCAACGGCCAATACAGCCCGATCGTCTACGAGATCAAGCTGCGCGGCGGAGCGGGCGGGAAGAACACCGTCTACGTGAGCGTGAACGGCTCGCGGCCCACCTTTTACGGCGCGACCCAGATCGGAACGAATGAGTGGAACCACCTCGTGCTCGTCTTTGACGGCACCCAGGCGTCGGACAACGTCAGGTACTACCTGAACGGCAACCCGGAGCGGTTTTTCACCATCTCCGGCGCCACCAGCGTAGCCCGCAACGCCGCCTGCAACCTCTACGTCGGAGCCCATGACAGCGGGGATACGAAGACCTTCAATGGCATCATCGACGAGGTGCGGGTCTACAACCGCGCTCTCTCGGGCGATGAAATCCGCGATCTGGCCCAGGCCGTTCCGAGCCGCATCGGCCCCGCCGTCAGCGTGAGCGGACCCATCTCCGGCACCACCGGCAGCGCCCTGCCCGTGACGGGCACAGCCAGCAGCACCGCCGGGCCGGTCACGCTGCAATGGAGCGCCCCGCAGGCCTCCGCAGCCGCCACCTTTGCCAACCCGGCGGCAGCCTCGACGACAGTGAGTTTCAACCAGCCCGGGACCTACACCGTGCGACTTACCGCCGACGATGGCAGCATCTCGACCTGGGCTGAAACCAGCGCATCCATCACCCCCGCGCCCGGCATGTCCTCGTGGCTGCAGCAGCACTTTGGCACCACCGATGCCACCGGCTCACGCGCCCCGACGGCCAACCCGGCAGGCGATGGCCTGGCAAACCTGATGAAATACGCCCTGGGTCTCGATCCTAATACCGCCTACTCCGCAGCCGACGCGGGACTCGCTCTCGGCCAGACGACCGTCTCGGGCCAGGAGTATCTCACCTACACCTTCACCGGCACCGCCGCCGATGTGACCTACATCGTCGAGGCGGCAAACGGTCTCGGCGAGCCGTGGACCACCATCTACTCACACAGCGGCTCGGCCCCGGGCACCGTGACCGTGAATGACACCCAGCCGATCCAGGCCGCGACCAAGCGCTTCCTGCGCCTCCGCGTCGTCAAGCCCTGAGGAAGCCCTGGCCGCAGACCATGAAAACCCGGCTCTAGCCCCTTGCAACATTGCCCCCGATGCCAACACGTTCCATCCCACATTCCAGGGAGCGCCAAGGTTCCAAATTCATTAGCGCAGACCGCGTCTGCCTAACGAAATTGCCTTGCGCATCGGAGTTTCAGCGATATATCAATGGTTTGATCCCCATGAGCAACCCTTCACTCTGCGCAGCGATTGGTCTCGCCCTCGTCGCCCCGCTAGCCGATTTGCCCGCTCAATCGGTCGCGGTCGCTCCGTCCGGAGTGGTCAGCACCACCATTACGGCTGGGACGGGAGCGGTCAAAAAGATGTCTCTCATTTCCCTGCCTTTGCTTGAGACGGCTACATTAAGCGGAAAATCGGTCGGGAGATTCTCCAGCGTGACATCAACGACCTTCACGGACACCTCGTCCGGATGGACCCCCGGAGAGCTCTCCACCGCTGCCACCCCCAAGCTCCTCCTCATTACCAGCGGCGCGGCGGAAGGGTACATGTTCCTCATTTCCACCGCGACCCAAAACACAGCCACCACCGCAACCATTTCCGCCTCCGATTCAGCTGTCGCAGATCTCACTACCCTCGGGATCGCCACGGGCGCAAATGGAGATACCTACAGGATTCTGAATTGCGATACCCTTGCATCACTTTTCGGAACGCCAGAGTCCACAGGAGTTTTGGGGGGAGCAACTGCCGCCACCGCCGACACCCTCGTCCTTGTGGTGAACGGGGCTTCAAACACTTATTTTTACAAGACTGATGTAACTCCCAACCGATGGACAAAATCGGCCTTGGGAAATCCTGACGCATCCTCAACTCCGGTATTACCCTATTATGGGATTCAATACAGTCGGCTGGGAACATCTCCCATCACTTTGACAGTTACGGGAGATGTTCCGGCTAATCTCCGAAAGACCTTTGTAAAAAACTCGGGAACCACCTTCCTTGCACAATTCTGGCCAGTTGATACGTCGCTCGCTTCCACGGCGATTTCCTCTCTGCCGGGATGGGCATCCGGGGCAACGGCAAACGTCTCGGACACCATATTGATCATGTCGAATGGGATAAGTTCCACCTTCTGGTTCGACGGAACAGACTGGCGCAAATCGGCCTTGGGAACTCCAATTAGCAACTCGGTTGTAATTCCCGCCGGGTCGACAGTTTCGCTAGTGAAGAAGGGAACTGCCTCGGGCTTCTCCCTTTTAAGCCAAAATATTCCGTACACGCTCCAATAACCGCAGCATAAATCAAAGTTTCTTAAAATGAAGTCCGCCAAGATTGCCCTCGCCTTCCTTCTTGCTTTCGCTTGCGTGAGTTCCGCCCAGGTTTTGGTATCCCTTGGCTCGAGTGGATTTACCGTCGACCCACAGTCGTTAACACCTTATTCCCAAACTGCAACGACGCTCACATTTAATACCCCGGTCACGACCGGAGATAATATATACGGGGTATGGAACACGACCTATAATTGGTCGTCTTACATAACGTTTGGATTACAGTTTAGTGTCTCTGGCACCAATCCCAATCTACCAGCTTCCGTATATTTCTACGATACGAACTACAACGTCATCAATACTTACAGCTTAACAACGAACGGCGTAGGATCCACTCAAACAGTGGTCCCCTTGACTCTGTTTGCTGCTGGCACGGGAAATCTGAGTGCTGTTGCCGGGTTCCAGCTTAATTGGGACGGCGGCGGCACAGTTAACGCCACCTTCACGAACGTCGTCGCCGTTCCGGAACCTTCGACCTGGGCTTTGCTCGCTGGCGGGCTGATGACCATTGTCGTACTCCGTCTGCACCACACCCGGGGCACCGCCTGATCCACGATCAGCGGCTCCTGATTTCGCTAGCCTCTTGAAGCGAGACGCTTTCTCCGTGGGGGAGGAAAGCCACGGAGCCCGGGCTTGTCCTTTTGGGGAAAGCCCGGGCCCGGGTGCTCGCTACGAGCGTTTGGGGGGAAATCGTTTTGCCTAAAACTTCACGCCGAATTGCGCGCCGAGGACGAGGCCGTTGGGGATGTCGCCGGTGCCGCCGGGCTGGATGACCCACTGCACGTCGGGCTGGATGTAGGCCCACTTGTTGAGCTGCACGCGGTAGCCTGCCTCAAAGACGAGTTCATAGCTCGGCGACCCGCCGCCCTGCGCGGAGACGCTGTTGGCGTAGTCATTACTAAACTGCCCGTAGATCACGCCGAGGATGGTGCGGTCGTTGTCGCGGCCCGGGATGAGCCCCTGGTAGATCGCGCCGCCGTTGACCTGGAAGGGCACGATCGCGACATTCTGCTGCGGCGACAGCGTGAACGTGGTGAAGAGCGTCAGCCCCTGGTCGCTGTCGAGATTCTCGCGATACACCATCTGGTCGCCGTGCAGGTAAAACCCATAGCTGGCGGGCGTGGTCGAGGCCTGGCCAAACTGCGGGTAATCCCACGACGACCAATAGCCGCCGAAGAAATAGTGGCCCGGCAGCCCCTTTGCCGTCGTGCTGATCGCCGGGGCGACCGCCTTTTTATCCGCCACCACGGCCTTGCCATCGGAGACCGGCGCGGGAGCCTCGCGCTTGAAGAACTCCGGCGTCCAGCCCACCTGGCCGATGAGCATGAACCCGTCGCCGCTCTGGATGCTCATGTCGACGCCGTGATAGGCACGGTCGAACATGCGGCTGGAGACCTGGTAGATGCCGACCATGGCGTTGAACTCCGGCGTGGGATCAATGCGCAGCCGGGCGCCCCACGAGGCGAAGGGATAGGCCGAGAAGCGGGTATTGAAAAGCACCGCGCGGATGTTGCCGTCGATGCCGTTGTTCAGGTAGTAGCCATACAGCGGCGAGGTGGCAAAGTCGTCACTCGCGCCGAGGCGGCCCAGCTTGATCGAGAGCTTGTCGTCGAGGAGCTTTTGCTCGAGGAACAGCCCATACAAAAAGATAGCCTGCCCGCCGACGAGCTGCATCGGGTCGTACTGGCTGCCCAGCGCGCCCTGGATGCTGTTGCCGTCGCGATTCACCCCGGTGATGGTGAAGGTCGCGCCCTGCCAGCCGACGAGCTTTTCCAGGTCGGTCTTCAGGCCGAAGTAGAAGTCATCGGCATACGAGGCCGACTGGTTTCGCCCGCCGACGGGATTCCCCGCCACGATGGCATTGTAATAGGCGAAGAAATCCAAGCCGTGATCACTGAGCCTGGGCCGCAGGCCGAACCAGTCGCCGGTGGCGTAATCACCCTGCCACCAGGGGACGGAGGCAGGCTCCGGAGTGGCGCGGGGAAAGTCACGGTCCTCCGCCGGGAGGCCACGGGTGTTATTGGCGGTCTGGGTAAACGCGGTTATAGGTAATACAGACGAGAACAAAGCCGCATATACGGCAGGATTGCGAGGGAACATAGGGGGTGTTTTTAGGTTAGAGTTTGGTGATCTGGATGCAGGGGAAATAGCTGCGAGGCTCGGGACGCGGATTGACGTCGATCGCGGTGAGCGAAAAGGCGGTGGCGAGACGGGCGGCCTTTTCCAGGTCGAGACCGCGCAGGCTGGCGGTGATCCAACCGGCGACCATGGCGTCGCCCGCGCCCACGGTGGTGCGAATGAGCAGTTGCGGCGGCACAGCCAGCAGCGCCTCCGAGGCGGTGACAAAGAGAGCACCCTCCGCGCCCATCGAGACGATGACGCACTCGATCCCGCCCTCCACGAGTTCCCGCGCGGTCCTCAAGACGGCGGCCTGGGACTTCAGGGCGCGGCCCGTGATGGCCTCGAGCTCATGGATGTTGGGCTTGATCACGCTCGGCTTCGCCGCCAGGGCAAACTGCAGCGGGCGGTCGCTCGTATCGACTGCCACCCGTATACCGCGCCGGATCAGGTCGGCGGTGAGTTCCTCGTAAATGGAAATCGGGACGCCCGGCGGCAGACTGCCGGCCAACACCGCCCACCGGGCGTCAAGCTTCGCGATTCTTTCCCGCAGCTCGGCCACGTTGGCGGCGGTCGGCTCCGCGCCGGGAAAGTTGATGTCCGTCGTGGTCTGGCTCGCGGGATCGGTGATCTTGATCCCCGTGCGCGTGGACCCGGCGATGCGCACGCACTCGTCCACCACGGCGTATTTGCGGAAGAGGCTCTCGAACGACCCCGCATTGTCCTCGCCCAGGAACCCGGAGACGGCCACGCGGAATCCCGCCCGGGCCACAGCCACGCCGACATTCACACCCTTCCCCGCCGCCCGGCTCTCCTCGGCGGCGACGCGATTGACTTTTCCCGCCGCGAAATGCGGGATGGAAAGCGAGTGGTCGATCGCCGGATTGAGGGCGATGGAGAGGCAGTCAAAAACGGCTTGATTCATGAGATTATCTTCCCAGGTTGCGCACCTCGGCGGCGGTTGCGCAGGCCAGGGCGAGGCGGGCCATGTCCTGGGCCTCGGTGAAGCGCAGCTTGCGCAGGTGAGCCTTCACGGCGGGCACGCTGGGCAGGCTCATGCTGAGTTCCTCCACGCCGAGGCCCGTGAGCAGGGCGGCGCCGAGAGGCTCCCCGGCAATGCCTCCGCAGACCCCCACCCACTTGCCCGCGGCCTTCGCGGCCCGCACGGTCATGTCGATGAGCCGCAGCACGGCGGGGTGCAGGCCGTCGACGTTCTTGCCCAGGGTCGGGTGCAGCCGGTCCATGGCGAGGGCGTATTGCGTGAGGTCGTTGGTGCCGATGGAAAAGAAGTCGACCTCGCGGGCCAGCTCCGGCGCCATGATGACGCTGGACGGCACCTCGATCATGATGCCGATCTCGACCGGGGGCGCTCCGACCTGGGCGCGCACGGTTTCGGCGAGTTCCTTGGCAGCGCGCAGATCCTCGAGGGTCGAGATCATGGGAAACATGATGCGCACCGGGCCAGTCAATGCCGCGCGGTAGATGGCGCGGAGCTGCGGGAGGAAAAGATCGGGCTGCTGGAGGCAGAGCCGGATGCCGCGCACGCCGAGGAAGGGGTTTTCCTCCTTGGGCAGCGTGATGTAGGAGGCGAGCTTGTCGCCGCCGATGTCGAGGGTGCGCAGGATGAGCGGCAGGCCGTTGAGCGCCCGGATCATGCCACAGTAAATCTCCGTCTGCTCGTCCTCCGAGGCGGGTTCGTCGCGATCGAGGAAGAGGAATTCCGTACGCATCAGCCCGACGCCCTCCGCGCCCGCCTCCACGGCAGCCGCCGCCTCGGAGAGTTTCCCGATGTTGGCCACCACCTCGACGCGATGACCGTCGAGCATCAGCGCCGGGGCGAACCGGCTGGCATTTGCCTCGTCATTGCGCTCGGCCAGGGTCTGCTGGAATTTCCGCGCGGACTCCAGGTCGTCCGTCCTCGGCGCGGTGTAGAGCCGCCCGGCGGCGCCATCCGCGATGCAAACCGTCCCGGCCGGGATGTCGTGCACCGCCGCGCCGAGGCCGACGATGGCGGGAATGTCGAGCGAGCGGGCGATGATCGCCGTGTGTGCGGTCGGTCCCCCGCCCGCCGTGCAGATCGCGAGAATGAGCTCGGGATCGAGCCGCGCGGTGTCGGAGGGCGCGAGATCCTCGGCCACCAAAATGCTCGGCGCGGAAGGCAATACCGGCCCTTCGTTTTTCACCCCGACAAGGAGCCGCAGAACCCGGCGGCCCACGTCGTTCCAGTCCGCCGCACGCTCGGCCAGCCGTTCGTTCTCGATCTGGCGAAACTCCGCCACGCGGCGCTCGATGGCCTGCTGCCACGACCAGGCGGCGGATTTGCCGCTGTCGATTTTCAGGTAAACCTCGTCGAGCAGTTCGGCGTCGTTGAGCAGCGCGAGGTGAGCGCGAAAGATGGCTGCCTGCCCTTTCCCGCTGCGCTGCTCAACGTCCGCCTGGATCGCCTGCAGCTCCGCCGCCGCATCGGCCAGCGCGTGCCGCAAGGTCGCCGACTCCACATCCGCGCCGCGCGATTCCTCCGAGGTCTCGATCCGCTCGACGCCATAATGAAAGACCGGGCCGATGCCCACTCCCGGCGCACCCGACACGCCCTCCAGCGAAGGAATCTCGCCACCCGGTTCCCAATGCGCCGCCGGGATGATGGCCGCCTCGGTCTCCTCATTCTCGCCCAGTCCGTCGGCCACCGCCGCCGCGAGCGCACGAAGAGCCTCCGGGGCATCCGGTCCGCTGGCAAGCAGGCGGATCGTCGCACCGCCATGGACACCGAGCTTTAGCAGCGAAGCCATCGACTTGCCATTGGCCGCCTTGTCCTTGAATCGCACCTGGATCGTGCTGGCAAAAGTATTGGCTAGTTCCGCGAAATGCGTGGCGGGCCGCGCGTGCAGCCCGGCCTTGCCTGCGACGAAGACATCGATGAAATCCGCTCCCGCCAGTTCCTCGACCACCGCCCCCGCCTGCTGGCGGGCCGTGAGGCCGAGAATGATCTCTGCCGCGCTGCTGGTCTGGGCGAGCCGGGCGGCCATGGAGTCGTTGTCGAGCACGTCGGTGAGCGCAGCCAGCACCTCGATGTGCTCGTCGGATTTTGCCGCGATGCCGATGATGACGTGCACGACCTGGCCGGGGTTCCACTCGACGCCGAGCGGCACCTGCACGACCGCCACTCCGGTGCGATGGATCAACTCGCGATCTTTTTGCAGCCCGTGCGGAATGGCGATGCCGTTGCCGAGAAAGGTATTCGCCTGCTGCTCGCGGGCCAGCATGCTCTCGATGTAGCCGGGGTCGATGCAGCCCAGCTCGACGAGCAGGCGGCCTGCCTCGCGGATGGCCTCTTCCTTGTTCCCGGCTCGCGCGTGGAGCTGGATGTTCTTGGGCGTCAGCTCGATCATGGGATGGTCCTCAGGCCTGGGCGGCGACGGGTTTCTTGACGACGAAGAGCGCAGCCACGGTCACCAGCGTACCGGCGACCAGGGCGATGAAGAAGGCTCCCAGGTGCTGCACGGCACCGGGAATGATGGCGGCAAAGATCCCTCCATGCGGCACGAGGAAAAGCACGCCGCTCCACATCGCGAGCGCCCCGCCCACGGCGGAACCCGCGATGAGCGCCGGGATCACGCGCACCGGGTCTTTCGCCGCAAAGGGAATCGCGCCTTCCGTGATGAATGACAGCCCGAGCACGAAGGCCGGTCCCGCCGCCTCGCGCTCCTCGACATCGAAGCGATTGCGAAACAGCCACGCCGCCACCGCCACGCCGAGCGCCGGGGTCATGCCTGCCACGATCACCGCGCCCATCGGCGCGTAGACCTTGCTGGCCAGCAGCCCAACGGCAAAGGTGTAGGCGGCTTTATTGACTGGCCCGCCCATGTCAAAGGCCATCATGCCGCCGAGGATCACGCCGAGCAGGATGGCATTCGCACCCTGCATGCCCTGGAGCCAGATCGTCAGGGCCGAGAGGATGACCTGCACGGGCGGCGCGATGACATAGATCATGGCGAGGCCGACGATGATGGAACTGAGAAAGGGCAGGATGAGCACGGGCTTCAGCCCCTCCAGCGTGGCGGGGAGCTTGATCTTCTCGGCCAGGAACTTCGTCAGGTAGCCCGCGAGGAAACCCGCCGCGATGCCGCCGAGGAAGCCCGCGCCGAGGTTCTGCGCCAGCATGCCGCCGATGAGTCCGGGCGTGATGCCAGGCCGGTCGGCGATGGAAAAGGCAATAAATCCCGCGAAGACCGCGACGAAGAGATGAAACGCCACGTCGCCGCCGATGAGGGTGAGCGCCGCCGCGAGAGTCCCCTCCTGCTTGCCCGCATAGATGCCGCCAAAGGCGAAGGCGAGCGCGATGGACAGGCCGCCCGCGATGACGACGGGCAGCATGTAGGACACGCCCGTCATGAGGTGCTTGTACGGGCCGGTGCGCGACTTGGACCGTTCGGCTTTCAGCTTCTCAACCGAGCTGGCGAGGGATTCGCTCTTCGGCTGTTCCAGCGCGGTCTGGAGCACCTTCTGCCCGGCGTGGATGGCTTCCTTCGTGCCGGTCGAGTAGATGGGTTTCCCGGCGAAGCGCGAAAGATCGACCTTCGTTTCCGCCGCGATCACCACCGCATCGGCAGCGGCGACATCCTCGGCGGTGAGCGTGTTCTTGGCCCCGACGGAACCCTGCGTCTCGACCTTGATCTGGTAGCCGAGCGCCTTGGCCGCCTTTTGCAGCGCCTCGGCCGCCATGAAGGTATGGGCGATGCCCGTGGGACAGGAGGTGATGGCGACGAGCTTCTTCACTTCCTGTGGAGTCGCAGGCGAGGACGGGGCGACGGAAGTGGAAACCGGCGTGGCCGCCGGGACGGTGGCGAGCTGGAGTGCGGCCTCCAGAATGGCCCGCGTATCGCGAATGGCCTCGCTCACCCGCGTGCCGTAGACCTGCTTGCCCGCAAAGCGCGAGGCGTCGACTTTCGCATCCGAGGCGAGGATCACCGCCTCGGCGGCAGCGATCTGGCCGGCGGTGAGCGGCGCGGATTGGTTGGGGATTTCCACCGCGACCTCATACCCCATCGCCGCGCCCACGGAGCGGAGCGCCTCGGAAGCGAGTTGGGAATGAGCCGGGGCGGCCTGGGACGATACGACTGCGACGAGATGTTTCATGGGGGAGATGGAAACGGGTACTTCGGGGGAACTTGGGCGCATACTTTCATTTGCTTTCGTTTTGCGCAAGAAAAATAAATGTTTGTGCGAATTTCTTTCTCATTTCCCCTCGCTTTTGATTTCTCTATCTTTCGTTTGAGCATGCCTACCCCACTCCCCCAAGATCTCTCGACCACCCAGCGCCGCGACGCCATCCTGGAGCAACTCCAGCGGCAGGGCGTGGTACGCGTCCGCGATCTGGCGAAGCACTTCGCCGTCTCCACCGTCACCGTGCGGGCCGATCTCGCCGCCATGGAGGAGGAGGGTCTCCTGCGCCGCGAGCATGGCGGAGCCGTGCGCACCCTGCCCGGACGCACCCTGCTCACCTCGCTCTCCGGCATGGAGGAGAGGCAGGGGCTGAACTCGACGCAAAAGCGCGCCATCGCCGCCGCCGCCTCCCGCCACGTCCGCCCGCGCGACATCATCCTCATCGACGCCGGAACGACCGCCGTGGAGATGGTCCCCTTTCTCACCGAGGTCGAGGACATCACGATCGTCACCAACGCCCTCAACGTCGCCGCCGCCGTCGGCGCTCACCTGCGCTGCCGCCTCATTCTCCTGGGCGGAACCTACAGCCGCACTTCCTCGAGCACGCTCGGCCCGCAGGCGCTGCATGCGTTGTCGGAGTTTAACATCTCGCGGCTTTTCCTCGGCACGCAGGCCTTCGATGCCGCCAGCGGCCTCACCGATACCACGACCGAGATCGCCCAGATGAAGCGCGCCATGATCGACGCCTCGCGCGAGGTCTATCTCCTGGCCGACTCCAGCAAGTGGGAGAAGGCGGGCTTCATCAAGGTCGCTCCCCTGAACAAAGTCCACCACGTCATCTCCGACGACGCCCTGTCCGCCTGCGCCATCCGCGCCATCAAGGAAGCCGGACCGCGCTGCGAGATCGTGTAGCAGGCACGGTATCACGCGGAATTGACGCACGCCGCGCCCGGCTGTATTCTCAGCCCGAACTCAAGCTGCCTTGGGTGCAGGGGCATCCTTCCCTATGCGGAGGGGTAGCGGCCCTGCCTTGGTGGGAAGTGCATCACACTACCGCCATGCCCACACCCATCGCCGACATCGACCCGCAGGAGGAGATTCCCTCCTTTCCCGAAACCTATGGCGCGAAGCCGCGTGCCCTCGACTATCTGGGCTACGC
Source organism: Terrimicrobium sacchariphilum (assembly GCF_001613545.1). Classification (NCBI taxonomy): domain Bacteria; kingdom Pseudomonadati; phylum Verrucomicrobiota; class Terrimicrobiia; order Terrimicrobiales; family Terrimicrobiaceae; genus Terrimicrobium; species Terrimicrobium sacchariphilum. Next base: position 2,846,323 of record NZ_BDCO01000002.1, read on the forward strand.
CCCCTGCCCGATCCGGCAGGAGATGCAGCGCCAGCTCCACCAGCACTTCCGCCGCCACGAGGCGGAGTTTGGCCCCGTCGAGTGGTTCTCGCCCAATGGCTGCGGCGGCGATGATCCCTACGACCTCGTCTGGCAGGACGGCACGGAGGAGTCCCTGCCGGGCCTGATCAGCGATGGCGGGAACAGCGATTTCTTCAAACCCGAGGCCCATCGCCGCTGGATCGAAAGCGGCATCCTCTCACCCATCCCGACCGATGGCCTGGAGATTCGCCCCGAGCTGGCCGAGGCGGGAATCGTCGACCCGTGCGGCGGCATCACGATCTACGGCGCGTTTCCCTCGGTCCTCCTCGTCGATCACGACAAGCTGAAGGGCCGCCCCGCCCCGCGCTCGTGGCAGGATCTCCTCGATCCCATTTACCAGGGCGACGTCACCATCGCGGGCCACCATGGCCGCGCTCCCGACGTGCTGCTTTTCAACTATTGGAAAAACCACGGCGACGAGGGCGTGAAGGCGCTGGCCCGCAACGTGGCGGAGTTCTCGCCCCCGGCCCGCATGGCGAAGATCGCCGGGCTGGGCAGTCCGCAGGGCACGGCCGTCTTTGTGCTCAACGGCTTCTTTGCCAAGGCCGTGCGCGGCCCCGCCGCCGAGGTCATCTGGCCAGCGGAAGGCGCGTGGTTCAATCCGCTCATGCTCCTCGCCAAGCGCAGCCGCCGTCCCGCCAGCGACCTCGCGCTGCGCTATCTCCTCGGCTCCGAGTGGGCGGCCTACATCGAGTCCGTCGGTATTCCCTTCGCCTACCGGCAACCCGGCCAGCAGCCGCTCCCGGGCAGGCTCTCGTGGATGGGGTGGGATTTCATCCGTTCGCACGACCTCGACGCGCTACGCGAGGAGCTGCTTGCGATCTTCAACTCCGCCCGCTGACACGCCATGCGTCTCGTCACCGTCGCCGGGCCGCCCTCCAGCGGAAAGACCAGCCTCATCGTGCGCACGCTCCTCGCCCTGCGCGACGACGGGCTGCGCGTGGGCGTGGTGAAGTTTGACTGCCTGAGCACGCAGGATGCCGCCGTCTTTGAGCGGCACGACCTTCCCGCGCTGGTCGGCATCTCCTCGGGCTTCTGCCCCGACCATTACTTCATCTCCAACATTGAGGACTGTGCCGCCTGGGGCGAGCGGCTGGGCCTTGATCTCCTCGTGACCGAGAGCGCGGGGCTGTGCAACCGCTGCGCCCCGCACATCCGGGGCTTCCTCGCCGTCTGCGTGCTCGACGCGCTCTCGGGAGTCAATACCCCGCGCAAGGTCGGCCCGATGCTGAAGACCGCCGACCTCGTCGTCATCACCAAGGGCGACATCGTCAGCCAGGCCGAGCGCGAGGTCTTCGCCTTCCGCGTGCGGCAGGTGAATCCCCGCGCCCGCATCCTCTTTGTCAACGGGATCACCGGCCAGGGCGCCTGGGAGGCCGCGCGCATCTGGCGGAGCGCACCCGAGGATGGCGTCCTACAGGGCGGGCGTCTGCGCTTTTCCGTGCCCACCGCCGTCTGCTCGTACTGCCTCGGCGAGACGCGCATCGGGTCCGACCACCAGCACGGCACCGTGCGCAAAATCCCCATCCCGTCATGACCGCCGCTCATTCGCCCCATCCCTTTGACGCGGCGCGATTTGCCGAGTTCCTGCGCCTGCACCATCTCCCCGCCCGCGCCGAGGTGCGTTCGCTCGACGATTACTGGGCCGCGCTCACGTGGGAGGAACGTGAAGACACCGGACTCGAGCCGGAGACGCTGGCTGCGCGGTATGCGGAGTTTCTTGCCCTCGACGGCCAGCCTGACGGGGAAAGAGCGCTGCTTTCGCTCGACGTGCTGCGCGGACGCGACAAGAGCGGCGCGCCCGAACGGTACGACCTGCGATTCGTCCCCGGCGACGTTGTCTGCCTCGTCGGCCCGACCGGAGCCGGAAAAAGCCGCCTGCTGGCCGACATCGAGTGCCTCGCCCAAGGCGACACGCCGACGGGCCGTCAGGTCCTCATCAATGGCGTGCCGCCCGGCGACGCCGAGCGCTTCTCGGGCGAGAGCGGGCTGGTCGCGCAGATTTCGCAGAATATGAACTTCGTCATCGACCTGCCCGTCGGCGAATTTCTCCACATGCACGCCGAGAGCCGGGCATTGACCGATCCCGCGCCGGTCGTCGATCAGGTTCTCCGCGCCGCCGTGGCCATGGCGGGCGAACCCTTCGATGCCGACACCCAGGTGACGCAGCTCAGCGGCGGTCAGTCCCGCGCCCTCATGATCGCCGACGCCGCCTTTCTCAGCCCGAAGCCCGTCGTGCTCATCGACGAAATCGAGAATGCCGGAGTCGACCGCCGCGCCGCCCTCGATCTCTTCGTGCGCAAAGGCAAGATCGTCCTCCTCTCCACCCACGACCCGCTGCTCGCCCTCTCGGGTTCCCGCCGCCTCGTCATTCGTCACGGCGCGGTGCAGGACGTCATCACCCCCGGCCCCGAGGAGCAGACCATGATCGCCCACCTCGTGGAGATCGACGCCCGGCTGGCCGACCTCCGCGCCCGGCTGCGCAATGGGGAGCGGATTTCCTCCTTTCCCGCCTGACCGGCGACGGGCGGCGAACATCGTTTTCTTGCCTCCCCCGGCGTGCTCTCTAAGCTTCCGGGACGCGGGGAGCCTATCCCCGTGCCGACACCATTTTCATGAAAGCCGCCGGTACCCTCGTCATCATCGTCCTGATCATCGCCGCCATTGTGCTGATGAATTCCTTTTACGTGGTCAATCCCGGCCTCGCCGGGGTGAAAATCACCATGGGCAAGGTCGATCCCACCCCGCTCGCGAGCGGCACCGGGCTCCGCACTCCCTTCGTCACCCGCATCGTCGACATGCCCGTGAAGGTGCAAACTCTGAAGTTTCCCACCCAGTGCTTCAGCTCCGACCTGCAGACCGTCACGGCCACGATCACGGTGAATTACCAGTTCCCGCTCAACCAGGTCGTGAAACTGTATGTCGACTACGGCGGCAACGTGGAAAACTCCATCCTCAAGCCGCGCACGCAGGAAGCCATTAAAGAGGTCACCGCCCAGCGCACCGCCGAGAAGATCGTAAAGGAGCGCGAGCAGGTGAAACGCGCCGCCCTTGACCTCCTCCGCGAAAAGCTCGGCGACATCGTCACCATCGACGACCTCGTGCTCGAGGACATCGCTCTTTCCTCGGAACTCGAGAAGGCCATCGAACAAAAGATGGTCAGCGAGCAAAAGGCCGCCCAGGCCCGCTTCACCCAGGACCAGACCCGCATCGAGGCCGAGACAGCCATCATCAAGGCCGAGGGCGAGGCCAAGTCGATCAAGGTCATCGCTGACGCCCTCTCGCAAAATCCGAAAATCCTCGAGCTCCGCGCCGTCGACAAATGGAACGGCGTCGCTCCGACCACCGTCGTCACAGGTGGAGCCAATACCGTCCTGCCCATCGCCAGCGGCGTCCTCAAGCCGTCGAACTAAGGCTCCTTAACTTCCGCACATTCTCTCTCCCGCCATGCGCACTCTTTATCTCGATTGTTTCTCCGGCATCAGCGGCGACATGACTGTTGGCGCTCTGCGCGACCTCGGCGTGCCGGAGGAGATTTTCCAGCAGGCCATTTCTGCGCTCGGGCTCACGGATGAGTTTCACATCCACTTCCGGCGCGGCCACAAGCAGAACATCGCCGGGTGGAAATTCGATGTCCACGCCGCCCACGATCACGGGCACTCCCACGAGGAGCATGGCCACGCGCATGAGCATGGGGAACACCATCACGAGCACGGCCATTCGCACGGCGAACACGGCCACTCTCACGCCCATCCCCACGCCGAGCACTCTCATTCTCACCCCCATGAGCACGAGCATCATCCCGAGCATGACGATCATGTCCATGGCCGCAGCTACCGGGAAATCCGCGCCCTGCTCGAGGCCAGCACACTCGCCGAAACGCCTAAGGCGCGCGCCCTCGCCGTCTTTCACCGCATCGCCATCGCGGAAGGGAAGATTCACGGCATCGACCCGGAGGAGATTTCATTTCACGAGGTCGGCGCGATTGATTCCATCGCCGACATCGTGGCGGCCTGCGCCGGTATTGACGCCCTCGGCATCGAGTGTGTCCTCGCCTCGCGGCTGGTCGAGGGTTCCGGCTGGATCACGTGCGCCCACGGTCGCTTCCCCCTACCCGCCCCCGCTACACTGGAGATCCTCGCCGGCATCCCGCTGAAGCAGGTCGAGGAATCCACCGAGTACATCACTCCCACCGGCGCTGCCCTGCTCGCCGAGTATTGCTCTGCCTACGGCCCGATGCCCGAGATGCGCATCGAAAAGGTCGGCTACGGCCTCGGCACCCGCGACACCTATCCGCGACCGAACGTCCTTCGCGCCACCCTGGGCGAAACCACCAGCAACTCCAGCGCGGAGACCGACGAGATCGTAAAGATCGAGACGAACATCGACGACCTCACGCCCGAGCTGGCCGGGGCCACGATGGAACGCCTCTTCGCCGCCGGGGCGCTCGACGTCTTTTACACCGCCGCGCAGATGAAGAAGAACCGGCCCGGCTTTCTGCTGACGGTGCTGGTGCAACCCGAGAAGGTCGACGAGATCGCGACGATCATCCTGCGCGAAACGAGCGCCTTTGGCATTCGCCTCGACCGCATGCAGCGCATGAAGCTGCGCCGCGAATTCCGCGACGTCGAGACACCCTACGGCACCGTGCGCATCAAGGTCGGCTTCCTTGGTGACGAGATCGTCCAGGCCGCGCCGGAGTACGAATCCTGCCGCGAGGTCGCCCAGCGCGCCGGAGTCAGCGTGCGCGACGTGCATCTCGCCGCCTGGATCGGCAGCGTGCCGTCCCCCACTGCCGGCAGCTAACAGAAAGTCCCGCCGAGGCCTTTAGTCAATACTCTCGCCGCCCTCGTCGCGGTCGCCCTTGCGCTGGTTCGCCGGGCAGATGCCGCGTTTGGATTCGCGCACGAAGTCAAAAAACGCCGTGGCCTCGGGTCCCCACTGCATGGTCGCCGCCTGCTCGACCGCCTGCGAGACATTCAGCCCGGAGCGAAAGAGGAGCTTGAAGGCGCGGCGGATCTCCTGCCGCGTCTCGGACTTCATCCCGGAGCGGCGCAGGCCGATCACGTTGATGCCCGAGAGAAAGTTATCCGCATCGGCCATGGCATAGGGAACGATGTCCTTGCCGAAGCGCGTACCGCCGCGCACCATGGCCTGACGTCCGACGCGCATGAACTGGTGAAACACCGTGCCGCCGCCGAGTACCGCGCCCTCCTGCACCTCGACGTAGCCCGCGAGATGACAGGCATTGGCGATGATGACGCGGTTGGCGATGCGCACGTTGTGGCCCAGATGCGAGCCGACCATGAGATAACACCCGTCGCCGACCTCGGTGGCCGAGCCTTCCTTCGTGCCGCGATGAATGGTCACGTACTCGCGCAGTGTATTGCCATTTCCGATCCGCACCTCGCTGACGGTTTCCTTCTTGAAGGCAAAGTCCTGCGGCTCGGTGCCGATGATGGAGCCGTAGCCGACAAGGTTCCCCGTGCCGAGCGTGGTCTTGCCCTCGATGATGGCATGGGCCTGCACGACGCAGCCCGCGCCGAGAGTGACTTCGTCGCCGATGATCACACCGGGGCCGATTTCCACATCATCGGCGAGGACAGCTTTGGGAGAGACAATGGCAGTGGGATGAATCTTCATAGGAGACCGGAATCGCGAAAACTGAAATAGGGTGAGCGGCCGCCATCGGACGTGCCGCAAATGACATGGTCGAGGAGCGTGATCTGCATGATCCGCGATGCCTCGGCGAGCTGGACGGTAAGGCGGCGGTCCGCCTGACTGGGCGACGGATCGCCCGAGGGGTGATTGTGCACCAGCACCACCGCGTAGGCCGAGTGCAGCAGCGCGGGGCGAAGGATTTCGCGCGGATGCGCCACGCTTTCATTGATGGACCCGAGCGAGATGTCCTCCACGCGGATGAGGCGCAGCTTCGTGTCGAGCAGGATGACCTTCACCGTCTCGCGATTCATCGCCTGGAGATCGGCCCCGACGTAGGAAAAGATGGCTTCCGCGCTGTCGAGGACCGGGCGCTCGATGCCGCCGCGGGCGAGGCGCTTGCCGAGTTCAAAGGCGGCGGCGAGCTCCGCAGCCTTGGCCGGGCCGACGCCGCAGGTGCCGCGCGAGAGTTCCGATGCGGTCGAGCGGGAAAGCCCGATCAAGCCGCCCTTTTGCTGGAGCAGGTCGGCGGCGACGCTGATGGCGCTCTTGCCGCGAATGCCCGTGCGTAGAAAGATTGCGAGCAGTTCGGCATCGGTGAGAGATCCCGCGCCGCGCTCGGTGAGTTTCTCACGAGGGCGGTCGGATTTCGGGATCTCCCGGATGCGCATTGCCGGGTCAGGCGAGAAGGGCCTTGATCAACACGCCGACGTGGTTGGCGATGGCCTGCAGCCCCTCGACGTAACGATTCGACGGGATGGAGGCGAGTTCCTGCGAGGCTTCAGCGATGAGCTTCTCGGCCACCTGCGCGGCGGCAGTCACAGAGCCGCTCTGTCGGATCATCTCGCGGAGTTCCGCCTCGCCGCCCTCTTCGCCGCTGACGAGCAGGGCGCGGAGGCGTTCGAGATCGGCACCCTCCGGCCCCTGCAGCATGAGCAGGATCGGCAGGGTGAACTTGCCCTTGCGGATGTCCGTCCCGAGCGTCTTGCCAAACTCCTCCTCCGTACCGGCGAGGTCGAGGCAGTCGTCGTAGATTTGATAGGCGACGCCGATCTTTGAGCCAAAGGCCTTGAGCGCATCGATGACCTTCCGGTCGGCCTTGCTGATATAGGCTCCGAGTTCGCAGGCCACGGCAAAGAGCGCCGCCGTCTTCATCTCGATGACGCGGTAGTATTCCGCCGTGCTCAGATTCAGGTCATAGCGACGCTGGGTCTGGATGATCTCGCCCGAGCAGACCTCGGCGGAGGCATCGGCGATGCGCAGGCAGATGGTCGGGTCGCCATAGGCGGCTGCGAGCCGGAGCGCGTGGGCAAAGAGACAATCGCCGAGCAGCACGCTGAGCGAGTTGCCCCACTTCGCGTTGGCCGTGGGCTGGTCGCGGCGGATATCCGCGCCGTCCATGATGTCGTCGTGCACCAGCGTGGCGACATGGATCAACTCCACCACCACCGCGAGGTCGACATGCCCGGAGGTGATCTCCCCGGAGGCTCCGCCCGCCAGCAGCGCGAGGACCGGACGCAGGCGCTTGCCGCCCTTGTTGCTCACATAGGAGACATACCCTTCTATGGCCGGGTCAAATTCCAGCGCCTGGGCGCGGATTCGCTCCTCGACCGAGATCAGATGCGGATTGATCAGCTCGAGCGCGTCGGCAAAACGCGCCAGCCCGGGAACAGCCTTGGCCACCTCATGCACAAACGAGGACGGGGACTGGTCGACGGAGGTATCCTTATCGGTTGGTTTCACAGCTTTTTGGAAAAGAGACGAAGAATTTCACGTGTGACGAAGAACGGAACCACGAGGGCCACGCCGACCGAGACGGCCAGCAGCAACCCCGGCACCACGCGGGCGCGATCCCTGGCGACCGCATCCAGTCCGGTACGGACGGCTACGGCGGGAGTCACGACCACGGGACCCATGGTTTCGTAATGAGCCGTGGCATCCTCGCCCCGGCGTGCGACGTCAAAGAATTCAGTGGGCACCGGACCCGGGCACAGCGCGGTCACGGTGATGCCCTTCGGGCGCAGCTCTATGGCGAGCGCCTCGGTGAGGCTGGTCACGTAGGCCTTGGTGGCTGAGTAGACCGCCATGTTGGGCAGCGGGAAAAAGCTCGCCACGGAGCTCACGTTGAGAATCGCCGCCCGGCCCGAGCGCAGCATCGAGGGCAGGAGCAGATGCGTAAGGTGCGTGAGAGCGCCGATATTCACGTCGATCATGGCGCGCACCCTCCCCCAGTCGGAGGAATCAAAATGTCCATGGTCGCCCAAGCCCGCATTGTTGATCAGAAAGTCGATGCCGATCGCGCGCTCCCCCAGCCATCCGGCCAGGCGGGTGCGTTGCTCCTCGACCGCAAGATCCGCGCCATAAATCTCCACCTGCAGCGAGGGCTGAAGCTCGAGCAGTTCCTCACGGAGGGCTTCCAGGCGATCTTCCCGGCGGGCCACCAGCACGAGTCCCCGTGCCACCGGCGCAAGCTGCCGGGCAAATTCGGCTCCCAACCCGGACGATGCTCCGGTAATCAGTGCGGTACAGCCCTCGTAAAACTTCATAATCCTTTCCACCTTCGATGATTGTCCAAAACCTATCCAGCCAAAAACCGTTTACGACCAAGGACGGCTCGCAGATTCGTAGTATTCTCGATCGCACCAACGCTCCCGTGGCCAACCAAAGTCTCGCAGAGGCTTCGGTGCCAGCGGGTTGCGTGACACAACGTCACTACCACAAGCTGAGTGAGGAGTTCTATTTTATCCTCGAGGGCGAAGGCGAGATGGGACTCGGCGAGGAGACCCGGCAGGTCGGTCCGGGTGATGCGATCCTGATTCCGCCCGGTCAGTTCCATGACATTCGCGCGACCACGACGCTGCGGTTTCTTTGCTGTTGCGCTCCGCCGTATTCCCACGAGGACACCTATTTCGAGTAACCGAGCCTAGTTCGACTCGTCAACGGTCGGGGTGGCAGGTTCGTCGCTCGAGCCGGACTTATCCTTCTGCGACTCCGCCTGCTCGGCGTCCTTGCCCTCGGTCTTGAGCTTGAGGATGCGGCGAAACGCCTTGCCGATCATGGGCGCAGCATGCGAACCGCCGTGCACCGTGTTATCATTGGGTTCGCCCTCATAGACTGCGGCAAAGGCATACTGCGGTTTGTCGACTGGCAGGAAGCCGGTGAACCACGCCGCCGTACGCTGCTTGTTGGTCGGGCCCCACTGGGCCGTTCCGGTCTTGCCCGCGACTGTCGTACCTTTCACCTGGGCGGAATGCGCGGTGCCCTGTCCATCGTACACGACGTCCTTGAGCGCCTCGCGAAGCGTCTTGTCGACCATCGGAGAGACCGGGATGGTTTCACGCAGACGATCCGGGTAGGCCGCGACCACCTTGTTGTCGATGCTCTGAATTTGGGAGACCAGACGGGTGATGTGAAACTGTCCGCTTGAGGCGATCACACCCATGGCCTGCGCCATTTGCACCGGCGAGATCAGGATGTCGCCCTGCCCGATCGCCATGTTGGCGAGGTCACCTTTCTTGATCTCACGACGATGCACGCGGAGCATGTAGTCATCCGTGGGAATGTTACCCTCCTGCTCGGCGCGCAGCGGGATGCCTGTGCGTCGCCCGAGGCCGAGCTTGTGAGCATAGTCGATGAGCGAAGGCGCCCCGAGCTTGATGCCAACCTGGTAGAACCACGTGTTGCAGGATTGTGTAAGGGCCTCGACGAAGTTCAGGTTGCCCGAGCCGGTCTTTTTCCAGTTCTTGAAGGTATGGTCGCCGACCGTGAAGGCGGTCGGGCAGTCAAACTGACTCTTCGGCGTGATCGTGTTCGTCTCCAGAGCGGCAAATCCGACGAAGGTCTTGAAGGTCGACCCCGGAGGATACGCCGCCCGGTAGGCGCGCGGAATCAGAGGGTTGGCCTCGTCATTATTGTAACGGTCGAAGACATCGCGGCGCACGATCGGCACGAATTCGTTCGGGTTGAATCCCGGTTGTGATGCCATGGCGAGGATTTCGCCGGTGTTCGGATCGATAATGACCATGGCGCCACGCTTGCAACTCGCGGCGAGCACCTCTTCGCAGATCCGCTGCATGTCGATATCGAGCGTGGTAACGACGTTGTAACCCGGTACCGGCGGCTTCGCGATGCGCTCGGAGGTCTTGTTGCCATTCGCGTCGTAGGTGACGTAGAGCTGGCCGACCTGCCCTCGCAGTTCGTTGTCAAACATCTGCTCCAGGCCCTCGCGGCCTTCACTCTCGGAGAAAATCAGATCGCCGTTTTCGATCGGGCGCGTCGAGAGAGGAGCCTCCCGCCCTGTATACCCGACAATGTGGCCAGCAAGTGATCCCTGCGGGTAGGTACGTACATAGGTCTGGCGCAGGATCAGGTTGGGCGTGAGTCCTCGCTGGACGACTCCCAGCTCCTGCGGGGAAAGATCCTCGACGATGTCCATCGGGAGCACGCCGCGGTTCTTGTAGTGATTCAGTATGGCCTCGTCCGACACCTGGATGTCACGCCCGAGGAGCCCCTTGGCCAGCGTGATCTGCTGGCGGGCAAAGGCGAGGATGCGGTTGTCCGTCCAGTCGAGCGGAGCAGGAAAGCTGACGGCAAGGTTGTAGCTGAGCCGCGTCTGGGCGAGCGGCTTGCCATTGCGATCCACGATCTGCCCGCGGGGTGCGGGGATACCGAGTACAAACGTGCGCGCCTGCTTCTGGGTTTCCCAGGTCGGCTTGGGATTTTCAACCGACCCCGTGTTGTCGATGACCGGGGCGGCCACCTCCTGGGCGATCGCGGATGATGCCAAAACGGCGGCCGTAAAAACGACCGCCGCAAGATTCAGCACGTTGGAGCGCCGATCAGAGCTGCTGAGCGACTTTCTCAAGGGTGTAACACTCGATGATGTCCTCGGGCAGGTACTCGGTGAAATCACCGAGACGGATGCCGCACTCGAGACCCGCACGCACTTCCTTGACCTCGTCCTGGAAGCGTCGCAGCGTCGCCATGCCACCGTCGTAGATCGGCTGGCGCTTGCGCAGCACGCGGGCGCGTGCCGTGCGAGCGATACGACCATCCGTGACGTAGCAACCCGCGACCTTGCCCTTGGTGAGATCGAACACCTGGCGCACCTCGGCGTGACCGATGACGGTCTCGCGAAGCTCCGGAGCCAGCATGCCAGCCATGGCTTCCTTCACCTGGTCGATCAACTCGTAGATGATACTGTAGAGCTTGATCTGGACACCTTCGCGCTTCGACACCGTGGAGGCGTTGTTCTCCACCTTCACGCTAAAGCCGATGATGACGGCATCCGAGGCACTGGCCAGGAGCACGTCGGATTCCGTGACCGGACCGACTGCCGAGTGAATGATGTCGAGGGTGATCTTCGCTTGCGGGATGTCCTTGAGAGCCCCGACGAGAGCCTCCAGCGAACCCTGCACGTCGCCCTTGAGGACGATGCGGAGCGTGGGTTTCTGGCCCTCGGCGATGTTTGCAAAAAGGTTTTCCAGCGTCGTGCGCTGAGGTGCTGCGAGCTTGTTTTGACGGATGCCGAGGAGACGCTCTTCGCTCAGGGCGCGAGCTGCTCGCTCATCGTCCATGACTACGAGTTCGTCACCAGCATTGGGCAGACCGCTCAGGCCGAGCACCTTCACCGGCATGGCGGGGCCAGCCGATTTGATGGGCTTGCCGAGATCGTTGATGAGCTGCTTGATCTTGCCCCAGTAGTTGCCGCAGATGAAGGTGTCGCCCACGTGGAGCGTACCCATGCGGACGATGACCGTGGCCGTCGGGCCGCGTCCCTGCTCGAGCTGTGCCTCGATGACGTTGCATCGGGCGAGCGCCTTGGGATCGGCCTTGAGCTCCAGCACTTCCGCCTGGAGGTTGATCATTTCCAGCAGGTCGTCGATGCCCGTGCCCTTGGTCGCGCTGACCGGCACGCAAATGATTTCGCCGCCCCAGTCTTCCGGCGTGAGTCCCTGCTCCTGGAGCTGGGTCTTCACTCGGTCGGGATTCGCAGCCGCGAGATCCATCTTGTTGATGGCTACCATGATCTGGACCTTGGCCGCCTTGGCGTGACTGATGGCCTCGATCGTCTGCGGCATGAGACCGTCATCCGCCGCCACGACGATGACGACGATATCCGTCACGTTGGCTCCACGGGCCCGCATCGCGGTGAAGGCCGCGTGACCCGGAGTGTCGAGGAAGGTGATCTCCTGCCCGTTGCGCTCGACGCTGTACGCGCCGATGTGCTGGGTGATGCCACCCGCCTCACCTGCTGCGACGCGAGCCTTGCGAATGGCGTCCAAAAGCGATGTCTTGCCGTGGTCGACGTGGCCCATGAAGGTCACGATCGGAGCGCGTGGCTTGAGCGCCTCCTCCTTCGGCTTCTCCGGCTCCTTGGGAGCCTCGACTTTCACCTCGACCTTGTGATGGCCCTTGGAGGTGTCCTTCTTCTCGCGCTCGAGGATGAAGCCATGCTTCTCACACAGCTTGGCCACCGTATCCAGCTCGAGAGTCTGGTTGATGTTGGCAAAAATCTGCAGCTCCATCAGGTCCTTGATGACCTGGAAGGGCTTGATGTTGATCAGAGGAGCGAGGTCCTTCACGGCGATGGACGCCTTGAGATGGATCACGTTTTTCGGCGTCTCCTCGACGACTTCCTCGACCACCGGAGCTTCTTCAGCCACCGAGGCGGGAGCTTCCTCGGCAGCGGGCTCGGGCTCGACGGGAGCCGGAGCGGGTGCAGGCTCGTTACGGGCCTGGATTTTGGAAATGGGAGGAAGAATGCGGCGGATTCCGACGGAATCGTCGCGCTTTTTGACCTTCTTCTTCGGTTCCAGGAGGTCCACAGCCTCCTGCTTCACCACGGGCTCCTTGGGAGCCTCGACGGCGGGTTGATTGGATGCGGGCGCGCCAGCGCCTCCGGAGCGCTTAGTGGTCTTTCCGGCTTTGTCTTCGGGTTTCTTGGCGATCGATTTTGGTGTGGCCATTAAAGGGAAAAATTATCGTTTTCATGGCCTAGGAAGCGGCCGGTGCATGCTCGGCGGCCGCTTTTGCCGCCTCGTAAATCTTCTGTCCCCGATCTGCATCGCAGCTGAGGAGTTCAGCGATGTCCGAGGCATCGCCCGTCAAGATAGCTTCGATGGAGTTCATTCCATTTTCGGCCAGGATACCAGCTTCTTCCTCGCTGATTCCCAAAGCCTCGGCCACGGAATGCGCGGCCTGGGCCTTCTGGCTGGCGAGCACTTGCTCAGCCGTCTTGTCTTCCTCGATGTCGACATTCCAGCCCGTGAGCTTGGAGGTCAGGCGGGCATTCTGCCCACGCTTGCCGATGGCGAGCGAAAGATCTTCGCGCCCGACCAGCACGCGGATGGTGTGCGTGTTTTCATCGAGCGAAATGTTGCGGATGTTGGCCGGCTTCAACGCGGCCGCGGCAAACTTGAGCGGATCCGGGTCCCAGCGGATGATGTCGACCTTTTCATTGTTCAACTCGCGCACGATGTTCTTCACGCGGGCGCCGCGCATTCCGACGCAGGCTCCCACGGGATCGACCTTGGCGTCGGCGCTGTGGACGGCGACTTTGGTGCGATATCCCGCCTCGCGGGCGATAACCTTGAGCTCGACCGTGCGGTCTGCGATTTCGCTGACCTCGATCTCAAAGAGTCGGCGAACGAAATTCGGATGGCTGCGGGAGAGAATGATCTCCGGGCCGCGGACACCATTCTGCACCTCGACGACGTAAGCGCGCACGCGGTCGCCGATGCTGTACTCCTCCGTCACGACACGCTCGGAGGACGGCATGGTGCCTTCAAATTTACCGAGGTCGACGATGACATTCGACTTCTCGAAACGGCGGACGGTGCCGCTCACGATCTCACCGGCACGATCTTTGAACTCCTCATAGATCATGTCCTTCTCGATCTGGCGGATACGCTGGTTGATCGCCTGGCGTGCAGCCTGGGCGGCGATACGGCCAAAGTCACGGGGCGTGACCTCGACCTCGATCTCCTCACCGAGCTGGATGTCGGCTTTCAGCGCCTTCGCCTTGGAGTGCAGGATCTCGTCATGCGGGTTGCTCACCTTTTCGACAGCGATCAGCTTCGCCAGCGCACGGATCTCCCCGTTCTTGGGATTGATGTCGATACGCAGTTCCCGGGTTCCCGAGGTGAAGCTCTTCTTTGACGCCGCAAGGAGGGCGTTGGAAATCGCCTCGACGAGAACTTCGCGTTTGATGCTACGTTCCCGCTCGAGGTAATCAAGCATGGCAATGAGTTCGGAATTCATATGTCAGGACCCCGAGATGAAAAAAGCGGGACTGTGCCCCGCTTGCCGCATCGTTGGGAATAGATGAATATGATCGTCCGCTCGCGGAAGGTCAAGGGTCAACCCCGAGCCATTTTTTTCGATGCCGCCGGCACCCTGATCCGGCTCACTGCCCCAGTTGGAACCACTTACGCAGAAATCGCACGGGACTTCGGAGCCAAGGCCGATCCCGTAAAGATGGAAGCCGCCTTTCGCCAGAGTTGGAAGGAGCAACCGGCTCGCGCAACGATTGCAGGCTCCCGCGAGGAGGATGACCGCCCGTGGTGGCGTGCGCTTGCGCTGGGGGCCTTGCACCGGGGATGCGATCCCCTCCCCGCCTCTTTTGATGAGGAGGGATGGTTCGATACCGTCTACCGGCGCTACGCCGAACCCTCGAGCTGGGAGCTTTTTCCCGAGGTTCTCGGCTGCCTGGAGGCCTTGTCGGTGCGGTTTCCTCTCGGCGTGATTTCCAATTTTGACCGCCGCCTCGAGACGATCCTCTCGGGCCATGGCGTCATGCCATACTTTCAGTCCATCACGATTTCCAGCGTCTGTGGCGCAGATAAACCAGCTGCCGCGATTTTTGAAACAGCCGTGGTTTCTCTCGGGCTGACTCCGGCGGATTGCCTGCACGTGGGCGACGATCCGGTGCGCGACAGGCGGGGCGCGGAGGCTGCCGGCATGAAATGCTTCCTCGTCGACCGCCCCAAGGTCACCCTGCTCGCCCTCACCGCCCGGTTGGGGAGTTTCCTATCCTAGCGCCCCGTGGCGAAGAGCGGAGAAATCTCCAAAATCCAACATCTCCAGTAGCAAGGCGCGGGTATCGAGAAAATCAACGGCGGAAGCAGGCTGCACAAGCAGGTCGCGATAAACCGACTCGAGTTTGGCCGCATAGGCTTCCGCTGAGTATTGCGAGGCAATCGTCGCGCGATTCCTTTCCATGACCCCGGAGCTTTCCGGGAGCAGGCAGACAGCCGCTCGGCCTCCCTCGTCCAGGATGCGCTCCTGCGCCGCCTCGGGCAGCCGTCCAAAATCCCCCAACTCCCCAATAAACACCGCCGCGCAGGCGGCAGCGACCATGTCGGCCTGAAGTGGCACCTGATAGCTCTCGCAGCTATGCCGCACGGCATCGCGGATCGCCTGCTCCACTGCCTGCCGCCGGGAGTCCGACACCGGGATGTCACATCGCTCGTAGAGATGGGAAAACTCGACTCCAGATGCGCGGAAGTCGTGTGTGACCTGAGGGAGATCACGCCCCGCCAGCGATACTCCCGCCAGCCAGGGTTCCAGAAACGCCATGCCAAACCCCTCGGTCACGCTCGTCGTCAGGCACAGGGAAGCCCCAAGCAAAAAATCCACCGTGGTCCGCCCAAGCAAGGTCTGGCCTTCAAAGACAACCGGCAACCGCAGACGCTCGGCCACCGCTTTCCAACGGGCGTAGAGCGCCTTGTCCGAGGGCGTCATGGGCGGCGCGGTCAGCACCAGCTTTTCTCCTGGTCCCAATGCGGCGGAGAGAAGCAACGCCTCACCGATGTTTTTCCGGCGGATGCCGCGGCACGGGTAAACGATGAGCCGCTCGGCCTGAAGTTCCGACGCCTTCACCGGGGCTTGCGAGCGTGGCAGGATGACCGGATTCGGCAGCCAGTGGCAGCTTCGCGCCGCCTGCATGCGCTTAAGATCCGGATGGTTCAGCAAACCGTAGGCGATCCGGGAGGAAACCGGATAAAGCGTGCCGCGCAGCCCCTCCTCGCCGCCGAGTTGCTCAAGGAGCAGCCGGTAATTCTCGGGTCGGCCATTCTCTGCAAAATCATGAATATGGAGCAGCAAGCGCTGGCCGTCCCGCGCCCACGCCGCCACCGCCAGGGGCAGGGCGAAGTTCTTTCCGAGAGCGTGATTGTGGAGGTGCAGCACATCCGCACCGTCGGCCCAGATCGTCCGCACACAGGCCTCGACTTCGTCTTTCAGTTCCTCCCACCGCGAAGACGCCACTCCGTACCTCATCGCCGGGGCCACCGCCACCGCATGAGCTGGCAGGCGGCCCATCTCCGGCTGCGGCTCTCCGCTCACCACCAGCACCTCGTGCCCAGCCGCCACGAGGGCATCGTACGCCATTTCGATCACCCGGGTTACGCCGCCAGGGCGTAAATGAAAATGCAGGATCGCTATCCTCATCACCGCACGTAACCGGGCACCTCCAGAAGCGGCGGCCTTTCAAAGTCCTCGATGCGCGTCTCATTCAGGCGCATCACTCCATCCTCGCGGACAAAGGAACGGTAGATCTCCGGTAGTACACCGGGAGCAGCCAACACTCCATCGGCCTGCGTCCTGCGGAGAAAAGCCTGGAGGATGGAGAAGCTCATCCGCCCGAGGGATGCCGTATCCTGGTGACGGTGAATGCGCTCGTCGAGGTCGCACTGGGCCAGCCCCTCGGTTCCATGGATACGATAAATATCCAGCAGCAGCGCTGTCTCTATCCCGTAACCCGTCGGCATCGGAATGCGCTCCAGGACGGATCGCCGCGCGGCATACTCTCCGGCCAGCGGCTGCACAAAGCCTGCCAGCGCCGGATAGAAAAGAGAAAACAACGGCCGCACCAGCGCCTCGGTCACGCGCCCCCCTCCGGCCGGGCGCAATCCCAACTCCACCGCCGCATGCGGACGGTCATAGAAGCCCTTGGCATAAACCACCCCGGACCTCGTCAAAAGAATGCCGAGGGGTCCGTAGACAAACCGCGGGTGCATATTGCGCACATCGCCATCGACGAAGCAGATGATGTCGCCCTTGAGCCGGGCAGTCGCCTTCCAGATATTCTCACCCTTTCCGCGCGCGGGTCCACACTCGGGGAGAATTTCGCTCGCGAGATAAACCTCCGCTCCAGCCGCTGCCGCCACCTCGCGAGTCCGGTCGCTGGAACCGGAGTCCACCACCGCCACCTCATCGAGCAGAGGTGTGTCATCGTGCAATGACGCTTTCAGGCACCGGATCACCTCGCCGATCGTATCCTCCTCATTGAGCACCGGCACGCAGAGAGAGACCGTTAACCCCTGTGCATGCTTGAGGCGCACGAGCTCCCCGAGGTCGGCAAACTCTCCATGGTGGCAGATGGCGATGTCGGGGATCATTCGGCGTACGTTCAAGCACTTAACGCGCATGGAGTCACGGATTGTCTGCCAGACCCGGCATCTTGCGCCCTTTGGGCATCCCGTTGTTTTTGCAGTGGCAAAACCGCCCCGATCCGAGTTATGGTTCCGCATTCGCCCCAATGATCCGAGTCCTTCCCATTCTGCTGACCGCGGCCGTTCTGTTTTTTGGCGTTGCCGCTCCTCTCCAAGCTCAATCCCCCGGCGCGGCTCAGGCCAACTCTGCTGCGTACGACATCTACTCGACCGGCGACTACAAAGCCGCCGCGGCCGCGTATGAGAAACTGATCAAGGACTACCCGACGGATCTCGTCATCCCGACGGCCCAGATCCAACTCGCTTTCACCTACTACTTCCTCGCCCGTTTCGACGACGCCCTTGCCATTCTCGACAAGGCAGTGAAGGGTCCGCCGCTCCCGGCCGAGCTCAAACAGGTGGTCGACAGCTTCATCCCGCAGATTCTCTCGGCCAAGGCCGCAGCCATGCCGATGAATGACCCCAAGCGCGTCACCACCTTCAACGACGCCATCAAGAAGTTCACCGACTTCATCAATGCGTACCCGCAGGCCCCTGACCTCGAGGCCGCGATCTACGGTCGCGCCATCGCCGAGTACCAGATCCAGAAGTACGACGATGTGGTGAAGGACCTGGAGCTGAATATTCAGAAGTTCCCCAACAGCAGCACGATCCCGGTGAGCAAAAACCTGCTCGCCATCGCTTATGCCACACAGGGAAGTCTCGAACTCAACAACCCCAACGGCGACCGCGCCAAGGCATTCGGCCTCTATCAGAAGGCCATCGCCTTGCTCCGCGCCATCATTGATAACAAGAAGGACATCGCCCTCATCAACGAGGCAAACTTCCAACTCGGCGAAATCCTCTTCAACCAGGCCGCCTTCAGCCCGGAAGCCGATCGCGCCCCTCTCTATCAGCAGGCTCTCGATGCCTACCGCGCCGTCGCTCCGAAGGATGCGATCATTGCCCTCCAGCAGGCCAAGATCAAAGAATTCCCATCCCGCCGTCTCGCCGCCATTCAGGCTCGTGATCAAGCCAAGCTGAAACTCCTTGAGAAGGAAAACGAGCGGGAACTCAAGAAGCTCGCCGAACTCCAGAGCAAGCCAGACCAGGTGGCCACCGCACTTGCCAAGATGGGTGAGATTTTCTTCGGCCAGCAGCAGCTAAATGCCGCCCGCGTCGTGTTCCAGCATGTCGACCCGTTCCTCACCACGGATGACGACAAGAAGCGTGCCCTCTACTTCACCACGATGACCTACGCCCTCCAGGGTGTGACGGACAAGGCCGTGGCGGGATACAATCAGTTCCAGAGCAAATACAAGGGCGATCCCGTTGCCGACAACCTGCCTGTCGCTATCGGCAACATGTACCTCGCCCAGAATAATCTGCCCGAGGCGATCAAGTACTTTGACGAGTCTCTCGCCATCTATCCGAAGGGACGGTTCGTCGGCATCAGCGTGGTCAGCAAGGCGGCCGCCGAGGCTCGCACCGGCAAGTACACCGAGGCAGCAAACACCTTCAAGGACTACCTCTCGAAGAATCCGCCACCGGAAGTCGGCGTCATCGCCCTGAGCGGACTCGCCGGAGTCTACAAGGATACCCAGAAGTGGGACGACGCCATCAAGAGCTACCAGGAGGTGCGCAGCAAGTACCCCAACACCCCGCAGGCTGACGAAGCCTCCTACTGGATCGCTATCGGAACCCAGCAAAAAGGTGACAACGTTGCAGCCATCCCGCTCCTCGACGAATACGTCAAGACGCACCCCAAGACCGTCTTCGCCCCCCTCGCCCTTTACACCAAGGCCGCCGCTCAACTCGCCGTCGGCCAGAAGGAGGAAGGCATCGCGACGATGGCTCAGGTCGCAGCCGAGTACCCCGACAGCCAGCCGGCTCCGTTCAGCTACTTCATCCGCGCCCAGCTTCGCGCCCAAGAAGCCAAGAACGATGAGGTGATCGCCTTGATGAAGGCCTTCATCGAAAAGTATCCCAAGGACGACAAGGTCTACAGCGCATACGATACCATCGCACAACTCCAGACCAGCGCTGGGCAGGCCGACGATGCGCTCGCCACCTATCGCGATTACGTGGCCAAATACCCGGACAATCCCCAGGCCGCCCTCGCCCTCGTAAAAGTCGCCACCATGCAGCGCGCGAAGGCGGAAGGCCTCGGTCGCTACGGTGCGCTCAACGAGCAGGAGCGTGCGCTCTGGAAGACGCTCATCGACAGCAGCATTGCCGCCTCCGAGGAGCTGATTAAAAAGTATCCGGATAGCCCGGCCGTTCCCGAGACTCTGCAAAATCTCCTGCGCATCCAGCGCACAATGATGACTGCCGAGCTGAAGAAGGCCCCTGAGGTCCAGCAGTACTTCGAGGCTCTGGCTGAGAACGCCCCGAACGCCAACGCCAAGAGCAAGATCCAGTTTGCCCTCGCAAATTATGTCTCGGAAAGCGACAAGGCCAAGGCTCTTGAGATCATGACGGCCGCCTACAACCCCGATGTCGTGTACGCGCCGCAGGATCTCGATGTCTACGGCCTCGCGCTCATCGATGCGAAGAAATACAATGAGGCTACTGCTGTCTTCCAAAAGATCGCCAAGGACTACCCGACTCCGGCTGGCACCCAGCCGCAGGCCGCCCTTCCGCAGATCCAGGAGGCTCAGGCCATCTCGCTCTTCGGCCTCGGTCGTGCTGCCCAGGCCAGCGGCGATGCCGCCAAGGCCGGACAGCTCTTTGAGCAATTGAAGACCCTCTATGGCTGGTCGCCCAAGGTGCTCGAGGCCAACTACGGTATTGCCGTCGCCTTCAAGAACCAGGGCAAGCTGGATGAAGCACAGAACCTGCTCCGTGGTGTCATCGCCGGTCAGCAGGCTACGGCGGAGCTCCGCGCCAACGCGACTCTGCTCACGGGCTATATCCTCGTCGAGCGCGCCAAGGCCGAGACGGATCCCGGGAAGCAGCGTGATCTCCAGGGTTCGGCCATCGACACCTTCTCCAAGATCGGCGACTACTTCGAAGGCGTCCCGGTCGCTGCCGCCGAAGGTCTCTGGAATGCCGGGCAGTTGCTTGAGTTGCAGGCCGCAGGCATCACCGACCCGAAGCAAAAGGCGCTTCAGACCCAGCAGTTCAACCGCGCCCGCAGCACGTACGAGCAGTTGGTCAAGGATTACCCAAACAGCCAGTACGCGCCCAAGGCCCAGGAGCGCCTCACCGCTCTCGGACCGAAGCAATGACGCGCGCGGCTGCCCGCGCCCAACACCTCACGCAGCGGCTTCCGGACATCTATCCGGACGCCCACTGCGAGTTGGACTACCGCACTCCGCTGGAGTTGCTCGTCGCTACGATCCTCTCCGCCCAATGCACGGACA
This sequence comes from Terrimicrobium sacchariphilum, assembly GCF_001613545.1. Lineage (NCBI taxonomy): Bacteria > Pseudomonadati > Verrucomicrobiota > Terrimicrobiia > Terrimicrobiales > Terrimicrobiaceae > Terrimicrobium > Terrimicrobium sacchariphilum. The sequence continues at coordinate 2,866,862 of NZ_BDCO01000002.1, forward strand.
AGCGGGTGAACATCGTCACGAAAGACCTGTTCGCCCGTTGCGAGACCGCGAAGGATTTCGCTGAAATTTCGCAGGAGGAACTGGAGGGAATCGTTCGTTCCACCGGCTTCTATCGCAACAAGGCAAAGAACATCCGGGCCATGGCCTCAGTACTCCTGGAGAAGTACGGTGGAGAAGTTCCCCGTACCTTGGAGGAACTCGCCGCCCTCCCCGGGGTGGGACGCAAAACGGCAAACGTCGTGCTCGGCAACGCCTTCGGCATCGACGAAGGCGTGGTGGTCGACACCCATGTGACGCGACTCTCCAACCGCCTCGGCCTCACCCGTCACACCGACGCCGTAAAGATCGAGCAGGACCTCATGAAGCTCTTCCCGCGTACTGTCTGGACCGTCCTGAGCCACTGGCTCATCTGGCATGGCCGCCGCCGCTGCGTCGCCCGCAAGCCCGATTGCGCGAACTGCGAAATCTACGACCTCTGCCCCACCGGGCCCAAGCTCCTGAAAGCCGCCGAAACCGCCTAGGCTAGCGGAAGCTGGTCTCCCCTACAGCAGGCCTTGTCGTGAATGGTCAGCACCTCCCTCACGGCTGGTAACGGCTCGGCATCACCCAAGATCACGGGAGTACGACACACAGCGTACCCTGTCGCCGCCTTCAGATACCCCTCGCTCCAGGAGGCAAACCTCTCCGCATCGCCACTTTTCTCGAAGGGGAATCTCGCCGGCGGCATACCCGTACCGGTCCGATATGGTTTAGGCGTCAGTCGAGCCCGGAAGCACGCCTGTCTCGCACAAAGTTGCCGATAATTTGCGTCATTGCACAGCTCTCGCAGTATCCGCCTCACCTCGTCATGCTCCGGGCCGGCCAGGAAATTTCGAACGACCAGACGGAACCCGGCAAAGGTGCGGTAGCATGCGATGGAATACCGGGAATTTTTTCTCTGCCAGTCACGAATTTCCTGCTCCCGCGCAGCGAAAACCGCGGCCGGATCAACGCCCCGGCCGAAAAGCCCTTTCAGACGATCGATCAACGAGATGCGGACTGAAACATCGGCATCAACAAAGATCACCCTTTCGGCATTCAGAACGAATGCCCCGTAGGCGTTACGGCTGATGGCATACCTGCCGCCATCGGAGAGGCTTCCCTCTTCGACCACAGGTTCTCTCAAGACACCATCAGAGCCGTAACCATACCGGTCCAGCGCATCCTTCCCCTCCCGCAGAAAGTTCAGGATGCGAGCCAGACGCCCCTCGGCATTATGCCCCGCCTCGGCTTCTGACTGGTCGGACCAGCCCCAGGCTTTTACCAAGCCGGAGGCATTCGTCCGACATTGCCAGAACCGTGCGAACCGCACGAAATGCTAGGCTCCGTGCACCTCGGCGGCCACTTTGAGCCGGAGGGCATTGAGGTGGATGAAGCCGGTGGCGTCGTCCTGGTTGTAGGCCTTGGTCGGGTCGGCTTCCATCGTCGCGATATGCGGGTTGTAGAGACTGACCGGGCTCTTGCGACCGGCGGCAATGATGTTGCCCTTGTAGAGTTTGAGGCGCACCGTACCGGTGACGTTCTTCTGCGACTCGGCGACCAGAGCCTGCAGGGCCTCGCGCTCGGGAGCGAACCAGAAGCCGTTGTAGACCAGCGTGCTGTATTTCGGGATGAGCGAATCACGCAGGTGCATCACCTCGCGGTCCATCGTGAGGGATTCCATCTGGCGATGGGCAAAATGCAGGATGGCTCCGCCCGGGGTCTCGTAGACGCCGCGGCTCTTCATGCCGACGAAGCGGTTTTCCACCATGTCGACGCGGCCGACGCCATGCTGCCCACCGAGCTTGTTGAGGACGCGCATGATCCAGAGCGGTGTCAGGCTGGCGTCCTGCTCGCCATTGTAGTTGAGCTCGGAAAGGATTTCCCACAGGCGCGGGTGAGCGAGGCCGGTACAGATGCCCTGATCGAAATTCAGCTCCAGGTACTCCGGCGTATCCGGCGCGTCTTCCGGAGACACACTGAGCTTGTACATGCCCTTGTGCTCCGGCGCGCTGGCGTCGAACCACGGGTCCTCGAGGATGCCGCTCTCGTAGCTGATGTGCAGGAGGTTGCGATCCATCGAGTACGGTTTCTTGGCCGAGGCCTCAACGTTGATTCCGCGATCCGCGCAGTAGGCGATCATCTCAGCGCGGCCCGGAAATTCCGTACGAAAGCGCTCGTCACGCCACGGGGCGATCACCTGGAGGCGCGGAGCCAGGGCGGCGGCGGTCAGCTCAAAGCGGATCTGGTCGTTGCCCTTGCCCGTCGCGCCGTGAGCGATGGCGTCAGCCTCTTCAGCGAGGGCGATTTCCACCATGCGCTTGGCGATCAGCGGGCGGGCGATGCTGGTGCCGAGGAAGTACTGTCCCTCGTAAAGCGCTCCGGCCTGGATCATCGGGAAGATAAAATCGCGAGCGTACTCTTCCTGGAGATTGTCGACGTAGCAGCGGCTGGCACCCGTGTTGAGGGCCTTTTCCTCGAGGCCGTCAAGCTCCTCCTCCTGACCGACATCGGCGCAGAACGCAACGACTTCTGCGGAGTAGGTGTCCTTGAGCCAGTTCAAAATGACCGACGTGTCGAGACCGCCGGAATACGCGACTACGATTTTCATGTGGTCGTGGTGATACAACAAGGTCGCGGTGACAATCCAGCCCGACGTTACGAAACCTCAGGCGATTCTCTATTGTCCCTCGCGCATTTTTCCCCATGATCGCAGGCATGGGCGACTTCATCCAAATCGTGATCACCACCTATGCGGCGTTGTTTCCGATCTGCAATCCACTGGGCAACGCGCCGATTTTTCTCTCGATCACCGATGGTGAAAAACGCTCAACCCGGGCCGCGCAGGCGCTGAAGGGATCACTTTACGTATTTTTGATTCTGGCGGGCTTTCTCCTCGCCGGAACCTTCATCCTGAGCTTTTTCGGCATTTCGCTCTCCGGTGTACGCATTGCGGGCGGCTTTGTCGTGGCGACGGTTGGAATGAACCTCCTGCGTTCGGCCCATCACCAGACCCAGCAGCCGGATGAAAAGAGCGAGGCCGAGGACAAACCCGACATCTCCTTCACTCCCCTCGCCCTCCCTCTCATCGCCGGCCCGGGGTCCATCGCCGTCGTCATGACTCGCAGCACGGAAACCCCGCATCTTCTTTCCATGACCACCCTGGCCGCCCTGGCGGGAATCTTCCTGATCAGTCTGACGTGCTGGATCGTCCTCCGGGAGGCCGACAAGGTGCTCTCCGTCCTCGGAGTGAATGGCGCCAATGCCCTGACCAAGATCATGGCCTTCCTCCTTCTCTGCATCGGTGTGCAACTCATCATTGACGGCGTCAGGCCTGTGCTCGGCCTCCACTGATGTCTGTACCGACCTTAGGACCCGAGACCTGGCTGCTGGCGGCGATGGCCGCACTGTGTATCGGGCTGGCCAAGGGTGGATTCGGCGGCCTCGGCATGGTCGCAGTCCTCCTCATGGCCCAGGTGCTGCCCGCCCGTGAGTCGACCGGGGCGATCCTGCCCATGCTCATCACGGCCGATATTTTTGCTGTAAAGGCCTACCATCAGCATGCTGATCGGAAACTGGTCTTGCGCCTGCTCTGGCCCGCCCTGGCGGGCATCGTCTGCGGTTGGCTCCTGATGCCCCATATTCCCGCACATGTCTTCGGTCGCGTCATTGGCTGGCTCACGCTGGGCCTCATCGTGCTGGTGTTGCTCCAAAAGTACGGAGGTAACATGCTGAAATTTGCCGCCGAGCACCCAGGGGTCGCCTGGCCTTTTGGCTGGCTGGCCGGCATCACGACGATGCTCGCAAATGCTGCGGGTCCTGTGATGACGATCTACCTGCTCGCGTGCAAGCTGCCCAAGATGGAATTCGTCGGCACCGCCGCATGGTTTTTCCTCACCGTCAATCTCGTGAAGGTTCCTTTCAGCACCTCGCTGGGCCTGATCAATGGGAGCAGTCTTACCCTCAACCTGATCCTCGCTCCCCTCGTCATCGGCGGCGTCTTTGCAGGCCGCTGGCTGATTAGAAAGGTGAATCAGCAGGTCTTCGAGTGGCTGATGATCCTCTTTTCCCTGGCGGGAGCCATCCGTCTGATCCTGAAGTAAGGAACTCGCTCGGAACGAGCGTGAACTATTCGCCTTCCAGGCTCAGGCGTTTTGCCCGCTCCTTCTCATATCTGATCCGCTCGCGACGATCGAGGTACCAGGCGATCCAGATGCAGCCCTCATAGAGGAGATACATCGGCCCGCCCATGAGGATGAGGGTAAAGATATCCGACGTGGGCGTGATGACGGCGGCAAAGAAAAAGATGATGATGACCGCAAAGGCGCGGGTGCGGTTCAGGATGCGGTAATCCAGGATGCCCAGCTTGACCAGCAGCAGTACCGCCAGCGGCAGTTCGAACGCGAGGCCGAAGGAAATCACAAACTGCGACACAAAGGAAAAATACTCCCTCACGCTCCACTGCGGCTGCCAGTGCAGATCCTTGGAGTAGTTGAAGAAGTAGTTCAGCGTCGGAGGCAATACCGCCCAGTAGGCAAATGCCACGCCCAGGAGGAAGAGGCCCAGGGCCGCCCCCGCAGCGGGATACAGCATGCGACGCTCGGTCGCTGTCAGCGCCGGGACGATGAACTCCGCCAGGAAAAGCACGAGAAAGGGAAACGACAGGATGAGTCCCGCGTAAAAAGACAGCTCGATGGCGATGGAAAGCGGATCGCTGACGCCCAGATTGACCAGCGACCGCGTGGGGTCCACGGAAAGAAGCGGGTGCATGATGACCGCGATCAACTGCTCCTGGAAAACAAATGAGCCTCCCATCATCAGGACCAGCACGACGATCATCTTGATGAGCATTCGCCGCAGATCCTCGAGATGCTCGAGGAACGGCTTCGGCTCGTCGTTGATCTCGCGAAAGTCGAAAAACTTGCGCCAGTTCATGCCAGCAGGCCGCGAGCCGTCAGCCGGGCAAAGACAGACAGGGTATTCGCATCAAAAATCTCTCCAGTCGCCACCATCTGCCTCAACTCATCCGCCGAAAAAGCGCGAACTTCAAGGATCGCTTCGAGTTCATCCGGCGATGCCCCCTTTTCATGCGGCACCACCTCTGTGGCCAGGAAGAGAAAACCGCGTTCATCGGTGAAGCCCGCCGACGAGTAAAAAAAGTCCAGCGGGATGAGTTCCCCCGTGCAATGCAGGCCCGTTTCCTCGATCAACTCCCGGAATGCCGTATCGCGGATCGATTGTTCGGTGATCTCTCCTTCCACCTGCCCGGCGGGAAATTCCCACATGGCACGCTGGATGGGTATCCGTTCCTGCCGGATTAATATATAGCGTCCATCGGGAGTCCTTGGCGCCACGACGGCTGCGGTCGGGCGGCGCGCCACCGTCCACTCGATCCCCTCGGGTCGGGACGGCGTGGCAACGATTTCCTGCCAGACTGGCACATACGGGGACAGACAGATGCGCTCCCGTTTCAGTGTCTTCCAGCCCGAGTCCGACATCGTTCCTAGGCCAGCACGGCCTTCCAATGAGCCAGACGGCGGGAAAGATTTTCCGGCGACGGAGCCCCGGGGGCCTTGCGCGCAGCAAGTCCGGTTTGCACGCAGAAGGTGTCGGCGATCACCGCAGGGGTCAGCACCGAACTGGCTGCGAGATAATCCGCGTCGGGCAGCTTGTGCAGGCCGACACCGCGCTCGGCGGCTAGAGCGACCAGCTTGCCCACGATCTCATGAGCCTGCCGGAAGGGCACCCCTCCCAGCACGAGGCGATCCGCCAGATCGGTCGCCAGGAGATTCGGGTCCTTGGTGGCTTCCGCCGTTACTTTAGAGCGGAAGCTGGCGGCCTCCATCATCTCGGCAAAGATCGCGAGCGCGGCCTTGGCGGTATCGACGGAATCGAAGATCGCCTCCTTGTCCTCCTGCATGTCGCGGTTGTACGTAAGCGGCAGGCCCTTCATCGTGGTGAGAAGCGAGATGAGGTTGCCGTAAAGGCGGCCAGTCTTGCCTCGGGTCAGCTCCGCGATATCGGGATTCTTCTTCTGCGGCATCAGGCTGGAACCTGTCGTGTGACGGTCGCTCAGCTCAATAAATCCAAACTCGGCCGACGCCCACAGGATCACATCCTCACTGAGGCGGGAAAGGTGCATGCCCAGGATCGCCAGGGCGGAAAGCAATTCCAGTGCGTAATCGCGATCGGAGACGGCATCCATGCTATTCTGAGTCACCCCGGAAAAGCCCAACTCTTTGGCCACGGCCTCGCGGTCGAGTATGATGGTCGATCCCGCAATGGCGCCCGACCCAAGCGGCATCTGATCGAGACGGGTCAATACATCCCCCAGCCTGCCATGATCGCGCTCCGCCATCTCGACATATGCCAGCAAGTGATGGCCGACGAGCACCGGCTGGGCGCGCTGCAGGTGCGTGTAGCCCGGCATCACGTCCTCTTCATGTCTGGCGGCAAGCCCGACGAGCGCCCGCTGAAAACTACGAACCAACCCGCGGATCACCTCGATCTCATCACGGAGATAGAGCCGGAGATCGAGCGCCACCTGGTCATTGCGGCTGCGGGCGGTATGGAGCTTCGCCCCGGCCGGGCCGATGCGCTTTGTCAACTCGGCCTCGATGTTCATGTGAACGTCCTCGAGGTCGATGTCGAAGACAAACTCTCCCTCCGAGATCTCCTTCTCGATCTGGCGCAAGCCACCCTCGATCTGGGCAAATTCATCCGGCGTCAGGATGCCCGCGGCAGTCAATGCCCGGGCGTGGGCAATACTCCCGCGAATGTCATGGCGATACAACCTGGCGTCGAACGATACAGATTCCCCGTAGGATTTGAGCAGACTCGACTGAGCCTGCTTGAAGCGGCCTTTCCACATGGCTGAATAAAAAGATTAGGAGGCTTTGTCCTTTTGATGGCGGCACGAGCCGTGCATCTTGAGTTCGTCGCAGTGACCCTCGATCTTCACCGCCTTCGAAGCGGGCGAAAACCCGAGACGGCGCGTGATGCAATTTTCCAGCAACTCCATGTTGGTGTCCTCGAACTCGATGATTTTATTGCAGTCCACACAGATCAGGTGGTTATGGGTCGGATGCTCGACGAAATTCGGATCATACACCGTGACATCCCCGCCGAGATCGAGTTCGCGAAGGAATCCGCTTTCCACGAGAAGCGGCAATGTCCGGTAAACGGTCGCCCGGGAAACAGATTTTTCAATCTGCCGCGCCTTGTCCAAAAGCTCCTCTGCCGAAAAATGATCCTTGGTGGAAAAGGCGGCGGAAATAATGGCTTCCCGCTGGATCGTGCGACGCAGTCCCCTGGTGCCCAAAAAATCCATCAGGCTTCCACGCACGCGTTCTAGAGTTTCACAATCCATTGAAATTCAGAGTAATTATCTACGGGGAACAGGTCAAGCCGCCGACGACGAGCCGGCTCACCTCGAAAAGAAAAGTGCCAGAGAACTACGGCAAAGAGGAGCAAAATACCGTTGCTGCATTCCTGCCCTGGCGGGGTTCTTCCGTCCGCAGTCCATAGTCTCTGGCGACGCACAACCTACCGATTAAAGAACTGGACGCAAACCCAAAGATTTGCCAAAGTAATTGCCTCTTGCTCATCGGACTAACCCCTGCTAGCAAGAACCCTGCTGCCAAAATCGCCTCCAGTTAACTATGGGAAAAATCCTGCTGTTCGCCTCCTTCGTGTTCGTAGTCGCTTCCGGAGTCCTCGGATTCCTGAACAAGACCAAACTCGACGCCACCCGAGAATCTCTCGCCTCTGTTGAGGAAAAATCTTCTCAGACCCAACAAGCGCTGACTTCAACCAAGAAAGAGTTGAACGATGCCAATACGAATCTCGCCACCGTCAAGGCCGAACGTGACCAGGCGACCAGCCAGGTCACCTCGCTCCAGAGCGATGTCGAAAAGGCCAAGTCCGAGGTCGCCTCGCTGACGACTCAGAAGACAGCTGCCGAAAGCCAGGTCACCCAGTTGCAGGCCGACGTTCAGTCGAAGCAGCAGGAACTTGAAAATCTCCGTAATGCCCAGCAGACCCCGGCGACCCAGGGTCCCTCGCAGGAGCAGCTTGCCATTCAGAAGGAGCAGGAAACGCTTATCGCCCAGCTCCAGCAGAAGGTCGACAACCAGACCAGCGAGCTGAGCAAGTACCGTCAGGCTGATGAGGATCGCAAACAGGGCCTCATGCGTCCCGGCACGGAAGGCAAGATCCTCGCCGTGAATCCCGCATGGAACTTTGTGGTTCTCAGCCTCGGTGACAAAAATGGTGTCGTAAACAACGCCGAGCTGCTCATCAAGCGTGGACGTCAGCTTATCGGTAAGGTCCGGGTGACCTCCGTTGAACCCTCGACCTCCATCGCCGACATCGTCTCGAACAGCGTTCCCCAGGGAGTTGTGATCAACCCCGGCGATCGCGTGATCTACCAGTCGGCCGAATAAGGAATCTTATCCAGTCGCTCATGCTGCATCGTATATTCGCCTTCCTCAGTGCCGTCGCTATTGCGGCGGCCATCTCAGGTTGCGCCCCGATGAGCGACGAAGATCGCACCACCCAGGAAGCTGGCGGAACGGTGCCTTGGAACAAGCCCCAGAGCTGGGAAGGCGGCGGCGCCCTTGGCTCTCAGATGCAGCAGTTCAACCACTAGGTTTCCGGCCTCATGGCAGGCCGCATCCTTGTCATTCGCGGAGGCGCCATCGGGGATTTCATCCTCACTCTCCCCGCGATCGGTCTTCTCAGGGAAAGCTTCCCTGAAGCCCACGTCGAGATCCTCGGCTACAGGCATATCACATCCCTCGCAGAGCGAAGATATTACGCCAATGCTACCCGCTCCATCGAGTACGGTCCTCTTGCTGGTTTTTTCAATCCCAAGTCCGATCTCGACCGCGACCTATCGGAGTATTTTTCCGGATTCCATCAGGTCGTCAGCTACCTCTACGACCCCGACAAACTTTTCGAGTCGAGCCTCCGCAAGGCTGGAGTGAAGAATCTCATTACAATCTCCCCCAAGCTCGACGACTCAGATCACGCCGCTCGTCAGCTCGCCCTGCCATTGCAGCAAATGGCTCTCTGGCTCGAGGACCCCGCCGCAGAGTTTTTCCCGGCAGATGACGACCTTGCCCTGGCCGATCAATTTCTCGTCCGCCAGCATCATTCCCGCGTTCTGGCGGTGCATCCTGGCAGCGGCGGGGAGCGAAAAAACTGGCCGCTGACCGCCTGGAGAGAGTTTCTTGTCGCGGAGCATCTTTCCGCTCGTTGGGAACGCATTTTCGTTGTCGGAGGAGAAGCCGATATTCCGCGCCTGGAGACGCTCAGGAGCACGCTACCCGACCACGGTTTCGCGTTTCTGGAACGACTTCCCCTTCCCGTTCTCGGGGCCATCCTTGGCCGTAGTACGCTCTTCGTTGGTCACGACTCTGGCATCTCCCACCTGGCTGCAGCTGCCGGGGCACAGTGTCTTCTCATGTTCGGCCCGACCGATCCGCAGATCTGGGCTCCAGCCAATGACCACGTAAGCGTGCTCGCCGCGCCCCAAGGCGATCTTTCGGCACTGGACGTTGCGACAGTTCGTCGTAGGCTGGACGAAATCCTGCAAGATGTCCGTTGAGAGAATTGTTGCCATCGATCCCGCACTGAGATGCACCGGCTATGCCGTCCTCGTGCGTGAGGGGAAGAAAATCAGCTGCCCCGAGCATGGTACCATTCAGAACAAGCCACGCATCGCCCCCTCCGGGTGTCTTCTCGCCATCCGCGAAGCTGTTTCCAGCTTGATCAGGAAACACTCTGCGGAAGCCATGGCGGTAGAGGGAATCATCTACGTCCAGAGTTACCAGACGGCGATCACGTTGGGAGCGGCCCGTGCCGCGGCGATTCTCGCCGCAGCCGAGAGCGGCCTTAGCGTCCACGAATACGCCCCCACCCGGGTCAAGCAGGCCGTCGTCGGCCGGGGCGGCGCCGACAAACAGCAGGTCGCATTCATGGTGCGTGCTCTCCTGGGGTTGACCCAGACGCCACAGTCCGATGCCGCCGATGCCATCGCGATCGGACTTGCTCACTTTCATGCCGTCGACGCGGCCAAGTTAAAAAAGGTTCCCCTGGAAACCATCTGATGATCCCATCTCTTTCCCATCCTGAAGTCCAGTGGCTGGGCAGTATCGAGTACGCCGCCGCTCTCGATCTGCAAAACCAGCTTGTTGACCAATGCCTGGAGGGCGGACCCGAAAAGCTCCTCCTGCTGGAACACGAGCCCGTCTACACCATTGGTCGCACCCGGGATCAATCCAGTCTCCGGCAGCCAACCTCTCTCCCTCACCCGGTTTTCGAGATCAACCGCGGTGGTCAGGCGACCTGGCATGGGCCAGGGCAACTCGTCGGCTACCCCATCCTCCGACTCGCCGAGCGCGGGCGTGACCTGCACCTCTATCTGCGGTTCCTTGAGGAAGTCATCATTTTAACCTGTGCAGAATGCGGCTTCACTGCTGGTCGCCGCGACGGCCTTACCGGCGTATGGGTCGAGGATCGCAAGCTCGCCTCTCTCGGAGTGGGTGTCCGGAAATGGATTTCAATGCATGGTCTCGCCTTGAATGTGACTCTTTCCTCGCTGGAGGCATTCAACTACATCACCCCCTGCGGTATCGCGGGAGTTCAGATGACCTGCATTGAAAAGGAGGCAGCCCGCCCCTTCACTGTGCAGGAAGTCGGCGATATCCTTGCGCGTATTTTCCTGCGCGATCTTCCGACCCTCGCCTAACGAGCCGCGATACGCCTGCGAATAACAAGCGCCGCGAACAATCCGAGCCCCAGCAGCCAGCCGACAGCTGGTTCAGGAACCGAGCGCAGCCCGATGACGCCATTCTCGGTATCGAAATAAACATCGTAGTTGTAAAAGAGCGCGATCCCCGAGTTCAGGCTTCCACTGCTCGTTCCCGAGACAACTCCCACTTTGTCGACAAATTCCGTGCTTCCGGTCGGGCTGATGAGCCAATTGAGCGCCTGCGACAACGTGATGCCATCCACATGTGTCTGGAAGCTGGCCCCGTCAACGATCTGCCCATCACTTACCATCGAGTCGGGCGGATTGATATCCGTGCCGGTCGTAATATGAGTGCCTAGACCGCCGGTATCGAGCAGGAGGTTGGCCACTGCCGTATAGGTCTCCTCGCCCTTAATGATCGTGTAGGTCGCAGTGGTCTGCGACTCGGGGTAAAGCGTGGCGGTCGTATGATTGTCATTCGTCACCGTGCCGGTCGAGGGATTCATCTGAATCTTGATGGGAAACAAATCCATCTCATCCTGGCTGAGACCAACGGTGAGCGTCGCCGAAGTGGAATTTGCTCCCCCGGTATGAATCATGAATCCCTTCGTTAACCCCGGGCCTGCGGGCATCTGGGCTAGTACGCTGACCAAGGAACCGGCCTCCGGCTTCGTCTGATAAAGCCCAGCTCCCAGTGTACCGTAAAAAAGGTGCGTCGTGGGACTCTCCGGTGGAATGGGATCAGCCACCCCGCCAGTCATGTGATTGATATTGGCATCCCATCCCGTGTACGGCTCGTTGGTTATGACGCCCATCCTGACGTCATTAACCGCGTACTCGATCCCATTGACATCGGAAAAGGTGATTCTGGTATTAGCCACCACCCCGCTGTAAGCGAGAGACCCCGTTCCATAACTCACGGAAAACGTCTCTCCCGTCACCGAGTCAATCGTATTGTCCCAGGCCGAGGTCGTTCCTTTCGCAGTGAAAAAGCCCGCGGAGCCTGTATCCAGGATGTAGGTAAAGTACCGGGTGTTGCTGCCCATCCGGAGATTGATCCCTAATTGCCCGCTTGCGGATTCGTTGACCAACGGGATAACCGTCTGCGCTTTAAGAAGCCCATTGAAACCCAGTACCGCGAACGCCAGAAATGCCGTGGAGGTGCGCACGAGAAAAGGCTAATGGCAGATTCCAAACCCGCTGCAAGGAAAAAACCTCGCAGGCCCCTCAGGAATACCCTGTCAAACTATCGAACGCCCGTTTAGGCGTTAGCTTCGTTCTTTTTGTACCCGGCAACAAACGCCCGGCGAAATTCAGCAAAGTTCCCTTCGATGATCGCCCGGCGGGCGGTCCGCATAAGGTTCAGATAGAAATGCAGGTTATGCAGTGACACCAAACGCAGGCCGAGAATCTCCTCGGCCTTGATCAGGTGGCGGATATAGGCGCGAGTGAAGTTTGCACAGGCATAGCAGGTGCAGCCTTCCTCAATCGGGCCGGGGTCCTCGGCGTATCCGGCATTCTTCAGCGCCATCGTTCCCGCCGCAGTGAAGGCCGTGCCATTGCGAGCCAGCCGGGTCGGCAATACACAATCAAACATGTCGATACCCCGCGCCACCATCTCCACCATTTGCGGAGGCGTACCCAGCCCCATCGCATAGCGGGCGCGGTCCTGAGGGAGATGGGGTTCGGCATTCTCAATCGCCGCCATCATTTCCGGCTCCGGTTCGCCGACACTGACGCCCCCCACGGCATAGCCATCGAAGCCGATCTTCACGAGCTCCTGCGCGCTTTTCGCACGGAGCTCAGGATAGGAGGACCCCTGCACGATGCCAAAGAGCAGCGGCTTGGACTCATCCGGCTGGGACGCCCACCATTCCTTGCAACGAACCGCCCAGCGCAAAGTCAGATCCAGGCTCGTTGACGCCACCGCTTCCTCACAAGGATATGGAGGACACTCGTCAAAGGTCATCACGATATCCGAACCTAGGTCGCGCTGAATCTCCATCGACTGCTCGGGCCCAATGAAGGTCGGCGTTCCATCCAGATGATTCTGAAAATGGACACCGTCCTCCGTGATCTTGCGCAGACGGGCCAGCGAGAAGACCTGAAAGCCGCCACTATCCGTCAGTATTGGCCGATCCCAACCATTGAAACGATGCAGGCCGCCGAGTCGCGAGATGAGCTTCTCGCCCGGCCGGACGTGCAAATGGTAGGTATTGCCCAGGATGATCTGCGCACCGAGTTCATGAAGCTCACGGGGCGAGACCGCCTTGACGGTTCCCTGCGTGCCGACCGGCATGAAGACAGGCGTCTCGATGGGACCGCGTCGTGTAGTCAGTACCCCCGCCCTCGCCTTGCTCGACGGGTCGGTGGCGATGAGGTCGTAAGGACTGCTCAAAGGGACCAGACTGTTTTGCCTGCGACGATGGTTTGCACCGCCCGGCCTTTCATCTCGGTGCCGTGGAACGGCGTATTCCGCGAGAGGGAAGGAGACAGCTCCTTGTCGTACACCCACTCGAGGTCGGGATCAATCAACGTCACGTCACCTTGTGCGCCCACGCCAAGCGTGCCGCGGTCGAGGCTGAGAAGCTTTGCGGGCTTCGACGTGTAAAGCTCGATGAGCCGAGCCATGTCGATGGCCTTCTTCTTGTGGACGAGGATGTCGCTGAACAAACCGAACTCGGTTTCCAGACCGAGGATGCCAAAAGGCGCCTGGTCGAGCTCGACCTCCTTCTCGTACTTCGCATGGGGAGCATGGTCGCTGCACAGGATGTCCAGCGTACCATCCGCAATGCCGCCGATGATCGCCTCGATGTCACGCTCGGTGCGCAGAGGCGGGTTCATCTTGTAGTTGCTATCGAAAGTCTGAAGATGATCGTCCGTCAACGCAATGTGGTGCGGGCAAACCTCTCCGGAGATCTTCACCCCACGCGCACGCGCCTCGCGGATCAGCCGTACGCTGCCGCCAGAGCTGATGTGCTGGCAGTGAATGGGCGAGTCACACAAGTCCGCGAGCAGGATGTTGCGCATCACGATGATTTCCTCACCGATGCGCGGCCAGCCCGGCAGACCAAGGCGAAGGCTCCACTCGCCTTCATTCATCACACCTCCGCCAACGAGCGAATAGTCCTGGCAGTGATCCAGCACGACGAGGCCGAACATGCGGGCATACTCAACCGCACGGCGCATCACCTCGTGGTTCTGCACGCAATGACCGTCGTCCGTGATCGCGACGATTCCCGCGCCGACCATGGCGTTGTACGGAGCCAGTTCCTGACCCGCGAGGCCCTTGGTGATCGCTCCGGTTGTGAAAATATTAACGACCGAACTCGTTGCCGCTTTTTCCCGGATGAGGGTGATCGTTCCGGCGTTGTCGGCAGCCGGGGAGGTATTGGGCATGCAGACAACGCTGGTGAATCCACCTGCAGCTGCCGCCTGGGAACCTGTCCCGATGGTCTCTTTGTGAGACTGCCCGGGTTCGCGGAAATGCACATGGATGTCGATAAGGCCCGGGGCGACGATCCGCCCCTTCGCGTCGATCTCCTCGTCGGCCTTCGTGCCATCCACCGGAGTCTCGATGATGACGCCATCGCGAATCCAAAGATCCGCCTTTTCATCCCTGCCATTAGCCGGATCAATGATGCGGCCGTTGAAAATTCTCAAAGTACTCATGAAGGTAATCCCACTCCTCCCGCGCAGAGGTAAAGCACGGCCATACGCACTGCCAGCCCATTCGTCACCTGCTCGAGGATGACACTGCGATCGCCATCGGCCACGTCGCTGTCGATCTCGACGCCGCGGTTGATCGGACCTGGGTGCATGATGAGGCACCCCGGTTTGAGGCGTTCTGCCCGGGCCTTGGTCAGACCAAAGAGCTTGATGTACTCACCGATGCCGGGGAAATACTCCTTGCGCTGGCGCTCGTGCTGGATGCGCAGCAGGTTCACCACGTCAGCCGTTTCAAGGATATCGTCAATACGATGAGCAACCTTGACGCCGAGCTTTTCAAAGGCCTTCGGCACGAGCGTGGACGGCCCGACCAGGGTCACCTTCGCGCCGAGCTTGTTGAGGGCGTAAATGTTTGAGCGAGCGACGCGGCTGAAAAGAATGTCGCCGATGATTGCCACCTCGGCACCCTCCAGGCTGCCGCGCTTTTCGATCATCGTGAAGATGTCGAGGAGTCCCTGTGTGGGATGCTCGTGAGCTCCGTCACCAGCATTGATGATGCTGGCCTGAAGGCGCTCCGCAAGAAACCGGGAGGCTCCGGCGGAGCTGTGCCGCAGCACGATGATGTCTGCGCGCAGGGCCTCAAGATTCAGCGCGGTATCCTTGAGCGATTCGCCTTTTTGCAGGCTGGAGGCGGTGGCGGAGATATTCACCACATCGGCACTGAGACGCATCGCGGCGAGTTCAAAGGAGGTACGCGTGCGCGTGCTCGGCTCGACGAAGAAATTCACCATCGTGTGACCACGCAGTGCGGGCACTTTCTTGAGACTGCGTTCGCCAACACCTTTGAAGGCTTTGGCCGTATCCAGGATGATGCGGAGTTCCTCCGCGCTGAGTTCATCGAGGCCCAGGAGATCCTTGCGCGTCCAGCCACTCATGAATTTACCGCGCGAACGACGCGCACACTGTCCGGCACGGAATCGAGGTTTTCAAAGCGGACGCGGATTTTCTCCTCCAGGGCCGTGGGAACATTCTTGCCAACATAATCGGCTCGGATCGGCAGCTCGCGGTGTCCCCGATCCACCAGCACCGCATACTGCACGCGCGCGGGCCGGCCAAATGAAGAAATGGCATCGAGCGCTGCACGGCAGCTGCGTCCGGTAAAAAGCACGTCATCGACCAGCACGATCACCCGATCATCGAGATCGACGGGCAACTCTGTCGGCACCACTGCTGTAAGGCGGCCTCGTCGCCGCAGATCATCGCGATGCATGGCGACGTCGACCACGCCAAACTCGGGGCGTACTCCCTCGATCTGCTCGATATGGTCCAGGATTCGCTTGGCGACCTCCACCCCTCGGGTGGGAATGCCGGCAATGACCAGCCGGGAAAGGTCAGTATTTCGCTCAACGATCTCATGAGCGATTCGTCGGATGGCCTTGCGGATCGCGTCCGCATCCATCACGAGCAAGGTTTCAGGGTGTTCTTGGCTCATTAAGTCTCCTTGGCGGACTCTCCGGACCGCCTTAAAGGATCGCGATGCCGGCTGCTAGTTCGCCGGCATCCTTGGGGTTTGGGTTTTTGTCCGTTCGTTCCTCCAACCGGAACGATATTTCACAATCCAATCCAGCAAAGCTCTCTCAAATCCAATATCCTTGCCGGCTTTTTCACTCTCGATCCACTTGTGTCGCAGGATCTCTTCACGCTCGGCGAGGAATTCCTTGTACAAGATCGAATTCTTTACCAGGTCGGTACCTTCGGTCTTCTGGGGATTCATGCGCGATAAAGATAAGGGGCCATCATTGCCTTGCTGTCAAACGGAAATTACGTTTTAACCGTCAGTCCCTGAACATATCTCACTATTGATAAGCAACTTGTGAAAAACATAGGTTTTCCTAACGACCTAAAGCACTTTCGGCCTTCTGCCGAACTTGCGACGCAATCTTGATAAATTCCTGAGCAACAACTCCCTCCGGGTCGGCCGACACGATGGGTTTGCCGATATCTCCGGACTCGCGAACCGCGATCTGAATGGGGATCTCTCCGAGCAGCGGCACCTTCAAGCGCGCCGCCTCCCGCTGCCCTCCGCCTTCGCCGAAGATATTGTAGCGCACTCCATCACTGGGACAGAGAAAGTAGCTCATGTTTTCCACGATACCGAGGACAGGTACATTCGTACGCTCAAACATGCCCACCGCCTTGCGGGCGTCGATCAAAGCCACCTCCTGCGGCGTGGTCACGATCACAGCGCCGCTCAAGGCGATCGTCTGCACGATGGTGAGTTGGATGTCTCCAGTCCCCGGAGGCAGGTCAAGTACGAGATAGTCCAGCGGCGCCCATGTCACCTGACGGAGAAACTGCTGGGTATACCGCGTCACGATCGGCCCCCGCAGCACCGCCGGAGAGTCATCTTCCAGGAGGAAGCCCATCGACATGAGCTTCAGCCCTTCACGTTCGACCGGGATGATATTATTCTCGTCGTCCGCTGTCGGGCGTTCGTTGCTGCCAAACATCATCGCAATGCTCGGGCCGTAAAAATCACAGTCGAGGAGACCGACCTTGGCTCCTGTGGCAGACAGCGCAAGCGCGAGATTCGCCGCCACGGTGGATTTACCCACCCCGCCTTTGCCGCTCGCCACCGCGATCACATGCTTCACGCCAGGGATGCGCGCCGGGCCGGGAACTCCCGCTGCCTGAGCGGGGGCCTGAACATCGATCCGCACCTCCACTGCACGCACGCCCGGCAAACGCTTGAGCGCGGCCTCGGCCTCATCATGGATCGTCCGCGCGATTTTCTGGTCGGCCGTGGTGAGCGTCATCTGCACCTGAACGTCCCGCCCGTCGGTCTGAATATCTTTTACCAGACCAAAAGAGACGATATCCCGCGAGAATCCCGGGTACTTGACGGTTTGCAGCGCTTCACGCAACGCCGTGACATCGATGGAAGACATAGAAGGATCATTATGCACACCGGCGCCCGCACTACCAAGGGTCAACTGAAGGAGATTCGACTCGTCCCTCTATTCCCTATCCCTTACCGCTGCCAAACACGCACGTAATCCACGACAAACTCGGATGGCAGCATGCCCGGATCGACGCCCTCACGACCGCCCCACGTCCCTCCAATGGCAAGATTCATCAGGATGTATGCAGGATGATCGAACGGCCATTGCGATGCCCCGGCATGAGCGTTCGCATAGCGAAAGACCGGCTCTCCGTCGAAGAACCAGACCAGTTCATCGGCCATCCAAAGCAAACCGTAACGGTGAAACTCCTCGCTCAGCCTTTCCACCTCAAGCGTGGTGCCCTGTTGATTCTGGCGGGAGTGATTGAACGCATCCGTATGCACCGTGAAATGCAACACATCAGGCATGAACCCGACAAACTCCATGAGATCAATCTCTCCACAGTGGGGCCAGCCTGCCTGTTCATAGTTGCTTCCCATGAGCCATAGAGCCGGCCAGGTTCCCCTGCCCTTTGGCAGCCTGGCCCGTATCTCCAGCTTACCGTGGCAGAAATCAAACTTGCCGAGGGTGATCAAGCAGGCCGAGGTCACATCTGCCCCCTCCCATGGCTCATGTCGGGCGGTAATGATCAGATGCCCATTCTCCACCCGGGCATTTTCTCGCCGGTTCCGGACATAATACTGATCCTCGCGATTGCGGACGCGACCCTCCTCGTAGTTCCACTTCGCGGCATCAGGCAAACCGGCTGTCTCAAACTCATCGGCCCACAGCGTTTTCCATCCGGGGGCTTCATAAGCTTCCTTCAGCTTGTCCCGGTCAGGAAACTCCACTTTCGCTTTTCCACCCAGAGAGGTGGTTGGTTCAGTCGCGAACCCGCCAGATGATACCAGGGCCAGGGCGAGACCCGCTGTGATTTCCTTCATCATCCGGTACTAGAAGATGCTTCGCGGAGTCAGCAACCACCGCCCGACTCGTCCATTAGAACGACTTGCGCAAATGGCTGGGCAGGATGCCGAGTTGCTCGCGGTATTTGGCCACCGTCCGTCTCGCGATCGGCACGCCGCGCTCGCCGAGCAGCTTGACAATATCCTGATCGCTGGGTGGTTTGCGCGGATCTTCATTTTTGATGATCTCGGCGATCGACTGCCTCACGCTTTCGTTGCTGACTGCCTCGCCTTCGGAGGTCGTGTAGCCGGAGGTGAAAAAGTACTTCAACTCAAAGAGTCCCCTCGGCGTGGACATGTATTTACCGGAGACCGCCCGGCTCACGGTTGTCTCATGGACGCCGACCGCCTGTGCCACCTGACTCATCGTCATCGGGTGAAGGTGGGCCGGCCCGAGATCAAAGAACTCCCGCTGGCGGTTCACGATCTCGCGGGCAATATTGAGCAGAGTGTGCTGCCGCTGCTCGATGCATTTGATGAAGAAACGGCCTCCCCGGATTTTTTCGCGCAGGTACTCCTTCACTTCACGATTGGCACCCGGTTGGGACAGCATGTCCTTGTAGTCATTGCCGATGCGCAGCGAGGGAATCTCGGAGTTGTTGAGCGACAGCGTATACTCATCTCCATCCCGCTCCATGATGATATCGGCAACGACGGTCTGCTCTTCCTCGGCGGAAAAGGGACGTCCCGGGCGAGGCTCCAGATGGGAAATCTCCTCGGCGGCACGCTGCACCTCCGCCAGCGGCACCCGGAGCTGGCGGGCGATATCCCCCAGCTTTCTCCGACCCAGCTCTTCCAGATAATGCTGCGCGATTCTACTGGCGATACTGTACTGCTGGCCCTGTCGCTTGAGCTGAAGAAAGAGGCACTCCGAGAGCGAACGCGCACAGACGCCCGGAGGGTCGAGCTCCTGGATGATGCCGATCACCTCTTCCGCCTCTCCATCGGAACATCCGGCCTGGGCCGCGATCTCGACCGCGTCGGACCTCAGGTACCCGCGGTCGTCGATGTTTCCCACCACGACCATGGCGATTCCCTTGCGGTTGGGCGACAAGCCGATGGCACCGAGCTGCTCAAGCAAATGCTGCTGCAAGGTCTGGGGCCGGGTGTGCGAATCAAAAAAATGCTGACGCCGCTCGAGCGCCTCCGCACTCCATTGCTCCGTCGAGCCTCGCTGGCTGTAAACCTCACGCCATTCATCATCCAGCGTCGACGATTGCTGGGGCGCCCCCTCATCCAGCGACGGCGAGGTGGTGCGATTCTCCTCTTCCAGCACAGGATTCGCCTGAAGCTCCGAGGCCACCAGCTGACGTAATTCCATCAGGGGTGCCTGGAGAATATGCAGACTCTGCTGCATCTGCGGCGACAGGGTTTGCTGAAGCGCCAACCCTTGAACCTGTTCCATGCCGATCATCGACATCCAAAATCAGGCACTCGACTTGCTAGAGCAAGCAATTTCCGCGCCAATTATTTAGGACCCATCGTATTTTCAAAAAAATACACAAACTCGCCTCCGAGGGGTGGCTAGGCAAAGAGATCCGCCTGCGCAGGCAAAGCCTTGGCTGCCTCGTCTTCCACCTCTTTGAGCAAGCCCTTAAACTCACACTCGCGCAGGGCGCCAATCAATTCCGGATAGCGAGGACGAATCTCGAGATCCTGCCACCTGACAGGTAGGGGAAGATCCAGATCCAGAGCCACCATCTGTCGATTACTGACAATCTGGTCGCGATGTGTGGCGATTTTTTCCTGGAGGCGTCCAGGCACGATCGCCCCGATATTGGCGAGCATTTCATCGGTCGTCCCGTAGGTTCGCACCAGCTGTGCCGCAGTCTTTTCTCCGATTCCCGGCACGCCCGGGATGTTATCAGAAGAGTCTCCCGTGAGAGCGAGCACATCGGCAATGAACGCAGGAGGCACGCCCCATTTCTTTTCGACGTCCTCAGTACCGAGGAGGGCAAACGCGTCCTTGATCGTGGTGTAGATCGAAACCTGCCCGCAGACCATCTGCATGATGTCCTTGTCATTGGTTGCGATGACGACATCAGCACCCTCACCCATGGCGGCCTGGGCGTAGGAGGCAATGAGATCATCCGCCTCGGTGTTGGGAGTTTTCAGGCTGGCAAGTCCAAAGAGCGGCACATTCTTCTGCAACCACCCTTCCTGGGGGCGGAGATCGTCCGGCATCTCGGTCCGATTCTGCTTATACTCGGGCTGGAGTTCCGTACGCCGCGCTGGCAATCCGCAATCCCAGATCACCGCAGCGCGGTCCGGCTTCGTATCGGCGATCATGCGTCGGATGGCTTTGGAAAAGCCATATATCGCATTGGTCGGCTCCCCCTTGGAGTTTGAGAGACCCCGAATGGCGAAAAAAGACCGGTAGAGATAGTAGTGACCGTCGATCAAAAGCAGACGCATCGACGCAGGTTAGCCACCAACCGGACGGATGCCAGCAGGAATCAGAATTTCCCGGACAACTCTCAGGGACTATTGCAGTTGACGCCAGCCGGGATGTTTCCTACGTTGCGCCGCCTGCATGTTATCTAAAATCTTCGCGCCCATTTTGATCGTGGCACTGCTCATCGCGCGCCCCGTCGCGGCGCAGGAAAGGCGTGAGACGCAAGCATCTACGCCGAGCGATGCCGCCACGGCCTTTGCCTCTGCCAAACAATACGACGAAGCCGGGCAATACGAAAACGCCCTCGCGTCGTACCGGAATTTTCTAAAAATCTTCCCGGCGGCAGCCCAGGCCTCCAAGGCGCAGTTCCGCATCGCCCAGATCCTCGAGGAGCAGGGCAACGCGAGCAAGGCCTTCGACGCCTACCAGACTCTTGTGAGCCGTTATCCGGACACGCCGGAGTTTGAGCAGGCGGTCGCCCAGCAGGTCCTCATCGCCAACCAGTATCTCCAAGGGAAAAGAGTTGTTTTCCTTGGTGTGCCAGTCATTCCAGGCACCGAGCGCGCTCAGCAGATGTACCGCTCGATCCTGAATAATGCTCCCTACAGCAAACATGCCCCGGTCGCGCAGTTCAATCTCGGTCTGACGTACGAACGCCAGAAGATGCTGGCCGATGCCCGCAACGCCTACCAGACCGTCCTCGACAAGTACCCAAACAGCGACGTGGCAGACGACGCTCTCTACCAGATCGGTTACATCTACATGCAGGCTGGAACGACTGGCGACACTCGCGACCTCTCGGCCCTCGTCCAGGCCCGCGAGACCTTTGAAGATTTCCTCCTTCAGTTTCCCAAGAGCGAAAAGGCGGCACAGGCCCGTGACAATCTCGTCACCCTCGGCCAGTCCGAGGCTGGCGACTTGATGGCCATCGCGAAGTACTACGACTGGGCCCGCAATTACAAGGCCGCCGTCATCTACTACAACGACGTGATCCGCAAGCAGCCGAAGACCGCCGATGCGGAGTTTGCGAAAACTCGTCTGAATGAACTGCGCAACTCGGTCGGCGAAGACGCCCTGCGAGTCGGCTCCGAGCGTGCGGAATCCGGCGAGCAACAGGCTCTCCGCCGTCGCTTGCAGGCCCAGGTGGAAACCTCCGCTCTGGCCGACTACTCCGGTCCATCCAAGCGAGATGTCGTCCCGGATGAACTCCCGATCTCACGTGCTCCGAAGCTCCGGACCAATGTCCGCGACGTCCAGCCGCTTCCCGCCGTCGAACCCGCTCTGCCCAATCAATGAGAACTGTCAGCCTCCTTCTTGTCGCCATCCTTCTCAGCGGTTGCGGATACAAGCTCGGCGAGATTCGCCCCACCCCGATGCGGTCGGTCAGGACGCTTGCCATCCCTACGTTCAAGAACAACACCTATGAGCCTCGCATCGAGGTGCTCATGGCAGACACGGTGATCAAGCAGTTCCAGCAGGACGGCACCTATACGATCGTCTCCGATGATACGGCCGATGCCATCCTGTATGGCACCGTCACCAAGATCGAGCGACGGTCGCTGCGCTCGGTCCAGAACAACGTACTCGCGACGAGCGAGTTTGGCCTCACCGTGACCGTCAGCTATCAGGTGGTGGACCGCGTCACTGGAGCCGTCCTGATGAAGAGCGTCGTCCAGGGCGACACTTCCTTCTTCTCGTCGAACGACCTTCAAACCACCGAAAGACAGGCCATTCCGCTCGCCGCGCAACGGCTGGCTGTCGACTTGTCCGCCGCTCTCAGCGAAGGCTGGTAAGACGCTTTGCTGACTGTCATCCCGACTCCGATTGGGAACCTGCAGGACATCACCCTGCGCGCTCTCGACGCATTGCGCGAAGCCGACGTGATCGCGGCAGAGGATACCCGGCACTCCGGTATTCTGCTCCACCATCACGGCATCAGTAAGCCGATGGTGAGCTTTCACGAGCACAACGAAGCGGGAAAAACCGCTTCTCTGGTGGAAGAAATCGCCCAGGGTCGCAAAGTCGCACTCATCACCGATGCAGGAATGCCGGGAATTTCCGATCCGGGATTCCGCCTCGTCCGAGCCTGCCGCGAACGCGAGCTTCCCGTCACCGTATTGCCTGGCCCCAGCGCCGTCGTCACTGCATTGGCAGGCTCCGGACTGCCCAGTGACTCGTTTTATTTCGGCGGATTCCTACCCGTCAAAAGCGGCCAGCGTCGCAATGAACTGGAGGCTGCCATTGCCCGCGAAGAGACGAGTATCTACTTCGAGTCTCCCTATCGGCTGGCCAAAAGCCTGGGCGTCCTGGCCGAGGTGGCTCCCGAGGCGGCAGTCTGCGTCGCGCGCGAACTCAGCAAAAAATTTGAGGAATACCGCCGAGGCAAGCCCGCAGACCTTGCGGCTCATTACGACGCTCATCCTCCGAAAGGCGAAATCACTCTGCTCATTTCCAACAAATGAGTGTCCAGCCCCCGTTTCTGCCTGGAAGCCGGGGATCGCGGTTCCTTGTTGGGGCGGCGTTGCTGCTCGTTCTCGCTCTACTCCCTCTTCTCCCCACGAGTTCCGGCTCGTGGAATCCGACTACATGCGCGATTCATGCCATGACCGGTCTGCCCTGTCCGCTGTGCGGTGGCACCCGCGCGGCCAAGGCATTGATGCACGGCGATGTCGCGACGGCTTTACGACTGAACGCGCTGGCATTGCCCGCGGTGGGAATGATCGCACTTATCGGCATCATTCTCGTCAGCGAGGCGATCCGCGGTCGTCCATGGATGGATTGGACGCCTTTTCTCCGGCGTATCGGGCGTTTTGCCCCTTGGGTCGTCCTCTTTCTCCTGATCTGGTGGATTCCTCAGCTTTTGGGAGCATTGCGAGGCTCCAAATCTGAATTGCTCGATACGCGAAATCCCGTAGCCCGCTACCTTCAGCAGCATCTCGGTCAATCTCACTTGTGATTTCCTCTCGACGACAATGTCGTAAAAACGCTACACGCTCGAGACATGAACTGGTTCTACGCCAAGGATGGACAGCAACTCGGCCCGGTAGCCTTCTCTGAGATTGAGCGTCTCCATGCGGAAGGTCAACTGACAGACGACTCGCTGGTATGGCAGCAGGGTTCCCCCAACTGGATTAAATTCTCAGAAGCTCGCGCCACCGCCGCGGCTCCAGCGCCAGCAGCTCCAGCGGTCAGTCCCTCGCCGGCAATTTCGCCCGCAGCAACTCCCGCAACGGGATCGGCCGCTCCGGCCAAGCCCCTTGCCGACTATGGCGACTTCATCGTATGGGGCTACATCGGCATGCTCGTGCCGTGCGTGAATTTCATCGTCTACGTCGTGCTCGTCGTGCTGAACATGCTCGAGTACTTCGAGCGCCGGAAGGAAGTCCAGGAGGGCCGCCTGCCAGAGAGCGACTATAGCAAGATGAACCCCGTGCTGTTCGTACTCGGGCTCATCTGCTGCTCGGGTCTCCTCTATCCGCTTTACATGTACTACCGCAACAAGTCGGGGTACTTCAAACCGCAGCCGAAAGCTGTACCGGTGACGATCGCCATCGTGATCCTGTCGATCATCATCAATGTCATCATCCAGCTCGTCTCCATGTCGGTGAATGGCGCTGCCCTCCACCACGACATGCAGTAAGGCGGTTTACTCCTCCGCCTTTTTCTCTCTCCCGCGCTGCCGTATGATGAGCGGCAGCCCGGGAAACTCCCACTTCTCCCGCAGGCGCGAACTGAGGTAGGTCAGATAGTTGTCCGTAAGCAGTCGCGTATCGTTGCCAAAAAGCACGATCTGCGGCGGCTCAAAAGCCGATGGTCTCTCAGGCGCCACCTGCGTGGCGTAGAGCAGCTTAAAGCGCCTTGTGCCGCGCATCGGCGGCTGCTGCTTTTCCATGACCGTGCGCAGGAGGCGGTTCAACTCTCCCGTGCCAGCGCGTCGTGAAGCATGCTGGCGCACCTTCTCGATCATCGTGAACAGGCGTCGGACATTTTCTCCTGTCTTGGCCGAGAGCACGACGACGGGGGCGTACGGGAGGAAAAAGAGTTCCTCACGCACCCGGGCGATGTGTTCGCGCAGGGACTCGGCCTCGGTCATTTCGGGATCGGAAATCAGATCCCACTTGTTCAGCACGATGATCGCGGCCTTGTAGGATTTTTGGATCAAGCCAGCGATCTTTTTATCCTGGGCCGTGACACCCGAGGTGACATCGATCACCAGTACGCAGAGATCCGCACGGCGGATCGTCTCCTCGGACCGCATCACGCTGAAGACCTCGACGGACGTGTTGTGCTTGGAGCGATGACGGATGCCCGCCGTGTCGCAGAGCACGTATTTGCGCCCTTCCCTCTCGCAAAGAATATCGACCGCATCGCGCGTCGTGCCCGGAATGTCGCTGACGATGGCACGCTTGTCGTCGAGAATGGCGTTAATCAAGGAGGATTTGCCGACATTGGGGCGTCCCACCAGAGCCAGCTTCGGAAGCCGGGCAAGCTCCTCCTCGCCCTCCAAAGGAGGCGGGAGCAGCCGATCGACAGCCTCGATCAATTCATCAATACCTCGGCCATGGGCGGCACTCACATCCCGCACCTCAGCAAATCCGAGTGATGCGAAATCAATGACAAAATCCTCGTGAGCATCGGTATCGACCTTGTTGACCACGAGGATGACCGGACGGCCGGAACTCCGGATCTTGTTCGCCAGTTCCTGGTCGAGCGGCGTGACACCCTGCTGTCCATCGACAACGAAAAGAAGGACATTGGCCCCGGCGATGGCGATTTCCGCTGCTTCCTGGGTCGGTTCCGCGAAATCCGGGTCTGGATCGGCCCCGATACCGCCGGTGTCGACGATCTCAAAAGGCTGCTGGCCGAGCTTGCACTTGGCTGTGATTCGGTCCCGGGTGACTCCTGGCTGATCGTGGACAATAGAAATCCTCCGTCCTGCGAGACGGTTAAAGAGAGCTGATTTTCCTACGTTCGGTCGTCCTACGATGGCAACGCTATGCATGGGGCGTGTCGTGATGCCTGAGCTGGCTCACTCCATCAAGCACATAACCGAGGCCGCTGAGAAGGGTAAACGCTCCTGCGACGTAAATCGGGTACAGATGACCGGGGAATTGGAGCATCACCCAGGCCAGCGCCACCATTTGGGTCGCAGTGGCAGTTTTGCCGATCAGGCTCGGATGCACCTCGAGCTTGCCATTGAGGTGCTTGACCACCAGGCAGCCGGTCATGATGACGATATCCCGGGCGATCACCAGGACGAGAAACCAGAGAGGAAAGGCGTAGGTCCACTTGCTGAATGTCAGGGTAATGAGCGCAGTAAGGAGGAGCCCCTTGTCCGCGATGGGATCAAGCACAGCGCCAACCCGGCTCATTTGCCCAAACTTACGAGCCACCCAACCGTCAAGCAGATCGGTGACCGATGCCGTGATGAATACAATGATCGAGGCGATGCGCAACCACTCCTCCGGCCTGCCATCCTCGATGCTCCGCCCGTAGTAAACGGCAAAGAGGACGAAGACCGGTATGAGGAGGATTCGCACCACGGTGATGTGGTTTGCGAGTGTCATGATCTTCATTTTCATCATCAGTTCCTCTCGTTCCCAGCGCAAATTTATGCCTCACTCTGCGGATGGATTCGCGCGTTTGGTTGATCGGCACCCCTGTCGTCCTGTTGGTGCTGGCTTCCGGAGTACCTTCGTTGCGACGCGCCTATCTGGATGGATGGCGGTGTGTACTGCGTCATGGAGGGCTTTGGAAGATTCCGGCGGGGTTTGCCCTCGCCTACGGCCTATTCGCTGGTGCGCTGGAAATGTGGCTGACCAATCTCGCCGGCCGCGACATGCAACCCGTGTTTCAATTCAATACCGCGCCTCCCGCCCTATCCCCCTTGATCGCGTCAAGCCTCGTCCCAGCCGCAGAGCAGCTTGCCGCCACCCTGACCTCTCTCGTCTCGGTATTTCCTCTTTCGTGTATCGCCGCCCTCCTCCTGTTGGTGAACTACCGCGGGTTGGCGCGGGAACTTTTCAAGATGGCTCGGGCGCGGTATGGCGCCGGCGTATGGATCATCCTGCCGATCGCCCTGATCTGCACACTCTCCGCCCTGGTCAAACCGGTTTCATTCCTCGCCCTGCCCTTCGTCTCCAAGGTGCTCGACACGCCATCCATTCTCGGGCTGGGCGCAACGATCAACCTCCTGTCTTTTATCTTCGAGTTCCTCCTCGGCACAACGATCCAGCTCTGCCTGCTCTTCACAGCCTACGGCTGGGTGCGCGGTCTGAGCCTCAATGACGAGCGGCTTTTGCCTTTCGCTGTGCGCCGGTTGGGATACGTACTGAAGTGGTCGCTTGTGATCGTCGCCGCCACACTTGTCATCTTCCACCTTCCATTCCTCTGGGATGCGCTACACTCAGGCAGCATGTCATGGAATCCCGAGAGCTGGGCGCGACTATTCCTCTCCGCCATGACATTGCTTTTCGGAACCGTGCAGATTCACCTCGCCTTTCACAACACGACACTCAAGCAAGCCATAATCGCCAATTTCCGCTTCCTGCGAACCAACGGGTTCCATTATCTGGGCTTCCTGCTCACCGCTTTTGGATTCCTCCTCATCGCACAGTTCGTCCCGATGTTTGGCCTGGAGATTTGCGAAGGTTCCCTCGTGGGCGTGGCGTTGGCCATATTTGCCCAGACACTGGCTGCGGGCGTAGGCGGCTGGCTGCTCGCTTCGTGGGTTTGTTTCTTCAAGCAGTATTCCCGCGGAGGAAAGGAGATTACGTATTGAAACCGCTCGCCCTCGCCTGCCGGCAGATCACGTGTCATCGCCCCGCCTGGAATGGAGCGGGGCCGGCCTCGGTCCATGATGTGACCGCATCCTTCACGTTCGGCGAGTTTTGCGCCATCACCGGCCCCGACGGAAGCGGCAAGGGCTTGCTCATGAATGTCCTCGGCCTTATGGAGCAACCGGACCACGGGGCCGTCGCCGTGGGCGAGTACGATGCCTCTACTCTGGCACTCGAGGAAATGCGTCAACTGCGCAATGAAGCTTTCGGGTTCCTTTTTAATCATCCCTGCCTGCTTCCCTCCTTCTCCGTCGCGGAAAACGTCGCCATGCCGCTGTTCCGCATCTGCGGAGGCGAGGCAAAGGGCGTACGGGCCCGTACTCTGGAGGTGCTAGAGTTTTGCGGTATTGAGCATCTGGAAAGTGCCCTGGCGGGCCGTCTGGACTTTTCCCAGCGGCGGACAGTGGCGCTCGCGCGGGCGCTGGCGCATGACCCGGATATCCTCCTCATTCTCTCTCCCTCTGCCTCGGAAGACCTGCTCCAGCTGGCCCGCCGCGCCGCTGTAGAACTCAACCGATGCGTGGTCTGGGCGGGAGGAGAAGAGCAGTTGCAACATCATGCCCACCGGCTTATCCAGATGGACCGCGGCCGAATCCTCAGCGACTACCGCCAGTGAACTCTCCCACCCTCACCCTGGCCTCCGATAGCGGTGCAAAAAGCTCCAACCTGGCCTTTGCCCTAGGCAGTCTCCCCGCTCCGCGACGCCGCGATGCCATGGTCTTCTACGCTTTTTGCCGCGAGATCGACGACATCGCCGACGAAGCTGGCAGGACTCCCGAGGAAAAGCACCGGCTTCTCGACGCATGGAAGAATGGCTTGCGGGGGAATCAGCCAATACCAGCCAGCCTGCGGGACATCATCATGCGCCACCGCATAGATCGGGAGTTGCTCGTGCAGATCGTCGAGGGGGTCGAGATGGATATCGAGCCAGGGGACTTTGAGACCTTCAACGATCTCCGTACTTACTGCTGGCATGTCGCCAGCGCCGTGGGGCTCGTCAGCATCAAACTCTTTGGCTGTACCGATGCCAAGAGCACCCGGTATGCGGAGGACCTCGGCTACGCCCTGCAAATCACCAATATCATCCGCGACGTCGGCGAAGATGCTGCCTTGGGCAGGATCTATCTCCCGGTTGAGGACACCGAGAGATTTGGGGTCGATCGTGCCCAACTCCGCAACGGTATGGCGACGGGGCGTTTCCGGGAACTCCTCGAGTTTGAAGCTGGCCGGGCGCGCGAATACTACGCCGGAGCGCGCCAATCCCTCACCGCGCAGGACGCAAAGGCGCTGCTGCCGGCAGAAACAATGCGGGAGATTTACTCCCGACTGCTGGACCGGATGGAAGGAGACGGCTTTCGTGTGCTGGAAACCCGCTACCGCCTCTCCAAGGTGGAAAAGCTTGCGATCCTGCTTAAGAAGCGAATCGGTTTTCCTTGGTAACGAGCAAGCGTGTCGGGATGACGCTATAGAGCCAGTCGAGGTGCATCGGCAGGGGATTTCCCGCCGAACCTCCGCGAACTACGAAAAGATCCGCCCCTATCCCCTGGACGGCATCGAGCACAGCGTAACCCGTATTGGATGCGACGATCCAGGTGTCTACCTCGATATTGCAGCGCGCCCGCAATCCTTCGGCGACTTCCTCGCTCCATGTTCGGGGATCGGGCGCCTGTTCTCCTCGCGACGCGGCAAGGGCTGCGGCAAACGGCGTCTCCGCCGCGACGATGGTCACCTTTTTTGGTCGGAGCGCGCTCACCGCATCGGCCAGGAAGCTTGCGCAGTCCTCGCCGGGTTCAAAGGCAAATATCACATGCTCAATCGAGTGCGCCTCCATCGAGGCTCCGGGAATGAGGAGCAGGTCGGAGGAGACCCGCTTCATCAGGTCCCGGGCCACCCCGCTCGTGAACGGCTTGTCGCTATCCTCCCGGTGCAGGGCTCCGGCGATCAGCAGGTCGTAGCCAAACTCCTCCACCACCCGCGCGATCGCCTCGGCCGGGGTATCGGCCACAGACCAGCGAATCGGTACGTCGGGTCCCACGATTTCACGAAAACTCATTTCCTTTCCGGCATCGAAAGCCGCGGCGTGGATCACGTCGAGTTTGGCGGAACAACGCGTTGCCACTCGCTTTGCCTCCTCCAGGAGGGCGGCATAAGTCGGCGTAAATGCCGAAGCGACAGCAATGCGACCGTATCTTTTCACGGCAGGGAACTTCGTTTGAGACGAGAAAGAGCGCCAGAAAGAAATTCTAGCCCTGTCCCATCGAGGTGATGAGTTCGTACTCCTCGGGCTGCAGCGGCATCACGCTCAGCCGGGACTGCCGGAGCAGGCCAATCTCCTTGAGCTTCGGCTCCGCCTTGATCTCATCGAGGGAAACCGGACTCTTGAACGGCTTGCGCGGCTTCAGTTCGACACAGGACCAGTCTCCTGCCGTCGCCGTGGGATCGGGAAACGCAGTCCGCGCGACCTCGGCTTCTCCAACGACGCATTTCCCCGTGACGCTATGGTAGAAGAGGACGCGGTCCTTCAGCTTCATTGAGCGCAGATGATTGCGAGCCTGGAAGTTGCGCACGCCCGTCCAAAGCGTCTTGCCATCGCGGACAAAATCGTCCCACGAATACGCGGAGGGTTCCTGTTTAACGAGCCAGTAGTTCATGAATATCGCCTCCTTCCTATCGTGAAATCGCAAGAACTTCAGCAAAATCCGATTTCCTGCTTTGCACAGGGGGGCGAGTCGTCGAAAATTCTCCGCTTCCAGCATGTTGTCGGAGAGTCAAAACGGTTTTTTCATCAGCTTTGAAGGTTCGGAAGGGTGCGGCAAGAGCACACAGATCGCCCTGCTGGTGAATGCCTTGCGCGCTGAGGGCCGGGACGCCCTGCTGGTGCGTGAACCCGGCGGCACTCCGCTCGGGGAACAGATTCGACATCTCCTCAAGCATGCACCGGAGGGGCGGAACATGACCCCCGAAGCCGAGCTCCTGCTCTTCGCCGCCAGCCGGGCCCAGCTTGCCCGCGAGATCATCCAGCCCGCCCTCGCTGCAGGCCGCATCGTGATCTCAGACCGCTTCCTGGATTCCACCACCGTCTACCAGGGCGTCGCGCGCCGGATTCCCTCGGAAGCCGTGGACCTCATCAATCACTTTGCCGCCGGAGACCGCCTTCCCGATGTCACTTTCCTCCTCGACATGGACCCGGTTGCCGCCATGGAACGAGCCCGGCGTCGCAACGAGGCCATCGATCGCATGGAACAGGAGCCGCTCGATTTCTTCCACGCCGTGCGAGACGGATATCTCGCACTTGCCCAAAGGCATTCCGACCGCATCTGCGTGATCGATGCGAGCCAGGATCAATCCACCGTCTCAACCTCCATCCGTCAGGAACTGCTGCAACGCTGTCATGGCCTTTTCTCACCAAACGGCATTTGAACGCCTCCAGTCCGCACACGCAAACGGCCGCCTGGCACATGCGTACCTGATCACGGGTCCCATCGGATCAGGGAAACGCGAGCTGGCCTTAGCGCTGGCAGGTATGATCCTCGGTTGCCGGGCAGACGAGGTGCCACACCATCCGGATGCCCATTTTGTCCAGCCGGAGTCCAAATCCCGCCGCATCGTCATCGACCAGATCCGCGAACTGGAGCAGGCGATACAGAGAAAGCCGCTCATCTCAAGCAACAAAGCCGTCATCATCTCCGATGCCGAGCGGATGCAGCCCCAGGCAGCCAATGCGTTTCTGAAAACCCTCGAGGAGCCGCCTCCTGGCTCGCTCATCCTGCTGCTGAGCGCCCTGCCCGAGGCGATTCTGGAGACGGTACTCTCTCGCTGCGTGGAAACCTCGCTGCGCCCGACCTCCGCCATGGTGGCCGCTCCCGAGCACGCCCCCATTATCTCCGCGCTGGAGCAGGCTCTGCTGCAGCCCCACCCGCCCACCGCGGGAGATGCCTTTCGTTTCACTCGTGTGGTCCAGGCGCTCATCGTCTCGGCCAAGGAACGCATTTCCGACGAGAATGACTCCCTGCTCAAACAGGAAACCTCAAAGTACAAGCAGGCATCGGAAGGTTCCAGCTGGCTGCAGGAGCGTGCCGAGCAGGTCAAAGCGATGACCGAGGCGGGATCTGTCCGGGAACGCGACCGCATCCTGCAAATCGTCGTCGATGTGCTCGGCCAGGCCCTGCGGGTTCAGCATGGCGCCACGGCGACGCATGCGTCCATCCAGAAGCTGGCCGATAAGTACCCCCCCACCAACATTCTGAAGCGGCTGGATGCCATGGAAACCCTCCGCCGCCGCCTTGCCCTCGGGGTGCAGGAAGCGCTTTCGCTGGAAGGAAGCTTCCTGGAAATGATAATGATCAAGTAGTCTCTCTATGTCTCGCATCGTCTTGAAGTTTGGCACAGGTGTGCTTTCCCGCCTCGATGGCCGCGCCCTCGACGCAGCCCAGTTCCGTCGTATTGCCGATGAGGTTTCCGTCCTCGTGAAAGCCGGCAAATCCGTAGTCATCGTCAGCAGCGCCGCCATTGCGGCAGGCATCCCGGTTCTCGGGCTTTCCAAGCGCCCAGACGACCTGCCAGGCAAGCAGGCTTGTGCAGCTGCGGGCCAGCCTGAGCTGATGCGAATGTGGTCCACCGCCTTCCGCCGTCATGGCCTCAATGTCGCTCAGATGCTGCTCACCCACGAGGATGTCGACAGTCGCATGCGCCGCAAGAATGCCCGCAACACCATTGAGCGCCTGCTGAACAGCCATGAGATCATCCCCATCGTAAACGAGAATGACTCCGTCGCGGTGGAGGAGTTGCGTTTCGGGGACAATGATCGCCTCTCCGCCGAGGTCGCCCTCCTCGTCCGCGCCAAACGCCTGATCATTCTTACCAGTTCCAATGGCCTGACCGACAATACCGGCCGCCGCCTCCCCATCATCCGCAAAATGGAGGACGCCCTGCGCCATGTGCGCCCCGAGAAAGGCGAACTCTCCGTCGGCGGAATGAAAACCAAGCTCGAGGCGGTGCAACTCGCCCTTTCCGGAAACATCCCCGTCAGCATCATCGACGGAAAGAAACGCGGACAGATTGCCGAAGCCGCCGTTTTCGGCGATGTTGGCACCCGGTTCCCGGTCCCCCGGGCCCCCCGCAAGGCATCCTAAACCATCCACATGCTGAACTCGGTCCTCCCCATCGCGAAGAATACCCTGACGGATCTGATCCGGCAGAAAGTCTTCAACATTCTCCTCGTCTTCGCACTCTGTGCGATCGGCAGCTCGATCTTCATGGCGAAGCTGACCTTCCAGGAGGAGTTTCAAATGCTCAAGGACGTGTGCCTCGGAGCGATGTCGATCTTCACATCGCTCCTGGCCATTCTCGCGACGGCGGGTTTTCTCCCAAAGGATCTGGAAGACCGGACCATCTATACCCTCCTGTCCAAGCCTGTGCCTCGGTATGCCTACCTCATGGGCAAGCTACTCGGGATCATCTCGCTCCTTTTTATCTTCACCGTGTTGATGAGTGTCGTCTTCTGCGTGGTTCTCTGGACACGCGAGCAGACCGTCCTGGCCGAAACCCGGAATGCAACCGCCGGGATGTCCGCCGAGGAGATCAAGGCCGCCCTCAAGCAGATCACCGATGCCACGTTTAACCTCAACCTGCTGCCCGGCATCGCGATCATCTTCATCAAATCGGCCCTGCTCGCCTCGATGACGCTGCTCATTTCCACATTTGCCACCTCCCAGCTCTTCACTGTGATGGCAGCTGCGGCAGTCTACTTTATCGGCCATCTCCAGGCGACCGCCCGCGAAGCTTGGGTCGGAGACGTGACCACACAGTGGTGGAGCAAGATCCTCGTAGCGATCGTTGCCCTCCTTTTTCCGGATCTCCAGGCATTCAACCTGACCGATGATGTCATCGCCGGTGCCGCCATCCCGCTCGGTATTTTCTTCCAGACGTTCGGCCTCGGCGTGTTTTACGTCATGATCTACTACGCTGTTTCGGCCTTCATTTTCTCAGGACGCGAGCTATGATTCGCAAAGGCGCTGCGATTTTGATCCTGCTGGCGATCGGAGCTCTGCTCATGCCGGTCGAGCGCCAAATCGACGCCGACCAGCGCGCAGCCCACCTTCGCAAACCAACGCTGAACCTGGAGTTGCGCGAGCGCATCGGCCAGATGGGTTTCCTCGCCGCCCTGAGCGGTTTTCGCTCGCCCTTGGCCGCCATCCTGTGGATCGAAGCCCACAACGCGTGGGAGCGCACGGAATGGGGCCGCATGGCGGGACTGTTCGATACCGTCACCACACTCCAGCCACGCTCTCCTCTCTACTGGGACATGGCATCCTGGCACATGGCCTACAATGCCTCGGTCGCCGCACGCGAAGATCCCAAGCAGCCCAGCGAGATCCTCCGCCAGCGTGCGGAACGTCAATACATCCAGCTCGGCAAGGAAATCCTCGAGCGAGGCATCCGCAACAATCCGGACAATGCCTACCTCCAAAATCAGCTTGGTATCATTCTGCGGGACAAGCTGAGCGACGACTGCGGTGCCGCAGATGCCTTTCTCAAAGCATCCGAGCTGCCGGGAGCTCCGCCGTTTTACGCACGGGCGGCCGGATATTCCATGGCCAAATGCCCGGGAAAGGAGAAACAGGCGTACGAATTGCTGAAGCATTTGTACGACAAGGGGGAGGATGAGAGGAAGCCAAGCCTCATCTCCAACATCAAGGAACTTGAAAAGAAACTGGATGTCCCCCCGGCTGAACGGATACCGTAGAAACCCTTAGTTTCAGCTGTCCTCTCTCCTTCCATGCGATTTGCGATTTTCGGCGATATTCACGCCAATCTCCATGCCCTTGAGACCGTCTTGGCCGACGCCAAGGCTCAAGCCTGCACCCACTATGTCTGTATGGGGGATATCGTGGGCTACAATGCCTTTCCCAAGCAGTGCCTCGACATCGTCCGCAATCTGGAGTGCCCCGCCGTCAAAGGCAACCACGACGAGCAAGCCTCGATGATCGGTGAGCAGGAAGGCTTCAACCCCCTGGCAGAGGAGGCCATGCACTGGACCAGGGAGCAGCTCAGCCGTGAGGACAAGGACTGGCTGCGCTCCCTGCGGCTCCAGCGGCAGGTACGCGATTTCACCATCGTTCACGCCACGCTCGATACCCCGCACAAGTGGGGATATGTATTCAACCAGCTCGATGCAGCGGCCAGCTTCAGCTACCAGCATACCACCGTATGCTTCATCGGCCACACGCATACGCCCAAGGCCTATATCCGCGATGGAAGCGTGCGCACGACCCCACTGGACGTGCTCGCCATCCAGCAGGGAAAGAAATACCTGGTGAATGTCGGAAGTGTCGGCCAGCCGCGCGATGGCGACTGGCGCTCCGCCTATTGCATCTACGATACGAATACCAACGAGATTCATCTGCGACGTCTCGAGTACGATATCGAGGGGGCCCAACGCGCCATCCTTGATGCCGGGTTGCCTCGCCGGCTCGCGGAGCGTCTCGCCGTCGGGCGGTAGGATCGGCCCATGACTTCCAAGGGCGAGGCACCGCAGGACATCCTCTTGATAAAGCCCGGCTCGATGGGCGATGTGATCCATGCCCTGCCCTGTGCCGTCGCCATCAAGAATCACTGGCCGGCGGCACGCCTGACATGGCTCATCGATGATCGCTGGCAACCGCTGCTCGGTGGGCTGACATCGCTTGATGCCGAGGTGGTATTTCCCCGCAGGAAATTCCGGGGAGTTCTTGGCATTTTGAAATCGCTCCCCTGGATTGCCAGCCTGAGCCGACTGTCACCCGATCTGGTCCTGGACCTGCAAGGCCTGCTCCGCAGTGCTCTCATGGCGAGATTCAGTGGCGGACGACGCATCGTTGGTCTCTCGGATGCCCGGGAAGGCGCCACCGGCTTCTATCACGAGACTGCACTGGTGGGAGAGCCATGCCATGCCGTTACCCGCTATCTGCGAGCTCTTCCGACCCTGGGCGTCCCAATTCCGGAGAAGGCGGATTTTCCCTTACCCGCTGGCATCGAACCCGAGGGCGCCCCCCGACAGGCTTTCGTGCTCCTGCATCCGTATTCCCGCGGAGAAGGCAAATCGTTAACGCCAGCTCAGGTCACCGAGTTTTGTCATGCCCTTGCTCACCGCAGAGTGGTCGTCGTCGGCACCGGATCACCTCCTGATCCCATGCCCGCCAACGCCCTCTCCCTCCTCAATCGGACAAGTCTGGATGAGTTGATCTGGCTGACGCGCCGGGCGGATTTCGTCGTAAGCGTCGATAGCGGTCCCATGCACATTGCCGCCGCATTGACCGACCGTCTGCTTTCGATCCACACTTGGAGCGACCCGGGACTCGTCGGTCCGTATAATCCAGCGGCTCACATCTGGAAGGACGGCCACATCCTTCCCCAGGATTTCGTGGTGGGTCGCGCAGGCAGCCAGCGCACCCCGACCTCCGAGGATATGCAGGCGATGGCGGCGTGGGTGGACCGGCAGCTTGGCTAAACGTCGGAGAGAATACGCTTTTTCGTATCCTCAAACTCTTCTGCGCTGATCAGCCCATCGTCGCGAAGCTTTTGCAGGCGGCGCAGCTTTTCATCAAAGGTCAGGACTTCACTCTCCGGTTTGGCGCCTGGAGAGATGCCAGCTTCGTCCAGGATATCCCTCACCACGCCTCCTCCCATTCGCGCCCAAGGTTCGACATCCCGCCGGGCCTCCTCGGGATCAAGCTTCAATCCGGAACCAGCCAGACCAGCACGCCCGACGGACTGAAGCACGCCCCCGACGACAATCATCAGCGCTCCAACGACCGCTCGCAGAATCATCGAACGCGAACGGTCAGCGAAGTTTGAAAAATCGCCAAAATGGAGAGCCGCTGAGAGAAACGTCGACAAAAAGAGCAACGCACCGGCAACTAGCAACGCCATGCCGATATAAAATACCACCTTTCGCTGGGGTGAAATCTGTCTCCGCACCATCTCTCGGGCCTTATAGATTGCCATGTAAGGTAGCACAACCCTTAATACATAGTATCGATGCCCTCTCACCAGCCGCAGATTGAGGCGAGGCAAATTCACCCAGAACCTCACCATGGCTCTCGCTGGAAAATTCTATCTATCGCTGGGAGCCGGAGTATTGCTAATCTCAGCGATCATCTTTGCTTATAACCGGATTACGTTTAACACTCAACAGTGTCAAAGCGACCGACCGGAGCATCGCCATTGAAACAACACCCGGCCCCCGCATGAGCTCCTATCATCACGTGATCGAGTACACAGACGACACAGGAACGTCCGTTACGTCTATCTCGACAGCATCGGCTCCCGCACTCCTGATGAAGGATGCATCGACCGCCATGTGACTGTCCGTTATCAACCCGGCGCACAGAAGCGCAAGGCCCAACCATGAACGATTTCCTACCTCACACTCGGTCCGCGTGCGACTTTTTCTGAGCGAGATAATACTCAATCGCTCGCATCGCATCCTCTGAGGAAGCAGCAAGTCCACACATCTCGATGCGCAGTGCATACACGGGCGGATTCATAACTCCGGGGATCGCCATGAGGGCGCCTCGATACCATCTGGCCAGCCAGCCGGTCGCGTATTTATTGAGATCGAGCACCACGAGGTCAATGGGCCGCCAAGCCTCGGAGAAACAGGTCCGCACACCCTTTCCATCCGGTCCATTTACCATCTCGCTCCGCGGAGCACGCACTGCCGAGACGACGGCATCCCAGGGGATACGGGAGTAATACGCCCGGTAACAAAGTATCCCCGTCTCATCGATCTCTATGGCAGCACGACCGCCAGTCAGATTCACGACGGTCAGCGCGATCAAGCCACCAAAGACCAGAACTGCCGCAACTTTTCCCCAAAGAGGTAACCCGGTGTAGGCAAACACCCCAAATACACCCCCGAATAAAAGAATGAGAATGAGTATCCCGAAATTCCAGAGCTTCGAAGAATAAGCCACGAACCGCACGCTTCAGCCCTATCTCAGGCACCGTGCCTTAGCGATCATTTCCTGCATCTATCGAGTCCTGCACCATCACGGGAACCATCCATCTCCAGCGGATCGCGGCCAGACGCAGGAGTAACACCGTGGCCATGCAGACCGCAGGAATAACCCATAAGGGCTGAATCTTGAATGCGTGCAGCACCACATACAGCACGGCTCCAGGGATACTGGCAGCGGCATATAGCTCGCCTTTGCGCATGATGTTCGGAATCTGTGCACTCAGCACATCGCGAATCAGACCACCCGCCGTCCCCGTAACGACTCCGAACAAAGCCACGATGATTCCAGAAAATCCCAGCAGGGCGACCTTTTCGCATCCCAGCCAGGTAAAGAGCGCCAGACCGACAGCGTCCGGGAAGACCAGCACCCTTTCCGGAAACCGGATGCGATGCAGGATCGGCAGCATGACCAGCGCCGTACCCACCGCAACCCAAAGATAAAGCGGCTGGCGAATCCAAAATACGGGCAATTGCCCGGTTAGAAGATCTCGCAGGGTTCCCCCGCCTATCGACGTCACAATGGCCAGCACGATGGCGCCGACCCAGTCCATTTGTCTCCGCGCGGAAGCCAATACCCCCGTCGCAGCGAAAACCGCCACCCCGGTAT
The DNA here is from genome assembly GCF_001613545.1 of Terrimicrobium sacchariphilum. NCBI lineage: Bacteria > Pseudomonadati > Verrucomicrobiota > Terrimicrobiia > Terrimicrobiales > Terrimicrobiaceae > Terrimicrobium > Terrimicrobium sacchariphilum. Next base: position 2,905,053 of record NZ_BDCO01000002.1, read on the forward strand.
AGTCGGCGATGGTCAGGAGCCAGTTTTCGAAAATGCCCATGGAAGAAATCCCGACGATATCCTCCCGGCGAAATTTGGCAACGCGAACCCCTTGGTCAGTTCACCCGACGGGTGGCATTTCGCTAAAGCGATTCCGTGCCCAGCAGCAGAGCCTCGGCTCGCTCCTGTGTCATCGGAAGAATGTGTCCATCCACGAAGAGATAATTGGCCGTCGTTCCATGCCTGATGGGATCGCCTGAGCCAAATCGACCCTGGCCATCCGGGCCGTTCGCCCACGTCCTCGAGTCTATGGCGAGGTGATAATCGTCGCTATCACCTGCGAGGATGGTTGACGAAGGGTTGGCGATCGTCGCCATGGCGGTGCGGCTATCATAAGCATCCTTGGAGATCTTTGCCATGCCATACCCGCCGGTCTTGAGCGTCTGCGCACTGGTGTTTTGCTTGAACTCCCGAATATATGCCGGACAGAACACCCCCTGGCCGCCGTACTTTTGCGAGATCGTTTTAAAGGAGGTGCTCTCTACATCGAGGTACGGAATAATCTCAAACTGCCAGTTATTTTGCCCCGGGTTGGGATTGCCGCCCACGGAGGAAGCTCGGTATCGCATGGCCGGGAGCAGGCCGTTGTTTTCCGCCGCATAGAGATGAAAAGCCGAGCCGATATTTCGGAGGTTACTCATGCAGGCTCCGGAAGCCGCTTGCTGCTGCGAATGGCGCAGCATGGGTACTAGCAGTACCGCCAGGACAAAGACCAGCGAGACAACAGCTATGAGTTCCAGAAGAGTGAAGCCGCTGGGGTGGAGGCTCTTGTTCATTGAGGTCAGTTGGCTTGAGCGGTCTTTTGTTCCACCGCGGCAGCGCACTCCGTTGGGGTGACAAATACAGCGTTTTGCTGTTGTAGAAAATCGAGGATCTTCTCGAATTGAACGAAACCCTCGTCCTTCCAATGGGTCGGATGGCCCTGGAGAACAAAGTATGCTCGTTGAGGGTACTTCGCATATCCCCTCTCCAGCTTCTCCGCATTGGGAACAAACAGCGGTTGCTCGATATTGACCGGCCATTCTCGATCGAGGATCACGACCTTGCCTCCCGCCACAACCTGCCGCCCGGCCTCGTCCAGAGGCTGGGGATAGAGCCACACCTTCATCTCAGGCACATCATTCATCACCCGGATCGTCGCCTCATCAAAGCTGCCGACAGTGCCGCCTCCCGGAGGTCCGAACGTGACGAGCGTAAACCCCAGCTTCTCTCGTACCAGGGACTCGGACTCCTCAAAACGCCGCTTCTGTTCATCGTACGGACGCCCCTTAAACTCTGCCATTTGCACACCATTCTCCGTGCGAACGTCGTGGTTGAGGCCGTGAAACCAAAACTCGACGAGTCCGCTCTGGTGGGCGTCCTTGATCCACTGGATGACCGAGGGATCGGCTTTCGCCAAAGAGTCGCAGATGATGCCAAAGCTGGCCTTGATATTGCGAACCTTGAGAATGTCGAGGACACGTTGCCACTCGGTCGGCAGCCGTCCGCCGCCGCTGACTTTGAGATCGTCAAGCTTGAGCACGATCATCGCGGGCTTTTCACGGGTGATCACAGCTGTCGGCTCGCTCGGTTTTGACGCGGGAACCACCGACGCCACCGGTACCGAGGCCGAGGATGTCGAGGCCCCGCTCCCGCCCACTTCCTCCAGCGAAAAATCATCAAACTCGATGGTTCCGGTCGCGCCGCTCCAGCTGTGAATCCAGATCGCAATGGCGGCCGTCCCTGCCGGAGCAACGGCGTCCAGGGTATAATTTTCCCAATCCCCGGCTTTGCTTATCGCAACATTCGGAAGATTCTGAGGATCGATGATCTTTTGCGAACTGTCATAGAAACGGAGGTAGACTGCGCCCTTGTTTGCGCCTTTGGCTCGGGCGTAGAAAGCGAGTTTGTATGTGAGCCCCGGCGAGGCGGGCATCGGCTGGCTCACCAAGCTCGATCCTGCTTGCTTGTTGGTATCCTCGACACGCAGGCCTGCACTTCCCTCGCGCGCCGCATCAGTCGCGACCGAAGTCATCTGGTCCGGCAGGTCGCGCTCGAGGAGTATCCAGCCCTCAAGACCGTTCTCAAAGCCGGGATTCTGCAGAGGCATGGCCATCGCACAGGAAACAAGGGCGAGACCAACAACGAAGCGAGAGAGGAATCGGATCATAAGAAAAAACTATCGGGGTGCTGGGGCAGGATTGATTTGCTTATCGCCCTGTTCTCCATCTTTCGCAAACTTCGCAAAGCTCTTACTGTATAGTAAATAAGCTCTACAGTTACAGTTGCAGGACCATTGGGCGGCGGGAGATTCCATCGGAGAATAGTCCCACGTATGACACGCCTTCTCACTCCGGCCGGCGAAAGCCTCATGGCCGAGCCGGCGAATGATCTCTCCCCCATCCGCACCACCCGGGTGCTCTTCGCCCTTACAGAGACCGAACTGGGAATCTTTTTTAATGGAGAGTTACCCTCGCCCGATCCGGACCATATCCAGGTTTTTCGATATCCGGAAGGTCATGAGGACTGGCAATCGGTGCTGGAGGACGTGCAGCCCGATATCCTTGTTTCCTGCTGGAAAACGCCCACCCTTCCCGAGGCGTGGTTACAACGGCTGGACTGTCCGCTCCGGTATGTCTGTCACCTGACGGGCTCTGTGCGACATGTCGTTCCGCGCAGCTTTCTGGAGGATGGCGGACTGGTGACAAACTGGGGAGGTATTGCAGCGCCCCAGGTGGCGGAGCACGCTTTGCTCCTGGCGCTGGCGGCCCTTCGTAATCTGCCTACATGGAGACGGTGGGACAAAACCCAGATACCGGCGACCCAGACCCTGTTTGAAAAATCGGTCGGCATCCATGGGTTTGGCAAAGTTGCCCGCTGCCTGGTCGATTTACTGCGTCCCTTTGGAGTGCGTGCGCGGGCGTATTCGGACGGCGTACCGGCATCGTTGATGCAGAGCCATGGAGTCACACCCGCCGCCTCACTTCAGGAGCTATTCTCCCAAAGTGAGGTGCTCTTTGACTGCGAGGCTCTCAATGAACTCACCGAACTCAGCGTCTCCGATGCTCTCCTGGCCGCGCTCCCGGACAATGCGGTCTTCGTCAACGTCGGTCGCGGCCGTATCGTGGATGAGGACGCGCTCGCCCGCGAAGCGGCCTCCGGTCGGATCACCGTGGCCATCGACGTGGTCACACACGAGCCACTTCCGCCCGATTCCCCATTAGCCACTCTGCCCCGGGTCATTTATTCTCCGCACATTGCCGGACCGACTGGAGATCAGTTTCCTCATTGCGGAAAACTCGCACTGGAGAACATCCGGCATTATATCAACCACGCCCCCCTCGATGCCCGCGTCACTCTCGATATCTACGATCGTGCAACCTAAGCAAACCTCACGTCTGCGTACCAGCCTCCTGCTTGCCGCCTCCGCGCTCGTCATTTCCGCTCCGCTGCAGGCAGGATGGAGGTCGACCTTGTACCCTGAGGACTGGAAGCCAGGATACCATGACGAAAAGGACCGCTTCCTCCATGACTTTTCCTACGCAGGCTACCACCGCGGAGAGGTCGATATCCCCGCTCGTACCGGCGAGGTGATCGATGTCACCGCTGCTCCTTACAAGGCTGATCCAAGCGGCAAAACCGACTCCACGGCCTCCATCCAGTCCGCTCTCGACGCAGCAATGGCTGCGGGAGGCGGCATCGTCTTTCTCCCCCCGGGAACCTACCGGGTTTCTCCACCCGAGAACCAAAAAGTCGTTCTGCGTGTGGAAGGCGACAATATCGTCCTGCGCGGAGCAGGAGCCGACAAAACGCATATTTTCAATGACTCCTTCCAGATGCGGGAAAAGACCATCATTGAGGTCAAATCTCGCGATGCAACGTGGTGGTACGCCAATGGCAAAAACTCACCGGCTACTGCGGACTTTGCCAATGGCAGCCTTGTGCTTCCTGTCGCCGATGTATCCATCTTTCAGCCGGGAGACGCTATCGCGATACGGAATGATCCCACGGATGCCTTCATCGCATCCCTGGGTATGACTGGAAAATGGACCAGTCAAAACTTGAAGAATCGCGCACTCGTCTTCTTCCGGAGAGTTGTCTCGATCAACCCGGCGGCTGGCACGCTCACGATTGATGCGCCCATCCGCTATGGCTTGCGCAAAGACGATGGCGCCCGGGTGGTCAAGCTTGGCGGACACTCGATCTCCGAGGTCGGTCTGGAGGATTTCTCGATAGGAATGGCTGCCCATCCAGGCGAAGGCTGGGGCGAGGAGGATTTTGGCCAGGAGGGTACGGCCGCCTATGACGTCCATCAGTCGCATGCGATCGTCTTTACCTCCGCCGAAAACTGCTGGATGCGAAGGGTGAACTCCTGGAATCCACCCGAAAATCCACCCGACCTCCATATCCTCTCGAACGGCGTGAAATTTGAAAAGAGCCGTCAGATCACAGCGGTGGATTGCGACTGGCGTCACCCTCAATATCGCGGCGGCGGAGGAAATGGCTATCTTTACACGCTACATGGAAACGAATGCCTTGTTACAAAATGCAAGGCGACCGGTGGACGTCATAATTATGACTTCGGCACAATGTCGGCCTCTGGCAATGTGCTCTTCGACAACCTCGCCAAGGATGGAAGACTCGGCTCCGATTTTCATATGTTTTTCTCTGTGACCAATCTGCTCGACAACATGACGTGCGACGGAGATTTCCTTGAGGCTATTTATCGCCGGTGGGGAGGCAATCCCGTGCATGGCGTCACAACCACCGAATCCGTTTTCTGGAATACGAACGGCCTGCGCTATATTGCGTCGCCTTTTGAATTTGGGGGCACGATGCACGATCGTCCGCAGATCCTTGTGGAATCCGAGCAGTTCGGCAACGGCTATGTCATCGGCACGCGAGGGCCGGCTTCGAAGGTAAAAACCAGCAACTTCCTGGAGGGAGAGGGACTCGGAGATACTCTGGAGCCGGCATCCCTCTACAAGGATCAGCTTAAGCGTCGACTCGGGCGATAGCAGGGTTTCTAGCAAAGGTGTGGTGATGAATACCACACCGCCGTTCAGGATCGGCTATACCTTTGCGGAAAGCTCATTGGATTTTCTGCGCTTGCCCGCCGCGGGTCGGGTCCGCTGGTCTCGCAGAGTCGTCCCTTCAATCCACTCGCTCTCCACCAGAATGCGGGTCGGAGTGCGAGGGATACCTCGCTCACCGCTGTGGAGCATGGAAATGATGAAATCCACCGCCGCCTCTCCGATGCGAACATTGTTCTGATAGATCCCTGAGATGCTTGATATCTCCTGGGCGAGGCTCAGGCTGGCAAAGCCAAGATCCTCGGGAATCTTGTATCCCAGTTGATGGAACCACTCACTGGCACCGGTATAGGAGATCACCACGTCCGGGCGATTGACCTTGAGCCATTGACGCAGTTCCCGGTCGCTGGGTTCTCGCTTGAGTAAAGGAGGTACCTCCATCATGCCGGGATTCAACGCTCTGGCCATGGCCATGCCTCCCACCCAGCTATGCTCCACTTTGTCGTCCCAGGCCTGCTCTCCAAAAAACCCCACGCGTTTGTAGCCGCGCTGAAACAGATTGCTCAGCGTAAGATTAATCGAGTGAAAGTGATGGTTCGTCACCACGTGAAAGACCGATGGCTGAAGGCTATAGCCAAACGACAACACGGCAAAATTCTCATAGCTGAGTGCCGGGAACATATTGGGAGCCGGCTGAGGAGCGAGCAACAGCCCCTCAATGTTTCTCGCCTTGAGGATACCAACGAGGCGCTCCGGCGTCATGCCCGGCTCGGCCAGCCAGAACTCCTCAAGTACATAGCCCATCTTCTCCGCCCTACGCTGCGCCCCGGCAAAATACTCCTGAAAGCACTCATTGCGATGCAGAGCCTCGCGGTCAGGCCAGTTATTGATCCAGGCGAGCGTCGCTTGATAGCGCCGAGGTTGATTGGCTCTCCGATAGACATTGAGCGCCGCGAGCATGGGGTCGGGGCGATAACCCAGGCGCTCGGCGATATCTCGTATGCGCTGCCGCGTGCCCTCTGGCAGTTGCGCGCTGCCTCTCAAGGCAAGTCCCACCGTCGTGAAATGAACTCCTGCCACTTTGGCGATATCGCGAATCGTAACCCGCTTGACGGGACCGGAGGCGTCTGGAGATGACATTACTCTACACATAGAGTTGAGCGTTCGTTGCTTCAAGCAGGGAAAAGCGAAAGCGTTGCAAAAACCCCGACCATGAAGCCCTTCCACATCCCTCTCTTCCTCGCCATCGCCTCCCTGCCCTTGACATCCCTCCGCAGTTCGACGCTGACCTGGGATGCGAGTGGAACCAGTCCCTCCGCTCCGACAGGAGGGGGAGGCACATGGAGTTCCACCAATTCCAACTGGAGCAATGGAACAACAGACACTGCATGGAATAACAGCGCCGACAATAGCGCCTACTTCCTGGGAAACCTCACTGCCTACGCCGCGATCACCCTGGGTGAACCCATCACGGTAAATTCCCTCACTTTGGGAGCCGGGGGCACGAACGGATACACGATCATCGGGAGCGGATCAAACACGCTCACCGTCTCCAGCGGATTGATTACAGTGGGCAGGAGTTCCACCATCCAGGCCAACATCGCGGGCTCCAACGGCCTGACCAAGGGAGGAGTCTCCTCCGTGACACTCACCCTGGGGTCCGTCAATACCTACACCGGCGCCACCCAGATACAAAATGGAAACCTGAGACTCGACGCCGCAGGAGCACTCCCCACGGGTACCACGCTGGTGCTGGGAAAGGCTGAAACCACAAACAATACCAGCATCGATCTGCGCACCAGTCAGACGATATCAGGGCTTAGCAACGTGGGTACCGGCTCGGCAGTCATTACCAACAATCGCTCAAGCGCGGGAACAGCCACTCTGACCATCAACCCCGACAGCGGAAGCGGCGCGGCAGATTCTGTGTTCTCAGGTACGATTCAGGACGGATCATCCGGCGGCTTGGTCGCATTGACCAAAGCCGGCAGCCATGCGCTCACCCTGACCGGTACAAACACCTACACCGGGGCAACGACCATAAGCGGCGGCACACTCGTGATCGGGGTGTCCGGTGTCGGCTCGGTCGCCAGCAATATCACAGTGAAGAGCGGAGCGACGCTTGCCGGATCAGGCGGCACCTCAGGCAGTGTCACCGTCGAGTCCGGAGGCAATCTCGCACCGGGAAACAGCGCCGGGCAGTTTACGATCGGCGGCTCCCTCTCGCTCGCCTCGGATGCCATTTATCAGTTTGAACTCAATGGCGCTACAGGCACCGCCGACAAGGTTGCCGCAAATGGCATCTCCATCAATGCGTCTGCCGATTTTTCCTTCACGCTGTTGGGTGGTTTGAGCGGGCTTTCCGTGGGCAACCAATTTATCATCCTCGATAATACCGGTGCGGGTTCCATCGTGGGTACATTCGGCAACCTCACGGCAGGCGGCATCTTCAACGCGGGGAACGGCCTTCTTTTCTCGGTGAGCAGTGATGGACTCGGCGGATACGGCAATGATCTCGTGCTTACGGTCACCGCAGTGCCCGAGTGCTCGACAGTGATGTCATTAGCCTTGGGAGGCTCCGTTCTCTGGCTGGTCATTCGCCGCCGCAGAAACTCCTGAGCTATCCGGCTTCCGCAAAGGAGCTACAGCTTCTCGTTCTGGAACAACTCGACGATCTCGCCACTCGGCCCTTTGAAGAAAGCAATACGCACGGGAATGGGGCCGATGTTGGAGGGAATATCGAGATCCTTCGATTCCATCGTCACCTCCATTCCTGCGCTACGAACGGTCTCCAGCAACGCAGCGCAATCATCCGTACGCAGCGCAAAATGCAGGATGGCACCCTCCTCGCGCGAGGCCTCGGCCCGCTCGAAAATCTCAACATAGTTTCCGTCGCCGGAATCGATCATGATCGCCCGTGACGGCTTTTCGCCCCACGTGATCTTTTGCGTCATGCCCAGCACGTCGATGTAAAACTTTACGCTCGCGTCGAAGTCGAGAGAGGGAATCGCGACGTGATGAAAACCGGAGATTTTTGCCATGCCCCGGACTCGCAGATTTTTCCCGTCTGATAAAGAAAATGCTGCGGACTTCCTCACTGGGAAGGCCTGCTCAGCGTACGATCTCGACCGGAGTGCCGATCTGCACCCGCTCGAAGAGGGCCGCCGCCATCTCATCCGGCAGGCGGATGCAGCCATGCGAGGCAGGCGTGCCCGGCTCCGGAATCGGGCCTGCATGCATGCCGATGCCCGTCCACGTCAGGCGCATCCAGTTCGGCATCGGAGCAAAGACAAACTGGCCTCCCTGCGGCGGACGGTCCCGGCGGACATCCGCGTCGGGCTTGATGGTATTGCCGTAGGCATCGACGATCTTGCCGTAGATGGTGGAGTGCTTGTCGGCGACCTTCTCGACGATAGTGTAGTCGCCTGCCGGGGTTCCAAATCCCGCCTTGCCAGTCGCAACTGCGGTCCAACCGGCGTATTGCCCGCCGATGTAAATGTCCGCCCGCTGGGTGGTGAGATTGATGACGATTTTCACTGGGCCGGTGAGACCGTAGCCCTGCCAGTCAAAGAGGTCCGCCTGCGAGGGCTGGGCGTAGGCACCCGGCGTGTATGCGACCTGCTCCGAGGCGCAGGAGCAAAGCATCAATGCTCCAAGCAAACCTGCCAAACACCGCATCGAGAAAAAATCACCCTTCATGCTGCACGCCAAAACGCTCTTTGTTGAAGATACTACGTCTCCCGGAGGGGGACTGGTCGCAGCTAATGACAGGTTTTTTCCCGAAAACAAGTCCGGTTAGCGCTTCTTCGTGATCACCTGGGCGAAGATCATCGCCCCGCCCGCCGCGATGGCCACGACTCCCAGCAGAGGAAAGACAGACATGCTCTCGCCGTTCTCTGCCCGAATCTCCAGCGGATCGAGGCGTCTCTCCTTATCATGGCTGAGCGAGGAGAGAACAACGGGCGCGATGAAGGACAGCACGCCCACGACGATCATGATGATGCCAAAAACCCTCATGGCTCAGGCCGTCTTGAGAAATGCCTGGAGCGCCGGGATCTTGGCGATCACGCCGTCGATGACCTCCGGCCCGGCCACCTCGCGGGATTTTTCCACGAAAGCCTGCACAAAAGCGGTGATCTGCGGGGTCGAGAGACCGGCGGCTTGGAGATTGGCAAAGGCTTTCGCGGCATCGGCGGTCTGGCCGCCGAGGAAACCGCCGAGCAGTCCACCGAGGGGATTCGAGCCTTCGGATTTGACGGGTTCGCTAAGGAGCTCGGTAGCGCCGGGAATCTGTGCGATCAGTTTCTCGAAATCCGTTCCGGCTGCGTATTTCTGGGCAAACTGGAGGAGAATCTTGACGGCTTCGCGCGCCGCTTCGGGAGCCACGTTGAGACGGGCGCTCAGGGATTCGATGAACTGGTCCATGGCTTTATATGCGGCGGAATGCGATCCGTGGCAAGGGCAGGCTGAAAGTGAATCTTACCGCTTGCCATTCCCGGCCCGGCGGCCCATGTATCTGCCGCGATGGGAAATGACCGCCAGAAGTCACAGGGAGACTTGGAGTCCGGCATCGCGCTGATCACGGCGGCATTCTTCTGCGCGTCCGTCATGAGCGCCTTCAGCAAGGAAGCCACCGGCGTGTCTCCCCTGCTCCTCCTGTTTCTGCAATACGGCATCAGCTTTCTCGTCTTCGTGCCTCCCGTCCTCAAGCAGGGACCGGGACTGCTGAAGACCTCGCACCTCAGGCTGCACGCTTTTCGCAGCATCGCGGGCTCGATCTGCCAGCTCCTCTTTTTCATCGCGGTGAAGTCGATCTCCCTCCTCGACGCCGTACTGCTCTCCAATGCCGCGCCGCTCTTCATCCCGCTGGTTGTCCTGATCTGGTTCCGCAAGACCGTGCAGCCGCTCGTGTGGCTCAGCCTGTTCATCGGCCTCGTCGGCATCTGTCTCATCATCAAGCCGGGCCCGGAGATGTTTCGCAATCCGGCCTCCCTCATCGCGCTGGCCGCCGCCGTCTTCTCCGCCATCGCGCTCGTCGCGACGAACAAGCTTTCGGAAACAGAGCCGCCCACGCGCATCCTGTTCTATAACTTCGGCATCTCCACCGTGCTCCTCGCCCCGGTCTGCGCCTTTGCCTGGAAGCCGCCGACGGCTCAGGAGTGGATGCTGCTCGTGGCGGTGGGCCTTTCGTATGCCCTTACCCAGTATCTCATCATCCTCGCCTACCGCCATGCCAGTGCGGCGCAGATTTCGCCCTTCAACTACACCGTGGTGATTTTCTCCGGCATCCTCGGCTGGATTTTCTTCGGCAATGTCCCGGATTTCATCTCGCTCCTCGGCACCCTCCTCATCTGCGCAGGCGGCATCCTCAGCATCCGCGCCGGACATCCGGAAGGCCGCGGCCATGCGTTCGGCAGTGGCCACTGGCATCTTTTCGGAAAACCCAAGACCTCATGAAACTCGATCCCCGCTCGCTCCCCGCTGTCTCCACCCTGCGCGCTGATCTCGTGCATCAGCACGACTCCATCCTCGGCGAATCGCCCCTCTGGGAAGAGCGCGAGCAGGTTCTCTACTGGGTCGACATCGATCGCGGGCAGATTCATCGCTTTGATCCCGCAAAGCGCACAAATACGACGCACACCCTGCCCACCAAGGTCAGCTCGATCGTGCGGCGTGCGTCGGGTGGCCTCGCTGTCACCCTGAAGAAAAACTTTGGGTTCTTCGATCCGGCCTCCGGGAAGCTGGAGGAACTCGACGTGGTCGAGGGCGATCAACCGGAGAACCGCTTCAACGATGGCAAGGTCGACCGCCAGGGGCGTTACTGGGCCGGTACGATGAACGAGGTGCATATCGGCAGACCCGACGCGGGGCTGTACCGCTTTGAGGGGCCGGGCCGGCTGCAAAAGATGGTTCCCGAGGTCACAATCTCCAACGGCACGGGATGGAGCCCCGACGGTCGTACCATGTACTACACGGACACCCTCCGGCACACGGTCTTTGCCTACGATTTCGACACGGAAACCGGCGCGATTTCCAATCGCCGCCCGTTCCTGGAAATCGAGCCCGCCAGCGAGGGCCTGCCCGATGGATTGACCGTCGATGCGGAGGGCCATGTCTGGAGTGCGCTGGTGAACTACGGCTGCATGCTGCGCCTCGACCCGGCGGGAAATCTGGAGCGCATCGTGGATTTCCCGGCCACCCGAGGCACGTGCTGCACCTTCGGCGGGCCGAACTACGAGCATCTCTATATCACCACCGCGCGCGAATGCCTCGATGAGATGCAGATTGCCGCCCAGCCGCTGGCGGGAAGTGTCTTCCGTTGCGAGCCGGACGTGCGCGGACTCGCCGAGACGCCGTTCAACGGTTAAGCCGCCCAGTCCGGTGCAGGGGCCTCAAAGGTCACGCGCTTGCGGCTGACCGGGTGCGTGAACTCCATGCGCCATGCGTGGAGACAGAGCGGAGCATCCCCGACCGCCAGCGTCATCGCGTCTCCCAGCCTGCCGTCAGGCAAATATGCCGGATCGCCCACGACCGGCCATCCGAGACTCCAGAGATGGACGCGAATCTGGTTGGTCCGTCCGGTGAGCGGGCGAGCCTCGACCAGTGACGTCCCATCGGGAAAACGGGCCTTGACGGCAAACTCCGTGCGGGCCGAAAGACCGCCCTCATCCACCACGCGGGAACCCAGCTCCCCCGGCTCCGCGCTGATGGGAGCAGTGCAGACAAAACGCTCCTCCGACGGCGTCCCCTGGATGCGCGCCAGATAAACCTTTCCCACCTCGCCCCGCTCGAACTGCGGCTGGAGCAGACGCGCAAAATGCCGTGTCCGCGCACAGACCAGCACTCCGGTCGTATTGGCATCGAGCCGATGCGCCGGACGGATCTTTTGGGGATCGTAGGCACGGTCGAGGAAATACTGGAGCGTATTGCGGTTGAACCGCCCGCACGGGTGCATGGGCAGCGGCGCGGGTTTGTTCAGGATCACGATCGCCTCGTCCTCGTGCAGCACGACCACATCCGACGCGACATCCGGCTCCGCCGCCATCGGGAGACGGTGATAGATGCGCTGCCCGGCAAAGACCGGCGTTTCTGCGGTCAGCGCAACCCCATTGGCATCCTCCATCCGCCCCGCGGCGCAAATCGCCCGCCAGTGTTCAACGGATTCATGAGCGAACAGCGCAGTCAATACCTCAAGCAGCGTCCCGCCATCATGCTCCTGCGGAACGATGAAGGGACGGCGATTCTCATAAGGCTTGCTCCCCGGCAATGGCGTCGCCGCCTGCTGCAAGCGAACGGTACCGGCGCGCGCCGCCTCCCGCATCAGTTCCTCTGGAGCGCGATAGCAATGCGGGCAGGATTTTCCCGGCACATAGCGCGGGTCGCTCTGCTCGTCGTCGGTAAGCGGAGCCTGACAGGCAAAGCACTGGGCCGTGCCCGTCTCATGCAGCGCCGGGTCCACCCCCACCCGCTGATCAAAGACGAAACACTCGCCGTCATAATGCGCCGAGCCGCAATCCTCGAAGTACTTCAGGATGCCGCCCTCCAGTTGGAAGATTTTCCGAAAGCCCCGGCTCTCCATGTATGGCCCGGCCTTCTCGCACCGAATCCCTCCGGTGCAAAACATCACGATCGGCTCGTCTTTCATCTCCTCGGGCAGCGTGTCGACGGCTGCCGGGAAGTTACGGAAATGGTCGAGGTCAAATGTCTTCGCCCCGTGGAAGGTGCCGAGCTTCACCTCGTAGTCGTTGCGCGTATCCAGCAGAGTCACGGGGCGTCCCTCGTCGAGCCATTGCTTGAGCGTGTGAGGCGGCAGCTTTTCCGAGGTGCGTGTCGCCGGGTCGATGCCCTCCACGCCAAAGGCGATGATCTCCTTCTTGATCCGCACCAGCATGCGGTTGAACGGCTGGGCGTCGCTCTCACTGTACTTGGCCTTCAGCTCCTCCAGGCCGGGAAGGGAGCGGAGTTCCGTGAGCAATTCCTCGATTCCCTCGCGTCCTCCCGCGACGAACAAATTGATCCCCTCCGCGCTGATCAGGATCGTACCGCGCAGCTTGCGGGCTTTGCAGAAATCCAGGAGCCGCTGGCGGAGGGGCTTGAGGTTTTCCAGCCGGGCAAACTTGTAGGCGGCGATGTTCGTGATTGGAAGCATGGGAGCGGAGCATCATTCCTGCTTCATTTCGCGCGCGCAAGTCGTCCGCCGCTTTTCTGTCGCATTTACGGGCCGCTCTGGGGCATGGTCGTCGATTCGTTCCATGAGTATCCCGCTGCTCTCCGCCACTGACCTGTCGCTTTCCTACGGTTCCCAGCACCTGCTGGAATCCGTCACCATCGCCGTGGCGGCAGCCGAGAAGGTCGGTCTGGTGGGCCGCAATGGCTGTGGAAAAACCAGCCTGCTCAAGATCCTCGCGGGTGACCAGGCGCCGGACTCCGGGGAGGTTTCCAGCCGCCGGGGGTTGCGCGTGGGCTACCTGCCGCAGGAATTCGAACTCGATGACTCGCGCACCGTGCGCGAAAACATCGAGTCCGGCGCGGCGGACCTCGTCGCGGCCCTGCAACGCTACGGCAGCGGAGCCGGAACAGAAGCCCAGCTCGCCGATGACCTCAAGCTCATCGAGGCGGCGGATGGTTGGAATCTCGACACCCGCATCCGCGCCGACGCTACCGCCCTCCGGGTTCCCGACCTCGATCTGCCCGTCGGCCCGCTCTCCGGCGGAGAAAAGCGCCGCGTCGCCCTTTGCCGTGCTCTCGTCGCCCAACCCGACCTGCTGCTTCTCGACGAACCGACCAACCACCTCGACGCGGAATCCATTCGCTGGCTGGAGGGCTTTCTCGCCTCTTTCAAGGGCGCGGTCATCTTCGTGACGCACGACCGGTATTTCCTCGATGTCATCGCGACCCGCATTATCGAGGTGGCCGATGGAAGGGCGTTCTCGCATCCGGGCAATTACACCGCCTATCTGGAGGCCAAGGCCCTGCGCCAGCAGATCGCCGAGCAGACCGAGCGGCGCAGGCAGCGGTTTATCCGCGCCGAGCTGGAGTATGTCCGCGCGGGGGTGCGCGCCCAGCGGTCAAAGAGCCGCCATCGCCTCGACACCTTTTACGAGATCGCCGGGCTGGAGGCTCCGCCCGAGGAGCGCGAGATGGACCTTATCCTTCCGCCCGCGCCGGAACTCGGCAACACCGCGATCGAGCTTTCGAATGTGGGAGCACGGGCCGGAGGCGACGGCCGCTGGCTCTTCCGAGGGCTGAATCTCAGCATCAAACCCGGCGAATGTACCGGCATCGTCGGGCGGAACGGCGTCGGCAAGACCTCGCTGCTCAGGATTTGCCTCGGAGAATCCGCTCCCGCCGAGGGCGACGTCACCATCGGGAAGCGCGTCATTTTCAACTACATCGACCAGGGTCGGCTCCAGCTCGACGGGACCAAATCCGTCATCGACGAAGTCGCCGACCTCGGCGGCGAAACGGTCACCTTTGGAGAAACCAAGATCAGCGTGCGCGCCTATCTACGCCGGTTCCTCTTCACCGACGACCGAGTCCGCGAACGCATCGACCGTCTCTCCGGCGGCGAACGCGCCCGGCTCCTTCTGGCGAAAACGCTCAAGCGCGGCGGCAACCTCATCGTTCTGGACGAACCCACGAACGACCTCGATCTGCAAAGCCTGCGCATCCTGGAGGAGGCGCTGGTTCATTTCGACGGTAGCGCCGTGGTGGTCAGCCATGACCGCTATTTCCTCGACCGGGTTTGCGACCAGATCGTCGCCTTCGAGGACGATGGGCGGGTTCACGTCCAGCCGGGTAACTACTCGTACTATCTGGAAAAGCGCAAGGATCTGGAGCGCCCCGCCCAGTGGGACGCCCCGGCGGAAGCCAAGACCCAGCGCACCACGCGCCAGCGGAAGCTCTCCTTTAAGGAACAGCGGGAATACGAGACGATGGAGGCCACTATTCTGGAGGCGGAATCCCTCGTCGACGAAATCGAGAACCTCCTGAACGATCCTCAATTCTTCGTTAGCCGCGCCCAGGAGGCTCCGGCCAAGGTGCAGGAACTCGAGGCTGCCAAGGCCCGGGTAGCCGAGCTTTACCAGCGTTGGGCCGAGCTGGAAGAAATCGCCGCCGGACAGAAGTAACATTTCCCCCCTCGCCAGAGCCGGGAAGGCGGTGTATCGTTTTTCCGGAACGGATGTTAAAACCCTGGATGATACCCGGCGATCTCGCTCCGGGAGACAGCAAGTGTCTGGAACGCGATTGGTCGGACGTTGAACTCGCCCGCGTCGAAAGCGCGGATGATCCCGGCTTTGATATCGCTTTTGGGGCGCTCTGGGCGGAATTCGGAGCCAAGGGAGAGATCGAGCAGGCGGCGGTTCTTTCCCGGCGGCTCCACTGGCACGGTCAGTTGCAGGAAAATGGCTACGGCCTTCGCTATCGCCTCATGCTCGTTACCTCCGGCGGGAAGTTTGTCGCCGTTCGCGACCACACCGCCATCGTGCCAAAGGACGAAGACGCCGCGTACGTCCATCTTTCCCACAATCTCGTCTCACCGGAATGGCGCAGGACAGGGATTGCCGGATGGCTCCGCGCCCTTCCCATCCAGACGGCCCGCCACGGTCTCGCCGCGCTCAACAAGCCCGAGTCGTCGCCAATCACGCTCGTCGCCGAGATGGAGTATCCCGATCCGGCGGTCGAAGCCACGGCGATACGCCTCGGCGCGTATGAAAAAGCCGGTTACCTCAAGGTCGACCCCATTCGCATTTCCTACGTCCAGCCAGATTTTGGCTCGCCGGAGCAGATCGATCTCGCGGGAGGCCCGAAGCCCCTGCCCCTCACCCTCATGGTCCGCCGGGTTGGGCGGGAAACGGAACGACAGATCACCGGACGCGAGGTGAAGTCCATCGTCACCGCGCTTTACAAGATGTACGAAGGCAGCTTCCGCGCCCGCGACATGGCTGAGGTCTGGAAAACACTCGATGGTTATCCGCGAGATGACGAAGTGATCACACTCGTCCGTCCCACCGAGGGAATTTCATGAGCCTACGGCTTTTCTACGATCCGGGTTTCGCCGCGCCGATCGGAGACCACATCATGCCGATCCGCAAGTTTGGCCTGGTCGCGGAGCAGGTGCAACGCCTTCCGGGGATGGAACTTGCGAGCGTGAACCCTGTAAGCGAGGACGACTTGTTACGAGTTCATTCCCCAGCCTACATCAAGGCGGTAAAGACGGGCGAACCGTGCGATCTGGCCGAGTCCCAGAAATTTCCCTGGTCGCTCGAGCTTTTCCCCAGTGTCTGCCTGACCAATGGCGCTGTGCGCGATGCAGCAGTTCAGGCGCTCAAAACCGGAGCCGCCGGAGCGCTGGCCAGCGGATTTCATCATTCCTGTCCCGATCATGGAGAAGGTTTCTGCACCTTCAATGGCCTCATCGTCGCCCTGGAGTGGCTGAAAGCCCATGGTTTGATCCGCACGGCCGCCATCCTCGATATGGATCTGCACTACGGCAACGGCACCGCGCTGCTCGCCGCCACGCGCCCATGGATCAGGGCGCTCTCGCTGTACGGCAATGACTACTGGGACAACATCCCCTACCGCGATGTGACCGAGCGCCATCACGAAGATGGCCCCAATCACCGCTCAGCCGCGATCATCCCCACCGGAGGACCGGATGGCGAAGCCATGCTCGCCCTGCTGGAACGCGAGATCGGGTGGCTGGTCTCCGAGGAGAAACCCGACATTCTCCTGTATCAGGCCGGAGCCGATCCGTTGAAATACGACCCCTACTCGCCGCTCGACCTCAGCCACGAAGACCTGGCCGCCCGCGACCGCCGGGTATTTGAGTTTGCCCGTGCGCATGCCATCCCCATCGCTTGGGTTCTGGCCGGTGGGTACACCAAGGATGTCACCCAGGTCGTGCAAGTTCACGTGAATACCGCCATCGCCTGCCGGGACACGTTTTCTCTTTGACGACGCCTCCGTCCTCGCCTCTGTTTTTGCCATGACCGTTACCCGACTCTCCCACGAATCCCGCGTCATCTTCGAGATCGACGGCCGCCTCGACGCGGCGAATGCCGTCACCCTCGATCGGGAGTTCTTTTCCTGCTATGATGAAGGCTCCCGCGATTTTATCTGGGACTGCTCCAAGGTCACGTACCTGAGCAGCGCGGGACTCCGCTCATTTCTTCAGGCCATGAAGCGCCTGGAGGGAGCTGACGGGAGGCTGGTCATCGTTGGAGCCAGCCCGCAGCTGCTGGAGGTCTTCGACATCTCTGGATTCAAGCCTCTCCTGACCTTTGCGAAGGACCAGACCGCCGCTTTGAAAGCCTGATCCTCATGAGACTCGTCGTCGCAGCCACCGGAGCGAGCGGCTCCATCTACCTGCAGCGCCTGCTTCACTATCTCGGAAACGGCGACCATGAAGTCCATTTCATCGCCAGCCCCTACGCGCGGCAGGTGATTCACGAGGAACTGGGGAAACTCGCTCTGCCCGAGGGAACCATCGAGCATTCGGATAAAAGCATGAATGCCCCCTTCGCGAGCGGCAGCGCGAAGTTCGACGCCATGGTCGTCGTGCCATGCTCGATGGGAACGATGGCCCGCATCGCCCACGGCACCAGTGAGTCCCTCATTCTCCGCGCCGCCGATGTCTTCCTCAAGGAGCGGCGCAAGCTCATCCTCGTCCCGCGCGAAACGCCATGGAACCTCATCCATGCCCGCAACGCCGTCGCGGTGGTCGAGGCAGGCGCGATTCTCCTTCCCGCCTCCCCCTCATTCTACAGCCTGCCCAAGTCCTTCGAGGAACTCGCCGATACCGTCGTCTGGCGCATCCTCGACCAGATCGGCATCGACGCGCCGAACGCCTGCCGCTGGCGGGAGACTCCCGAGGTCTGAGGCGCATTTTATCCGAGCCAATCAAGACGCTGGATTATTGCGGCGGCAGCAGGCATCATGTTCCGCCAGATGCTCGATCTGATTGAAAAACTGCTGACCCTGCAGGATCGCGACCAGCGCCTGCGTGCCCTCCAGACCGAACTTGCGAACCTTCCCCAGGAACGCGCCGCCAAGGAAAAGCTCATTGCTGATTCCGCCGCCCGCTTGGAGAAAGCCAAAACCCGCGCCAAGGAAATCGAGGTCGAGAAACGCAACCTGGAAACCGAGGCGCAAGCCAAGCGCGACTCCATCGCCCGCTATCGTCAGCAGCAGCTCCAAACCCGCAAAAACGAAGAGTACTCCGCCCTCGCCCACGAAATCGAAGCCGCGGAGAAAGTCATTTCCTCCATCGAGGATCGCGAGCTTGAGCTCATGGACGAAGCCGAGCGCCTGAAGCCGGAAATTTCCGCCGCTGAGAAAACTCATTCCGAGGAGAAGACCAAGATCGAGCTCGTGATCAAGAGCCTCGACGAAAAGAAAGGCAATCTCGAATCCCGCATCGGCGAGGTCAAAAAAGAGCGCGATGCCGCCACCGCAGGTATCGACGAGGACGTACTCGACCGCTACCAGCGCCTTTTCAAGACCAAGAACGGCAATCCGGTGGTCGCTCTGGAACACGAGGTCTGCATGGGTTGCCACATGAAGGTGACCACCCAGACCGTCGTGCAGGTCAAGGCTCATACTGATGTGATCCACTGCCCGCAGTGCGGTCGCATGCTGTACATCCCGGCCTGATTTCGCACTCCGCCCTGGAGGCGGTGAAAAAAAACGGCAACGCGGATTTGCGCCCGGAGCCGTATAGAGTATTGTAACAAACTCGCCACGTTGCCGATGCGCCCTTGCTTTGGGTTCGATTAGCACGTATCTACCCCAACCCCAACCTTGGAGGCACTACCATGGAAACACTGACCGACCGCAAAATCTCGCATCACTACGAGTCTGGAAAACAGGACCTGGAAAGTCTGATAGCCCCGCTCATTGAGCTCTCCGAGGAGTCGTCATCTCTCGTCGTCGGCTATGGCCTCGGCCAGAGCGCTTCCCGGGACGAGATGATCCCGTATTTTCACGTCTGCGGCTCCTACACCGACCAGTCGCCTGTCCGCGTCCTTCTCATTGGAGGATGGGCTGGCACGGAATCTGTCACGCCCTACGTCGCGGCCCGGGTCGTTGCGGCATTGGAATCAAAACTCCGCCTTGTTGCCGGGATCGAAATCACCGCCTACCCTGTCGCCAATCTGGACGCCCATCGCGCCGGGGAATACGTCACCCGCGACCAGCAGAATGACAGCGCCAAGTGCTGGGAAGATTCCTCGCTCAATCACATCAAGGTGCTGGAGAATGAACTCAAGCGCTACGACTTCGACCTCGTGATCGTGCTGCGGGAGAACATGCGCGCCCATGAGGCTCAGGTCGAGGCCTGGCTGGTGGAAGATGAGCAGAAATCCGTCCTCTCGGCGGCTCTCGACAACCTCGGTTCCGTCGGGCACTCGTTCAATTGGAAGGCCAATCCGGTCCGCCCGGTCTATCCTCGCACGTTCACGCCGATTCCCCATGCGGAAAGGCAGCCTGCCGAGATCATCATCGGTCTCCCGGGAGCGCGCGATACTTACGATCAAGCCCAGGAAGGCCTCGGCCTCATCCTGAGCCTGGCTCACGCCGTCCGGCAGGCCCGGAACGAAGGTCGGCTCTAGGCTGATCCCTCTCCAATGAGAATGGCCGCCCGATGAGACGGCCATCTTCTCGCCGATCTCGATTTCTTCATCGAGTTGTTGCGACAACGGCTCCGACGCGCTTTTTCTTCGCCAGATCGTCAGATATTCTTTCTGGACGATGAGTAAACGTGTCGGACTGATGGGTTGCGGCCAGGTAGCGGCGTATGGCCACATACCAGCGATCTTTGCGACGCCGGATCTCGACCTTTTCGCCGTATTCGAGCCAGACCCGGATCGAGCCAGGGAAATCCCGCATCGCTTTGGGATTCCGTTTGCCTTTTCTCGAGCGGAGGATTTTTTCGCCTCAGGCATCGAGGCGGTTACGATTACCTCTCCTGCACCGTGCCACCGGGAAAACGTCCTGGATTGCGCGCGGCACGGCCTGCCGGTGCTCTGCGAAAAGCCCCTGGCCATCAATAAGGAGGAAGGCGACGAGATGGTCGCAGCCATGCGAAACGCGGGCCGATCGTTTTATGCCGGGTTTTGCTACCGATTCAGCCCCGCTGCCTTAAAAATCCGGGACCTTGTCCGCAGCGACGTAATCGGACGTGTACGCTCCCTCCGCCTTATCTACAACTGGCATCTGCACGGGAAATACGAGACCTCCTGCGACGGAGTGAAGACCCTGCAAAAGCGACGGGAAGCCCGTATGGAGGAAGGCGGTCCCATGGTGGATTGCGGCACGCACCAGATCGATCTCGCTCATTTCTGGCTCAACTCACCCGTGACCCGATTCGCTGGCCACGGAGCCTGGGTGGATGACTATCAGGCTCCCGACCACATGTGGCTCCATCTCGACCACGCCAATGGCGCACATACTGCGGTGGAGATCAGCTACGCCTACACACACACGGCCCAAAATCGCCGCTCCGAATTTATTTACGAACTCATCGGCACCGACGGAATCATCCGCTACGACCGCGAGGCGGAGAGCTTTTTCATGGAAAACTCGACCGGCCGCCACGACTTCTCCTTTACGCCGGAGAAGGATTTCATCGGCCTCTATCGGGAATGGGCCGCTGCGCTGACCTCTGGAAAATCCGACCTGCTGACCACCGCTGAAGAAGGCGTCCACGTCGCCGACCTGGCCCGCCGCGCAACGGATGAGGCGATTGCCACGCGCGTCCTGCTGCGGAGCTGAGTCAAGAGCGAGCCGCCGGGCTTCGTCCCACGACAAAGCGTCTCTCCCGAAAAGAATGCGTGGCAGGCGCCCCCTGATCCGTGGCGCCTGCCACACTTTTCCCTCCGGCATTTATCCGGTTCCTCCTAGTCGAGCTATTCCCTGGCCCTTTGCTCCCTGCCCTCCTCGAACAAATTGAATAACGACTTACTTAGTCGCTTATTTGAAAATCGCAAGAATTTTTCTCATTTTTCCGAGTAAAACTCCGCCAGCTTCGGCTCCTTGGCGAAACGGCGCATGGCCGGATCATTGATCAAGTAAATGAAGAGCTCCCGGTCCATGAGGGGTTGTGTCTTTCTCAGCAGGTCTGCGGCCTGGTCAAAATCACCTCGTTTCATCGCGGCGTAAGCGGCTGGCAAAAGCTCACGCGGGTCGTTGGTCGACGTTTGTTGCGGCGGGAGGTCGACCGCTGCGAGACTTTCGAGCCGCAGCAGTCGCGAGGTGATGTCCATCACGAGGTGGCTGTCCATGGGATTCAGGCGGGCCTTGGCAGCCTCGATCTCCTGGAGCGCCTCCTGCCGATTCCCTTGGTAACGCAGCAGCGTCGCCAGCTCGAAATGCGGGTACGGATTTGCCGGATCGACGGCCATGGCCTCGCGAAGGAAGGATTCGGCGCGCCTGCGAGGATCGACCATCGCCATTTGCGTGCGGTCGCTCGCCTTTTGCGTTTCCACCACCGCCAGCAAGGCCAGCGAGTCGGACACTCTTTCCTTCAACGAAATGGATTCATTTGCTGCGGTCGACGCCAGTTGTCTATCCCCGTTCTGCAGTCCCGCCAGTGCGAGCAAATAGGCGACTGACGGGTGAGAGCCGCTCTGGCTTTTCAGATCGGAAAGGATCGTGATGGCTTCCGATGGATTCCCGCTGCGCAGCATCTGCAATGCCCGGTTCAGGGCCAACATTTGCTCCTCGGAAGCCAGGGCGGGAATCCGCTGCGCAGCGGCGTGTTCAGCCGCCCGCTCCGAGGCTTGCCCAAGCCTGTATCCCGCATACCCGGTAGCGACCACGGCTATCAGCATCAGCATGGCTGCTCCAGCGATGAATGGCCATGGTAGAAGCCCTGCCTTCTTTTCTGCAGCCGCTTCGCCCGGAGCGAGAGGTGGAACTGCCTCAGATTCCTTCGCCTCCCCGGCGGCGCGTTTCAAAGCCTCGTGAGATGCCAGCTGTCGGGGACGGAAGAGCGTGGAACGTCCGGCACGATCGCTTCGTTCAAAGCGACGTTCCGGACGTATCGGCTCGTTGGTTGTCTCGGACATATCCCACCTTCCCGCAAGTCTCCGGGAAATTCCCCATGTCGGTCAAATGGCGGTGAGTTACGCTTCCGTAACAATCCGTGAAAACGAAAGCGATCAGGCCGCTTGCCGCCCCTCCGGCAACCTTCTAGATATTTCCGATGCTCCGAGACCTCCGGCTGCGAGATTTTCGCTGTTTTGAATCCCTGCACTTCACGCCCGAGCCGGGGCTGAACTTCATCATCGGAGCCAATGCCCAGGGAAAAACCTCCATTCTCGAGGCAGCATGTGTTCTTTTGCGTCTCCAGTCTCCCAAGGCAGGCTCCCTCGGGGAAACCGTACGCTTCGGACAGTCGGCTTTCGGCCTCGATGGCCACTGGGAAACCCGGCACCTCCATCTCAAATACGAGAACGCACTCAAGTCCTTCGCGCTGGATTCCAAAAACCAGTCCCGCTCCGGTGACTATCTCTCGGTGGGACGAGTAGCGTGGATCGGGAACGACGACCTGCAGCTCGTCCGGGGCTCCGGCACGCATCGCCGCCGCTACCTTGATTTCCTGGGAGCACAGATTGCCGAGGGTTATCTCAAGACATTGCGCTCCTACGAGCGGGCATTGCGATCCCGCAATGCGCTGCTGAAAGACAATCGCCCGCGCCGGGAAATTGCAGCATTCGACCAACCGCTCGTGGAATACGGGCAGGCGCTGCTGGACTGGCGGCAGGAATTCTGCCGGGTACTGGAGCCGCTGATCGCCGCATCCTACACCCGAATCTCAGGCGGAGCCGAAACCATCCACATCGAGTATGTGCCCGGCTCCAACGGCGATCTGAAATCCGCGCTTGCCGCCAGCCTGGAGGAGGAGTCCCGCCTGCGCAGCACGGTCACCGGCCCGCATCGGGACGACGTGCGTGTACTGCTGGGCGATAAACCGGCCGCGATCTACGCGTCGGAGGGTCAGCAGCGGTCTGTCGCTCTGGCGTTAAAGCTCGGGCAGGCGGCAGAATTGGCCGCCGCCACCCAGACTCCCCCGCTCTACCTGATCGACGACGTCTTCGGAGAACTCGACCCCGCACGTCGGAACAACCTCATGGCGGCCCTGCCGCCCGAAGCGCAGAAGATCATCACGTCGACCACGCTGGACTGGCACCGCTCGGAAATGAGCGGCGCCATATTCCAGCTGGCGGATGGTGTACTCAGCCGGACCTAAGAAATCAGGCGGCGGCTTCGCTCACGCGGAGTTCCTCGCAGAACTCGCCGATGCGCTCGATGGCGATCTTGATCTGGTCGAGAGCGGTGGCATAGCTGCAACGCACATGCCCCTCGCCACTCGGTCCAAAGGCGCTGCCGGGTACGACGGCGACTTTCTTCTCCCTCAACAGACGCAATGAGAACTCCCGGCTGGAGAGCCCCATCGTGGAAATCTTCGGGAAGACATAGAACGCTCCGCGCGGCCGGAAGCACTCCAGCCCGAGATCGTTAAACCCGCGCACGATGTAGTTGCGGCGCAGTTCGTACTCTCGGCGCATGGATACCATGCTCTGCTCGCCGCGCTCCAGGGCCTCGACCGCAGCCTCCTGCCCCATGATGGAAGCACAGAGGATGGAGTATTGGTGAATCTTCATCATCGCCTCGATCAGCTCGACCGGGGCGCAGACGAAACCGATACGCCAGCCGGTCATGGCATAGGCCTTCGAAACGCCGTGCAGGAGAACGGTGCGCTCCTTCATTCCCGGCACGGCCGCGATGGAGAAGTGCTGCTTCCCGTCATAGGTCAGCTCGCTGTAGATTTCGTCAGTCAATACGACGATGTCGTGCTTGATGCAGACGGCGGCGATCTCCTCGAGCTCCTCGGGCGGCATGGCCGCGCCAGTGGGATTCGTGGGGAAGTTCAGCATGAGCACGCGCGTTTTCGGCGTGATCGCCTTCTCGATCGCCTCGGCTTTGAGGATGAAATTGTCCTCCGCATACGTCGGAATCGCGCGGGCCACGCCTCCGGCCAGCGTGATACTCGGCGCGTAGGAAACGTAACACGGCTCGTGATAAAGCACCTCGTCGCCGGGGTTGAGCAGCGCGCGCAGGGCGATATCGATCGCCTCGGAGACGCCGATGGAGACCAGCACCTCGCTCAGCGGCTCATAGCGCACGTGGAAGTGGTCATACACGTAATCCGAGATGGTGCGGCGCAGGCGCGGCAGGCCCAGGTTGGAGGTATAGCCTGTACGACCCTTCTCCAAAGAGTAGATGGCAGCCTCGCGGATGTGCCAGGGCGTGGCAAAATCCGGCTCGCCGATGCCGAGCGAAATCACGTCGCCCATCGTCTGGACGACCTCAAAGAAATCGCGAATCCCGGAACGCGGGATCTCGCGCACAGTGTCAGCAATGCGAATGCTCATGGCGTGACCGCGAGGCGTTCCGGTGTGAGCTCGACCTGATGGAAGGCTCCGTTTTCCTTGTAGGTCTTGAGGCGGAAATGGGTCGCGGTCGACTGCACGGCCTCGACCGTGCTGAGCTTCTCAGCCACAAAGGCGGCGACGGCTCGCAGGTTGCGAGCCTCCAGGACGATGAGCAGGTCGTAACCTCCGCTCATGAGATAGCAGGTCTGCACCTCCTCAAACTTGGCGATGCGGGCTGCGATACGGTCAAAGCCGCCGTCCCGCTCAGGAGTGATCTTGACCTCAATGACCGCCGTGACCGAATCCGTGTCCCACTTGTTGTGGTTCACGATGGCCTGGTAACCAAGGATGATGCCGTCCTTTTCCAAGCGGGCGATCTCGGCCTGCACTTGTTCGACGGAAAGGTCGAGCATACGGGCGATGTCCTCACGTGGAGTGAGGGCGTTCTTTTGCAGGATATCGATCAATGCTTGCATGGAAAGGAGGCATCATTACGCCCCTAACGCTGCTTGGCAAGCGCACGACAAGAGGTTACGTTGTCGCCATGGCTAAGAAACCCACGAAAAAAGCCGCCTCCAAGTCCCCCAAGAAACCCGCAGCCGCCAAAGCTGCCCCGAAGACCAAGACGGCGAAGAAAACCACCAAGCCCGCCGCTACGAAGTCCTCCACCCGCCCGCTCGGCGCCCGTGAGCAGAAGCTCGCCAACAGTGCGCTGAAGCTCGTCGACGAAGCCGCCGCGCTCCTCCGCAAGGGCATCAACACCACGGCCGACGTGTCGGAAAAGAACCGCCTCGCCGCCAAGAAGCGCGCCCACGGCCTTCTGAACAAGGCAACCTCCTCGCTGAGCAGCATCCTCGGAAGCAGCTCCGACGCCCTGCACAAGGTCATCGGCAAAATCTAACCTACACTCTTCAATCTCTCAGGCGCCGGTGGTTTCCACCGGCGCTTTTTTTATGCCCTCGGCTAGAGTCCGCCGTGCTTCCAGATCGAAAGCACCATGCGCAGGCACATAAAGAATCCCCAGATCAGACCGGCCAGGCCGATGACCGGGACATCCCCGATCTTGGGGGGAATCCCCGAGTGGATGAGAATGCTGGAGCAGATCAGCACCGAAGCGGCCAGAATGGCATTGGTCAGCCGATTGGCGATGGAGTCGAGGGTCTTGCGCAACGGCTCGAATCCCTCGGGATCGATCTTGTGCTGGAGCGGGATGCTGACCTTTCCATGCTTGATCTGCTGATAGAGATTCCGGAAATCACCGGGAAACGTATCGAGAAAATCCAGTCCCTCGCTCGCCCAGCGCTGCAGCAGCATCATGAGCCGATGCGGGTGATATTTCCCCTGCATGAGCTTGATGGCATAGGGTTCGCCCTGCTTGATGAAATTCAGGTCAGGATCGAGCGTTCGGCCCACGGCCTCGACCTGGGTCAGGGCCTTGATGCCGAGATAGAAGCTGCCCTTCATGCGGAGATGGTTGTTGCGCAGCATCTCCAGGAGCTTGTTGAGCACCACCTCCAGCCGGATCTCGCGGAGCGGTCGATTCAGGTGCGTGCCGCTGAACTCCTCCACGTCGTTTAGCATCTTCGCCGTGTTGGAGGCGAAACCCTCCTCGCTCATGTCGAGGATTGAACGCATGACCTGCTGGTGATTTTTCTCGGCGAGGCCCGCGATCAACTGCGCAATGCTGGTACGGAACGGCGGGGTAAAGGAGCCCATCATACCGTAATCCAGCAGGCCGATCGCACCGTCCTTCATCACGAGCATGTTTCCGGGATGCGGGTCTCCATGGAAAAAGCCAAACTCGAAGATCTGTTTGTAGATCAGCTCGGTGATGTTGCGGGCGAGCACCGATGGGTCGATGTCGTTCTTTTGGAGTCGCTTCTCATCGTACACGTTGACTCCCGCCAGGAAGTCCATCGTCAGCACGCGCGTGCTTGTCAGATCGCGGTAAATCTTCGGCACACGGATAGTCGGGTCGTCGGCAAATTGCTTCCCGAAGCGCTCGGCGTTGGAGGCTTCATGGCTGAAATCGAGTTCCTTCACCAGCGTGGAGGCAAACTCGGCTACCACCCCGACCGGATTCAGGCCGGAGATTTCGGGCACGTGCTTGTCCACGAATCGGGCGATGTCGTGGAGGATGGAGAGATCGAGCTCCACGACCTTTTGAATATCGGGACGCTGGACCTTGATGGCGACCTTCGTGCCATTCTCCTTCAAGGTGCCCGCATGCACCTGGGCAATGGAGGCGCTGCCAACGGGCTTGTCCTGAAAGGATGAGAAAACTTCGTCGATCGAGATATTGAGTTCGGACTCGATGATCTCCCTCGCCGTGGACGTGGCAAAGGGAGGCACCTGGGACTGGAGCTTGGTCAGTTCGACAAAATACTCATCGTCGACCAAGTCACGCCGCGAGCTGATGATCTGGCCGAATTTAATGAACGTCGGCCCCAGCTCCTCCAGCGCCATGCGCATGCGAACCGGGAGCGGTTTGGAGAGCACGCCATCCTCCCGCAGGGTGATGGTGGCATCCTCAAGACCGAGGACTCGCTGTAGGGCGACGAGCTTGAGGACGTCGGCAAACCCATATTTCCAAAGGATGCCGATAATCTCGCGATATCGCGGAAGGTTGTTGGCAAACTCGACCGCGCTTTTGAGTTGATCCAGGATCACCCCCTGCGAATAAACCGCCCGGGAGGTCTCGCCAAGCTCTTACTTGGCCTCGTTTGGACTCCCCTGCTCCAGGAATCGAACCCGCCTGTCGCCGCTCGGCAGCCGAATCGTCACCGTGAGCCCCTGCCCCGGCGCGCTTTCGATGATCACCTCGCCGCCATGCGCCCGCACGATGCGGCGCACGATCAGCAGGCCCAGACCGGAGCCGCTTTGCTTGGTCGTGAAGTACGGCTCGAAGACGCGAGTGATATTCTCGGGCGCAATCCCTCCCCCGCTGTCGGCAAAGGAAATAAACTGGTGCGTCTCATCCGCTCCGGACCGGATGCGCAGGATGCCGCCTGTTTTCATCGCCTGAAAGGCGTTGCGGATGATGTTGTAAAACGCCTGCTTGATCTGGTCGCGGTCCACACCCAGCGTCGGCAGCGAGCGATCCAGGTCCACCTCGACCAGAATGTCCCGATCCCGGATCTCCGCCTGCAGAAAGGAGACGGATTCCTCGACGATCGCGTTCAGGCTATCGGGCCTCAGGGTCAACGGCTGGGGTCGGATGGCGCGAAGGAATTGCGTGATGATGTGATCGAGGCGTTTCACCTCCTGCCGGGCGACGTTGATCGACTCCTCGAATTCGCCGCGCGAGCGCGAGGGCAGCTTGCGCAGCCGCCGCTCCATGAGCTGCAGGTGGATGTCGAGCGAGTTCAGCGGATTGCCGATCTCGTGGGCCACACCGGCGGCCAGCAGTGTGAGGGCGGAAAAGCGCTCGCTCTCGATGGTTTCCTGCGTCTCGCGCCGATACTGCGTGATGTCACGTAAGATGATGGCGTGTCCGACGACCTCATCGGGGCTGTCCTCGCTCATCAGGGGAACCGTGTAAAAATTCAGATGCCGGTTCTCGGGATAGAAAACCTCCAGATCGCGGCTAATGACTCCTCCGCCGGCGGAAAGCTGTTCGAAATCGAGTCCGCGTACGGCGTGGCCCAGCAGCTCGCCCAGGCTGGCCTCGACGCTGATGCCGAAGAATCCGGCGGCGGCGCGATTGAGGTAAATGATGCGCCCCGAGGGATCAGTCACGATCACACCCTCCAGGATGGCGTTGAAGATCGTCTCAAGAAACCCCTTCTCGCGAGCGATCTCGACGAGGTAGTTCTGTACATCGCCGGGCTGCACCAGCCGGATGCGCTCGATGAGTTTTTCCAGGAAGCCGCGTTTCATTTCGCCGCCCTCCACTGCACCGCCTGCTCATCGACGGCAAAGCGCACGAACCCACGCCCGCCCGGCTTCCCATTGCCGGAAGCACCGAAGCCGCCGAAAGGAAGAGTGGATGGCGAGAATGTCGTGGGCAGGTTCCAATACAGATTTCCCACCTCCAGCCGGTCGCCGATCTCGCGGAAACTCTCCTCCGTCGCGGTAAAGATCGAGGCGGTGAGGCCGAAGGGCACGCTGTCATGGAGGGCAACCAGTTCCTCGTCACCGTCAAAGGTCTGCAACGACACGATAGGGCAAAACATTTCCTGATCCGAAACCCCTGAGGCAAATTTCGCGACCGCTGGACGAACGTAATAGCCCGTATGCCCATTCATTTGAGGCAGGACCTCGCCGGGAACGATCCACTCGGCACGCTCGGCCAGGAAACCGGAGTAACGCTGAACGGAGCGCTCGGTCGCCAACGGCCCGAGCATGGTGGTTTCGTCGAGCGGATACCCGGGTTGATACCGCTGAAGCGAGGCTTTCAGGAGTTCGCAATAATCCTTCTCCACCTCGCGAGCCACCAAGACACGGCTGGACGCGTTGCATCGCTGGCCGGTTGTCAGGCACATTGCGTCGGCGGTGCATTCGGCGGCGAGCGCCAGGTCGGCGTCACTCAGGACGATAACGGCGTTCTTGCCACCCAACTCCAGTGCGACCGACTTGGAATAATCCTCGGCCAAGTCCCGAGCGAGCGCCTTGCCGACAGGCACGGAGCCGGTGAAGCACACCGAGCGCACCGCCGGATGCAGACATACCGCCTGCCCGATCGCGCCCCATCCTTGCACCAACTCAAATACGCCGGGCGGCAATGCGCTCTGCATTGCCTCTGCGTAAGCCGCCACGGTCGTCGCGACCAGCGGCGAGGGCTTGAAGAGCACGGTATTCCCTGCCACCAGATAAGCCATCGCGGCGCCGTGGCCGAGATGGATGGGAAAGTTAAACGGCGAGATCACAGCCGCCGGGCCGCGAGCGCGGTGCCGTACGACCGCCGGGTGCGGCCCCTTTTCCACCGCCTCCTCCCCGATGTAGCGGCGAGCGTCCTCAAAGGTGAGGTCAAACTTGGCAATGACTGCACCAAGCTCGATCCGGGCTTCGCGCAGCGGCTTGCCCATCTCCGTTGCGATCAGCACGGCAAGCTCCTCCTGCCGCGCCTTCACCGCCTCCTGCGCTCCCTTGAGAGCCGTGATCCGGTCGTCCAGACTGGCGCGCCTCCATTCCGGGAAGGCTTTGACAGCGCGGGAGACGGATGCCTCCACGTTGCCGGAATGCGCCTCGGGCAGAGAGACGGTCAGGTCTCCCGGGGATCGATTCGTCCAGACGGCCGGTTCGTTCATGCGTTGAGCAGGGTTTCGAGTTCGTTGACGCGACGTTCGAAGAGCGCCAGCGCGGCGTCGACCGGCGCGGGCGTGGACATATCCACCCCAGCCTCAGCGAGCGTCTCAATCGGGAACCGGCTGCCGCCGCTCTTGAGGAAGTTCAGATACTTCGAGGCGTCGCCCGTCGCAAGAACCTGCTCGGCCAGCGCCGCCGCCGCCGAGATGCCCGTGGCGTATTTATAGACGTAGAAAGCGCCGTAGAAATGCGGGATGCGCAGCCCTTCCAGGTTGAGCTCCTCATCGAGGGCAAAGTCGGGACCGAAATACGCCTCCAGCAATCCGCGATAGATCTTCTGGAACGTATCCAGAGTCAGTGCGTCGCCGCTCTCCTCGGTTTCGTGGATCGCCTTCTCAAACTCCGCAAACATCGTCTGCCGGTAGAGCGTGCCTCGGAGATCGTCGATCTGGCGGTTGAGGATATAGGCGCGCATGCGCGGGTCGTCCGTGGTCTTCAGGAGATGCTCGGTGAGGAGGATCTCGTTGAAGGTCGACGCCACCTCCGCGAGGAAGATCGGGTAGTGGTAATTCTGAAAGCTCTGCGCGCGCTGGGAGTACCAGGTGTGCATCGAGTGGCCGGCCTCATGGGCGAGCGTGTAGACATCGGAGAACACGTCGGCCTTGTAATTCATCATGATGTACGGCGGGCTCGTGTACGTGCCATAGCTGAAGGCTCCGCTCCGCTTGCCCTTGTTCTCGTACCGGTCGCACCAGCGACCATCGCGCAGGCCATGGCCGAGCACCTCGCGGTATTTGTCGCCGAGCGGCACGAGAGCGCTGAGCACCTTTTCCACCGCGCCGTCCCACGGCACCTCGGTGTGCACGTCGCCGACCATTGGCACGTAGGTGTCGTAGTGATGAATCTCGTCGAGACCCAGCACGCGCTTGCGCAGGGCAAAGTAGCGATAGAGCGGCTGGAGGTGATTGCGCACCGAGCCGATGAGATTGTCGTACACGCTCACCGGCACGTCGTCGTAGAAGAGCGCGCATTCGAGAGCCGACGGATAGTTGCGAGCGCGAGCGTAAAAGACATCCGCGCGCACGGAATTCGCCAGCGAGGAAGCCACCGTATACTGGTGGTCGCGGAACTCGGCGTAGAATTTGTGAAACGCCTCCTTGCGCACCGCCGGATCGCGATCCTGGAGGAACGAGGAAAACGAGCTTTGCGTCAGTTCCCGTTCCTGCCCCCGGCTATCCCGTAGCGAGCCGAATTTCATGTCGACATTGGTCAACTGAGAGAAGGTGTCGCGATGTCCGCGCGTCGCGGCGGAGCCGAGCGCAAGCAAGCGCTCCTCGGCGGCGGTGAGCGTGTGCGGCTTCAGTCGGCGCAACTTGCGCAGCGGGATCGTCCACTCCGCCAGCACCGGATCGGCAAGATATGCCTCGTAGGCCTCGTCGGAAAGCGCCTGGAGTTCAGGCTGGAAGAAGGAAAAGGCCTCCCCCACCCGTACGAGCAAACCATCGAGACGGGCTTCACGGGAGAGCGCGCCCGCATCTGAGCTATCCTCGGTGACCTTGAGCGCCGCATATTGGTTGAGCCGCTCGACGCGAAGATCGACCGTCTTTTCAAACTCAAGGGCTTCCCGAAGCTTCGAGGCTCCTTCCGCAAGCTTGCCTCGAAATTCCGCTGCCTTCGGGAACTCCGCTTGCAGTACGGCAAAATCCTTCTCCCATTCCTCGTCGCTCGTATAGAGCGGATTCAGGTCCCAGGTATCCTCGACTTTCACCTCCGAACGCAGGGGGGTGCGTTTACCGCCATCGCCTTCCGACAGAAACCGTGCTGACAACATCCTCCCATCATACCGAGCCTGCTCCAGCAAACAACTTGTTACAGCAGCCTGATTTTCGTTTTCGCACCGGGAGATAAAGATTACTCATCGCCCAAGCTCTCACGCCAAATCCATGGAACCGCTGTTGCAACGCCTGAACCGCTCAATCGATCGTTTTTTGGGGAAGCGAATCGGCAATGGCCTGCGCTTTGGAGGTCGCACGGGGATGAATACCGTTCACCTCTACAGCGAGATCGATGGCGAGCAACGTGCCGCTTCGTTCGCCTACTACGTCCTATTTTCCATCTTCCCGCTCTGCGCTCTGATCCTCACGACCGGATCGGCATTCTTCGGGACGACCGATGTGGTGGAGACGATCAAGGGCTTCCTGCCCATCAGCGCACAGGAGCAGAAATTCATCTGGGAAAATGTCCATCGCCTGGAACAGGCCCGCGGCGGGGTAAGCGCGATTTCGGTGGCGATCCTGCTTTGGAGCTCGCTACGCTTTTTCCAAGCCCTAGTCCGAGGTGTGAACCGGGCATGGCATACGGTGGAAATCCCATGGTGGCAGGTCCCGCTGAAGAACCTGCTAATGCTCCTCATCATCGGCAGTGCACTCTTCGTCGGTCTGTTGATTCCCGCCGTCCTGCAGGCCGTGAGAAACATCCTGATCGGTGCCGAGCAGTGGGTGCTCCATTATTATCCCCAGTTCAATCTCGGCCTCGCTTCCATGGCTCTGGATCTGTCCCGGTACCTGCTGGGAGGACTCGTGCTGTTTTACTGCTTCAGCCTCCTCTATATGCTGGCACCACGCCGCCGGGTGTACTTTCGCCAGGTCTGGCTGGCCGCGGTCATCGTGACGCTGGCGCTACAGGCATGCCAGATTGCCTTCGTGAACTATCTTCCGCACCTGCTGAATTACGGAATCTACGGTGCAGTCGGCGGTCTCATGCTGCTGCTTTTCTGGGTCTACATCTCCGGAATCGTCATCATTCTCGGCGGGTGTCTTTGTGTAGCTCTCGACAAGGAATGGAATGGCCGGGTGGAAGTTATTCCAGCCAGTTGAGCAGGTTGAAATCCGTCGCGATGAGGACCGTACAGATCACAATCATCCCGATGAGGCCCACCACGCAAAGACAAGCTCCACCAACCAGCCACCGCCGGATCAACCGATCTTCCGCCTCCGGGTCCATCCTGCAAAAGTAAGTCCTCCAGGCCAGACGGACAAGCCTGACCCGCTGACGAGTACCCTCCCTATGTTGAATGATCCTAAGCAGGATGATATCGCAGGGCACGTGCGTACGCATCTTCGCAGAGTCGCCGTGAGCGGTTTCACCCTGGTGGAACTCCTCATCACGATTGCCATTGTGGGCATACTAACCGCGCTCGTGATGGTCAACTGGCCCCAGTTGCGGCTGATGACCCAGCGCTCAACCGCATTGAACAATATGCGAGCGATCGGCGTCGCGTTTCACCTCTATGCCAATGAGCATGACGGGGTATTGCCGCAACGGACCACCGGTGCAACCGACCGGTGGCCGCGCATCCTTGCGGACTATCTTGATGACATCAAGGTCTACGCCGCGGTAGGCGACGGCAATGTGAACCGCTCCGATCGGGAGCTACTCCTCTCCAACTCCCGGAACAACACGAGCTACATCATGAATGGATATAACGATGTCGGCGCGTACCAGGACACCACGGTCCAGGTACGCATCACTCAAATATCCCATCCCTCACAAGTCATCCTCCTCGGCACACCCAAGGCGGGAAGCACCCATTTCTACATGGATATGCTGGAGGGAAAAAACGGCAACCATGTCGATGTCCTGAACCTCGAACTCTACGACAACGGATCGAATTACCTATTCGCAGATGGTTCCGCCCGATTTATCAAAAAAGCGGACTACGACCACCGTCTCTGGCTGGTAAATCCCGACTTCGCCATCCCCGGCGAACCGTCTCAGACGCCTTGACACCTCCCCCATGATCAAGGCTCACCGCATGAGAAAAATCCTCGCCGCAGCTTCGATATTCCTTTTTTCCTTGTCCATGCTCCCTGCCTCCACGCTCCAGGAAATCCCGTTTGAAACGATGGACGGAAAAACGTCGAAACTCGGCGATTACTCCGGGAAGGTCTTACTCGTGGTCAATGTCGCCTCCAAGTGCGGCCTGACTCCACAGTACGCCGCCCTAGAAACCCTTCAGCAAAAGTACGGCCCGGAGGGATTCACCATTCTGGGGTTCCCTTGCAATGACTTCGCCGGACAGGAGCCGGGAACCAACGAGGAAATCGTTTCCTTTTGCTCGACTCGCTACAACGTCACCTTCCCCATCCTGGCCAAGGTCCATGTCCTCGGAGCAGAAAAAGCCCCGCTCTTTGCCGCTCTGACCGGACCGGACGCAAAATTCCCCGGCGACATCGCGTGGAACTTTGGGAAATTCCTGATCGGCCGGAATGGCGAGGTCATAGCCCGCTTCGAACCCAAGACGAAACCCGACGATCAAGCCGTCATCTCCGCAGTGGAAGCCGCACTCAAATAGTTTTTACCCATGTTCCGACTCGATCGTGAAGAAAGTCTCCCCCTCACCGCTCCCATGAAATTCCGCACCTTTGGCAAGGGCGGCGAGAAGGTCTCGGAAATCGGCCTCGGCTGCTGGCAACTCAGCGGCAACGCCTGGGGCGATCTGGATGAAGCAAAAGCCCTGGAGATCCTCGCTGCCGCAGCGGATGCCGGGGTGAACTTCCTGGATACCGCCGACGTTTATGGCACGGGACGCAGTGAGGAGCTCATCGGCAAGTTTCTGAAATCCCGCCCCGGGTCCGATTTCTTCATCGCGACCAAACTCGGCCGCACCTCCGACCTTTATCCCGACAAATACACGGAAGCCGGCGTACGCGCCGCCCTGGAGGCTTCACTCCAGCGGCTCGGGGTCGAGACGATTTCGCTGGTTCAACTCCACTGCGTCCCAGTGGAAGTCCTACGACAGGGAGACATCTTTGACTGGCTCCGAAAGTTGCAAGCCGAGGGCAAGATCCGGCACTTTGGAGCAAGTGTGGAAGATACCGCCCAGGCCTCGCTCTGCCTCGCGCAGGACGGACTCGCCAGCCTCCAGATCATTTTCAACATCTTCCGGCAGACTCCCGAGACAACGATCCTCCCGGCGGCGAAGGCGAAAGGCATCGCCATCATCGTCCGCCTGCCACTCGCCAGCGGCCTGCTCTCCGGGAAGTTCACCAAGGACACCCTTTTCGCGGAAAATGATCATCGGAACTTCAACCGCGACGGCCAGGCCTTCAATGTGGGCGAGACCTTTGCGGGCATCCCATTCGACAAGGGCGTGGAACTCGCCGACGAGATGAAGCACTTCGTCCCGGAAAGTCTGACGATGGTTCAGATGGCGCAGCGCTGGATACTCGACCACGACGAGGTCACCGTCGTGATCCCCGGCGCCCGCACGCCCGCCCAGGCACGCGAAAACGCCTCCGTTTCCCGCCTGCCAGAGCTTCCGGAGTCGCTGCACGCACGCCTCGCCCGGTACTACAAGACCGAGGTGGAACCCTTCATCCGAGGCACGTACTAAAAAGGCACTCGCATTCCGTCTTATCCGCAAATCACTTAACGAACCGTATTGCGCGGCAGGAAGGCATTTGCCATAAAGCTCGCTCCCATGCGCTTCACCCCTATCGCCATCGCACTGGCACTCGCAGTTTCCATCATTCCTACCATGGCTCAAAACGCACTCGAAGAAGGCAAGAAGTTCCTCGCCGAAAACGCAAAGAAAGAAGGCGTGGTCACCACGTCCAGCGGTCTCCAGTACACTGTGATCAAGGAAGGCACGGGCAAAAAGCCCAAGGCCACCGATACGGTGCTCGTCCACTACCGCGGCACCCTGCTGAACGGCAAGGAGTTTGACAGCTCCTACAGCCGCAACGAGCCGATCGAGTTTCCGCTCAATCGCGTAATTCCCGGCTGGACCGAAGGCGTTCAACTCATGAAGGAAGGCGCCAAGTACAAGTTTTTCATTCCGTCCCAGCTCGCCTACGGCCCCTTTGGCGCCGGTCCGGACATCGGACCCAACGAGACGCTAATCTTTGAAGTTGAGTTGCTAAAGGTCCGCTAACCCATCATCAGCCCTCTCTGGCCATGCCTCTCGTCGACAAGCCTCTCGCCGATCTCAAGGAATACTACGGCATCTCGCCGCGCCCCAGTGACTTCAATGAATACTGGGACGCTGCTCTGACCGAACTCGACGCCACCGATCCCGCGCCGAAGCTGGAGCGCTCGAAGGAGATCGATCCTCGCAATGCCGAAGCCTTTGACCTGTGGTTCACGGGCGTAGGCGGAGCGCGGATCTACGCCAAATACCTGCGCCCCAAAAAGCGCGAGGGCAAGCTCCCGGCCATCCTCCACTTCCACGGGTACACCGGCAATAGTGGCGAGTGGGCCGACAAGCTAAACTACGTCGGCGAGGGATTTGTCGCCGCGGCTCTGGACTGTCGCGGTCAGGGAGGAAAGAGTGAGGATTCCGGCGCTGTGAAGGGAAACACTCATCACGGCCACATCATTCGCGGTCTCGACGACGCCCCGGAAAAGCTTCTTTTCCGCAGTATCTTCCTCGATACGGCGCAACTGGCCCGCGTCATCATGAGCTTTGAGGAGGTGGACGCCTCGCGCGTTGCCACCTTCGGCGGGTCCCAGGGCGGAGCGCTTTCGCTCGTCTGCGCGGCGCTCGAACCCCGCATCAAGAAGTGCGTCTCCGTCTTCCCGTTCCTGTCGGATTACCGTCGCATCTGGGAAATGGATCTGTACAAGGACGCCTACGCGGAACTCCGTACGTTCTTCCGTCATTTCGATCCGCTCCACGAGCGTGAGGACGAGATTTTCAACAAGCTGGGGTACATCGACATCAAGAACCTCACGCCGCGCATCAAGGCGGATGTGCTCATGGCGATCACCCTCATGGACACGATTTGCCCGCCCTCGACGCAGTTCGCCGCGTTCAACAATATCTCGGCGAAGAAAGAATCCATCGTTTATCCCGACTACGGCCACGAAGGGCTGCCTCAGTTCGGGGACAAGGCGTTTGGATTTCTGCGTGATCTGTAAGTGAAAATCCTGAAGGCCTACACCTACTCGGGCTGCGGAACCTGCAAAAAGGCGGTTCGGTTTCTCCGTGATCACGGCGTGGCCTTCGAGGAAATCCCCATCCGGGAGCATCCGCCCACAGAAAAAGAGCTCAAGGGGGCACTTCAGAGTTACAAAGGAGAAGTCCGGCGGCTTTTCAACACCTCCGGACGCGATTACAAAGAGATGGAGCTATCCAAAAAGCTCCCTTCCCTCTCCGAGGCTGAGGCGATAGCTCTGCTGGCTGGCAACGGAAACCTGGTAAAACGTCCATTTGTGGTTCTGGATTCCGGCTATCTCGTCGGTTTCAACGAAACAGACTGGGCAAAGATCGCCTGAAGCGGTCGTTTTGAGAGGGGATTGGGCTTGCTTTGCTGGCCTCCATCTGGAACATTCTGAAAAACGCGGACAATTTTTCATGAAACGTCTCACCGTCATTTTCTCCACCGCACTGGTGACAGTTGCCGCTGTCTCTCCCCTTTCTGCCCAGCAGCAAGGTCAACAGCAGCAGCAACAAACCCAGGCTCCCGCCCAAACTTCGCTGACGAACAAGCAGCGAGCCGAGCTCGCCAAGGCTCTGGCCGGAGTCGATGCGACCAATCCGGAAGCGGTGACCAAGGCCGTTCTCGGGGTCATCGCCCAGTACCCCTCGCTCGCACCGCTTTTCACGGGTGAAGCAATCAAGGCTGTCACGGCAAACCCAGCGCTATCCAGCAACCCAACCGCCGCCGCCAAGGTAGTTTCCGCTGTCGTTTCAGCAGTGGTTTCAACCTATCCGGCTGCCGCCCAGCCGATCGTGAGTGCTGCGGTTAAAGCCGTACCCGCCACGTTGAAGCCCGCAGTCGTACCGGCAATGGTCGACAAGGCGATCGCGTCTGTCAGCACGGTCGCAACCAAGGCCGCCATCCTCAACGGTGCAAAGGAAGGTGTCGGAGGGATTCCCTCTCTCATCGCGACCCTCGATAAAGTCGCTCAGGACAATAACATCAAGATCGACGAGAATAGCGACACCAGCGGCAACACGCGTTACACCATTGCCGATCAACTCGCTGACAGCTATATAAGTGGCGACCAAGGCTCCGACACAGGTATCGGCGCGGCTCCCCTCCCGAATTCCTCGGGTGGCGGCAGCGGGTCTAACAGCAATCCGGGAGCCACGGGAAACCAGCCTGCTCCGTCCTCCGCTGGATCCTAGTCCTGCGGTTTCCGACAGTTTCTTTTTTCAAAAGCGCCCTCTTGTGAGGGCGCTTTTTGTTTATCCGTCCAGTTATCGCGAGAGGTCTGCTAGTTGCTTCCAGATCGCCTTTTCCGCATCGGACGGGTTCTTCGGCACGGTGATCGAAGCCACCGCATAGAAGTTCCCACGGGCTCCTCCTCTGCCCGGCAATCCCTTGCCAGAAAGCCGGAATCTCTGGCCGCTTTGAGTTCCCGGAGGAACATGCAGTCGCGCACGACCCTCCAGGGTAGGCAGTTCCACATCCGCTCCGAGCACGGCGTCGTAAGCTGGAATCTCAAGTTCGTAAACCAGATCCTCCCCCTGCACCTCGTAGTCCGGATGTTTCTGGAACTTGATACGAAGATAAAGATCTCCCGATTCCCCGCCGCCCTGTCCCTCGGAACCTTGTCCTGCCAGCCGAATACGCTGCCCCTCACGGACTCCACGCGGGATTTTCACGGTATAGGTTTGGATTTTGCCAGTATCGCCGCGGCGGAACGAAATCTGCCGCGTTGAACCATGAAAGGCTTCCTCGAGCGAAACCAGCAGGTCGGCTTCGACGTCCTGACCTCGCGACGGGCCATCATCGAAATCGTAGCCGCCAGAGAAACCGCGAGAAAACCCGCCGCCTCGCCGACCGCCGAACATCTGCTCGAAGAAGTCGCTGAATCCCGTACCGCCAAAATGAAACTCCGCACCTCCGGCGTCGCCGCCGCGGCCATACGCCTGCTGCCACGTCTGGCCCTGTGGGGGCGGCGCGTAGCCGCCCTGCTGCCAGTTGGCGCCTAGTTCATCGTATTTGGCCCGCTTCTCCGGGTCTCCAAGCACTTCGTAAGCTTCGTTGATCTCCTTGAATTTCTCCTCCGCCGTCTTCTTGTCCTCGGCGGTATCGGGGTGAAACTTGCGGGCGAGCTTGCGGAAAGCGCTCTTGATCTCGTCCTGGGTGGAGGTCTTGGAGACCCCCAATGTCTGGTAGTAGTCGCGAAATTGAACCGGCATACTTCTGAAGGAGATTTACACGAAACCGAAGAAGCACCACAGTCAAATGCTCTCCAAGCCAATTTCTTCATGCTCGATCTCCGCCTGCTCCGCGAACAGCCCCAAGCCGTCAAAGACCGTCTCGCCACCCGAGGGACGTGTTTCTCCGAGCACATCGACAAGCTGCTCGCCATCGATGCCGAACGCCGCTCAGCCGAAACCCGGCTCCAGAACCTCCAGGCTGATCGCAATCGCCTGAGCAAGGAGATCGGCAAGCTCCGCAGCCAGGGACAGGACAGTTCGGCCATCGAGGCCCAGGTCAAGACGCATGCCGCCGAGATGCAAACGCTCGCCCAGCTCTCGACGGAACTCGACAGCCGCCAGCGGGACCTGCTGCTCGTGTTGCCCAATCTTCCTCAACCGGAAGTGCCGGTGGGTGAGACCGCCGAGCAAAATCCGGTCCTACGCCTCTGGGGCGAAAAGCCCTCCATCGCCAATCCTCAGGATCATCTGGCCATCGCCGAGCGGCTCAAGTTGATCGATCAGGAACGCGCGACCAAGATCAGTGGCAGCGCGTTTGTCTGTTATACCGGCGTCGGCGCTCGTCTCGAGCGTGCACTGCTGAACTTCCTGCTCGACCTCCACACCCGCGATCACGGTTATACGGAGATCAGCACTCCGTACGTCGTGAAACCCGAGGCCCTCGTCGGCACTTCGCAACTCCCGAAATTCGAGGAACAGCTGTATCGCATCGACCGGGACGACCTCTACCTTGCTCCCACGGCCGAGGTTCCGGTAACCAACCTCCACCGCGAGGAAACCCTGCAGACATCGGTCCTTCCGATCAAGTACACGGCCTATACGCCATGCTTCCGCCGTGAAGCGGGATCGGCCGGGTTGGGTACGCGCGGGCTGATCCGCATGCATCAGTTTGACAAAGTCGAGCTGGTCAAGATCTGTACGCCAGAGAAGTCGCGCGAAGAGCTGGAACTCCTGACCGCAGACGCCGAGCGCGTGCTCCAGCTCCTCGGCCTGCATTACCGAGTGATCGAGCTTTGCACGGGAGACATCGGCTTTGGCTCGGCGAAGACCTACGATATCGAGGTCTGGTCGCCTGGCCAGAATGCATATCTGGAGGTCTCCAGCTGCTCGAATTTCGAGGATTTCCAAGCTCGGCGCATGAACCTGCGGTTCAAGGGCGACGATGGGAAAAACCGCTTCTGCCATACCCTGAACGGCTCGGGCACTGCCCTCGCCCGACTCTACGTGGCGCTGCTGGAAAACGGTCTCCAACCCGACGGCTCCGTGCTCCTGCCCGAGCCTCTGCATGACTACTTCGGCGGACAACGCATCTCCTGATTTCCTCCAAGATCTCTCGGCGGCAGTGGATGCCTACTCCCCCCGCCGCAAGTACCTGATCGGAGTTTCCGGAGGCCGGGATTCCATGGCGCTGCTGCATGGACTCCGAGCGCTGGGATTTCGTCATCTCGTCGTCTGTCATCTTGATCACGGCCTCCGAGGAGCGGCCTCCCGCGCTGATGCCCGGCTGGTGGAGAAAGCGGCTAAAAAGCTTGGCTATCGTTTTCTCGGCGAGTCCTGTCAGGCGGATCTCGAAGCAAAGAGCCGAGGCTTGTCGCTGGAGGCAGCCGCCCGCCAGATGCGGCACGAGTTTCTCGCCCGCTGTAGCCGGTCCGAGCAATGCCACGATGTCTTTCTCGCCCACCACGCGGACGACCAGATCGAGACTGTCTTCCTGAATCTCCTGCGGGGTACGGGGACAGCAGGCTTGGGCGGAATGCGCTCACAAACGCCATTGAGAGTCGGCAAAGCCGAGTTTATCCTTCACAGACCCATGCTCGGAATCCGTCGCGAATCGATCTCCGGCTATATCACGTCGTGCCGCATTCCTTTCCGGGAGGATGCCAGTAATCAAGACACGCGGCATACGCGAAATCGAATCCGGCGGGATGCACTGCCCCATTTACGAAAACTCTTCAGCGCAAATATCGATGAGGCAATCCTGCGTACTTCGATCATCCTGCAGGACGAGGAGGCGTGGATGCAAACGCTCGTTCCCGCTCCCGCGGAATCTCTGGCATGTGAGGAACTACGGGCTATGCCAAAGGCGCTCCGCAGACGCCTGATCCTGCGCTGGCTTCGCGAACAGAATGTCCCGGAACCGGGCTTCGCGGAAATCGAGCGCGTCCTCGGCCTGCTCGATATCGAGGGACCAGCCAAAGTGAACCTACCCGGCGGGTGGCATGCGCGGCGCCGGAACAAAGTCGTCTTTCTCGAAAGGCCCCAATGAATTTCCGAGACGCTGTCCACAAAGCCACCGCTGGCGCCAAGGCCAATCTTTTACCGGGGTTGCTCCTTCAGGCTCTGATGCTGGTTTTCTTCTGCCTTTATATCAGTCATGAAGGCACCCGGCACTTCCTGGCCAACATTGCCGATATCAAGCGAGAAGCCGGGTACCGTTTTGCCTTTGTCTCCTACGTCATCGCCGCGGCTTTTCTTCCGGAGTTGCTTCGCGTCGCGTTCTTTCAAGACGGGCGCGCCACCCGCGCCAACCTCTGGAGTTTCCTCACCGCCGCACCGTTCTGGGGGTGCATCGGGATGTTGGTTGACTATTTCTATCGCCTGCAAATGGCATGGTTCGGGCCGGGCGACAGCCTCGGCATAGTCCTGACAAAGATGGTGGTGGATCAGTTTATCTTCAGCCCGTTCCTCTGCCTCCCGCTTACCTTGTCCTATTTCATCTGGCGCGACGCCGGATTCCGCCTAGCTCCCGCAGCGCGAGAGATTTTCAGCCTCTCATTCATCATCGACCGGGCGATTCCCTCCCAAGTCGCCGGCTGGATGATCTGGATTCCCGGGGTCTCTCTGGTTTACTTCGTTCACTCCGAGCTGCAAATCCCCGTTGCCGCGCTTATCCAGACCTTCTGGGTGCTTGTATTGACATTTACCTCACGCCGCACCCAGTCGCGTCCCACCTCAACGCGATCACCGCTTCGGAGCTGAGGACCGGGCATACCGTCCGATGAGACGGTGGAGACGCCGATCCTCCAGGTCGAAATCATACTCAATCCTTTTGCGCATCTCCTCGGAGATCTCTCCGCGGGAACGCATCTCGGCAAGGCGGAGACGGATATTCTGAAACAACTCCGGGAAAACCGTCATGTCGCAATCGAATATGCTCTCCGTCTGAAGCTGCGGAGACTCGATGCGAATCTGCAGGTGATGCGCCCGCTGCGCATAGTTGTCCCGCCATAGACGCAGTGAGGCCTTTTCCGCCTCGTCGGTCTTGGTGGCGATGATCCGCTCGATCTGATCCACCAGCCACTGCATGATGGCGAGCCGGGCCCGGGCCTCACCC
Source organism: Terrimicrobium sacchariphilum (assembly GCF_001613545.1). Classification (NCBI taxonomy): domain Bacteria; kingdom Pseudomonadati; phylum Verrucomicrobiota; class Terrimicrobiia; order Terrimicrobiales; family Terrimicrobiaceae; genus Terrimicrobium; species Terrimicrobium sacchariphilum. The sequence goes on from NZ_BDCO01000002.1 coordinate 2,947,299, forward strand.
AGATAAGTCTCGGCCTCCTCCTCGACCTTCAGCTTGCGCATCAACCAAGGCAGGGAGAGACCTTGAAAAACCAGGGTCACAAAGATCACCGAAAAGGTCAGGAAAAGGATGAGATGCCGGAAGGGAAACGGCTCCCCTGTGGCCGTGGTCTCGGGCAGCGCCATCGCCGCGGCCAGGGAAACCACCCCCCGCATCCCGGCCCAGGAGGCCGCGATCAACTCCCGCCACGGCAAGCGCTCCTGTCGGCGCACCTCGGCAAAAAGTATCCGCTGGAGAAGCGCGAGGGGAAAAATCCATGCAAACCGGATCGCAATCACGACCAGGGAAACTCCGATACCCAGGAGGATGAGAATCACGGGATTCCAATCGCCCGCCAGGCCCGCCCAGATTGCCGGAAACTGGAGACCGATAAGAATAAAAACGATGCCATTGAGCAGGTAGTCAATGAACCGCCAGATTGTTTCCCGCTGGAGTCGGTTTTCCGGTGAAAGAGTTTCCCAGGCGTGATGTCCCAGGTGCAGGCCCGCAGTGACGACGGCCAGCACGCCGGAGCAGCCAAAATGCTCGCACGGCAGATAGGCGATGTAGGGAGTCAAAATGGTCAAGGTGACCTGGACAGCCGAATCCGAGAGCTCTCGATGGACATACGCAACAACCCAGCCCACAACCCAGCCAAACGCCACGCCTCCCAGAGACTCCCAGACAAAATCCCCGCCCGCCTGGGACAGGGAAAACGATCCTGTCACGACCGCAACCACGGCGAACTGATAGGCAACCAGCCCGCTGGAGTCATTGATCAGGCTTTCACCTTCCAGGATCGTCGACAGACGCTTGGGCACCCGGAGATTCTTCAGCACCGAATTGGCCGCGACCGCATCCGGTGGTGAGACAATCGCCCCGAGGACGAATCCAGTCGCCAGAGTCATGCCCGGAATGATCCAGTGCGCAGCATACCCCACCCCCACCATCGTGGCCAAGACGAGTCCGATCGCGAGGGCGAAGATGGGAATGAGATTCGCCCGAAAATCCTCCCACGGGAAATTCCATGCCGCCGAGAAAATGAGGGGTGGCAGAAAGATGATGAGCACCAGCTCCGGATCGAGCTTCACCAACGGGAGATTGGGGAAGAAGGCGATACCCAGACCGGCGATGACAAGCAGGATGGGAAAGGGAAAACGCAACCTCTCTGCAACCACCGAGAGCACCCCGACAAGGCCGAGGAGCAGGAGGAGCGTCTCAATTTTCTCTACCATTGCCGAGGCACATTAGCTCACCATATTGGCAGGTCAAAGACCTTGCACTCTGGCTTTCTTGTGCGCATTATTAGAAAATATTATGATTCCCATCGAGCATACCGATCCCGTCAATACGAAGATTCTCTCCGTCTCCGAGGATAAAATCACGGGATTCGTCCGGGAACCTTTCCAGGAAATCGCCAATCGTTGCGACCTTCCTCTCGACACCGTATTGGAGCGCATTCGTACCATGCTGGCCGCCGGAACGATTCGCCGGGTCCGCCAGACCCTCCTCGCCACCAACCTCGCCGAAGGCGCGCTTGTGGCGTGGCGAGTACCTGAGAGTCAGCTCGACGCCGCATTTGAGGACATGTTCCAAAACGATCCCTACACGGGGCACGTCGTCGTTCGGTCCACTGAGGCGAACATTCCGGGCAAGGCGTTCAAACTTTGGACCACACTGAAGGTGCCGGCAGGGTATTCCCTCGATGCGCATTGCGAAATCCTGATGCGCCGCACGGGTGCGGATGCTTATCGCCTCATGCCAGCGAAGGGGATTTTCGCTCTCGGCGTCGGCCATGTCCGCCGCTCCAAGATCCAGCCCGGCGACCGCTGCGAAGGTCCCGCCAAGATGCACAAGGTCGAGACGATCAAGCTGACCGACCACGAGTGGCGCATCCTGACCGTCCTCAAAAGGGAATTCGCCCCGGACGAGATTTGCGAACCCGCCTGGACAAAACGCGCCGCCGAGGCAGGCGTGAGCCTTGACGAGTTCTTCGCCGTCGCAGAATCCCTCGCCGCGAGAAAGCTGGTGGGCCGGTTCTCCACCTTCCTGGAGCATGTCAAACCAAACCAGAGCGGAGCGCGGGTGACCCGCTTCAACGCGCTCTTTCATTGGGCTGTTCCCCCGGGCCGCGAGATCGAGGCTGGCAGCGAAGTCGGCCGCCATGAGGTCCTGACCCACTGCTACTGGCGCGATGGAGGTCCGGAATTCAATAATGTCAACATCATGGCCGTGGCCCACGGCACCGATCGCGAGCGCGTGCTCGAGCACAAGGCCGCGATCGATCGCCACCTCGAGGAGGCCAGCATCCCGGTTACCTATACCAATGTCTTTTGGGGAGGACGCAGCGAAATCAAACCCTCCGAGATCTCCCCTATCGCTTATGAGGAGTGGCTTCGCAAGAACTCCGCTCCGTCATTGACCAACGCCTGAACAGGCGCAGGGCGAGCCGTCTATTGGGCGGCTCGCTCGATTTTCTGGCCGACATTCTCAATGCCGGAGCCGACATCGTAAACTGCATTGTCGACACTACGGCCAGCTCGTTGAGCCGGACCGCCCGGACCACTACATGCGACCAGGGCCAACGTAGAACAAAGAAGAATAAGTCGGATGATCATAACGATTTCCTAGGAAATCGTTCCTGGTTTGTCATCCGGATTCTCCCGATTGGCACTTTCTCCCGCAGGATCGGCAGACAGGTCAACAAGCACCGTCTCTTCGATTTCCGGCTCGGCAGAGAGGTCGACGAGGACAGTCTCTCGCGACTGCTCTCCGACCGGCGCTGCGGACAAATCCACAAGCACGGTCTCCTCGGCCTCTGGCTCAACCGAGGCAGGTTCTGCCGACAGGTCGACCAGCACGCTTTCCTGGGGCTCTTCACCGAGCGGCTCAGCAGAAAGGTCTACCAATACGGTTTCCTCAACCACCTGCGCATCGTCAACCGGGTCGGCCGATAGATCAACCAGAACCGTCTCCTCCTCGGGGGAGTCCTTATTCTCGGATTCCGCGCCAGCAGAGAGATCGACTTGAGCCGTTTCCTCCGACTCTTCATCAGCCACGAGCACATTGCTCTGCACCGAAGCCGCGGAGTCCTCCGCTTTCCCGTCGGTCGCGGCTCCAAACTCGGCTCGTTCGCGCTCGCTCTGGAGGTCGCCGTGTTTGCCGAAGACCTCGGCCACGCTCTTGGGCTGTTCGATGCCCTTCGCCGCGCTCTCCTCCTTGGTGGTAAACTTGACGCTCACGAGCTTGCTCACGCCATGCTCCTCCATCGTCACACCATACAGCATGTCGGCGCGGCTGATCGTGCGCTTGTTGTGCGTGATGACCACGAACTGGCTCTGGCCGACGAAGCGGTCGAGGATCTTGACGAATCGGCTGATGTTTGACTCATCCAGCGGCGCATCCATCTCGTCCAGCACGCAGAACGGGCTGGGCTTCACCATGTAGATGGCGAAAAGAAGGGCCACGGCCGTCATGGTGCGTTCGCCGCCGGAAAGCAGCGAAATGCTCTGGAGTTGCTTACCGGGAGGCTTGGCGATGATCTCGATACCGCACTCGAGCGGATCGCTATCATCCATGAGCATGAGATTCGCGCGACCACCACCAAACAGTTCGTTGAACATGAACTGGAAGTTCTCGCGGATCTTCACGAACGTCTCGGCGAAGAGTTCCTTCGTGGTGCGGTTGATCTTGGAAATGACCTCAAGCAGCTCCGTCTTGGAGTTCACGAGATCCTCGTTCTGCTTCTCCAGGAAATTCTGGCGCTGTTCGAGTTCCTCGTACTCCTGAATGGCTTCCAGGTTCACCGGACCCATCGAGTCGATACGCTCGGTCAGCTCGGCCACGAGTTCCTCGATGCGATCCCAGTTCAGCGGTTCCTGAGGCTCAGTCGGGAGCTCCGGAGATTCCTCCGATGGAGCTTCCGGGGCCGGGGCCTCCTGAGCAACCTCGCCACCATCTACCGCGGCAACATCGCCTCCGGAATTCCGCTTCTTGATGCGCTCACGATAAGCACAGACAAGACCGTAGGCGTCGGGTTCAAAAGCCTCCAGGTCCGTCTGGTAGCGCTGGGACACATGGTTGCGCAAATTTTCCATGCGCATTTCCACCTGGGCGATACGAACCTCCAGGCGGCCACGCTGCTCCTGCAATTGCACGAGATTCTGCCGAGCGGCGCGGAGGGCGATTTCGATAGCCTCAGCCTCGCCGTAAACCTCCGAGCGAGCCGCGACGAGTGCCGCCCCCTGTGTCTCCAGCGACATCACCTCTTCCTGCCATTCCCCGATCGAGGATTGCAGGGTGGCGCTTTCCGCCTGGAGCGAGTCAATACGAGCCTCGTAGTTGGAGATATCCTGTCGACGGGCATCGAGAAGCTCGGCGAGCTCCGCGAGACGCGCCGACATCGGGCCGCGCTGGCGGCTGAGATTTTCCTGCTGCTGGCGCTCGGTAGCCACGCGCACGCGCACCTCGTTCAACTGCTCGACGGCGACGTTTTCGCGCTCGCGTACGATGAGGATGTTATTCTCAGCATCGGAGCGGCGCACCCGGGCCTGCTCGATGGTGGACGCGACCTCGGCAATGTTCATCTCGAGGTTCTGCACGTGGGCGAGGCTGGCGCGGAGCGATTCGCTCAACTGTACAGTCTCGCGGGCAAAGGATTCGCGACGGGTCTCAAGGTCGCTGTATTGACGCTCCGCCAGCTTCTTTTCGTTCTGGATGGCGGCGCTTTCCACCTGAGCACGCTGCAAGGCATCGCGCGAGGCGAGCAAGCGATCCTGCGCATCGTCGAGCGCCTGCATGGCCTCGGAACGTGTGTTGGAATGCACCTCCAGCTTTTGAATGACCAGCGTAAGGGCTTCATCGAGTTCCGCGATCTGGGCCTTGCGTACCAGCGTTGACTGTCCGGAATTTTCCCCCGAGGCACCACCTCGCACGATACCGTCACGAGTGATCAGTTCTCCCGCCAGCGTCACCACACCGAGATACGGATGCTGCGCCTTGATTCGAAACGCAGCTTCCAGGTTTTCAACCACGGCGATATCGGCGAGCAAAGCCATCGCAAAAGCGCGGGCATCGCCCTCCGCATTTACGCAGGAGGAGGCCCAAGTAATCGCACCCTCCGGGAGGATGTCGCCCTTTTGCTCACTCGGGCGAATCCACTCGCTCGGGATGAGTGCAGCCTTGCCGAGCTTTTTTCCCGCGAGTGTCGCCAAGGCCGCCTCGGCGACCATGGAATCCTTGAAGATAATCGCCTGCAGCGAGGAACCCAGGGCGGCCTCGATGGCAGGAATGAAGCGCTGCTCGACCTGAATATTGTCTGCCAGCGCACCCTGAATGGCGGGACGGTAAAAATTCGGATCGTCCAGGCCGCGCAGGACGGTCTGCGTGCCCTCATCGTACCCCTCGCCCTGCTCCTGCAGCTGGCGGAGCACCTCGAGGCGGGACTCAATGCCCGTAGCCTCGCGGGAGATGGCATTCATCGCATTCTCGGCATTCTGCCGCGCCAACTGAGCGCCTTCATAGGCAGACTGGGCCTCGGATTGCTCGATCTGGGAAAACTCGACGGTGTGAACCGAGGCCTCTTCGCGATGGCGGATTTCCTCCAGGCGGGCCTGAAGTTCGCCGACGGCCTGGGCGGCAGCCTCTGCCTCACCCTGCAACAGGCGGAGACGGGTTTCTCCTGCCTCACGGCGTCCTGCCGCAGCGGAAATGTCATTACGGAGCGAGCCGAGACGCCCCTCGTGCCGCGAGATCTCCGAGTTGATCTCCTGAATCTGGCGCTCGGCGACAATGCGCTCCTCGCGAGCCATCCGCACGCGATCCGTATGCTCGTTCAGCGTGGTTTCATGATCCTGGAGCGTAGCGATCATCTGCTCCAGCAGAATGTCGGTCTGCTCAATCTGCTCCTGCTGGGCGCGGATTTTTTCCTCGGCTGCCGCGATGTCGAGGCGATGGCGATCGATCAGGGTCGACGCCTCTTCGCACCGCTCGGCATTCGTCGAGATACGATTTTCGGCGGAAAAAACCCGATTGCGGAGATTCTGGATGCTCTCTCGCAACTCCCCCATCTGGCCGTCGAGTTCGTCAATACGAGCACGGTAGCCGGAGAGTTCTGCCTCCTGCTGTGCGATCTCGGTCTCATGAACACCGCGGGTCGACTCGCCCTGGTCGAGCTGCTGGCGGATGGTGGTGAGTTCCTCGGAGAGTTGTCGATAGTTCTTGTGCGAAAGGTGGACGTCAAAAACCCGGAGGTCCTGCATGAAGGACTGATAACGGCGAGCCTTGGAAGCCTGCCGCTGAAGGGAGCCGATCTGGCGCCGCACCTCCTTGATGATATCCTGGACGCGGAGAAGATTGGCCTCGGTATACTCCAGTTTGCGGAGGGCCTCTTTTTTTTGGGCCTTGTACTTGGTAATACCAGCCGCCTCTTCAAAGATGGCGCGACGATCCTCCGGCCGGCTGCTCAGGATGAGATCGATCTTTCCCTGCTCCATGATGGAGTAGGCACTGCGGCCCACACCCGTATCCATGAAGAGCTGGTGAATGTCCTTGAGGCGACAGGGGGTCTTGTTGAGAAAATACTCGCTCTTCCCATCGCGATAGACGCGTCGGGTGATGCAGACTTCGTTCCAGTCCACGCCGAGTTCTTTTTCGCACTCGGCAAAGGTCAGCGACACCTCGGCCATACCCAGCGCTTGACGGCTGTCCGTACCGCTGAAAATGACGTCGGACATTTCCCCGCCCCGGAGCGCTTTTGCAGATTGCTCACCCAGCACCCAACGCATAGCGTCGAGGACATTCGATTTGCCACAGCCGTTCGGACCCACGACGGCGGTCACGCCGCGATGGAAATTCAAAATCGTTCGCGGCGCGAACGACTTAAAGCCGAGCATTTCGAGGGATTGAAGATACATGAGACCTCCTCTAGGGTTAGGTCCGCCCACCAATAGGAGTGGGCAAAAACCTTGGCAAGTAAAAACACTATATATTGTGGTCTCCTTTTGAGACTCGCGCTACCTATTGAGTTTTATGTCCGATTCCCGTCTCAACGATCTTCTTGATTTTCTGCGTTTTCCGAGCATCTCGACCCAATCCGAACACACCGTCGATCTCCGGAATTGCGCGGAGTGGCTGAGGCAAAAGATCGAGAGCCTGGGAATGGCGGCGGAAGTGAGGGAAACCGGCGGCCACCCCGCCGTGATCGGCCGCACGGCGCACGATCCGGCAAAACGCACCCTCCTGATCTACGGACATTACGACGTCCAGCCGCCGGAGCCGCTGGAGCTCTGGGAAACCCCGCCTTTTGAGCCTTCCATCCGTAATGAACGCATTTATGCGCGAGGGTCCACGGATAACAAAGGCCAGATCATGGCCCACATCCTCGGCGTCGGAGAAGCCATCGCCAGCGGGAAACCCTTGCCGGTCAATGTGATCTTCCTCATTGAGGGTGAGGAAGAGATCGGCAGTGACCATCTCGCTCCCTTCCTGGAACGTTACAAGGAGGACCTCGCTTGCGACGTCATCGTCATTTCCGACAACGGAATGGCCGCCCATGGGTATCCAACTCTTACCTATGCGCTGCGAGGTATCAGCGCCCTCGAATTCAAGGCCTCCGGCCCGGCACTCGACTTGCACTCGGGAGTTTTTGGTGGTGCGGTCATGAATCCAGCAACCGCCGTGGCTCGGCTGATCGCGTCCCTGCATGATGAGGATGGCCGGGTGGCGATTCCGGGATTCTATGATGCGGTGGCCGATCTGCTTCCCTGGGAACGCGACGCTGCGGCAGCGTTGCCGATCGGGGATGAGATCATCCGGGAACTCACCGGAGTGAACGAACTCTTTGGCGAAAAGGGATACAACTCTATCGAGCGCATCGGGGGCCGGCCCACGGCAGAAGTAAATGGCATCGGCGGCGGCTACCAGGGCGAAGGCACCAAAACGGTCCTGCCCCGGGAAGCCTTCGCGAAGCTGACATTCCGCCTCGTGCCGAACCAACAGCCGGAAGAGATCCTGCGCCTCGCCGAGGCCCACCTTGTCAGCCATTGCCCGCCCGGCATCAAGCTGGAGATTACCAAGGGCCACTCGGGCGAGCCATATTTTGCCGACCCGACCTCGCCCGATGGGCTGGCGGTTCAGCGAGCGCTGGAGCGGGTCTTTGGCCACAAACCTGCCCTCATGCGGGAGGGCGGATCGATTCCCATCGTCGTCGCGTTCCGAAATATCCTCGGCCCTGCCGCTCTGCTGCCAGGACTCGGCTCGCCGGATTGCCAGGCGCACTCGCCGAACGAGAACTTCCCGATCGAGAACTTCCTCAAAGGCATCAAGCTTAGTCAGGCGATCCTGGAAGAACTCGGCACGATCCCCTTGCGATGAAACGATCGCTTCTCCTCGTCTGCTCCCTACTATATGGAGCGTTGCTGGCCGTGGCCGATACGGTGCCCGCGGAGCCATCCCCCACTCCATCAGCCGCAGAGAAAAAGGACTGGCTGGCAGACCAGTTGGAATCCGCCCGGCAACGGGAATCCGCGCTCAACGAAAGAAACCTCAGTGAAGCGCTGCAAAAGAACGGCCTTCCGGCAGACCAAGCGTCGGATTTCCTGGCAGCCGCCAACGAAGCGGTACGCAATTACCAGACCGCATCCGACACGTTGACCTCGATCCAGAACAACGAGCGGGCGCTCCAGGCCTTGCAGACTGAGCCCCCGCCGAAAGCGCCTACGAACGACCAGGAGTCGGACGCCATGCGGGAGAAAATCAACACTCTGCGCCAGCAGATCCAGACCGAGGAAACGCAGGTGCAGTTGGACCAGTCCGTACTGGCCCGCAGCCAGACTCGTCTGGACTCGGCGGAGCAGGACCTCCGGCGAATTCAACAGGAGGCTGATGCCGTCACCGATCCGGCGCAAAAACAGCGGTCAGTTCTCCAGGTGCAGCTTGCCCAGCTTCGCCGCGAAGCCGCCGCTTCCGCAGCCTTCCTCGCCGACTGGCGAGTGACGCTCGACCAGATCGATCGATCCATCGTTTCCCTCAATCTCGCCCGCACCGAGAAAGCCCTCGCTGCGGCGGGACAGGATACCGTCTTCAACCGCCAGCGTGCGGAATCAGCTCTCGCCCGGATCGATCAAATCCAGAACTCCACCCGCGACCGCATCGAGGCCACGCGTCGGATTGCCGCCGGATTGAACGACACGATCACCAACCTGGGCAAGCAGGTCGAGGAGGCAAAAAAAGCCGGCCGTGAAAAGGAGGCCATCGCCCTTGCCGCCCGTCAAACCATCGTAACAGATGCCGCCAGCGTGGCTAACAAGATCATCCAGACCGAGGAGGGAATCCTCACCGAATGGACGAAAATCCAAGCCATCTGGAAACTGACGCTAGCCGCGATCGAGAAACCCGAGTCCGCCTCCTACGAGTCCATCAAGACACAGTCGGCCCAGGCGCTCTCAGACATCGAGCCCTGGCGCGAACAGCTTCGCCGCAGCCTTCAGGATACCCAGCGACGTCTGGAGGAAGCCCAGGCCGAAACACCGGCCCGCGATGCGGAATTGCGCAAGCATCAGGAGGCCCGTCTGGATGCCCTGCGCAAGCGCGTCACCCAGCTCAGCGAACTCGTGCCAACGGTTGACAGCGTGATCGCGCTCCAGCAGCAGATGATCTCCGAAAGTCGCGAGCGACTGGCCAGCCAGAGCATCGCGGAAAAGGCGGCGCTCTCGGCCGAAAATCTCGGCAATCTCATCAAGGATGGTTGGAACAAGGAGCTCTTCGTCACCACGGACAAAATCACCGACAGCTCGGGAAACGTCACCACGCGACAGCACGCGGTTTCACTGGGAAAGCTCCTTTCCGCTCTCGTCTGGCTCATTCTGGCCTTCGCCCTTTCCAAGGTAGTCTCGCGAACGGTGTGCAACCGCATCCAGACCCGCTTCTCGCTCGACCCTGTCCGCGTCTCCGCTCTCGAGAAAGCCCTGTTTACCGCCATCCTCGCGGTAGCCATATTGACTATCCTTAACTGGCTGAATATCCCGCTGACGGCCTTTGCCTTCATGGGTGGCGCGCTGGCTATCGGCATCGGCTTTGGCGCTCAGACGCTGGTGAACAATTTCATCAGTGGCCTCATTCTGCTGGCCGAAAGGCGTATCAAGGTCGGCGATACCATCGAGGTGGACGGTCATACCGGCAGCGTGCTGAATCTCGGCACCCGCTGCTCCCGCATCCTCAAGGGCAATGGCGCAGAGGTCCTCGTGCCAAACAGCTATCTCCTGGAAAAGAACGTAGTCAACTGGACGCTGACGCACTACCGGCACTCCTTTGACTTCGCCGTGGGCCTTTCATACGGTACCGACATCACGAAGGCCGTTGCCCTGCTCCGGCAGGCCGTCGAGGCCGAACCCAAGGTCCTGAAGACTCCGGCCCCGGTGGTTTTCTTCGAGGAATTTGGCAGTCAGGCGCTGATCTTCCGCATGTCCTATTGGGTGGATCTGCGGGGGACGGACAACCGTGTCGTGGGGAGCAATATCCGCACACGCATTGCCCAGCTTTGCCAGGAGCAGGATATCCAGATTTCCGCGCCAAATCAGGACCTCCGCCTGCACACGCCGGATGCCATCCGGGTGCAGATGATTCCGCATGATTCGGAATAGGCCGCAAATTTCCTCCCACACCCGACGGATCGTCTGCTATAGTCCCCCCCATGTCCCAGCAAGTGACGCGCCTTTGGCTTATGTATCCCGCACGGCTCATCACCCGTCCCATCGTCTATGAGATCGGGAAAGAATTTGCGGTGGTGACAAACATTCGCCAAGCCAGCGTCACGGAAGAAATCGGCATTGTTTCCCTCGAGCTCGATGGGGATCGCGAGGAAATCAAGAAGGCGATCAACTGGCTCGAGGAGCAGGGCGTAAAGGTCGAGCCCGTCGAGATCAACACGATCGAGGGCTGATCCCCTCGCCCGATTTTGCAGCCATAATCAACAGGTATGGCTGAATTGCGAAGAAGGCATTAGGCGTTTTCGCGACATGGCGTATTCTTCGTCCATGGCAAAAATCCTTACGATCCTCGCTGCGGTCACTGCAGTGGCGGTGATTGGCGCATGGGCTGTACTCGGCGCAAACCGCGGATGGACGAAGACCTCTGTCGGCATCCAGAAAATCGATCCGGTAACGGAGATCGCCTTCACGGAATACGAAAGCCGTTTCGTGCCCGGAGTCGACTTCCTGGCCGTCGGTCTCGGAGGCGCTATCGGCCTCGGGGTGATTGCCCTCGTGATTTCGAAGATTCAATCCACAAAAAAACCATGAAAAAAGCAGTCCTCATAGCAACAGCGGTCCTGGCGACATCGTCCATCTGGGCGGCCTCCACGAGCTTTGATTTCAAAGATCCCAAGGGCGTAAACAACGTCGTCTTCAAACTCGATGCTCCCCTGGAGTCGATTAACGGCACCGCCACCGGCGTCTCCGGCACCGTGTCGGTCGATCCCGCCGATTTCACCACGGCGAAGGGCAAGATCACGGTCGAGACGTCCAGCCTCACCGTTCCGAATCCGATGATGAAGGAACACCTTCTCGGAGAGAACTGGCTTAACGCGGCAAAGAATCCGGCCATCACTTTTGAGATCAAGGAAGTGAAAAACGTGAAGGCCACGAATGGCTCCGGCACCGCCGATGTGACCGGAACATTCACGCTCAATGGCGTGTCGAAAGACATCACTGTCCCGGCCAAGATCGCATATCTCCCGGGCAAGCTGGGTGACCGTACCAATGGCAAAGTGCAGGGCGACCTTCTAGTGGTGCGTACCGCCTTCCAGATCAACCGCAGTGATTACAACATCCAGCCCGGCCAGTATCAGGACAAGGTCTCCGAGACAATCGACCTGTCCCTCGCCGTCGCGGGAGCTGCCCCGAAGAGCTAGACTGCCTTTCGGAAATCTTTCATGCCGGCTGGCGGAACCTTCCGCGGCCGGCATTTCTTTTAGTCCTTCGGCTTGTTCTCCTTTAAGGTCTTTTCGATGTCCGGATCGGGATCCGCTCCCAGCTCGAGGGCCCGGTAGTAGTGCCGTCGGGCCAGTTCAATGGCCGGAGGTTTGCTCTCGAGGTAAAACGCAGCAAGGTTGAAGTTTGCGTCGGCGTTGTTTGGATCGAGCTCAATAGCTTTCCTAAGCTCAGCCTGAGCGCCATCGATCCATCCCTTCCGTCCCACCACGACTCCGAGAAAGGCATGCGCCCTGGCATTCTTCGGATCGTAGAGCACGGCCTGGGCGAGGGCCGCCAGAGCCTCGTCAAGGCGATTTTCATCGAGAGCGATGATGCCCAGCGTGAGCCATGCGGGAGGATTATCCAACCGGATCTGGACAGCCCGCTTGAGGTACTTCTCCGCCTCCGAATGATTCCCGGCAGAAAACTCGACCACCCCGATATTGATCAATGCAAGCAGGTTGTCCGGAGCGAGATCGAGAACCTTCAGGTAAGCCTTGCGAGCGCGGTTGTAGTCCCCCCGGGCGAACGCTGCGCGCCCCTCGGCAGCCGTCTCGCGAGCAAGCTCCGGTACATAAGTAGCGTCCGGCCCCGTCGGATCGGGAGTCGGCGAAGGGGTAGCCAGCAGCGTGGCCGTCGGTGCAGGGCTCGGAGCCGTTGCGGCAGTTGGGGCCTTGGATTGGGCCACAGCAGATCCGCAAAGACACACAAAAGCAAGGAGACGGAGGCGCATTAGCGCGAAGAAAGTTCCTGGGATCGGGCTGCTGCCGCCAGCACAGCTGAGATGAAGGCTGCACGCACGCCTCCCTTTTCCAAGGCAGTGAGGCCGGCAATAGTGGTGCCGCCCGGGCTGGTGACCATCTCACGGAGAATCGCGGGATGCTCCTTGGTCGAGGCCGCCATCTCCGCCGCTCCCGCGACGGTTTCAATGGCGAGATCGAGCGCCATCTTGCGAGGGAGCCCCGCGGCCACGCCGCCATCGGAGAGCGCCTCGAGGATCAGGTAGATAAAGGCCGGACCGCTGCCGCTCAGACCGGTAATGGCATCGAGTTGCTTTTCGTTGGCCGGAAAGACCTCGCCCACAGCCTCAAATATCTCGGAGGCCAGATTGACATCCTGATGCGAAAGCGTGGGGCTGGGCGCGAGCGCAGTGGCGCTTTTTCCGATCATGGCGGCTGTATTGGGCATGGCTCGCATGACCCGAGCACCAGGGGCGGCGGCCTCCATGGCGGAAATGGTCAGCCCCGTGACAACAGAGATGAGAAACTTCCCGGCGAACTCCTCCCTCGCCTGACCGATGGCGTCGAGCGCGTCGATCGGCTTGACACAAAGAATCACAACATCAGCAGCGCGGACAGCGTCGGCATTGGTACGCACGACGTTGACGGAGGTGGCTGCGGAAACATTTTCCAGAGAAGCCTGGGAACGGCTGGAAACAGTGATCTGTCCGGGCGTACACAGATTCGCCCGGAGCATTCCATGGATGAGGGCCAAGGCCATCTTTCCGGCCCCAAGGAAGGCGTAGTTCATGAGGGGAGAGTAAGACGAGAAATGATGCGGGCAAGGAGTTTCAGAAAGAGTTGCCAGCCCCGGCGGGCTTGGGTAGTGCTGGGGCATGTCCAGGCGTCTCCTGCACCTTTCCCTCTTTGCCGCGGTAAGCGTCATGCTCGGCGCATGCGCATCGTCCGGCCCATCGGTCAACCCGGCCATCACCTCGGCAGTCTCATCCCATGGGGTGAACTCCGGCACTTATGTAAAGATGAGCCATGGTCAGGTCCTCGACTATGACGACATCCTCAACCTCGTGCAGAAAGACGTGCCGTCGAACATCATCGTCGGCTACCTCGCCAGCACCCGGAAGGTGTACGACTTCAACACCGCCCAGCTTCAGGGCCTCAAGAGCGCCGGCGCATCGGCCCAGGTACTGAACTTCCTGTCGGAAAGCCAGGGCTTCTATGGCAAAACGACTCCGGCCCAGGTGACGCGTACCAAGAACGAGCAGGCCGACCGTTACTATCGGACCCCGTACTATCAGGATGAACAGCCGTTTGCCTACAACGCTCCGATCATCGACGACTGGTATGACTCCGGCTACGAAGAGTCGCTCTACAGCCCGTTCTCGTTCAACTAAGTTTCGCTGACTCTCCATCATGGCCAAACAGCTCGAAGGCAAATTCCCACGCCTGCTTCCGGACGCGGTCCGCAAAGGCATCGGCGCAGCCGACCTCATCGACACGGCATTCAAGGCCTACAACGGCGGGCGTCTCGCCGAGGCCTGCCGACTCTTCACCTCACGGATGATCGCAAACGAAGGCACCGTGGGGCTGTCCCTTACGGGCGCTCTCACCCCGGCGGGACTCGGCAAGTCCTGTCTCATTCCCCTGCTGGAGGCAGGCTTCGTCGACTGGATCATCTCGACCGGCGCGAACCTGTATCACGATCTTCACTTCGGCCTCGGCATGGATCTTTTTGCCGGATCGCCTTTCCTCAATGACGTGGATCTCCGTCATAAGGGCGTGATTCGCATTTACGACGTGCTCTTCGATTACGACGTGCTGCTCGATACCGATGCCTTCGTGCGTCAGGTCATCCAGGGGCCGGAGTTTCAGAAGACGATGGGCACCGACGAGTTCCACTACCTGCTCGGCAAATACGTCTACGCTCGCGAGCAAAAGCTCGGCATCAAGGGCCACAGCCTCCTGAGTGCCGCCTATCGACTCGGCGTGCCGATCTTCACCAGTTCGCCCGGCGACAGCTCGATCGGCATGAATGTGGCCGCGATGTCGCTACGCGACTCAAAGCTCGCCTTTGACGTCAACCGCGACGTCAACCAGACCGCCTCCATCGTTTACAATGCCAAGCGCTCGGGCCAGACCTCCAGCGTCTTTATCCTCGGCGGCGGGTCGCCAAAGAACTTCATGCTCCAGACGGAACCTCAGATCCAGGAGGTCATGGGCATCGAAGAACGCGGCCATGATTTCTTCCTCCAGTGCACCGATGCCCGCCCGGATACCGGCGGCCTGAGTGGTGCGACTCCGGCGGAAGCTGTCTCCTGGGGCAAGGTCGATCCCGACAGCCTGCCGGATTGCGTGGTCTGCTACGCGGACTCCACCATCACCCTGCCGCTCATTACGGCCTACGCGCTCAGCCGTGCTCCCAAGCGCAAGCCGAAGCGCCTCTACGATCGCCGCGAGGAAACCCTCGAACTCATCCGTTCGGAATACTTCAAGCGCGGCACGGTCGAGAAGATCGAGCATCGGACCAACCTCGAAAAGAAGAAGAAAAAGCCCGCCCGCAAGCTGGCAAAGCGAGCTTCGTCGGTCGGTCTCAAGAAGTAGATCGTGGAGGAATCGCCGTTTGCCGCGCCGTTTATCTACGCAGCAGGCGGCGACATTGAGGTGCGTATCGAGGATCATCCCGATCCCACGCGCATTGATCATGTCTGGATCTCGATCGACACCGAGGAGTTCGGTCGCATCCGCATCGCGGTCAACACCGATTCGCGAAACAGTTTCATGGCTGGGTTTGATCGGCGCATCCGGGTGGGAACCCTGCGCGGAACCTGGACAGAACTGCCGCCTCGTATCGTGCAGGCTCATCGCGGATTTGATTACGCCTCCATCCCCGATATCGAGAGTATCGCGTTTGAGCCGATGCCCCGGGTGCAGGTCGAGAGCCTGCTCTCCCGGGCCTGCTACCGTGCGTCCCTGCTGGAGGTCTGGGGGACGCCGTACGAGCGGCCGCGCATCGGGATTCACCAGATTCACAGCCGCAGAGCCAGCCGCGCCGTGCCCGTCGACCTGAGGGGACGAGATGGGGCCTTGCAGTTCTACTTTCGCGACGACTATACGACGCTGCTGGTGTTGTTCAAATTTGACGGACAGCCGTGAAAAAGGTTTCCCTGCTCCGCCAGCGCCTACCCTTTGCGGCGTTGCTGGTTCCGGTGGCGGGAGGCATCCTGCTTGCGCAACTTTTCCATCCCGCACTTCTCTTCACCGCCATCGTGGCAGCGGTTTCAGGGAGCCTGTTTGCGGCAGCCTGCGTCAAGTGGTCGACCGCCAGCCGGGATTTCTGGTTTCACCTGTTCCTTGCTGCCACGATGGCGGTGATCCACCTCCTGCAAACCACGCGGAGCGCATCAACCTCACTCGCGAGTTGGCTGGGTGATCGTCGGTTGCCCGTAACCGCCGAGGGATTTGTCATTACCGAACCGTCGGTCTTTTCTGCACGATCCGCCCGGTTTGATTTTCGTGTCGACTCCCTGTCTGCGGACGGCAGCCAAATCACTGCGCCTCTTTCGGTACAAATCCGTTGGCGAGGCGCCGCCCCTCAGTATGGAGACCGCCTGAGGATTTCCGGTCTTCTCTCAAATATCTCGCCTCCGCGGAATCCCGGCCAGTTCGATGCCGCCACGTGGTCTCAGCGCAAAGACATTCATCAGGTAATCGAAATCATTCAGCCAGGTGTCGCCGAACCTCTCGGTCGCCAGCAGGGAAATCCGCTGGTGTGGTTTTCCATTTCGGTGCGGAACTGGATGATTTCCGCAATCACCTACTCCATCGATGATCCCAATGTCTCCAAGCTGCTGACCGGGATGGTGCTCGGAGATACGAGCGACCTCTCCCAAAACATCCAGGAAGCCTTTCGCGCCACCGGGACCTATCACCTCTTTTCCGTCAGCGGACTCCATGTGGGTATCGTGGCAATCATTCTCTGGTATCTCTTCAAAACCCTGCGGTTGCCGCGAAAACTCACGGCGGCACTGATCATTCCCCTCCTCTTCTTCTATGTCCTGATGACCGGCCTGAAAGCGGCAAGCATCCGGGCCGCCGTGATGGGATCGATCATCCTGATCGGCCTCATGGCCGAAAGACGTCCCGTTCTGCTAAACAATCTCTGCGCTGCAGCGGTCCTTATCCTATTGACTGATACCAACCAGCTTTTCAACGCCGGTTTCCAGTTGTCCTTCGGAGTCGTCGCATCGATTCTCCTCCTAAGCGCGATCTTTGAGCGGAAGATCGGGGAACCACTCGCACCCGATCCCTTCATTCCGCGCAAACTCCTGTCGCCCGCCCGCCGGTTCGCGCTGCGGACCACACAGGTCTTCGCGAGCCTTTCAGCCGTTTCGCTCGCTGCCTGGCTGGGTTCCTCTCCGCTCACCGCCGGGTACTTTCACATGGTGTCGCTCTCCGCCTTGCCGGCCAACCTGATCGCCGTTCCACTGTCCTTCGCCATTATGTTTGTCACGGCGCTCTCGGTCTTCGCGTTTTTGGTGTCACCCTGGCTGGCCGCGGTATTCAACCAGACAAATCTCGTTCTGACCAAGCTGCTGCTCTTCAGCGTCCAGACCTTTGCAAACATCCCGGGATCGCACGTCTACCTCCCGCCCTGGCATCAAGCTCAGCGCGTCGTGATCTTCGATGCTGGCGCCGGAGGAGCAGCCTCCATACAGGCTGGAGGAAAGACGTGGCTCATCGACTGCGGTCCACAATATTTCACCGACTCCGTCATCGTTCCCTATCTCCGGTCCCAAGGCATTCGGAAGCTCAATGGACTCATCATCACTCATGGAGACGCGAATCACATGGGCGGAGCGGAAAATCTGATTCTCGCCACACGACCTGCGACCATCCTCGACTCGGGCACCTCCCAACAATCTCCCACCCGCAAAAAACTCCTCGCCTGGATGGGGACGCAAGGCATGGTTCCCACCCTGGCCCGCAGCGGATTTCGCGAAGAGCTATCCCCGACCGTATCCTTGGAAATCCTCTACCCACCCGGGAACCCGCCCAAGGCGGTGGCAGACAATCTCGCCCTCGTCGCCCTGCTCACGATCGAAGGTCGCCGCATCCTCTTCACCTCGGATATCGGGCTGCTCGCCGAAACGTGGCTGATGGAACACGCCTCGGAAAAGCTGTCGTGCGACATTCTCGTCCAGGGAGTTTCCAAGACGGGACGAACGACACCGGAGGATTTCCTGGAGGCGGCACATCCCAGTCTCGTCATCGCAACCGCCGCCGACTTTCCCGAGACCGAGCGCATCCCCGCAGCCTGGGAGGCGCAGCTTGCCAAGAGAGGTATCAAGTTGATCCGACAAGACGAAACGGGGGCGGTTGTGATAACCTTCTCCAGCGATAAAACCATCGCCACCGGATTTCTCAACAAAGCAACATGGCATCTCCCGCAGTAACTCTCCCGCTCCTCGACGTGAGCGAACTCACCATTCGCCGCGAGTCCTCCTACGTTCTCTCAAGGGTCCACTGGACCGTCCGAAAGGGTGAACACTGGGTGATCCTCGGCGCCAACGGATCAGGCAAAACATCTCTCCTGAAAGCCATAGCGGGATACATGCCGCCAACCGACGGCGATATCTCGGTGCTGGGCGAGACCTTTGGATCGAGCGACTGGCGGGAACTCCGCAAACGTATCGGTGTGGTCAGCGCGAGCATTTCCCACCTTTGCCACGACGAAGACCCGGCCCTGGAAATCGTCGCGGGCGGATTACAGGCCATGATCGGCCTTTGGGGACAGCTCCGGGCGGGAGACAAGAAGAAGGCTCTGGCTTCGCTCGGCTTGGTACGAGCGCGCTATCTCGCTAACCGGCGCTGGGAAGTCCTTTCCCAAGGCGAGCGCCAGAAGGTGCTTATCGCGCGTGCTCTTATCTCCGCACCGCCCCTGCTCATCCTGGATGAGCCGTGCTCCGGCCTCGATCCTGTGGCTCGGGAACGCTTTCTTCAGGATCTCCGGCATCTGGCAGCTAAACGCAGCGCTCCAGCAATGATCCTCGTCACCCACCATATCGAGGAGATATTGCCGGAATGCACCCACCTGCTGGCCCTCAAGGATGGCAAGGTGGAATACTGCGGCCCGATCGCCGAGGGACTGACCTCGGCGACATTAAGCCGCACATTTTCCGCGCAGATGCGCGTGCGGAAATCGGGAGACCGCTACTCCCTGCACGGGTTGTCCGTTTAGCCGCTAGGCCTCCTCGACCATCTCGCTGACGCGCTCGATCGACAGGGCGCGTCCCGTGTTGGGATCGACCTGCACGATCACACCGCAAAGACGCACCGGCCACTTGGCCACGGGGAACTGTCCCGGGAGATTGTCCATGAAGCGCTTGATGATCGGCTCGGGTTCACGGCCAAGGCAGGAATGCTCCGGCCCGCACATGCCGGCATCGCAGAGGAATCCCGTGCCATTGGGCAGGATCTTCTCATCCGCCGTCTGCACGTGTGTATGAGTGCCAAATACCGCCGAAACCCGTCCATCGAGGAAGCGTCCCATGGCGATCTTTTCGCTCGTGGTCTCGCTGTGCATGTCGACGATGATGACAGGAGTCTCCAGCCGCATCCTGTCGACCTCGATCGAGGCGGCGGGAAACGGATTGTCCAGGATCGGCTGCATGAAAGTACGGCCCTGCACGTTCAGAACCCCGATCTTGCCCTTGGCCGTATCGAGAATGATGCTCCCGTTGCCAGGCGCGCCATCGGGATAGTTGATAGGGCGCAGCAATCGCGGTTCCGTCTCTATGTAGGAAGCCGTTTCCCGCTGATCCCAGACATGGTCGCCCGTCGTGATGACCGCAACCCCGGCGCGAAGCAAATCGATGGCGATTTTGGCGGTGATGCCGCGACCGGCGGCCGAGTTCTCGCCATTCACAATGACAAAATCGACTCCTCTCTCCTTGAGGAATACAGGCACTCTGCGAATCACGGCCTTGCGACCGGGTTCGCCTACGATATCTCCAAGAAAGAGGATACGAATCATCAGTCCCCCAGTAAATCAAATGGGAGGCCGATGACAAACCTCTGGAAAAAAAACTCACGCATCCCCTCGATTTTGCTCCCCCATATCGGGATGGGATGTGATTTAATTCCCGCGTGAAGCGCCTCCTGCTGACCGCCTTGCTTCTGATTTCGTTCCACCCCGTTCAGGCCCGGCTCAGCCCGCTGGCATTGCCTCCGGACTGGTCCCGCCTCAATGTCTACCAGGGGACCATCACCCGTGCCGATTTCGTGGATCTTCTCGACCGGGTCTACGCTCCAAACGGAGCTTGGCAAAAATACATCACCGTGACGGATGCCGGAGCGGTCATCCGTACAGGGAGTGAACCCTTTGTGCTGCGCTTCGCCCCGGATCGCGGCAGCGCAAAAGCCCCCGTGAACTACTGGCGGCCGCGCTCCGCTCTGCCCCACGAGGAGCCGGGCAAGCCGTTGGCAGGCCTTCGTATTGCCATCGACCCAGGCCACATCGGGGGTACCTGGGCCAAGATGGAAGAGCGCTGGTTCCAGATTGGGAGTTCCAAGCCCGTGACGGAAGGCGATATGACGCTGAAGGTGGCCAAACTGCTGGTTCCACGACTTGAGGAACTGGGAGCGGAGGTCGTTCTCACCCGTGCCAAGGCGTGGCCGGTCACCTCATCTCGCCCTAGCCAACTGGTCAAAGCAGCCCGTGCCTCTCTGGAGGATAAAAATGCCGCCGTCACCGATGAATCCCTGCAAAAGGAGAGCGAAAAGCTTTTTTACCGAGTCGCGGAGATCCGCCGTCGGGCCAAGCTGGTCAACGACAGCTTCCGCCCAGACCTTGTCCTGTGCCTACACTTCAACGCCGAGGCGTGGGGCGATGAAAACAACCCCAAGCTACTGGATGAAAATCACTTACACTTTCTCGTCACAGGATCCTTTAGCGCGGATGAGCTGGATTATGAGGATCAGCGATTTGAAATGCTGACAAAGCTGTTGAACAGGTCTCTCTCCGAGGAGGTTGCCTTGACCAACTCCCTCTCGAAATCCATGGTCGCACAAACGGGGCTGCCCCCCTACGTGTATCGGCAGGCCAATGCCATCCGGGTCAACGGAAATGACTACATCTGGGCTCGCAACCTCCTGGCCAATCGACTGTTTTCCTGCCCGGTCGTCTACGTCGAGCCCTATGTGATGAATAACAAGCTCGTTTTTGACCGTATTCAGGCCGGGGATTACTCCGGGCGGAGGGAGTTTGGCGGCATAATGCGAAAAAGTATCTACCGCGAATATGCGGATGGGATTGTCGACGGGCTTCTGGCGTATTATTCCAAACGTTCCCTGTGAAGATCATAGCCGTTGCCAACCAGAAGGGCGGAGTCGGAAAGACCACGACGACGCTGAGCCTCTCCGCCGCACTCGCCGAAAAGGGCGTGCGCGTCCTGCTCGTGGACGTCGATCCGCAGGGCAATGCCAGTAGCGCACTCGGGGCCTCAGGTGAGAAGGGCAGCCTGTACCACGCCCTCATCGGAGAGAAACCCGCCGCCGAGATGGTCTACTCGACCCGAATCGAGAACCTCTGGACCATCCCCGCGACGCTCGACCTCGCAGGTGCTGAGGTGGAGGTCGCCCGGATGGAGGGTCACCTGACCCAACTCCGCCGTGTCCTCAGCCCGCTGAAAGACCTCGGCCTCTACGATTATCTTTTCCTCGATTGCCCACCTTCGCTGGGCATCCTGATGTCCAACGCCCTCTCCGCGGCCGACGAAATCCTCGTCCCGATCCAATGCGAATACTACGCGCTGGAAGGCCTCGGCCTTCTCATGCAGGTGACCGAGCAGATACGCGCGTCGGGAGCCAATCCTGACCTGTCTCTCTGCGGGTTGCTCATGACCATGTACGATGGACGTACGAATCTGAACCCCGCTGTGGTCAAGGAAGTGCGTAATCACTTCCAGGAAGTCGTCTTCGATACGCTCATTCCCCGCACGGTTCGTTTTGCCGAGGCTCCGAGCCACGGTCGCACCATTATCGAGCACGACCCCGCCGGACAGGGTGCAGAGGCCTATCGAGCACTCGCAGGGGAATTTCTCGAACGCCAGAAGAAAGGCGTTGCCTTTGTCAGCGGCGCAACTGCCCACCATTCTTGAATATGAACGAAGTCCTCGATCTCTTCCGCCAGACCGGCGCTCTCCTCAACGGCCATTTCATTCTGCGTTCCGGGTTGCATAGCAGGGAATTCTTCCAGTGCGCCCTGCTCCTTCAGGATGCCACCATCGCTGCGCAGGTTTGCGGTATGCTCGCGGAGCAGCTCTCAGCCTATGACGCAACGACGGTAGTCTCGCCGGCTGTCGGCGGTATCATCGTCGGTCAGGAGGTGGCCCGTCATCTCGGCAAGAAGCACATCTTTGTGGAAAAGGATGGCAACGGCGGCCTCGTGCTGCGCCGTGGGTTCACCATCACGCCGGGCGAGCGCTTTCTCGTCGCGGAGGACGTGGTCACGCGCGGCGGCCGGGTGCAGGAAACGATCCAGATCATCAAGGATCACGGCGGCGTGGTCGTGGCGGCAGGGTCCATCGTGGATCGTAGCGGAGGGAATCTGCCAGATTTCGGGTGCCCATTTGTTTCACTGGTTCAGATGACTCCCGAGACATTTGAAGCGGACAACATTCCCGCTGATCTTGCAGGCATTCCGGCGATCAAACCCGGCAGCAAATAAGAGGCTTTGGTCTTGATGGGAGAGGGATTGCGCCGGACAGTAGGCGCGTGAAGTGGCTGATCATCCCTCTCCTCGCCCTGCTCGCCGTCCCCGTCCACGCGGAGGAATCGAAAATCCGCGAGGGTTCCGTCGTCGTCCTGCCTATTGAAGGAGAGGTCAGCGAAGCGCAATTTTACTTCATGCGTCGCATCCTCAAGGAGGCGGAAGCAGCGAAGGCCTCTGCCTTTGTCATCAATATGGACACCTACGGCGGCAGCCTCGGTGCAGCGGTGAAAATGCAGGATGCGCTAATGAAGTCGCCCATCCCGACCATCACGTATGTAAACCCCAATGCGGGTTCCGCCGGGGCACTCATCGCGCTCTCAACACGCAGGGTCTTCATGGCTCCGGTGAGCGCGATCGGCGCAGCCGCTCCGGTGATGGGCGGCGGCGAGGATTTGCAGGAGACGATGAATGCCAAGGTCGTTTCGTATTTCTCCGGCTACTTCCGCAGTGCGGCGGAAAGGAACGGCTATAACCCCGAGGTTGCCGAGGCCTTCATCAACAAGGACAAGGAGGTCAAGATCGGCGACCAGATCATCAACCCCGCCGGGAAGCTCCTCACCCTGAGCGCTCAGGAAGCGGTGAAAGTGTACAACGGCAAACCGCTGCTCGCCTCCGGCATCGCAGATTCGCTTGATGATCTAGCCAGAAAGGCTGGCCTCAATCCGCAGGAAATCGTCAAGATCGAGCCGAGTGGATTTGAGACAGTCGCCCGATGGATCACACTGCTCGCTCCTTTTCTCATGATGGCGGGAATTCTCGCCGCCTACATTGAGTTCAAGTCTCCGGGATTCGGCGTCCCGGGCGTGATTGCGGCGATCTGCTTCCTGCTCTTTTTCTTCGGCCACTATATCGCAGGACTAACGGGGTTTGAAGTCGCTGCATTCTTCTTCCTGGGCGTCATCCTCATCGTCGTCGAACTGCTCTTTTTCCCCGGCATTGCAGTCCTCGCCGCGCTCGGGCTCCTCCTCATGCTTGGTTCGTTATTCTTTGCAATGGTGGATTACTATCCTGCCCAGCCGCTGAATCTCGATTGGGAATTGGTTGCCCGCCCTCTCGTCAATCTCGGCATTGCCCTCCTGCTGGCGGCAATCGGCATGATGCTCCTCGCGAAATATTTCCCACACCTGCCTTTTTTCCGACGCGTCATTCTCAGCCCGGCCATCTCGGCGGGTCCAGCCCTGCCAGTGGACGCAGTAGTACGGGCGCCGACTCTCAATGTCGGTACGGTAGGAAAAGCCCGAACGATCCTCCGCCCTGCAGGCAAGGCGGATATTGAAGGAATGCTGGTCGATGTGGTTACAGATGGCGAATTCATCGATCCCGGTGCCTCGATCCGCGTCCTCCGTGTAGAAGGAGAGAAAGTCGTTGTCGGTGCCGTCCGCTGACCGCCTCCCGCCCGAAGTTCCGAAAACACTCCGCCTTTGACACCTTCCGCCGGGAGAGTCAGAGTCGCGGCCTAACCAATCATTATTTTATGGCACTTCCCGTAGGCTCAAAAGCCCCCGATTTCACCCTCAAGTCTGCCGGCCCGAATGGACTCGAAGACATTACGCTGAGCAGCAACTTCGGTGTTCAAGCCACCGTCCTTCTGTTTTTCCCACTCGCTTTCACCAGTGTATGCACGCAGGAATTCTGCGATCTTACAGCCGGCCTGAGCCGGTACTCCGACCTGAATGCCGACGTCATCGGCATCAGCGTCGACAGCCCGTTCGCGCAGGACGCCTGGGCCAAGAAGGAGAAAATCACGATCAAGCTCGCCAGCGATCTCAACAAGGAGACGACCAAGGCCTACGACGTGCTCTTCCCTGCTCTTGCCGGAATCGGTGACACGGCAGCCCGTGCCGCTTTCGTCATCGGCAAGGACGGCGTGATCTATTACAGCGAGCAGACCCCGAGTCCGAAGGAACTTCCCAGCTTCGATAAAATCGAGCAGGTCCTCAGCACTCTCACCCTGTAACTCTCATCATGACTGGTCCGTTGCGACTCGCCTGCCTGCTGGCAGCCATCGCTCTCGCCGGGTGCGACCGCAAGGCCGCGCCCGCTGCGGCAAGCACACCGACTCCAGCCCCGGTTAATGAACCAGGCTATGCCGGAGTGCCCGAGCCATCCGCCAGCCCTGCGGCGTCGGAAGCGCCCTCGGGGCAAGTGGTCGCACCGGAACAAGTCAATACCGACTCCGCCAACGCGGAAAACCAGGCGGTAAAGACCGAGGTGCTCTCGCGCATCGACGTCATGCCAAACCTGACCCCCGAGGAAAAGGACAAGCTCTACGTGCAGGTGGAGCGCGCCCGGGGGATGGGCAAGATCATCACGATCCCCTTCGCATCAGGCAAAACCGCCGTCGGCGCCACGGAAATCGCCGCCCTTCAGGAGGTGATCAAGTTGCCGCAGGTGCAAAAATTCGCGTCAGACCCGACGGTGGTTTTTGTGGTTCTCGGGTTCGCCGACAAGAAGGGCGATCCCGGCAAGAACCAGGCCATTTCCCTCCAACGTGCGGACAGCGTGGTTTCCACCCTCAAGCGCAGCGGTATTCTCAATGTCACCCACGCGGTCGGGATGGGCAGCTCGGAAATCTTCGACGCTCAGAATCTCGACAAGAACCGCGTGGTGGAGGTCTGGGCCGTCCTCCCGTAATTCTCTGCCATGAGCAGCGAGATCGAGACCCGGGAAGGCCTGGCTCCCATCCCGCTTAAGGATGGACTCGTACTCGGTCGCGGTGCGGAGGCGGGCGCGTTATTGCCTGATCCCGCAGTTTCCCGCCGCCATGCCCAGCTCCGATCCACACCGGAGGGATGGATCATCGAGGATCTCGGCAGCCGCAGTGGATCGTTTCTTAACGGCCGGGTGTTTCAGCGCGAGCGCCTCGTCCTCGGCGATGTCCTGCGCATCGGTCCGTTTTTCCTCAGGTACGACGGGCATTTCCTGAGGGAAACTCTTGGCGCCACCGGAGCGAGGCTGGAAGCCATCAGCCTCGGCAAGATCGCATCGGGCCATACGATTCTCTCCGATGTGTCGTTGGTCGTGGAGCCGTGTCAGTTCGTCGGCGTCATCGGCCCCAGCGGTGCGGGAAAGAGCACACTCCTCGATGCGCTGTGCGCGTTGCGTCCGGCCACGTCGGGGTCTGTTCGTCTGGATCACGTCGATCTTTACAAGCACTATGAGAGCCTGCGCGAGGAACTCGGCTACGTGCCGCAGGACGATATCGTCCCGTTGGAACTCACCGTCCGCGATGCGTTGTGGTACGGGGCGAAGCTGCGCCTGCCTGCCGGAACTCCCGGCGCGGAAATCTCCCGGCTGGTCGATCACACCATCGCCCAGATCGGTCTGGCGGAACGAGCCAATACACCGGTGGGCAGGCTTTCCGGCGGCCAGCGCAAGCGCGTGAGTGTCGGAGCCGAGCTGCTCTGCCGCCCTCGCCTCATGTTTCTCGACGAGCCGACATCGGGGCTCGACCCGGCAGCGGAAACGCGGCTGATGCAGTCTCTCCGGGAGCTTTCCACCAATGGCTGCACCATCGTCTGCACGACGCATGTGATGGGCAATGCCTATCTCTTCGACAAGCTCGCGGTGGTGAATGCCGGCCGGCTGGTCTTTTTCGGTGAACCCGCGGCGGCGCTCCGCCACTTTGGCGTCGAGCATCTGGAAAATCTTTACGAGCGTCTGGAGATTCTTGATCCGGCTGGCATTCCTCCTTCCCTGCCGCCGAGCGAGGAGCCTGCCTCGGAACCGATGCTCGCGGCCCGCGCGAAACGACCGGCGGCGCTGCCCATCCTGCTCATGCGCCAATGGGCCATCCTGCGGTCGGATTGGAAAAACCTCCTGCTCGCGCTCGGCCAGCCGGTCTTCATAGCGTTGCTGGTGACCTGGGTCTCGAAGGAATCGCCTCTCGCCCTCTTCTTCGCCTACATCGCAACGCTGTGGTTCGGGTGCGGGAATGCCGCGCAGGAGATCGTGAAGGAACTGCCCATGTTCCGCCGCGAACGGCTCATCGGCCTGGGCCGCCATGAGTATCTGCTGGCAAAGTTCCTCTCCCTAGCCCGCATCACCATCATCCAAAGCCTGCTTCTCTATGGCGTGATGCAAATCACGGCGGGCGGATTGAAAGGCTCGATCGGCTGGCAGGTTGCGGGACTCGTCCTTACGGCCACCGCCTCGGTAGGAATCGGCCTCGCCATTTCCGCGCTTTCCCGCAGCGTTCTCCAGGCCGTGATGCTCGTGCCACTGGTCTTGATCCCGCAGATTCTCTTCTCCGGCTTCACTCCGTCAGCAGGCGACATGAAGGATGGACCGTATCTCGTGTCCCGCCTGATGCCGAGTGCGGCGGTGCAATCGGTCATGGATGTGAGCCTGTTCTGGGATCAGAAAATCACAGGCTCGATGCGGGTGGATTATCCCTCGTCATTTTCCAATCTGAACCGCGACCGCTCGCTACGGAACGGACAAGTCTTTACCAACGCAGGCCCGGCCTGGCAGGGACTTGGCACCCTCGCCCTCTGGGCGCTGGTCTCCTATTGGGTCGCGTGGTTCGCGCTACGCGGCAAGGAACGCGGTTAGCAGACACTAAGGCCGTACGCCGAGAAGCTCCATCGCCTCGCCCACGAGGAAAAGGGAGCCAGTGATCAGCATGCGGCCGCCGGACTGTCGGGCGGCGGCGATGCCTGTCGCGAGCGATTCCTTCACCTGCGACGGAACGCCCACATGGAAATTCGCCGGAGCCTCGGCGCGCTGGCTGCGAGTCGGGACGAAATAAAACTCGCGGGAAATCTTCGCGATCGAGCCCAGCATCTGCGAGTAGTCCTTGTCGCTCAGGGCTCCGAAGACCACGACCGCTTTCTCGTCTCCGAAGCGCTCGATCCAGTGCTGCACCAGACACTCCGCCGCCTGCGGATTATGCCCGCCATCCAGTACTGTGCCATCGGCCAGCACCTGAAAACGTCCAGGCCAAGTGGCGGATTTCAAACCCGCCCGGATCTCGGCGTCGATAAGAGATATTTCCGCCGCAGCCAAAGTCCGCAGAGCCAGCGCGGCATTCAGCTTCTGAACTGATCCCGGGATACCGAGTTCGTACCCCTCCAGCGGATCGTCCACAAACTCGATAGGCGCATTTTTTTCCCGGGCGGTGGCCCGGAGAACCTCTGCTGCCGGAGCCTGCTGGCGACCACTGACGACCGGGACGCCCGGCTTGATAATCCCCGCCTTTTCCCCCGCGATGGCCGCGAGCGTATCGCCCAGCCATTTCATGTGATCGAAGTCCACGGGAGTAATCACCGAGACCAGAGGCGTGACCGCATTGGTCGAGTCGAGCCGACCGCCCATGCCGGTTTCGAGAATCACGATATCGCAGCCCTCGTCGGCGAAATGTCGGATACCGAGAGCCGTCACGATTTCAAAGTAGGTCGGGGAATGCACCCAGCCCTCCGTCTCGCGGCGGATCAGGGTCAGGACATCGACCACCTTTGCGTCCGGTATCATCGCGCCGTTGACGCGAATGCGTTCGCCGAACTCCACGAGATGCGGCGACGTATAAAGCCCGGTCCGCAGCCCATGCGCGCGGCAGAGCGAATCCAGAAACGCGCAGACCGAGCCCTTGCCATTCGTCCCTGCCACATGAAGGAAGCGCAGGTCTTTCTCGGGATTGCCGAGGAGCGCGAGCAAGGCCCGGGTATTATCCAACCCGAGCTTGATCCCAAACTGCTGCGTGGAATACAGCCACGCGAGCGCCTCGGCGGAGGTCACTTGCTGGCCGGAGCGAGGTAGTCGAGAAGCTGGCTGATCACGCCGCGCAGCTTCGTCCGCGAGGCCACGATATCGATGAGACCGTGCTTCTCGAGGAATTCCGCGGTCTGAAAGCCGGGAGGCAGGTCTTGATGCGTGGTCTCCTTGATCACGCGGGGACCGGCGAAGCCGATCATGCTCTTCGGCTCCGCGATGAGCACGTCGCCAAGCGAGGCGTAGCTCGCCATCACACCGGCGGTAGTGGGATTGGTCAAAACGGTGAGGTACGGCAGACGAGCCTCGGCATGGCGGGCGAGAGCGCCGCTGGTCTTGGCCATCTGCATGAGGCTGAGCATGCCCTCGTACATGCGGGCTCCGCCGGAGGCGCAGACGATGACGACGCCCATCTTCTTCTTGGTCGAGAGCTCGATGATGCGGGTGATCTTTTCCCCGACCACGGAACCCATGGTGGCGGCGAGAAAGCTGAAATCCATCACGGCGATACCCACCGGCTTGCCGTCGATCTTTCCGGTACCCGTGATGACGGCGTCGGTGAGGCCCGTCTTGTCCTGATAGCTCTTGAGGCGGTTCGTGTAGGTCGCCACGCCCTTGAACTCCAGGGTATCCACGGAGGTCATGTTCGCATCCGTTTCCTCAAAGGTTCCTTCGTCAATGAGGGAGGCAATACGCTCCTTCGATCCCATGGTGAAGTGGTGTTCGCACTTTGGGCAGATGCGGAGGTTTTCCTCCAAGGCGAGATTGTGAATCACCTCGGAGCAGCTGGGGCATTTGGTCCAGAGTCCTTCAGGCATCTCGCGGGTTTTGCTGACGATGTTCTTGAGAAAGGGCTTACGAAAAATGGGCATGGAGTAAAAAGGGTACGGAATTAGCCGCGGGCGAGAGTGAGCGCGCAAACGGAATGGGCTCCGCCTTCACGGAGGACACGGGCGCATTCATCGAGTGTGGAGCCTGTGGTGAACACATCGTCCACCAAGAGAAGCTTTTGACCTTGCACGGAGACATTCTGCCGTAGAGCGAAGGCATCCCGCAAGTTTTGCATGCGCATATGGCGATCGAAATGCGTTTGGGTCGTGGTGGATCGAATTCGGCGCAAGACTTTCACAATAGGAACGTTACACCGTTTTTGCAACTGTCGGGCCAGAATTTCGGACTGATTGAACTCCCGTTCCCGCTCCCTTGTGGAGAAAAGCGGCACGGGAACGAGGCCGTCAAAGGTGCGTCCCCGGATGCGTTCGTCGGCCAGCCCTTCGCTCAAAAGCCGCCCGAGAACCGGGGCCAGAGTGAGCTCGCGACCGTACTTCAGGCGGTGGATCATCTCCCGCAGGACGCCCCGGCTTTCCCAGCAGGCCACGGCGTAGTCGAAGTGAAAGTCGCGATCCCCGCAGTTCGTGCAGACAAAGGAGCCCAGCGTGCCCCGGGAGGGACGCGAGCAAACCGGGCACCTCGGCGGGGTGATGGGTTTCAGGTCGGCCTGGCACTCCGGGCAGAGATCCTCTCCGCTCACCGCACAAAGACATCCCGAACAATGCGCGGGGAAAAAGAGATCCCGCAGGGTCTCAAGCCCGATCCGGCACGCGTCGAGCACTGGCATGGCGAAGATACAACCAGACGAGCCCACCGGTAATCAACAGGACAATCACGGGAGCCAGTCCCGTCGGCACCGCACCGCTCACGAGGTTGGGCCCGACCCAGGGAAGAAACTCCTCCGGCGGCTTGGCCCGGAATTTCCCGAACCACTGGATTCCCTGCTGGCCAGTGATCCATCCGGCATGGATGCCGATGGGAAGCCAGAGCGACCGCGTCCAAAGGGCGGCAATTCCGAGGATGAGGCCACCGATAAAGAGCGACAAAATGCCAAATCCCAGGACATGGGGTGCAGGCAGGCCGTCGACCACGGCGGCCAGTTGCTGAAGTCCGCTATACCACTCGACGTGCTCGGTCATGGCCTTGGCGGGTTTGGCAAAATGGATGACGGCAAACAGCGCCGAGACTCCGAGCAGGGCGGGAATGCGCCCAAAGGCTCGTGCCGCCAGCCCAAGCAGCACGCCCCGGAAGAGAAACTCCTCCACCGTCGCCACCACCCCGGCGGTCATCAGAATGCGGAAGAGATGACCGAGGCCGAGCTCCTTCTTGATCTTGTAGACGTCGAAGAAGAAATAGCTCACCCCGAGCAGGATTACCGGAATGAGCGCTACAGCGAGGCCAAACCCAAGGTCCTTCGCCCAGGAAGGATTCTTCTCAAGTCCGAACCCTCGGACATTCCGGATTCCCAGCCAGAACAACAACGGCACGATGAGCACCAGAGCCGACACCTGGGTGACGCGGCTGAAATACCGATGAAAGGGATGCTTCGCCAGCCCGGTCAGTACCCCATGATCCGCCAGGGCCTGAACCCCCCAGTAAATCGGCGGAGCCAGGAGGACCCCCGCGAGGATGACGATGAGGAGATAAAGGAAGATTTTTCCGATGGCGGTCACGGATGGGAGAAAAAGTTGTGGAGGGCATCCTGTCAATCGTCCCATGATCCCGACTTTCCATGACACCTGGTACCGAATCCCTCATCCGTCTCGATCGCCAGTATCTCTGGCATCCCTTTACCCAGATGAAAGGCTGGTGCGATCCTGCCTATGAGCCGCTGGTCCTCGTCGAGGGGGACGGCGCGATTCTCCGGGATTCCGAGGGTCGGGAGTATATCGACGGCAACTCCTCCATATGGACCAATGTCCACGGGCACCGGCATCCCGCCATCACCGCCGCGATGAAGGCCCAGCTCGACAAGGTCGCCCACGTCTCCTTCCTCGGAACCACCAACGAACCCGCCATCCGGCTGGCGGAGAAGCTGGTCAACCTGCTGCCAGCTGGCGACTACTCCCGCGTCTTTTTTACCGACAATGGATCGACTGCTATCGAAGTCGCGGTCAAGATGACCTTGCAGTACTGGCAACTGATCGGGCGACCGGAGAGG
Source organism: Terrimicrobium sacchariphilum (assembly GCF_001613545.1). NCBI lineage: Bacteria > Pseudomonadati > Verrucomicrobiota > Terrimicrobiia > Terrimicrobiales > Terrimicrobiaceae > Terrimicrobium > Terrimicrobium sacchariphilum. Next base: position 2,978,496 of record NZ_BDCO01000002.1, read on the forward strand.
AACCGGTTCGTGGCGTTCGACAACGCCTATCACGGGGACACCGTAGGCGCGGCCAGCCTGGGAGGAGTGAGCGCATTTACGCAACGCTTTGCCCCGGTACACTTCGCCATCGAGCGGGTGGATTCCACCGATGCGCTTGCACGCCTGGATGCGAACTCGATTGCAGCGATCATCATCGAACCCATGGTTCAGGGCGCTGCCGGGATTCGGCTCTGGCCGGAGGGAACTCTGCGCCGCCTGCGGGAGTGGTGCGATGCCCATGAAGTCCTCCTGATTCTGGACGAAGTCCTCACCGGATTCGGACGAACGGGGAAAATGTTCGCATGTCAGCATGATGGCGTACGAGCGGATTTCCTCTGTCTGGCCAAAGGACTGACCGGCGGGTATGTCCCCTTGGCAGCAACTCTCACAAACGAAAGCATCTATTCTGCATTCCTTGGCGAATATCAGGATCTTAAGACCCTTTTTTACGGACATAGTTTCTGTGGAAATCCTGTGGGTTGCGCTGCCGCTCTGGCCAGCTTGGAGGTGTTCGAGCAGGAAGAAACCCTGCGCCATCTGGGGGAGAAGATCACTTACCTGAGCGAGCTCCTGTCGCGCGTACGCCAGAATGCGTACGTGTTTGAGATTCGCCAGTGTGGTTTCATCGCCGGGATAGAGGTCCGGCAACCCGATGGCACCGCTTTTGAGTGGACCAGCCAGACCGGCGCGCGCATTTGCCAGCGAGCCCGCGAGTACGGATTGCTCACCCGCCCTGTCCTCGACACCCTGGTCTTCATGCCTCCCTACTGCATCACGAGGGAGCAGATGGACGCGGCATTTGTTGCATTGAATCAGGCCATTCTGGATATCTGCCAGGGGACCTGACTACCCCCACCCAGCCGAATGGCTGGCGGGGTTCTGAAACACAAAGACCTCCCGCGAAAGACGCTAGGAGGTCAGGACTTTGACAACAGCCGCAGTGTCCGACAGATCCGGAAAAAGGAAGTCGGGGTGGTGGGCCTCCAGCTCCTCGAGGGAGTAATTACCGGTAGCAATTGCCACCGTTTTGCCCCCGAACGCGCGGCCACACTCGATGTCGCGCGGGGTGTCGCCGATCACATAAACCTGCTCGGGAGGGAACTCCTCCCCATGGCGCTCCAGGGCGCGGGCGCGGGCAAAATTGCCCAGTTGATTGCGATCGTGCGAATCGTCGGAGAATGCGCCGAACTCAAAGTAATCCCACACGCCGTAGTGGCCCAGCTTGATCTCGGCACCGCGGGCCACGTTGCCCGTGAGTAGCGCCAGGACACAGCCCTCGTGCTTCTTGAGCTCCTCCAGAAGCTGGATGATGCCCGGCAGGAGGCGGCCTTTGTGCAGCGGCATGCGCTGCTTGAGATTGTGCAGGTACGCATCGAGGAGGGCCGTGATGTTCTCCGGCGTCACGTCGAGATTCGACTTCTCGAGCATCTGACGCGAGATCAGGCCATCCGTGGCACCCGCGAGATTGATTCCCTGCAGATCTTCAGGAATGCCAAAGGCTTCCTGCATGGCGTTCTTGAGGGACTGCTCCCCTGCTCCCCCTGAGGTGATCAGGGTTCCATCGATGTCGAAGAGCAGGAGGCGACGTTTACTCGTCGTCGCCATCCTCGGGATCGTCGGGCAGATTGTCGACGTCGACCTCACCAGCCTTGCTGAACTTGCGTTTGCGCTTGGCTGCGGGCAGAGGCGAGAGCGTCATGCCGATGGCCTTGCCGACCAGCTTGGGTTCCATGTCGACATGGCCCATGGTGGCGAGGTCTTCCTTCACGCGCTTGACGACCTGCATGCCGAGCTCCTGGTGAGCCATCTCACGGCCGCGGAACTGGAGGTGAATCTTCACCTTGTTCCCCTTGTCGAGAAACTCCTCGGCGTGACGGATCTTGGTCAGATAGTCGTGCTCGTCAATGTTCACCCGGAATTTGACTTCCTTCACCTTGCCGGCGGTGTGCCGCTTTTCCTTCTCCTGTTTGGCGAGGTCATAGCGGAACTTGCCGAAGTCGACGATGCGACATACAGGCGGCTGGGCGTTCGGAGAAATCTCGATCAGGTCAAGCCCCATGCTGCGCGCCTGGCGCAACGCTTCATCGAGGCGCATGACCCCGATTTGCTCGTTGTTTACTCCGTTGATAACACGCACTTCGCGGGCGCGAATGCGTTCATTGACTCGAATATCTTTTAAGTTAATGGGACCTCCCGGTTGTTGGACGTTGCATGCGAAGAAGACAGTACATTCTCACTCTGAGAACCTACGCGAGGAACATTGAAGGCGAAATAAGACGGCTCATGCGCGGCATGAACTAGTTTTCGCAGGTAAAATATTGCATCTTCAATCGTTCGAAATCTGCGCCGTCCGGTAGACGACTACCCGCAGCTTTTAGTGAACTTACGGGATGGCGCAAGAGGAAAATTTCAACAATTTGCCTCACGCTGTTCGATCGAAGCCGAGGCATCCCCTCGGGCGCTGCACCTCGCAGCCTGTTGAAGGCTGAAAAAACCGGCTCAGGCAGCCGGAACCCGAGGGCTCCGACTGCATTTTGAGATCGCGATTTTTCCGGCAAATCAGGCGCGGTTCTTAATGGCGTCGGCCAGCGCGGTGACGACTTCGGCGCGAGGTTTCGCACCCAGGTTGCCCTTTCCGTGCTCGCGAACGCTCACGGCTCCGGCCTCCAGGTCCCGCTTGCCGATGACAAGCATCGTATGAACCTTGGCTTGCTCGGCGCGCTGGATTTTGCCGTTGATCTTGTCGCTGGAGATATCCAGCTCGGCACGAATGCCGAGGCTGCGAAGCTCCGCGTGGAGATCCTTCGCGGCATCGACGAGAGGGTCTTCGTCGCCGATCGTCATCACGCGCACCTGCTCCGGAGCGAGCCAGAGCGGGAAGTTGCCCGCGTAGTGCTCGATAAGGAAGCCGATAAAGCGCTCATGCGTGCCCAGCGGCGCGCGATGGATGCACAGCGGAGTCTTCTCCGTGTTGTCGCGATCCTTGTAGGTCAGGCCAAAGCGGGCCGGTACGGCAAAGTCGACCTGGTTCGTGGCGATGGTGAATTCGCGCCCGATGGCACTCCACACCTGCACGTCGATCTTGGGACCGTAGAAGGCGGCTTCATTCGGCACCTCGACATAGTTGATGCCGGAGCGAATGAGGACGTTGCGCACCATGTCCTCGGTCTTTTTCCAAAGCTCGGGCTGGTCGACAAACTTCTGGCCCAGCTTGGCCGGGTCGTGGGTCGAGAAGCGCATGACATACTTGTCGATTCCGAAAATCTTGAAGTACTTCAGGTACATCTCGTTCACCGCGCGGAACTCCTGCTCAAACTGGTCCTCCGTGCAATAGATATGCGCGTCGTTCATCTGCATGGACCGCACGCGCATGAGGCCGAAAAGCTCGCCGCTCTGCTCGTAGCGATAGCAGGCGCCGTACTCCGCGAGGCGCAGGGGCAGGTCGCGATAGCTGCGCTGCACGGCTCCGAAGAGCTTGTGATGGTGCGGGCAGTTCATCGCCTTGAGGTAATACTTTACGGAATCCCCGCCCTCCTCCTCGCTGAACTCCATCGGAGGAAACATCGAGTCGGCGTAATAAGGCAGGTGACCGCTGCATTTGTACATGCTCTCGCGCGCAATGTGCGGCGTGCGCACGCGCTGATACCCGGCGGCGAATTCCGTCTCCTTGGCGAGGCGCTCGAGCTCCTCGACGAGCACGGTGCCCTTGGGCAGCCAGAGCGGCAGACCGGGGCCCACGTCTTCGTCAAAGCAGAAAAGCTCCATCTCGCGACCGATCTTGCGATGGTCGCGCTTTTTGGCCTCCTCCAGCATGGTGAAGTAAGCCTCCATCTCGGTCTTGTTTTTAAAGGCCGTACCGTAGACACGCTGGAGCTGCGGATTGCGCTCATCGCCCTTGTAGTAGGCGCTGGCGAGATTGGTCAGCTTGAACGCCCCGATGCGCCCGGTGTGCGAAACGTGCGGGCCGGCGCAAAGGTCGGTGAACTGGCCGTTGCGGTAGATCGTGATGACCTCGCCATCCGGGATGTGCTGGACGATATCGAGCTTGAACTTGCTCGGCTCGGTGCGACCGCCGAGGGCGGCGAGTTCGCCCCGCTCGGCCATGGCGATGGCCTCCTCGCGGGAAACCTCGATGCGCTCAAAGCGGTTGTTCGCCTTGATCTCCTTCTTCATCTCCTCCTCGATCCGCGCGAAGTCCTCGGGCGTGATGCGGTGGGGCAGCTCCAGGTCGTAATAAAAGCCGTTCTCCACCGGGGGACCGGCGGCGAATTGAGCCTCGGGCCAGATCTTCAGAATGGCCGTGGCAAGCACGTGGGCGCACGAATGGCGCAGGGTCTCGAGTTCAGTCATGGTAAGTCTGCCGGTTCCCGCGTCGTCCGATCAGGCCAGTCGAATGGCCTCGTCGGAGATCAACAGGGGGATGCCGTTGCGAATGGGATAAAACACCTGTTCATCCTGTCGGATCAAGCCCGCTTCAAAATTGCCCGCCCTGAAAGAGCGGGCGCGCGCGAGCTCCGAAGGCGTCGCCTCGCGGAGAGGCTGACGCGTTTCGGGACAACAGATGATTTCCAGGAGGCGTTTTTCCATAGCCTCGGGAGGTCTAGTATTTGGCGACGCTCGGGTCGACGCGGTCGGCCCAGGCGAGGATGCCGCCTTCCACATTGGCGAGCTTGCCAAAGCCTGCCTTCTGGAGCTGGCGGAGTGCCTTGGCGCTACGCACACCGCTCTTGCAGTGGATGACGATCTCATCGGCGCTGTCGAGTTCGCTCATGCGGGAGGTGAGCTCGCCCAGCGGGATGAGCTTCGCGCCCGGGATGCGGGCGATGTCCCACTCGAAGGGCTCGCGCACGTCGAGGAGGACGAATTTCTCCTTCGCGTCGAGGCGCTTCTTCAGGTCCTCCACCGTGATCTCCGGCACCGGCGGCTCGGCGTCTTCCTCGGCCTGAGCCTGGGGAATACCGCAGAACTGATCGTAGTCGATCGGCGCGGTGATGGTCGGACTGGCGCTGCACACGGGGCACTTCGGATCCTTGCGAATCTTGAACTCGCGGAACTTCATCTTCAGCGCGTCGAAATGGATGAGGCGACCGATGAGCGCCTCGCCGATGCCGACGATGAGCTTCACGGCCTCAATGGCCTGGATCACGCCGACGACGCCCGGGAGGACGCCCAGCACGCCACCCTCGGCGCAGCTCGGGACCATGCCCGGTGGCGGCGGCTCGGGGTACAGGCAGCGGTAGCAGGGACCGCCGAGATGCGGGGCAAACACGGTGGCCTGCCCGTCAAAGCGGAAGATCGAGCCGTAGATATTCGGCTTCTTCAGGAAGACGCTGACGTCGTTGGAAAGATAGCGCGTGGGGAAATTATCCGTGCCGTCGATGACGATGTCGTACTGCTCGACAATCTCCATCGCGTTCTCAGCGCGAAACATCACGTCATGCAGGACGACGTTGACGTTGGGGTTGATGTCTTTGATGCGGTCGCGGGCGCTGTTCAGCTTCTTGCGGCCCACATCCTTGGTGCCGTGGAGCACCTGGCGCTGGAGATTCGAGTAGTCGACAACGTCGAAATCGATCAGCCCGAGCGTGCCGACGCCGGCCGCAGCGAGATAAAGCGCGATGGGAGAGCCGAGCCCGCCCGTGCCGATGCACAGGACGCGGGCGGCCTTGAGCTTCCGTTGACCCTCCAGCGTCACCTCCGGCATGATGAGATGCCGCGAGTAACGGGCGATTTCATCATTGCTGAACTCGATGTCTTCGAGTCGAGCGGGATCGAGGATGCTCTTGGTCATGGTAAGTTCGATTAATGTTGAACCAGCCACGTTAGCGAAGAGAGACCGGATTGCAAGACGCTGGAATATTTGACGACCACTCTTGTGCAGGATATGTCCTCCTGCCTCGCACACGGGATGAAAGCCACCCTATCCAGCATTTTCGCCGTTTTCAGTCTGGGAATCGTCTATTTCCTGGCGGCCATCCCGACCGGCGTCGCGCTCAAGCTCCACCCCGCCACTGCGGCCGTTGCCGCGTGGGCCGGATACACCGCCATTGCCGCCGCCATGCTCCTGATCGGCACCCCGGCTCGCGAGTGGCTGCAGAGGAAGTTCAAAATCTCGCTGGAACCGAATCCGCAGAAGGTCTTCTGGCGGGTCTGGGGCCGGTTCGGCATTCAGGGTTTGGGCTTGCTCGCTCCGGTCACCACTGGTCCGTACATCGCCGCCCTCATCGCTCTCGCCCTCGGGACCCAACCTCGAAAAGTGATTATCTGGATCGCCGTGGGAGCCATTCCGTGGTGCATCCTTTTTGCCATCCTCAGCGCGGCGGGAATCCAATTTCTCCCCAAGCCCGAGTAGTCCGAGAGAGAGAACACGAGGAGCCGGGGAGGAAATTCGCCCCGGATGGAAAAAAGGCTTCGTTTCCCCCGGTCGTCCCACGTAGTTTTCCGGCGTGAGTTACCGTGTATTCGCCCGGAAGTACCGCCCCCAGACGTTCGACGAGGTGGTGGGGCAGGAACACATCACCCGTACCCTGCAGAATGCCATTTCGTCGGGACGGGTCGCTCAGGCGTACCTTTTTGTCGGTCCCCGAGGCATCGGCAAGACCTCGACCGCACGCATTCTGGCCAAGGCGCTGAACTGCGTGAACGGCCCGACAGCCACGCCTTGCGGCGTGTGCGATGCCTGCAAGGAAATCGCGGAAGGGCGCAGCCTCGACGTGCTCGAGATCGACGGAGCCAGCAACAACGGCGTGGAGAACATCCGCGAACTGCGCGACAACGCCGCCTACGCCCCCGCGCGTGGACCGTTCAAGGTCTATCTCATCGACGAGGTGCACATGCTCAGCGCCGGTGCGTTCAACGCCTTGCTGAAAACGCTCGAGGAGCCGCCCGAGCATGTGAAGTTCATTTTCGCCACGACCGAGGCCCAAAAGGTTCCAGCCACAATCACGAGCCGCTGCCAGCGTTTTGACCTGCGCCGCATCCCGACGGAATCGATCTCGGCGCATCTCCAGGACATCGCCCGCAAGGAAAACATCACGATGGAGCCGGCCGCCGCCGATGCGATCGCCCGCGCGGCCGAGGGTGGATTGCGCGACGCCGAGAGCATGCTCGACCAGTCGGTCGCTTTCTGCGGGGACAATATCTCCGCCACCGATGTGATGGCCGTCTTTGGCTTCACGCCGCGCGAGGTGATTCATTCCCTGCTGGAGAACGTCCTTTCTCGCGACGCAGCCGCCGCGCTGGCAGTCATCGCCGGGCAGGCCGAGGCGGGACGCGATCTTTCCCGGCTCCTCGCCGACCTGATTTCGCTCATCCGCGACGAACTCGTGGCCGGAGTCGCCGGAGCCTCCTCCGCGCCGCGCGAGAAGCTCCTGCTGCTACTCGATCTCTTCGCGGAAACCGAAGCCCGCATGCGCTGGGCGACGGACAAGAAGCTCCAGTTTGACGTTGCCACGATCAAGGCCGTCCACATTCTTGATCAGGCCAGCCTCGATGATGTGCTGACCACCCTTTCCGCGTTGAGTCGCGGCGAGGCACTGCCGTCCGCTCCGGCGCGGCCCGCCCCCTCAGCAACTCCAGTGCGCCCGGCTCCCGTGGTACAGGCTCCCACCGTTTCAACAAAACCGGAACCCGCTCCGGTGCCAGCCCCGATTCCCGCGCCCATCTCAGTCCCTGCTCCGACCCCGATTGCTTCGGCTCCGCCGATCCCCCCTGCCCCGCCGGCTCCGGCCCCCGAGCCACTTCTGACCAAGGCCGAGGAGCGGGAGGAAAAATCCATCGATGCCTCCATCGCCTGGGAAAACGTAGCTCGCACCTACGAGACATCGATCAAGTTCCGATGGCTGACGAAGGGCGTCTTTGCGCTCATCGAGGGAGATTCGGTCCTCGTGCAACTCCCGCCGTCGGAAGCGAAGGAACTGGCGTCCTTCCTCGGCGAAATGGGCCGCAAGGATGCCGAAGGAAAGCTTTCCACCGCCCTGAATCGCAAGCTGACCTTGCGCCTGGAAATCGGCGAGCATCTCACCGTGGTCGAGGAAATCCCGGAGCCTGAGCCCGAACCCGCGTCCGTACCGGAGGCCAAGGCTCCCGAGCCCGAACCCGCTGCAACGGCTCCACAAGCCCCGGCAGTCGATCCGATGGACGACTTTAAGAACGACCCTCTCATCAAGAAAGCCCTGGAGATTTTCCGGGGCGAAATCCAGACAGCGACAAAATGAACATTCAGAAAATGATGCAACAGGCCCAGCGCATGCAGGCCAAGATTGCCGAAGCCCAATCCTCCCTCGCCGACAAAACCGTGGAAGCCTCCGCTGGCGGCGGCAAAGTCACCGTGACCGCCAATGGCACGGGCGACGTGCTTTCCATCACGATCGACCCGTCGATCGTCGATCCGCAGGACGTCGAGTTTCTCCAGGAGCTCGTCCTGGCGGGCGTCAAGCAGGCCATCGAGGATTCCCGCAAGCTCGCTGAAAGCGAAATGAAGAAAGCCACGGGCGGCCTGAACATCCCGGGAATGCCCTTCTAAGGAACGAGAGTATGAGCGTTTGTTCGGATAAGTGGATTCGCCAGATGGCGAAAGAACGCGGAATGATCGAGCCCTTTGTGGACGGTCAGGTCAAAGCCGCCGAGGACGGTTCCCGTCTCATCAGCTATGGCCTCTCGAGCTACGGCTACGATCTGCGAGTCTCCAATGAGTTCAAGGTGTTCACCAACATCTTCAACACCGTGGTCGACCCGAAGAATTTCGACCCAAAGTCTTTCGTCGACATCGAGACCGACGTTTGCATCGTCCCACCGAACTCCTTCGCCCTCGCCCGCAGCGTCGAGTATTTCCGCATTCCGCGCGAAGCGCTCACCATCTGCGTCGGCAAGAGCACGTACGCCCGTTGCGGCATCATCGTCAATGTGACGCCTTTTGAGCCCGAGTGGGAAGGTCACGTGACGCTGGAGATTTCCAACACGACTCCCCTGCCCGCCAAGATCTACGCCAACGAAGGCCTCGCCCAGGTCGTTTTCTATCTCGCCAACGATGTTTGCGAGACCAGCTACGCGGACCGTGGCGGCAAGTACATGGGCCAGCGCGGAATCACCGTTCCCCGGATATGAAGATCTACGCTGCCGTGATGCTGGGAGGAGCGATCGGCAGCCTGTCCCGATTCCTGCTGGCGAGCTGGATCGATGGAGTATCCGGTGCATTGTTCCCTTGGGGAACCGTCATCGTCAACATCATCGGGTGTTTCGTCATCGGGCTCTTCAGCGGGTTGATCCTGCCTGAGGGGCCTTGGAATGCGTCACCGGCGTTGCGGTCATTTGCCATCATTGGGGTTCTGGGTGGTTTCACCACCTTTTCCTCATTCAGCCTCCAGTCTGTGGCCCTATTCCGACAGGGACATCATTGGCTGGCTCTCGGAAACGTGTCCCTTTCCCTGGCAGCCTGCCTCTTGGCGACGGCTGCGGGTTTCGCCTTCGCCCTGTATATCGACAAGCACGTGTCCTAGGAGATCAGTCGATCAGCCAGGGTTCCCAGCACAAACAGAGCGCCCACTATGGCATTGGCCTGAAAAAAGGCCTGATTGATCGCGTCCACGCTGCCCTTTCTGGCCAGAATGTGTTCATAAGCCATCGGGATGAGAATCAACCCGGTCGCGGCAAAATAGACCACGCCGAGGTGAGCCGCCCAACCGAAGGCAACCAGGCCAAACCACGCGACGAGATGCAGCAGGACGGCGAGCCGCAACGCACCTGGAATTCCGAGTAGCGTCACCATGGAGCGAAGCCCCTCGCGCCGATCGACCTCGTAGTCCTGCGTGGCATAGATCGTATCAAAGCCCGCCGTCCACACGCATACCGCGACGGCAAGAATGATGGGAGCGAGGGCAAACGATCCCGTCACCGCCAACCACGCACCCACCGGGGCAATGGCCAAGGCGAGACCCAGCACGAACTGAGCGAAATGGGTAAACCGCTTGGCGTAAGAATATCCCAAGATCACCGCCAGCGCCGCCGGCGAAAGGGCAAGGCAGAGCGGATTTAAAAACGCCGTCACTCCGATGAACGCAAGCGAGGAGACCGCGCATGTCGCAATCGCCACGCCCTTGGGAACGAGTCGATGACGTCCCACCGTGCGCGGATTGCGTTTATCGATCTCCCAATCCGCGATGCGATTGAACGTCATGGCCGCCGTACGTGCGAAAACCATGGCGAGAAGAATACAGACCATCACTCGCAGCGAGGGAAAGCCATCCGCGGCAACTACCATCGCGCCGACCGCGAAGGGAAGTGCGAAAATCGTGTGGGAGAAACGGATGAATCGAAGCAGATTCGATATCATCGACGTGGCCGAGCACTATCCTCGAACAACTCGACCAGACCGTCGTCGATGCGCAAATCGACCAGCCTCCACTCGCCCTGCGTCTTGTAAAAATAGAATCGCCAGCGCAGGGGCAGATCGGAGTTTAAGGAAATACATGTACGGCGCATGAGAACGGTTCCCACCTCGCGCTCGTCGACCACCTCGTATCCCGAGATCGGTCCGTAGCCATCGATGGCCTCCTTGGTCTTTGCCTTTAGCCCGTCGACATCCTTTTGCCTCTCGGCAATGATCGTGTTGCGGACCAGCGCGTCATAGGCGGCATCGACCTGATCGGCCTTGAGGGCCAGGAAGAAGGCGTTGAGGATATCATCCGGGGAAAACACCTTTCCCGAGGGAGCAGCCTGCTGCGTGGGAGTCGGCGCAGGGGTATTGACGACAGTCGGTTCCTTTGCACCGGGCGCAAAGATCATGCTGCTGCGCTGATTGGTCTGCTGACCAAAAGCCGACGCAGCCGCCACCACCAGAAACAAAAGCGGGTACCTCATACTGACTGCCTCTAGCGACGACCCAGCTCCGACATGTCCGGTCCATCACCGATGGCACGGAGAGTCGACCCACTCACCCACTCACCCGGGATGAGGATCTTGCGAGGCTGACGAGGAAGACCGAGTTCATTGCGGCTAAGAGCACCGATGAGATGATCGACCGCCGAGGCGCCGATCTCATCGTGCTTCTCATTAATGCCGCTCCACTCGGAGACGTCAGCGACGAGATTCAGGTTGGCGAGGCCGATGTCCTTCGGCACGCTCAGCCCGAGTTGCTCCACCCACTCGCGAATGACCGGGTTGATGCAAAGAATCGCCTCCGGCTTCTCCTGCTCCAGCCATGTGTCAAAAGCCTGGGGACGCCCTTCCTTGAACCGCTCCAGGAATAGAATCGGTATGCGCTGATCCTCGGGCAGCGCTGCCTGCTCGGAGAGGTAGGCGCCCTGCGCCTGGCCGTTGGCCTCGGCGTCGATGTATCGACTATAGACCAGACCGATGCGACGATAACCGAGCTGCAGCAGATTCTGGTACGCAAGCCGCATATTGAAGAACAAGTCACGATCGGCGATGGGGAAACGCTGCGGGTAGAACTGTGCGTGCAACCCGTTGAGGCCGGTAGGCTGCCGGAGGTGGCCGCTGCCAATCAGCGAAACGACACAATGCTCCCACTCTGCGAGCAGATACTGGTGGTTTAGCATGAGGGGAAGAATGATGCCGTAAATGCCCTGGACCTTGAGAAATTTTGACACGCGCGAAACCTCATCCTCAAAGCTGCTGTTTGCCGTCGAGAGGCTGATCTCCTCCAGCCGGTAACCCATGTCAGCGCACCGCTGCCGCGCACCGGCCAGATATCCCCGCAGCCACGGAAACTCATGCCAGGAAGCCACATGCGGATAGTCGTTAAGCCAGCCCATGGCCGCTTGCATCGACGTCGGCCGACTGGCGCGAGCCTGGGCCTGATACATGGCCACCAGCGGATTGGGACGATAGCCTTCCTGGCGGGCAATCTCCTGGATGCGATCCCTCGTGGATTTGGGAATCGTGGGGTGATTTCTCAGTGCTCGTGAGACAGTCGCCTTGTGGACGCCTGCCAGTTTAGCAATGTGGTCGAGGGAAATTCTTTGAAGTTTCACAGCGCAACAGTTGCACGGTGGCGTATTTTTTTCCCATGCGCAAGGTTTATCCGGAATCAACTTGGCGAGAATCGTTTGCGCAGGCAGCATTCGCCGCCATGGCTACTTCTGAAGAGAATGTTTTGGTAGTTCCCCGCAGCCTTTTCGACGAGCTCGGATCGTTCCAGGGACTGCGCCGTCCGGCAGAACCGTATCTCGAAAAATTTCTTCTCAAGGAGAACAACTCCTTTCTCGCCCGCTCACTGGCGGAGAATGATCCCTCCTTCAAGCAGATCATTCCCTATTGTGTCTTCACGCACGGCGACCGCATCCTCCACTACGTACGAGGCTCGAAGTCTGGTGAAAAGCGACTCGTCGCCAAGGGGTCGATCGGCATCGGCGGCCACATCAACGACACCGACGAAAGTCAGGCCAGTTTTGACCAATCCGCGTATCACTACGCAGTGAAGCGCGAGATTTCGGAGGAACTTTCTTTAACCGGAGGATTCACCGAGCGCACCGTCGCGCTGATCAACGACGACAGCAACGAGGTCGGCGCTGTACATCTCGGCGTCGTTCACATCGTCACGCTGGAAAGCGATCAAGTCAGCGCAGGAGAAAAGGCCATCGCGGAACTCGGCTTCCTCACCATCGAGCAGCTCCGCGAACGTCGCGATAACCTCGAGACGTGGTCACAGATCGTGGTCGACGCATGGGATACACTGTAGTCTTCGCTAAAATTCGTTAAGATATTTTGCGACTTTTGCGGGTGCGGAGGGTTCATCCCCTCAACAGCTAATATTATGAAACGCACCCTGCTAACTCTCGTTGCCACAGGCGCGCTCGCAGGAGCCGCCATGGTGATCGCAGCCGACAATTCCAGCCAGGACTCACCTCCGCCTCCGCCGAAGCTCGAAAAAGGAGATCGGCCAGGCGGTCCTGGTGGCCCCGGAGGCAAAGGCCCGCGCGACTTCCGCGGCCATGACGGCGAACGCGGACCCGGTGGGTTTGGCGATCGCGAAGGCGGTCCCGGCTTCCGTCTTGCGGGTGCGCTCGACCTGACCAAGGAACAGCGCGAAAAGCTCAAGACCATCCTTGATGGCCAGAAGGACAAGATCAAAGCCATCCGCGAGGAAGCCCGCCAGAAGATGGATGCCGTGATGGCCGATGTGGAGTCGCAACTCCGCCCCAGCCTCACCACCGAGCAGCAGAAGGTTCTCGACGACCTGAAGGCTCTGGAGAAATCCCGCGAGGCCCTGAAGGACCAGAAGCAGGCTCAAAAGCCTGTAAGTAAACCCGAATAAGGCTTAAACATTAAGACATCCGGCGTCTGATCATTCAGTGGATCGGCGCCGGATTTTTGTATAGACCGATCCTAATGCGCCGGAACGGCCAGGAGGCGAAAATGAATATGCGCTTTTCCGCCTTCCTCACACCACTGGGCGCCCTGGATTTCCCATCGTCGCCGTGACGGAAGAAAGATAAACTCGGCATGCGGCACGCCTTCCCGCCGCATTTCACCCTCCGGCCAGAAGACTCCCCTCGCCCGCTCGGGTTCCAGCACGACCTGCCCCGTGCCAACGACATCGGCATTCCGCCCGCCCATGGCTGCATGGGTCAGGCGTGACCGGAGGTTCCCGGGCAGTTTCTCCGGGCTGTGGTAATCATCGGCGTTCATTCCGAAACGATACGCCAACTCACCCGCCCCGCAAATAACGCGGGGCGTATCAGTCGCCTGATACGCCCCGGTTAGTATCTGAAAAAAAAGACTCAGGCTTGCGCCAAGCCGAAGGCTTCGTGGGCCAGGTTGGCGGCCTCCACGATCTTGGCCTCGTCGAGGATGACGGCGATCTTGATCTCCGAGGTGGAGATCATTTCGATATTGACTCCGCCCTTGGCGAGGGCCTCGAAGAGACGCGCGGCCACGCCGGAGTGCGAGCGCATGCCGATACCGACCACGCTCAGCTTGGCAATGCCTTCCTGCTTCAGGACGTCGCTGGCGCCGATCTCTTTGACGATCGGGTTGAGCAGCGTGCCCAGCTTCTCGAGTTCATCACGGTTCGTGGTGAAGGAAATATCCGTGGTGCCTGCGGCGGAGACGTTCTGCACGATCACGTCGACAATCACATGCGCGTCGGCCAGAGCGGTAAAGATGCGGGAGGCCGCGCCGGGACGGTCCGGTACGTTGGTGATGGTGACCTTGGCCTGGTTGCGTTCCACGGAGACGCCGCGAACGACGACGTTTTCCAGTCCGGGAGTTTCTTCTTTCACGATGGTTCCTCTGTTGGTGTTAAAGCTGCTGCGTACTTCGAAGGGGACTTTGAATTTCTTGGCGAATTCCACGGATCGGGACTGCATGACCTTGGAGCCGGAGCTGGCCATTTCCAGGAGTTCGTCGTAGGCGATCACGTCGATCTTGCGGGCGTTGGGTACGATGCGAGGATCGCAGGTGTAGATGCCGTCGACATCGGTGTAGATCTCGCAGTTGTTGGCCTTGAGCGCGGCCGCGATCGCGATGGCCGTGAGGTCGCTGCCGCCACGGCCGAGGGTCGTGATGGAGCCCTGCACCGTCTGGCCCTGAAACCCGGCCACGATGCAGATATAACCCTCCGAGAGGTATTTGCGGATCTGGCGGGGCGAGATGTTGGCGATCTTGGCCTTCGTGTGAATACCGTCGGTCATGATGCCCGCCTGGGCGCCCGTGAGCGAAACCGCCTTGCCGCCGAGGGCATTGATGGCCATGGCCGTGAGCGCGATCGTCGTCTGCTCGCCGGTGGCGAGGAGCACGTCCATCTCGCGCTCGGTCGGTTTATTGGAAACGTCACGCGCCAGTTTGATGAGGCTATCGGTCACGCCGGACATGGCGGAGACAACGGTCACGACCGAATTCCCGGCCTGCTGGGTGGCAAGCACCCGCCGGGCGACATTCAGGATCCTCTCGGGGGTACCGACGGAGGTTCCTCCATATTTTTGGACGACTAGGGGCATGGCAAAAAATCAGGATTGCTCGAGGACGCTGCGAACGGTGTCGAGGTCGGCCTCGGCTTCGATCGGATGGTAATCACCCGTGGTCATGGCTGTATCCGGGTCTTTCAATCCATGGCCAGTGACGGTGAGCACGATCGACGATGCGTTGAGCGAAGCTCCGCTTTCAAGGAGCTTGAAAAGACCGGCGACCGAGGCGGCGCTGGCGGGTTCGACGAAGATGCCTTCGTTCTTCGCCAGCCAGCTCTGGGCGGCGAGGATTTCCTCGTCGGTGGCGATGTTGATGCTGCCGCCGCTTTGCGTGACGGCATTGCTCGCGCCTTCCCAGCTCGCGGGGTTGCCGATGCGAATGGCGGTAGCCACCGTATTCGGCTGGTCGACGACCTTGTTATAGAAAATGGGAGCTGATCCGGCAGCCTGGAAGCCCACCATGCGCGGCAGGCGAGTCGAGCGCTCGGCCTCGGCAAATTCCCGATACCCCTTCCAGTAGGCCGTGATATTGCCCGCGTTGCCGACCGGCAGGATGTGCATGTCGGGAGCGTCGCCGAGTTCCTCGATGATCTCAAAGGAGCCGGTCTTTTGCCCCTCGATGCGGTGCGGGTTGATCGAGTTGACGATGGCGATGCCGTTCACGCCGCCGAGTTCGCGCACGAGGCGGAGAGCGTCGTCAAAGTTGCCTTTGATCGCGATGACCTTGGCTCCGTAAAGGTAGGCCTGCACGAGCTTGCCGGAGGCGATCTTGCCCGCCGGGAGGATCACTGCGCACTGGATGCCCGCACGAGCGGCATACGCAGCGGCGGCGGCAGACGTGTTGCCCGTGGAGGCGCAGATCACGGTCTGAGCGCCTTCCTCGACCGCCTTGGAAATGGCGACGGTCATGCCTCGATCCTTGAAGGAACCGGTGGGATTGAGTCCCTCGTACTTGATGTAAACCTCGGCGCCGGCCTTTTCGCTCAGGCGCGGCGAATGAATAAGCGGGGTCGATCCTTCGTTCAGCGAAATCACCGGGGTGGCATCGCTGACGGGCAGGTATTCACGGTAGCGGCTGATGACGCCGCGGTCATGGAGAGGAGCTGGCATTTAGGAGAAGGATTCGACGTGCAGGAGTACGGGTTGGTCACGGACGCAGTCCAATCCCGCGATACGCTCGACGGCCTTGCGCATCGCTCCATAGGAAGCGTCGTGAATCATCAACACCAGCGGCACGGAGTCGCCCTCCTGGCCTTCGGGTTGAATGACGGAGAGAATGCCGATACCCGCCTCGCCCAGCGCTCCGGCGATGGCGGCGAGCACGCCCGGCCGGTCGTTGACCGCGAGACGCAGATAGTATCGGGAAATGGATTCGTCGACCGGCTGGCACTTGCCATACAGGTCGTGCGAGGTGAAACCGTAGCAGAAACGCGGGCTCTCGATCGCAGCAGCCGCCTCGGCGAGATCCGAAATGACGGAGCTGGAGGTGGGGTCCTGGCCCGCGCCGCGTCCGTAGAAAAGAGAGTCCCCCGCGATGTCGCCCTTCACCGCCACGGCGTTGAACACGCCATTGACCGAGGCCAGCACATGGCTCTTCGGGATGAGCGTCGGGCAGACGCGCACCTCGATGGCGTTTTCCGGCCCGGCCTGGATGGTCGCGAGCAGCTTGAGGCGGTAGCCGAGTTCATCGGCAAAGCGAATATCCGCCGCCGTCACCTGATCGATACCGGAAACAAAAATCTGGTCGGGATCGAGCCAGAACCCATAGGCGAGCGAGGCGAGGATGAGCGCCTTGTGCGCGGCGTCCCAGCCGTTGATATCGAGCGTCGGGTCCGCCTCGGCATAGCCGAGCTGTTTGGCTTCCTCCAGAGCGGGGGCAAAATCCATCCCCGTGTCCGTCATGCGGGTGAGGATGTAATTGCTCGTGCCGTTCAGGATGCCGTGAATGCTGAGGAAGCGATTCCCCACATACGATTCGCGGACGACCTTGATGATCGGGATACCGCCCGCCACCGCCGCCTCGTAAAAGACCGGCACGCGATGCTCACGTGCGAGGTGAAAAATCTCCTGCCCATGCTCGGCGAGCAGAGCCTTGTTGCCGGTAACAACGATCTTTCCGGCGCGAATCGCCTTGCGAACGAACTCCAGCGGAATCTCGATACCGCCCATCAGCTCGACCACGATGCGAATCGACGGGTCGCTCAGCAGTTCATCGAGGTTGGTCGTAAACAACGCCTCCGGCGCCTCCACGGAACGCGGCTTGGAAAGATCGCGCACGGCGACCTTTCGCACCTCGAACCGGGCGCCCATGCGTTGCGAAATCAAATCGCCGTTGGTCGCGAGGTTCTTGTAAACCCCGGCGCCAACTGTCCCAAATCCCGCCAAACCAATTCCAATAGGCTCCATCGTACGAAAAGCCAGCCAGTATTGGCAGACTCGCGGAATTTGCCAAAACCAAATTTTTCCCGCGGCCCGGCAGCCTTCTAGAATCCGGGGTTCGGCGGGCCTCCGACCGGCGCGTAAACTGCGGAATTCGCTCCCGGAACAGGACGCTGAACGACCGTGCCCGACCTGTCATAGCTGCGCACAGGAGTGGCATCGACAAACGTGACAACACCCACGCCGCCCTTATCATCGGCCAGCGCAATATACTGAACCAGACGATCTTGCTTCGGGAAGTCCCACTCGCCGTTAAACTTTGCATATTTGGGCTGGAGGTCGCCCATCTCGGTCTGGAGCGGCACATTCGGCCCCGTCTGGTTCGGAGGACCGAACTTCTTGATCAGGTAATCCCGCAAGCCATCCCACCCGCCCGCCGTAGTGAGGCTGTTCACTCCGGGGCCCTTGAAATACCGCAACTCCAGCTTCACCAGCTTGCCATCGACGAAATAAGCAATCGCCCGGGTGATGTACGGATTGGGATTCTCGATCTCGTAAACATTCCGCCCCGGTCGGCCAAAAGGCATCTTTTGCGCCTGGGGAAACAGCTTCTTAATCGTCTTCTCGTTCTCGCCAATCTTCAGACCGTTCAGGTTGACCTCACGGACGAATTGCTCTCCCGCCTTGTGAGACCCGGGCTGCACGGTCTCGCATCCCGTCATGACAAGGCACAGGGCGAGGATCGAAAGCGCGGTGAAATGCTTCATGCGGCGGAGGCCTTAACAAATCGCTTGCCCGAGGGCAATGCTGCCCTTCAGGCGGCGGGCTGGCTGTCCACCTCGGGCCCGTAATACTTTTCCCCGATAACGATCTTGGGCCGCCCCTGGGCGACGCGCCATTTGTTGGAATCCCGGAGCGAGTAGATGCACCCGCAGTATTCCTGCATGTAAAACCGCTCCTCTTTGGAAATCTCGAGCATTCGCTGCGAACCGCCCTGCTTGCGCCAGTTGTAGGTCCAGTAGGTCAGACCGGGGTACTTTGCCGCCGCGCGCTCCCCGCATTCATTGATCTGCTCCATGCTCTTCCATCGGGAAATGCCGAGACAGCTTGTGATGACGGAGAAGCCATTCTCATGGGCGTAAAGCGCCGTGCGTTCAAACCGCATATCGAAACACATCGTACACCGTGCGCCCTTTTCCGGTTCCCACTCCATGCCCTTGGCCCGCACAAACCAATCATCCACATCGTAATCGGCGTCGATGAAGGGAATGCCGTTCTTCTCGGCGAAGCGGATATTCTCCTCCTTGCGCAGGTCGTACTCCTCGCGGGGATGGATGTTTGGGTTGTAGAAATAGATCGTATAGTCGATGCCCGAGGCCTTGATCGCCTCCATCACCTCGCCCGAGCACGGGGCGCAACACGAATGCAGGAGCACCTTGTCGGCATCCCCTGGAGGGCGGAGTTGCGGGCGGGTGAAATTGCTGCGGTCGAGAGGGTTCTGGCTCATGGGACTGGGGTCTATTTCTTCAATACGATCATCTCTGCGTCAATCGCGGTGATCGTATTCGTATAGGGCTGGACGTAGCCCGGTTGGTAAACGGGAACAAAATTCGTGTACGTGTAGGACTTCCCGTTCTTGCAGTACGTACCCGTCACCGGGACGTAATCAAACTGTGGCGGCACCTGAAAATACGCCGTCTGCGTGTTGCTGCTGACATCCTTCAAGACGACCGCATCCGCGCCATGGATCTGGGCATTGTAGATCATGCTTTTGCGCATGAAGTTCCACCCATTGTAGCTCTGAAAAGCCAGCCGACCTATAGTGGTGTAGCCGTCCCTCGGCGGCTTGCCGATGATCGGGATAAAGGCATCCGGTGGCTTGGGCGGATACGCCTTCATCGTATACGGGATGTAAAACTGCTCGGTGGACTTCACCGAGGCACACCCCGAGAGGAAGCCGATCGCAATTAGAGCGAGGGCCATCCAGAACCCGGTTGAAAAGCGGGCTGCCATGGTGTTTACTATACTCGTCTGGAGACACCTATGAAAACGAAATCGGCGATCGTGGGATTTCTGGCTCTCGCCGCTGCTACGACCGCTTTTGCAGGCGGCCCACAGTTCGCTATTTCCATCAATACGGGGCCAGTTTGCCGCCCGGCTCCGATTTGCGCTCCGGCGCCTGTCGTCTGCCGCCCGATCAGCACCTATTACGGATGTCCCTCCCCCGCTTTTTACGCCTGGGGGCCATCTGTCGTCGTGGTTTCCCAACCCGGCACCACAGGATTTTCCACCGTCCCGAGCTACGCTCCAGTGGCTGCGCCTGTCTATCGCGTGCCACCGCCCGTGATCCAAACCCAGCCGATCACGGTCTATCCCTCGACCTTCGGGTGGCGAAAATAACTTCCCCCGAGTAGAAGCGGTCTCGTCGGTACGTTCGACGGGGCCGCTCTTTTTTGCCGTCTAGACGCAACAACGCGTTGACAATCGGCGACAAACACAGGATTCTCTCCCACCCATCGCCTCACGGCGCTGGTTCGCAATGGTGGCCGTAGCTCAATGGTAGAGCTCCAGATTGTGGTTCTGGCTGTTGCGGGTTCGAGTCCCGTCGGTCACCCCACCTTAATCTCCTAAAGATCAGTGATTCATGGAGAATTTTCAAAAGGTTGTCGAAACGATAGGAATGGCTAGAAAACGACCGGAAAAGCTTTAAAAGCATCCCAAAAAAGTCCCACTAAAAAGCCCTATTCTCCCCGAGACGGCAAACTCCAGCAGAATAGGAATCAGCTCACGAGTGCCTCAATTCCATGCCCGAAGAGTTCGAGGCGTTGAAAACCAAGATAGAGACAGGAGACCAGCAGAGCCGTCTTGCTCTGCAAGAAGAAATCTGTCCGTGCGTGGAGAAAACCATCCAAGGCAAGCCGGTGAAGATCTTGGGTTAGGCATCACTATTTACCGGTCTCTCTCGATATCAGTGTGTCCAGAGCGAGTTCGTTGAGGGAGACGGGGTTCTTTTGCTGGAGTTGGGCGAGGTAGGCTTCGCGGTTGGATTTGGCGCGTTCGGTGCGGAGGACTTCGATGAGGCGGGGTTTGACTTCGTCCAGGGTGGCAGTGCGGGGTTCGCGGACGTCGAGGACTTTTATGATGTGCCAGCCGTCGGGGAGGCGGATGGCCTCGGTGACGGCGCCCTTGCTGGCATTGGCGAGGCGGTCGCGGAGCTCGGGCTGGACGGCGGCGGCGGTGAGCCAGCCGATTTCCCCTCCGCGCGCGGCGCTTTGGGCTTCCTGGCTCTTGTCCTTGGCGATGGCGGCGAAGTCG
Source organism: Terrimicrobium sacchariphilum (assembly GCF_001613545.1). Taxonomy (NCBI): domain Bacteria; kingdom Pseudomonadati; phylum Verrucomicrobiota; class Terrimicrobiia; order Terrimicrobiales; family Terrimicrobiaceae; genus Terrimicrobium; species Terrimicrobium sacchariphilum. Next base: position 2,999,135 of record NZ_BDCO01000002.1, read on the forward strand.
GCATTGGCGGCCTTGAGCGCCTTGGTTACGGCGTCAAGGTTGGCTTGACCGTTGGCGTCATCGGCTCCGATGAAGATCTGGGCGAGCTGGTATTGTTTGGGGAGCTGGAGCTGATCCTTGCGGGCGTCGTAGGCGGCCTTGATCTCGGTTTCGCCGGGGTAGTTGTCGGGCACCTTGGCGACGGTGACGAGGTAGTCCTCGGCGATGGCGTTTTTGCGCAAACGCTCAAGCTGCTCGACGACCTCGGGGCGCTTGTCCCAGTTGGCCGAGAGGGCTTCCTTGAGCAGCACCTGCTGAAGGATCAACGAACGCACGACCTGGTTGAGGAGGGCGGGGTTCCTGGTCAGGGCGGCGCGGTCATCGGCGGAAAGGGACGCGAGGTAGGGTGCGAGGTCTTTGGCCTTGAGCTCGGTGTCGCCGACCTTGGCGATGATGGTGGTGGCGTCCTGCGCGCGCGCGGTCAACGCGGCGGCGAGGAGGAGGATGCTAATGGTTACTGCTTTCATGGCTGCTGGAAGTTGGGCTGGTGGTACTGCTGCTGGTACTGGAAATACGCTGGTCGACGAGCTTGTCCTGATAATCCTGCATGAGGGTCTGGAACTTCGCCCGCGTCATGCCGACAAACGGCTCGCGGGCGAGGATGGCCTCGCCAAGCCCGAACTTCTCGTAACGGTCGAGGATCTCGGTACCGACCTTGTACATCTGGACGTTCTTGATCTGCTGGTCGGCCACGATGCGGTCGAGCTTGATGATCTGCGCGGCGGCCTTGGCCCGCTCGGCCTCCTTCTTCTGGGCCAGCGCGGTGGCTTCGTTGTAACCGCGCTTCCACTGGTCGACGGTGGCGTTGAGCTTCTGGATGACGACGCCCTGCTCCTCCAGCCGGGTGTTGAGCTCGGCGATCGAATTGGTCGAGGCGTTCTTGTCCTCGATCATCTGCCTGGTCAGCTTGTCGTTTTGGGCGGTGAGTTCCTTCACCTTGGCGTCGCTGGCGATCTGGGCGGCCTGGGCGTTGGCGAGCTGACCTTGCACGTCGCGCATCTGGAGCATGGTGTTGCGCAGGGCTTCGCGGAGCTTGGCGACCACGGGGTCTCCCTCCTCCGCGCCCGCCGCATGGAGCAGCGCCGGGCTAAGCAACAACAGGACGGCTAATATCTTTTTCATTAGAACTTGGCGTTGAGGTCGAACTGGAACACGTCGACCTTGTAGGTCGGACCGGCGATGTTTTCCGCGCCGTACCAGCGCACGGCCAGCCAGACATTGGGGTTTAGCGCGACGGCTGCACCGACGGTGTAGCCCTGCATATTGGTGCCTCCGAGGCCGAAGTCGGAATCGTTGAACCCGTCGACCACGGAGTCGGAGCCGATGTAGCGGTAGCCGCCGGAAATGTACCAGTCCCACGCCTTGGCCAGCGCAGGCGTGCCGACGCGCAGCTCGACGTTCCAGCCGTACGGGCTGCCCTCGAAGTCGCCGATGTTGTCCAGCTCGGTCGTATCAACCGCGCCACGGTTATTGACCGCGATCTCGTTGATCGCGCTGCTGTTGAAAGCGAGGTTCTGGACGTACTCGCCGATGAGCGAAACCTGGACGGGTTCCCAGCCATTGTAGTCAATACGCGCGGTCACGGTGAAGTCCTGGAACTTCGTCGCGAGTCCGTAGTACTGCCACTGGTTGATTGTGCCATAATCGTTGCTTGCATCCGGCACGATGTTGCGCAGGGCCATGTAGGTATTGCCCTTCTGGGCAAAGGACGGACGGCTGTTGTCCGTGTTGCCCGCGTCGTTAATGTTCTGCGGTGTGTAGGGATCGGAGAGCTTGCCCTCGATGTTGTAGAAGTAGTAGTAGGCCGCGCCAAACTTCACCTTCCAGTCCTTGGCCGGAGACCAGTCAAAGCCGAGCTGGCCGCCGAAGAGGAACTTGTCGTAGCTGGCGAACTTCTGCGGCTGGTTGGACGAGAAGTTCAGGTCGGTGTTGTAGACCGGGAAGGCTCCGCCCACGAGCCATGGGGTAAACCCGTCGAAGACCTGGTAGCGCGCCACCATGGCCGCGCCGTCAAAGCCGAGGTCGTCATCCCAGATGAGCGAGGTGTTGAAGAAGGGATTATCGAAACGACCGCCGATGACGGAGAGACTGCGGTCGTCATCCTTCGCGCTGACTTCGTATTTCAGATAGGCACGGTCGAGCCAGATGGCGTATTTGCTGAACTGGCCGCCCTGTCCGTTGTTGTTCAGGCCGATGGTCTGGTTGGTCGTCACCGGGGAATTCGTCTCGCCGGTGGCGATGCGAAATCCGGTGGTGAAGTTATCCGTCAGATCCATCTCGGCTCCGCCACGTACGCGGATGCGGAAGCGGTTGCGGTTCTGATCGGCGTTGTACTGCGGCGAAAACTGGTCGCCTGCGGTGTTGAAGGGCTGGCCGGTGTTGATGGCGTTGAAGTTCGGAAACGCGCCGGTCACGTCGTTGCCATCGGGATAGAAGATGCCTTCGTAGCGCAGGCGCAGGTCAAAGAAGGGATGGACGCGGTTGACCCAGGCAGGGAGGAAGCTCGCGACATTCGGACCGCCGAGCAGCGGCTTGCCGGAGGCGCGGCTCTCGTTGACCAGCTCCATTTTGATGTCTTCTTTAATCTGCGTTTTGACCGGCTCGGGGATGTAGGTCACGCGCACATCGCTGTCGGATGGCGTGGGTCCGGCCTGCGCTTGCGCGACTGCGCCCTGATCGCTCACGGCCTGGGCGGCGGCGACCTGCGCGATGGCAAACATGTCGGCCTGGGCTTGCGCGCGGGTGGCTTCGGCTTCCGCCTCGGCCTGTGCGATCATGTCCTTGGCATCCTCCTTGGTGAGGAGGCCGCGCTGAACGAGCTTGTTGATGAGGTTGATCGTCACGCTCTCAGAGGCGGGACGCTTGTCCTGCGCGCTGGGCAAAGCGAGGTTGGCGGACTCGGCGGCTGCGGCGACGTCGGGCACCGGCTCGTTTTGCGGTGCGGCGGCGGTGTGTGCGGGCTGAGGCGCTGGCGCGGCGGGAGCCTGCGGAGCAGGTTCTTCAACCGGCTGCGGTTTAATCGCGGCGACAGGTTGCGGCGGTGCGGTGGGAGCAGGAAATGCGGAATCCAGTGTAGCCGGGGCGGGTGCAACCGACGGGGTCGGCGATGTGACAACGGCCTGCTGTCTGGCGGGATTCGGGAACACTTCCGCCGGGCGCTGATCCACCGGGGTTTCCTCCGGCGTCGGCGCGGGGGTGGCTTCGGCCACTGCCGGAGCACTCGGTGCAGGTGTGTGAGTGGCTTCGCTAACGACAGGGGCAACGCTCGGGGCCGCGATGGCCTCGGCGACAGCCGGGGTCGGCGCAACTGGAGCGGGCGTCGCTTCCGCCACGGCAGGTGCTGGCGTCGTTTCAACCGGCGAAGGCACAGGTGTTGCCTCGGCCACAGGACTGGCCGGGGTCGGCGTAAAGTCGATCAGCGGTTTCGGTGTCGGGGTGTTAAGATAAACCGGAGTCGTGGCGGCAAGAGGCGCCGGGGTCGGCGTAGCCACGGGCTCGGGGGTTGCGGCGGGTTCCGGCGTGGAAATCGCGTCTGGAGCCGGAGTCGCTTCCGGGGTGGCCGTGGGCACCGGGGTGCCGAGCGGCCACGGCTCGGGGGTGGACAATGAGGTCGAGGCGGTCGGGGTCGCGACCGGGGTGGCCGTCGGGGCGGCGGCCGGAGTGGGCTCGGCGTAATCGAAAATGATGCGGGTGCGTCCGCCGCTCTGATTGATGATGGGCGACGGAGCCGGACGGGCAGAATCCTGAGCATGCGCGCCGATGAGCGGAGCTACTCCACCCGCAAGCAGGAGGAGGCAATTCATCATTCGGCGTGGGTTGGTCTGTCTCTTCATGAAAACTAATTGGGTCGGCGCGCGGTGATGCGCATCACGATGGGCATGGGCATCCCGTCAGGCGGCGGCTGGCTGAGTTGCAGACCCGTGAGCACTTCGCGCTCGAGGGCCTGGTCGATGGCGGCGTCTCCGCTCGTCCCGCTCACCTTGGCGCGCGTCACGCGCCCGTTGCTGTCGGCCCAGATCCGCACCTGCACGGTCAAGGCCGAGCTGCGCAGCTTGCGATGCCGTTGCATCGCCTCGAGCACGCGGGCCTGGACCTGCCCGGCGTACCAGCCGTATTTGGTTCCGCCTCCCCCGCCCTTGCCATTGCCACGGCCTCCGATGAGACCGTTGCCGGTGCCGGACAGGCCAAAGCTGTTGGGGCCATCGCCCTGCAACGCCGTGCCCATTGCGGGCGGCGGATTGTCGGGCGGCTGCGGCGGCTCGGGCGCGGGTTTTTCCTCGGGTTGAAACTCAGGCTGTTTGGTCTGCTCCGGCGGCGGTTCCTGCGGCGGGGGCGGCGTCGGCGGCGGAGGGGTTGGTGGTGGCGGCGGGGGCGGCAGCGGCGGCATGATGCTCATCACGCTGGCGGTCGATTTGCGCTTCTTGCCTTCCTTCGGTCCGAAGACGACCCATCCGCCGACGACAAGCGCCAGCACGCCCACCGCGATGATGATCACGCGGTAGCGCTGAAAGAATGTGGGTGTGTCTTCGTCCTGCATGAGGGTCTATTTGCTGGCTTCGGTGGCGAGGCCGACCTTGGTCAGCCCGAGGCGCCCAACGACGTTGAGAACGTCCATCACGCCCTGATAATGCGTGAGCCGGTCGCCGCGGATGACGACGGGAAAATCCGGGAACTTCGCCTTGTGCTGGCTGAGCTTTTGCTCCAACTCGGGCAGCGTCACGGGCACGGTATCGAGGAAAATCTTTCCTTCGTTGTTCACCGTGATGGCTTTGCTCTTGGGACCTTCCAGCGCCGGGCTCTTGCTTGCCTTCGGGAGATCGACCTTCACGCCCTGCACGCCCGCCGTCGTCATGATGATGAAGATCAGTAGCAGCACGAGGTAGAGATCCACCATCGGCGTGACGTTGATGTCGTCGTAACTCTTGTTGTCTCCTCCGGCGTCCATTTCCTTATTCCGGCGTGGGGTAGAACTCCGCCATCTTGGTCACGAACTCGTCGATGAAGGTCTGCATCGTGCTGACCGTTTCCTTGATGCGGGTGCTCAGGTAGCTGTAGGCAAAGAGCGCCGGAATGGCCACGAGCAGACCAGCGACGGTGGCGAGAAGCGCGCCCGCGATGCCGGGGGCGATGGAATTGACTTCCACCTCGCCCGTCTTGGCGATGGTCGCAAACGTAATCATAACGCCTATGACCGTGCCGAGCAGTCCGAGATAGGGACCGCCTGCGATGCTGATGGTCAGGAAAACGAGCTTGCCGTTGAGCTTCTGCACCTCGCGTACGAGGCCGCCCTCGAGGCTGGCCCGGATCGCCTGGATGGACCGCGCGGAGAGTCCCTTGTTTTTGTCTTCCTTGATGCGGTGGCTGATCTCCTGCGAGCCGATGTGATAGATGTGATAGAGCGGGCTTTGCAGCATGAGCTTCTGCTGCTTGACGCTGGCTCCGCCGAGAGCCTTCACACTGGCCTCGTCAGCGTGGTCGATCTTCGTCAGGTCGGAAGACACCTCCTCCCACTGCTGGATGAACTGGTCGGTGCCTTTCTTGACCTGGTTGAGATAGACAAACTTCTGCACCGCCACGGTCCACCCGAGGATGGCCATGATCGAGCACAGGGCGATGACCGCCCAGCCGTCGAAGGTGAGCGACTTGCTGATGTCGCCGAAGATCGACACGTGCTCCATGATGTTGTCGAGCGTGCTATGGCCTTCTCCGCCCTCGTCTTCGCCGGGAACGAGCAGCTTCGTGCTGGCGTCGCTTCCGCCTTGGTTGATCGCTGTGAATTTCACCCAGCCGACAGGACGTGCGATCTTGGAGATGACAAGTTCGTCGAGCTCGCCCACGAATCCGCCGGTGGCATCGGGGCCGGTCGCACCCAGATAGGACGGGCCGTTGATGGCGGGCACCTTGGCGTCGAGCGTGGCGTAGTCCGCGCCGTCGACGAGCAGCTTGATTTTCGCTCCATCGGAAACGACCGCGAGGTTCTTCCAGGTCGCGGCGGGCAGCGGCTGGCCTGCTGCCGTGCGCTTGACTCCGCTGGCGTCGGTCACTTCCACAAACGGCGCGCCGTTGTCGACTCCGATGCGGAAGCCATTGCCACCCGCCGTGCGGTTGAAGAGGGTCGCGTTCGCCGCGGGCGTGCTTTCCTTGATCCACGCCGACCACGTAAAGGCCTGGCCGTCGGACCATTCCAGCGAACTCGATCCCGGCAAAACCAGCGGATTCGCTCCCAGCAGGCGCAGGCCGCCACCGATGAGCGCTCCCTCGGACGCCGTCCCGGCGTTTTCCGCCGTATTGCCTGCTTCGCTCGCGTCCTGCGGCGCTCCGGCTCCGGCAAAGTGATACACCAGCACGGTGTCGGCGTCGTACGTGCCCTTGACGGCCTTGGCGTCGAGCGCCGTGGCCTCGGCATTCCCGCTGTAGAGCCAGAAGGTTGTTTTCGCCCCGGGCTTGATCTCGGGCGCCTTGACCCAGACGAAGGCTTCGTTCAGCAGCCCGTCCCATTTCTCGATCTGGTGCGGCAGCACGGTCTTGTCGTCCTCGGCCACGAACCGCAGGTCGCTTCCATCCTCCTTGACGGCTCCAAAGTTGAAATTCCCGCTGTGCAGCCTCACCAGCACCACGCCCGGACCCACCGGCTCCGAGATGTCTCCGCCCTGCGCCGTCGGGTCGATCGTGAACGATTTGCGCGCCGTCCAGTCCTTGTCCCACCACGCGCTTCCCGTTGCAAGGGTCACCCCCAGCATGGCCATGGTCATTATGAATGTTCTTACCTGCATAGAAATTTTTACAGTTCTCCCCAGACCCGGAACGACAGCAGCGGGTCGTACGCCGTGTTCGGGCTTTGCGTGATGAATGGCACTCCCAGCACCACTGAGCCGTTGAGGTGTTCAAAGAGCTTGATCGTGCTGCCGAACCCCGCGCTCGCCAGACTGAACTCGTCCTGCTGCTCGGGCAGCGGGTCGTTTACCCAGGCCACGCCTCCGTCGAGGAATCCAAACACCCGCCATTCGTTGCCCTCCGGCGCCCACCACAGCAGCGACGGACTCCGCAACTCCAGCGTTCCGGCAAAGGCGCTGTCGCCCAGCACCGCACTTTCCAGATACCCGCGCACGGTGTTCAAACCGCCGAGCGCAAACTCCTCGGTATCCACCAGCGGCTGCGCGCTGGCCTGTCCCTGAACCAGTCCATACGCCTGGAAGCCCCATGGAAGATCCAGCGTGTTGCCCAGGCTGCCTCGGAAGTAGAAGAAGCTCGCGTCCGACGCGTACCGGCGGTTGTCGAAATCCGTCTCGTCGCTGCCGATCCCCCGAAAACTCCACGTCACCCCTCCGCTAAACTCCGTCTGGTAGTTCTTCCCCACCCACGCCGCCGTGTAGCTGAGCGAGAACGGAAAATACTGGATCGGCGATCCCGTCGTTGCCCCGTTGATGCTCAGGTCCTGCGTGAAGTCCTTGTAATCCGCCCCGAAACTCGCCGAGTGAAAAAAGCCCTTTTTCCCCGGCAGGTCGAAGAGCAACCGCCCGCCGATGACCGAGCCATTTCCCGCCACGGCGGAACCACCCAGGGTCGACACGTTGCTGTTCTGCCGGATGGCCTGCGCCATCACGCTCAGCCAGTCCACCCCCGGCACCGGCGCGATGTAATACCCGGAATAAATCAGCGCGTCCTGAATCCGCTGCGGTGCGATCTGAAATCCAAACCCGATCGTGTGTCCCAGCTGCCACAGGTTGTCATACCGCAGGCTCAAATCCAGCCGCAGCGGCGTCGTGTTCGCGCTGTAGCGGTTGTTCAACTCCACACTCCCGTGCAGCGGAAACTTGTCCTTAACAACGAGATTCACATCGACCGTGCCGGGCATGACGCCCGCAGCGAGAGAGGGCGTAACCTGGAGATCGCCGGATTGGTTGAGTGCAATGATTTCCCGCTCCACCTTGTTAAAGTTTGGCAAAGTGCCCTGGGCCAGCGAAGGAACCCGGGCCTTGATCTTGTTAATATCGTAGAAGCGCGACCCGTTGATGCGGAGACGCCCGACAGGAGCCTCGGTGACCTGAAGAAAGACAACGCCATTAGCGGCGCGCTGCATCGGAACGCTAACCGAAACCGTCTGAAAGCCCTTGTCGCGATAGGTTTTCTCCAGCGCGGCGCGAGCACCTTCCACATCCTGCGCCGTGCGACCCGGCCCGAGATAGCCATAGACCGCCTCCTCAACTGAACCCCGATCCAGCGCCTTCGACCCCACCACGCGATATTCACGGATATAGAGAGTCGCGTCCTCGGCAGGCGGCTGTGGCGCAGCCTGCTGATCGGCAGAAGGTTGCTCCTGAGCAGGCGCAGTGGTTTCCTGAGCCGAGGCAGGCAGACTCAACACCCCCGAGAGGCACAGGCCAGCGAGCACGCCGCAGCGAAGCGACGTACCGACGACGCGAGCGCGGCGGAGAGTTGAACTGTGAAAACACGGCCTAGGCATGAACGCCTAATCTGACCGTGCGCGCTAAAACCGGTCAAACGGCCACAGGTTACGGTTTTGTAACAAACCCCTCAGGCCTGTCGTGATGCCTAATCCGGGATAGCTAGCAATATGTAATAATCACCGCGCACCTGCCCGGCGGGGAAAACGAATCCCTGTTTTTTGTCGGGAGAAGCGTAGAGATGCACCTGAAAGGTCCAGTCGCCATTGAGATGCACTGGTCGCCCGTCCTTCGTCATCTTGAGCTGGCCAGTGCCATTGCGCTCCGAGGTTTGCACCATGGGGTCGGGCCAGGTGCACATGCTCTTGATGACTCGGGCGTAGGCCTTGCGGGTGGCATCATCAGCGCCATCGAAGTTGAAACATTGCGCGAGGGCGGCGGAGTTTTGCGTCTTGATCGCCGACTGAATGTTGAAAATCAGCTCTGCCCGCGTCGACGCGCCGAAGAGTGCGCAGGGCAACAAGAGGAACGCGAGAAGCAGTCGCATCATTGCGGTCGAAGGCTGGCGACGGACGATAGGATACCCGTGATCATGGAATAGGCGACCACGCCGACGAAGATGGCAACGACGAAAATGGTGAGCGGCTGGATAAAGGCGGTGAGACGCTCGATCTGGTGCGCAAACTCCCGATCGTAGCGCTTGGCACCGCGCTGGAGAGAGGCTGCAAGGTCGCCGCTTTGTTCGCCCACGGTGACGATATCGCAAAGCATGCCGGGAAAGAAGGGCTGGCTGCGCAGGGTGGCGGCGAGGGAAGCCCCCTCGCCCACTCTCTCGACGATCGCCGAGAGGAGTTTCTGAAGATAGACGTTGCCCGTGGCGTGCTGGAATAGGGTGAGGGCATTGAGCAGCGTGACGCCATTGTTCAGGAGGGTGGCAAGGGTCTGGCAAAACTCAGCAAGGAACTTACCGGTGAGGATGCCACCGATGAGTGGAATGCGAAGTTTGAACTGGTCCCATGTCGCCCGCCCCTCAGCGCTGCGTTTCCACCCCCAGAAACCGATGATGAGGGCGACCAGAGCAGCGAGAACGAAGATGCCGTAGTGCGTGATGAAGTCGCTCGTGTTGATCATCATCTGCGTCATGAGGGGAAGCTTTTTTCCAGTCTTGCCGAGCAGGACGGTGAGCTGGGGCAGGAGGAAGGTCATAAAGATGACCATAAGCAGTATGCCTGCGGCAAAAACGATGCTCGGATAGATGAGCGCGGCGACGATGCGCTTGCGCAGGTCGAGAATGACCGCAAGGTACTCGGACTGGCGCTTGAGGATCTTGGGCAGAGCCCCGGCGGCCTCGCCTGCGGCGACAGTGCTGCAAAAAAGCTCGGAGAATCCGGTGCCACAGCGCCGAAGGGCATTGGAAAAACTCACCCCATCGCGCACCTCCTGACGGAGAAAAGCAGAGGCCTTGGCGATGTTGGGGCTGTCCTTGCTCGACTCCATCACCCGCAAAGCGGGATCAAGCTGGAGGCCGGAGTCGAGAAGCTCCGAAAGCTCCTCGGTAAAAAGGAGGAGCTCATTCGCGGAAAGTCGTCCTGTAAACTCGACCGCGCCAGGAGATCTTTTCACCGCAGTCGTATCTCCTCCCTCGCCTGCACGTTCGATGGCGATCGGGCGAAGCTGGCGGGAAATCAAACGCTGGTAGGCTTCGGCCTTGGAACGGGCCTGCAACGTGCCGGACTCCACCCCGCCAGGACCAGCAGCCTTGTAGGAAAAGGTTTCCATCGTCAGCTCTCGGCGGCAACCTCCGATTCGGCGCTGGTCACGCGAAGCACCTCGGCGGGCGACGTCAAGCCGTCACGCACGCGCATCCAGCCGTACTCGCGCAGAGTGATCATACCCTCCTCGCGGGCGAGGCGGCGGAGATTCTTGAAGGTGGCCTTTTGCTGGATGAGCTCCTGGAGATTGGGGCTCACGAGGCAGATTTCATAAAGCGCGGTGCGGCCGCGGTAGCCAGTGCCGCGACAGGCCTCGCAGCCGCCGGGTTCATAGACCAGATGGCCGTCCGGGACAAAAAGACCGGCGGACTCCCACTGCTTTGGCGAGACCGGGCGGCGGCACTCATGGCAGAGGCGACGTACCAGACGCTGGGCGATGAAGGCCCGGACGGCAGAACTGATGAGGAACGGCTCGACGCCGACATCCATGAGCCGTGTGATACCACCAACGGCGTCATTCGTGTGCAGGGTGCTGAAAACGAGGTGACCGGTGAGGGCTGAGCGTACAGCGATCTCCGCGGTTTCCAGGTCGCGCATTTCGCCGACCATGATCACATTGGGATCACCACGGAGCACACTGCGCAGGGCGTTGGCAAAGGTGAGGTTGATCTCCGGACGAACGGCGATCTGAATCACACCAGGGAGCTTGTTTTCCACCGGGTCCTCGATGGTGACAATGCGGCGCTCCTTGGTATTGAGCGACGAGAGAAAGGTATAAAGGCTGGTCGACTTGCCGCAGCCGGTGGGGCCGGTAACGAGAACGATGCCATTGGGCATGGCGAGGAGGCCGCGAATGACATTCTCGGAGGCTTCATCGAGACCGAGCCGGGAAAAGTCAAAACGTTCCTGCCCCAGCAACCGGAGGCTGATGGTTTCGCCGGTGACCGACGGAATGGTAGCCACGCGGACATCGATGGGTTTGCCGGAGAGTTCGAGGTTGATGCGACCATCCTGCGGGATGCGGCGCTCGGCAATGTCGAGGCCCGCCATGATCTTGATACGCGAAAGAACGGAGGCCTGGAGGAGCTTGATCTTCTGGGGGACGGGAACCTCGTGAAGGACACCGTCAATGCGGTAGCGGATGCGGAGGTCGGTGCCCAGCGGCTCGACGTGAATATCAGTGGCGCGCTCGTTCAGCGCCTCTCGCATGATCTGGTTGACGAACTTCATCACCGAGGCCTCCGAGTCCTCGCTGTCGAGGACGTTCACCTCCTCGGTGGCTTCCAGGTGGTCGAGGTCCTGGCGGCCCTCGAGGAGCTCCTCAAAGGTCTCCGCGCCGACGCCGTAGCGCTCACGGATGGCATTGACGACGAACTTGCGCGTCGAGGCGACAAACTGTACGCGGTGCTGCGGAAAGGCCTGGCGCACGGCGGACAGCGCCACGATGTCCAGTGGATCATACCCCGCGAGGGTGATATGCGCCTTGGCCATCGTGATCGGGACAAGGTGATACCTCAGCGCGAGCCTGGCGGGAAAATGCTCGTTCTGCGGATCGAGGGTATTCGACGGGGCGAACCACTCCACACCGAGCTGATTGGCAAGTGAGTGCAGAAACTCGGTTTCCGGCAGCCCGGTGATGTCCAGAACGCTGCGGATGGGCGACTGCTGGAGTTGGAGCGCGGATGCGACGCGGGTGCGAATCTCGGTGATGTCAGGAAAGCCCGACTCCTCACCGGCCCGGCTGAAGAACTCCACGAGTGAATCGCCGCCTAGCATGGGTCAGTTGGCCTGTTGCTGCTTTTGCTGGAGCTTGAGCTGGCGCTGTGCGGCCTTGCGCTCAGCCTCCTCCTGTTTCTGCCGGGCCTCCTCGGCCTTGCGCTGCTGCTCGGCACGCGGGGTGTCGGGGAGGATGGCCTTGCGGACGGGAATTTTGTCCTCGTACATGCTGGACTGGAAGCTCGTATTGCCCCGTTCAATCATATTGGCCTCCTTGAGCTTCGCGTCACTGTCGATGATGAAAGGTTGGATCATGACAATGAGCTCGCGGCGTGTGACATCTTTCTTCGTCGTGGAGAAGAGATAGCCGAGACCGGGGACGTCCTTGAGAAACGGGATGCCTGTTTGAATACGAGTCTCCTGATCAGTGATGAGTCCGCCGAGAACCACGGTGTTGCGATTCGGCACGGTGACAGTCGTGCGCAGTTCCTGCGTGCCGATGACCGGGACGCTGTTATTGGATATCTGCACCTGCTCCTGCACATTGTCGTTTTGCTGAGCGATCGTGAGGGTAACCTCGTTCTCGGAATTGATGAGCGGGATAACCTCCAGCTTCAATACGACATCCTTGTAGTCGATGTTCGATTGGAGCGCCGTAGAGTCCGTGGCAACATTCGAAGAAATGGCGGACGTGAGGGTGCTGGTGGGAACTGGCACCTGTTGACCGGAGCTAATAACGGCTTTCTTGTTATTCACCGTATAAACAACCGGACGGGAGATAACCTCGAACTTATTGCTCGTTCCGAGCGCACGCACCAGCACGTCGACCGAATCTCCGAATGAGCCAAAAACCGTGAGCCCAGAGAGAAGTGGAAGAGCGGTACTCGCGACCTGCGAAGCAGTAGCGGCAGCATCGGCGGCAGCAGAGACGACATTGGACGTGCCGGGAACGACATCAATCGAAGCACTACGCCCTTGAATCAGATTTCCCAAATTGGCTGCCGTTCCCTGGCCAAGGATCTTCAGGTTATCTGTATGAATGAGATAATCCACACCCGCCTCAATACCATCCCCCAGAGTCAATTGCCCAATGACCACTGCGAGGTAGATTTGCTTGGGCTGCTGGTCGAGAAGATCGAGTACTCTTGCAGCGCGATTGCGGCTCTCTGGAGGGCCGATGACGATGATTTTATTCACGCTGCGATCTGCAATGATGCGGGCATTACCCACGATCTTGGAAAGCGGAGCGGTACTTTCATTTGGATCCACGAGTTTGTCCGGCTTGGTCCCGCCAGACACACCCCCGCCGCCCTGGCCGAAGCCCCCTGAACCATTCTGACCGTTATTATTCGTGTTATTATTGTTATTATATGGACTGCTCTGGTCCGACATCCTGTTGTTTTGCTGTTCCGACTCAAACTCCTTCTGCTTCTCAGGATCGTCGGTAAGCATGTTGGCGAGGACGGGAAGTACATCCGCCGCACGTACGAACTTCAGAAAACGTTCATAGGGTTCCTCGAAGGAGGCTGCTCCGTCCAGGTCGGCGATGAGCTTACGGATGTAGGGCATCTGCTTCTCCGGGGCGATGACAAGGACGCGATTGGTGCGGACGTCGGCAAATATTTGCACGCCGTTGCCTCCGGCGGCCTTGATGGCGGTGGCATTGGATGTCGTGGGCGCGCCCCCTGCGGGTGGAGCGGCGGGACGGGGAGCGGAGGGGGAGCCGGAATTCTCAAAGATCGCGCCGAGCATGTCCTGCACCTTGGTGGCATCGGCCCGCTGAAGCGGAAAAAACTCGGTAAGCGTCGTGGCACCCTGCACATCGATGACCTTGCGCAGGTCGATAAGACGTTTCACCAGAGGAACATTCTCCGTGATGACCACGGCATTCACGTTCGGTACAGGAATGATCGAGCCGTACGAGCGCAGGACGACGTAGGAGTTGAAGACATTCACCGCCTCGTCGCTGGAGATGTGCGAAAGTGGCATGAAGTAGGAGATGACCTGATCGTTATTCGGCAGGCTGGAGGCCGGTCCGGAGAAAAGCGGCACAGCCTCGCTGCGTGGCTGCTTGGTGCTGCCGAGGATCTTCACCGTATTGTCGTCGACGGGAACGATGGAGTACCCGTTGAGCAGAAGGGCGGCCTCGATCATGCTGATCGCCTCCTCACGAGTGACAAAGTCGGGAGCCTCAATGGAGAGATTGGGCCCGGTGAGGGTGGCGTCGCGGATCAGGCGCTTTTTTGTCAGAGCCTCGTAAAACTCCAGCACGTCGCTGATCGGGTTATTAGGCAGTTGCAGCTTGGTGTCCCGCGGACTGGAGGTAGTGGTGCCGGGTGCAGGCATCTGGGCCATGGCCCAGGATGCAAGCAGGATGAAAACAAGAGCGGCGAGGAGAGGTCTCATCGGTTGGTGTTGGTTTGGTTGCCGAAATTAATCAGACGACGGCGATTGATTTGCCGGGGAGCCTGCGGCTGGGGTGCGGATCCCGGATTCTGCGAGGCTGCCTGAGCTGGAGGTTGCCCCCCCATGCCGGGAGGGCCTCCCCCAGGGCCAATAGGGGCGGGCGGCTGAGCAGGTTGATTGGCGACCTGAGCGACGCCGGGATCGTACTTCAGCGTGGCCTCCTCATTGCCCAGCCGGATGGTGACGGCGGCTTCCTTGAGACGGTCGGGATTCTGAATGGAGACGATTTGCACTCCGGACTGGTCCTTGCCATTGCCCACGACGACACGGGTGAGCGTGTTGCGATCGAGGAGAAAAATGAGCTGGCGGTCTCCGAGGGCGGCGAGGCCGGTAAGCGCAAATCTCTGCGCCAGGGCCGGTCCCTGAGCTGCAGCATCGGACGTGCGGGCAACGAACGGAGATTTCTCCCAGATGATCCGATAATAGGCCAGGTCACGCGTCTCGGGGGTAAAGTCGACCGGCTCCTCGGCCATGGTGACATCGACGAACGCAGCAGAAAGCAGAACCATCACGGAAAGGCGGGAGATCATGACGACTTGGCGACTCCTTCCATCTTTCCGATCTTGGTGACACGCAAGCGAACAATCATTGTGTCACCTTTATCGAGGCACTTGAGGTTCATCTCCTCAATGACGATGTAGCGACCAGGCTGCTGAATCGAGTAAAGCCAGCGGACGATATGCTCGAGGTCCGCCTTGAGGCTGAGTTCCAGTTCCATCCGGACGAGATCGCCTTCGTGACGGGACTCGCGGAGGCTCTGGGAATCAATGGTTATGCCCTCCTTTTGCAGGCTTTTCTGTATCTCCTCGGCAAACGCGGATTCCGTCTGCCATCCAGCGTAGGCCTGGGGTGGGTTTCCTTCCATCCAGCGCTGGCGAGCCTCCCAGATCGGGCGCTCGGCAACCACCGAGCGATACTCGACACCCATCGCACGGAGGTCGGAAAGTCGGGCGAGCGCCGCATTACGGGCACCCACATACCAGCGCAGGACGAAAAGATTGACGATGAGTGCAACAACGCACCCGAAGATCACAAGCAGGCGGGTTTCGCTGGGACTGAGCCTTCTCATCGCGATGTGCCGACGATCTGAAATCGTGCGGTGTTGTTGGGCAAGAGCGCCGGGGGTGGCATCTGCCAGTCAATATCGGTCATCCCGCTCTGATGGGAGACCGTTTCGAAATATTTGGCGGCGTGCGATGCGGAGATGGCCTCTCCCTCCACGGTGATACGCTCGGGAGTCACATCAAAGATGGTCAGGCGAATGCCTTGCGGTGGCAGGCTCTCAACGACTTGACGCAGGATCTCCAGCGGAAACCGCCTCGAGTCAATGCTGGGGCCAACAGATTGCCACTGTCGGATCATGGGCTGGATCTGTGTCGCCTCCGCGCGGAGCGAGTCGATATCGGCCGAGAGTCGCGTGCCCTGAATATTGAGCCAGACAAGATATCCACCCGCTATGAACACGAGAAGCGCGTAGGCGACAGCGACAGCCAGCCCGATGCGCCGGAACTGGGCGCGCCCCAGCCTGCGCCGCTCCGCCTCCACGGCAGAGGCAGGCCTCCAGTCACACTTCACCATTTCCAGCGCTGGCGGGCCGAGCGGGCGAACGACAGGAATGAACTCAAATCCAAGGTCAGAGACATTGAAACCATCATCGACCACCACTTGAGCCGGACGTCGGGAGATGAACCCGGAAGCCAGGAGCCCGAGGGTGGTGGATTTCAGCCAGGTCTGAATTTCCCTCCCGGTGGCAGCAGCGTCCCAGGTCGTCCAGTAAACCAGCGTCTTTCCGCGCGTGTAGGCGGCTACGATTTCCCCGCCCTCGCGCCAGACCGTCAGCGCATCTTCATCGAGTGGAAGCAACGATGCCGACACCTCGTAGCGCTGCGCGGCAACGTCGGGAAATCTCTTTTCGAAATCCGACGGGAAGACAGACACCACCACCAGCGTACGTCCATTTTCCTTGGTGACCTCACGTACGGAGACGTCGGCCAGGGCGCCTTCGGAGGCAAATCCCCTTACCTCCAGCTCCAGAAGAACCGAGGCCTCGACCACAGCTGGATCATCGGAGTCCAGCCACAACGGCACGGCCACCACTTGCCGGGCAGGCACGGCAAAAAGATCGCCTTCCCCAGCCACGGCCAGCTCAAGCGAACGTACGACGGGGGTCGACGGGATCGACTCCCATCGCTCCCAGCCGTTGCACCATTGCCGCACGACGCGGATGCCTGTGGCCTTTTTACTCATTCCTCCTCCCAACTAAACGGAGTGCCCTGCTTGCGGTCGAGCACAGAGGTGATGCGGTAGCGGGTTCCACCGAGGATTCCAACACTTTCGACCCGTGTCGGCTCGGAGGTGAGTTGGAAATTCTGGAGCATGGTCGCTGCCCGCTCAGGATCGATCCCGGCAGCCTCGGCGATCCAGCTTATATCCTTGATCGTGGGATCATCTGGAGTGCCGGGAAGTCGGTCGCCCCCATTGCGGATCTCGAGAACAGCTTCAGCCTGCGTAGCGGTCAGGCCAGCGGCCTCCAGCACATCCGCGGAGGCATCCTGAATGTCGATCTTTCCATTACCGTAGACGGTGAAAAAATCTTTCCAATCGGGTTTCACGCGGGCCACTGCATCCATTCCGCGCACGCGCGACATCTCATTGACGGAACGAAAGTTACGATTTTCCGGCAGCGAATACTGGTCCTGTCCCAGGAGTTGCTCTCTCTCCGCGCCGTTGAGACGTGCGAGGCCGTCGCGATCCACCCAGTCGCCAAGGGAATCCGTGACGATTCGCACCTCCTCATCGGAGAGTCCCCAAAGACGAAAGAGACGCTCAAGGATGTGGCTGTCCCGGTCGGCGAGAACGGTGTTGATGTTGATCCGGGAAGCTTCTCCGACAATCCGGACGTGCCATTCGCCACCGGAGGGAAGAGTTTGGTTAAAGAACTCGCTGTCGCGCTCCAGCTTGGGGTTCATCCCGTGAGCCATGCCAGAGAGTGCGAACTCACGTGCCTCGAAGCGCTTTGCCCGCACTTTCTCGGTGTCGACGTCGGCATCCACCACGCGCGCGAGTGTCACAACGACGATGGCCACGATGGCGACACACCACAAGGTAATGAGCAGCGCCGCGCCACGCGAAAGCCTGAGGTCGAGGTGGGCGGTCATCGGTCGCGAGGCGGGCGATCGGAGGCCCGGGTCAGAATGGGAACGCCAAAAGTAAACTCCGATGTCGAGCCATCGGTAAGGGTCAGCTCGAAAACCACAAAGACCGGGCGGCCCGAGTTGCCATCCCATGTCTCCTGGAGGATAGGCTGCCCGGCAAGGCCGAATCTCCACCGTACTGAACGAACGTCGGGCAGGAGCGGAATCCACGTGGCAGCTGCGATCTCCTTTTCGCGCTCCTCACCGATGGGCGAGCGAAAGTTGGCCATGGAGATCGTGAAGGCGCCACGCCCATCGGGCAGGGCCGCGATGGCAAGACCGGCTCCGGTTCCGCCAGTCTGAAAGTCCATGAAATCCGGCGCCGGAAAGATGAGCAACTCCACCGCCGGGCCACCCTTGGCATCACGCACACGCAGGTCGATGCGGGCATCGGGCGGGAGATTGACGAAGAGCGTGCGGAGGAGCGCCTGAAAAGAGTCGATACGGGCGCCCTGGAGCCGCATGGTGGTGACTTCGCGCGCTGAGATGGTCGAGACGGTGACGACGGTAAAAATGCCTCCCACGAGCAGCATGAACACCACCATGGCAATGAGCACCTCAACGAGAGTAAAGGCGCGTCGGGGACTATTGCTTCGCATTGAAGGCGAGATGGGAGACATCCCATTCATAGTTTTTGCCACTCTCCTTCCAGGCCGCAGTGACACGGATACGCCAATACCCTCCCATCAAGGTCAGGTCGGCGGCTTTGATCTGCTCGCTGGTGATCTCCGAGGTATAGGTGATGCCATCGCGGTCCTCCGTCTGGCGACCGGCGATGAAAGGCGGGGCAGAAAGACGGGCCAGACGGTTCTGCAGCTCGGTGCGAATGGCCTGCTGACGCAGGGTCTCACGAGCGGCGTCGGTGGTGACATTGAGAGCAAAAAGCAACCCTAGCACGGCAAAGGCGAAGACAGCCGTGGCCACCAGCACTTCCATGAGGGTGAATCCCCTCGTTGACATACGCTCTCTCATGGGGAGCTAGAGCGAGTACCGCTCCTCCATGATGTCGCCGGTAAGCGGGTCGACATCCACCTCCAGCCAATAGTCGCCATCCTCGACCCGCACGGTCGCGGGTGAGACCACCCCACAGGGCAAGATCCGCCACACCTGACCGCGAGCGCGTTCCATCTTGCCTCCAGGAAAGCGGATAGACATACGCACCCCCGGCACATCCAGGCGACCTGCGAGAGACTTCTGGTTCACCATGAGGCCGTCGGAGTGGCACTGAATTAAAACATCGCGGCCGGCGGCCTCGGCAGCGAGGCGATTGGAACGCACGAAGGCCACGATATCATCCATCGCATGGCGGAGCTTGCGTTCGGAAAGCGACGGCGCAGCCAGCGGGATGAGGGCAATAAAGATGATCGCTATGATTGCCAGGGCTACAATCACCTCGATGAGGGTGAAAGCCCGATGGCTGTCTGCGGTGCCTCTAGTTCTTGGGCACGTCATCCTCACTCGGCTTGCGGTCGGGTCCCAAGGAGTAGAGGTCAAAGCCGCCGGCGTTTTTCTTACCCGGGAACGCATACTGGTAAGGGGTGCCCCAGGGATCGAGTGGCACGGCTTTCAGGAGTTGCCGCCATTTGCGCGGGACAGGTTCGGTCGAGGGCCGTACTACGAGCGCCTCGAGGCCCTGGGCCGTGGTCGGGTACGTGTAGTTCTGCATCTCGTACAGGCTGAGCTGCTGCTTGATGGCCTGAATGTCGGAGTCCACTCGCTGGTCTTTTGCGGTATCCACGCTGCCAACGAGCATGTAGATGGCCGACCCGGCGAGCACAGCAATGATGCCGAGCACGATCATGATCTCCACCAGCGTGTAGCCGGATTGTAATGAGGGCCGGGAGGCAGAAAACGAAGAAGAGATGCTCATGATGAACTATGGCGAGAGATCGAGGTTTTGCGAATCGAGATCGACCGAATCTCCGGCCGAGACGGTCTGCCCGGGCGAGGGAGTCGGAGAAGCAGCGGGGCGAAACTGGAGCGCGGCGTCGCGAATGTAGGCACCGGTCGCCCTGGAGGAGATAACGAGCGAGTTGTCGCCCTGCTGAAAATCGGAGGCTCGAATGAAGAGAGAACCCGTGCGCCATCCCGCATAGGAAGAATCGCCGGATTCATCGACGACGTAACCGGCATCGGTCAGCGGGGGAACCTGCGGATGCAACTCGCCGATATATTTCTTATTCAGCCACACCGAAACTCCCTGGTCGAGCGGGAGGCCGAGGAAGCGCGCGGAGAGCAATACCTGGGAGGCCGGCTCGCCGAGGGGCACCACAAACTCAACTCCTCCTTCGACCGAGGCCGGCTCCTCCTGGAGAAAGGCTTCATACACCTTCCCGATCCATGCATCGGGCTCAGCCACGGGAGGCTGCCCATTCACCGCGTCCACCGGAACAAGTCGATCATTCACCAGATACCGACCGGGACGCTGATCGGCAGCGGCAACCGTGGAGACAGGCGAGAGCCAGTCGAGCCGGGCGCGGAGGACCTTCGATTGGTCCCCAGAGATCACAAGTCTCCCGCCGGATAGAGCCGAAGCCACAGGTATGGCCACCGTGCGCTGGTTCTTTCCCTCCACGCCGTCGGAAAGGCTGGAGGAGAGTGTGACCTGCTGCCCGGAGTCATCAATCCAGAGGAGAGCAGGGCCGCCCTCCGGGCCGTCCTCGAAGACCACCGTAGCGAGGACCTCCTCACCGGGAGTCGCGGGCTGAAGTGCAAAAATCGTGTAGCCAATGCCATCCGACGATATGATCTGCTTCACCGGCCCGGCCATTCGAGCCGGGATATCGGCGGAATCCTTGATCGGAAAATCAAAAGAGGCGGTATCAGCTGCCTGGAGAGGGGTCCAGACAAGCATCACGGCGGAAAAAATCGCCAACGCAGTCCGGGCCACCGAGCGGGCGTCGGGCCATTGCGACATCTGGAAAACACACATAAGTGAAATAAACTGGCCGACTAGGCGGGAGTGGAATTGTGCGTTGGGAGGCTACCGAGGGAAAAGGCAACCACAACGGCGCTTGCGTGACAAGATTGTAACGAAGACTCAAGAAGTCGTTTTTGCTTTTCCCATCGTTCTGGAATGATGTCGCGCAAATCCATGCCAGAGAACGCCGACCCCCCAGCTCCGCCTCCAACCCGGCCGAGTTTTTGGGAGGCTACCCTCTACTGGCTCCGGCTGGGATGCATCAGCTTTGGCGGACCCGCCGGACAAATCGCGATCATGCACACCGACCTGGTGAAGAGAAAAGGGTGGATCAGTGAGGAGAGGTTCCTGCATGCGCTGAACTTCTGCATGCTTCTGCCCGGCCCTGAGGCCCAGCAACTCGCGACCTATATCGGATGGCGGCTGCATGGGACGGCTGGAGGGGTGGTGGCAGGGGCGCTTTTCGTCCTGCCTGCGGCCATTCTGCTTTGGGCGCTAAGCTGGCTCTACGCAGCTGCCGGCTCCGTCCCAGCTATCGCGGCGATCTTTTATGGACTGCAACCGGCGGTGATCGCGATCGTGGCGGCAGCCGTTTTACGGATCGGCCGTACGGCCCTCCGCAATCGTGCAATGTGGGCGGTGGCTGGAGCGGCGTTTACGGCTTTGTTTATCTTCAATATCTCGTTCGTCGCGGTGATCCTGGCGGCGGCAATGACCGGAGCGGCGGGCGCACGGTGGTATCCACGCTATTTCACCCCGTCTCCCTCCCGCGAAGCCACAGCTTCCGTACTCGACAGTGAACCCCTCAACCATGGGCGAAGCCTCCGCATCGCCATGACCTGCCTGATCCTCTGGTGGCTCCCGGTGGCGCTGGCCCACCTGTGGCCAGAGGCAATCTTTGCAAGTTTGGGAATGTTTTTCAGCAAGGCGGCCATGGTCACCTTTGGTGGGGCCTACGCAGTGCTACCATTTGTCGCGCAGCAGGCGGTGGAGCACTACCACTGGCTGACCGCGCCGCAAATGGTGACCGGGCTGGGTCTGGCCGAAACCACCCCGGGACCGCTGATCCTGGTTCTAGAGTTCGTCGGGTTCCTGGCCGCATGGCAGCATCCCGGCACGCTGCCCCCGCTCGTGGCAGGTACGCTGGGAGCGATGATGACGCTCTGGGTAACCTTTGTCCCAAGCTTTCTTTTTGTCCTGACCGGCGCCCCGTACATGGAAAGGCTGCGCGGTTCGCATGCCCTGGGTGGCGCTCTTTCGACAATCACCGCAGCAGTGGCTGGAATCATTCTGAACCTTGCGGTCTGGTTTGGACTCCATGTGATCTTCCCGGTCCCACACCGAGTTGACTTTTTTGCCTTGTCCCTGGCCACCGTGTTTTTCTTTGGCATCTGGAAAGGCCGGTGGCCGGTACTACCGGTGGTCGCGGCTTCGGCCACGCTCGGCCTGGTGGTGAAGCTCTTAATCGCCAATCCCTGAAGCTGAAACGGTCGATTTCCTGCTCACGGGAGGTTGGCGCTGGTGCTTTTCACGGCAAACTGGTAGGCTTTCTACCCGTCGAAAGACGCACATGAATCGATTTAGCCCGGCGGACGCCTCCGTTTTCGATCTTTCAGGTAGCCCCCCCAGAATTATTGAGCTTATCCGGACGGCGCACTGGGATTGGAGGCCTCCGGAAGACAGTGAATCCCTCGGTGAGGGATTTGCAGAATTATTTGGTTGGGCTCCCGAAGTATTACCGACGCACCCCCGAGCGTGGCGCAAGTTCCTCCGGGGGGAGGATGTCGACCGCATGGAGGAGAGCTTTCGCAAACACGTCGAGAGCCGGGGGCGCATTCCCTTCCGCGAAGAGGCCAGGTACACCAATGCGAATGGCTCTCTGATGTGGGTGATATGCGACGGACATGTCATCGATTGGGGGCCAAACGGAGAACCCCTTCGCGTGACCGGCACACATACCGATGTGTCGGCAGTCCGCATCCAGAAGCAGCGCCATGAGCTTCTTTCGCTGGTCGCAGCTCATACAATTCACGCCGTCATCATCACAGACGCGGATGGCTTCATCCAATGGGCAAACCCCAGCTTTTCCAAAATCACCGGCTACTCGCTGGAGGAGGTGCGGGGAAAGAAACCGGGCCAGGTATTGCAAGGGCCCGAATCGGACCAGGAGACCATCGGGCGCCTCCGAGGGGCCATCTCGGACGGCCGAAGCTGCGAAGAAACGCTGACGAATTATACCAAATCCGGCACCCCCTACATCGTGCATGTCAAGATCGACCCCGTCCGTGACGCGATGGGCAAGATCACTCACTTCATCGCCGTACAGACGGATGTCACCAGGCAGGTGAAGGCCCAACGCGCGCTCGCCCAGAGTGAGAGCCGACTCCGGGCGGTGCTGGATTCAGCCACCGGCGTGGCTCTTATCGCCACAAATCCCGAGGGACTCATCACATACTTCAGCCGGGGCGCGGAGACCCTGCTCGGATATTCCTCCGACGAGGTGGTGGGCAAATGCACTCCGATCATTTTTCACGACGCGCTCGAGGTCGAGGACTACGCAAAACACCTCCTTATCGAACACGACCTCTCTGCGGAAGGGTTTCGCACCCTTACCGCCATCGCCGAGAGAGTCGGAGTCGACAGTCGGCAATGGTCCTTCATATGCAAGAATGGCAGTCGAAAGTCGGTCGCGCTAAGTGTCACGATCGTGCGCGACGAGCATGGAGCAGTGCAGTCCTATCTCGGCACCGCCATCGATGTAACCCAGCGTGAGCAGATGGAGCGAGACATCCGCCGGAGTGAGCAGCAGTTCCGCGGGATGTTTGAGCTTTCGCCCGTAGGCATCTCGTTCAACATGATGGACGGCAGCTTTGTCGATGCCAACCGCGCTCTCCTCGACAGTCTCGGGTATGCGAGGGATGAGCTGAAGCAGATGACTTACTGGGATCTCACGCCCCGGGAGTACGAGTTGCAGGAACTCGTCCAACTCGAGCAGATGCGCCAGACCGGGAGGTACGGCCCGTATGAAAAGGAGTTCTATCATCGGGACGGCCATCGCGTACCGGCCCTCCTCCACGGGGTCGTGCTGGAAAATCCCGGGAGCGAGCCAACAGTCTGCTCGATCGTACAGGACATCACGGAGAGCAAACGCACCGAAAGGGAGCTACGGCTGGCGGCCGAGGCCCAACAGGCTGCCTACACGTTGCTGGAAGCGGCAGGTCGACTGGGACGGGTCGGCCACTGGGAATGGACGGTCCTTTCCAAGGTCATGTACTGGTCGGACGTCACCTACGA
The DNA here is from genome assembly GCF_001613545.1 of Terrimicrobium sacchariphilum. NCBI lineage: Bacteria > Pseudomonadati > Verrucomicrobiota > Terrimicrobiia > Terrimicrobiales > Terrimicrobiaceae > Terrimicrobium > Terrimicrobium sacchariphilum. Next base: position 3,022,881 of record NZ_BDCO01000002.1, read on the forward strand.
GATTACCGAGGTCACTCCGTCGGCAAATCTCTCGCGGGAGATGATGGTCCACCTGGTGATCGAAAGCGATCGCGACCGGGTAATCAACGCCCTCGGCGATCTGGTGCGAACCGGGCAAAAGCTGGATCTCGAAACGCAAATCGTCACCCCGTCAGGGCGCACGAAATGGGTTCACTGCATGGCTGAGGCTGTGAAATCCAAGGGCGACCAGATCATCTCCTTGCGCGGAGTCCTCCAGGACATCGATGAACGCCGCCGCGCTGCCGAGCTGCTGGAACAGCGGAACAGAGAGCTTGAGATTGCCACAGCGAGAGCTGAGGCCCACGCCCGAGCGAAGGAGGAATTCCTCGCCAATGTCAGCCATGAAATCCGCACGCCTCTCAATGCCGTCATCGGCATGTCCGAGCTGCTTTCCGGCGCCAATCTCCTGCCGCACGAACGCGAACTCGTCGAAACGATCCACAGCAGCGGCAACACTCTGCTCGCGCTCATCAACGACATCCTCGATTTTTCCAAGATCGAGTCTGGACAGCTCGATCTCGAGACCATCAAGGTCGATCTGCGCGACTGCCTGGAATCTGCCATGGAGGTCATGGCAACAACCTCGGCCCGGAAAAAACTCGATCTCGTCTGCCGGGTGCATCCGGAGGTGCCCGCCTGGATCAAGGGCGACCCGACGCGCCTGCGCCAGATATTTGTCAACCTGCTGTCGAATGCAGTGAAATTCACCACCCACGGCGAAGTCGTGGCCACACTGGAGCTCCGACGTGATCTCATGGGGCGGCCATTGATTCATGGAGAGGTACGCGACTCCGGCATCGGCATCCCGACGCACCGCATGGTGAAGCTCTTTCAGGCCTTCAGCCAGGTCGATGCCTCCACCACGCGGCGATACGGTGGCACGGGGCTCGGGCTCGTCATCTGCCACCGACTCATCGAGAAAATGGGGGGACGCATCTGGGTCGAGTCAGATTTCGGCCATGGATCGCTCTTTCAATTCGAGTTTCCTGCCATCGCGGTTAATTCTCCGCCAAGAGGACAAGTCGATACCCTCTCTTTGCGTAGCCGCCGGATCCTGATCGCGGATGATAACGCAGCCTCGCGAGATGTTTACCGCGCTCAGGCAGAAGAAGAGTGCGGCATGATAGCCTGCGTGACCGATACCGCCGATGCGGCTCTGGATGAGCTGCGTCGGGACGCCTCCTACGACATCATCCTGGTGGACAGCTCCATGCGCACCGCCTTGGGAGAGGAAATCGTCTCGGGCATTCGCGCCCTGCAAAAGGAGACGCCGATCGTCGCGCTCGCTCCCATGGGAGCCACACCGGCTCCGGTAAAGAGCGTACATCATGTCACCGTGCTTTCGCGCCCGGCACGCAGGGCGGCCCTTCTCGCCACGATGGTTCGCATGATCGAAGGCAGAGCCGGAGAAAATGGAGAGAGCCGCCATGCAATCCAGGAGCCATCCCAGGGATCACTCCTGCCCTTGAGAATCCTGGTTGCGGAAGACAATTCAGTGAACCAGCGGGTCGCCCAGTTGATGCTCCACCGGATCGGCTACGACGCAATGATCGTCGCCAATGGCGTTGAGGCCCTGCACGCCCTCGGGACGGTACCTTTCGATGTCGTACTGCTCGATGTACAGATGCCGGAGATGGACGGGCTGCAGGCGGCCCGCGAGATACGCAAACGTACCACTCCCTCATTTCATCCCTGGCTGATCGCCCTCACAGCCAATGCCGAGGAAAGCGACCGGACAGCCTGCCTGGAGGCGGGCATGGACGACTACATGAGCAAGCCAGTGAGCCTGGAATCCCTCAAAGACAGTCTGAGCCGCGCCTACCATGCCTGCCGGGGCATGCGTCAGGCAACCACAACGGCCCAATCGTAACCATGCCCCCGCTTCATCCCATACCGCGCGCGGTGATCTTTGACCTCGATAATTGCCTCGCCGATGCCCGAGAGGTTGGCACCGAACTCTTCGAGGAGGGATTTCAGGCAATACGCGATGCCAATACTGGATGGCTGGCCGAGACAGCCCTGGAGGCGGCATTTTCCGACTGCTGGCGGCATCCGCTGGACTGGGTGGCGGAGCGGCATGGGTTCTCGCCGGAGATGCTGAGAGCGGGCTGGGAGACCTTTTCCCGGATGGAGGTTCGCCATCCTATGCATGGATATGGCGACTTGCCCGAGTTGCTGAAGCTGCCGCAACACCGCGTGCTGGTGACATCAGGATTTCGCCATCTGCAGGAGAGCAAGATTCGCGCGCTGAACCTCTCGAGCTATGTGCACGAGCTTTACGTCGACGCCATCGACGAGCCGGATCGCATTGGGAAGAAGGGATGGTTCCAGCGTATCCTCGCCAGTCACGGCCTCACGCCTGCCGAGACTTTCGTCGTAGGCGACAGTGCGGCCTCCGAGATCGCTGCGGGCAACAGCCTCGGTATGCCCACCGTGCAGATCCTCCGTCCAGGGGTCCCCCGCTCCGAGACGGCGCGGTTTCACATCGCCTCGCTGGCCGAGCTGCCCGGGCTGCTCGGTCGCTGAGGCATCATTGCCGGCGGGCCAGAGAGGGATTCCACAGGTTGATACCCTTGGCGGGGTTAAAGGTGTCTCCCGGCGACATCGTCTCCACATGACCATCGGCGAAAGCGTAGTTGGATTTCTTGCCATGGCGCAAACCGTCGATGGCATTGGTGACTGCGCGAGCCGTGGTCCACTGATGGCTCATGATATGGTCGGCGTAGAAAACAGCCTTAGGCTCCGCGAGGAGAATCGTCGCACCCGGCGAGATCACACTGGCGGGACGCCGCCAGATCAACGGGCTGCCGGGATAGTCGTCGCTGTCAGGGTTCAACTCAAAATGCACGTTCAACGCATAGCTATAAATCTTTGAAGTACGGTTTGTATCCGCCGGGCAGCGGAACATTTTTTCAAACATCGCATCCCAGGCTGCCCCAGTTGGCGTTTCATCGGTGCCGATGTACGGCAGAATCGCGATTGCCCAAACGGGTTTTCCTGCACCCGATGCGCTATGCAGGCTGCGAGGAAACTCCCCCTGATCCTGAGTGTACTGCAGGATACCCGAGGCGAGACTGCGTACGCGGGAAACGCACTGGACATCTTTGGCTCGCGTCATGGAACTCCGGGTCATGGCGGTGATCGTCAGAAAAAGGACGCCGATGATGGCAACGGTCACGAGGATTTCCACCAGAGAAAATGCCCCGCCGGGGTCGGTGGCGCATTTGCGCCACCGACTGGCAGGATATTGTGATGACAGCTTCACTATGCGACCCCACGCTTTCGACGCAACATGAGGAAAAGCACACCGGCGAGGCCGAGGAGCATCCATGTCGAAGGCTCCGGAACGACCGTCCAGGTGTAGTTGATGGTTACGCTGCTATAGTTCGGATCGCGCGGAGCATCCTGTCCCAGCGTTGTGTAGTCGGCATTTCCCGTGCCACTGGTAAACGTCCCATTCACGAGATACACTTCAAAGCTCGCGGTGTAGGTCCCTTCAGCGGCACCAGAGGGCAGCGTGACATAGTTATGCCACATATTGCCGCTCCAAAGAAGCTGATCCCCGACATCGGAGAATATCTCATCAAACCGATTCTGGCTGTTGACGTAGTTGAAGAACTTCATCTCGATCGAACTGACCGAGAGCAGACTGATGGCGAGTGCTTTTCCCTGGGGGATAGCACCCGAGAAGGTAAAACCATATTCGTTATTAAACAAACTCCCGGCTCCCCCAACTGGATCAAGGATGGCATACCAGGCCGCCGTAGGTTGAAACGTGTCCCCTGGGGCCCATGTTTCCAACGACGCGAGTTGGGGAGTTCTGCTCGTATCAAACTCCAGTGATAGAGCATTCCCGGAAAGCCGCACCAGCGGCATAATCATGTTACCCTGATCTTCAGGACCGGGGATGGAGGTGAGGACGGTGGCCCGCAGCGACGATGCACCGAGGGCAAGCGAAAGGATAAGGCAATAAATGGATTTCATGAATGTGGATTGATGCCGGAAAGACACAGGCATACCGAGACCGTGACCGGCATCACGGCAGGGCGGAGCGCACGCGGGTGCGCGTCAGTTCATAACGTTGGGAAAGGGCGCGAACAGGCCCCTTAGCTTAGACGAATAAAGCGGATCAGACAGCCGCTATGGGTACGGGCACGGGAGGAGCCTCACGGCGCGTACTGAAAAGAAAGTCGGAAAGGAAGTAGGTGACGTCGCGGCCAGCGGGCTGGCGAACTGAGAGGGCAGCCAGTACGACATAGACCTCGAGCTGCTTGTCGACCTTGAAGATGGCGGGAGCCTTTTGCTCCTTCTGCGTCTGCTCGGCGACCTTGCGACACATCGAGCAGGGATATTTGCCGCTGAAGGTTTTCTCCGCACCGGCCATGAAAGAACCGGTATCCTGCGAATAGCTCCAGAGCATCTGCCCCCATGCGACGGCTTGGAACACGGCAAGGTGCCCGCCCGCCAGGCCAAACATGGCGAGGCAGATCAACGGAAGACCGAGGGCCTTCAGGATATGTTCAGGCGACAGGCGCACGCCTTACAACACAAGGAAACGCCCGTCGATGTCGAGCGATTTCTGCTATTATCTAAGAGCCTTCGCGGGCGGGACGGCGAGCAAAAGATTTGACTGACCTTGACGCCACTTGTAGCCCGTTCCAAAGGGAAGCGGCAATACATCCGCAGGATTGGCAAAGGCGGCGGTCAGGTCGGGCTGGTAGTATTTGGTGAAGATGTCGAGCGTGCCGGTGTAAGTGCCGAAGAGCCAGGTGCGCCAGCCGTTCTGGGCGAAGTATTTGTAGGGAATGCCCGAGTCGTCCTGGAGGACGGAGGAGGCATTTTCCAGGAGGAACGAGCGGATGCGGCCGAAATAGGTCTCGTGCGTGAGGTAGGACGCGGCCTTGAGATAGACGTTGCCGGGGCCGAACTGCGCGGCCCATTTCAGCACGCCGGGATTGGACTTCACCGCGTCGTCGACGACGTTGGACTGCACGTAGTAGATGGTCTGCGTGCCCGCGCCGAGGGAACGGCGGAAGACGATCTTCACGCCCGGCGAGACGCCCTTGCCGCCCGCGTAGGTGGTGCCGTAATCCTGGAGATTGCCGGAGGAGTCGATACCGATGTAGCTGGTGGAGAGAATCTCTCCACCCGAGAGGGCGATGAACGAGCTCATCACAGGCAGCACGCCCCGGAAGGCGGCGCGGTCGAGATCGACCTTCATGTCCTTGGTGATGAAGAAGCCGTATGAGAGCACGGACTCGACGGAGCGGCGGAGATTGGCCAGGGCCTCATCGAGCGCCTCCGGGGTGAGCGAGGAGATCGGCGCGATGGAGCCGACGGGTTCCAGGCCGCCGAGGAGATAGGCCGGGGCGTCGGGGTAGTAGGCGAGCGGGCTGGCCGCATCCGGACCGCCGAAGAAATAGATCACCGGGCGCGACATGGGAATGCGCGGGGCGAGTTCCGTCGCGCTCCATGTGCCCATTTTGGTGAAATAGCTCTGGTAGTAGCGGTTCCAGAGTTTCGTCATCTCGGCGACGTGGTTCTGGTAGATGGACGACTGCTGGTAGGCGGCGAGCGACGCGACCGGACGACCGGCGAGGAACTGCGCGATGTCGTTGGGGTTGGCAACGACGGGTGCGTCAACCGGCAGGGCGCGGCGAACCTCCTGCGCCTGGGCAAACGAAACAACGAACAGAGCAACTACGAGCAACCACGGTCTCATGCCGATAGCCTTCGCTTCCTGAGCGGGAAATAAAGCAAAAAACCAACCAGCAGCGTCGCCGCCCCGGCGAGGGCTGAAATGGGTTTATCGTGCGCCGAGTAGGCCATGGCAAAAAGATTCAGCACCAGAAACACGATGGGCGTGACGGGATACCCCCAGCAGCGGAAGGGCCGGGGCAGAGCAGGCTGCCGCCAGCGGAGAACCATGACGCCCAGCACGGCAAGGAAGCTGCACGCGAGAATGGCGAACTGCGCATAAACCAGCACAGCCTCAAAGGTCGCCGACAGGAGCAGGATCACGACGATGGCGGTCTGCAAGCCCAGCGCCGGGAGCGGCACACCGCCCGAGCGGGTGGCCGAGAGCACCTTGAGCGAGGCGAGATCGCGCCCGATGGCCTGGGCCACGCGAGGCCCGGCCCACGTCATGGCGCTGATGGCGGAGATGAGTCCGATGCTGATGAGGCCCGACATGATGCGCCCGCCCTCCTCGCCCAGCAGGTGCTCGGCTGCGATCTGGCCGACCTCGATTTTATCCACGTAGTCCTGCAGCGGCGCGGCGGCGAGGAAGACGGCATTGATCGAGACATAGAGGACCGTGACGATCACGGTGCCGATGAGGAGTGCCCAGGGAACGGTCACCTCCGGGCGACGCACCTCGCTGAGGATGTACGCGGCGGCATTCCAGCCCGTGTAAGCGTAGAGGACAAACATGAGCGAGATCGCAAAAGGCGTGCTCACCATGAGCGCGAAGTCTCCCGGCTTTGGGGCAAAGCTCACGGGATGCGCGGTTTCCTTCCACACCCCGATGATGATGAAGGCGACGACGAGGCAGACTTTCAAGCAGGTTACGACGACCTGGAAATTCCCGCTCGCCCGCACGGTGAGGGAGTGCAGCAGTGCGACGAGGAGCACGACAACCATCGAGGCCACGCCCGGATGCACCCCGGGAAAAGTCGCGGCGAGATAGCCGCCAAAGGCCATCGCCGCCAGCGCGATCGGGGCGGCGAAGCCGACCGTCACCGAGACAAAGCCCGCCATGAAGCCGACGGCTGGGTGATAGATGCGCGAGAGGAAGTAATATTCCCCGCCCGAGCTCGGCAGCGCCGAAGCCAGCTCCGCATAGCTCAGCGCACCGCAAAGTGCGACGAGGCCGCCGAGCAGCCAGACCATGAGGACGGGAAAAGGCGAAGGCAATACCGCCACCTGAAACCCGAGGCTGGTAAAGACCCCGGTGCCGATCATGTTGGCCAGCACCAGGGCGGTGCAGGTGATGAGGCCGACTTTGCGAAATTCCATCGTCCCCGTCAGGTTTCCCTTTATGGGCGGGTGAAGCTCACGGGATCACCGGAGTTGGCCTGCGGCGCGATCCAGAGGCTGAATTTCCCGGCATCCACGCGCCACTTGCCGTCGCGGCCCACATAGCCGAGCACTTCGTCGGTGACGTCAAAGGTAACCTCCTTTTTCTCGCCGGGCCGGAGTTTGATGCGCTGAAAGCCGCGGAGTTCCTGATAAGGCCGCGCGCCCTCGGGGCAGAAGAACTGCCGCACATAAAGCTGCGCCACCTCGGTGCCCTCGCGGTCGCCGGTATTGGTAATGGTGGTGCGGATCTGGGCAGGCTTGCCATTCGCAGCCGGGATCACCTCGGCCTTGCCGTAGGAAAAGGAGGTGTAGGTGAGACCGTAGCCGAAGGGAAACATCGGCTCGCGGCTCATGTCGCGGTAGTCAATGAAGCCTTTATCCGGGCGGCCCGTGTTATAGCGGTTGTAATAGATCGGAAGCTGGCCCGTATCCGCCGGCCACGTGATGGTGAGGCGTCCAGACGGATTCACATCGCCAAAGAGGATGTCCACCAGACCCGGGCCCGCCTGGATGCCCGGCTGCCACGCGGCGATGACCGCAGAGGCCTTGGCAAAGATCGAGGGCAGCGCGAGCGGACGTCCGCTGAAGAGCACGACGACGACGGGCTTGCCCACGGCGGCGATGGTATCGAAGAGCTCCTGCTGGCGACCGGTGAGGGTGATGCGGGCGCGGGAGGCGTTTTCTCCCGTCCAGCTCCACGGCTCGCCCAGCGCCATGATGACGAGGTCGGACTCGCCCGCAGCGCGGACGGCGGCAGGCAGATCAAAGACACCCATCGGCGGGGCCACGCTCTTGTCGAGGACGACAGTGCCGTCGGTGAGGGTCTTGGTGCGCGGCTGGGAGCCGTTGATGTCGCAGCCCTGCACGATCTTCACGTCGCCATCGGCCCCGACACGGCTCTTCAGCGCGGTGGCGAGGGTGACGACGTCCTTGGCCTTGCCCTGCGAAATCCAGCAGCCGATCATCTCGCGCTTCTCATCACCAAAGGGGCCGATGAGCGCGATGCGCTTCACGTCGGAGGCGATCGGCAGGATGGCGCGCTGTTTCGGCGTAGGCTTGGGTGTAGCCGTGGGCGCGGGGGTCGAGGCGCTGGGATTCTGCGGCACGGTGCCAGGGGTGGGCGACGGGGTGCCGGTCGGCGGGGTATTCAGGAACGGTTCGTTCTTCAGGAGCACGACGGAACGGGCCACGGCAGCGCGGGCAAGCGCAACGGACTCGGGCGCAAGGATGGTCTTCGCATAGGCCTCGGGGTCGGTGTACGGCTGCTCAAAGATACCGGAGAGGAACTTCACGCGCAGGACGCGGCGCACGGCCTCGTCCACCACAGAGATCGGCAGCGTGCCATCGGCGATCTTCGGCCCGAGCAGGGTGAAGGTCTTCGACATCATCTCCATGTCGTTGCCGGCCGTGAGCGAGGCGATGGCCGCGCCCACGTCGTCAGGGGCATAACCCCAGTCGACGACCTCCTGCACGCCTTCCCAATCGCTGACGACGAAGCCCTTGAACCCCCACTCGCCGCGCAGCAAGTCGGTGAGCAGCCAGTGGTCGGCGGCAGCGGGGATGCCGTCATTCGCGTTGAAGGAACTCATCACCGTGAGCGCCCCGGCATTCACTCCCGCATGGAAGGGCGGGAGATGGAAATTGCGGAAGATGAAGGGCGGGATCTCGGTGTGGTTGTAATCACGCCCGCCCACGGAGGCACTGTACCCGGCAAAGTGCTTCAGGCAGGCAACGACACGGCCCGGATCGGCGGGATTCGTCCCCTGGAAGCCGCGTACGGAGGCGGCGACGTAGAGAGAATTCAGGTACGGATCTTCGCCGAAGGTCTCGGCCACGCGGCCCCAGCGACTGTCGCGGGCAAGATCGCACATGGGGGCGAAGGTCCAGTTCAGCCCCATCGAGCGGGCCTCGCGGGCGGCGATGGTTTGCGCCTGCTCGACGAGATCGGGGTCCCAGGTGCAGGCGAGGCCGAGCGGGAGCGGGAATACGGTGCGATGGCCATGGATGACATCCGCGCCGAAGAGAAGCGGGATGCCGAGGCGGGTCTCCTCGATGGCTGTCTTCTGCATCGCATTGCGATACTGCGCATCCTCCAGCATGAGGATGTACGCGCCGACGGAGCCGGTGCGGATGACGGAGAAGAACTTTTCCATGTCCTTTTCCATGCCCACGTCGATCAGCCGCTGCGTGAGCTGGCCGATCTTTTCGTCGACCGTCATACGGGCAAGGAGATCCTCGACCCGTTCGTCGACCGGGAGGGAGGCGTCGTGGTAGTCACCCGCCTGTGCGACGGGACAGAGGGAGGCCAGAGCGAGGCCCAACGCTCCGGCGCAGAGCCGGAATGAACGCGGAGTCATGGTGGTGAGATAATCAGGGCCGTTTCACGAGAAATCAAAAACGACGGAAATTTTCACCGGGGAAAACTCAGGATATCCGGATGGGCACCCCGCCCTCGGACTGCGAGTGAATCTGCTGCCAGAAGTACCGCAGGCTGGGTGTGATCTGGCGGGGCAGCACGCGGGTGTACTTGCCCTCCAGGATTTCGCGCGGCTGAGGCACGATCTTGTCGGAAAGGCCGGTGATCCGGGCCCGGTAAAGAAAGACGATGGCGTCCTTGTCGGGTCGGTCAAAGATGCCGATGAGGACGGGCGAGTGGACCTTGAGCTTCGTCTCTTCAAAGACCTCGCGGGAAAGGCAATCCAGCAGGCTCTCGCCGCGCTCGATCTTCCCACCGGGAAGGGTCCACTGTTTGTTGCCGCGCTTTTGCTTGAGAAGGAGAACCTCGCCGAAGTGATTTTCGATCCATGCCATGACGGAAACCTCGCGGGCGAGCTTCAGGCGTTGCTTGGGGATGGACTTCTCGGTTGGCACGGGCTGCGGGAAAAAATAAGGTCAGCGAGGAATCTGGAAAGTGTTTTTTCCAGCATTATGAACCAAACGGGTCTTTTTCTTCCCCAATCCGCCATTTGGAAGGTCAGCCGCGAGACGATTTTGCTGCTGGGAGGGCCGGCGGCGGCGATCCTGCAAATCGCCCATCCACAGATCGCGCTCGGGGTTTCGCGGCACAGCAACTTCCGCGAAGAAACCCTGGGCCGCCTGCATCGCACCCTGGAGGCGGTGTACACCGTCACCTTTTCGCCCCGAGCGGAAGTCGAGGCGATGGAGAGGCGGATTCGCGCCCGCCACGCTCCGGTACAGAGAGCAGAGCCGCAGCGCTACTCGGCCTTTGACCCGGCGGCGCAGATGTGGGTGCTGGCGACGCTCATCGCGGTGGCGGTGGAGTGCTATGAAGCGTTCGTCGGTCCGCTCACGGCGGAGGAATGCGAGGGATATTACCGCGACATGCGGGAGTTTGGCGTGTGTTTCGGGCTGGATCGAAATTACGGCCCGGCGAACTGGGCGGAGTTTGCCGCCTATTATTCCGAAATGCTCAGCGGCGACGAACTCTGCTCTCTTCCGATTTCGCGAGAACTCGCCAGCCATATTGCGCATCCCAGGCAGCCGCTTTTCCTGAGGTTGGGCTGGCCCGCGAGCAACTGGGCGACCCGCCGTTTTCTCCCCTCGCCTGCGTGCGAAAAACTCGGGTTCCAACGCATCGGGGCCGGACCGGTCGACGACGCGATCCGCGATGCGCTTGGGTTGTTGCCCCCGGAGTTGCGCTACGCCCGACAATATCTGCGGGCTATCGATTCAGCAGGACAGCCGTGATCGCGCTCCACTCCTCATCGAGGCTCCCGGCATAGGGTTCCTTGCCCGCGCGGGCATACCAGTAGTTGGCATTGCCGTTGTCACCCTCCTTGCGGTGCAGATAAGCATGCACCCAGGCGCCATCGCTGGAATCATCCTCTTGGGCAGCCTCGTGCGCGGCTTTCCAATCGTTTTGCTTGTCATGCCACATCGCAGCGAGCGACGGGGGCGTTCCGGCAGGAAGAGTTTCCTGCTTTCCGAACAGTTCCGGGGTCATGGCACCAATATGGCACCATCCAGCCCCGAATGACAGAACGTTCAGCTTTTGCGGTCGCCGAAGACCTTGCGCATCATCTCCTCGATCGGCGGCTCGGAGACGGTCAGGTCGGCCACGGGCGCCTGGTCGAGCACGGCGCGGCAAACCGCAGCCACCTGTCCGCGAGGCACTTCGATACGTAGCTCGTCGGGTTTTTGCTCCAGCACATGCCCGAGATGCGAGAACGCACACGACACGGCGGAGGAGAATTTCACCTCGACGATTTTGTTCGCGGAAAACTCAGACGTGATTCGATCGAGCTCGCCGTCGAACATCACCTTGCCGTGATCGATAAGGACGACGCGCGGGCAAAGCTCCTCGATGTCCTGCATGTAGTGGCTGGTGAGGATGATGGTCGTGCGCTGCTCGGCGTTGTGGTGCTTGAGGAAATCGCGCACGGTCTTCTGGCTCACCACATCGAGACCGATGGTCGGCTCGTCGAGGAAGAGGACCTTGGGCCGGTGCAGGAGCGCGGCGATAAGCTCCATCTTCATGCGCTGGCCGAGGCTCAACTCGCGCACCATGACGGAAAGCTGGTCGCGCACATCGAGCAGCGCGGTGAGTTCGTCGACGCTGCGCTGGAAATCCTCGCGCGGGATTTCGTAAATGGCGCGGTTCAGCTCCAGCGATTCGCGAGCGGGCAGGTCCCACCAGAGGGCGTTCTTCTGGCCCATGAGGAGGCTGATCTGGCGCTTCATCCCGTCGCGGCGTTCCCAGGGCACAAAGCCCAGCACGCGCGCCTCGCCGCCCGAGGGGTGCAGGAGGCCGGAGAGCATCTTGAGCGTCGTGGTCTTGCCTGCTCCGTTCGGCCCGAGGAAGCCGACAAACTCGCCCTCCTCGATGCGGAAGCTCACGGCGTCGACGGCCTTGGTCTCGGTGTACTCGCGATGAAAGAGCCCCTTCACGGCAGCCAGCACGCCCTTGTCCTTGCGGTAGGTGCGGAAGGTCTTGGTGAGGCCGTGGAGTTCAATGACGCTCATGGACGGGCAAGCTGCCGCATGGCTTCGTAAAGTGCAATCCCGGCGGAGGTCGCGAGGTTCAGGCTGCGCGCATTTTCCTGCATGGGAATGGTGACGCACCGATCGCCATTGGCGGCGAGCAGGCTCTCGGGCAGCCCGCGTGTCTCCCGGCCAAAGACGAGATGGTCGCCATCCTGGAACCGCTCGTCCCAGTAGATGCGGGAGGCCTTGGTGGTGAAGTAGAAAAAACGGGCGTCGCCCGCGTCGGCCTGGAGGGCGTCGAGCGACGGCCAGACCTTCACGTCGCACTGCTCCCAGTAATCCATCCCGGCGCGACGGAGCGCCTTTTCCTCAAGGGAAAACCCGAGTGGCTCGACGAGATGCAGCCGCGCCCCCGCCGCGAGGCAGAGGCGCGCGATGTTGCCCGTATTGGGCGGGATCTCGGGCTCGACGAGGACGACGTGCAGCATGCCGTCCCGGAGAACTACGCGGTGCGGCCGCAGCAGTTCTTGTACTTCTTCCCGCTGCCGCAGGGGCATGGGTCGTTGCGGCCAGCCTTGGGCAGTTCGCGTTTGATGGCGAGTTCGATGTGCTGCGGCGGCGCGGGAGCCGCCTGAGCGGGCGCCGGGGCGGCGGCCTGCTGTGGCGGGCGCGGCTCGGCCGGGTCGGTGAGCCCGGGTACGTCGGCCTGGAGCAGATTTTGCGGCAGGCTGCGCAGGAGCATCTCAAAGGCCTGGAGATTCGTCGTGCTGCGGAAGAGGTTGGTGAGCACCTCGCCCTTGATGTTGTCCATCAACTCGCTGAACATCGCAAACGCCTCGTTCTTGTACTCGACGAGCGGGTCCTTCTGCGCGAAGGCGCGGAGGTAGACCGCCTCGCGGAGGCCATCCATGGCGTAAAGGTGTTCCTGCCAGAGACGATCGACGGCGTTGAGGATGATGTAGCGCTCGAGTCCCTTGAGCGCCTCGGGGTGCTCCATGGAGGCCTTTTTCTCATAGGCGTCCTTGATGACGCCGACGAGCCACTGGCCATTCTCCTCGACGGAACGCGATTCCAGCGCGGCCTTCTCGGCGCTGAGGCCGAGCGGGAAGGTCGTGTTGACCCAGTTGAGCAGGCCGACGTTGTCAGGCTCCTCGCCCTCGGTGTCGCCGAGGAAATCGGCCACCTTCTTGGGCACGATTTCACTGATGACCTCAAAGATCAGGTCGCGCGGGGTCTCGGAATCCATCACCTCCTGGCGATAGCCGTAGACCACCTCGCGCTGCTGGTTCATGACGTCGTCAAACTCCAGCGTGCGGCGGCGGATCATGTAGTTGCGCTGCTCGACGCGCTTCTGCGCGGTCTCGACGCTCTTGTTCAGCCATGGGTGCTCCAGCTCCTCGCCCTCCTTGAGGCCGAAGGTCTCCATGATCTTCGTCATGCGGTCCGCCGCGCCGAAGTTGCGCATGAGGTCGTCTTCAAACGAAACGTAGAACCGCGACATGCCGGGATCGCCCTGGCGGGCGCAACGACCGCGCAGCTGGCGGTCAATGCGGCGCGACTCGTGGCGCTCGGTGCCGATCACATAAAGACCACCGGCTTCATTGACGCCTTCGCCGAGTTTGATGTCGGTACCGCGGCCGGCCATGTTGGTCGAGATGGTCACGGCGCCCTTGAGACCGGCGCGGGAGACGATCTCGGCCTCCTGCATGTGGTACTTCGCATTCAGCACGGTGTGCGGGATCTTCTCGCGCTTGAGCATGCGGCCGAGGAGTTCGCTGGACTCGACGCTGGCCGTACCGACCAGTACCGGCTGGCCCTTGGCATGCGCGCCCTTGATGGCGTCGATGACGGCGTTGTACTTCTCGCGGCGCGTCTTGTAGATGCGGTCGTTCTCGTCGATGCGCTTCACCGGCCGGTTGGTCGGGATCACGTTCACGTCGAGACCGTAGATGTCGTGAAATTCGTTGGCCTCCGTCTCGGCCGTACCGGTCATGCCGGACAGGCGGGCGTAAAGGCGGAAGTAGTTCTGAATCGTGATCGTGGCGAGCGTCTGGGTCTCGCGGTCGATCTGCACGCCCTCCTTGGCCTCGACGGCCTGGTGGAGACCGTCGCTCCAGCGGCGGCCCGGCATCTTGCGGCCGGTGTAGGTGTCGACGATGACGACCTTGTTTTCCTCCACGACATACTCCACATCACGCTCATAGAGGCAGTAGGCCTTGAGGAGCTGGGAGATGTTATGAATGCGCTCGGCCTGGTTGTCGCAATACTGCTGGCGCTGGGCCTTCTTCTGCACCTTCTCGGGGCCGGAGAGCTTCGCGTCATTATCGATGTCGGCGAATTCCGTGAGGAGGTCGGGCAGGACAAAGGCGTCCGGGTCGTCGGGATTGAGAAAATCGCGCCCGAGCTGGGTGAGGTCGGCATCGTGCTGGCGCTCCTCGATGGTGAAGTACAGCTCTTCCTTGAGGGCGACCAGGGCGGCCTTGCCCTCGGTGTCCTTGTAGAACTCCAGCTCCGCCTTGTCGATGAGGCGACGCATGTCGGTATCCTCCATCATGCGGGCGAGCGCCTTGCTGCGCGGCTGGCCGAGCTTGAGCTTGAACATCGCGCGTCCGGCCTCGTCCCGCTTGCCCGCGTCGTAGAGTTCCTTCGCGTCGGTGGCGAGGCGGTTGCAGAGCAGGTTCTGCTTGCGCACGAGCTGCTCGACGAGGGGCTTGAAGCGGTCGTACTGGTGGGTCGAAACGGTGGACGGACCGCTGATGATGAGCGGCGTGCGGGCTTCGTCGATGAGGATGGAGTCCACTTCGTCGACGATGGCAAAGAAGTACCCGCGCTGGACCTGCTGGTCGCGGCTCGTGGCCATGCCGTTGTCGCGGAGGTAATCGAAGCCAAACTCGGCATTCGTGCCGTACGTGATGTCGGCCTCGTACTGGGCGCGGCGGATCTCCGGCGGCTGGTCGTGCTGGATGATGCCGGTGGTGAGACCGAGGAAACCGTAGAGCTGCCCCATCCACTCCGCGTCGCGGCGGGAGAGGTAGTCGTTGACCGTGACAAGGTGCGCACCGCGTCCAGCCAGGGCGTTGAGATACATCGGGGCAGTGGCGACGAGCGTCTTGCCTTCGCCGGTGGCCATTTCCGAGATGCGGCCGCTGTGCAGAACCATGCCGCCAATCAACTGCACGTCAAAATGGATCATCGCCCAGGTCACGGGCTGGTCGCAGACGGTAAACTGATGCTTGCGCTCCGTGAGGCGACGGGCCGCGTGCTTTACCAAGGCAAAGGCCTCGGGCAGGATCTCGTCGAGACGCGCCTTTACGGCAGTAAGGTCTTGGATTCCCTTGAGTTCCTCCTGCCAGGCGCGAGTCTTCGCGCGCAGTTCGTCGTCGGAAAGGCCGGCCAGCCCCTGCTCGATTTCATTGATGCGCCGGACAATGGGCTGCATGCGGCGCAATTCGCGCTGGTTCTTCGAACCAACGATTTTCTTGATAATCCAGTTAAACATGGGATCGGGCGGAACGGTAATCAATAGCCGAACGGCAAAAATGTAAAACGAGAATTCTGGTCGTCGCTCCTCGCAGCAGGCATCCGGGCGCGGGAATGGGGCCGAATGGAGTTGTTCACCATTGGAATTGTCATGACTGCAACCGCCCGGTAATTGCTTGCTGTGCTCGAACTCAATCCAGAGAAAAAACTGGCCGGAATTCTCGCTCCTGTGTTCGCCCTGCGGGGCAGCGAAGACCTCGGCATCGGAGATACGGAAGCGCTGAAGGAGTTTGTGACCTGGGCGGCCAGCCACGGGTTTGGCGCGGTGCAGGTGCTCCCGGTGAACGAAACCGGCAACGACTCCAGCCCCTATAACCTGCTGAGCGCCTTTGCCCTCGAGCCCTCGACCATCGCCACCACGCCGCGGGTCATCCCCGAGCTGGACGAGGTGAGTTACAACAAGGTCCTCAGCGACCACAACGTCCGCGCCCTGCAGGAAGGCCGGGTGCAGTACGGACCCGTAAAAACGCTCAAAAACGAACTGCTCCAGGCCGCCTTTGCCAACTTTCAGGCCAAGCCCGACAAGAAGCGGGCCAAAGCCTTCCAGGACTTCCAGAAGCAGAATGCCGACTGGCTGGTCGATTACAGCTTTCACCGCGCCCTCGTGGCCTGGAACCGCACCGAACTCGTCACCGAGTGGCCGGCGGAGCACCGCAGCCCGATCGCCGCGCAAGCCTGGGCGGACAAGCTCGACTCCGCCACGCGCAAGAAGCTCGACCTGAGCCGGAAATACTACGCCTTCATCCAATGGATCGCCTACGACCAGTGGCTCGCCGTGCGCCAGCATGCCGAGGCTGCGGGCGTGGCCCTCATCGGCGACGTGCCGGTTGGCGTGAGCCTCTTCAGCGCCGATGTATGGCGCGAACCGGAGATCTTTGACCTCGTGCGATCCAGCGGCGCTCCGCCGGAGAAGGTCTTCAAATCCGACCCGTTCACCGAGCAGTGGGGGCA
Organism: Terrimicrobium sacchariphilum; assembly: GCF_001613545.1. Taxonomy (NCBI): domain Bacteria; kingdom Pseudomonadati; phylum Verrucomicrobiota; class Terrimicrobiia; order Terrimicrobiales; family Terrimicrobiaceae; genus Terrimicrobium; species Terrimicrobium sacchariphilum. The sequence continues at coordinate 3,039,417 of NZ_BDCO01000002.1, forward strand.
AAACTGGGGCTTCCCGCTCTACGCCTGGGAGCGCATGTCGCGCGACAACTTCTCCTGGTGGCGGCGTCGGCTGCGGCTGCTGAAGGAATTCTTCCACCTCATGCGCGTCGACCATGCGCTCGGGTTTTTCCGCATCTACAGCTTCCCGTGGCGGCCGGAGGAGAATGCGAAGTTCATCGACCTCACGCCCGAACAGGCGGCCGAAATCACGCAAGGGCCGCTGCCGTGTTTCGTCGACCGCGACGACTCGACGGAGGAAAACCGCGAGTTTAACCGCCTGCATGGCGAGATGATCCTCAAGGTCTTCATCGAGGAAATGGGCGAACACCTGCTCATCGCCGAGGACCTCGGCGAGGTCGCGCCTTACGTACGCCCCACCCTCGCCAAGCTCGAGGTGCCGGGTTTCAAGATTCCCCAATGGGAGCGCGATTGGGACCGGCTGATCAAGGGTTCGCAGTATCCCCGCCTGAGCCTCGCCACCTTTGCCACCCACGACCACCCGCCGGTGAAGAAACACTGGACCGCGCTCTACACCGACGCCCTGAGCGAGGACCAAAAGACCCGCGACGCGGCCATTCACTCGATGTGGGAGCTCATGGACTTCTGCGGGCACCCGGATATCAAGCTCCCACAGCCCTACACCGAGGAAATCCACCAGATTTTCGTAAAAGGTCTCTTCGCCTCCAACTCCTGGCTGGCCGTCCACATGATCACCGACCTGCTCGGCACGGACGAGCAGTACAACGTCCCCGGATCTGCCGGAGACACGAACTGGACGCAGCGAATGAACGACCCCGTCGCTCGCCTAAACGAGGTCTGGGCGGGGGTTCTGCCTGCCATAGAAACCGCGGTTACCGAGACCGGACGGCGAGCTATTTGATTGCAAAGCTTGCGGTTGCAGGGATTTCCGTGTACTAAGCCAAGGCAGAACATCAGGACGCAATGGCAAACCTCACGAAAAGGGATCTGGTCATCAGGATCAGCAAGGAAACCGGGCTTGTTCAACAGGATGTCTTTGATGTGATCCAGAAAACCCTGGACTACATCACGGACGCCCTCGCCAACGGCCAGGACGTGGAGCTTCGCAACTTTGGGGTCTTCGAAGTTCGTCTGACGAAATCGCGCGTGGGCCGCAATCCGCACAAGCCTGAACACGACGTGACGATCCCGGCCCGGGCTACGGTTAAGTTCAAGTCCGGCAAGATCATGCGTCAGCGCGTCCTTCTTCGCACCGACGAGTTGAAGAACGCCACACCGGGCGACGCCGAGACCGCCCCGAGCGCGTAAGTCGCTTTCCTTCTCTTCCAAGCCTCAGGGGCCAGCCACTCCGCTGCCCCCTTCCCCGCTTCGTCTCTGGAGCGGTGGGTTTTTTCCCAAAAAGGCGTAATCACGCCCGGCTGCCGCCGACTTTGCGGCAAAGTCCGTCCATCCAGCCGCGCCGCCGGTGCCGCTTCCCTTCGTTTCCTCGTTTCCTACTAGGGAGAGGAAACGAGAAACGAAGTAGGACAAGCAGGCCCGGCCCTGAGAAGGGCGAACCGACCGGCTTGCGTTCCAACCATTTACGCGGTCCTCGCTCCCGATTTCCATGTAGATCGACGAACGACCCAGCGCCCCCCTCAAAGCAGTGCGTCCACTCCCGAGTCGCCCACCCCGCTCCACCCCCAGCCCCGACTGGCTGTGGCTTTCCCGAATCCCTCGCCTCCCCGAGGCCCTCTCGTTCGTTTCTCGTTTCCTCTTAAGGAGAGGAAACGAGAAACGAACGAAAACCGGGAGGGCCGCCCGCGATGAAGCGCGTCATTCCAGCGGACCCAACCGCACATCCATGGGGAGATCTGTCAGCGGAAAAACTTTGCAAAAGTTAGCGAGAGGAAAAACCGCTGCCGCACCTCGAGTGGTCCCCGCTTCAAGACTTTCTCAAAAAGGCTCCTGTTGAGCCGAGGACGCCGTTGCGCCACCAAAAGTGCGAGTAGGTACCTACTGCACACCGACCCCGTAGCGCCTTGGCAGCACCATTGGCAATGCTCCTGCCATCGCATGACACCGCCTAACAACCTCCATGGAATTCCGCCGCATAGCGCCCAAGTTGACAGCGCAGCCAGCGGTATGAACGCCTCATTTGACATCATGCCGGAGGGGATGAACAAAAACACCGATCACTCCCCGTGCAGCGCTCCCAACGGCCCCCTGCCCGCCTCCACAAAGCCCGAGAAGGAGCGCCACCAGGCTCCGCCTGCGAAGGAACCAAGAAAGCCTCGCCATGGGAAAAGGCGCAATCCCTACATCGACTGGCCGGGATGCTTTTGAGACAGCCACTCGCATTCGAGGTAGTTCCGAAGACAAACACGACTCCCTTGGAGAAGACGCCAGTGTCACCGGTGATACTGGCTCACAGCCTCCGATCGGCGAAAAGCTCGCTCAAGCTCGTCCAACCACTGGCCGTCGCTCCCTCCGTTCGTTTCTCGTTTCCTTTCCTTAATAGGAAACGAGAAACGAACGCGACGGGCCGCCTACGAGGCGCGGAATCTTCCGGAGCGTGCAACGGCTGCCGATTTCGAGGAGGCTGCCTTCTCCGGTCCATTGTCCGAATGAGGGTTCCGCGTTCGCTCCTTGCTGCGGTCGGGCGGCGGGAATAGCCTGCCGGTTTACTCTCTCCCCGCATGGCCATTCCTGTCATTCTGGATACCGATATCGGCACGGATATCGATGATACGTGGGCGCTGGCGCAACTCCTGCGCTGCCCGGAACTCGACCTCAAACTCATCCTCACCGCGACGGGCGATGCGGTTTATCGCGCGACGATCACGGCGCGATTTCTCGAGGTGGCGGGCAGGACGGACATCCCGATCGGCCTGGGGGTGAATTCCCATCCCATGACGGACGGGCGCAATCAGGACCCGTGGATCAGGGGCTACGACCTGGCCTCCTATGGCGGCGAGATCGCGGAGGACGGCGTGGGCCGCCTCATCCGGATCATCGAGGAAAGCACGGAGCCGGTGACGATCATCGCCATCGCGCCGTCCGGGAATCTCGCGGCGGCGGTGACCCGCGCCCCGCACATCGCGGCCCGGTGCAGGCTGGTCGGCATGTTTGGAAGCTTCGATGTCGGCTACTCCGGCGGCCTGCCCGCGAGCAATGAAACCAACGTGCGCATGGACCCCGCCGCCCTGCGCACCGTGCTTGCCGCCGACTGGCAGGACGTGCTGATCACGCCCCTCGATACCTGCAACGCCGCCGTGCTCACCGGCGAGAATTACCACCGCATCTGGTGCGCCACGAGCGACCCCGTCCTGCGCGCCGTGATCGAGAACTACTGCATCTTTGCCCCGCTCGTGGGCTGGATGCATTGCGACTACTTCGCCACCCGCTCGACCATTCTCTTCGATTGCGTGGCCGTGTACCTCGCCTATGCCGAGGATCTGGTCGAGACGGAGGCGATCCGCTTCGACATCACCGACGACGGCTACACCATCCGCGACGATGCCGCCCCCTACCCCGCCCGCGTCGCCCTGCGGTGGAAGGACCTCGACGGCTTTCTAAACCATCTGACGGAAAGGCTGCTGGCGGGAGCGTAGATCAGCACCCCGCCAATACCCCGCTTTTGCTTTTTTTACCTCAATGTCATCCGATCCCGCCCCTCCCGTAGACATCCCGCGCATCTTCAACATCATGGAGAGCGCGCACCGCATTCATAACCCGATCACCCCCGAAAAGCTCGCCACTCTCGGCGCTGCGTTGCGGCTCAAACCCGGAGCGCACGTACTCGACCTCGGCAGCGGCTCGGGGGAGATGCTGTGCACCTGGGCGCGCGATCATGGAATCACCGGGGTCGGAATCGACATGAGTCCGGTGTTCACCGCACAGGCAAGGCGTCGCGCTGAGGAACTCGGCGTCGCGGACCGGGTCGCCTTCCTCCATCGAGATGCCGCAGGCTATGTCTCCGAGGAAAAGGTCTGCGTGGCCGCCTGTGTCGGAGCCACCTGGATCGGCGGGGGAGTCGACGGCACCATCGAGCTGCTGACGCGGAGCTTGCGTGACGGCGGCATCATCCTCATCGGAGAACCCTTTTGGCGGCAGCTTCCGCCCTCGGACGACGTCGCCAAGGGATGCCTCGCCCATTCCCTCTCCGACTTCCTCCTGCTCCCAGACCTCCTCGCCTCCTTTGGCCGCCTGGGCTACGACGTCGTCGAGATGGTTCTCGCCGATCAGGACGGTTGGGACCGATACGAGGCGGCCAAATGGCTCACCATACGCCACTGGCTTGCCGCCAATCCCGACGATGAGCTTGCGCACGAGGTGCGCGCCAAGCTGACCTCGGAACCCGTGCGTTATGCCACCTACACGCGCGAGTATCTCGGCTGGGGCGTGTTTGCGCTAATGGCGAGGTGATATCTGGAGCCGTGGGGTCTGACCCCTCCAAACCCGGCGTCTGACCGAGAGTCACTCGCCACCGCGAGACAAGCCATGTCCTATCCTTGGTTTTCTCTTCCATAGAGTCTACAAGCAAACAAAGCTTAGACCTCATGGATTGCGCCAAGATTGCGGGAATCGGATACCTTATTCTCGCCGCATCGATTTCCGCCTGTACCACACCCAAACACGCCGAAGCCCTTGCGCCCTCCTCAGCAGTCGCTCAGCTCGCCACCTATGAAAAACGGGATGGCGCGCTCGACGCCGAGAAGGACTTTCAGAACGGCAAAGTGCACTTCCTCGCCGTGCAGGGCTATGCCCTGACCGTCCCCGGGGTTGATGACTTCTTTCCGAAGTTTTCCCATACGTACAAATACCACGTCATCGAAGGCACCTCGGATGTCATCCAGAACTCCAGGGACCTCCAACTCCAAGCGACTGCCGAATCCTACGCCCGAGCGTATAATCTCAAGCTGGCCCGGCTAGTTGAGCTACGAAGCCAACCAAGAAAAAAAGAAAACAATCCATGCATATCACCCGCAACGAAGACAGCCCCTAGTTCCAAGGCATAATCCGAGCCTAAATTCTGTTTATTACTGGACATTCTCAGCGCAGGATGGCTTCTAGAATAGCTAGATGTTTCGGAAAAATGTAAGAGTATTGGTCGCCGGTGCAGGCGGATTTATCGGAGGTCATCTGGTATGCAATTTACTAAAAGCAGGATTTCAGGTGCGTGCAGTTGACAGGAAGCCCCAATGGCAGTGGTACCAACGTTATGGAGAAGCAGAAAACCTGACATTGAATCTCGAGGAGAAGGAAGCCTGTATTCAAGCAGCCAATGGTTGCGACGAGATATACAACCTTGCAGCCGACATGGGAGGAATGGGGTTTATCGAGCTAAATAAAGGAAAGTGCATGCTTAGCGTCCTCATCAACACTCACCTTCTCCAAGCCGCTCAAATATGCGGTGTCCCCCGCTTCTTTTACGCCTCTTCTGCCTGCGTCTATGCAGGATACAAGCAAACGGAAACAAGCAATCCAGGATTGAAGGAAACGGATGCTTATCCGGCTGATCCCGAGGACGGCTACGGTTGGGAAAAGCTCTTCAGTGAAAGGATGTGCCGTCACTTCATGGAAGATTTCGGCATCGAAACTCGGGTGGCTCGCTACCATAACGTCTATGGCCCAAACGGCACTTATGATGGAGGACGAGAGAAAGCTCCTGCTGCTATTTGCCGAAAAGTGATCACAGCACTTCGCTCCGGAAAACTAGAGATCGACATTTGGGGGGATGGATTACAAACCCGTAGCTTTCAATATATAGACGATTGCATTTTCGGAACTCGAGCGATCATGGACAGCCAAATCCGCCAACCCCTCAACCTCGGAAGCGCAGAGATGGTATCCATCAATCAACTCGTTGCGATCGTGGAGGATATTGCCGGCGTGAAGCTGAAGCATAATTACCAGTTGGACAAGCCGAAGGGTGTTCGGGGCCGAAGCAGCGACAATACGCTTATCAAGGAACTTCTCGACTGGGAACCATCGATTTCTTTACGCGAGGGAATGGAAAAAACATATGCGTGGATTTATGATCAAATCGCTTCTGAAAAATCCGACTCTTCGATAGTGAATCGTTTTTAGCACCCTGTGACATGACAAACGACACAACGCGCAATGCAGCTAAAGTATATGTTGTAATCCCTGTTTATAATCGTCTTGAGTTGACATTGGGCTGCTTGGCTTGTTTGGAAAAACAAGATTATCGGAATTTTGAATCAATTCTTGTCGACGATGCCTCAACCGATGGCACCTCGGACCTTGTTGCCGAGAAATATCCGACCACTAGAATCATTCGAACTGTAGGAGACCGCTGGTGGACCGGGGCAACCAACGATGGCATACGCCTCGCGATGGAAACGGCTTCGGATGACGACTATATTCTGCTTTTGAACAATGACTTGGTATTCCCGCCCAACCTCCTGCGGGTTCTAACCTCAACACAAAACGCAAAAGGAAAAAATTCTGTTATCGGAGCGATCACGCTGGATTCTCGCGACGGTAAGACCATCCGCAATGGAGGCACGAATTTAAATCCGTGGACGATGAAGTTCTCTTTTCCCAACGCGGGACGATCGATTGCGGAGTTCTCGTCAGGACATGTGGAACCCACGGTCTACCAAACAGGCAGAGGGGTTCTCTATCCGGCGTGGATTTTTAGGAAATACGGGATGTTTGATGACATCCATTTCAAACAGTGTGGAGACTGCGAATTTCCCCTGCGTCTCGCCCATCAAGGAATAAGCCTCTGGATCGCCTACGATGCTCAGGTGCAGACTAATGATAAGGATACAGCCCAAATCAATCACACGGTTCGGAAAAAGCTTTCGGATTGGAGAGAGTATTTTTTTGGAGTTCGTTCCAACACGAATCTGAAGTACCAATACTATTTCGCTCGCGCGGCATCACGGCCCTTCTACAGACCGCTAGGTATAGGAATATACCTTTCCCGGGTGTTTCTAGGATTTGCCAAACGCGTAGTCAGATAGAAACCCCTCCCGCTCCAGGCATGCGCTGTGATCAATGAGCACAGGCAGGAAACCCGACATCCCTGTAGCGGAGCACAGTAGGTCAGGCGTCATTAATCAAAAAAGATCAAAGGGTCAGCGCGAACGGCTTTTTGGCAGCCCTTATCTGCATTTACCGCTTCCTCGTAGGCCCAACGCCTAATCTCCGAGCCTTATCGTCTCAGAGAATTCCCCGCTCCGCCTTGTCTCCACTTATGAGGACACGCTTCAGCTATTCAAGGGACGCAAAGGGGAGGTTGCGCCAGCCCTGAAAGGCTTCCCGCAACTCGGCGTCGTTCCGTGAGGTCTTGCGCCCGCACTCGTCGGGCGAAATCAAATTGGTCACACGCCGTCGCCGGGCGCGAGTGGCGAGCCATTCGGCTTCTGTCCACTTCGTTTTCATGGCGAGGACTATACTCGAACTCTCTTACAAATACACATCCCTACCCCCTTCGCGACCGGCCCAGCGGCGGACTCGGAAGATGTGGGCGGGGCGGGTGTGGGGGTTGAGGGAGACGAAGTTGCGGGAACCGGTCCAGGTGAAGCGTTCGCCGGTGAGCAGGTCCTCGACCTGATAGGTCTCGCGGTCGCCGATGCCTAGCTCCTCCAGCGGGACGTGCACGAAGGCGGTCTGCGGGTTGTAGGGGTCGACGGTGACGATGAAGAGGAGGGCGTTGTCCCCGGCGACGGTCTTCTTGCTGTAGAAGAGGATGTTGTCGTTGTCGGCGGGGTGGAAGCGCAGGTTGGCGTATTCCTGGAGGGCGCGGTTGTCGCGGCGGATGGCGTTGAGCCGGGTGACGTAGTCCTTGATGTTGCCGGGGGCGTTCCAGTCGCGGCCCTTGAACTGGTATTTCTCGGAGTCGATGTACTCCTCCTTGCCCGGAATGGGGGCGTTTTCGCAGAGCTCGAATCCGCTGTAGATGCCGTAAACGGGCGAGAGCGTGGCGGCGAGGAAGGCGCGAATGAGGAAGCCGGGGCGTCCGCTGCGCTGGAGATACTCGGGGAGGATGTCGGGGGTGTTGGTAAAGAAGTTGCCCCGGAAGTAGTCCTTCATCTCCGTCTGCGTAAGCTCGGTGAGGTACTCGGTGAGCTCCCACTTCGTATTGCGCCAGGTGAAGTAGGTGTAGCTCTGGGTGAAGCCGACCTTGGCGAGGACCTGCATCATCTTGGGCCGGGTGAAGGCCTCGCTGAGGAAGATGGCGTCGGGGTAGGTCTCGTGGATGTCGCCAATGAGGTACTCCCAGAAGGAGACGGGCTTCGTGTGGGGATTGTCCACGCGGAAGGTGCGGATGCCGATCTCGCACCAGAAGGCGATGACGTCGCGCATCTCCTGCCAGAGGGCCTGCCAGTTGTCGTTGTGGAAATTCAGCGGGTAAACGTCCTCGTATTTCTTCGGCGGGTTCTCGGCGTACTTGATGGTGCCGTCGGGACGCTTGAAGAACCACTCGGGGTGGCTCTCGACATAGGGATGGTCGGGCGAGCAGTTGATCGCGAAGTCGATGGCGATCTCCATGCCGCGCTTTTTCACCTCGCCGATGAGCCAGGACAAATCCTCGAGGGTGCCCAGCTCGGGGGCGACGTCCTTGTGGCCGCCGCCGTTGACGCCGTGGCGGTGGTTGCCGATGGCGTAGGGGACTCCGGGTTCGCCGGGCTCGGCGTGGAGCGAGTTGTTGCGGCCCTTGCGGTTCGTCTCGCCGATCGGGTGGATGGGCGGGAAGTAGATGACGTCGAAGCCCATGGCCTTGGCATCGTCAATACGCGGCAGGCAGTCGCGGAAGGTGGAGCCGCTGTCGGCCTTGCCCTCGGCGCTACGCGGGAAGAACTCGTACCACGCGGCGTAGGCGGCGCGCTCGCGGTCGACCCAGAGCGGGAGCGGGGCGTGGGTGGTGGAGAGCGAGCGGTCGGTCCACGCGATCATGAGCGCGGTGAGCTCGAGGCTGGCGGAAATGGTGCTGAGCGCCTCGGCGTCGGCCTGCTGGAGCTGGGAGGCGAAGGCTTTCAAGCGCTTCGCATCGGGCGATTTCCCGGCGCGGGCGGCGGCTTTGCTGACGAGGCTGGCGCCCTCGAGCGCCTCGCTCTTCAGGTCGCGGAGGCCGCCGTTGAATTTCTTGCGCACCTCGTCCTGCCACGAGCGGAAGGTGTCGCCCCAGGCTTCGACGGTGTATTCCCACGCCCCGATCTGGCCGACGGAGAGCGTGCCGGTCCAGCGGTCATTCTGCCCGAGCGTCATGGGCGTCTCGCGCCAGGCGGCGTCGCCTTTGGGACGCCACTTCAGGACGGCGGTGACGAGGTCGTGGCCTTCCTTGAGGATGTCGGCCTCGACGACGAGGTCCTGGCCGGAGATGCGCTTGACGGCGTAGCGGCCGCCTTCCAGTTGCGGGGTGATATGGTCGATGACGACGGTGTCGGCTTCGCTCAGCTTCATGGCAGGGAGTCGAGGAGTTTTACGAAAGGGTCGAGCCCGTCGAGGCGGGCGGCCACCTCGCGAAGGGATCGGCGGGCGGCGGGGATGTGGGCGAGGAAATCGGCGCGGCCCTTGTGGAGGCCGAGGAATCCGTAGGCTCCGAGCGCCTGCATGAGCCGCTGGAGGGCGCACTCGTGATAGACCTGCTCGAAGTCGGGCGCGATCTCCAGCCCCTCGCGGCGGGCGGCCTGCTGGTAGTAGGCGAGGAGGTGGTCGCGTTCGCTGCCGGAGAGCGTGACGTAGGGATCGTAAAGGAGCGAGGCCACGTCGTACTGCGGCAGGCCGGGGCGCATGCCCTGGAAATCAATGAGCCACGCCGCGCCCTGGTGGATGAGGATATTCTGCGACTGGAAATCGCGGTGCACGAGCACGCGCGGCAGGTGCGCGAGATGGTCGGCGATGCCGGTGAGCGCGGGCAGCGTGGCGTAGCGTTGAACCGTGGCGGCATCGAGGCCGAAGTGCGCCCCGAGGCAGTGCTCGAAAAAGTATCCCTGCTCCCACAGGTAAAGCTGTTCGCTGAATTCCCGCTCCAACCGGATGCCTGCGCCCTCGATGCGGCGGGTGGCGGAGGTGTGCATGCGGGCCACCTCGGTGAGCGCAGCCTCGTAGAGCGGGCGGCGGATTTCCCATGGCTCCGCGCGGTAGGCCCAGAGATCGTCATGGCCGAGGTCCTGCATCCAGATGAGGCCCTCCTCCGGGTCGTGAAAATAGATCTTCGGCACGCGCACACCGGCGGCGGCGAGGAACTGCGCGATGTCGACGTAGTGGCGGTTTTCCTCCTTCTGGCTGGAGTACTTCACCACGATCATCGAATGCTGCCCGGCGGCCTGGATGCGGTAAAATTTGCGATCCGACCCGCCCTTTTCCAACGGGCTGACCTCGAAGTCCTCGGTGGAGAAATCCGGGAAGCGCTCAAAGGTCTGGTTGATGACAGAGTGCGGCAACATTGCTTAAAAGTCGGCGTTGCGCCGATCCCCGCCAGCATGGCGATGGTCCCGGACAATGCAAGATTCCAAGCGAGCCCCGGGGGCGATTTCCGCGCCTTCCCAGAGGACGGTGTCATGAAGTTCGGCTCCCGCGCCCACCTTGGCCCCCTCCCCGATGGCGACGAAGCCTTTCAACGTCACATCGACGGGCAGGCGGACGGAGGGGTGGATGGGCTCCGGCCAGGGGCGGTCGAGCGGGTAGGTCAGCGCGAGGTCGCCTGCGGCGATACGACGGTGGCACTCCAGATAGGATTCGCGCGTGCCGAGGTCGAACCACGTGCCCTCGTCGAGGATCACGCCGCCGATGGGGGTTCCGGCGCGGATGAGGCCGAGCAGGATGGGAATGATCGAGGTGATCTCCCCCGCCGGGATGTGGTCGAAGATCGCGGGCGAGAGGACGTAGACGCCGGTGAAAAGGAACGACGGGAGATTCGCGCCGAGGCCGAGCTGATTGCGCACGTCGGCCATGAGGCCGGTGTCGGGATTCCACTGCACGTGGAGCGGGCCGCCGTGGGAGCGGAGGCCGATGGTGGCGATATTGCCGCTGCGGATATGCGAGGCGATGAGTCGGTCGATGGCGAGATCGGCGAGGACGTCGCCATTGAAAACGAGGAAGGGCTCGTCGCCGACAAGGTCCTGGATGTTCTTGATGCCGCCGCCGGTGTCGAGCAGGACCGGCTCGTGGCGGAAGGCGACACGGCAGCCCGCGTACTCCGCGGCTCCCCCGCTTTCGCCGAGCAGGGTCGAGTAGGCCTCGGCCCGGTGGTGGGTATTGACGATGAACCGCGAAACGCCAAACGCCCTGAGGTGATCGAAGGCGAAAGTGACGAGCGGTTTGTGAAAGATGGGAACGAGCGGCTTCGGTCGATCCTCGGTGAGCGGGCGGAGACGGGTCCCCAGCCCCGCCCCAAGCACGAAGGCCGTCGAAATCCCCATCCTATTTCTCGGTCAGCTTGAAGTCGTCGAAGTACACCGTGCCAGCACCCGGAGAGAGGGTGAACATGATCTCGATGGCCCCGCTAGACTGGGTGGTGGGATCATTGAGCTTGCGGTCCTTCACCGAGAGGCGGAAGTCCTTGCTGACATCGGCCCAGGCCGGACCAGCGCTAAAGGGCGCCTCTATGCTGCCGGATTCCTCGAGCACGTTGCGGATGATCTTCACATCGCCACGACTGCCACCTTCGATCTTGCGATCATCGCTCAGCTTGCGGGTGATGTTCCAGGCGGCCATGACCTGCCCCCCACTCAAGCCGCTGCCTTTGACCTTGAAGGAAATCGTGTAGGATTTTTCCACCTTGAGCGGCACACCGTAGACGCGAAGCAGAAAGGTATTCGCCGGCATGACACGCATGACCTCGACCGCCCTGTCCTCACCCGCGGGATCAGCTTTCTTGTGCTCAACCTTTGGATCGAGGGAGCCGGAGTACGAATTCGCAGCCGGTGGGGCCATGACCTTGTTGGGGCTCGGCACATAACCGACCTTGAGGCAGGCCTTGCCTTCCGGCGGATTGGCGTCCGGATCGTCGGCAGCGGTGACGACGTTCATGTAGCCGTAAAAGTTTCCGCGTTCGAGGCCGTAGCTGATATCCCAGCCGCTGGGGAGGCGGAAGGGTTTGGTGCCGGCGTCGCCCTTGAGTTCGACGGGCTGGCCCCACTTCGGCTCGGTCTTGGTGCCGGTGTTGTAAATGACAGCCACGCGACCATTGGTCTTGCCCACGACGATGTCGAACAGACCGTCGCCGTTGAGATCGCCTGTAGTGATGGTCGAGATGCCACCGAGAGAGATCGGGGTACCAGTCGAGCCACCAGCGGAGAGGAACGACGTGAACGGAAGCTCCACACCGGGTTTCCACGGCTTGCCGTCATTCAGGTGGAGGGCGATTTTGCCCGTACGCTCAGTGACGAGGAGATCGGGCAGGCCGTCGCCATTGTAATCCACCACGGTGGGAGAGAGCTGCTCACGTCCGTCGCCAAAGGCGATAACGGTGCGGTTGGTCTCCTCAAAGACCGGACGGGCGGGCGAGCCGGAGTTGATCAGGAGATGGATATTATTGGCGGAGTAGGAGCCTTCTCCGAGGAGGAGGTCCTCCTTGCCATCGCGGTTCCAATCCCATACGGCGGGCGAAAAGACGTTGCCCCACTTCGTATTCGATCCCTTGGCAGTCGGGACGACGATCTTGTTGATATCGGAGGGCTGGCGAAAGTCAGGCTTCGCGCCGGAACCATCGTTTTTCAGGAAGAGGACTTCACCCCAGTAGTTGCCGATATAGAGGTCGTTCTTGCCCGAGCGCTGGCTGTCATACAGGGCAAAGCGGGGAGCGAGGCGCACGGTGGGAGGCAGTACGCCGCCCCGGCGATCCGGCGAGGGAATCCAGCTGCGCGTGAGAAAAATCGGGACGATCTCGGCGGTGGTGAACTTTGGTTCTGTCTTGGTGCCCTGGTTGAAATAGATGCGCATGTACCCGGTCGGGTCCATGGTCACGATGTCGGGGAGGCTGTCGCCATTCATGTCGGCGACCTGGACGGAAACCGGCATGCTGCTGTCCGCCACAGTGCCGCTGGTCATAAGGACCGGCACCTGCTCACGATCCCCGGCGAGGAAGCCGGCGGCATCCACGCCGTCCCAGAGGTCTTCGCGAGTGCGGGAAAGTTCGAAGCCGCCGTTACGAATCAGCGCCTTGGGAGGCGCCGGGGCGGGAGAGGGAGCTTGAGCGATGAGGCTCTGCGCGACGGAAAAGACCGCCAGTATGGCCAGAGGGGAAGAGATGCGCATTTTTCTGAAATCCGAACGAGTGACAATGCCTCGAAGCGAGGGGGAATTGCAAACGGTTTCGCTCCGCCTCAGTCCATACCGACCAACTTCGAGCGGTCGGGGCGCATGATGAAGTACAAAATGCTGATCAGGACGATAAGGACAAGGGCAATGAGGGGCGCTTTTGGGTCGGCCCCGGCAGAGGCGAGGCGCGAGCCGATGAGGACAAAGCACACGATGCAGCCGAGGATGGGTATGAAGAGCGGAATCTCAAACTTCCCGGGCTGCTCGCCCTTGCGGAGCTTCAGCACGATGAGCGAGGCGTTCATGAGGGCGAAAACCAGGAGCAGGAGGAGTGATGTGGCGGAAGCAAGATCCTTGATGTCCCCCGCGAAGGCGAGACAGGAAACCATGAGCGCCAGCACGAGGATTGAGACATACGGAGTGCGGCGGGATTTGTGCACGGTGCCGAGAGCGGAGGGCAGGAGGCCCTGCTTTGCCATGCCGTACATGAGACGGGACCCCATGATGAAATTCATCAACGCGGTATTGGCCACAGCGAACAGGGTGATGAAGGTGTAGGTATTCTTTGGCAGCCACGGAGCGGCCACGGCAGTGATCTGGGCGAGCGGAGCTCCGAGGCTCAGATCGCCGAGGCGGGAATACGGAACCACGGAAACCGCCGCGATGCTGACCAGGATATAGACTACCGTGACGCAGGCCACCGCGCCGACGATGCCCCAGGGCATGTTTCGCTGGGGGTTTTTGACTTCCTCCGAAAGGTTCAGCAAATCCTCAAAGCCGACAAAGGCGTAAAAGGTCAATACCGCGCCCGAGAGGACAAGACCCGGCGAAATCGCCCCGGCGGAAGCGGGAACCTCCAGGTAATCGACCGAGCCGAAATACGGCAGGCTGACCCAGATGACAAAAAGCAACCCGCCGACCTCGACAAAGGTGCAGACGATGTTGACCCACACGCATTCGCGGATGCCGATAAAGTTCACCAGCGTAAGCAGCCCGATGAAGCCGAGGAAGAGCAGCCAGAGTGGCGGCAGACCGACAAGCGGCTGAAGATACTGCGCAAAAACCCGACTGCCGGCCGCCATGGAGGTGAGGCCCGAGAAAACAACAGCCAGGCCAACCACGTAGGAAAGAAACTCCCAGCCAAACGCCCGCTCAGTGACATAGGCCGCTCCGGCGGCACGAGGGTGCCGGGAAGCGAGGGAAGCATAGGACAGGCCCGTAAAGAGCGCCGCGATCATGGAAAATACGAAAGCCAGCCAGACAGCGTTGCCCATCTTTCCCGCCGCGACGCCGATGGTGCCATAGATACCGGCGCCGATCATATCGCCGACGCCGTAGATGATCAGCGCAAAGAGCCCGATATTCCGCGCCAGGGCGGTATTGTCCTTTCCCTCGCTCATAGGCGGGCGATAATGAGGAAATCCCGATGAGTGGCACGAAAAAAACCCTCTTCACCGGAATCGCGGTCGCCGCCGCCCTGATCGTCGCTTGTGCGCTCGGGTGGATATTAACGCATTCCCTCCCACACACGGAACCCGTCTCGAGCCGCCAGGCGCTGGTGGAGGCAAACGGCCAGGTCCTCGCGCGCTTCGATTCCACCGCCGGGATCAAGCCTGGCATGAAAGCCATGGTGCGAACCGACGAGACCCAAACCTCCGCGAAGGTGGAGGCGGTGAATGGCGCCTGGGTCGTGCTAAGCTTCATCGAAAAGAACCTGCCCGCAGGCACGAATTGCCGAGTCACGATCGATCCCTCCGCGCCGGGCGCGCGATGAGACTTGGCGGCGGGTGCGGTGTGGTGTTTGTTGTCGGCCTTGCTGATGAAGAACTACGCGCCCTGGCTTTGCGCCGTCCTGTCCGGAATCCTGCTGGCCCTCAGCTTCCCTCCCGCCGACTTTGACGGACTAACCTGGGTGGCGCTCGCCCCGGTGCTGTGGGCGATCTGGTTCTCCCAGCCCTGGACGAAGCGCGAGCCGCTGCGGCTTTTCCTCCTCGGGTACATCGTCGGCCTTGGGTATTTCGTCGGCAGCCTGCAATGGCTCACGACTGTGACGGTGGCCGGGTGGCTTGCCCTGGCGGCGTATCTGGCGATCTACCCGGCGCTCTGGGCGCTTTTCGTCGGGCTGGTAGCGCGGGTCAAGGTGGAGAATTTCGGTCCCGAGGGTAGCGCATGGCGCAAAAGTCTGCGGAACTTTGGCACGGCGGCGCTCGCAGCTGCAGCCTGGACGTCGCTCGAGTGGCTGAGGGGGATCATTTTCACGGGCTTTGGGTGGAACTCCCTCGGGATTACTCTACATAACAATCTCGCCATCATCCAGATCTGCGACATCACTGGCGTGGCGGGGCTATCCTTCCTCCTCGTACTGGTCAATGCAATGCTCGCCATCACGGCGAAGCGGCTCCAGGTCGAGATCGCTCGCAAGAAAGTGCGTCCCCATTACGACCTGACCCTGGCCATCGCGCTGGTGGCGCTGGCTTTCGGCTATGGTGCAAGGCAGCTCTTCGCCCCGGCCCCGGAGTCGGAAACCGTCACGGTGGCCGCAGTGCAGGCCAATGTGCCGATCCTCGAAAAGCGCGACCCGGCGCACGAGGACCGCATCCTCAAGCTGCACCTCGACATGAGCGAGAAGGCGCTCGCCTTGCGTCCCGACCTGCTGGTGTGGCCCGAGGCGGCGACGCCCCGTCCACTCTTCCAGGACCAGTCGACCTGGGACGCGGTGCGCAAACTGGCGGAGGGGACCACGGCGGATTTTCTCACGGGCACGGTGTATTTTGGCCCCGAGGGCGACTTCAACTCGGCCGTCATGCTGACCGAGCATGCAAAGAAGGCGCAGCTCTATCATAAGATTCACCTCGTTCCGTTCGGAGAATATGTTCCTATGCGGCAAAGCTTTCCGCTATTTGCCATGATCGTCGGCAACCTCGTGCCAGATGACTTTGACTTTGGGCGCGACTACACGGTGATGAAGCTCTCCAGCAAGCCGGTAAAGATCGGCCCATTGATTTGCTTTGAAGACACGCTGGGCGATCTGGCCCGGCACTTCGTCCTGCGCGGAGCGCAGATGTTTGTTACAGTGACGAATGACGGGTGGTTCCTCGACAGCGTGGGGTCGCTCCAGCATCTGCGACAGGCGCTCTTCCGCTGCGCGGAGAATAAAATCCCCATGGTGCGCGCGGCCAATACCGGAGTGACGTGCAGCATCGACCGCTTCGGTCGCGTCGACCAGATGCTGGCGACCGACCAGGGAAAGACGAACTTCGAGGGGTTCTTCTCCGTGCCGGTGCAGGCCCCGAAAAGCCCGAAACCGACGTTTTATGCCCGATACGGCGATGTTTTTGCCATGCTCTGCCTCATGGCGACGGTGGCGGTGGTGGGATTCGGATTCCTGCGACCCGGACGGGGTCGGAGAAAACTCTAGCGAAATCCGCTTGTCGCACGGGCGCGGAAACGAAATCTTGAGCGGCGAATGAAAGCCATTGTCACCGTAATGCCCAAACCCTCCGTGCTTGATCCCCAAGGCGCGGCGACAGCGGAAGCGATGAAGCACCTCGGCCTCGAAAGCGTCGGCCGCGTGCGCGTCGGCAAGTCGATCGAGATCGAGCTGCCAGGCGAGCCCAACGAGGAAAAGCTGCATGAAATCGCCCGCGACCTCCTCTCGAACCCTGTGATCGAGGACTACGCCCTCGAGATCGTCCGATGAAGTTCGCCGTCCTCCGCTTCCCGGGGTCGAACTGCGACCAGGACTGCATCCACGCCCTCTCGACCTTTCCCGGGACCGAGGCCGACTACGTGTGGCACAAAGACACCTCGCTCGGCGGGGCTGACGTGGTGGTGGTGCCGGGAGGCTTCTCCTACGGCGATTACCTGCGCACGGGCTCGATCGCGCGCTTCTCGCCCATCATGAAGACGGTGAAGGAATTCGCCGCTGCGGGCGGGCTGGTCATCGGTATCTGCAACGGCTTCCAGATCCTCTGCGAATCCGGCCTCCTGCCGGGCGCGCTGGTGCGCAACCGCGACCTGCACTTCCTCTGCAAGCACGTGTTTCTCCGCGTGGAGCAGACGGATACCCCCTTTACCAACGCCTCCGCCAAGGGCGCGGTGCTCAACGTCCCCGTGGCTCACGGCGAAGGCTGCTACTTTGCCGACGACGAGACGCTCCAGCGCCTCAACGCCGAGGGCCGTGTGCTCGTGCGCTACTGCGACGCCCAGGGTCAGGTCAACGAGGCCTCGAACCCGAACGGCTCCAAGGAAAACATCGCAGGCATCTGCAACGAGGGCCGCAATGTCTTCGGACTCATGCCCCACCCCGAGCGCGCCTGTGATCCCTTCCTCGGCAGCACCGATGGAAGCGTGATCTTCCAGAGCCTGCTCAACTGGCCGACCTCGCCCCTGCGCAAGTCGGCTGCTTAATTCCTTTTTCTCCTGTTACTTTCATGAACGAACCCGCCATCACACCCGAGATCATCGCCAAGCACGGTCTCACGCCCGACGAGTACGAGCGCATCCAGAAAATCCTGGGCCGCGACCCGAACTTCACGGAGCTGGGTGTCTTTTCCGTCATGTGGAGCGAGCATTGCTCCTATAAAAACTCCAAGCCCGAGCTGCGAAAGTTCCCCACCACCGGCGACACGGTGCTGGTGAAGGCGGGTGAAGAGAATGCCGGCGTGATCGACGTGGGCGACGGCTGGGCGGTGGCGTTCAAGATGGAGAGCCACAACCACCCGAGCGCGGTCGAGCCCTTCCAAGGCGCGGCGACCGGCGTGGGCGGCATCATCCGCGACATCTTCACGATGGGCGCACGGCCGGTTTTCAACCTGAATTCGCTGCGTTTCGGCGACATCCGGGGCGACTCCGCCGAGGCCAGGACGAACCGCCGCCTCTTCGCAGGCGTCGTTTCCGGCATTGCCCATTACGGCAACTGCATCGGCATCCCGACGATCGGCGGCGAGGTGTACTTTGACGAATCCTACTCCGGCAATCCGCTGGTGAATGTCTTCTGTCTCGGCGTGCTCAAGCACGAGGAAATCGCGCGCGGCGCGGCCTCGGGCATCGGCAACCCGGTCTTCTACGTGGGTGCGGAGACGGGACGCGACGGACTCGCGGGCGCGGCCTTTGCCTCGCGCGACCTGACCGAGGAATCCAAGCAGGACCGCCCTGCCGTGCAGGTGGGCGATCCGTTCCGCGAAAAGCTCCTTTTGGAAGCCTGTCTCGAACTCCTGGCCAGCGGCTGCGTCGCGGGCATCCAGGACATGGGTGCGGCGGGGCTCACCTGCTCGACCTGCGAAACGGCAAGCCGCGGCGGTACGGGTGTCGAGATCGACCTCGCCCTCGTGCCCAAGCGCGAGACGGGCATGACGCCCTACGAGACTCTCCTGAGCGAAAGCCAGGAGCGCATGCTCGTGATCGTGAAGAAGGGCCAGGAGGATTCCGTGCGCCAGATTTTCGAGAAGTGGGATCTCCCGTATGCCGAGATCGGCACGGTGAAGGACGACGGCTTCATGCGCGTGAAAGAGAATGGCGTGACCGTGGTGGAGATTCCCGCCCGCTCGCTAGCGGACGAAGCTCCGATTTACAACCGCGAGGTTTCCGAGAAGAACCTGCCCGCTCCGTTTGACGCGGCCACGCTGCCCGAGACGGACGTGACGGCGGCCCTCGTGGCGCTGATGAGCCACCCGAGCCTCGCCTCGAAGCGCTGGGTCTGGCGTCAATACGACCACATGGTGCGCCTCGGCGCGACCGTGCTGCCGGGTTCCGACGCAGCGGTCTTCATCGTGCGCGAGGCCAACAAGATCCTCGCCGCCACGTCGGACTGCAACGCCATCTACTGTCGCCTCGACCCGCGCGAAGGCGCGAAAGTCGCCGTGGCCGAAGCCGCCCGCAACCTCGCCTGTTCCGGCGCGGTGCCGCTCGCGGTGACGGACAACCTGAACTTTGGCAATCCGCACAAGCCGGAGAATTTCCTCATGCTCCGCGAGGCCGTGGAAGGCCTAGCGGAAGCCTGCCGCGAGTTCAACACCCCGGTGACCGGCGGCAACGTGAGCCTTTACAACGAAAGCCCGAACGGCACGATCGATCCGACCCCGACGGTCGGCATGGTCGGCCAGATCGCGGACATCAAGCACGTGACGACGCAGGCCTTCAAGGCGGCGGGCGACGTGATCCTGCTCCTCGGCCAGCTCGGCGACGAGATCGGCGGCTCGCATTACCTCAAGGTGGTGCATGGCCAGAAGGCCGGCCTCCCGCCGCGCCTCGACTACGCCACGGAGAAGGCCCTGCACAACGGTGTGCGCGAGATCATTCGCAAGGGGCTCGTCCAGAGCGCCCACGATCTTTCGGAAGGCGGCATCGCCGTCGCCGTCGCGGAGTCCAGCCTCTCGGCCAAGCCCGCGCTCGGCGCTTCCATCGACCTCGGCCCGACGGGCCTGCGCCCGGATGTCGCGCTCTTCAACGAGTCGCAGTCCCGCATCATCGTCTCGGTCACGAGCGACAATGCAGCCGAGGCGGAATCCGTCCTCAAGTCTCTCGGCGTCCCGGTCCAGCGCATCGGCACCGTGAACAGCACGGGCACGCTCCAGATCGCCGCTGATGGTAAGTCGTACTCCTGGCAGCTCTCCGACCTGGAGACCGCCTGGGGCGAGACCATCGGCAAGCTGATGGAATAAGTTTCTCAAAAGGAGCTTCGCCCGGAATCAAGGGCGGAGCTTCTTCTCCTCGAGCGGTTTTTCTCTCAGCCCATGCGTCGGTGGCGGAACGCTCTGAGGTGTCCCGTATTGATGAAGCGGATGAACTCGTTATTTTCAAGAGAGTGAAGCGCCCTTCGAGTCCAGCAAAGTCTCCCGGAGAAATCCAATCCATCTCAGACTTCGCGACCTATCTCGGATTGTCCTACTGCACGGTATCCCGGGCGCTCAACGGGCATCCCATGGTCAAGGCCGAAACGCGCGAACGCATCCTTCGCGAAATGGATGCCATCGGCTTCCGCCCAAATCCCTTTGCGCGTAGTCTGCGAGGACAGGGACTGGGTTTGATCGGCATTTGCGTGGTGGGCGTGAACGCTCCCATCCTGAGCACAAAAATCTTTCACCTCCAAAAGTTCCTCCGCGACCACAACCTTCGCGGGCTCCTGGAAATCGCCGAGGACACCCAGGAAAGCGAACTCCGGGTCATCGAGGATTTCGTACGCATCCGCACCGAGGGAATCGTGCTTATCTACTCCTGCCTGCCGGCAGCGACGACCCGGGACTCTTTCACCGAAATCCCCTTTGTCCATGTCGACCCTCAGGATATGAGGCAGGTCCCCAGCGTGGCCTTGGATCGTCCGAAAGCAATGACCCGGCTATTCGATCATCTCTTTGAGCTTGGGCACCGACGCTTTGCGCTAATGGGTGTGAGCCGAAAAGACAGATGGCGCGGGCCTGCTCTCGAGCGGCGAGCCCAGGAGGTTGGGCTGGATCCAGATTGCTGCTTCGAGGAATTACCCAAGTTCACCAAGGACAGCTCCATCTCCCAAGGCCGAGCGTTGGTTGAGAGGTATCTGCGGAACAACCCCGATCCGGCGACAGCCTTTATTGCTCTGGACGATGTCACAGCCATCGGAGTCACCGAGGGCATCCGACGCCTTGGCTATCGTGTTCCCGAGGATTTCTCCGTCACGGGCTTTGATCATCTGGAGATCGGACAGGAACTCACTCCTTCACTAACCACCATCGAGCAGGAATCGCAGGAAATGATGGACGCGGTGGGCAAACTCCTGCTTCAGGAAATCTCCAATAAGCGGTCCGCTCCGAGCCTCCATCTCGTCGAGCCACGCATCGTGCTCGGACAATCCACCGGACCAGTGCGTTCGCACCGGCTCCACTCGCTCACGTAGCGGCGACGTTTTTTGTTGCTTTCGCGCGATTTTCGCTCAAATTGCTACACGTATCGCATTTCCCTCATGAAAATCCCCCATCTCCTTCTCCTCCTGTCTGCCACGCTCCTGACTGTCACAACTACCCCGGCCGCCGTGGTGGTAACGACGAGCACATCCCTTCCCTCCGACGTGGTCTTCAGTAATGTCGCCACATCGACCAACACCACGATCTCGTGGTACAATACGGTCAACTCGACCGAGCGAGAAATCGCCCAGAGCTTCCAGGCGACTTCGAGCTTCACGCTCGACTCGATCACGATGCTCCTGAATGACTCCGGATCGGCGGTGGGCAACGGGTCAGGCACTGGAACCACGAACACGCAGGGCGCGACTTTCACGGTGACGATCTACTCTTCGACGACAAACCGCTTTGACCTGTCGAGCACGATACAGATGGTCTCCAGCCAGACCGGCACGCTGCCGACAACTGGATTCACCGGGGCGAATGTGCGAGGCAACTACATCACCTTTGACCTCGGCAGCAATGTCGCACTCACCAGCGGCTTGTATTACGCCTTCGCGTTTTCCTTCCCCACGGCGGCCACCGACCGCAGCCTGCAATTTGTGGTCAATGGCAATACGCTGTCCACCACAGGCTACGCCTATACGTTCACCAACTCGGCGTCTTCTCCCGGATCATGGACGGCCAATGGTGGTAATGACTACGCCTTTTACCTCTCGGCCGTACCGGAACCCGGAGCCTTCGCGCTGGCTGGCCTGGGAATGCTGTTGCTGCTGATCCGCCGCCGACGCAGCATGGTCCACTGAGCATCCAGCCTTCGCACGATCCGGCGCCTCCCCCCGGGAACACTCTGATGAAGAAGCCCCTCACCTTTATCCTGCTGCTCGCACTCTCCGGAGCCTGCGTCTCCGCCGACGAGGCCTTTGACCTGAAGGCGGCGCTGGCAACGATGCAGAGAAAGGGGGAAAAATCCCTCAAAGTCCCTGCCGGAACGTATCGCCTGCCCGAGGCGGGACTCGCTCTCAGCGGGCTAACCGATGTCACGCTGGACCTGAGCGGTGTGACTCTCATCGCCACCTCTTTTGACCGACCGGCATTGAATCTGATGGATTGCCGCAACGTTACCATCAAAGGTCTCACCGTAGATTACGATCCGCTGCCTTTTACCCAAGGGTCCGTGACGGCGGTGAATCGCGAGGCGCGCACGGTCGAGTTTGCCGTACACGAGGGTTATCCATCGCTCACCAGTGAGTATCTGGTCACTCGCTTCCATCTCTTTGAGAAGCAGGAGCATCGCTGGAAGAAAGATGCGCCCGACTATTACGTGTCCAGGACCGAGCGCATCGACGACCGGCACGGGAGGTTCGTCTTCGGACCAGATTCCCCGGGACTGGATCGGATCGAAGTCGGTGATCGGGTCGCGCTAAACATCCGAGAGGCCCCTGCCATCTCGATCTCCTCGGGAACCAGCGGAACGGTGATGGAGGATTGCACGATCCACGCCAGCCCGGGGTTGGGAGTGATCATCCGTTTCGCCGAAGACTCGGGGACCTACCGGCGTTTGAAAATCCTGCCGGGACCTCGTCCTGCCGGAGCCACAGAACCCCGTCTCCTCTCAACCTGCGCCGATGGACTCAACGCCGCCTACACAAGGAAGGGTCCGGTGCTGGAGGACTGCGAGTTTGCCTACATGGGGGACGATTCCCTCAATGTGCATGGCACGATCCTTCCGGTCCTGGAGGTTTATGAGGATGGAAGCTTCCTCTCGGTGCGTCCGCAAAAAGGAGAAGTCTTTGACCTCGTGGTAAAGCCCGACGACGACCTGCATTTCCTGCAAGCTCCGACCTATGCGATCACAGGTCGCAGCAAGATCGCATCCTTCGAGCGAGTCGCGGGCGACTCCGATCAATGGCGGGCTCAGGCTCGGAAAATCTGGCCGACATTTGGAAGCAAGGGTGAAATGACCTTCTTTCGCGTGCGCCTTCAATCCCCTTCGGGAGAGGCGAAGCCGGGGATGTTCTTTGAGATCCCAGCGACGGCGGCGGGAGGGTATGTGGTGCGCGACTGCTATTTTCACGATCATCGGGCTCGCGGCCTGCGCCTGATGGGCGGCGACGGGCTGGTGGAGAACAACCGCTTCGAACGGATCAAGGGCGTCGCCATCAGCATCGGCCCGTCCTTCGCCTTCTGGCGCGAGGCCGGCTGGTGCCGCAACGTCACGATCCGGAAAAACGAAATCCATGACGTGGGCGAAGGGACAAATCTCCGCCTGCCCGACAGCTACACCGTCGGGGCCATCTCGGTCATCGCCCGGGTGGACCCTACGCCCGGAGGCAGGATCGATTACTTCCCGGGCAATGAGGACATCCTGATCGAGGGCAATACCATCGACGGCAGCTCCGTGGGGGCGATCCAGATCTGCGCGGCGAAAAACACCACGGTAAAAGACAATATCATCCGCAATGTCTGCCTTGCCCATGCGACGGACGCAGGCCGCGAATATGGTCTCCTCTCGGGCCGCCCCATCGATGTCACCCAGGCGGAAGTCGAACTCGAAAACAATCAACTCCCTCCCACCCAGCCATGAAACGCCTCACACTCGCCATCGCGCTCGGCCTCCTCAGTCTGCCAGCGAGCCTCCTTGCCATCGATACCGCAACAACGAAGGTCGTCAGCGGTGATCCGCCGCTGCAGCGCAATGTCAGCCAGGGGGAGGCCGGTGACGCCAAGGGCATGGGATGGCGCTGGACCGCATCGGGCGGACGCCGCGACATGGGGCAGATCTTTGAAGTAAAGACCGCCTTCGAAGCTCGCGACCTGGCTCTGCAGATCGCGGCGGGAGTGGACGCACAGGAGTTCGACCGACCATTCCGCCTCTCATTCTTTGAGGTTCCGGAAGGCATCACGCCGCGCGGCGAACCCATTGCCGCCCTGGAAGGAACGGTGCCGCCAAAGGGACAGGCTCCGCGCAAGGGCTCGTGGGTGGTTATTTCCTTCGATCCCATCGCCTTCAAACCGGGGCGTTATGCGTTCCTGCTGGAGTTTCTCGATGAGGGGACCGATGGCCAGGCCATCACGCTCGCCGTGGGCGATCCTGCCTCGGCAGCCCAGCCAGGATTCCTGAGAACCCCGGAAGAGGGCTACAAAAAGGGCTTCCCGCTGTACTTCATCCTCTCTTCTGGACAAAAGACTGCCTCAGCGGTTCCGGTTCCCGCCCCGGCTGAGCGACGCACGCTGGTGGTTGACCAAAAGACCGGCCAGCCCTTTGCTTCCATCACCGCCGCGGTGAAAGAAGCCCGACCGGGCGACACGATCCAGCTCGCCAAGGGCTCCGGCCCTTACCGCGAAGTGCTGCACATCAGTCAGTCCGGGCTTCCGGATGCGCCCATCGTCTTTGATGGCAACGGCGAGGTGATCACTGGCTTTGCGCCTCTGGAAGGTTTCCGCGAAGCCGACGGGCAGACACTATGTCCGTTGCCCGTACCTTTTCCCTGTGTGCTGACCTATCAGGGAGAGAGGCTCGTGCAGGATGCAGCCACAGGCCAGTTCACCAAATGGGCGCGCCTGTCCGACGACGGCAAGTCGCTCATTCTACTGCCAGGAACCAAGACGTCGGGGTGGGAGGTTTCGGTGCGCGACTTTGTGGTGCAGGTTCTTAACGCCTCGCACCATGTTTATCGCAACATCCGGGCGTCAGGATCACTGAATGATGGATTCAATCTCCATGGCACGGGCACGGATCTGGTATTCAAAAACATCGAGGGCTTTCAGAATCTCGACGAGGGCTTTTCGGCCCACGACCAGATCGCCTGCCGGATCGATGACGGGCAGTTCTGGGAAAACGACAACGGCATCGGCAATGTCGCCCGCTCCTCGATGGAGGCGGCAAATATCCGCTGCCATTCCAATCTCGGCTGGGGGCTGTGGCTGCGGGAATGCAGCGCCGACTTGAAAAACGTGCGCGCCTGGGACAATGGAGCAGCGCAGATCTGTTTTGATATCAACAGTCAGGCGGCATGTGCAGATGTGCGGTTCACTGATCCCAACCGCTCGGCCCGCCCCTGGATCAGCTACAAGGAGACACGCCAGATCGCAACGCAGCCCGCTTATGTAAAGGTTGGGAGCGCTGCTGTTACCGGCGAACCACCGTCCCCCGTCACCGCCGAACACGTCACCTCGCGATGAAGACCCATTTTCTCCGTCGAGCCTGGAGCAGGAGCGGCTTCACGCTGATCGAGCTCCTGGTAACGATCTCCATCATCGGCGTGCTTGCGACCCTAATCCTCGGAGCGTCCACCGCCGCACGCAAGCGGGCGGATACCGCCGTATGCCTTTCCAATCTGCGGCAGCAGAGTGCTGTCTTTGCGATTTATGCAGCGGAGAACGATGGCAGCCTGCCTGCCGCCCTGGGCAACGTCGACCCCTACAACAGCGGCACCCTCGTGTCCTGGATGATGGTCGTGCAGTACTACGCGCAGATGAATTTCCCCAAGGACCGGCAGCGCAACATCCTGCTATGCCCGAGCGCGATGCAGACCTACCCCGGGAAGGTGGCCCGGCGTACCTATGCGATGAATGTCGCAGGAGGCGCAGGCAATACGCCACAAAAGCTCGCCCGCTTCACCAAACCGTCCACGACCGCCCTCGTGGTCGATGCCCGCGCGGTCGGCACTGCCGGAGACAGCAGCTCGACCTTTGGCCTCAGTGACATCAACACCACCCCTGAGTGGCGCCACCAGGGCGCGCTCAACGTCCTCTTCGTCGATGGCCATTGCCAGACCATGCCCGCCAGCGCGAAGACGGACTTCCAGCGCTACGTCCAGAACTTCGCACCCTAAAAGCACTTTTCACCGACGCAAAGCATTCATGAATACTCTCATCCAGCAACCCCGCTCCCCCGAGCCCGCCACCACATCCGACCGCAGCGCAAAGGCAACCCGGAGGTTTGCGTATGTCGGCACTGGCGGACGGGTAAAAATGTTCCTCGATCCCGTAGCTGAGAGCTATCGCGAGGAGGCTGAGATCGTGGCCCTCTGCGACCTGAGCCTGACAAGGGCGCGTTTTCACAACCGCCGCCTGCAGGAGCGATTTGGCTACCACCCGGTGCCGGTCTATCACTCCTCCGACTTTGGGAAGATGTTGCAAGAGACGACGCCTGACGAAGTCGTGGTGTGCACGATCGACCGTGAACACGACCGATATATCATCGAAGCGCTTGAGGCAGGTTGCGATGTGGTAACGGAGAAACCCATGACCATCGATGCGGAGCGTTGCCGTCGCATCCTCGATGCGGTCGAGCGCACAGGACGGACTGTCCGGGTGGCATTCAATTACCGCTGGGCTCCGGGAGCCACCAAGGTCAAGGAGATCCTCGCCTCGGGAGTGATCGGCCGTATCAGGCAGGTGACCATGGAGTATTTTCTCAATACCAGCCATGGCGCGGATTACTTCCGGAGATGGCATGCGAACAAATCGGACTCCGGCGGCCTGCTCGTGCACAAGTCAACCCACCACTTTGACCTGATCAACTGGTGGATCGACAGCATCCCGGAAAGCGTATTTGCCCGGGGAGGGCTCTGTTTTTACGGCTACGACAATGCGGTGGCCCGGGGCGATGCCGCGCTCACCCGTTATCCGCGGTACTTCGGTCACGACACAAAGGGAGACCCCTTTGCCTACACCTATGGTGACTCCATGGTGGAGGATTCCACCTATGAGGAGGGCCTCTATCTGCAGGCCGAGGCCGAAACCGGCTACGTGCGAGATCAAAATGTGTTCCGCAAAGGGATCTCGATCGAGGACGTGATGAATGTCATGGTGCGTTACCGCTCGGGCGCACTGCTCAACTATACGCTCAATGCTTTCAGCCCCCAGGAGGGCTACCGGGTCACCTTCTCTGGTGACGGAGGCCGTATCGAGTACGAGGAGGACCACGGCGCTCACATCCTCGATGCCGAGGGACGCCGTGTGCCGGTAAACGAGCACTCCCACGGCGGGCCTCACCGGCTTCGTGTCTTTCCCCACTTCCGACCCTCCTACAGCATCCCAGTCTCCGCAGGTACAGGGGGACACGGCGGTGGCGACTGCCTGCTCCAAGAGCAGATCTTTGCCGCCCACCCGCCAATCGATCCCTTTGGCCGCTCAGCCGGGCACCTTCAAGGCACTGCCTCGATCCTGGTTGGCATCGCTGCCAACCGGAGCATGGAACATGGCGGAGAGGTCATCATCCGTGACCTGGTCGATCTGACCCCATGCGCACTGCGCCTATCCGAGCTAGACACCGTGCAGAGCGAGACACCGGCAAGTTGAGGAATAAAGGAACCTCACCCTGGATGAACGGGAGGGGAGGTCTTGGGTTTACCGGGGCTTATCAACCCGAAAAGCGAGGTTTCCTTCAGAACCGCTGGACAGCCATTGCCTCATCTGGTGCCGGAGGTCATTCTCCGACATCACCCGGCCAGCTTTTACTCCCTCCAGGGCTGCATCCAGCCCGGCGAGAAACTGGATTTCCTCAATGATTTCCCGGATCGTGACGTCCTCGGGAAGCTTCGCCACGAGCTCAAGCACCATTTCGCGATCAGTCATGAGGCTCTGATAATAGCGCAGGGGGCCAAAGGCAACCGGAACGATTCCCCGGCGCAACGGTGCGGTTTCGCATTGCGCTCGGGGCTGTCTTTGGCAAGGCTCGATGAGTGCTCGAACTCAGAGACGTTACCCTCTTCATAGAACAGGGCGGCGATGTGAAGCCGCTCCTCTCCGATGTCAGCGCGAAATATCCTCGCGGGCATTTCGGCGCGATCATCGGACCCTCGGGCTGCGGAAAAAGCACGCTGCTCAAGGTCATCACGGGCGTGGCCCATGGCGAGGAGGAGGGAGAGGTGCATTGGGATGGCCGCAACCTCATGCTTCATGATTTTGCACCATCCGAGATCGGGTTCGTTCCACAGTTCAGCATCGCGCATGAGGAACTGACCGTACGCGAGTGTGTGGCATACGCGATGCGGCTGCGAGTTCGCGGCATGCACGCCGAGGCGCTGCGCGAAGCCGTGGAACGCATCCTGGATGAAGTCAATATGACGGAGTTCGCCGATCGTCTGGTGCAAGTGCTGTCAGGCGGGCAGAAGCGCCGGCTGGCACTGGCGATGGAGCTGACGAGCAAACCGCCGATCCTGCTTTGCGACGAGGTGACGAGCGGACTCGATCCGCAGTCGGAGGATGAAATCGTGAGCCTGCTGCACGGTCTTTCCCGATCCGATGGACGCGTCGTTCTCTCTGTCACACACAGCCTGCGGCACCTGAGCTACTACGATTCCGTGCTTGTGCTTTACAAGGGCGTGGTGGCCTATCAGGGACCGCCGGAGTTTCTCTGCCATTACTTCCGCTGCGACGACCCGCATGACGTGTTTGCGAGGCTCGAGTTGCGCGAGGCAAAAGACTGGGGTCAGTCATGGAAAAAGCATCGTCAGGCCTTCATGGAAAGCGTGACGAAGGAGGATTTCGACAAGGACGATGCGGGAGACAAACCCGATATCGATGACGAACTCCCTGCCGTGGCGGATATCGAAATCCTACCCGCGGGAAAGGAAACAGAGACGCTGATCGACATCGAAGCCGAGGTCCAGCCGCAGCTCGATCTGCCGGAAGAGGAGCCGGATGGCGTACCGACACCCGGCATCCTCAGCCAGGTGCTGACTCTCACGGAGCGGAGATTCCGCATGTTTTCCCGGAACAAGGTGCAGATCCTTCTGCAACTCGGACTGATCCTGGGCTTTCCCATACTGGTCGCGATCTTTGCCTGGAACGGCCTGCCTGCGATCACCAACCAGAGCATGGGCCTGGAGCAGAATATCGTGGAGCAACTCCTGGAGGCCAAGGAGTTCATCGTGCAGGCGAGCAAGGTCGGCAGCCTCGTCTCGGGCATCGTGATGTTTGAAGTGATCCTGCTTACGCTGATGGGCGCGAACAACTCCGGGCGTGAAATCGCGGCGGAGCGCCTGATCTTTGAAAAGGAGAAACTCTCGGGGCTGAATCCCCTCGCCTATATCCTCAGCAAGGGCATCTTCCTCGGCGTGCTTGTAGTGGCGCAATCGGTGTGGATGGGCTTGTTTGTGAGCTTTGTCTGCAGCTTTCCCGGCGATCTGCTCACGCAATTGCTATTCCTGCTGCTGGTCAATGCGGCGATGACGTCGGTATGTCTGGCCATCTCGGCGTGGAT
This sequence comes from Terrimicrobium sacchariphilum, assembly GCF_001613545.1. Taxonomy (NCBI): domain Bacteria; kingdom Pseudomonadati; phylum Verrucomicrobiota; class Terrimicrobiia; order Terrimicrobiales; family Terrimicrobiaceae; genus Terrimicrobium; species Terrimicrobium sacchariphilum. The sequence continues at coordinate 3,068,706 of NZ_BDCO01000002.1, forward strand.
GGGATCTGCGGAGCAGGCTTCTCTGGTGTCGATTTACCTCGTGGGCTTCCAGCTTCCGCTCTCCGGCGCGGTGCTGGCGCTGCCCGCGTGGGTGGCAAGCCTCGCGCAGCCTTTCATCGCAGCTTACTGGAGCTGGTCAGGCATCCTCGAAACGCTGAAAGCCGAGCGCTATTACGAGATCGTGCAGATGGTGATCCAGACGAGCACGGCCCCGGCCTCGCTGTGCCTGTGGGTGCTTTTTTCGCACGTGGTGATCGGCATTTTCGTCGCGTGGCTGGGCTGTCACCGCAGCCGGATGGCTTGATTTTCCGGCGAAAAGGCGTTGACAATCCCGTGGCTTCCTCCATGCTTTTAGCCGTTGTTTGATGTGAGCCGTCGGTCGTCGACGCTCCGCTCATCGAACCCCACTGCACGCAAAGTAAGCATCGTTTTTCAGTGATCTGTCCGCTTGTGGCGCGCTCTCCAAAGACGCACTCCCGAGACGAATATCGTTCGCTGACCCAAGATAAGAAAATATGGCCGGCCACAGTAAATGGTCGAAAGTCAAACGCCTCAAAGGCGCTCTCGACGTAAAGAGGGGCAAGCTTTTCTCCAAGCTGTCCAAGGAAATCGTCGTCGCAGCCAAGCTGGGTGGAGGAAATCCTTCGCTCAACCCTCGGCTGCGCGCCGCGGTGATGGCTGCCCGCGCCCAGAGCATGCCGAATGACAATATCGACCGGGCTATCAAGAAAGGCTCGGGCGAGCTGGAGTCGGCGCAGATGGAGGAGATCGTGTACGAAGGGTATGCTCCAGGAGGAGTAGCCCTGGTGATCGAGGCCGCAACAGATAACAAGAACCGCACGGCCGCCGACCTGCGATTAATCTTCAGCAAAAACCACGGCAACCTGGGCGGACCGGGCAGTGTTTCCTTCATGTTTCATCGCAAAGGACAAATCACGGTGCCGCTGACCACCGCGGAAGAAGACCGGCTCCTTGAGATTATTCTGGAAGCAGGCGCGGAGGAACTCACCAGCGACGACGAACACCATATCATCACCACTCCACCCGACCAGCTCTACGCGGTCGCCGAGGCTCTTAAGAAAGCCGGAGTGGAACCCGACTCACAGAAACTGACCTACATTGCAGAGAACCATGTCGCAGTGGCGGACCCGCAGACAGCCAGCCAGGTGCTGAGGCTGTATGACGCGCTCGATGATTGCGACGACGTGCTCAACGTGCACGCCAACTTTGACATCTCCGACGAGATCCTCGCCTCCCTGCAAGATACCTAACATTTATTAGCATAGTGACTTTTATGACCGACGATAATCCGAACCTCTTCGAAGCCGACACCGAAGCCGCTCCGAAGCGCCGGACCACCCGCAAAAAGACAGAGACCGCACCCAAGGCGCCGACACGCAAGCGCGCCGCGGCTCCCCGCAAGACGAAGGCCGCCAAGGCTGACGACGCTCCTGCGGCAGCGGAATCCGCTCCCGCCACGCAACCTGCGCAGGCCGAGCTTCCCGTGGCCGCCGCGCCAGCTCCTGTTTCCGCTCCCGAGGCTCCGGCCGCACCGGAGATCCCGGCCGCGCCCGCTCCAGTGGAAGCTGCCCAGCCAGCAGAGGCCGCAGCCCAATCTGCCGAGGCTCCCGAGCAGCAGGCACAGCCCCAGCGGCAATTCCGCGGAGACCGTCCCCGGCACCATCAGCAGGGACGGCACAATAACAACGGCAACAACAATAATAACAACCAGCAGCCGCAGCAGCAACGCCCGCAACAGCCGCCCCGTCCGCCCGAGCCCCCGACATTTGCCGAGGGCATCGTCGAAGTGTCCGGCAAGGGCTTTGGCTTCCTGCGCGAGCCGCGCCGCAATTTCTCACAGTCGAACAATGACGTCTTTGTGACACCCGAGGTGGTGCGCAAGCACGCCCTGCGCGATGGCATGTGGATTCGCGGTGAGACGCGCCGCGGCAGCCGCGGCCCTCAGCTCTTCAAGCTCCTCGAGATCGAGGGCCAGAGCCCGGATTCGTTCCAGAACCTCCCTGTCTTTGAGGAGCTGACCACGATCAGCCCGAACAAGCGCATCCGCCTGGAAACCGTGCCGGATCGCTACACGACCCGCGTGATGGACCTGATGACGCCGATCGGCAAGGGCCAGCGCGGCCTCATCGTGGCTCCGCCTCGCACGGGCAAGACGACGCTCTTGCAGCACATCGCAGATGCCGTGGTACAGAATCACCCGGAGATGAAACTCATCATCCTGCTCGTGGACGAACGTCCCGAGGAGGTGACGGAGATCCGCCGCACGGTGCCGACCGCCGAGCTGATGGCCAGCTCGAACGACTCGGACATCAAAACGCACACCCGCATCGCCCAACTCGCCTCCGAGCGCGCCAAGCGCCTCGTGGAGATGGGCAAGGATGTGTTCGTGCTCATGGATTCGCTCACCCGCATCGGTCGCGCATTCAACAACGCCCAGGGCGGCGGCGGACGCACCATGTCGGGCGGCGTGGACTCCCGCGCGCTGGAAATCCCGCGCAAGATCTTCGCTGCGGCACGCAACACGGAGGAATCCGGTTCCCTCACCATCATGGCGACAGCCTTGATCGAGACAAACAGCCGCATGGACGAGCTGATTTTCCAGGAGTTCAAGGGCACGGGTAACATGGAGCTGGTGCTGGATCGCAAGATCAGCGACCAGCGCATCTACCCCGCCGTGGACATCTTCCTCTCCGGCACCCGCCGCGAGGAACTGCTCCTCACCGCCGAGGAACTCCACAAGATCAACGTCATCCGCCGCGGACTGGCGGGTCACAAGCCGATCGAAGCCATCGAGCGTCTGCTCTTCTTCATCCGCAAGTACCCGACCAATACCGAATTGCTCCGGAATATCCCGGGCTAAGCACGGATACGCAACGTTTCATAGCTTTCCCCACCAGCCCCGGAGCAGCCCCCTGGCCGCTCAAACCCAGAAAGAGGCCCGCCTTAACCGGCGGGCCTTTCGTTTTATAGCCCGAGAATGCGCCAAATCAGGCGAAAACAGCCCTCAAAGGCGTAAAAAAGGCTGATTTTCCGCAAAAATCCCGCGTAAGGGCCTGAAAGAGAGGGGGGTCGTAAACCGACGATTCCGATTGACTTCGCACCCATAAAGTGGTGAAAAGTGGGGCGCTGTGGAGGCAAATGGTAACTGAAACCTAAAATACGATGGGACAAGACGCAACAACGCTCTACTCCGGGACCTTCGAACGTTCCATGGACGCGAAGAAGCGTGTTGCCGTGCCCGCATCGTGGCTTTCCAAGGAAGACGGAGAGCTTTTCCACGTAGTACCCCACCCCACGGAGGGATATTTGATGGTGATGCCTACGGCGGAGTTTGACCGCTGGGAGCAGCGCATCCAGGAAACCTCCCTGTCGCCAGCACAGAAACGCATGGCGATCCGCAAATTTTACAGTGAAGCCCACTCCGTCACGACGGACAAACAAGGGCGTATCCTGCTGAACGAAAAACACTGCGAACGCGCCGGATTGACTGACGAGGTGGTGTTCGTGGGTGGCAGAAGCCGCTTCGAGCTCTGGAGCCGGGCCAAGTACGCGGAGGTGGAAGCCTCCGAGACCCAGGCCTACCAGGAAGTGGCGGCAGCCATCGGACTCTAACCAATTTCCAAGGTGACCAACCTCCTGAAACCAACCAGCTGATGACCAAGCGCGGCCGGGTGTACTGCTTCGGATTCTGCTCCACGAAGGGCTCCGACGGGAAGCCACAAGGCCACGCCGCCATCAAGATCCGCCCCCGCAACGCGTATGAAATCGTGGGACTTCGAAGACCAGGCTCTTCTCATTTTGGAAAAACCAACTGACAGCGAAAGTTCCTCGGGAAGCTATCACATCCCCGTGATGGCCGACGAGGTCGTCGCCCTGCTGCGTCCAGCGCCAGGTATGCTTTTCCTCGACGGCACGGCCGGAGGGGGAGGCCATACGGAAAAGCTGCTCCAGCATGGCGCGGACGTGATTGCACTGGACCAGGACTCCGATGCGATCGCGCAATGTCATGACCGGCTGGCGACGTATGGCCGGAGGGTGCAGATCGTGCAGAGCAATTTCCGGCACGCCGACACGGTGCTGGCCGGACTCGGGATCGACAAGGTGGGCGGCGCGTTGATCGATGTCGGCGTATCCTCGCACCAGCTCGACACGGCCGGGCGCGGATTTGCCATGATGAAGGATGGTCCGCTCGACATGCGCATGGACCGCGAGAGTCCCCGCACGGCGGCGGATATCGTCAATACCGAGAGCGTGGGCGAACTGGCCCGGATCTTCCGGGAGTACGGCGAGGAGCCGAGGGCGATGCACATCGCGGCGAGGCTGGTGGCGGCACGAGAGAAGCGCCAGATCCTGACGACCTTTGACCTGACGGCGGCCATTGCCTCGATCATCCCGCGCACAGGACCGCGGCACCCGGCCACCCGCATCTTTCAGGCCCTGCGGATCGCCGTGAACGACGAGCTTGGCGTCATTCGCGAGGGGCTGGAGGTGATTTCCCAGCGGCTGGCGCATGGAGCGCGCTTCGCCGTGATCACATTTCACTCGCTCGAGGATCGCATCGTGAAGAACTACTTTCGCGACAAGAGCACCGAGTGGATCGACCGGCCGGAGTGGCCGGAGCCCCGCCGCAATCCTGAACGAATTTTCCGACTCCTGACACCCCGCCCCATCGACCCGTCGAAGGAAGAGGTGGAAGCCAACCCACGCTCGCGCAGCGCCAAATTGCGCGTTGTCGAGCGCATCTAACCTACTGCCTGACCATGAGCACGAACCGCAGAAAAGAAGTGAACCAGATTCAACTGGGCCCGTTGTTCAAGTGGCTGACGCTTGCCGTGATGATCGGTGGCTGCGGACTGCTTTTCGTGTACGTGAAAAACCAGCAGCACACCCTCGGGCAGGAAACCCGCAAGGTGGAACTCCAGATGCGCGAGGTGCGTGCGTACAACGAAGTGCTCCTGGCCAAAATCTCCCAGCTCTCCTCCCGACCGGCGCTGCAGCGCAAATTGGAACAAACCATGGTGGCGCTCGTGCCGATCCAGGATAACTCCATCGCACGCCTCGTTCCCCCGGTGACGGTGGGCAGCGAAGGCTTGCTGCGAACTGCGGCCAACGAGAGGTATCGCCCGTGAGATGGCTGGCCAGACGTCGAGCCGCTGTAGCCTGTGTCCTGGTTGCCCTGGTCTTCACAGGCTATTCGGCGCGTCTGATCCACCTGCAGGTGGGAATGCACGAGGAGTACTCCGCGATCGCGGCCTCCAAGCATAGCATCCGCAACACCATACCCGCGCGCCGGGGACTCATCACCGATCGCAACGGCGAGATCCTCGCCGCCAACATGCCAGCCCAGCGTGTGGTGGCGGATGGTTCCCACATCAAGGACAAGGCGGCGCAGGTGGCAGAGGTCGCCGCACCGTATCTCGGCATCCCCATAGCGGAACTCACTGAGCGCCTGGCTCAACCGAACAACAAGTACAATGTCATCACTCCCAACCTGGAGGAGGACAAGGCCATCGCGCTGAAGAAGGATCTCGATAAGAAAGGTCTGCGCGGCCTCTATTTTTACCCAAACAGCGTCCGCACATATCCGAATGGTGCCATCCTGAGCCATGTCCTCGGCTTCATGAGCCGCAAAAACCCGAGTGATGAAGTGCTGGTGGGTGTGGACGGCATCGAGCGGAGCATGGAGTTGCAGTTGCACGGAGAGGACGGCTTCCGCCACATCGAGCATGACCGGGCAGGCCGCGAGCTCGTCGTCTATCGCGGCCAGGAGAAAGCTCCCCGACATGGCTCCAATGTTGAGCTCACCATCGACATGGCGCTCCAGAGCATCCTCGAAGCCGAGCTCGAAAATGCCTACCGCGAGTTAAAGCCCGACACGGCGATCGGCATCATTGCCGATCCCAAGACTGGCGAGATCCTCGCCATGTCCAACCGGCCCACCTTTGACCTGAATAACCTCAATGCGGCGAAGCCCGATGAGATGAAAAACCGCGCCATCATGGACATGGTGGAGCCTGGGTCCACTTTTAAGATCGTCGTCGCATCGGGTGCTCTGAACGAACACACTGTCACCGAAAAAACCGAGGTGTACTGCGAGGGCGGGCGATTCCTATACGGAGGACGCATCCTCAAGGATCACCACGGTTATGGCAACATGACGGTCGAGCAGATCCTGATCAAGTCCTCCAACATCGGATCAGCCAAGATGGCCCTCATGATGGGGGACGACAAATATTACGAATACGTGAGACGGTTCGGCTTTGGCGAACGCACAGGCGTGGCGCTCCCGGGGGAAATCCCCGGTCTGGTACACCCCCCTGCCCGTTGGGACAAGCTGACAATCACCCGCATGGCAATGGGGCACTCCGTCGCGGTAACTCCTCTCCAGATCGTGATGGGAATGTCGGTCATCGCCAACGGCGGAAAGCTGATGAAGCCGCAGATCATCCACTCCATCAAGGATGAGGATGGCCAGGAGGTCTACCGCTTTCAACCGGAAGTGGTGCGCCAGGTCATTCCCGAATCAACGGCGAGATTTGTCGGCAAGGCACTCACAGGAGTCTGCGACGACGGAGGCACCGCCACACTGGCTCGCGTGAACGGCTTTGACGTGGCCGGCAAGACCGGCACCGCCCAGAAGGTGAATCCCAAGGGCGGCTACATGGAGGGCAAGTATGTCGTGTCCTTCGTTGGTTTCATGCCGGCCCAGGACCCGCGCTTCGTCTGCCTTATCATGATCGACAACGCCAAGATCGCCTCGGGCCTGAACTATGGAGGTCTCGTCGCCGCACCGATCTTTTCCCGGGTCGCAGAAAAGACCGCCCGTTATCTCGATCTCGTCCCGACCGCTCCTTCCATGCTGCCTATCGCACTTTCCGAACCATCCAGCAGAAAGGTCACGCAATGAGCATGCCCTTATCGCAGCTACTCTCAGCCGCAGGGCTTCCCCATGCGGTGGCGAGTCCGAATCTGTCTATCGAATCCCTTTGCTACGATTCCCGCAAGGTGAAGCCTGGCGCCCTGTTCTTTGCCCTGAAAGGGGCGAAGGCCGATGGAGGCGCCTTTGTCGCGCAGGCTGCCGAATTGGGGGCGGTTGCTATCGTCTCCGACGCTGCCTCGTCAGCCTGCGCGCTTCCCTTTATCGTAGTGCCCGATCCGCGAGCGACCATGGCCGACCTCGCAGCGGCATTCTACGGGCGTCCATCGGATTTCCTCAAGACCATGGGCGTGACCGGCACGAACGGCAAGACGACCACGGCCTTTCTGGTAAAGCATCTGCTCGATGCGGACCAGCGCCGGTGCGGCCTGCTCGGCACGATCAAGTATTCTGTCGGCGACTTGGAAATTGACGCCCCGCGCACCACGCCGGAGTCCATCGACCTGCAGGAACTCCTCGCCCGCATGGTCAACTCGGGCAGCAAGGCGGTGGCGATGGAGGTCTCCAGCCACGCGCTGGTGCAACATCGCGTACGGGGCATCGAGTTTGACACGGCTGTCTTCACAAATCTCACGCAGGATCACCTGGACTACCACAAGACGATGGAGAAGTACTTCGACGCGAAGGCGCTTCTCTTCGACGGCCTCGCCAAGCAGACGAAAAAGCGCGGCAAGGCGGTGATCAATGGCGACGAACGCTACGGTCGCATGCTGGCCGAGCGCACGGCCAAGAAGGGCGTGCAGGTCATCACCTATGGCCAGGGCGTCGGCATGGACTTCCGCGCGACGGATGTGCGTTTTGATGCGACAGGCAGCTCGTTTCACCTCGAGGCGAAGGGCAGGAAATACCTCGTCCGCCTCCCGCTGATCGGCGCCTTCAACATTTACAATGCGCTGGCTGCCCTCGCCGCAGCCTCGTCGATGGGCATGGAACTACGCGCCGCCGTGGCCGCCATCGCCAAGGCCCCGCAGGTGCCAGGACGTCTCGAGCGCGTGCCGGTGAAACGGAGCTTCCAGGTCTTCGTCGACTATGCGCATACCGATGACGCACTGCGCAATGTCCTGCGGACGTTGCGCAACCTGAAGCCAGAGCGCCTCATCACGGTCTTTGGCTGCGGCGGAGACCGGGATCGCGCCAAGCGTCCGCTCATGGCGGCAGCGGCCGAGGAGTTCTCCGACTGGACGATTCTCACTTCCGACAACCCGCGCACCGAAGACCCGGAGCGCATCCTCGCCGATGTGGCAAAGGGATTCCGCGGCCAACGGCATGAGCAGGCTCTCGATCGAGCCGAGGCAATACAAAAAGCCGTCGCTCTCGCAGCCCCCGGAGACATCGTGCTCATCGCGGGCAAGGGTCACGAAACCTACCAGGAATTCGCGGACCGCAAGGTTCCCTTTGATGACGTGGCAGTCGCTGCCCGTGCGGTCGAAGCAAAGCGTGTGGAGGTAGAGGAATAATCTATGGATTGGCTCTCTCTTTCGGAAGTCGCCGACATGACTGCGGGTACGCTGACAGGCAGCGGCTCGCAGACGGTCCGGCGTATTTCGAAAGATACCCGCACCCTCGTACCGGGCGACCTGTACCTGGCGCTCCGTGGGGAAGCCCACGACGGCAACCTGTATGCACGCACGGCGATCGAGAAGGGTGCGGCAGCAGCCATCCTTGACCGGCCCGACGCGGCGGGCGACCTGCCACAGGATTTCCCCGTCATCGTCGTGCCCGATTCACTCACAGCCCTGCATCGCATGGCCAGTGCGTGGCGTGATCGGCTCGCCATCAAGGTGGCGTGCATCACCGGCAGCAGCGGAAAGACGAGCACGAAGGAATTTACCGCTGCCGTCCTCTCCGTGCGCTACCGAGTCACGAAGACCGAAGGGAACTTGAACAATCACATCGGCCTGCCGCTTTCCATCCTCGCCGCCTCATCCGCAGACGATGCGGCTGTGTGGGAACTGGGTATGAACCACGCGGGAGAAATCGCCCCCCTCGCCGACCTCGCCCGTCCCGATCTCGGCATCATCACCAACATCGGCGTGGCCCATATTGAGTACCTCGGCTCCCGTGAAGGCATCGCCGCCGAGAAGAGCGAACTACTCGCCGCGCTCGGCTCGAATGGCTCCGCCGTACTACCAAACGAGGACGACTTTGCCGACTACCTGTCCACTCGCACCAAGGCTCGCGTGATCCGTGCGGGGCTGGAGGGCGGCCAGGTAATGGCGACGAATATTTCCATGGATGTGGATGGGTGCCGATTCACGATCTGCGCCGATGGGGAGTTCCTTCCCGCGTACCTGCCCGCGCCTGGTGTGCACATGGTCAAAAATGCGCTACTGGCGGCTGCGACCGGGCTGGAATTTGGCCTTTCCCTCGAAGAATGCGTCGAGGGTCTCTCCACCGCTCGCCTTACCGGCGGCCGCCTTACGCGCAAAACGATTCGCGAGGTCACCATTCTTGACGACACGTACAACGCAAATCCCGACTCAATGAAGGCCGCGCTAGCCACACTGGCAGCGCTGCCCGGCAGGGGCAAACGGGTCGCAGTGCTCGGTCGCATGGGCGAACTTGGAGAACATGCCGAAGAAGGTTATCGAACAGTTGGCACAACGGCGGCAAATACAGTACAAACTCTGATCGCAGTCGGCCCGGAGACTGCTCCCTTGAAAGAGGCCGCCCGCAGAGGTGGCATGAGCGATTTGCACACCGTTGATTCCCCCGAGGAAGCAGCGGCCCTCCTGAAGCAAATCCTCGGTCCGGGCGATATCGTTCTAGTGAAAGGCAGTCGGGCTGCCCGCATGGAGCGTGTCATCCAATCCTTTGAAATCTAATGCTTTCCTATCTCGCCAACCTCAGTGAATGGGCTCTGAAGAGCGGTCACGACAGTGATCTCTTCAAGGCCATGAACGTGTTTTCCTACATCACGTTCCGCGCCATCTGCGCCGCTGCGACCGCGTTTCTCATCTCGATCATTTGCGGCAGCTGGGTCATCCGCAAATTGATCTCGCTGAAATTTGGCCAGCCCGTGCGCAGCAAGGAAGAGGTGCACAAGCTGTACGAACTGCACGGCGCCAAGAAGGGCACGCCGACGATGGGCGGCCTGCTCATCATCGGCTCGATCGTCATCTCGGTGGCACTCTGGGCCAAGCCCGAGAATCCCTACGTGTGGATCGTGATGTTCAGCACTCTATTCCTCGGCGCGATCGGATTTTACGACGATTGGTTGAAGGTCACGAAGAAGAGCTCCGCGGGCATCAGCAGCCGGCAGAAGTTTCTGCTCCAGTGTATCCTCGCTGCGGCCTTTGCAGCGTTCTTCCTCTTCTCGCCCGACCCGAAGGTGCGCGAGATGGCGACGAAGCTCTATATCCCCTTCATGAAGGATCCGCTGATCTTCAGCATCCCGATCCTCATCCCGATTTTCTACCTACTCGTGATCGTGGGCACGTCCAATGCAGTGAACCTCACCGACGGACTCGACGGACTCGCCACAGGCTGCACGGCAACAGTGGCCTCGGCCTATGCGCTGCTGGCTTATCTCGCAGGCAATGTGAAGGCGGCGGAGTATCTGCAGATTCCCTTTGTCACCTACTCGGGCGAGCTGACGATCGTATGCGCAGCCCTGCTCGGCGCATGCCTCGGCTTTCTCTGGTGGAACGCGCATCCCGCCAAGGTATTCATGGGCGATACGGGTTCCCTGGCCATCGGCGGCATGCTCGGCGCGGTGGCGATCTGCGCCAAGCAGGAGCTCCTGCTCGTGATCGTGGGCGGTGTGTTTGTGATCGAGGCGATGTCGGTCATCCTGCAGGTCGCGAGCTTCAAACTCACCGGCAAGCGCATCATCAAGATGTCGCCGCTGCACCATCATTTTGAACTCAGCGGCTGGAAGGAAAACACGGTGATCGTGCGCTTCTGGATCATGTCTGTGATCTGCGCCCTGCTCGGCCTGGCAACCTTGAAACTCCGATGATTTACTCTGGCAAAACCGCAGTCGTGCTCGGGCTCGGCCACAGTGGCGAGGCCGCCGCGCTCCTCCTCAGCGAGGAAGGCGCGACCGTGACCGTGTGCGAGAGCAAGGAGACGCCGAGTCTGCGTGAACGCGCGGCAAAGCTCGAGGCGCAAGGAATCAAGGTGCTCTTCGGCACAGCGGCAGATACGGACGCGACGGATTATGACGTCTGCATCCTCAGCCCCGGCATCGATCCTGTCGTGCCACTGGTGCAGAACGTGATCGCCAAGCGAATCCCGATCATCGGCGAGCTTGAGCTGGCCTACGAGGAATGCATCTGCCCGGTCATCGCCATCACCGGCACAAACGGCAAGACGACGACGACCGAACTGACCACCGAGATGCTGAAAGGTTGCGGCCTGCGCACGATGTCGAGCGGCAACATCGGTCTGCCCTTTGCCACCGCGGTCAAGCGCAGCCACGAGCTCGACGTGATGGTCCTGGAGGTGAGTTCGTTCCAGTTGGAAACGATCAAGGCCTTCCGCCCGCAGGTGTCCGCGTGGCTCAACCTGAGTCCGAACCACCTCGACCGCTATCCCGGCATGGCCGAGTATCGCGACGCGAAGCTGCGCATCTTTGAAAACCAGACGGCGGAGGATTTCGCCGTGGTCAATGCACGCGATGAACTCCCGGAGATCGCCGCGAAAAAGCTGACCTTCAGCGCGTATACGGATGATGCGGACCTCACCCTGCGCGACTCGGTGATTTATTTCCGCGGCGAGCCCGTGCTCGACCAGCGCAACACGAAGCTGCCCGGCATTCACAACGCGGAGAACCTCATGGCCGCTCTGGGGATGGGGTATGCTTTCGGCCTCGATTTTGACAAGATGGCGGCGGCGGTGACCGAGTACACGGCTCCGGCGCATCGCTGCGAGTTTGTGCGCACGCTGAACGGCGTGCGGTTCGTAAACGATTCCAAGGCAACCAACCTCGACTCCGTCGAGAAAGCGATCCTCTCGCAGGAGGGTTCGCTCGTGTTGATCGCGGGAGGCAAGGACAAGGGCTTTGAGTTTGATCCCATCGCCCCCCTCATCCGGGAACGGGTGAACGCGGCGGTGCTCATCGGCGAGATGAAGGAACGCATCGCAAAATCCTGGTCCGGCGTGCCGGTGCAACTGGCCGACACACTCGAGGAAGCCGTCGAGAAGGCGCGCGCGGTCGCGCAACCCGGCGACACTGTCCTGTTTTCCCCCGGGACCTCGTCCTACGACATGTTCCGCAACTACGGCGAACGCGGCAATCGCTTCAAGGAAGCCGTCAACGCCCTGAATTAAAAAGAATCACGAACCCTAACGGATAAGCAACGAAGCCATGAAAATGAAAAAAGTCGTGAGAATGCCATTGCGCCGAGCACCTCAGCGCCCCCGCCCGCAGGCCGCCCAGCCGATGCGCGCACGGACGGCGACGGTCGACGAAGCGTACGATGACGAGGAGGAGGATTACGGAGGCGAGGCCGAGCCGAACATGAAGTTCTCGCATGCCGTGGTCGTAGTGCTCGCGCTGCACCTTATCGCGGTGGGCGGTATCTTTGCCTTCAACTCCATCAAGGCCAAGCAGACGGCGGACTCCAAGACCGGCAAGGCCGCTGCGGTCTCCTCAGCGTCCAGTACCGCAGCAAGTGAAAACGAGCCGGAGGTCGCTCCTGCCGACGTGCCAGCCCAGGCAGCCAGTGCTCCGGTGAAACCGCAGAACCTCGACAGTTGGATCGGGCGCTCGCACACCGTGCAGGCAGGCGAGACGCTCTCGCGTATTGCGGCTCAGTACAAGGTGACTGTCAGCGCCATCGAAAAAGCCAATGAGATCACAAGCTACTCGACTCTTGTAGTGGGCCAGGTGCTGAAGATTCCTCCTACTGGCGCTCCCGAGACGAAGCAAACTGCACCCGCCTCGACCGCGAAGCATGAAGCCGCCCCGGTCAAAGCTCCGGCGGCCACGGGTACGATCAGTTCTGCCACACGACCGACAACAACGGCTACGACCGCAGCCATCACGACAGCCGAAACAAGCAAGCCCGCTCCGGCGACCAAAGCCGAGGCGGAAACCGACACGCCAGGCGCACATGGCACGGCGTCGGGCGATGTGTACACCGTGGCCAAAGGGGACAACCCGTACTCCATCGCAAAGAAACTCCATGTGAGCTATAGCGACCTGCTTTCCGTCAACGAAATCAAGGACCCGACAAAAATCCAGATCGGCCAGAGACTGAAGATTCCCGCCAAGAAGAACTAAACACCCCGTCCGCCGATACATAACGCCCCAGGCCGGCCAGCCCGGCCTGTAGCCGTTTCCCGGATCATGCAGAAAAACGCCATCACCGTACTCCTGTTTACTGTGGCAGCTTTGACAGCCCTGGGCTTTGTCATGCTCTTCAGTACGAGCGCGTTTGCGCAGGAGAGCCATGGCGACATTTATTTCTTCGTGAAGAGGCAGGGATTCTGGCTCGCCATCTCGGTGGCAGCGGCGCTGGTGGGAGCCACGATCGACTATCATTGGTGGCGCAAGCTGTGGCCGGTTTTTTTCGGGGCGTCTTTCATCCTGCTCCTGTTCTGCTTCGTACCGGGCATCGGCATGAAGATCAACGGTTCCTACCGCTGGCTTAACCTCGGCGTTGCGACCTTCCAACCCAGCGAACTGGCCAAGCTCGCGGCCATCTTTTTCACCGCGTGGTGGTTTGAGAAATACGAGGCCAATGCCGGGGAGTTTCTCAAGGGAATCGTATTTCCGTTTGCGGTCGTTGCGATCCTCCTGGCTCCCATCGCCAGACAGACCGATCTCGGCTACACTGCGCTGATCGGGGCCACGACGCTCGCGATCATGTTCATCGCCGGCATTCGCCTGCGTTGGGTGATTCCCGCCGCCATCATCGGCGTAGTGGGCATCATTTACGTGGCCACGCACATCGACGAACGCCAGAATCGGCTCATGGCGTTTCTAGAACCCGAGAAACACCAGGCGGGGTCCGGTTACCAAGGTTACCAGGCGCTGATCGCCTTTGGCTCCGGCGGCACGGAGGGATTGGGCCTCGGCGAGGGGCGGCAGAAAATGTCGTACCTGCCCTACGCGCACACGGACTTTATTTTCCCCATGATCGGCGAGGAGCTCGGGCTGAAATTCACCCTCCTCACCGTCTTTGGTTACCTGCTGATGTGCCTTTGCGGCGTGATGGTGGCCATGAATGCGCGCGACCGGTTCGGGATGTTGCTAGGCTTTGGCTGCATCATGATCGTCGTTTTACAATCCATCGTGAACATTGGGGTGACCACATCCCTGCTGCCCAACAAGGGCATGCCGCTGCCATTCATCAGTTTTGGTGGTTCGAATCTGGCAATCTGCTACTTCATGATGGGTATCCTGGTGAACATCCACCGCCACGGAAATCCGCTGGTATCGGTGTCTTCGCCCATCCTCAATCACGTAAGAAACTACTGCCGCCTGTGAGCACACCTTTTCGCGTTGTCATAGCCTGCGGAGGCACCGGGGGGCACCTGTTCCCCGGGCTGGCCGTGGCGGAAACCTTGAAGCAGCGCGGACACGAGATCCTCCTCATCGTCTCCGAGAAATCCATCGACAGCATCGCGCTGAAGGCGCACCCGGAGTTCCGGGCTGAGAAGCTGCCCTCCATCGGCATGCCATCAGTGCTGTCACCCGCCTTTGTCCGATTCCTGCGCCGGTCGTGGGAAAGCCTCGGCCATTGCCGCGACGTGTACCGAAGGTTCCGCCCCTCGGCTGTGCTGGGCATGGGCGGTTTCACCTCGACGGCTCCGCTGCTGGCAGGCCGGATGCAAAAGCTGCCGACCTTCATCCACGAGTCCAATGCCATTCCCGGCCGGGCCAACAAGCTCGCGGCGAAGTTCGTCACAAAGGTTCTGCTCGGGTTCGGCGCATGCGCCCCGTATTTTGAAGGCAAGCCTTATGCCGTGACGGGTACGCCGGTACGCAAGAATCTCGGGGGGGCCATCCCACGCGAAGAAGCTCTGGCTGCGCTAAAGCTCGATCCGGCACGCAAAACGCTGCTCGTGATGGGCGGAAGTCAGGGCGCGGCGGGCCTGAACCAGGCGATCTTCAAATGTGCCCCGCTCTGGGTCGACCAGCCGGTGCAGATCATTCACCTCACCGGTGATCGCGACGACCGTCTCGCGGCGGCGAATTACCAGCGCGAGCACCTTCTGCATTACGTCGCGCCGTTCCATCACAAGATGGAGGAGGTCTATTCCGCTGCGGACCTCGTCATCTCGCGCGCGGGCGCATCGAGCCTGAGCGAACTGTCGCAGTTTGGGCTACCCTCGATCCTTGTCCCCTATCCGTACGCCACCGATGACCACCAGACGGCAAATGCCAAGGTCTTCATCGAAGCTGGAGCTGCCGAACTGGTGCAGGAAGCGAAGATGGCACCCGATTCCTTCGGCTTGCTGGTGACCAATTTGCTAACGAACGACCGCCGCCGCGAACAAATGGCAGCCGCAGCGCGCGCCATCCTGCCGCACGACGCGGCTGGTAACGTGGCTGATGAGGTGGAGAAAGCCGTGCAGGAGGCGCAGACACGATGAACCTCGCAAGCCTCACGGAATTTCTCACCAGCGGATCGCGCCGCGTGCACCTGATCGGCGTCGCCGGGTCGGGCATGAGCGGTATCGCCGCGCTTCTTTTGGCCCTGGGCCATCGCGTGAGCGGATCCGACAAAGTCGACACTGTCGAGGTCGAGCGTTTGGTCAAAAAGGGCCTGGATTTTCACAAGCCTCACCTGTCAGGAGAAGTCAACGGCGTCGAGCTGGTGGTTTACTCCTCCGCGATCAAGGCGGGCAACGTGGCCTACGACGAGGCCGTGCAGCTCGGCATCCCCATGGTGCGCCGCGCCGACGCGCTGGCCGCGATCATGAACTCCAAGAAGGGCGTGGTTGTGTGCGGCATGCACGGCAAGACCACGACGTCCTCGATGGCTGCGCATGTGCTGCGCTCGTGCGGGCTGAAGCCGTCGCATTACGTCGGCGCGGAGATTCCGATCCTCGGCACAAACGCGCGATGGGATTCCGAGGGCGAGTACTTCGTGGCTGAGGGCGACGAAAGCGACGGCACGCTGATCAACTACCATCCCGAGCACGCCATCGTTCTCAACATCGAGCCCGAGCACCTGGATTTCTACAAGGATCTCGCCGCCATCGACGCGGTCTACACCAAGCTGGTCACGCAGACACGCGGCAAGGTGATCTACTGCGGCGACGACGAGGGCGCGACCCGCGTCTGCGCTTCGCATCCCGGCGCTGTGAGTTACGGGCATGATGCGAAGAACCGCTACCGCATCACGGACCTCGTGGTGAAAAATTTCCGCTCGCACTTCACGACCTGGCGCGGCGACGACAAGCTGGGCGACGTAACGCTGAACATCCCCGGCGCTCACAACGCGCTCAACGCCCTCGCCGCCATCGCGCTGGCCACGGAGATCGGACAGCCGTTTGACCGTATTGCCTCGGCCCTCGAGACCTTCCGCGGAGCCCGCCGTCGGTTTGAAATCCGGCACGAGTCGCCCCGTAACCTCGTGGTGGACGATTACGGACACCATCCCACGGAAATCGCCGCGACGATCGCGACGGCGCGCACGGGCGATTGGAAGCGCGTACTCGTCATGTTCCAGCCCCACCGCTATACGCGCACGCTGGCACTGAAGGAGGAATTTGGCCGCGCCTTCGGCCTGGCGGATCATGTGTTCGTCGCCAATGTGTACCCGGCGAGCGAAAAACCGATTCCCGGCGTGTCAGGCCAGACCATTGTCGACGCCGTGCTGGCGAACGGGCATCCCTCCGCCTTCCACGAGGAAGACATCACTCGCATCCATCAGCTCGCCGGGGCGAAAATCCAGGATGGCGACATCATTCTCAGCCTGGGAGCAGGAAATATCCACGAGGCGGGCGCCCGCCTCGTGAAGGACCTGGAAACACGCGACGCGCTCAGCGCGGTGATGGGGTCGGGTGCGATCAAGCTATACGAGCCTCTTTCCCGGCATACGACGATGCGCGTGGGCGGGCCGGCTCAGTTCTGGGTCGAGCCCGAGACGGAGGAAGGTTTCGCCGACCTCGTGAGCTACTGCGACGACCATGACATCCCGTTTATGGTGATGGGCCGCGGGTCCAACCTGCTCGTGCGCGACGGGGGCATTCCCGGCGTGGTGGCGCAGCTTTCCCGTGGGGAGTTCGCCCGCTACGAGGTCAACGGCATGGAGATCACGGCGGGCGTCGGCCTCAAGCTCAAGCAGCTCACAGCGGTGGCTCAGAATGCGGGCATCGGCGGATTTGAGTGGATGGAAGGCATCCCCGGCAATCTTGGCGGCAGCCTGCGCATGAATGCGGGCGCAATGGGATCGCAGACTTTTGAACAGGTGGTACGCGTGCGCTATTGCGATACGGACGGCAACATCTTCACCCGCACCCCGGCCGAAATGGAGGTGCATTACCGCGACGTTCCCACGTTGCGACAGAATTACGCACTCTCCGCCACGTTACGCGGCTTTCCCGCCAGCTCCGAGGAGATCGCGGCAAAGATCGCCGAGTCGACGCAAAAGCGCAAAACCTCGCAGCCCATCGCGGCCAGCGCCGGGTGTATTTTCAAGAATCCTACCAGCATCCCGGCGGGCAAGCTGGTCGATGAACTCGGATTCAAGAACTTCGCCGTGGGCCGGGCCCGCGTCTCCGAGGTTCACGGCAATTTCATCGTCAACGACGGCGGAGCGACGGCGGAGGAAATCCTCACGCTCATCGGCGAGATCAAGGCCGCCGCGGCGCGCGAGCGCGGGATCGAATTGGAAACCGAAGTACAGATCGTAGGAGTGGACGCATAATGAGCAGTGGAATTTTGAATGAGAAGGTGGTGGCGGTGCTGATGGGCGGACCGGGCGCTGAGCGCGAGGTCTCCTTGCGATCGGGCGCCGCTGTGGCGCGTGCGCTGAGCACGCTTGGCGCGAAGGCGGTCGAAGTCGACGTGACCGGGCCGCATTTCACCCTGCCCGAGGGCGTGCATCTCGCGTACAACATGATTCACGGCACGTTCGGCGAGGATGGCCAGCTCCAGGCGATACTGGAAGCGAAGGGCGTCCCGTACACCGGTGAGGGAGTCGAGGGAAGCCGTCTCGCCTTTGACAAGATCGAGAGCAAGCGAAAGTTCGACGCGGCAGGCGTACCGACGGCAGCATTTGAGGTGCTCGGTCGTGGCGATCAGCCCGGCCTCATTGCCCCGTACGTGATCAAGGCGCCCCGCCAGGGATCCAGTGTGGGCGTGCACATCATTCACGACACGGCTCATGTCCCGGCGGCGCTGGAGGATTGCTTCCAGTTCGGCGACGAGGTGCTGGTGGAGGATTTTGTCAAAGGCCGCGAGCTGACGATCGGCATCCTGGGAGGAAAGGCGCTGCCGGTGATCGAGATCGTGCCCAATGAGGGATTCTACGACTACGCGCACAAGTACACGAAGGGCGCTTCGTCGTACTATGTGCCCGCCGAAATCGGCGAGGAAAACACGCGGAGGGTACAGGAAGCCGCCGAGGCCGCACACAAGGCGTTGGGACTGGAAATTTATTCGCGAGTGGATATTCTGTTGGCCGCCGACGGCAGCTTGAGCGTGCTGGAGATCAACACGATCCCGGGCATGACGGAAACCAGCCTGCTGCCAAAGGCTGCGGCGGTGGTCGGACTCGACTTCCCCGCGCTCTGCGAACGTATTGCCGAACTTTCCCTGGCCCGACATAACCGATGATTCAACGCCGCTCCACCGCTCGTCCCGCCAATCGCCGCTCGAGGCATGCCTCGCCGCGCGCGCATTTGCTCGACGTGCAAATCCGCACCTCCACGGCGCGGAGACAGCGGAATGAAAAGGTGGGCAAGTGGGTCTTCAACCTCGTCCTCATCGGGTCCGTCTCCGTGGCGGCCGTGTTGGGACTCAAGACCGGACTCGACAAGTTCTTCTTTCAAAACGCCGACTACACCCTGAAACGTATCAGCCTGGAGCTCGACAATATCCTGACTCGCGAAGAGGCACTCGAGGAAACCGGGCTGCGGGAGGGGGAGAACATTTTCTCTGTCGATCTGGCCAAGGTGGAGGCGAAGCTCAAGGCGATCCCGCAGGTGGCGAGTGTCCACGTCGAGCGCGAACTGCCTGACCATATCTCGGTGACCATGACGGCCCGGGACCCGGTAGCCTGGGTGGCCGCTCCGGGTGAGACAGGCGACGTGACCGCCTCGGAGAAATCCATGCTGGTCGACGCGACGGGCTTCCTTATGCGCCCGCGTCACATCCAGCCCGAATACTTTCATCTCCCCGTGATCTACGGAGTGAAAAGCGACGACGTGCAGGACGGCGAACTGCTGGCCAATGAAGACCTGCGCGTGGCCCTCAACCTCATTCAAACCGTGTACTCGCGCCCCGAGTCACTGCTGCGCATTCGCACGCTCGATATCTCCAAGGGGTACAGCATCACGGTCGTGAACGACCAAAACGCACACATCGTCTTTGCCGCGTCCAACTTCGACGAGCAGCTCGCCCATTTGCAGAAGCTGCTCCAGCATTGCGAGGAGACGGGCCGCACCCTGGAGAAAGTGAATTTAATGGTTAAGCGGAACACCCCTGTAACCTTCGTCGTCGCCTCAGCTCCGCCCGAGGTGACGCAGAAATCCCAACCCATCGGAAGCTCGCCGAAAACCCGGAGAAACTAATGGCTCGCTCAGACATCCTCGTCGGTGTGGAGGTGGGAACCTCCAAGGTATGCGCGGTCGTCGGAGAGACTGGCCGCGAGGGTACCCTGCGCATCCTCGGCGTGGGCTCGGCCCCATCGCGCGGCGTGCGCAAAGGTGAGATCGTGGACATAGCCATCGCCACGGAGTGCGTGCACGACGCCCTGGCAGATGCGGAGACCAACAGCGACGCCGAGATCGGCAGCGTGTCGGTTGCGGTGACGGGCAGCCACATCCGGAGTTTCAACAGCCGTGGCGCGATCCTGATCCCGTCGGAGCGCTTCGAGATCGATGAAGAGGATGTCTCCGAGGTCGCCGTGAAGGCTCGCGAGGTAAACATCCCGACCGAGAATGCCTTCCTGCATTCCATCATCCAGCATTACTACGTGGACGGCCAGGACGGGGTGCTCAACCCGATCGGCATGGTCGGCCGCAGGCTGGAGGCGGATTACCACATCATCCATGGCGTCAAGACGCGCCTGCAAAACACCCTGCGCTGCATCCGCGAAAATGGCGTGCAGCTCGACGAGGTGGTGGTGAATTCCCTCGCCTCCGCACAGGCTGTACTCGACCAGCACCAGAAGGACCTCGGCGCGGTCGTGATCGACATGGGCGGCGGGGTGACGGATTACATCGTCTACGAGAACGGTGCGGTGCGCCACAGCGGCGTGCTGGCCGTGGGCGGCGACCATATCAGCAACGACATATCGCTGGGCTTGCGCATTCCGCTCACCCGCGCGGAGAAACTCAAGGTCGAGGAAGGTTCCACCGTGCTCGGCCAGGGGACGCCGGGCGAAATGATCGTGCTGAAGAACGACGCAGGATTCTCCGGCAAGGAGGTCGAGCGCGAGATGCTCAACACGATCATCCATGCACGCGTACGCGAGATGTTTGAACTGATCCGCAAGGGGATCGAGAGCGAAATCCCGCTCCACCTGCTCGGTGCGGGCGTGGTGCTGACGGGCGGATGCAGCCTGATCAAGGGCATCAAGGACGTGGCGGAGTCGGTCTTCGACCTGCCGGTGAGCCTCGCGCGCGAAGCGGGAGTATCGGGACCGAAGTCGGTACTGAACAACCCGCAATACTCGACGGCGATCGGCTTGATCAAGTTTACCCAGGCTTTACGAGCGGAAGAGGAAGACCCCGGTCTTTTCGGCTCGGTGCTCCAAAAAATCGGGGGAATCTTCCGCAGAAAGGGCTAGATCTCCATGATTTCCTATCCACGATCCGAAGCCGGAGAACCGGCGAGCGTCCAGGCCCTCGTGCTGGGACTGGGCAATGCTGGCGTGCATCTCGTGGATCGCCTGACGATGTCGGGCATCGCCGACGCGGATTTTATCGCGCTCAATACCGACGCACAGTCGCTGACCTCCTCGATCACGCAGACGAAGATCGCGCTCGGCCAGAAGGTGACACGCGGACTCGGCACGGGCGGAGACCCGGAGGTCGGCTACGAGGCGGCGCAGGAGTCGCTCGGGGAGATCCGCTCCGCACTGGAGGGAGCGCAGATCGTGTTCCTCTGCACGGGACTCGGCGGCGGCACCGGATCGGGCGTGGCCCCGGTAATCGCCGAATCCGCCCGCGAGGCGGGAGCGATTGTTATTTCCATCGTCACATCGCCGTTTTCCTTCGAAGGCAAGCGGCGTAGCGCCCAGGCGCGTGAGGGATTGGCAGGAGTGGCGGAGTTTTCCCACGCGGTGCTGCACTTCGAGAACGACCGCATGTCGGAGCTGGCCTCGCCGCGTGCCGGGATCGAGGAGACGTTTTCCATTTCCGACAACTTCCTCGGCTCGGCGGTGATCTCGCTGCTGGAGATCCTGCGAGGCGGCGCACCGCTGCCAGTAGGACTGGCCGACGTGCTTTCCGTGCTCGGCGGAGGTTCCGCTGCAGCGCTCTTCGGACGTGGTGAGGCGACCGGCGACAACCGCGCCCACGAGGCACTGGAGCGTGCGCTGAAAAGCCCGCTGCTTGATCGTGGTCGGCTCCTGGCCGAAAGCCACGCCATCATTTCCCACATCTCCGGCCCCGCTTCACTGTCTTTCGCGGAGGTCGCCGCCATCATGCGGGAACTCGGCAAACACGTGGCGGACTCAGCACAGCTATTCCTGGGTGTGACCAGCCTGCGAGATGCAAACGCACCCATCACAGTGACGCTGATAGGCAATTATTCGGGAGGCGAGCACGACTCGCCACCCGTGACTGAGCATCATGCCGTCGAGCGCCCTGCTCCGCGTCAGCGCCCGACTTTTGCCGCTCCGACTCCTCACCATGAGGCGGAGGAATCCACCACGGCCCCGCGTCAACGGTACGCACCCTCGCCGGTCGCAGAGGAACCTGCCCCGCTTTTTTCCGAACCTGTCGTGGAACCTGTTGCAGAAGCTCCTGAGGCCCCAGCGCCCGTGTCGGCTCCCCCGGCGGCCCGCCCTGCGGCAACACGCGAACATCGTCCTGCGGCCGCCCCAAAACAACAGCCGCAGCCAGTTGCTCCGCCGACCGCGCCCAAGGTGAAGCAGGAAACGCTGCAGTTTGAATCCGTAGCGCGCGGGCGGTTCGAGAAAAGCGAACCGACGATCGTGGAGGGTGAAGACCTCGACGTCCCCACTTTCCTGCGCATGCGTGGGAAGACTCGATAGACCACCGTTTTCAAGGCCGCCGGAAAATCGTCGAGAATATCTCCTTTTCCAGTTTGACAATGGGAAGGGGCGGGAGCAGTTTGCCCGCAACCCACGTGAAATCCATGCTCAGAAGCGCTATGCTCTGCCTGGTTGCGTCTACCGCCATCTCCACGGCGTTACATGCGCAAGACACACCGAACACAACCATCCACCCCGGTTCGCCCGCCTACCTCGATTCGCTCGACGGGTTCCGTGGAGTCAAATTCGGAACGGAATTTGGCAAATTCACGGGACTGGTTCTCGATCAGGACCGCGGGAAGCTGAAGCTGTACACGAAGAAGAACGAGGATCTGACGCTCGGCCTGGCCAAGCTCTCGGCCATCGTCTACCACTTCTTCGATGGCAAGCTCCAGGCGGTGACCATCCACACCACCTCGATGCCCGACGGACGCACGCTGACGGCGATCGCCAACTCCGGCTTCGGCGCGGGCACGAAGCTCGACCCGTACAACACGATCTGGCAGGGCGAGACAGCCTGGGCCCAGCTCTCGCAGAATGAAGGCACCGGCGAGGTGACCCTCACGATCGGCGACGCGGAGATCTCCCGCGACCTCGGAAATTACGAACAGCAGCAGGCCCAGGAGGCCGCCGCGCAACTCTAAACTCCACATCGAGCCATGAAGAATACTTCACTCAAACAGTCGCTCCCCGCGTTGATCGCTGTCACCGGCGGAGCCCTCGCCGCAGGCGCCGCCTCGGCGGAAGCCGCGCAGTCCGCCGTACGTCCCTCGACGGCCACGAACGAAACCGCTCTGGAAACCCGCATCAGCAACGTCCAGGACAAACTCAATGGCAAGCCAGGTGTGACTTTTGCCGAACGCTCCATGGAAACCCCGGAAGGACTCCAAACCTTCTGGTGGGGCAACTGGCATAACGGCGGCTTCGGTCCCGGCGCCTGGCACAATTGGGGCAATGGCGGCTGGCACAACTGGGGCAACGGCTGGGGTAACGGCGGCTGGCACAACTGGCATAACTGGGGCAACTTCTAGGCTCCCAGGAAACCCATCCCTTACGTCTCACCTCGCAGTTAACTAGCGGGGTGAGACTTTTTTCCCTTCCGTGAACGAAACCGGATCGCCGAATCCCCAAGGCTGCGCGCCTGATCCGTGGATCACGCTCCTGGTGTTGCAGCCCTCGCCCTTTTGCAACATCAACTGCGACTACTGCTACCTGCCGAACCGCACGTCGACGAAACGCATGGCGATGGAGGTGCTGGAAAAGGCGGTGGAGCGCACCTTTGCCTCCGATCTCGTCCAGGGCGATCTCACGCTCATCTGGCACGCGGGCGAGCCCCTGGCCGTGCCGATCGCGTGGTACGAGGATGCGATCCAGGTCATCCGGCGTATTGCACCGCCGGGGCCGCAGATCCGGTACTCCGTGCAATCCAATGGCACGCTGATCAACGACCAGTGGTGCGACTTCATCCAGCGCGAGAATTTCTGCGTGGGCCTCAGTATTGACGGACCCGCCTTCCTCCACGACGCGCATCGCAAGACGCGGCGCGGCGAGGGAACACATGCCGCCGCCATGCGCGGACTACGCATGCTGCGCGAGCGTGGCATCCCATTTCACGTCATTTCGGTGATCACGCGCGAGGCCCTGGGCCATGCGGAGGAGATTTACGATTTCTTTGAGTCCGAGGGCGTCGAGCGACTGGGGCTGAACATCGAGGAAGTGGAGGCTAACAACATGTCGTCCACCCTCGCCGCGCGCGAGGATGCGCGGGTGCGCGAATTTTACGAGGTGATGTTTCAGCGGCAGAAGGAACGCCGAACGATCACGATCCGCGAATTCGACGCCGCGCGGCAGAAGGTGCTCGGCGGCGTGTCGCTGCGGGATTTTGACTTTCCGTGGTTCAACGAACAGGCGCGCCCCTTTGGCATCGTGAGCGTGGACTGGGAGGGAAACTTCGCCACGTACTCACCGGAGCTGCTGAGCATGCCGGTGGACCCATACGGCACGTTTGCCTTTGGCAATGTGAAGACCGACGACTTTTGCGACGCGCTGGAGACACCGAAGTTCCAAAAAGTGCTCACGGACATCCAGGCGGGCATTCGCAAGTGCGCCGCGACATGCAGCTACTACGGCTACTGCGGCGGCGGGGCTCCGGCGAACAAGTATTACGAAAACGGTACTTTTGCCTCCACTCAGACGATGTACTGCCGCTACTCTGTGCAGATGCCGCTGGAGATCGTTCTCTCCGACATTGAAAAGGACCTCCAGCTGGCGACTCCGTCAGCTGCATGAAAAAAGCCCTCGCCCTTGCCTTCCTTGCGGCCGCCATCCTGGCGGTCGCTCAGTCGCCCGAAATGAACGAACTTTCCGCGAGCACCGCGCTCGGCGGCAAGGCGGCCTATGATGCGATCCGCAATGCCACGAAAGTGACAGTGCAGCGAGTCGACACCATCTTTCCGCCCGAGGATGACCCCAATGGCAAGTCGAAGGTCGTCGATCTGGGTGATCCCTTTGCCGTCCCTGCCGAGCAGGCGCAGGCGCTGAAAGATGCCTTTTGCAGTGGCAAGACGTATCTCTCGCCCTCCAAGACATGCCGGTTCCGCGCAAATGTACGGTATGGATTCGAGGGAGCCGGAGACAAGGTGACGCTGGTGTTGTGCTTTGGCTGCGGCGAGATGGAGGTCTGGCAGAAGGGCGAAATGGTGTCCTTCGGCCCTTTTGACGGCGGGTACGGGCACATCCTCAAACTTACCCAGTCGCTTTTCCCGAAAGACGAATTCCTCGCGCAGTTTAACGAGAAGATCTTCCAGGAACGCGCAAAGCGGATGGAAGTGATGAAGCCGTAGATCTCCTGAAGAGAAGGAAGCGAAGGACTGCCTTTCGTGTTTGCGGGACGGCTTTTTTCAGAAGAGACGACCGTGCGGAGGCGTAGAGGCGGCATCCTGCCAACCTGTGAGTTTGGCTACACTGTCGCGGCGAATGTCGGCACAAAGCCTGGAGAAAAGGTCCGGCGGGCGGGACGCCCACCCTACGATCGGTTTTCGAAGCGGGTCAGCCGTGTTTCACTGCGTCAGCTCAGCCTCTATTCCTCCCCTAGACTTTAGCAAAAGCCTTCTGCCTTTCCCTTTGTTTCCTTCTGTTTAAAGGTCCTTCCGCGGTGTCCATGGCAAGCCAGTCATACTGTGTGACAAAGGCGGGCTACCATCGCTCCTTGCCGAGTGGCAGGGGCCGGGGCATGATGCCGCCGTGCAAATCGGTTTGGACAATTTTGTCACGGCGGCCCCAGACCCCGTGACCGGCGAACAGCGCGACCCCTCCCAGCGTCTCAGCGACCTCCTGGATGAGATCTCCCATGCCGACGAGGTGGGTCTGGATGTGGTTGGCATCGGAGAGCATCATCGCGAGGAATTCCTCGATTCCGCCCCGGCGATCCTGCTCGCAGCGGCGGCAGCGCGCACAAAACGCATCCGGCTGGCCAGCGCCGTGACGGTGCTGAGCGCGGACGACCCGGTGCGCGTGTTCCAAAACTTTGCGACGATCGACATTCTTTCGCGAGGCCGGGCCGAGATCATCGCGGGGCGCGGTTCCTTCGTGGAAGCGTATCCGCTCTTTGGGCTGAACCTCGAGGATTACGACGACCTATTCACTGAGAAGCTCGACCTGCTGATCAAGCTGCGCGACAACAAAACCATCACCTGGGAGGGCAAATACCGTCCCGCCCTGCACGAACAAACAGTGTATCCACGTCCCGTGCAAGACCCCCTGCCCGTCTGGGTGGGTGTGGGAGGTTCGCCGGGGTCCTTCGCCCGTGCGGGGGTGATGGGATTACCGCTCATGGTCGCCATCATCGGCGGTGAGCCGCGCCGGTTCCGCCCCATGATCGACCTTTATCGCGAGGCAGGCCGCCGCGCCGGGCATCCGCCGGAGCGACTCAAGGTCGGCGTGCACGCGCTCGGCTATGTCGCGGAGACGAATGACAAGGCAGCGGATGATTATTTTCCTGGTTACGAGCGGATGTTCACCCAGATCGGCCGCGAGCGCGGCTGGCCGCCGGTGAAGCGCATCCACTTTGACATGCTGCGCGGCCCCGAGGGCGCGCTCATGGTCGGAGACGTCGAAACCGTGGTGGAGAAGATCCTCCACTACGACCAAGTGCTCGGCGGCATCTCGCGCATCACCTTCCAGATGAGTCCCGCCTCCCTCCCCCATGAGAAGGAGATGAAGGCCATCGAGCTCCTCGGCAAACAGGTGTCCCCCTGGGTGAACACCGTGCTGGAGAAGAAGAAGGCGCAGGGGTAGCGGCAGGGTTCATTGGATCGGACGCGTCGCCGCTTGAGGATTCGTCCAAAAGCGGTCATACTTTGCCGGTGACAACGATCTCGGTCGAGGAACTGCAAGCACACACGTCTGACATTGTCCGTCGAGTCGTGAAAAGCTCACAGCCCATCGCGATCACTGATAGTGGTGAAGTGGTGGCAATCCATACCGCCACCCCGAATATTTCTCACTCGCGGTCGAGACAGCGTACTTTACTGCCTGAATATGCCGAGTTGATGGCAAGTCCACCCACTAGCGACGTAATCGCTGACCTGAACGCCACGCGCGGCGACAGGTAGCTGGGCTGCATGGATTCAAGGTCTGGGCACAGATGGAACTCCAGTTCTGTCTGCCAGAGCCTCGTACCGTTCAATAAAGTGCATGCGAGCTTCCTCAAAAAGTTGAAGAAACCGATCAAAAAGCCGCCCGCATTCCTTGGCCAAAACAACAACCTCTGCGAGGTTACCTCTATCGATCATTTTGTGAGCGACGGGTATCCTGCATTTTGAATTGATACTCTGAGCAATCTCAAGAATCTCGTTCTTTTGGGAAAAATCCTGCCTTCGACGAATGCGGTCAATCAATTGTCCAAACATCAGGCGTTCTACCTCGAAGTATTCATAATGAGAGGGGTATATCCCTAGAACTTGCTCGTAAAAGCACGAGTAATCCAAAAGCCAAAGAAGTTCCTCGACAAGCTGTTGGAAAAGTAAAATAGCTGAGATCGAATGCGCTTGATCCGGGGTATCCAGCATCTCCCTGGCTAGCTCGAGCACATCAAGGTACAAAGCTGCGTTTTCCTCTTCAGGCCAGACGCGCATGGCAATCTGTTTTTCCAACGAAAGCCCCCAATGAGTTAAGCGTTTCACACGGGAAGTAATTCCAAATTGCCTTAATAATGAAACGTAGATTTTCCGTGCTCTACGGCTGGACGAAGTGGATGCCGTACTTCTCCGCGATGGCGATGGCGGCAGGTACGTCTGGACCGTCGGGTTTGGCGAATTCGGCGGCGGCTTCGATGAAGAACTGCTCAAAGCCCGACGGCGCGGCGTGAATGAGCATGCGGGTGGGCGTCGCAGTATCGTTCCGAAACGTATGCACTTTTCCTCGCGGTGCGAAAACCGTATCGCCTGCGTCAGCCTCGATCCATTCGCCTTCCATGAGGAAGCTCACGCGTCCCTCAAGGATGTAAAACCACTCGTCCTCGCAGTCATGCCTGTGGGGCGGCGGGCCTCCGCCGGGTTGAGTCACCTCCACGAAACTCGTGAATTGTCCGCCCGTCTGCCCGCCATCGAGAAGGAGCGTCATTTGTTCACCAAAGGCGTGGAAAACGCGGGCCTGGGAGGATCGGGTAAATACGGGGTCCATGGGAAAATTACGGACAGGGCTTCAGGCAATATCCAGCTACAGCAGCGCGGGCTGCGGGCCTGCGGCGGGCGGGACGGATGATCTCGGAGGCTTCCGGCTGCCGACGAGGCGCTCGAAGATGGGTGAGGCCATGAGGGTCGTGACCACGGCCATAATGACGAGGGTGGCGAAGATTTCGGGCGAGATGACGCCGCGCTGGAGGCCGATATTGATGATGATGAGCTCCATGAGGCCGCGGGCGTTCATGAGGGTGCCAATGCCGAGGGCCTCGCGATTCGGGAGGCCGGTGGCGCGGGCGGCGAACCAGCAAGCGACACCCTTGCCCAGCACGGCGGCAATGAGGACCGCTCCGCAGATGAGCCAGAGGAAGCCAGTGTTGAGCAGGCCGATTTTCGTATTGAGTCCGGAGTAGGTGAAGAAGAGCGGCAGGAGCAGGGCAACGGTAAGCGGCTGGATACGAGCGATGAGGTCGCGGCATACGATGCCGCGCGGCATGGCGGCTCCCATCACAAACGCCCCAAAGACGGCATGCATGCCGACGAGATCGGTAAACCACGCGCCCGCCGCCATGAGGGCGAGGCAAAGGACGAGGCCGGATTCGGTGAGTTCCTCGTCCTTCGTGATCCAGCGCTGACAGTAGCCGAGCAGCGGTCGAATGACGAGTAAGGCGACGGCCACGTAACCCGCGCCGCCCGCGATGTTGGTGATGGCATGGCTCCAGTTGTTATCAAAGCTGGCCAGGACGACAGCGAGCAGGCACCAGGCGGTGGCGTCGTCGATCGCGCCCGCGCCGAGGGCGACCGTGCCCATGGTGGTTCCGGCAAGGCCCTTGAAATGAATGATGCGGGCGAGCATCGGAAAGGCGGTGATGCACATGGACGCGCCCATGAAGATCATGGCATTCATCAGCGACGTGCGCTCGGGGAAGAGGTCGGTCCACTGGTAGATGCCCCAGGCGAGCACGGCTCCCAGCACGAAGGGCGCGGCCATTCCGGCCACCGAGACAGCGATGGAACTGCGGAGGTTCTGCCGCACGATATCGACGCGGAACTCCAGGCCAACGACGAACATGTAAAGCGCGAGGCCGAGCTGGGAGGCGGGAAAGAGGTAGCTCTGGGTGTCGCGGGTTTTCTGCGTCGGGTCCCACGGAAAGAGCGCATGCTGGAGATCGGGAAAGAACAGCCCAAAAAGCGACGGCCCAAGCATCACGCCCGCGATCATCTCGGCGACGACCTGAGGTTGCCCGAAGCGCGCCGCGATGGCCCCGACGATACGGCAGAAGATCAGGATGACCGCCAGTTGCAGGAGGAACTGAATGGCCAGGCTCAGGTTGTTCATTCGGCGCGCAGTCTGGATGCAGCGCAACGAAATCCGCAACAGAAAAAGCGAGACAGGGTTTACGAGCCGTGATTCGCCTTATTACCCTCATCCACCCTCGCCCGGATGGCTTGCATAAGCGCCAAATCAAGCTGCCTTCGGACTTCCTTTGCCCGGGAAAAGTTCGGGATGAGGCGGAAACTCGATATCCGGGCCTGAGTCTCGATCGTGTCTCCGCGTTTGATGATCTGCGAAAGGGAAACGTCAAACGTACGCCGTCCCGTGATTGTTCCGAACTGATACACGGGGAGATACATCGTCCAGGGAATTTCGATCTGGTCACCCGAAACGGAAATCGTGAGCTGCTGTCCCTGTTCTGAGGGAGGCGCCAAACCCTGAAGATCAAACAACCCGTATGGGCCTGTGATCCTCGCGGAAGAAACCAAACCGAGATTGTAGAGGTTAAAACTCGGGAAACGGGAAACCCACAACGTAGCTTCCCCTCGTAGGGCAACCAGAACAACGGCGATGAAGAGAAATGCCACGCCGAAAGCGATCCATCGCCAGATATGTCGGGGGCGCTTTGCCGGCGGAAAGTTGTGTCGTAAATCGCTCACCAAAGACCTAAGGCTGACGAAAACATGCCGCAGAAACAATGCGGAAACACCTCAGCGAGCCCAGGTAATTTCACCGAGTCAAATTGACGCGGTGGGGCGGCGGGAGCATATTTAAGGTTGTATGCGTCCCGACAAATTCACCGCGAAAATGCAGGAGGCGTTCAATGCGTCGCTTGACCTCGCCTCGAAGCGCAATCATTCCGAAATCTCTCCCGAACATTTCCTCCTCGCCCTGCTCCAGCAGCCCGACGGGCTGACGCGTCCGCTGGTGGAGAAGCTGGGGCTGAATCCGGCCACGCTGGAGCAGCAGCTGGAGGCTGATCTTTCCCGCCGCGCGGCGGTGCATGGCGGTTCCTCGCCGCAACTATCGGCCGACCTGCGCAAGGTCCTCGACAGCGCCGAGGGCGAGATGGGCAAGCTCAAGGACGAGTACCTGAGCGCCGAGCACTTCCTCCTCGCCCTTTTGGGCTCGAACACGGGCGCGGCGAAGCTTTTGAAGTCCTCTGGAATCACTCAAGACAAGCTGATGCAGGCCCTGCAGGCGATCCGCGGCAATCAGCGTGTGACCGACCAGGACCCGGAGGGCAAATACCAGACGCTGGAGAAATACGGCCGCGACCTGACCGAGCTGGCCCGCAAGGGCAAGATCGACCCCGTGGTGGGCCGCGACGATGAAATCCGCCGCACGATGCAGGTGCTCTCCCGCCGCACGAAGAACAACCCCGTACTCATCGGTGAACCCGGCGTGGGCAAGACGGCCATCGTCGAGGGACTCGCCCGCCGCATCGTGAGCGGCGACGTGCCGGAGTCCCTGAAGAACAAGCGCATCATCTCGATGGACATCGGCGCGATGATTGCGGGCGCGAAGTTCCGGGGAGAATTCGAGGACCGGCTGAAGGCGTTCCTCAAGGAGGTCACCGCCAGCGAGGGCGAGATCATTCTTTTCATCGACGAACTCCACACCATCGTGGGAGCAGGCGCGGCGGAGGGCTCCGCCGATGCGTCAAACATGCTGAAGCCGCAGCTCGCGCGCGGCGAACTGCGCACCATCGGCGCGACGACGCTGGACGAATATCGCAAGTACATCGAGAAGGACGCCGCGCTCGAGCGGCGCTTCCAGCCCGTGATGGTCGACGAACCGAGCGTGGAGGACACCATCGCCATCCTGCGCGGCCTGAAGGAACGTTACGAGGTGCACCACGGCGTGCGCATCCAGGACGGTGCGATCATTGCCGCCGCCACGCTCTCCGACCGCTACATCAGCGACCGGTTCCTGCCCGACAAGGCCGTCGACCTCATCGACGAGGCGGCGTCGCGGCTCAAGATCGAGCTGGATTCCATGCCCACCGAGATCGACCAGCTCGAGCGGCAGATCATGCAGTTTGAGATGGAGAAGCAGGCCCTTCAGAAAGAAAAGGACCCGGCAAGCCGCGAACGGCTCTCCAAGCTCGAAAAGGAACTGGCCGACGTGAAGGAGGAGTCCTCCCGCCTGAAGGCTCAGTGGCAGAAGGAAAAGGAGGAGATCGGCAAGTCCCAGAAGGTGGCCGAGGAAATCGAGCGCCTGCGCACCGAACTGGAACAGGCCCAGCGCAAGGGCGATCTCGGCCGCGCCTCGGAGATCCAATACGGCGCCCTCCCCGACCTGCAAAAGCAGCTTGAGGAAGCGACGGCCAAGCAGTCCGCATCCGGCTCAGCCCTCCTGAAAGAGGAGGTCACCGAGGAGGACATCGCAAAGGTGGTCGCAAGCTGGACCGGTATTCCCGTGTCCCGCCTTCAGGAAGGCGAGCGCCAGAAGCTGGTGAAGATGGAAGAACGCCTGATGGAACGCGTAATCGGCCAGGAACAGGCGATCAAGGCCGTCTCCAATGCCGTGCGCCGCGCGCGAGCGGGCCTGCAGGACGAGAACCGGCCCATCGGTTCCTTCCTCTTCCTCGGTCCCACGGGCGTGGGCAAGACGGAACTGTCGAAGGCGCTGGCGGAGTTTCTCTTCGACGACGAACACGCCATCATCCGGCTCGACATGAGCGAGTACATGGAGAAGCACACTGTCGCCCGCCTCATTGGCGCGCCTCCGGGTTACGTCGGCTACGAGGAGGGCGGCCAGCTCTCCGAGGCCGTACGCCGCAAGCCGTACAGCGTTGTCCTATTCGACGAGGTGGAAAAGGCACACCACGATGTCTTCAACGTCCTGCTCCAGGTGCTCGACGACGGCCGCATCACGGATGGCCAAGGGCGCACGGTGGACTTCAAGAACACCGTCATCATCCTGACGAGCAACATTGGCAGCCAATACATCATGGAGGACCTGCCGAAGGACGAGCGCAACAAGCGTGTGACCGGGGCACTACGCGAGCACTTCCGACCGGAGTTCATCAACCGTATCGACGAGATCATCATCTTTGACCGTCTCGACGATCGCCAACTGGCGAGCATTGTGGAGATCCAGCTCAAGCATCTCCTCGACCGCCTGACGAAGCAGAACATCACGCTCCAGCTCACGGAAGACGCAAAGAAGTTCCTTGGTCGTGAGGGGTACGATCCCGCCTATGGCGCGCGCCCGCTCAAGCGCGTGATCCAGCGCGAGATCCTCGACCCGCTCAGCCTGGAAATCCTCGACGGAAAATTCGCCGAGGGCGACACGATCAAGGCCGACGTGAAGGACGGGCATCTGTCCTTCGAAAAGGCCTGAGCCGGGTTATAAAGAACGGGAGGGTGACTGCCCTCCCGTCCCGCGGATTAGCTCGCGCAAGCCTCTAAACGAAACGACGACGGCGGCGGCGAAAGAGAAGCAGCGTACCTACGCCTGCAAAAAAGAGGGCAATCGTGGTCGGCTCCGGCACTCGGAAGAGACCAACGGCCCTTGAGTGGCGACTGGCGTCGCCTGACTGGATCTCTGGAATCCCACTCGATTCCGCGTTGAATGTCATACGGAGAAGATTCACGGGGGCTGAACTGCTCTCGATAATCTCAAAGACAGCTAAAATATTTGGATCGGCCTCTAGAGCGACATGATTGCCATCCAAGAATGTGCCACTTCCCACATTGGCAGTTGTGTTGACCGAAGTCCTGGGCGAGAGCAGCCCGATCGGGTTCCCTTCATCGATCCCCGCCTCGCTCCGGGTGGAGTCGGCGAGGCTGCGAGAATACGTGACGAGAGAGAAAATCGCCAATGCAACCGGGAGGAACTTTGCCTTCATGCCAAGTGAGGCAAATAGGAAATCCCCTCCTTTCTGTCAATCGCCGTAAATTTCACAACCTAAAGCAAATCAGCAACTTAAATAGTCACACCTCACACAACATTGCACATCCTCGAGCGTCAACCAGTTGCAATATTGCGTACTTTTCCGGCATTTGGGCCTCTAGGAAATTATTTCGAGAGAGCGTCCAAAACGATCTGCTGAGTAAGTAATTCCGGGAGGGTTATGGGTTCCGCATGGTTGGCGGGATAGAAGACGTAGAACGGTACCCCGGCGCGACCAAAGGCTTGGAGGGCTGTGGTGATCTCAGGATTGGCGTTGGTCCAATCGGCCTTCATTGCGACGATACTGCGGTCGCGAAGGAGCTGGCGAACCGCAGGGACGTTAATGGCGGTGCGTTCATTGAACTTGCAGGAAATACACCAGTCGGCGGTAAAATCGACAAAGACAGGCGTCCCTTTGGCGCGGAGATCGTCGAGGGCCTTTTGCGAGAAGGGCACCCAGTCGATACCGTCCTTCCCCGCCGGGGCCTCCGCCATGGCCGTCGGGGGCTGACTTTGGACAAAAGCGAGCGCGACGAACTGCCATGCCCCGAAAGCAATGATCGCTAGCGCGGCGAGGATGGCGAGGAACCGCCCGGCAGGTTTCGTCAGCGGACCGCAGAAGGACCCGTAGATCCAGCAGGCGAGGCCGAGGCAGACGAGGAAGGAGAGCGTCCAGATGACGCCGCCGAGGCCCTTCTGCCCGCCGATGACGCTAAGGAGCCAGATGAGGGTGGCGATGAGCGGGAAACCCATGAACTGCTTCAGCCGCTCCATCCACGCGCCGGGCCGGGGCAGGACCTTCATCCAGCCGGGCTGGGCGGAGAGCAGGAGATACGGCGCAGCCATGCCGAGCGAAACAGAGGCAAACATCGCAAAGATGACGACGGCGGACTGGCTGAGGGCAAAGCCGAGCGCTGGCCCGAGAAAGGGCGCGGTGCAGGGCGTGGCGAGCAGCGTGGCAAAGACACCCTGGAAAAACGATCCCGCGTAACCAGAGCCAGACGAGGCCTCTGCGAGGGCGTTGCTGGCCTGGCCAGGGAGGATGATTTCAAAAACGCCGAAGAGATTGAGGGCGAAGACAAAGACGATGCAGGCGGTGAAGAAGTTGAACCATGGATTCTGGAACTGGAACGCCCAGGTGACATGATTTCCCGCCGCCTGGAGGGCGACGATAAGAGCGCCCAGGCCCAGAAACCACGCAAAGATGCCGGCGGCGAAGGCTAGGCCGTGGCGGAATATCTTCGCTGGATGCTCACCCGCCTGCCGGATAAAGCCGAAAATCTTGAGCGAAATGACGGGCAGAACGCAGGGCATGAGGTTGAGGATCATGCCTCCGAGGAAGCCAAAGAGGAGGGCCTTCCAGAACGGGAAAGTCGCGGAATCCGGCCCTTTTGGCGCGGCTCCAGAGCCAGAAATAGCGGCCGCCTGCGAGATCGGCGTGGCAGTAGCCTCCACGGTGTCGGAGGACGAGATCATCCAGCCGCGTCGATCCGGTCCGGAACCGACGACGAGCACGCCCTGAATGGAACTGACGCCAGGAATGGCGACCACAGCGGAACCCGAGCCGGTAACCGTGGTATTCGGATGCTGCACCTGCTGGCCCGCGGCGGGGATGGGGAAAACATCGACTGGCAAAGAGGCCGGAAGGCCGGAGATTTCCAGTCCGAGACCGTCCTTGCCCTGCGTCCACGCGAGTTTGTAGGGCGGCGGCTCCGCGCTGGGAAGCTGGGCACGGTACTTGGCAAAGAGCTCCTGGTTGGCAGGTTCCGCCGAGGCGGCGACGGGCAGAGTGAGCTCCAGATCGGCCTTGCCGGGAATGCAAATCTCTGCACAGACGAGCCAGGAGGATTTGGCGCGGAGGGTGACGGATTTTTCCGTGAGACTGGCGGGAGGAACGATGGTGACGAGTAGCATCGTCTCGTCCCCGTAGGCGTAGACCTCGATGTCACCAGGTTCCTTCAGGCGCTCGGGCAAGGGCCACTCGATCGGCCCCGCTGCGAAACCCGGGGGCAGCGCCCAGTCGAGCGTGGTGGGAAAGCCCGCGTCGCCGCCGTATTGCCAATAGGTATGCCACGTCGGAGCCATCTTGAGAAGGAGGCCGACCTGAAAGGGCTTGCCCGGCACGATGGCCGTAGTATTGGCGACAAGCGAAGCCGTCACCAGCGTCTGGCCCTGATGAATCTGGGCAGGAACCTGGAGACACGAAACAGCGAGGAAAAATACAACGAGGAGACCGCGCATCACAGGCGGGAATCTCCGCCATGGTGGCGCTTCTGTCCAGAACGGGAGCGAAAGTCGGAGGTGGGAATCCGGAAGTCGGAAGTTTTTGCTCCGATGAGGGGGCCTCTTGAACGAGAAGGATCTGGTGCAGGTTCCGTCACCTCGTGTCGGTCGCTTTGCGCATGTCGCCTACTGCCCCGTCGCAACCGCCACACCATGCTGCCCCCGACGTTTGAAGCTCAGTGGCTCCATTTCTCAATCGCTTCGACGCACGAATAGCCTCTGCGACCAGCGCTCACGGGGAAAAATTCGCCATTTGCGGATTCATTCGTCGTTCATGCGCGAAAAGAAAGGCGGCATTTCCAAATACCGCCCGTACGTCTCGATGCGTACGCGAGGCAACAAAGAGACGCGGGCTGAAAATTCCTCGGGCGGGCGGCAGGCAGAGCGCCACCGCCTTTCCCTATCGAAGCGGCACCGGGGCCGGAGCAAAAACTTCCGACTTCCGAAATCCCACTTCCGACCTCGCCTTATCCTTCAATAAACCGTCCCATGCCGCGGAACTTGTCGTAGCGCTTCTGAAGCAGCTTGTTCGTGGCGACGGGAACGAGTTCGTCGAGGGCGGTGACGATGGCGTCGCGCAGGAGGAGCGAGGCGGCCTCGGGGTCGCGATGGGCTCCGCCGAGTGGCTCGGGGATGACGCCGTCAATGACGCCTAGCTTCTGAAGCTCGCTCGCATTGAGCTTGAGAGCCTCGGCGGCTTCCGGAGCGTGCTTGCGGTGTTTCCAGAGAATGGCGGCGCAACCCTCGGGGCTGATGACCGAGTAATAGGCGTTTTCCAGCATGAGCACGCGGTCGGCCACGCCGATGCCGAGAGCTCCGCCGGACCCGCCCTCGCCGATGACCACGGCGACGATCGGGGTTTCCAGGACCATCATCTCGCGGAGATTCACCGCGATAGCCTCGGCGATGTGGCGCTCCTCGGCTCCGACGCCCGGGTACGCGCCGGGAGTGTCGATGAGGGCGACGACAGGCAGGCGGAACTTTTCCGCCATGCGCATGAGGCGCAGCGCCTTGCGGTAACCCTCGGGATGCGGGCTGCCGAAGTTGCGCAGAAGGTTTTCCTTCACGTCGCGGCCCTTTTGCTGGCCGATGACGACACAACGGTGCGGACCCACCTTGGCGAGTCCTCCGGGCATGGAGGCGTCGTCGCCAAACAGGCGATCACCTTTCAGTTCGACGAAGTCGGTGAAGGCCTTGTCGACGTAATCGAGGAAAAAGGGGCGGGACGTATGACGGGCGATCTGCACGCGCTGCCAGGCTGTGAGATTGGCATAAATCTCGCGGCGTGTCGCCTCTACTTTTTCCTGCATGGTACGCACCTCGGGATCGAGGTCGATATCCTGCCCCTGCACGTGTTTCTTGATCTCTTCGAGCTTCTGCTCGAGTTCCACGATGGGCTTCTCAAATTCAAGGGCTTGGATTTTCATGAAAAAGTCACTGGATGGTTACCGGGGTTCCGCGGGAAACAAGCAGAAAGATTTCCTCCATGTCGTCGACCGGAACGATGAATCCGGCGGGATGGTTCTCCGCTGCCGCATCGCCACCCCGTATGGCGACGCCTCCGCCGAGCATGAGCCAGCGGTCTGCACCTGCATAGTTCTTGTCGCCAAAGGCGACACGAGTCGTGCCATTGAGGGCGATCTTGTCGGCAACCTTGTTATTGCCGACAGCGGTGCCCTTGGCGGAAATGAGAGGGTACTCCTTGAAGAAGACGCCGTTGTTTAACACCGTGAGCGTCTTGGCTTTACGGTCGATGGCGATGGTCGTGGTGAGCTGGGGGATGTAGAGCTGCTGGCCGATGGAGAGATTGATCGTCTCGAGGTTATTGACGCGGTAGATGAGGTCGGCATTGGTCTTCATCTTTGACGCGACTTTGGCCAGGGCATCGCCGCGCCCGACGGTGTACGGCACCTTTCCACCGGCGGTGGAGGGGCTGAAGAGGTCGGTAACATTCATGTTGCCGAGGAGGCGCTTGGCGTCGCCCACCTTGAGAGATGCGGGATTTTCGGCGATGAAGTCAGCCAGCGCCTTGCGTCCCTCCTCGGGAGTGGAGGTCTTGAGCGACTGCACGGTCTTGTCAAACACAGCGATGGAATAGTCCGGCGGAGGCGTCGGCGGCGGGGCCTCGGCCTGCATTTTCTTATCCTCGCGGTCGAGCTGCTGGGGTTTCCAGTACAGCTCATAGGCAAAATACGCGGAACCGCCAAAGATGGCCCCGGCAAGCAAGAGGATGACGAGGGCGCGAACGAGTATCATCATTTCCTGGTCAGTCGTCGGGTATTAGAAACCATTCCGGGAATGGGATGCAAACTCAGATCAGCCCGCGGCGTTTCCACTCATCAACATTGCCCCCGGCGGAGCGTTGGATGAGGTCCATGGTGAACTTCAGGAGACAGACTTCCCAGGCATCGTCGACGCCGGTGATGAGGGTATCCATGGGGTCGTTGCGACTACGCATATCCTCCTCCAGCCGAGCGACTACCACCTCCATCGGGTCGTGGACGAGGTTTTGCTCGAGGTCGGTTTTGCGGAGT
This sequence comes from Terrimicrobium sacchariphilum, assembly GCF_001613545.1. Lineage (NCBI taxonomy): Bacteria > Pseudomonadati > Verrucomicrobiota > Terrimicrobiia > Terrimicrobiales > Terrimicrobiaceae > Terrimicrobium > Terrimicrobium sacchariphilum. The sequence goes on from NZ_BDCO01000002.1 coordinate 3,106,685, forward strand.
TCGAAGCCGTAGCGAAGGATATGGGCGACGCCGGAGAGCTTCTCCACCGCATCGGCATATTCACGGGCCGAATCGCCGAAACCATCGAGGAGAAGCTTGCGGAAATGATGCGGTGCAACGATGCGTGGGCGCTCGGCCTCAATGCGTCCCCCGCGCACGCGGACGACATTCACCTGATCAAGGAGTTCGCTCACGAGGAGGAACCGGAAGCTGGTCGAGCCAAAGGTCTCGATCGTGCGCTGCGGCTGGATCACCACGCGGGTATTCTCCAGCGCGTAGTGAAAGTCGTGTTCCTCGATCATCCAAGGATCATACGAAGCATGCCCCGGGGTGCAATAGCAGTTGTCGGGATTTGACAACCGGGGGCGTTCCGCTTTTCTGTCGGAACGACATCCGCGTCGGCAAAGACCGACCAAACGCAATCCTTACGCCCACAAGCCCACTGAGCACGCCCACACCACCCTCTCCCACACGGGTTAATCTGCGCACGCCGGATGTGATGTCCCGCGTGCAGGCCGAAGTCGAAAGCCATTACCGCAGCCAGCTGGTGGAGACGATCCGCGGCGGCGGCGGTGTGATGCGCCGTGGCAATACGGTCGTGCGGCTGGCGAAGCAATTTGGCTTTTGCTACGGCGTCGAGCGCGCCATCGATCTCGCCTACGCGGCGCGGAAAGTGTTTCCCGACAAGCGCATCTCGCTCCTCGGCGAGATCATTCACAATCCCGACGTGAACGCCCAACTCTCGAGCATGGGTATCCGTCACCTCGCAGCGCATCCGGCGGATGCGGATATCGAGGAACTGCAGGCGGAGGACGTGGTGATCGTGCCGGCCTTTGGCGCGGAGGTGGACACTGTGGCAGCCATCAAGGCGCGCGGCTGTCAGATCGTCGACACCACCTGCGGCGACGTGATGAGCGTATGGAAGCGAGTAAGGCAGAATGCCAACGAACAGGTCACGAGCGTGATCCATGGCAAGGCCTCACACGAGGAGACCCGCGCCACCGCATCCCGCGCACTCGGGCCGAAGGGCGACGGGCATTACCTCGTCGTGCTCGACACAAAGGAGACCGAGATGGTGTGCGATTACATCCGCGGCAAGGGCGACAAAAATGCCTTCCTCACACGGTTCTGGAACGCGCATTCGAAGGGCTTCGACCCCGACGTGCACCTGCGCCGCATCGGAGTGGCAAACCAGACGACCATGCTGCGCAGCGAGACCGAACAGATCCAGGGCATGCTGCGCCAGGCCATAGCCGACCGCGACAGCGGCAGCACGGAGAATTTCCGCTATTTTGACACCATCTGCGGGGCCACGCAGGAGCGGCAGGATGCGCTCTTTGGCCTGCTCGACGAATCCCTCGACCTCCTGCTCGTTGTCGGCGGCTACAACAGCTCAAACACGACGCACCTCGTGGAGATCGGCGAAAAGAAACTCCCGACGTGGTTCATCCGCAATGCCTCGTGCCTGCTTTCGGGCGACGAGATCAAGCACTTCGACATCCACCAGAAGCTGGAGGTCATCACACGGGGTTGGCTCCCGCAAAAGGAACTCCTCACCGTCGGCATCACCGCCGGAGCGAGCTGCCCCAACAACCTGATCGAAGATTCGATCAAGCGCATCCTGGAGCTGCGAGGGGAGACGGAGTAGCGGGGCGGCAACCCTTGCCTCCTCTCAGAGGCAGACAGGCCGTTCACCCAAGGTGAAACTCCTGTCCATGCCCGCCGCCTCCCGGGCACTGACCCGGTGGCATGCGCTTCAGCCCTCCGGAAGTCAAAGTCCCACCGGGCCTTTATCCGGAGTGAAGGCTACAAAAGCCTGCGCAGTCGGCGGGTGGCGGCGCGACCGAGGACTATCTCGCCTGCATCGCGGAGGAGGAGGCGGGTTTCCTCGCGATTCCCGCCCTCCGCGGCGCGGATGCGGCTGAGGTTGACAATGAGCGAGCGCTCCATGCGGACAAAGGGGGGCGCAGGCAATATCTCCTCCCATTCCTTTACGCGGCGCAGCACGACGACCGGGGACTGTCCCGCCACGTGCACGCGGGTATAGGCTCCCTCTGCCTGGATTGCCGCGATGTCCCCCACCCGCACCATATGCAAGATGCGCCCGTCGCGCAGCGGCGCGAGATCATTGAGGTCCAGCCTTTCAGGCGGATCAGCCGATACCGAAGGCGCAGGCTGGAGGCGCAGCCGCCGGAGGGTTTCCTCCAGGCGCTCGGGATGGACGGGCTTGAGCAGATAGTCGAGGGCATTGGTCTGAAAGGCCCGCACGGCATAGCTGTCATGTGCGGTGACAAAAACGACCCGGGTACCAGGAGGCAGGTGCGGGAGCAGATCAAAGCCATTGGCAGGTGGCATCTGCACATCGAGGAAGACGACATCGGGCCGTACTGCGGCGGCCAGACTCACGGCCTCCTCCACCGTGCCGGCCTCCCCGGCGAGCGCGACATCAGCATGGTCGCGAAGCAGCCGGGCCAGCCAGCGGCGGGCGGGAGGCTCATCATCGACAAGGAGGGCGCGGATCAGAGAGGGCATACTTGTGAAGGCGGGGCAACCGGGAGCTGGATTCGCGAGGTCACACTGGCTGCGGCGGGTGCCAGCGTGAGCGAGGCGCGATCGCCATAAAGAAGCTCCAGGCGGCGGCGCAGATTCGCAAGACCGATGCCGGTCGACGGATGCGTGCCAGGTTCCACCCAGCAGCCGGAGTTTGTCACCGCGACGACAAGGGTCTCTCCCTCGATAAAGGAAACAATCTCCACCCGCAGCGGACGGATGGCAGCGAGTTGACCGTACTTGATCGCATTCTCCAGCAGCGGCTGCACCAGCGCGACGGGCACGAGGGCGTCGACCACGCCCGGGCCGGTCTCGAGCACGTACTCAAACTGCTCCTCGAAACGCACCTTTTCCACCCTCAGATAACTCTCCAGCGCCGCAAGCTCCACCCCGAGGCGCTCCAGGTCGCCGCGCTGCTGGAGCGAGAAGCGCAGGTAGTCCGTAAGCGCGAGCGTGAGTTGGCGCACGGTCGCGGGTTCGTCGGAGGCGGCAAGCAGGGAGTTCAACGCATTGAAGAGAAAATGCGGGTTCACCTGCGAGCGCAGCATCTGGAGTTCCCCCGCGCGTAGGGCGGCTTCCGTACGCGCAGCGCGCAGCTGCTCCTGCTGGGCGTCGAAGAGCGAATGAATGCCAAAGTACAGAATGCTCCAAAATACATACAGGGCCGCACGCATGGGGAGGCTCACGCTGAAAACCTCCCGCAGGACGTCCATCACCCGTTCCACCCTCAGCAGGTCGGCCAGCACCAGGGTGGAGACCGTATCGGCCACGCCGAGCGACGCGCACAATGCGAGGATGCCAGCCACGCGTGGCGGGGTAAAGACCGGGCCCGACGCCCGCATCCTGCGATACAGGGGCCGTAGCAGAAACGCCGAAAGCACCACGCCAAAGGCCGTGCGGTATGCCGACAGCACCAACCCGTACTCCAGGGACAGATAGCTCGTCATCGTCCCCGACACGAGCAGCGTCGCGCCCCAGCCAAAGCACTGAAGCCTCCAGAAGAGGCTCTCGCGGCGGTCCGGGTCGAGCGATAAACCAAGCTTCACGCCGTCACCATATCTGGCACTCAACAGGAAAAAAGCCCCCAAAACGCGCCACACCTCCGTTTCGTGAAATTTTTCCGCGGTTTCGTGAAGATAGTCGTGCAAGCCCCCCGGGCCTCTCTGCCACATTCCCACCCCATGAAGACCCGGTATCGCCTGATTCCGTCGCTACGCCCTCTCCTTCCGCGCCTTGCTCTCGTTTGCCTTCCGGCCCTGGCACTCGCAGCCTGCTCGTCGAGCACCGATACCGCCGAAGCCGATACCCAGGCAGCGGCACCCAGCGGCACCATCGCCCGCAAGGCGCTCCTCCACAACGCCCCGCCGCCGATCAAGCTCCTCAACGCCGTCGGCACCGTGGGCGAGAAGGTCGAGAAGAAATTCGAAAAGAAGTCCGATACGACCACAACGACCGCCAGTACCTCGGACACGACGACCCCGCCGCAGGCCAGCCAGTAGCAGCGCGGGCTGCCCGCCTGCTCCCAACCGCAGAAAAGATCCGCCCGGTCAAATCGGCTCGCGTCAGATTCCGCGTATTGCCTCCGCCATGCACCGACGATACGGCGCGCATGGTACGTTCTAGATTAGAGACCGCCGTGCAGGGCTGCTGGAACGGGACTTATTCAGGGTCCGAAACCAGAGCCGCTAGGCTAGATCGAAGAGTCGCTCGATTTTCGCGATTCCCGCTGCCGAGGCTTTGTCCTCCGGATTGATCTCCACCGCGTGTTTGAGCGCCTGATAGGACTTCAGCCACTCTTCGCAGTTGTCATAAGCCACGCCAAGCGCGCGATAGGCCGGTCCATATTTGGGATCGAGCTTCACGGCGGCTTCAAGATGGCACGCGGCCTCCGCAGGTCGGTCCAGTTTGATCAACATCTCCCCGGCACCACGCAGCGCAATCGCGTTGAGCGGATTCCATTTTACCGCTTCCAGATAGTCATCCAGGGCCTTTTGGAACTCCCCCATCTCCCAGTACGCCAACCCGCGATTCCCATACGCGATATCGCTCGGCTCCAATTTCAGGATTTCCCCGTACACCTCTGCTGCACCGAAGAAATCACCCACATCATGCAGCGCATCACCACACAGATACCGAAGCAACATCTTTGCCTTCGGCGGTAATGGCTGCTCCCTCCGGTTTACCGCATCAATAACCCGGATGCTTTCGGCCGACTTTCCCTGCTCGTGCAAATAAACCGCAGCACGAACAACACATCGCTCATCCGATTTCCAAAAATCGTCACGATCCAGCAAGGCATCGATCAGGGCCGGGCCGGACACAACCCGATCAAGCTCCGCCTGAATTTCCTCCCATGTCATCGTACCGTTCACGACGGGTATCCCGGTTCTCAGGACCGGGGCATTTCGCAGAGTTCGACCGATCCGCCATGTATCACCACGGGGTGGCGTTGCAGCAGATCGAGGATTTCCTGTCTGTCCTCGGCGTCAAACCGCATGTAGCCCCCGATATGGTCAGAGGGCTTTGCCGTCTCGGCGTTGCCGATCGTGATTCTCTCCCCGATGGCACTCCCGCCTTTGAACAAGCCACTCTGCCGGGCCGCATCGAGAAACTCGCCCCACTCCGCCAAGGTCGGATCGCTTTCCGTGTTGTCCTGAATGAAGAGGATGTACTGGGTCATGGTGCTCGGGGATTTCGGAATTTTCCTTTGAGCCGAGCTTCTATCCCGCCTCCCCACTCGTCTAGACGCTTTTTGCGCTTCTCAAGAATGGCGAATCTCGTCCGTGCAAGATCATACACACCGACCCCTATTTTCTCGGGAAACCGGATGGTCATTTTTGATATTCGACGCCTGACCCCCACTTCACGTTTTCCCCGCTTTCCAGTAAGATAGAATTTCGAAGACTGCATAAAAGTGAAACTAGATTTCTTGTTCGCTTTTTGATTCCAAATTTTCTTCCGAGGCCCATGTATTCGGCTTCGATCTGGATTAAGTAATCCTGAATTTTTTCCGGCTCCGCTTGTTCCAGAAGCATCGTAAATACCCGAGGGAGGTACGATTGATACTCATCTTTAGGCCAATCTCGACGGCTGATTCCGATCGGATCCCAAATGTAAAAGAGAACTTCGTCGACTCGGCGGTAAAGCTGCATTTGATCGTCAGGAAGGCGTTGTCCCATATTTCTTATCTCCGGATCTAAATTGGATTGCCTATTGCCGCCCGCTTTCGCCGAGGAAATCAAGGCGGAAAGCAGATGCCGCATGAATACTCATTCAGGCCGCGGGCTTCCAGAGGGTTTAAAGAACCATGCAATTCGCCTGGCCGGAAAAGGTGAACTCTTACGTATCGCCCCCACCTTCAGCTCGATCCAGCAACTTTCATTCTTCAACGCACAGACGAGACAGCCGCGTTGAGGAAACCCCTTGTTCCCACACCATTGGGGCACAATGTACACTTCAGAGGTACATGAGCGCAGAATCTTTTAAACGGGGTCTGGCGGCAGCCGCGAAGGTTTTCACGAGCCAATCGCGAGAGTACAAGGTCGGCGATGAGGTGCTCGCTTGTACCTTCTGCCGGGGGAAGTCCTTCGAGCATCGCAGAGTGCTCCTAAACACCGCGGCAGCGACACTCGTGAACCTGGATTGGGCGAACGCACAAGCCTCCGCTATGGTATGCGATCAATGCTCCCACATCATGTGGTTCTTCAAGGAACCCACTCGAGTCCTGTGAGATAGAAACGGAAAACGCCCAGATCCGAGTCCCCTATTTTGATATTTGACTCCCGCCCCAACTTCTCACGTTCAGGCTCTCAAAATATCAATATTAAATGGCTGACCCGAATGGCATTAAGATAAGGCCGTTTTGAGAGTGTTGCGCGTGATTGGAGAGCGTTGCAGGTATTGAACCGGCTTGCTCCCGACCGATTCCCTCGTTCCCAAACAATCTACGGGATAATCGAGGGCCTGACCGATGGGCACGAAACCTGTTTTCAGGAGCTTTTCGAGCAGTTTTCGGGTTGATTTCTCCCTCGAAAAGACGCCTTATCTTAATGCCATTCATGGCTGACCCCATTTCCTCGCTCGTGCATGATTATGCACACTGAACCCTACTTTCCGGTTGAATCAATTACTCTTTTTCTCCTACCGATAGAAGAAGAAATTACCCCCGGAATCAGAACTAAAAGAGAAATCGCCACGCCAATAAGTGCATATGGCCCAATATTGTAAGCAAAAAAGTATAAAGCTGTACCGGTATCAGTTGGACGAAGAAATCTTACTTGCCCAGCACCATTTTCGTAGGTGAGTCGAATATCATCAGTCCGATCTTCGTAATCAAAGAACCTCAAATCCCTAGTCCAAGCGGTTACAAACACCTTATCTCCTGTTCGTATTTCACCGATTTCCAGCGGCTTTTTTCCAACGACAGTTTCTGCCGGATATCCAGATCTCTCAATTATTGCGGCCCCAAGAGAATTTATCGCCAGCCGTACTTCCTTCGCATTTGCTGTTCCTTCATTTGATATAACAATACTCAAAATTTTTTTTGGACTATCATAGGCAGAAAGATCACGCACGAAATGTATTGCTTCGTTCGCTTGCCGAGAAGCGACCCGGGCCGCATCCCTTAAATCCTCAGCACTCGCATGATTTTGACCGACCTTTTTATTGACGAAGGCCTCATAAAAGGCTTTCTGCGATAAGCCCGAGAATGGAGAGTCTTGTTCTTCCAATTCTTGAGTCAGCGCTATAGGTACAAGGTACGGTCCTGATTGAATCTGGGAAAACGGCGGGGGAAGCTTCAAATCCGCAATCTCAACCCGAGCAATAAGCTTATCCTTGGCGGGTCCGTAGGTTTCAAAGCACCAGGTTATCCCTTGCAAGAGGACGATACCCGCCGAAATCCATCCCACGAATTTGGCAACAATTTTCAGCGGTGATACCGGTTCAACAGCGGAAGTCGGCGACTCTGCCACCGGAGACGCCGGGGCAACGGAAGAATTCGGCTTGGACATGCGAGATAAATGAATCCCCCAGATGTATCAGATCAAGAATTATATCCTCTCCTTGAGGCAGGAATAGCAGCACGGAATAAGGACGTCTCTGCAATTTACATATCTCGAATCATATTGCACATGCGACTTGGAGAAGCGGAGACCAGAATGATGAGATCACTTCATGAATGAGAGGAATCAGGGTCAGCCATTTAATGTTAATATTAGCTTACGGATACAGACCGCGAAGGGATTGGGACAGCAGATCAAATGATAGTGAAAACGGAGAAACCGATCATCAAACTATCAACAATAAATGGCTGACCACCCCCGGTAGCGGAAAAGATCATATCAAATGTTGATCCCAAAACCGACGGTTCGTGAAGGAAAGCTCATGATCGTATTCCGATCGGTAGTAGTCGCAGAATTCATCCGACGCTCGCTTAGTAAAGTCCTTCAGTGCCCGCAACGCCTCGATAGCCCTGTACACTTTCGGATCTTCATCCTCCGCTTTCACGCCGTCATGGCCCTCCCGCAGATATCCGTCCTCGATTGCTCGTCGAATATCACGATTCCGACCATCCGTATCGCTGTAGCCAAACTCCGGCCACGGCATTTCCTCATCTCGAAAGTAATAATATAACGCGGCCCTAGCCTCGCCGGGGAGCTCCGCCATTAAATCGGTCGCTTTGTCGACAAGGCTCTCAAACTCGTCGCGATCTTCCAAGTCTTCCGCGAGAACTTCCTGAACATCAGCCTTATCCTTCAACTTAATGATCTTCTCGACCTGGCGTTCTAGAACCTCAATTCGATCTTCGGACTGCCCCAAGGCGCCCTTCGCTTCTTCGTAATTTCTTTCGAGCGCAGCATACTTCTTTGGGTCCACTTTGGCCGGTGGGACATAGGTATTTTGATATTCCTCAAACCATTTCAAGAATTCATCCCGGCGCTTTTCCCACATTGCAACTGCTTTCCGCGTTGCTCCCATCACTTCCACCAATTCTTCGTAAAACTGATTGAGGTCCTCTTTGACATTTAGTCGCAAGATTTGGGTTCCGGTGAGCACCCCTTTGATTTCTTCAAACGTCAGTGGCGGCGCTAAGAGCGGGAAAGCACGGTGAGCCATACTCCAAGATGCACCTAATTCGCAGAGGCAAAACTCGCTTGCATAGTAATCTGGAGTCAGTAAAAGGATAACAGCCTTAGGCTCTTCGATTTGCGATCGAATAAATTCTACAAAGTTGGCTCCAGCTGGAATCCCCATTCCTTCCAACGATGAACAGAATATCTCTCTGTCGGAGATTCCTATTCCAGTCTCGATAAGAACAACCAGCCGATCCGCGAGATCCTTGTTTGCAACGGCATGACTGAGGAAAAGAGGACGAGATTTCATCGTTTCACAGAGGTAACGCCGTGATTATCAACGGCAAGATTAATTGTCTATTATTTCGTTTATGGAACCACACATCTTTACTCAGAACTTCATCAAAATTTGCCTTGGTTCGCTCGCGAAGTGCTTCAAGTAACTCGCCTTTTCGGAAGAGCGGGCAAAATGGATTAGCCATTTAATACTGATATTTCGAGGATCTGTTTCCGCGCTCTTGCTGTCAAATTCGTACCTGAAGTACACGGCCAACCATCTCTGCCCATTGATCTACCTCTTCATTTCTCTATCCGATTCCGCGAGCCCCCCTACAGCCCGCCGAGGAACTTCTGCAGTTTTTCGGCGACGGCGGAGAAGCTGAGGGTGCGGGCGGCGGTGGATTCTACTTGCGCTAGGGCGTGGCGGTAGGTGGCTTCGTCGGCCAGGAGGGATGAGGCGATGGCGGAGAGTTGCTCGGGGGTGCGGCCGAGGCCGCTGGTGTCGGGGAAGGCCATTCGCTCGACGGCTCCGTCGCCGCCGACACAGATGACGCGAGCCAGGAGGGCGTCGCCTGCGACCTGGCCGGGGACGGCGCTGCGGTCGAGCTGGAAGACGATGCGGTGGCGGGCCATCTCGCGCAGGTACTCAGGGTACGGAAGCGGACCGGCGAGGATGCGAAGCGACGGGCTGATGGACTGGAGGAGACGCTCGCCGCGGCGGCCGTCGGTATTGACTACTGTGACGCGCTGGGAGAGGCGGCCGGCGGTGGCGACGGCGAGGAGGTGGTTGCGGGACGGGATGTCAAACTCGCGGGTGCCGACGAAGATGCCGGAGCGGTCGGAGATGGGGGCGGAGAAATTCCACGCCGGGGCCTCGATGGGGTACGGGGTGGGCAGGAATTCCCCCCGGCGGCTGCCGGCGGATTCGTAAAGGGCGATGAGCTCGGGGGTGCTGGCGAGATAGCCGTCGGCGGCGCGGCAGATCTCGGCAAACTTTGCGTAGCGCTTCGCGTCATTGAGGGCGTCGGAGACCTGGTGGAGGCCGGATTCCTTCCACGAGACGAGGGTGCGGACATTGCGCTCGCGGAGGGTATTGACAGCATCCAGCGCGGCGTCGAGGCCATTGCGGCGCAGGAGGACGAGGGCGGCAGTGACGGTGGGCGGAATCTCGCGCACGTCGCGGGCAAAGGACCCGCGCACACAGGCGGCGTAGGCGTGGTAGTTGATCGGCGCGTGGCCGGGGTCATTGGGCGAACCGGCGGCGCTGGGAAAGGTCTGGAAGGCGTCGCGACCACCGGGGTTGAGAACGGCAAAGGGCACGTGGAGTGTAAGGTGGGGTCAGGCTTGAGTGGAGGCGGCAGCAGCGGCGGCTTTGTGCTGGTCCCAGAGGGCGTTCATTTCGTCGGGCGAGGCATCCTCGATGCGGCGTCCCTGGGCGGCGAGGGCGGCCTCGACGGCCTGGAAGCGGGAGACGAACTTGCGGGTGGCGGCGGCGAGGGCGGTCTCGCTGTCGACCTTGAGCTTGCGGGAGAGGTTGACGACGGTGAAAAGGAGGTCGCCGAGCTCCTCCTCGACGTGGCGGGTTTCGCCGGAGGCGAGGGCCTGGCGGAGTTCCGCGATCTCCTCCTCGACTTTGTCAAAGACGGGGTCCGCAGCCTGCCAGTCGAAGCCGACGCGGGCGGCTTTTTTCTGGGCATTCTGCGCGCGCAGGAGGGCGGGCTGGCCGGAGCCGAGGCCGTCCATGATGGAGGTGCGGTCTTTTTTCTCGGCGCGCTTGATCTGCTCCCACTGGAGGAGCACCTCAGCGCTGTCGGCGGCGGCCTTGTCGCCAAAGACGTGGGGGTGGCGGCGGATGAGCTTTTCGCAGACCTCGGCGACGACCTCGTCGAAGGAAAAGGCGTCGCGTTCGCCCGCCATCTGGGCGTGCATGACGACGTGGAGCAGGATGTCGCCGAGCTCCTCACGGAGGTTGGGGTCGTCGGCCTTGTCGATGGCCTCGATGACCTCGTAGCACTCCTCGACGAGGGCGGCGCGGAGGCTGGAGTGGGTCTGCTCGCGGTCCCAAGGACAGCCATCGGGGGCGCGGAGACGGGCGACGATGTCGCGAAGGCGGGAGATGTCGCTCATATGCGCCAGAGCGAGGCGTTGCCGCCGCTGAATTCGTTGATCTCCTCGGACGAACGCCGGGAGACGTAGACGACGAGGAAGCCGACGGTGAGGATGGTGCCGATGTAGACGACGCAGGCGATCCAGGCCGGGAGGGCGTGAACGGCGAGGGCGTTATAGAAATGCTCCACGGAATCGATGGGCGAGCGGGCGTGGATGAAGACCTTCAGCGTCCAGGCGACGAGGATGATGGCAAAGATGAAGACGTAGTTGCGCTTCAGCCGTCGGGCGACGGCCTCGATGGCGGTGATCTTGAAGGAGGGCAGGATGAGATCCTCGCAGACGAGGCGACGCCACTCGCCGTCGAGGAGCTGCTGGCTTTGCGAGATCATGGGGACGAGGAAATGCGACTCGAGCATGCGCACGCGCCCGCGGAAGGCGTCGTAAAACCGATACCGCCGCGCCTCGATCCAGAGGAGCATCCAGACGAAGGCGAGATTGAAGAAAAAGACGATGTGCGGGACGTTGGGAAACGAGAAGGCGACAGTGATGATGGACGTCGTGCTCGTGATGGCCCAGGTGGTGGTGACGTCGAGGCGCTGCCGCCAGATCATGATGCGGCCGAGCTCGCCACGATAGAAGTGGATCATGGCGTTGACGTAACAACTGTCCTGCAAACTCGGGACAGGCATCCCGGAGTTGTCGGAGCGAGGCGGTTGAGGCGGAGGTATATCGGACATTTAGCGCGACCGCTCCTTATCCAACAGGGCGGCGCGGGCACGCTCAAGCTTTTCACGCTCGGCCTTGGTGAGGCTGGCGATGCCCTGGCGCGCGATCTTTTCCAGGATCGGGTCGATGGACTCGATATCCTCCTGCGGTTTCTCCCGGGGAACGACCCGCAGGCTGCGGCGCGACCGGCGCTGGCGAATAAACTGGCCAAAGGACGGGATGGCGAGGAAGGACACGGACGAGACGCCCTCGCGGGCAATCCAGAGCGCGCCGACGAAACACGAGCCCCACATCACGGCGAGGGAAACCCAGGATTGACCGGCCATCATCTGCAGCGTGTAGATGCCGATGGCGGCAATGCCGATCCAGCGGGCCTGGATGCTAAAGAAAATCTCCGCCGTCGGGTAGATGAGGACAAAGGCGATGAAGATCGCGAAATTCAGCAGGTTGGTTCCTGCCATCGGCCCGACAGGCACGCCGAGAAGGGCAAAGGCGGAGAGAATCGCCGGAGCGGCGACGAGGACGAGCACGTAGAGCCAGGCAAAGGAGCGGCGGCCGAGGAACTTCTCCACGTCGCGGCCAAAGATGCCGAGCATGACGATGGACACGGCATTCCAGATACCGGGCTCCACCACTGCGGAGTAGGTGAAGAACTGCCAGAGGTGAAACTCGCGGAGCGCGTAGTACGGGGTGAAGGCAAAAAGCGTGTCGTACCACCCGGCGCTGATGGCCGAGGCCAGCGCGGTCAGGATCATTGCCACACCCTGCGCGGCAGCGAGTGCCGTTGCGAGGTAAACAGGCACCTGGCCCACCCAGGTGATAGGTTCGCAATGCTCGAAATTGCGGTTGGCTATCATTGCTCAATGGTCAATTTAAGACTGCCCTCCCCGCGAAACAAGAAGGAATCTTTGGTCATTTTTGAGCAAAACTGATGAAAGCACTTGTCATCGTGTTTTGCATAAGATTATCTTATACGTGCAGTCTGAAAATCGCTGCCCACTTTTATGACACAACTCGCAAACCCACTGGGGACTCAACAGCCTGACAATCCGGCGGTATTGGATTGGGTGAATGAAATCGCAAAATTAACGGAGCCGAAGGAAATTTTCTGGGTCGATGGATCGGAAGCAGAAGACCGTCTCATGCGCGAGCGGATCGTGGAATCCGGCGCTGGTCAGTGGCTGAACGAAAAGCTGCGCCCGAATTCGCTCCTCGTTCGCAGCGACCCGCGCGACGTGGCTCGCGTGGAGCAGCGCACCTTCATCTGTTCGCTCTCGCCGAAGGACGCAGGCCCGACGAACAACTGGGAAGACCCCAAGGTGATGAAGGCCAAGCTGAACGGCCTTTTCAAGGGCTGTATGAAGGGCCGCACGATGTATGTGATCCCCTTCTCGATGGGCCCGATCGGATCGCCCATCGCCCAGTACGGCATCGAGATCTCCGACAGCCCGTACGTGGTGGCCAACATGCGCATCATGACCCGCATGGGATCGGCCGTGTATGCCGAGATCGCCAAGACCGGCACGTTTGTGAAGTGCCTGCACTCGGTCGGTTACCCGCTCGACGGACGCGCCGATGTGCCGTGGCCGTGCGATCCTGAGAATACCTACATCACACACTTCCCCGAAGAGCGCCTGATCATCAGCTACGGATCGGGATACGGTGGCAACGCGCTGCTGGGCAAGAAGTGCTTCGCGCTGCGCATCGCCTCGACGATGGCCCGCGACGAAGGCTGGATGGCCGAGCACATGCTCATCCTCGCCGTGACGGACCCGCAGGGCAAAAAGACCTATGTTTCCGCGGCCTTCCCGAGCGCCTGCGGCAAGACGAACTTTGCCATGCTCATCCCGCCGAAAGATCTGGCGGACAAGGGCTGGAAGGTGACGACGATCGGCGACGATATCGCCTGGATCAAGCCCGGCCCGACGGGATACCTGCATGCGATCAACCCGGAAGCCGGTTTCTTCGGCGTCGCCCCGGGCACCTCGTACGACAGCAACCCGATGGCCATGGATTCCGCCAAGAAGGACACGATCTTCACGAACGTGGCCCTCACCGACGACGGTGATGTGTGGTGGGAAGGCATGACGAAGCAGGCCCCGGCCCATCTGATCGACTGGAAGGGCAAGGATTGGACCCCGGAGACGAAGGATGCCGATGGCAAGCCCGTCCTGAGCAGCCACCCGAACAGCCGCTTCACCGCCCCGGCCCGCAACTGCCCGATCATCGACGAAGATTGGGAAAACCCCGCCGGTGTACCCATCAGCGCGATCATCTTCGGCGGCCGCCGTGCCACCACGATGCCGCTGATCTTCCAGGCCTTTAACTGGATCCACGGCGTGTACCTCGGCGCCACGGTCGGCTCGGAAATGACGGCTGCCGCAGCGGGAACGCTTGGCCAGGTGCGTCGCGACCCGATGGCCATGCTGCCCTTTGCCGGATACAACATGGGCGACTACTTCAGCCACTGGCTGGAGATGCGCGGCAAGATCAAGCACGTGCCCCGTATCTTCCACGTCAACTGGTTCCGCAAGGACGCGAATGGCAAGTTCCTCTGGCCGGGATTCGGCGAGAACACCCGCGTGCTCAAGTGGATCGTCGAGCGCTGCCAGTACGGCGCCCACGCTCTGGAGACCTCGGTCGGCTGGGTGCCCCAGTACGAGGACCTCGGCCTCGACAGCATCGAGAAGACGCTGACCAAGGAGCAGTTTGACGAAGTCCAGAAGCTGGACGTCGAAGAATGGCGCCGGGAGTTGATCCTGCAGGACGAACTCTTCTTCAAGCTCTACTCGAGCCTGCCGAAGGAACTCGTCTTCCAGCGGGAACTGCTGCTCGCCCGACTGTAAAAGATTCCGAAAGCATAGTTTTTAACCACTTTTCCGTGGGGGAAAACAGGAGGCGCGTCTTGTGGAGGGCGCGCCTCTTTGCTTTTCCAGGCATTGCCGCCCGGCGGGCGGATTGATACAGTGCCGGGCATGCGTGCCTTCCTTCCCGTGCTGTGTGCCGTAGTCCTCGCCGGTTGCGCCTCTGTAGGACACAACACCTCGAAGCCGTCGAGCGCGGCGATTCCCGCCACCGAGGCCCAGACGAATATCGCCGTCCTGCGCGCGCAGGCCATCGCCAGCCGCATGGATGAGGCGAAGATCACGAAGCTCCGCAAATCCGGCACGCCCTTTCTCGCCGTCCGCACCCTCAGCCTCACCCCCGAGCAAGCCGTCCAGCTCAAGCATCTCCTCCCCTCCGGCAACCCCGCCGAACTCATCTGCGTCGTCGTGTGGAGCGCCGTCACGGACAAAGCCGTGTCGAACGAATGCTACGTCCTCCCCACCGCGCCTGAAGTGGGCAAGCCGGTGACGCTCGGCGAGTATACGGCGGAGTATGTGGGGAGCAGGTAGGGCTTTTTTTTGGAAGGTCTCGCCCGAAAACATCCCGGTAAGCAGATAATAGCAACCGGTGGCTGCTTTCAGTTGCAGGGTGCTCATGATACGCCGAGGAACTGCTCGGACCCTTGAAGCGCAAACCTCGCGAATTCCGGAGTTTCCGGGAAGGAGCCATTATCGCCAGCCGAGCGCCACCAGGTTCGAAGGCTTTGGCTCTCCAATACGGAGGCGGATCAGCGGGCGGGAGGATATTTCGCGAGTTTACGCTGGAGCGAGCGCCGGTCGATGCCGAGCAATCTGGCAGCCTGGCTGATGTTGTTGCCACAGTCGGCAAGGATGCGCTGCAGGTGCTCCCATTCCACCCGATCGAGCGTCGGCACATCGACCTCCGTGGATTTTGGTCGCCCCTCCAGCGCGGCCTCGATCTGGTCGCTGTCGGCAGGTTTCAGCAGGTAGTCCGCGCAACCCAGCTTCACCGCCTCCATCGCAGTGGCGATACTTCCATAGCCGGTGAGCATGACGATCTTTGCTGACGGAACGGCCTCCTTCAGGCGGGGGATCAGGGAAAGGCCGGTATGACCCGGCATCTTGAGATCGAGGAGGATGGCGTCGGGATGAAAAGCCCGGCAATCCTCCACCGAGTGCTCGCCATCCGCAGCGATCACCTCATGATTGCGACGGCGCAGCGAGCGAGCGAGGGTCTCGCGAAAAACTTCGTCATCATCGATCAGCGCGATTCTCATGGATAGCAGATCAGGCGGTAAGCGGGAACTCCATGAAAACGCGGGTTCCCCGACCAGGGTCCGACTCGATCCGGAGGCGTCCCTTCATACGCTCGGTGAACATGCGTACGAGAAAAAGGCCCAGCCCCATGCCCTTGCCAGGGTCCTTGGTCGTAAAAAACGGCTCGCCCGCGTGCGCAGCGACGTCGGGAGTCATACCGGGACCGCAATCCTGCACCGTGGCAAGGACACGCTCCCTGTCGGTCTCGATACGCAGGATCACGGGACGGCCAGACTCATCGGCCTCACAGGCATTTTTCACCAGGACGGCAAGCGCCTGCAAGAGAGTCGTTGATGGGACAAAGACCGTAAGCCTGGGTTCCGTGATCTCGGCGGAGATGCGGGAATAATTGGCGGGACTGAGAAACTCCTTCAGTCGAGCCGGGATGTCGCCCAGCATGAAAGATTGCGGATTTTCCCCGATTTTGTCCGTCGTGTTCTCCGCAAGATTTTCCAGAATGGCGCGGCAGCGGTCGACCTCGGAGCGAATGAGCTTTGCGTCATGGAGACATCCGCTGCTTTCACACTGATCGCAGGCCTGCTTTTCGAGATCGGAGCTGATGACGGCTATGGTGTTGAGCGGGGTGGCCAGCTCATGGGCTACGCCTGCGGCGAGAGTGGCGAGGCCGGCGAACTTTTCATTCCTCACCCCGAGCAGCATGGCTTCCTGAAGTTGCACCTCGCGCAGGGCCAGCGCCGACTTGAGCTGCCCAACGAAGAAGGCAATGCAGATGCCGACCAGAATCATGGCTAGCAGCATGCCCTGAAGGTGAAAGTCAAAGCTGCCGCAGCAACTGATGCCAAGGCCGCTTTTAATCTCATAGGGGGACAAAAACAGGAGCGCGTAGCAAATCGAGCAAAGGACAACTCCGATCCAGGTCCACAGCGCAGGCAGGAGGACTGCTGCGATGGTGACATGCAGGAGGTAGAACGCGGTGAAGGGATTGTGAGGCCCGCCCAGCGAGTAAAGAATCACCGAAAGCGTCAACGTGTCGAGCAGGAGCAGCGCGGCACAACATTCCGTCTCGCGCAGCTTGTCCCCTCGCAGGGTGACGAAAAGATTGCTCCCCGCAGTGATAGCCAGGCACGGCAGCACCACGGCAAGAGGCAGCGCGATGTGGAGAAAATACGCGCTGGTGGCGAACAGCAGACATTGCCCCGCCAGGGAAAGCCATCGCAGCCGGATCAGCCACCGGAGGCCGGGCGCGATGGAGGCGATGCTGGATGTCATTTCGAACATGATGGCATCATCCCACCAGACAGCGCGAAAACAACTCCGAGATGCGGCAATTTGCCGCACCCGGGCCACTTGTAACAAAGGGCGGCATGTTTCCACGCCGCCCTTTGCGGTGAGAGTATATAGAGAACTGTCGTGAACCCGCAGGCCACATCTGGAGGGGTATCGGTTTCTTAGCGATGTGTCACCAGGCAGTGCATCCAAAAGGTGCGGCAAAGTGTCGCACAGGGCTCATGCTGCTTGAAGGAGCGACTGTCTGTCGCCTAGAACCCGTCGCGTATCGATTTCCGATCAGGTGATAGGAATTACCTTATCCGCAAAGAACTCACGGAGTCATGGTGCGTGATCGATTGAGGCCTATGACCCAGCTTGGAAAGCCAAATACTTATTGCATTATGAAACAAAGAATACTGTTTGCCTTGCTCATTGCGGGCTTGAGCCCGTGGAGAAAAATGATTGCGGCTTCATGGTTGAATGCGCGCCATCTCATGGTGGCCGGCGGGTTTGCGGCAGCCGGGATTGCGCAGGTCTCTGCGGCGACCCTTTCCGGGGGATCTGCGACATTCACACTCAAGCAAAACAATCCCACGGTGGCAGGTCTTTACGCCTTTGATGCGTATTTCGACGATACCGTTTCCTATAGCTACATCACGGCCTGGGATAATACCAATGGGGTCCAGGTGAACCCGGGAAATGTCGGCTACACCACTACCAGTATTGGCGGAGTGGACTACGTTGTCCTCAATGATCCGATCCGGCCCAACGGCTACACGCCTACGCCAGTGAGCGGGAGATCGCTTCAGACGACAAATCTGGAGTTTTCCACGGCTGACTTCAGTAAAGCGAACTTCCTATCGGACTGGAGCGCCTCTGCCGTCTATAGCATGTTTTATGTGAACAATGCCGGTGAGCAGATCGGCTTTACCAACATGACACGCTGGGACCCGTATAACAGTACGGGCAGCCTTATCAACGGAGACTTTGCTCTCCGTTACGTTTCGGAACGGGCTGTCGATGGAAAGTCCGGTCTGGTTCTTGCGAGCTATGCGGCGGGCTTTAATCCCTTCCTCTTTGCAGATCTGGCCAATGTCACGATCACCTTTGACAGTCTGACCAGCCAGCTAAACATTGCTGGCGATGTCCTGGTGGCCGAGGGTGTGTCCTACTGGGATGGCTTTGCCTCGAATGGAACCAACATTGGGACATTCAATCTCGCCGCCACCGTCGTTCCGGAACCCTCCACCTGGGCTCTGCTCGGGGTGGGCGCATTGACGGCATGGTGCTTTCGGCGCATGAGGCGGAGGGCATAGGCCTTCCTCATGACTCTGCTCCGGCGATCGCTGCCAGGGAGGCACTGCAATCAAAGAGGCCTCGCCTTCACCATGATCGAGCTTGTCGTGACCATCGGCATCATCGTGGCGATGGCGGCCCTGGCTCTTCCCAATGTGATCAAGGGAGTGAGAAAGGCCAAGAAAGTGGGCAGCTTGAGCAATCTGCGCACCTTTGTGCAGGCGGATATGTTGTACCTGGCGGATAAAGGGGAGTTCCCGCCCATGGATACATGGGTGCCGAGCAGCATCTCGACCGACAGGCTCTCTATCGTGGCGGAGTATTGCAATATGCCGATACCTTCGGGACCTGTGACGGCCTGGCCCAAACGGCGGAAGCAGCCGGGTTGGATCAATGATCCCCTGGCGAGAGATTCCGGAAAGGCGGAAGGAAGGACTGTCGGAGGTGGGCTCTATACCGGATATGTCTATGTAGGCAGACTGGACGAGTCGCCCATGGTCAAGATGGGACTGGGTACAATCACTCACCCGGAACATGCCGCAGATCGGAAGAATCTCCGCCGGGGAGTGCTGTGGTCGACCTTGCTGGCGGAGTTCAATACTTCCGAAGCTCGCCGGTACGAATGCTTTCACTATGATACGGTCTTTGCCTACCCGGACTTTGTTTTCAAGGAGACGGAAGTCGAGGGGTTCTATCGCGGCTGGTCGGACGGATCAGCCGAATGGGTACCGCGGAGTCAAATCAAGTTTGGCGGAGCCGACGTGCAAATCAGGCATGTCATGGGGAACTATTACTACTAGCTGCCTGAGGCGGGAAAGAGCCATGACGGAAACGTCGTCCACATTTACAGCGGATATTTACAGATGAAGGAAATCAATCCGGTAACCCGTCGCAAATTTTTCGATCTCCTGACGCTTCTCGGAGGAGGGCTTGTTCTTTCTGCCTGTGGTCAAGCTTCTGGTCCCAAGGTGGAGAACCCCCAACCGGAACCCGTCCCCTCTCAATATCCGCAGATCAAACTCGGAGAGGAGACCATACTGATACTTATCTACCCCGGTTTCACCGCCATCGATGCTCTCGGGCCAGAATATATTCTGTCCGGGATGATGGGAGCCAAGGTACGACTGGTGTCCAAAGATGGAAAACCCGTCACATGCGAGACGGGGTATCAGGTCGTCCCTCATTTCACGTTTCGCAACTGCCCGACCGCCCCCACTTTGCTGGTGGTGCCCGGTGGCACATCGGGGACACTGGACGCCATGGCGGATCGTGAAACATTACAATTCCTCCGCAAGGTCGGAGGAGCGGCGGAAATGGCCGGAAGTGTTTGCACGGGCTCCCTGCTCCTGGGAGCAGCCGGTCTTCTCCATGGATACAAGGCGACCAGCCATTGGCAAACACGGGAGTTACTGCCCTTGGTTGGGGCGATTCCGACAGACGAGAGAGTTGTAATTGACCGCAACCGTATCACCGGAGCAGGCGTCACGGCGGGGTTCGACTTTGCCCTCCGTCTGGTGCAACACTACCGGGGTGACTTTTACGCAAAAGGAATGGAGCTTTTAGCGCAATACGATCCTCATCCCCCCTTCCCAGGTGGAGGTGATCCCAAGACCGCCGATCCCGACGTCGTCGCTTTGTTGAATGAAATGCACAAACCCTTTGTCGACTTGTGCGCAGACGCTATTCAGCAGAATAAATTACCACCGATCCAGAATCCATGAGGCGATTCGATGGGTGTGGCAATATGTCGCACCCGGCGGGTCTTGCGTGTTCCTCGTTCAGAGCGTGATCTACAATGAATTCATGCAAAGTTTTCACCCGGCAAAATCATTTCTTCTCGTTTGTTCCATCTTCCTCACCGCATCAGCCCCTCTGATGGCTGATCCTGCCGTGACGATAGAGGGCGGGTGGGTGCGCGCCGTGCCTCCGGGTTATGTCAATACCGCAGCATATCTGACGATCAAAAACCCCGGCGCATCCGCCGTGCGAGTGACCGGAGCAACTGCAACGGTGGCGGAATCGGTCGGCCCGATGATTACCACCGAGAAAAAAGTGAACGGACAGACCGTCATGGGCATGGAGTTTGTCAAGGAGCTCACCATCCCTGCCAAAGGTCAGCTGGTCTTGGAGCCAGGCGGAGATCACCTGATGCTCATGGGATTGAAAAAGCGCCTTAACGAAGGAGACAAGGTAACCTTAATCCTGAATATCGAACCGGGAGCCAGCCGATTGGAAATCACCCTTCCAGTGTCCAGGCAGCAGCCAGCCCGATGAGCGAGACTTCCCCTCCCCGCAAGAGCCGCGTCGCGTGGATCGTCTGCGGCAGCCTGATCCTCCTCGCCTGCGCGCTGCTCTTTCTCTGGCGGCAGTGGGCGGCGATGACGCCTTATCAGTTTCACGGGACCTCCTACTCCGAGAACAAGGCGTTGCCGGACTTTCACCTTACCGGGCAAAATGGTCACCCAGTGAAGTTGAGCGATTTCCGAGGCAAGGTTGTCTTGCTGGAGTTCGGATTCACGACTTGCCCGAACATCTGCCCGACCTCCCTGGCAGACCTCGCCATGATCAATCGCACCCTCCGACCGGAAGAACGGGAAAAGGTCCAGGTGCTCTTTGTCACAGTGGACCCGCAACGCGACACTCCGGCCAAGCTCACGGAGTACATGCCGTTCTTTGACGAGAAATTTCTGGGACTGACAGGCACTCCCGAGGAAATCGAGACCGCGGCCAGGGATTACGGCGCGTATTATCGCCGCCTCCCACTTCCCGGCAGGCCGGACGACTATACGATGGATCATTCGACCTATACCTACCTCATTGATCGGGAGGGGCGCCTGCGGGTCATGTACGACCTTCGAAAGCTCAGGGACACGGATGATATCGTGCGAGACATCCGCCATCTCCAGCAGTCATCGTGAGTTTCCTGCGGACGATCGGGCTGGCGGCCATGGTGGTCATAACTTTTCCCTGCTGCAAACAGCGCCCGCAGAGAGGCGTGGAAGTGATTCGCGGGGCCGCCATCTACATGGAAAAGTGCGCCACCTGCCATGGGCAGAACGGCGTATCGCCCTTGCGATCGTGTCCGCCTTTACGGGACTCTGAGCGGCTGACTGGGAGCAATGAACCTTTGATCGCGATCCTCCTGGATGGATTGTGCGGACCCCTTCAAGTAAAAGGGCATACATACAACGGACTCATGCCCGCCTGGCGAACAGTCCTTTCCGACGAGGAGATCGCCAGTGTCCTGAACTTCCTCAGGCGGCAGTGGAGCACGAGCGACGAGTTGATTACATCCAGCACGGTCGCCGAACTGCGAAAGCGGACGGACACGAGGCAGACCTTCTGGACGGACACCGAGCTTCATTCCGTCTGGAATGCATCGCAAACGGACTTCGCTGGTTCCACCCAAAAGCCCGGGAGATGAAGCCCATCCATTCGCCCTCGGTGCGCCGCGCTCCCCATCAGCGCAGATATCCCGGTTGATTTCCTGCGTCGCTACCGAATGACCCTCATGCATGAAGCAGGCATCGAAGATGCGAGAGCTTATGACCCTCGGCATACATGATCGGAGGCTGAGGAAAATAGCGATATCTATGGCAAGGGATTCGAACGTACCGGGGGTAATCATACGCCAAAATCCAGCAGTTCCTGCGGGTCGTGCTCTTCCTCGATGTGGCGTTCGTCGGCGAAGCGGACTCCGGTGCCTAGGAGGCGGACGGGGCGGGGGGAGGATTCAAAGCCCTGGGTGAGGAGGCGGCGGAAAGTGTCGATGTCGGGGCGGTCGCAGAGGCATTCGCGGGTGATGCGGGTGAAGTCGTGGAATTTGATTTTGATGAAGGCCTTGCGGACGGGGCGCTCGGAGGCCTTGGTGCGGAGTTCCTCCATGAGCTCGTCGTAGAGCTCGGCCATGGCGTTCTGGCAGGCCGCGAGGGTGGCGAGGTTTTCGGCGTAGGTGCGTTCGTTGCTGAGGCTTTTGCGAATGCGGTTGGGGACGACGTCGCGGTCGTCCCGGCCGCGGCAGAGGGAATACAGTTCCTCGCCCCATTTTCCATGGCGGAGGGCGAGCTCGTGGAGGGGGATTTTTTGCAGGTCGCCGCAGGTGTGGATGCCGGCGGCGGCGAAGCGTTCGGCGCTCTTCGGCCCGATACCCCAGACCTTGCGCACGGGGAGGCCGCGCATGAAGGCGTCGATTTGATCGGGGGTGATGGCAAACTGGCCGTTGGGCTTGCGCCAGTCGCTGGCGATCTTGGCGAGCATCTTGTTGGGCGCGATACCCGCGCTGCCGGTGAGGCGGGTGGTTTCAAAGATGCGGGCTCGGATTTCCTTGGCGATGTCCCAGGCGTAACGGCCGAGGGCGGTGACGTCGAGGTAGGCTTCGTCGAGCGAGAGGGGCTCGACGAGCGGGGTGTAGGAGAGGAGGATCTCGCGGACGCGGGCGGAAGCCTCACGGTAGAGGTCGAAGCGCACGGGGAGGAAGACGAGGTGGGGGCAAAGCTCGCGGGCCTTGAAGCCGGGCATGGCGGAGCGCACGCCGTAGGCGCGGGCCTCGTAGTTGCACGTGGTGACGACGCCGCGCGGGCGTCCGCCGCCGACGGCGATGGGCTGGCCGGCGAGCTCGGGGCGTTCGCGCATCTCGACCGCCGCGTAAAAGCAGTCCATGTCGAGATGGATGATCTTGCGCACAGCCGACATGGGGGATCAGGCGGCGAGGTCCTGGAACTCGGGCCTCCGCGTGAGGAGCACGGCGACGTAGCTGCATTGCGGCACGATGCGGCAGCCGTGCTCGCGCGCATGGCGAAAGCCCGCCAGCACGAGGTGCTCGGCGATTCCCCTGCCCCGCAGCTCCGGCGGCACGAAGGTATGAGTGAATACCATGCGCCCGGCGCGCAGGTCGTACTCGGCCACGCTCAAATGCCCGTCGACGGTCATCTCAAAGCGAGACTCCGCGGTGTTGTGAATTACCTCGGGCAAGGCGGCCATGACGGGAGCTTACGAGGGCGAACGGCGGGTTGCAACCCGAGGCGGAGTTCCAACCTGACAGCTCTGACGGCAGGGGCGGGGGCAAAAAAGACCGGGGATTCTTCACCAGATTTCTCTGGGAGAGCCCCCGGACGGTAAGCCAAGAGTCCCATGAACTCCGCTTTGCATCAAGTCACCCCACCCTGCGGAAGCGCTCGTAGATGGCCTCGGGCGGGTCGGGAAAGAAGTCGTCGTAGGTCTGGAGGAGGCCCTGCTGGCGGGCGGCGGTGCGGTAGGGCTTCAGGCTGCCGCCGCTGAGCCATTCGGCGGCCTGGCGGAGTTTGCCGCTGGGGGCGGGACCGGGGAGAGAGGCGAGTTTTTGCCAGGCAGTCTCCTCGTCGGGAATGGCGGGTATGAAGGCATTGATCGCGAGGTCGGTGGCGCGGTCCTCGCCGACGAGGGCGATGTCGCCCGCGAGGCGGAAGGTGGCAAGATTCCAGTGCGCGGTCCAGTAGCGATGGCGGAGGGTTTGCAGGATGGCGATGAAGGCTCCGCAATCCCCGGCATCCAGCGCGCGGGTGATCTCGCTGAAGCGCGCGATGATGGCGGCCAGGGCGCCGAGGCGGCGGTGGGGGTGATTGGCCGGGCGGATACCGGCGAGCCGCCACGCGGCGGCGGGTAGGATGAGGCGTTCCTCGCGGGCACGGATGCGCCACCACTCCTCCCAGAGCGGGGCGAGGTAGGCACGGACATCGTCGGTCCCTTCATCGAATGTCTCGGCGTCGAGAAAGCCCGCGAGGCCGAAGAGCAGCGCCTCGCCTCCCTCGGCGCGGCAGCGGGCGAGCGCGGAGCGCTGGGCGATGAGGAGGAAGGGGATCTTGTTATTCCGGTAGCCGAGGCCGGTGGCGAGAGCCTGAAAGAGCGCATCGTCGCGATCAGTGAGGCGCGCGGCGGTGCGAAAGGCAGCGGCCTTGCGATGCAGGCGATGGCGGGCGGCGGACTCGACGAGCTCGATGGCGCGGGATTCGTCGAGCGGCGGGGCCGGGGTGAGCGGACGGGAATCGGGCGCGGCCGGATCGGCGGAAAGCCGGACCTGTGGCACCTCGCGATGGTCGCAATCGCGGGTGAAGACGCGGCGGGCGCTCTCCTGGAAATACCCGTGCAGAACGACGGAGCGAAAGGCGGGATTTGCGCCATGGCCATGGGCCTCCCAGTCGCGGTCGGCGAGATCGATCTCGATGTCGCCGCGCACCTCGGCTCCGTCAACGAGGAGACGGGCGTCGCGGAAATCCGGGCCGGGTTCGCGGTTCCAGTGGCCGGAGTGCAGTAGCTCGATGCGGCGACCGTCGCGGGACGTCCAGGCGGTGCCGAGGTCGCCTCGGTGGAAGCGGGCCTGCAATTCCAACTCCGTCGCGGTGGGCGGGAGATCGGGCGTCTCGCGGCAGCGGGCGGCGGCGCGCAGCTGGCCGTAGCGATCCATCATCGGGTGGGCCCGGGCGTGGTCACGGGGAAGAAGCGGTTTTGCAACTGCAGGAGGAGGAGCTTCTGCGCCGGAGGCTGGTTGGTGGCGAGCATGTTTTCCAGGAGGGATTTGGCTTGGTCGCGCTTGCCGGTTGCGCCGAGGAGGCCAAACTTTTCCAGCTGAAGGCGGTAGGTGATGAGCGGCGGATTCCTCATCGCGAGCGCATCGTTCACGCTCTTGAGCGAACCGGGCAAATCCCCACCGTCGGCCTGGGCTGCGCCAAGGGATTCCAGAAACATACTGCTGCCCGTGGAGGCGGCGGCGCGCTCGAGATCAGGGGCGGCAGCAATGACGCTGCCACTCGCACCGAGGACGGCCTGGCGGTATTTCTGCCAGATATTGGCTGATCCACTGACGACCGGGTCCTTCCACGCGGCATAGGGGCGGTAGAGAGGATCACCGAGCGAGACATTCATCCACGAGAGGG
Source organism: Terrimicrobium sacchariphilum (assembly GCF_001613545.1). NCBI lineage: Bacteria > Pseudomonadati > Verrucomicrobiota > Terrimicrobiia > Terrimicrobiales > Terrimicrobiaceae > Terrimicrobium > Terrimicrobium sacchariphilum. The sequence goes on from NZ_BDCO01000002.1 coordinate 3,132,020, forward strand.
CGACAAGGGACGAGTAGGCGGCCTCGGCAAAGGTATAGCCATCGAGGAGACGAGCCGTAAGAACATCAAGGTGAGAAGTGAGCGTGAGGTAGGGCTCATAAACATTCCCGACGGTAGCCGCAGCGCCGCGTTCGAGAATCGGGCCGCACCATCCTGCGGAAACGTTGCGCAGAGTCGAGGCACTGAAGGAGTGCAGGTGAACGGCGACAGCGCCGGGGAGGAAGCGGAAGTCGAGTTCGCGGAACGGGCCGCTGACGTCGCCATCGTACCAGCCGAGATAATAGGCGGCGTCGGTGACGGGATAGCCCGCGGGCAGGGTCTCCGGAGCCTTGTCCCAGAGGACGGGTACGCCGCGACCGCGGAGGTTATTGGCGGCGATGTTGAGCCACTGGTCGCCTTCGAGATATGGGCCGCTGGTGATGCCGCGCGAGTCGAGGTAGGCCCAACCCCAAAGGCCGGTTTTTTCCGCCGCGAGAGCTCCATCGATCATGGATCGGACGGCTGTCTCGGAAGGAGCGTCGAGGCGGCAGACGAGGAGGATGCCGGGATCGACAAAGGAGTCGAGGATGGGCGTGACCTTGTCGGCATAGGGGTTCTTGATCGGCCCGGCGGGTGTTGGAATGGGCAGACCGAGACAGGCCAGTTCGCTATCGACCGATGCCTCGTCGCGCTCGAGCGGCGGGACGGGAGGCACAGGAGCCGGGGTGGCTCCGGGCACCACGGACGGTGCCGGGCGCGGGATGGGCCGGATTTTCAGCGGAACGCCGCGAATGACGGCGACGAAGCGTACCTTTGTCGCGGTGACCGTGCCGCCGCTCATCTGCCAAAAGCCGCCGGCCAGGAGTTTCTGCCGCAACGGACCGGCGATGGTGGTGTTGTATTCGTCGCGGGAAATCTCCTCGGTGAGCGCGCATGGAAGGCCAATGAGGTTGGCCGCCGGGATCTGGCGCTGCTTGGCATAGTATTGAGCCAGCGAGGTGGAGGTGGGGTCGGAGGAATTGTACACCACCAGGGTGGCGGCGGTTTCCTCGGGGGAGGCGGCGCGCGCGGTGAAGGCGGCGACGCAGAGGAGCAGGAAGGCCCAGCACTTGAGCTTAATCATAAAGTGAGTCGGAGTCCGTCGTAGGCGAGGCGGACGCCGGGAGGGAGGTTTTTCTCCGTCTCGGCATGGCCCAGCTCATGGCACATGTGGGTAAAGTACGTACTGCCCGGCTGCACGCGCCCGGCCACGGCGAGCGCCTCGTCGACGGTCATGTGGGTCGGGTGGTCGGCGTAGCGGAGGGCATCGAGGACAAGGATCTCCGCGCCCCGGGCGGCTTCGATGGCGGCATCGGGCACCTCGGCGCAGTCGGTGAAGTAGGCGAGTTTCCGCTCACCTCCCCGGCTGAAGACGAGCCCGGTCGTTGTCATTCGGCCATGGGGCAGATCGACGGGCACGATCTCCGTTTCGCCGAGGCGGAACGGGCCGTCGACGATGGTGGGCTCGGGGCGGATATAGTTGCGGTAGCGGTATTCCTCGCTGAAGGCGTAGGCAAAGATGCGGCGCAGATCGTCGATAGTGCGCTGCGACCCGTAGATGGGCATGTTTTTATCCTCGATCTCGCAGAACCGCCGCAGATCGTCGAAACCGAGGACGTGGTCGGTATGCGAGTGGGTGTAGACCACGGCGTCGATGTGGCGCAGGCCCTCGCGGAGGCATTGGGTGCGGAAATCCGGCGGGGTGTCGACCTGAATAACCATCTCGGGGGTGCGGAGCTGGATGCTGCTGCGGAGGCGCTGGTCCCTGGGGTCGTCGGACCGGCACACGGCGCACTCGCATCCGATGACCGGCACCCCGTGCGACGTCCCCGTGCCAAGAAATAGAATTTCCAACTCCCGCATTCGCCGCCTTTCATGCCATAGTCCGCCCATGTCCGCAACGCTCGCCTCCCTGCGCATCCGCAATCTCGCGCTCGTCGAGGATCTCACCTGGGAACCTTCACCGGGCTTCATCGCCATCACGGGCGAGACCGGCGCGGGAAAATCCGTGATCCTCGGCGCGCTAACCCTGCTCCTGGGGGACCGCGCGGACAAGGGGGTGATTCGCACCGGTGCCGATGCCGCCACGGTCGAGGCGGTCTTTGAAAACGCCACCGACCCGCGCCTCGCCACCGCGCTGGAGGACCACGGCGCGGAACCCGTCGAGGAAGGTCGCTTGATCGTGAAGCGCACGGTGCCCGCCGAGGGCGCGGGGAAGCAATTCGTCAACGGCTCGCCCTGCACGCTCGCCCTCCTGCGCGCGCTGGGCGACCTGCTCGTCGACCTGCACGGGCCGCACGACCACCAGAGCCTTTTCTCCCGCGACCAGCAGACGCGGCTGCTCGACAGCTTCGCCGGGAGCACGGCGCTGCGGGAGGAGTTCACCCTCGCCCGACGCCAGCTCCTCAAGCTCCGCGAGGAAAAGGACGCCATTCTCCAGGGCGAGCAGGCCCTCGCCCGCGAGATAGACCTGCTTTCCCATCAAGTCGCCGAGATCGACCAGGCGCAGCTCGCGCCCGGCGAGGAGGAAACGCTTCTCTCGCGCCAGAAGGCGGCGGCGAACTCCCAGCGCATCGGCGAGATTTGCACCCAGCTCGAGGCCGGCGTGAACGAATCGGACGATTCCCTCACCTCGCGGCTCGGCGAGCTTTCGCGCCTCGCGCGGGAGCTATCGCGCCTCGATCCCGGTTCGGAAGAGATCGCCCGCTCGTGCGACGAGGTCTTCACGGCGGCGGATTCCCTCGCCCGCGCCATCGCCACCTACTCCGCCTCGCTGGAGGACGGCCCGGCTAATCTCGACGAGATCGAGTCCCGGCTCGACGTGCTCCAGACCCTGAAACGCAAGTACGGCCACACGGTTGAGGCGGTGCTGGACTTTGCCGCGCAGGCCGCCGCCCGGCTGGAGGAACTCACGGGCCGCGCGGAACGCCGCGACACGCTCGACGCCGACATCGCCGCCGCCGAGCGCGCCATGCTCGACCTCGGCCACAAGCTCACGACGAAACGCACCGCCAGCGCGAAGAAGCTCGGCGACAAGGTGAAGACGGGGCTAAAGGATCTCGGGTTTGCGAAGGCGGAATTTTCCATCGCCCTGGAAAAGCTCGCCGACCCCGGCCCGCACGGCTGCGAGCAGGCGGAGTTTCAATTCTCCCCCAACCCCGGCGAGCCCGCGCGTCCGCTCCGCGCCATCGCCTCCAGCGGCGAAATTTCCCGCGTGATGCTCGCGCTCAAGGGCGCGTTGGCTGATCAGGACGACGTGCCGGTGCTGGTCTTTGACGAAATCGACGCCAACGTCGGCGGAGAAATCGCCGCCAAGGTCGGCCTGAAGATGAAGGAACTCGGCGCCGCCCGCCAGGTCCTCTGCATCACCCACCTCCCGCAGGTCGCGGCCCGCGCGGCGGAGCACTTCATCGTCACCAAGGAAGTCGAAAGCGGCCGCACCCGCACCCTCCTCGACCAGGCCACCGGAGCCAAACGCGAGCAGGAGCTGGCGCGCATGCTCGGCGGCCAGTCGGACTCCGCGAGGGCGCATGCCAAGGCGCTGCTGGCGGGGAAGTGAGTGCTTACGCTTAAGCAATCGCCAATAGCTCCGTGTCGAAAAAGGACACAATGAACCGCAAGGTCGACTTATACATTGCCCAAGCGAAGTCGTGGCGTGAGGAGACAGAGGCTTTGCGGGAGATTGCGCTGGGTTGGGGATTGACGGAAGAACTGAAGTGGGGAAAGCCGTGTTACTCCTTTGCGGGGAGCAATGTGGCGATCATTCAGGGATTTAAGGGGTATTGTGCGCTGCTGTTTTGCAAGGGAGCGCTGCTGAAGGATGTTGCGGGAATATTGGTGCGGCCGGGAGAGAATACGCAGGCGGCGCGGCAGGCGCGGTTTATGAGTGCGCGGGAGATCGCGGAGAAGGCGGATTTGCTGAAGGCTTATCTGTGCGAGGCCATCGCAGTGGAGAAGGCTGGGACGCAGGTGCGGTACAAGGAGACGGCTGATTTTGCGGTGCCGGAGGAACTGACTGCGATGATGAAGAAGGAACCTGCTTTAAAGGAGGCTTTCGCGGCGCTCACGCCCGGGCGGCAGCGCGGATACCTGCTGTATTTCGCCGGGGCGAAACAATCGGCCACACGGACGGCGCGGATCGAGAAGTGCCGGGACCAGATCCTCGCGGGCAAGGGATTGCGGGACTAAGTGACAAAGGCGGGGTTTTCTGGCATAGGCTTCGACCATTCCTTAGCCATGAAATCCCCTCTCCTCGCCCTCGTGGTATTGATCGCGGCTTTCGCCGAAGTGCGGGCGGCGGAGCCATCGGTGGTGTTTGCCAAGGTGCTGAAGGAGCGAAGCTCCTCTACGCGGGAGATGAGTTACGAGTTCAGCGGGAAGACCTTCTTGTTGCACGTCGAAATGACGCCGATCGTGGCGGATGCGGATTTTGAGCGGGCGGAGATTCTACCCGATGGGATGCTGAAGCTGTGGCTGACGGAGGCGGGGGAGAAGAAATTCGATGAAGTGGTCAAGGATTGGTACCAGAAGCAGATCGCCATCGTGATCAATGGCCGGGTCGTGTGTGCGCCCTCGCTGGAGGCAACATCGTTCGGGCGGGAGTTTACGATTTCCCACAATCTGCCGCGCGAGGAGGTGAAGGCACTGGTGGCGAGTTTTCCCCGGAAGGGCGGGCAGTAATGGCTGATCCGAAACCGCGAGCACTGGTTCCCCGCGCGGTCGCGCCTCGAGTCGCGACGCCCCGCGCGGTCGCGTCTCGCGCTGTCCCTCCGCGGTTCACGAGGAATCGCAAGCCGCTGCGCTCCGGCCAGAAAGGACCGAGGCGACCGGAACGGCCGACGCTTTCGTGGCTGGTGGCGGGGCTGATGCTGTGTGTGTTGATGGGGTTGCCGGGGCTGGCGGCGATCAAGCTTTCGCAGCATGTGCCGGGCTATGGGCTGCTGGGGTATTTTGTCGTGGTGTCGGTGCTGGCGTTTATTTTCTGCGCCTCGGACAAGCGGCAGGCAAAGGACCGCCAGTGGCGGACTCCGGAAAACTTCCTTCACTTCTTTGAGCTGATCGGGGGCTGGCCGGGGTCGTTCGCGGCGCAGCATCGCTTCCGGCACAAGGTGAAGAAGACGGGCTATCAGTTCGTCTTTTGGCTGATCGTGGCAGGATATCAACTCGTGGCGCTCGACTATCTGGCCGACTGGCGGCTTTCGCTGGGGCTGAGGGACGGGATTGCCCGGGGAGTTTCCGCATTGAATTCCGAAGGCTAATGAAACCGCCGCCACGGAGAAAGTTTCGCCCCCTGCTGGCGACCGGAATCGCGGTGCTCCATTTCGCGATCTTTGTCGTCGTCGCTTGGTTCGTACTCATTGGATCGTTAACCGGCTCGGGAGCGGGCGGACCGTTTTACCACGGCCCGGGGATGGCTGAAATCATCGGGATCACATTAGCGCCGACCTTGCTTATTCCCCTTCTGTTCGGCATCAAACCCTTGAGCATTCAACTCCTGTTCCTCACCGTTGCCTCGTCGAGCGCTCTGTATGGAGTTGCGATCTCTCTGCTGGTTTCCTATATCCTGAGTCGCCCGACGCCAACGAACCTCACGCGAAATGAGCCGGGAATACACGGCGACCCTTATTAGCTTGGCGCACGTCAACCCAACCTAGCGCTGTCGGTGGTGGCGGAGAAACTCCGCGATCCCGAAAGCGGCGCCGCTGTCGAGTTTCCCGTCTGAACTGGAGAAATCGAAGACCATTTCACGGGCGCATTTCATCGTGGCGGAAAGCTGTCCGCCCTGAACACCTTGGGCGAGGAGAAAGGCCTGAAGGCCATCGAGAAGATCGGGGTTCCTGGCAGACTCCTGGCAAAAGCGCCATTTCAGATCGCTTGCGCGGTTACCCTGAATCACGCGGCCCAACGGGATGTCGGGCATTTTCCGCCATTGCTTGCGCTTGATGCCCAGGAGGTCCTGTTCCATGGCGTCGACATCCGCCGACCGGAGGGCCTGATGTTCGCTTTTGCGATAGCAGCGATTCAGCCAGCGCTTGCGGAAGCGGATGCCCTTGCGCGAGGCCTTGTCGTTTTGCCCGAAGCAATTTCGACGATCCTTAAGCAAAGAGAGGCGTTTTTTCTCCTGTGGTGTCATTCGAGGGGGGAGCTTATATGAATCGTCAGAAAAAGAACGTGTGATTCACATACTTTACTCACCATTCGATTATGTCAGGGCTTTCCTGATCCACTGGACACCGACGATGCAGAGAACGGGGCCGATGCCAAATGCCCCGATAAGCGGCGCGGGGCGAAACTCCGGCAGGCGGTGGATGAGGTGATTGTACAGCACCCAGAGAATGATGGCGGCTCCGATGAGGCAACTCGTCGCGCCCATCACAAGGTAAACAGCCCGCCGGATCATGAGCCGAAAGTTTAGCGGCGACATCTGGGCAAAGACAAGGTTGCCGCGCCTCACTTCCGCTGGGTCTTTGACGCTGGGATAGCAGACGTAACTGGCGGTTCGGCCTGGAGGCGGGTGAGGTAGTCGTGGACGGAGTCGGTGTCGTAGTCGGAGAGGCCGTGGGTGTCGGCGACGGCGCGGACGATGATGTCGACGGGTTCGGTGATGGATCGCCAGTCAAAGGCGGTGCGAAGAATCATGCCCTGGCCGGTGCGATAGGATTCGATGACATTGCAGCAGATGGAGGAGACGACCAGTTCGCGGGCGACGGTGCGCCAGCGACCGGGGCCGTGGCGTTTTTCAAACTCCTGCACGAAGGTACGCGGGGATGGCGGCGCATCGCCGGGTTCCGTAGGGATGTGCGGGGGATGCGTGGTGTCTTCATTCATGATCAGCTGCGAAAGAATATCGTGCCGTAGCTCACGAGCTCGGCACCGGACATGCCGAGCTTCTTGGCGATGGATTTGCGATGGGTCTCGATGGTCTGGACGGACAGAGCGAGACGTCCAGCGATCTCCTTGCTGGTAAAACCTCCTCCGATAAGCTGGAGAACCTCGCGTTCCCGCCCGGTGAGACGGGAAACCGGCAGGTCGTCACCCTTGACTCGCGAACCAAAAAGCGAATCGATCCGGTCCTTGAGGGAATGAAAGGTGTTGTTTTTGTCGATCCAATAGACTCTGGGCGAACCGTTCTCGGAGATGCCCTCCGGTACCGGGAGCGCCGAGAGGATAATGAAATCCTGATCAGGTTTCAGCCGGTGCACGTCACGGATCAGATCGTGAGCGCTGCCGTCGGGCAGCATGTAATCGGAAATAATGAGATCGTAGTCGTGGGTCACACAGAGGTCCCGAGCATCGCCGAGCGTGCAGGCCGTGCCTACTCGGTCGATCGCGCGAATGGTCTTCAGCATGGACTGGAGGAGATCCAGGAACATGACCTGATCCTCGACGAGAAGGAGGGAAAGAGATTTCATGACGGAATGCCTAGGGGAAAGGCGGGTAACTCGATGCGTGCCGCCACTCCGTGCGGGTTCCGGCGGGAGAGGGTGAGTTCTCCCTGCATTTTGGAGACGAGCTTGCGGGCAATGCTGAGGCCCACGCCCATCGCCATGTCGTCGCTGTAGGAGTTTACAAAACGGCGAAAGGGGGCGATGGCGGCGAAATCATCATCGCTCATTCCGATGCCCAGGTCTCTCACCTCGATGGAAAGGATTTGATGGCTGGCGGAGGCAATGACCTGCACCTCACTACCCTCAGCGGAAAATTGAAAGGCATTGTCCACGAGTTCCTCCACCGCCTGGGATAGTTCGCGAGCGTAAAAGGTGTGCAGCTTGCAGCCAGCATGCACCACGAGGTCGCCGAGGCGCGAGCAGGATTCTGCGATGCGGGAGGCGACCTCAGCTACGAGCGTATCGACATCGACGAGTTCCTGAGACCGTAGCGGGAGAGAATCGCTGGCTGCCTCCATGAAGGAAAGATACCGCAGCAGGGTGCGCTCGAGGCGAACGGCAGACGTAGCGACAATACCGAGTTCCTCCGGTGCAGCGTCGGGCTTGTCCATCTGCATGAGCTCCAGCCCGCCCATCACACCGTTGAGCGGCGTTCGAATCTCATGGGATAGACAACGTAGCGCCCGGGCATTCATCTCGGCGAGGTGAGTCTCGATAGACCGGCGCCTTTTGTCATGGAGAGCGAGCCGCGTACGCACCACGTCGACCAGCTCACTTTCGGTAAAAGGCTTCGTCAGGTAGTCGTCGGCTCCGAGATTCATTCCCTTGCGTATCTGCTCGCGCTCGACATGAGCGCTGATGAAGATGAAGGGAATGTGCCGCGCCGCCTCAAGGAGGCGGAATCGCTCAAGAATCTGAAACCCCGAGAGCCCCGGGAGTCTCACATCGCACAGGACGAGGTCGGGCAGGATCGAGTCGCATGCCAACAACACCTCCGCACCGCCTGCGAAGGATCTCACAACATGATCGTGCAGGGAAAGAATGAGCGTCGCGTATTCCCGCAACTGCTCGTCATCCTCGACCAAGTAAATGAGTGCCATTTCGTGCGTCTCCCCTCTCCCTAGTCGCCTTGCTCGCGATGAGTGTTGCGCCGCATCGGCAGACGAACGACAAACAATGCACCACCCCCTTCTCTCGGGCGGTACCGGATGACCCCGCCGTGCAACCTGGCCGCGCGGTCTGCAATGAACAGGCCAAGGCCAAATCCGGGAGTCGACCCTACATTGGATGATCGAAAGAATGCCTCGAACAGTCGCCTCCGCTCAACCACGGGAACACCAATGCCGCGATCTGCCACAAAAAAACTCAAGCGTCCGCTCCTCACCCGCGCAATGACATGCACAGGAGCCGGGGCCGGAGAGTACTTCAAGCCATTTTCCACGAGATTCCGGAGCACGTGCGCAAAGAGAGCGCGGTCTACCAGCACCTCACCGTCAAACTCCCGGATGATAATAACGATGCGCGAAGAGGGTTGGCTGATGGCGTTCCGGATCAGGATTTCAAACTCCTGCACACTCGATACTGCAGCAGGACGAAAATCGACGCGCCCCATGTCCACATTCCCAGCAAAAAGGAGTGAGTCGATGGTGGAGGTCATGTCCCGGATAGTGGATTGAATCTCGCCAAACAGGTGCTCAATCAGGTGCTCCGGGAGTTCCTTGAAGTGGTTTTTCAAGAGCTGACTTGCGAGCATGATGTTGGCCAGCGGTGTCCGCAGTTCGTGGCTGGCCATGGCGGCGAACCGGGCCTGCTGTTGATCCGTCTGGCAAGACTGCGCGATGCCAGCCACTACGGCAGATTCTGCCCGCTTCGTATCCGTGACATCGTGGGCGCTGGCAAAAATGAGATTGTCGCCAGGCGAGGATGAGGCGCTCCAGTTCAACCAGAGATGCGAACCGGACTTTGTGCACATGCGGTTGACGAAACTCCTCGTCGGCCGTCCCTCGCGTAACTTCACGAGCTTGGCTTGAGTAAAGTCACGGTCATCTGGATGAACGAACTCCAGAATACTGTGATCCCGAATATCCTCGGGGTCGTAACCGAGCAGCGTACTCCAGGCGGGATTGAACTGTTTGATGCAACCGGACGTATCCGCCACAGCAAGCATCCCCTGCGATAATGCAAAGAGCCGGTCCCGCAAATCATCCCCAGCGAAGCGCTCGGTTGCATTAAAGACCATGCAAATAACGTTCCGGCCCGGTAAAAGTCTAAGAGCAACCTGTTGTGTAATAATTGACCCATCCCTATGTTTTCCCGGAAGCCGTCCGATCCAGAACCCCACCTGCCTCAGGGCGGGCATGGCGTCCCTGGTAATCCGGCTGCGAAACTGGGCCGGAAAGAGCATGCGCCAGGAACGCCCGAGCACCTGCTCGGACCGCGCATATCCGAACATGCGACAATGAGCCTGATTGACGTAAATGTATCTGCCAGAAGGAGCTGTGATGGATATACCATCCGGAGCGCAGTCCAGGGCTGCAAGCAGATCCGACGACGAAACCGAGCCTTGAGATGGCTTCGGTAATATCGACGCGTGCAGTGGCTCCCTCGGGTTCATTTCAACGTTCTTCCGGCGATTTTCGCCAACGATCGATCTTAACGAAGATTCGATTCGCATCCATACCCACTAACGGGTAATTTAGGTTTAGGGGATCGTTAATTATGCAACCAGATGCTTAATGGATGATCAGGATCAGTCAATTTGATAAAAGGGAATTTGTATTGACTAAATCTCAAGGAGTCAAGCCGGCGGGGGAACACCGATTCGCCTCTGGGGTGGAGTTTTACCGGTATTTGGAAGCGTACCGGCCGAGAATCGAAGAAAAAGCCCGTCTTTATGCCTCATCGATTCCCATTGACTCGTGGCCGGGACGTGAAAAAAGGGCGCAATGCGTTATTTCCTCTCTCTCGCCAGCGTGATGGTTTTGACCCTCACCGGGTGTAGTTCGGTGGGCGTTTATCAGCTGCATCAACACAAACCAGCGGCAAGAACAGCGCCGAGGACGATCTTTATCCAGGCCTACACAATCCAGCCGGGAGCGTTGCAACTAGGTGATCGCCCTGCGGCAGAGACCGCGAGGCTTGGACGCGATATCCAGACATCGCTTGCATCCCGCACTTCTCGCGAGGTCAGCCGCCATGCGGCTCCGGCGATGGTTGCCGCAGGGGGTACTATTCCGGCTCCGGGAAACTGGTTGATTCGCGGTGAGATCGTCCAGGTGGATCAAGGCAGCCGTGCGAAACGCGCGGTAGTGGGACTGGGAGCCGGACGGACACACTTCCGCACGAATGTCTCGGTATTTGCGGTGGAGAGTGGCGGCATGCGCAGGATTCTGAGTTTCCGCACGCGAGGGAGTTCAGGGATGGAACCAGGAGCAGCTTTGGGCGTAGCCACCGGTGGGGCTAGTCTCGTTGGCACAGCAGCGGGCACGCTGGCAGGAAGCCTGCCTGGCGTAAGCTCGGACGTGGATCGCACCGCGTATGAGACGGCAGCGGTGCTCTCGACCTATCTGGCCAACCAAGGGTTGCTGAGCAGATCCCGCCAGCAGGTGACACCAAACTTCGCCGGTCAGGTACCGTCGGGCTTTAACGTCCGGCGCGCATTGCCCACTCCGGTACGCGACGCCATGGATTCGCACTGAAATATCCGCGGCAAATCGCCTGCCGCTCGATTCAGTAGGCCACCTCTGGATGGCCAGGAACACCCTGGCCGCCGAGGCAGCCCGCATTCCCTCGAAGTGCCAGATATATTAATATCCGGGAGGGAATCAGACTTGTATTTTGGACGCAAACCAACCTAGAAAGCGCGGCGTCGATGGTGAGTATCATAAAAATCGTACAGGGAGCCGCTGGCTCGTTGAGGGCAGGCATGCAAAGCAGTCGCTACCAGCTAATGGCATGCGCGATAGCTGCGCTCATCGGCGCGGGCGGAATGAGCAAGGCATCTGCCGCTCCCGTCATTTGGTCGGTCGATGTGGATCTCCCCGAGTCCGGATACCTGTACTTCAACATCTTTACCGGATACGCCAGCACTCTGCCGGACCCAGGGTACACATATACCTACTCGATCCATAACTTCGCCTACAATACCACGCCGCCAGTCATCCAGACGGTCCTGAACTCCAACAATCCCGCAGACAAGGTGGTGGTAAATGGACCGGAATGCGTGAGCTTTGGCGAAGGCAGCGAAATCAACGGGAGCGAGTTTTACTGGAGCGGCGGAAATCTCGCGACCTACGATCCATCGCGGAATCCACCGTATATCTCGAATTTTACGCCAGAGTGGACCTCGTACGTCGGGCTGAAATTCAGCGATGCCGAGAGCAATGTCTATTATGGCTGGGCCAGCTTCATCGTACAGGGAGATAACACCCTGGTGACGCTGACGGGCTTCGGCTACGAATCGACACCCGGCGCTCCCGCGACAGTGGGGGCGGTACCGGAACCGTCGACGGTCGGGCTACTCGCCCTCGCCGGTGCGGGGCTGACCCTCGCGTGGCGGTCAAGACGGCGAGCCTGACGGAGAAACTTGCCTGCGGGCCTCAGAGCCACTGCTGGCGGGTGGTAAAGGCGATGGTGAGCCAGCGGTCGAGGGTGGCATATTGTTCCAGCCCGGCGGCGATCTCGCTGCGAATGGCGTCGAGTTGCGGGACAGTGCGGTCCCAGTCCTCCGGGACGAGGATGCTGATGTCGATGACGTGGATGCGGCCGGACTTCGCCGCGTAGGCGCGGTAGTCGACGATGCCGTGGCGTTCCCTGATCCCTGCCATGACCTCGTCGATGCGGCGGGAGGCATCGCGCGGGGCAATGAGAAAGACCTCCTTCACCGCGCGGCGCAGGATGCCCATGGGAATAGGTGACAGGCCGATGGTGATGACCATGAGGATGGCGGGGTCGGCGTAGGGCTTAAACTCCGCATGGCCGATCCAGCCGAGGAACTCCGCCAGGGCAAAGCTGAGGAAGAGCGCGAGCGTGATCGCGCCCGACATGATGCAGCTCTTCATGTCGATGCTGATGAACTCGGACTTCAGCACGACGTTGACCTTGCGTTCGTAGAGGTACATGCCAGCGCAAGCGGCGAGCACGACGATGGCATAGACCGAGGCCATGCCGAGTTCGACCGTGTTGCCGCCAGAGAGCAGGCTCTTGCAGCTATTGATAAACCCGTAGATGCAGACGGTGAGCATGATCGCGCCGTTGAGCACGGCGACGAGCGGCTCGAAATGCCAGAAGCCGTACTGGAAATGCGGCGTGGCATTGCGCGTCACCAGCCGCGAGACAAAAAGCACGAGCACACACATGGCGACATCGACGATGGAAAAGATTCCGTCAAAGACGATGGACTGCGATCCGGAGAGAATACCGAAGACGATGCCGAGCAGGGCGACGCATCCGCTCAGGACGATGGAAAACGAGAGGACCTTTTGCTCGGAGGGAACGGCGGTTTTTACGGCCATGGCGGAAATTAAAATCAGAAAGCGGGTTAGCTCGCCATCCGATAACACGCACGGCGGGGAGGCTGCAGATATCGTCGAATATCGCCATGAAGCCGCACTTATCCACTCGGGGCCAGGACAGAAGGCAAAATCAACTCCTTTCGCTCAATCACCGCAGCCCGGGAGACCAAGGTTTATTATTTCAATGTCACGTGGCGGAATGAACTCGACGGAAAACTGTATCAAAAGGACTTTTCCGCAGCAGGCGCGTTGTGGCCCGATGGGCCGCCCCGACAAACGATCACGGTGACTTACGATGCGAGTCGGCCACGAGATTCCTGGGTCGGGATGCGAAGCCTGCCAGATATCGAGCACATCGTGATCGCGTCCGTCATTACAGTCCTCGGCGTCGTCGCGCTCATCGCGATGCATTTTATTGCCCGGTACATCCTGCGCCGGCTGGAGCTCTCGGAGAAGCGCCGTCTCACGTGAGACTCTGCGATCGTTATGCGCCTGATGACACATGTGCGACCGCAGGGATATCCGCGCGAAGCTTGTCGGGACCTGCCTCGCGACACATAGTCGCAACCCAAGCCATGACCATTCACTGCCAGATCACGGAAGAGGACTACATCCGCGCCCAATACCTGCACGTGCGCCCGCGCCCGGTCTTCCTCGCCGCTGGCGTGCTCATGGTGGTGGCGGCGCTCACGATCATCGTGCTGAAGCTCTTCGTTTACCCCTCGACCACGTCGCAACCTGCGCCGTATGTGCTGTTTGCCGTGCTCGTGTACCTCGCGCTGCGGTTTTTTGTCATCATGCCAATGAGCGCAAAACGCATCTACCGCGAGCAGAAGACGCTGCACGACCCGTACGAGGTAGAGATCACGGAAGAAACAATACGCTTCGCCAGCCGTCATGGCGGCTCGAGCGCGGCGTGGCGGCAATTGCACAAGTACAAGGTCGGAAAGGATTTCATCCTCCTTTATCCCTCGCGGGAGACCTTTCACATGTTTCCCCGGCGGTGGTTCAGCGACGAACAGTTCACAGAGTTTCAGGGCATCCTCGCGCGGCACTTGAAGCGCGGCTAGCATTTGTAAACTTCCAAAAGCAGGGCGCCTTTCACTAAGCTTCGCTGCGAGGCTCCCCACCGAGCCCGCACCGCGAAAAGCCATGCCCCCCGCCCTTGCGATCATCCCGATCTTTACTCTGCTTTTTTTGCTGTGGGGGGTCTTTCGCTTTGGCATCTTCGTGGCGGAGCGGATGGGCGGGGCGATGGTGCCGCCGGATGTTTACCCGATCTGCACGTGGATGCTGCGCATCGTGCTGATATTTACCGCCGGGGTGGTTTTCCTCATCGCCGTTCCGGGTATGATCTCTGCCGTGGGTATGGGCGACGCCTTCGGCGGAACTCACTCCTACGGGATAACCGCAGCCATTCTTTCAATTGGGATTTACGCCTTCGCCACCATGATCCTGAATGCGCCCTATTTCCCCCTGCGGTGGAGCATCCGGGCGTATGGACCGGTGCATCTCGTGCTGCTGCCGATCGTCATGAATTTCCGGGAATTCGCGGGGGCGTTCCTTATCCCGCTGGCACTGTATTCCTTTCTCTGGCGGCTCTGTCTTGCGGACCGGCAGAAGATCCCGGCGCCGATGTAGGAAATCCGCGTCAGAACCCCGAGCTCGAGCGGGACGACCTGCCGGAAACGACGTTGTAAATCCAGATGGCCGCGTAGAGGAGGAGGTTGGCCCCGAGCATGCCGAGGAAACTCAGCGGGGTGAAATACGTCACGCCGAGGGAGAGCAGCACGCTGACCGTGCCGAGCAGCCAGCCTTTGTTGTGATATTCGTTATTCCCGACATAGACGAAGATCGAGGCGAAGGCGACGATGGCAGCAATACCGAGCATAAGATATAAATAAGCTTAGCGGACGAGACGACACTCGAAAATCCGCACCTCACTGTCAAGCGAGACATCCGCCGCCCCCAGCCAGCATTGACTCGTATCGATCGGATTCTTAAGCTTCCCGGAGGTCTTCAGCATCGTTATACGCGCGCACTTCTTTTCGGCATCGTTCTCTTTGGGATCACTTGCTCCCGGGCGGACACGGTCACCTCTCCGAGTATCGTCGCTTATGCTGACACCAAGCGGAAAGCAATCGTGATCGACAAGATAAAACCGGTATGCCCCGAGCATCTCGCGGGCAGGGCAGGCAGCCAATCTCACCTGTCCGTGGTGCGGCGGCAGTCGGCGAAGGCTTCGGCGAGGGAGGTCTTTACGTCGCCCGAGGGGATGAACTCGTGGCCGATGTAACCGGTGAAGCCAGTCTGCTGGATGGCGCGATAGATGGGAGGGTAGTGAATCTCCTGGCTCGCATCGGGCTGGCTACGACCCGGGTTGCCCGCCGTGTGGTAGTGGGCAAAATGGCGGTGGTG
Organism: Terrimicrobium sacchariphilum; assembly: GCF_001613545.1. NCBI lineage: Bacteria > Pseudomonadati > Verrucomicrobiota > Terrimicrobiia > Terrimicrobiales > Terrimicrobiaceae > Terrimicrobium > Terrimicrobium sacchariphilum. Next base: position 3,147,357 of record NZ_BDCO01000002.1, read on the forward strand.
TTCCCCGATGGTGCGGATGAGATCTCCCTCCATGACCTGCATATGGTAGATGTCGTAGAGGAGCGCCACAGCGGATGAGTCAACACGGCGGCAAACCTCGACGCCCCAGTCGGTGCGGTCGCATTCGTACCCAGCGTGGTCGACCTTGCTGTTGAGCAGTTCGATGGCGAGCGTCACTCCGGCATCGGCAGCCTCGGGGGCGAGGCGGGTGAGGATCTCGGCGGTGGCGTCAATGCCGCACACGCCGGGCTGGCGGTTGCCGGAGAAGCAGATGAGGACAGGGATCTGCCACTTTGCGGCCTTGGCGATGTTGGCGCGAAGCTCAGCCTCGATGCGGGCGTGGTTTTCGCGAAGGTTCATTCCAGACTCGATGGAGGCGTGACCGCCGACGGCGGCAATGCGGAGCCCCTGGTTCACGACCTCGGGCCAGAGGTCCTCTTCGATGAGGTCGACGCCCTCGTAGCCGATATCACGCGCGGTGCGCAGGAGCGTAGCGGGATCGAGTCCCCGGTTGGCGAAGCACCACCAGGAGAAGGATTGCTTGAGCGGGTTCATGGGATGTTTCCTTTTGTTAGCGGGCGGACCAGTCGAAGACGATGCCCATGGTGCGGGCGCGGGCGCGGTTGGCGACGGCATAGGCCTCCTCGCACTGGGCGGGAGTGAAGCGGTGGGTGTTGAGGCCGTCGAGCGGGAATCGCCCGGTTGCGGCCAGGGTGAAGAAAAGCTCGGTGATGGACTGGTTGTTCCAGGCGGTGGTGTTGTGGCCATCGTGTGCGCCGACGATGGTGAGGCCGCGCATGATGACATCGGATGTGAGCGTCTGGCTGCCGGGCTGGCCGGTGTCGCCGAGGACGACGACCGTGCCGCGATCCGCCGCAAGGCTGAGGGCGGCGGAAAAGACGGCGGCGTTGCCGGTTGAGTCAATGACGACGCGCGGGAGATGTCCCCCGCACGCAGCGACTACGGCGTCCTTTGCCTCCGCGATGGGGCCGACAATGGTGGCAGAGGCCCCGCCCGCAGAGGCGAGGGCCATGCGATCCGGCACGGCGTCGGCCACGATGATCGAGGCGCACCCGGCTGCCCGCGCCCAGCGGGTGGACATCTGGCCGATGGGACCAGCTCCGATGATGAGCACGCTGTCGCCGAGCGTGTAGCGGGCGACGGAGGCTCCGTGAAAGGCAATCTTGGCCAGGGAAAACCACACGGCCTCGTCCCAGTCGAGGACAGCGGGAATCGGGAAACACTCGGAGGCTTTGGCATTCACGGCGGAGGCGTGGCCGGTGCGGCTCGCGACGCGGTCGCCGGGCTGAAGTGCAGTCACCTCGGAACCCACGGCCTCGACGACACCGACGGCGGTGTAGCCGGGATAGAACGGGTACTTTACCCAGCGGTCCCAATGCGTGCCGGGGTCGAAGTGGCGGTTGAAGACGATGTTCTCCGTGCCCGTGCTCATGAGCGTGCGCTCGATGCGGAGCCGCACCTCGGCGGGTTTGAGCTCGGGGAGGGTGAAACTTTCCAGTGACACTTGCTGCCTGCCGGTGAAGACAAGCCTTGATGGGGAGGCGGAGGTCATGGCTTCATACATCGCGCCGGGGGCGGCTGCGGGCGATTGAAATAAGCGGCTTATCTTTGCACTTTTCGGTTTTTTCCCAGCCTGCCTTCAGGAAATTCCCCTTCCCGCTTGAAAATTCCGGCTCCCGCCAAATGATGACGGCATGGCAAAGGCATCTCATTGGGCGAAATTTCTGGAGCGTCAGGCGGCACGGCCGCCGCTGGTGTTCGTGCACGGGATGCGTCACGCCACGCCGGTGCAACCGCGGTGCCCGATCCACGCCCATGCGGAGCTGGAGATCGTCTATCACCCGGTCGGGTGCGGCGCAACGACGGTCGATGGCTGCACGGTGGAGTTTGGCGAGGGCAGCGCGATGATTCATCCCCCGAGGCAGGAGCACGATCAGATCATGGAGACGGAGGGCGAGGATCTGTGCGTGAAAATCGCCGCCCCGCGCGGCGGCCCCGCCTTTCCCAGGGAGTGCCTGTTTGTGCCGCATATTGACGATCCCGCATTGATCGAGGACCTGCGGCTGCTGGCGGGCGTGGGGGCGGCGCTACAGCCCGCCGGGCAGGCGCTGTGCAACTTGCGGGCGACGACCGCGCTGCTCTCGCTGGTGGAGCTGGCCTGCCGGAACCGGGACCATGAGCAGGCCAGCCGCGCCGAGCGGTGCGTGACCCAGGCGGAGGAGTACCTGCGCGAGCGCTTTGCCACCGTGGAGTCGCTGCGCGAGGTGGCGGAGGCGGTGGGCCTGAGCACGGATTACCTGCGGCATGAGTTTCGCAGGCAGCGCGGGTGCAGCCTCATCGACTATGTGACGACGCTACGGGTAGACCGGGCAAGGACGCTGCTGGTTCACTCTCGCCTGCCGCTCAAGCAGATCGCCACGCTCTGCGGGTTTCGCGACGAGTATTACTTCTCCCGGGTCTTTCAGCGGCGCACGCTGACGACTCCCGCGCGATACAGAGCCAAAGCCGGTGCGTGACCCTGACCATACGGTGCGGCCCGGAGAAAACAGGCCGGGATACGTCTTGCAGGCGCGCGCGGACACGTGGTTAATCTTTCGTTCATGAGTCACGCCTATATCCTCTGGATCGCGACGTTTGCCTACGCCCTGCATGTCGTGGAGGAGTACACCTTTGACTGGAAAGGCTGGGCTGAGCACGTGCTGAAATTGCCGGTGAACTGGGTGCACTTTGCCATTGTGAATGGCGTGGTGGTGGTGCTGGGTATCTCCTGCTCCCAGGTGGCGTGGTCGCTCCCGGCGTATTCACTAGGATTGCCCGCACTGATGCTGATCAACGCAACCTTTTTCCACGTACTGCCCTTCCTGACGACGCGCGGGCGGTTTTCCCCGGGTCTGGGCACGGCGGTGCTGCTCTTTTATCCGATCGCGCTCTGGGCCTACTATGGCGCGTATCTCGACGGGGTGCTGACGACTCCGACGCTCATTTTATCCTTCGTTGTTGGCGCGCTCCTGATGGCCTCGCCCATCGTGATGCTCAAGCTCCGGCTCCTGCCGTATTTTAATCAAAACAGGTAAGTTTTCAGGGGTTCCGTTTTCAGACAGCGCACGAGCGGCGGTTCGTTGCGGGGGAAACTGATCGACTCCCGGCCTGCGAACGCCTGGCCGGGACTGAAGGGCTGAGACAGCGCCTTGCCTCAACGTGTCATTGAACCGGTTTCCCGTGCGGCGGGAGCGGCGATGGAGGAAGACGAGGGAGACGAGATCGAGGAGCAGAGCCCAAGTGGAGGGCCAGGAACCGGCGGTGAGGCTTGTCATGCCTTTCCTAAGGGGGGGCCAAAATGGCGCTATTCCCTCATGGTGAGAGGAATTCGAGGTGTCCGTCTTTTCTGGGAGCGGCGCGTATTAGTTTGAGGAAATCGCCGCTCTTTTCCGGATGGACCGCAGGGCGACCACTCCCGCCGCCAGACAGATGCCGCCCGGCAGGACCAGAGCGAAGCCGGAGAGCAAAACCGCCCAGACATCCGAGCCGACGACCCGGAGGGTGTAAAACATGTCGTCCGCCGACCGGCTATACAGGAAAAGAGCCTGCACCAGATCGATCAGGCGCGAACCGCCGAAAACGACGATGACGCCCAGCCCGGCAACGATTAACAGGACGGCCGGGACCATAAGCAGCTTGGCGGAGGTTTTCATCAGGAGGAGACTGCCTGGAAACTTAACAAAAAAGGGAACAGCGGTTCAAGCCGTTCCCCTCTTTTCCTTCCCCCTCTGCGGGGAATATCAGCCGCGCACGGAGGCGCGGTAGCGGGCGCGACGCCAGAGGACCATCGCGCAGAGTCCACCCAGGCCGAAAAGCACGGCGCTGGAGGGTTCCGGCACGGCGGTCAGCGTGAGCGAGATGACGCCGAGAGTCGAGTAGTCCCAAGTGGCGTTGTACCCGGTCAGGCCGGAGCCGAGGGTAAAGTTGGACGTGGCCTGGGTAAAGCCCGCGTCGGTAAGCGTCGTCCCGGCATTCGAGTAGAAGCGGAAGAGGTCATACGTCCCGGCGAGTGCGCCGGAGAAGTTGAGCACGACACCGCCGCTGTCACGCAGGAAGTCGGATGCGCCAGCGTAGGTGTAGAATCGCAGCGTGTCGTTGGCATCGCCCGCGCCGAGATTGAAGCTGAAGGATGAGCCCGCCTGCATGTCGAGGATGGCGCCGGTGCTATTGGCGCCGTTCAGCGTCAGGGTGCCGATGCCGCCGTTGATCTCCGAGTCGCCCGGGGCGATGACGCCGCCGGAGCCGATGGTGTGCGAGGCCGCGGTGCCGAGGGCGGAGTAGCCGTTGCCCCCAAGAGTGGCGTTGGTCACGGTCACATTACCCACGCCGAGGCCGGTTCCGGAGGTGTTGTTAATAAGGAGCGTACCGCTGGAGATGGTGGTGCCGCCGGTGTAGTCATTGGTCGTGCCACTAAGGCGAAGCAGGCCGCTGGTAGTTTTTGCGACAGCAATGTAGCGGTCTGTGCCCAGATCATAAATCCGCCCGCTGAAACGACCTGCCTGAATCGTCGCCGTCGAGGTGCCGCCGGAGTAGGCACGGGTAAGGTAACCTCCGCCACCCGTGCCATCCTGCAAATTGCCAAACGTCTGGTTATTCACGAGGCGAATGGATGCACCGGAAGCGATATAGACCGTGCTGGCGACCGGGATGCGATTATCGCCATTGATGAACAGGATGCCTTGATTGACCGTAGTGCTTCCGGTGTAGGTATTGGCTCCGCTCAAGTTCCAGGAGGCCGAGCCATTTTTCACCAGCGAGGTGGCGCCGCCCGAGCCATCGCCGATCACCATGCTCGCGCTGGACGTGTTACTTGAGGTGCTGGAACCGGAAAGGGTGATGGTCCTCGCCCCTGAGCCGGTGAAAGTCATCGTGCCGCTATAAGCCACATAGCCCTTGTCGGAAGTGGCCAGGTCAAATATCGCCCCGGAGGTGCCGACCACCCAACTTTTGCTTACAGCACTATATCCGGTGGTTCCGACGAAGCGCAGGCTGCCGCCGCCAAAAGTCACTGCTCCGGAAGAGAGATTTCCCGCAACCGAAAAACTAACTGTACCGGCGTTAAGCTTGAGTCCCCCCGTAAATGTATTCGTACCGCTGAGGGTGAGGACGCCGGAGCCTTCCTTGGTCAGGCCCGTGGTTCCCGCGATGGCGGAAGCGATCTCGGCGTTGGCGTTTGTCGTGATCGTCGGGGTGGAGCCGCCGAGGGTGAGCGTGCCGCCACTGAGCAGATAGGAGCCGGAGGTGGCGGGGTTGAAGGTAATGCCGCCCGCGGTGATCGTGCCGACCGTGACCGTGCCCGCCGCGCCATTGCTGCTGCCGAAAACGGCGGTGTTGTTCCCTGCATTATCCCAGATGGAGTCGACCGAGCCGTTGCTCCAGAGCGCGGTGGAGGTGTCCCACGCGCCAGCGCCGTCGACGGGGGCATTTGGATTCAGCCCGCTGCTGTCCCAGGTTAATGAGTCCGCTCGCAACGCGGAGGAGAGCGCAGCGAAGGCTAATAGCCCGCATACGTAAAAACGGCTTGAGGTGGGGAGGTGCATGACCCAAGGCTAGGATCACGAAACCGGTTGGCAACGCGGAGTCCATTCTACCTGATGAATTTTGATTCCTCCCCGGTTTTCCGGGGAGGAGACTGCTAGTTTTCAGTGGTTCAGTTGTCAGACTGTGCGTGGATCAGGGCGCGTCGAAAACTGCTCGCGCAGTTTCATAGAGACAGAATAACTATCAGCAGAAGGCGGAGGAGCATCCCTGAGAGCAGATCGTCGCCAAACCGGCGCAGGACGGCCTTTCCGCTCCGTCTGAAAACTGAACCACTGGAAACTAAAACTCCCGCCCGTCCTACGTGCGGGAAGCCCCCGGCTTCCAAACAAGGCTGCCGATGATGGCGAGAGCGATGGCGGCGAATGCTCCCCAGACACCCCACTGCTCGGGTCCTTGCGGGAAGGGAAAAAGCGATCCGTAGAGCGCGAGAACAGGCATGGCGCTGGCGATGAGAAGGACGATCCAGCGGGGAACGGAGGATTTGCCGGTGGTGAAGACGAGCTTGCACGCACCAACGGCGAGCACCGCATAGGTAAGCGCGAGAAGGAGTCCCTGCGCGGTGGCGACAACAAAGAGCGACTTGTAGCGCTCGGCAGCGGGAATAAGGAATCCCACGGCAATGGCGAGCAGTGCGGTGGCCAGGACGCTATGCGATGCCATGGTGGGAGCCCCCAGGCGGTTCGTGCGACCGAGAACGCGCGGGAGAATACCCGCACGACTGAGCGCAAAGAGCCCACGCGAAGCAGCAAGGGAGAAGCCAATGAAGCAGCTGATGAAGTCGGCAAAAATGCCGATACGTATCCACATGCCAGCCCAGTTGCCGAGGAGCTTGTTGGCCATCTCGGCAAAGCCGTCGAGCTGGGCGGGCCAAGCCTTGCCCACCAGCTCGGGGCCGAAGTAGACCGTGCCCGCGTAGGAGCAGAGAACGAAGAGTATGCCGGTCAGCACGACAGTGGAGACGAGCGCGATCGGGATGGTGCGGCGCGGGTTGGGCGTCTCCTCGGCGAGAACGGCGACGGTTTCAAACCCGCCAAAGAGTAGGATGGCAAAAAGCAGACCGCCGAAGAGGTTGCCTCCCCCAGTCGCATGGAAAATGGAAAAGAAGTCCCATGTATTCGCCGGACCCGCATGGATGATGGCGGCGATGGCTGTGAGCAGGAAAGGGATGACTGAAACGAGCACGATCACAAGCTGCGCTCGCGTGGCGACATCGGCCCCGCGGACATTCATGACCCAGGCGATGAGGACGACAATAAGCGCCCCTCCCCACCACGGGACGAGGCCGAAGAGGTAGGCTTTCGAGAAATTCGCCACTAGTACGCCGACGGCGATGGAGAAGCCACCTGCACCCGACACTAGCAGCGAGAACGTATAGATGATCAATATGGCCATGCCCGCGCGGCGCCCCCAGGCTCGCTCGACATAATCTCCCACCGCTCCCGCCCCTCCTGTGAAGGAGGCATAAAAGGCGATCACCATGGCAAAGCACACCATGCCAATGGCCGCAAGAAGGATGGCAAGTGGACCGCGACCCGCAGCGATCTGCGCGACGAAGGCGAGAAACAGACCAATACCAATGAGTGGCCCAATGGCGCAGGCTTGTCCGATAAGATCCAGCATCGTAAGGCGTTTCGATGGACGCGGTTTGGGGGCGGTCTCGGCGGTGATCGGCATCAAAGCTTCATGCGACCAAGTTGCGACGGGAAAAAGAAAAGAATGCGCCTTGCCGCAGAATTTTCACGAATCGACCGGAAATGATCATGAAGCAGCGCACTTCGTCCAAACGCGGAATGGTGGAGATTTCAGGAAGGACAAACAAGGCCTGGCATGTCACGATGCGGGAATGGAACACGGCCTATCAGCCATCCGCCACACACGGCGAGGACGTGAATATCCCCCGGCATGATCTCCGCACGAAAGACGCTCCTCTACGCGCTGCTAGCGCTCGGCGTGGCAGCCGGCGTATGGCCTTTCGTGGCAAATCTCGGGGAAAATGGGATGGATGACCGCTATAAGACCTTGCGCGACCTCAATCCATCCGCAGCCAACATTCACGCGGCGTATTGGGTGCCGCGCGAGGGGCATCGCTACCTGCTCCTTATTCTGGACAAGGGCGATTCCCTCGTGGCCTGGCTGAGACCCGGCCGGCCCGCCTACGTGGTCGACGACGCCGGAACGATCGTGGACTCCAGCCGCCACGATAGCGACGACGCGGTGTTTTACAACCAGTGGGAGGACCGGGAAAAGACGGCGCTCACGCCCGCCGAGATCACCGCAGCGCTGAACCCGGCCTCCCCGGGGACCTGAGCAGGGATCGCCAGAAGGTCGCAAAGGCAGCGCTGGAGTTCCCTCCCCCACCCGGGCCTGCGGCACCACACCACCAGCCCGTCATCGCCGCCTCTGCTTCCTTCTGACAAAGACCTTCGCGCGCCTTCACTGGCCGAGGTTCTTCACCTTGTCGAGGGACTCGGGAGCCTTCGGGTCGATCAGCTCAACGTGGCCGTCGAGGAAAAGCGCATTGGCTCTGCCCGAGTGCCGGGCCTCGACGACATCGGTAAACGCAGGGGAGGCCGTCGCGCGGAAATACTGGTAGCCGTCGCCGTTATTGGCGGGGCCGTTGCAGGTATCGGCGATGAAGAGGGTGCTGGAGAGCCGGCTCTGGCTGATGGGCCGGATGGGTGTGCGCCAGTCCAGGACGCCCTGGTCGTTTTTGAGCCCCTCGCAGTTCATGCCGTAGGTGCGTCGGGCGGTTTGATTCGGATAGGTGCGGAGCGAGGCGGGACAAAGGAAGATGGTCCGCTTGCGGATGCCGACGACCTGGCTGGGGGTGTTGATGTAGTTTTGCAGGGTGAGCCACCAGGAGTTGCCAGTGGTGGCGTCGGAGACAGCGGGATAGACGCCGTTGTTTTCGCGGGCGTAGGCGTCGAGGTAGAGAAACATCTGCCGCAGGTTGTTCGAGCAGCTGACGGTCTGCGCTCCGGCGTTCCAGGTCTTGGCCATGGGCAGGAGCAGGCTGACGAGGAGGGCGAGGATGCCGATGGTCACGAGCAGCTCGACGAGCGTGAAGGCGCGATGATGGGGGGCGGTGCGCATGGGTTTACTGGGCGGCGGTACGGGCGGGGGCTGGCGCAGAGGTCTCAGTGACGGCGCCCTCGCAGCGCGCGGTGGCGGCGATTTCCTGGAGGCGCGAGTCGTTGCGCTTTGCCGATTCCTCGTAGCTCATGCGGGGCTTCGTCGCGGCGGCGGGAGGCACGGCGGAGACATCGCGCACGATGGCGGAGGCTTTGCCGTGGAGGGCAAACTGCGCGACGCCGTTGCCCCAGGAACTGGCATTTTCCAGCGTGGCGGAGGCATCGAGGAACCAAAGGCCGTAGCCGGTATTGTCAAAGGTGCGGATGTCGCGGGCGACGAGGCGGCTCTGGCCGACATTGCCGATGCCGTTGTCATTCTGGGTGAAAACTCCGCCGACGATTTCGCAGGCGATGGTGTCGTGGGCGGAGAAGCCTTCATCGAGATTCTGCGAGCCCTCGATGTTTTCAAAGACGAGCCCCTCGCCGGTGCCGTGGAGATTGAAGCCATCGTTCAGGCTCCCGGTGGCGCGGATGTTGCGAAAGGTCTGATACGAGGCGTTAAGAATGACGACGACGCGGTCGCGGGCGGCGATCTCCCAGCCGTCGCGCTGCGCGGGGTCGAGAAGGATGAGTCGCGTGCCGTCGTCGGAGAGGCGGACCTTTTCCTCGAACTTCCCGGTAGCGGCATCCTGAAAGACACGCCGGCCGTGATGCACGAGCACGGACGGGAACCCGCCGGGCACGACGGAGGTCCATTTGCCACCGACCTTGGTGAAGCCCTGCACATTGGGCCGGGCGGCCAGAAAGGCCGCCACGTCGAAGGACCACTCGCCATCGCGCTCCGTGAAAACCAGCGGGTCAAAACCGGTGATGGTCTCGCCGTTGCCGTCGATGGTTATTGGCTGCTCCGCCGTGCCCGAGCGCTGGATATAAAGCGGCTCGCGATAGGGTCCGCTCCCGGGCGCGATGCGGATGGTGTCGCCGGGCTGGGCGGCGGCGGTCGCGGCGGCGAGGGTGCGGTAGCCATCGGTCGCGCGTTGGTCGACCGTAAGCACGGAGGGCGTGCGCGGGGCGGCGCTGGCGGACCCGGGCGCGGAGGTGCCGAGGAGGAAGTTCATCGACGGGCCTTTCTCGATCTGCCCGCTGCCGTCGGCCTCCATGATGCCGTAGCCGCCGTCAGGCGTGCTGGACGGGGTGACGCGGAAGATGATATTTTGCTCCGCCGCGCCCTCCCCTTTGAAGCGCAGGAGGAAGCCATAGGACGAGCCGCCTTCGAATTTCACCTCAGGAAACCGGAAGCGCAGCCACGCAGCCTCGCCGGTGCCGAGACCGGGATTCGGCGGAAGCGTGCCGTCATAGGTGGCCACGACGTCGGGCGTCTGCTTCAGGTCGCCGGAGGGGAAGCGCAGGAAGTCGAGCTGGAAGGCGGCGCGCTTCGCCGCGCGGAAGGGGTCGGAGTAGAGCACCTGGACGGCGAGTTCGCTGGCGGAGAAGGGCTGCTTGACCGGAAAGATCTGACCGTAATCGCGGCGGCCTGCGTCCTTCGTCCACCGCCAGCCCATGCCCTGAGTGGACATGACGTTGACATAGGATGCGCCACCCGAGATGGAGGGCTGAGCGGCCTCGAGGACGGCGTCGAGTTCCGCATGGAGCGCCGGAGCGGCGAGGAGGCTGAGCGCGAGGAAGCGAGGGAGGAGGTGTTTCATGGCACGAGATTGTCGGAAAGCGTGGCCTCGGCGCGAATGATCGAGATGGGCTGCGTGGTGGAGAGTCCCCGCGCGCGGCCCGCCTCGCCCGAGGCATCCTGGTTGACGTTGCGAATGGTATTACGGTTCACGCGGACATTGTGCGCATTGCTAATGCTAATGCCCGCGACGGAGCACCCGTCGATGAGGTTGCCCTCCAGTACGATGTTTTCATTGCCGGGGAAAGCCGGGGCAGCGCCTGCGTCGGTGCGCGCCATGATGCTGATCGCGCCGATGGTGTAGCTGTCGGGCATGCGGATGTTCATGCCCTGGCCGACATCGCGGATCTGGTTGTCGGAGACGACGAGGTTGCGGCTCCACCCGGCCTCGCGCCAGTAGGAGAACTCCGCACCGAGCGAGATGGCACAGCCCTTGATGCGCTCGAAGCGGTTGTTTAACACCAACCCGTCGCTGGCCATGAGACGAAAGCCGCGGCCGCGATGGTCGTGGCAGTACGTGTCGCGAATGATAAACCCCGACGCCGACGTGGCCGGGATCTCGCAGAAACCTCCGGCCTGCACGCCGGTAGCGCGCTGGTTGAGTGTCACGCGGTAAAAGGTTACGCTCTCCGGGTTCACCTTAAGCATCTCCCACGTCTTCCCGACACGTTCCAGCCAGGGCTCGACGGGCTCGGGGGTTTTCTCGATCTTCACGATATTGGCTGCTCCCACGACCTCGTAGGACGGCGGATCGAGGAAGCGGATCGTGTCGCCTGTACGGGTGATGACTTCGAGACGGTTGTTGCGCCATGGGAGCACGCTGAGAAAGCTGCGGTCGTCGATCCACTTCAGCACCGGGATCATCGCGCCATGGAGATTGATCGCGTCGTCGGCCTGGTAGGCAAACTCGCATTGCTCGATGACCGGACCCTGGCGGGTATTGGCAATGTTCAGCCCGTCCGCGCAGGCGGAGATGAGACGTGGCTGGGTCGCGCCTTCCGGCGGAGGGCCGGGGATGACGCGTACGCGGCGAAAGGTGCCGCCGGTTTCGCAGGAACGGGCGACGATGGCGACATTGGGCGCGGCGAAGATGGTGACATCCTCCAGCGTGACCTCGCGGGAGTTGCGGATCGACACGCCCTCGGCCGCGCGGGAGGAGAGCGTGACGCGGTCGCCCACGGCGATGAGATCGAGGCCGGTCTGCCACTTGGGAAAAGCAACGCGCACAGTGCGCTCGCCCGCGGGTTCCAGCGAGGCCACGCCATAATCCGGAGCGCCTGGCTTGAGCGTGGGCGTGTCGCGGTCAAAGAGCTGGAGGCGCGCATCAGTGAAGAATCCGCCCGTCGACGCGGCGGCCTCGCTGCCAGGATAGCCCGCGTGGAGCCTCACGGTGATCGTGCCGGTTTGCGCATCCACGGACGCGACATCGCCCTGGGTGAAGGGCAGCGGATCGTAATCAATGCGGAGGTTACGAATCGTGAGTCCGTCGCAGCCGTCGATCTGGAGCGAGGTGGCTTCGCGGCTGCCCGCGATGAGCGTCGCGCCATGGCCATCGATGATGACACCGCGCAAGCCCGCGAGTCGCCATCCGGTAGCCGGGAGGCGATGAACTCCAGGCGGCAGCTCCAGCACGGCGCCGGGCTGAAGACCCGCCACGGCGGCCTGGAGGTCCAGAGCATCGGGCGCGGCGGCGCGCAGGCTCTCCGGACGAAAAGCGCAGGCGAGGGCGACGAGGATGAGGGCAGGCCGGATCATGCTGGGGCAAAGGGGGAGCACTCGGGGGAGGCGGGAGACTTAAGCTAATGGCTCACCGGCCCGGCGGCAAGACGCCAGCCGGGCGCGGTGAAATGGGAACGTCAGGCACAGCGCGCGTGACGGACGCGGCGGCGCAGGACGACGAAGGCGACGCCAAGCAGGCCGAGCACGACGGTGGAGGGCTCCGGCACGGCGGTCGCGTAAAAGACGAAATCCGGTCTGTTGGAGGAATCAAATAGAGAGTAGCTCGTGCCGTTCGTCGAGATAATCATCTGGCCGGGGACATAGCTGCTCGGGGAGTTATACTGAAAGACGATGTTGCGATTGGCCGCCTGGGTCGTGAAGTCGAGCATCACAGCGTAGGTATTGCCACTGGTGAGCGCGACACTCGTTCCCAAGGTGAAAGTGACGTATTTGCTCCAGTCTGACGAAGTGGCTGTGAGGCCCGTGAGTATGCCGCTCTGGACGCTGATCGCCGCGCCTGAGGGAATGCCTGTGTTGTTGTTGGGTGATACCTGAAAGATCGACAGGTTGAAGGCGGCATTTAGCACCCCTGTGCCCGGTGCGGAATTGGATGCAATCTGGAAGGTGATTGCGTTCAGCGAGAGATTCGTCGCGACAGAGAACGACTGGCCCACATCGCGCAAGCCATTTGTCGTGTCATTGCGCCACTGAAGGCCCGCGCCACTGGAAGTCGTGTTACTGGCGAATGAGGAGGTAGGGGCCGAGCCGCTGACCGAGACGAGCACGGTGGCGGCGGCCGGGCGGACGCCAAGCATGACGAGCAGGCTGGAGGCGGCGAGGATCGAGGGGAGCAGGTTTTTCATGGGGTGAGATGGAGTTATGGTTGGGTGGTGTGGTGAGGGGTTCCGCGCCTTTCTCTTAATAGAGCTGGAGCTGGGCGCGGGTGACGGGGGCGTTGGTCAGGACAGGCTCGGGGGCGGCTTCACGCTCGGGCCAGTCGAGGAGGGCGTCCTTCTCGCGCTCGAAGAGCTCGTCGATGACGACGCGGGCGGTGGCGATGGAATTGACCAGCGGGTCAATGGAAAGGGCGCGCACGAGGAGGTCGCGATCGCGCTGCATGATGCCCTCGATGGTCAGCTCGTGGATGTCGAGCGCGAGGTACTGGTAGGCGCGCAGGCCGTAGTCGAAGCGGCCCGCCTTGAAGGGACGCGGCCCCTCGGGAGTGAACCGGCACTCGAGCTCGAGGAATGCGTCGTCGGGGAGATTCTCCACGGCGCGGCCCCCGTCCTCCACGGCGTTGGCATTGGGAAGGTTGAGGAAATACGTGCGCCCGTCGCCCGTGACCATGGTGTGAATGACATCGGCGGCGTGGTCGCTCTTCAGGCTGGCGTGGAACTCCTCGATGGGGCGCTTGCCCGAGTTGTACTCCTCGATCTCCTGCCACACGCGGGCGGTCCAGCGGTCGCGCTCGTCGCAATCGAAGACAGCGAGCGGCGGGATTTTTTCCTGGATGGGCGAGCGGCCCTGGTAGAAGGGGAAGTATTCCTTCGTGTGTCCCGTGCAGGTCGGCACCGCGCCGAAGACATCGGCGAGCTGGGCAGTGATGTAGTTGTTGAACCGGCCCTTGGCATAACCCTCGTCGATCTCACCGACGGCGGCGCGGGCAAAGGCGTCGCGAATCTCGGGCAGCACGTCGCGGCCATCCAGACGGGCGTGCAGCATCCAGGTGAAGTGATTCACCCCCGCGATGCGCATATCGAAGCGGTCGACCTTGGATTTATCCTCGCCGATCAGCTCCAGGTAGCTCTCCTTCTTTGCGGGCATGTGGTGCGTGTCGCAGAGGGCGATGCTTTTGACCCGGGAGTGGCGCATGAGGCCGATGCCCATGGCGGCGGAAGGGTTGACGTAATTGATCACCCAAGCCTGCGGGCAGATCTCCTCGACCGCGTGGGCGATCTCCAGGATGGCGGGAAACTCGCGCACGGCGTGAAAGATCCCCGCCGGCCCGATGGTGTCGCCCGAGCATGAGCGGATGCCGTACTTGGCACCGACCTCGCACTCGATGCGACGGTAGTAGGTATTGTCACGGGAAAAGCTGAGCACCACATAATCGGCCCCGCGCAGCGCGGTGCGGTAGTCATCCGTGCTCTCGATCTGCGCGCCGGTGGGACCGGCGACAAGGTGGGCGAGCTTTGTGATTTTCTCCAGGCGCTCGGGGTCGATGTCGACGAGGCTCAGCGTGCAGCCTCGGAAGCCGGGGAGATTGGCGGCGGCCCAGATGGCCTGGCGTCCGAAGAAAAGGCTGCCTGCTCCGATGATGACAATTTTAGGGGTTTTCACTATTCTGTTGCGGGTTAGAAAACTGATTACCCCCTGATGCTCCCAGCGTCTACCGGACGAATGTCGTATTAATCACACATATGTTGCGTTCCAAGAAAACCAGCGTCTATCGCTTCAATCACGAGCTGCCCCCCGCCCTGCCGCTGGCGGTGCGGTCGGCGGGAATCTATTCGCTGGCGAACGGTTCGCTGGTCGAGCCGCCGATGAGAAAGTGGTTCGCGGAGATCTTCTGGAGCGTGGAAGGCGCGGGGGAGTTCGTGCTGGAAAAGCGACGCATCCGGGTTGAGCGGGGCGAGGTGTTTTATCTGCTGCCGGGCGAGATGCATGAACTGCGCCCGCTCACGCCGCGCTGGAAATACCATTGGTTCACCCTCGACCATCCGATGAGCCCGCAATGGCTGGAGGCGTTTGGGTTTGTGAAGCGTCCCCTCCCCGCGCCGCAGTTTCCAGCGGCGACCTTTGACGCGCTGCGGGCGGCGCTCAGCGAAGGCACGATGAAGGGCGACCGGCAGGCGGCGCACTACGCGCATGAAATCCTGCTCGCGGCGATGGAGGGCAGCCTCGCCCCGCTGGCTCGGACGCATTCGAGCTGGGTGGAGGCGTGCCGCAAGCAACTCGACGAACGCTTCGCCGATCCGCTGCTAAACGTGAGCGCGATCGCCAATGAAATCGGTCTTCATCGATCAACCCTCTTCCGCGCCTTCCTCGCGGCCCATGGCATGACGCCCTCGCACTATCTGCAAAACCTCCGCCTTCATCATGCGATGGAACTGCTGAAGCAAACCGAGCTGCCTATTAAGGAAGTCGCCGTGCGCTCCGGCCTCGCCGGAGCCAACTACCTCGGCCGCCTCATCACGCGCCTGTCAGGCATGTCGCCACGGCAATTCCGCGCCGCCTACCGCCAGGGCCGCATGATGCACAGCTGAGGGGGGCTAAAAACGATGGACCCCATCCCAAACCTGGCGGCAGGCAACGCGCCCACGGGAGCGGCATTCCAGCCACGATGCGCCAGGCCGAGAGGAATCGGGCAGCCCGCATGGCTCCTTTGCACAGAGGTTAACGAAGTCAGCGCCCAAGGACTCCGTTAACTTTTCCCGGATCACTAATAAAGAGAAGTTCACGCGGACAACGTCGCGACCGCAGCTTCCGCTCTCTCGTCCAGAGCCGCCGCACGCGATTTCCGGCCAGCATGTAACTGTTACACCAGCAGGCAATTGCTTGCGACCAGATGACATGAGAAGCTAAAGCACCATCGACCCCAACATTGTCGCTCCCTCGCCAATCATGAGCCTCCCCAGACAATCGACCTTTGGCTTCTTGAAGGCAAATCCTGTTCGCGGCCAAATCATCGCACCGACTGCCTGCCGGGCCTTCACACTGATGGAAATTCTCGTGACGGTCGCCATTATCGGCATTCTGGCCACGCTGCTTTTTCCGACTGTCAGCCGGATCAAGGATAATGCGAACCTGACAAAATGCAGCAGCAACCTGCGGCAGTGGGGGATCGCTTATCAGTTGTACATGGCGGACCATGATGGCCTTTTGCCGCAGCAGGAAAGAGTCCTCAGCGACCCTAACACCCATTGGCAGAACCTGATCGCTCCCTACGTGATGGGCGGCACAAAAACCTACTTAAGCATCGATCTGCGTACCAAGTTCCGCTGCCCAAACGACAAGACAACGGGCATCGTCTATGGGTGCAGCTACTACCTCAGCCCGCCAAATTATGCCCAGGCCCCGGCCAAGCTGATCAATCTGAACAAGAAGCTCTCTGATTTCATTCTGATGGCGGAAAATTACACTGGTGAATTCTGGAACACCGAGCGGCGGCTCGAAGGAGCAGAAAATCCGGATACCTCGCCCGCGGAGGCTGTGCTCAGGAATGTATCTTCCTGCTGCGCGAGGCGGACGCCGGGCGGTGCTCGACGGCGTGTTGCTGCCGGACAGTGAGGCCATCCTTCCACTCGACGCCGACAGTGGTTTCCATGGGATGGGAAGGAAGTCCGACGACATTGCGAAAGATCATGTCGCTGAGTTGCATCACGGCTGTCGCCCCGACGAGGCGGTGGTTTTGAGAGATCCCGGCGATCTTTCCCCAGTCCTGAGGACTGACATCCAGCCCCGCGTAGCCCACGTCCTGCGGAATAGAGAGCCCGATCTCGCCCAGCCACCCGGCGGAGTAGTCTGGCCAGAAAGAGCTCATGATGGCGTCGGGTTTTTCGCGCCGGACCCACTTGAGAAACTTCTCCCGGTCGGGCACGCCATGAGCGTCGAAGGGCTCCAGACGGGGGCATTTCCAATGCCATTGGGTGCCAAAATAGCTGGAGACCCAATAGCGGTTCACTCGTTCATTTGCCTGCGCGGCCATGGCGAGGCCGATGCGCCGATAGCCCATGCCATAAAGCTTTTCAAAACACACGCCGACGGTGCTGGACTGATTGGCGGCCACCCTGTGGGGGGTCTTTTGCCGGAACGAATAGCCTGTAGCGACGATGGGATACCGATCCCAGTCCAGATCGAGCTTCAAAAGCTCGGACGGCATGTAGGACAAGAGCAGCCCACATACTCCCCGCGCCCGCAGGATGCGCGAGGCCTTGCGCGAATCCGCCCCCATGGGGCCGAGCCAGCATGGCTCCAGCCGGAAGCCCAGCTTTTCCGCCATCTCGCGCGCACCCTCGAAGACTTCTCCCTGCGATTGCTTCTTCCAGTAAAACTCTTCGTTCAATGCCGTCAAAAAGGCAATGGCCTCGCCGTGATACTCGATCCGACGAGTTCGCACCTGGGTCATCAAGGCAGTGACTAGCGCATTTTTCTGATATCCTAATTCCGCAGCCGCCTGGTGAATCCGGAGCTGCGTCGCCTTGCTAACACCCGGGTGATTACGCAAACCGAGGGAAACCGTCGTGCGGCTAATACCCAGATACTCAGCTAAATCACGAACAGTTACGGAGCCAGCCATACGAACGTGTCAGCATAAAACTTCCTTGTTCGGACCGGCAAGGAGAATCAGCTTTTGCCTCAAGATGAAAGCACCCCTCACATTTCCCACTCCACACCGCATATCCCGGGCGATGGCTTTACTCTCCTCCCTGCTGATTGCGGGCGGAGCCTGCGCCCAGGTCATTGTCAGCAACACGACCTCCGTGCCGTTGAATGCCACGATCAATCAATCGTCGTTTAGCGACGCCTCCAACGTCCAGGCGCGGGATCAGACGGGAAGCGTGAGGGCGGTGTCCCAGACCTTCACCTGGAACAGTGCCCAGGCTCTGGACGGCCTGGGGATGCGCCTCGCCACGGCCCAGAACACACTGAATCCTTATACAACAAACAGCACATGGGTGCTGGACATCCAGCAGCTAAGCGGAAACGGGCTGCAGGCAGCGGCGAGCATCGTCTCCACGGTCGCGCACCTGACCTTTACGCTGCCAGCCTCAGCGGTAAGTCCCGAAAGCTATCTCTACTTTGATCTGTCGACAAACCTGTCGCTGACCAATGGGGGAACCTATGGATTTATCCTGTATCCGGAAACGTCCAGCGACACTTTTCAAAGGCTGTTTTTTAGCAGGTCGGCCAACACGTCGGTTTATTCAGGAGGCGTGGCGGCGCAGGTCAGTTCCGTGACAGGACCCGGCCCTTACTCCGGCAGTTATGGAGGGCAGGGCTATGACCTGGGATTTTACCTTGTGGCGGTGCCGGAACCGGGCGTCCAAGGGTTGCTAGCGATGGGCGCATGCGCGATCGTGATCCTCGTCCGTGCAAGGAACCGCAGAGCGATGGATGCCCCCACCCGAGCCTGATCCCACCATCCCCCGATCATTGTATGAAATCACATCCCCTCCCCTTTATCCTCGGCCTCATCGCCTGCACCGTGGCGGCGCTGCCCGGGGCTGATGTCACGGTAAAATCCCTGGCCGAGGCGCCTGATGGCGAAGCCGCAGTCAGCAATGTCGAGCAGGCGACGGAGTTTGAGCCTGTGCAGGCCCGGTGGCGCAACTGGGACGCCAAGGAAACCGGGAAACCCGAGGCGACGGATCGCCGCGGGATCTCGCAGATGTTCACCTGGCCGTCGACCCAGGGGCTAAAGGAACTGGGATTGCGGACCGATGCCTTCGAGCATCCTCTGAATCGCGGCGTCATCTCGCCCCAGAAGTGGACCATCGACATCCAGCGACTGAATGAGCAAGGCGAGGTGGTCGACACGGTCGCCACGCTTCCCGTCCAGCTGAATCCCGGCGATTACCGGCGCGGCGAATATCTGGTGTTTGATTTCTCGCCTGCGATCAAGCTGCTGGAAGGAGGAAGGTACGGATTTCATCTCCGACCGGAGTCCATCGTCGACGGGCAACGCCTGTATTTCTCGCGGACGACGGCAGGCTCAACGCCCAAGCTCGGCGGCGGAGCGGTGCAAACGCCCGGCGCCAAGCTCGCGCGCTATCATCAGCAGTCCGGCGAAGGGCAGCAGTACGACCTGATCTTTTTCCTGAGCCATGAATAGCTCCTCCCCGCGACGGGCCGGCAGCCTCTCCCGCCGCCTGCTCCAGGCGTCCCTCAGCATCGCCCTCCTGGGAATAAGTCAATACAACTCCCAGGCAGGCCTGGTGAAGCGGGTCGTCGAGGGGCCGCAGAACGCCTATTTCGTCTATCCTCACTCCAATGGCTTCCTGCCGGATGGGAGAACCTATGTGGCCGCCCGGCCGGAACGCGACGGCCTGACGTTCCTGGCCTTTGATCCCGCGACGGGAACGCAGAAGGAGCTGGGATGGTTCCCGCATGTCGACCTGTACTACAGCCTCTCCGAGGATTGGAAGCGGATGGCGTTCACCGCCGACAACACCCTTTATCTTTGGGAGATCGAGAGCGGACAGCCGCCGAAGGTCGTCTACCAGGATACGCCGGAGGAAGCGGGCAAATGGTGGCACACGGTGAGCGATATCTCGCCCAAGGGCGACGCCATCGTCTCAATGCGGAAACGGAGGAAAGGGGCCGATCCCGGGGATGATAGCATCAAGTGCCAGATGCTGCGGCACGATCTGACCAGCGGAAAGACCGAGGTACTCATGGAAACCGACTGGTGGCTGAACCATGTGCACTTCTCGCCCTATGACCCGAGCTGGATCTGCTTTTCCCATGAGGGAGATGCCGACAAGGTCGCCGATCGCATCTGGGCTTGGAACGCCCAGGACGCACCGAAGGGAAAAGTGCTCTTCACTCAGACGGGGCAGGATGGCAAGCCGCTGCAGGTGGGTCATGAGCGCGCGGCCTTTCATTCCCCCTCCATGGTCTTCATCGCCTACGGGACCAGCGAAGGGTCGCCGCGCGGCCTGTACGAGGTGGGGTTCGATGGAAAGAGCCGCCTGGTCAGCCAGGGAGATCGCGACATGCACTGCAACATCAGCCGCGACGGGCGCTGGGCGGTGGTGGACACCAGCGGCCCCCACGACGCACCGGGTAAAGGGTGGGAGAACTCCAACTCGGTCAGCGACGTGATGGCGGTCAATATGCAGACAGGCAAGAGGGAAATGCTCTACCGCACCTCGATCCTGAAGCACCCATGGCATCCTCATCCGAACATCAGCCCGGATGGGCGATGGATCGTCCTGAATGATGCGAAAACCCATCGCACGGTCGCACTGGAGATAGACCCTGAGGCGCTCGGGGAATTTCTCAAACACTAGCCATCCTCCTGACCATGCTCCCCCCCAACGATGCTAGAAAAGAAAGAGGGTTCACCCTGATCGAGATGCTCGCGGCCATTGCCATCGTGCTCTTCCTCGCCAGCCTGCTCTACGCCGGGGTCGGCCCCATGTTGGAAACCTCGCGCAGGGCAAAATGTGCGGGGCAGCTGCGTGCCATCTCGCACGCCGTGTCGCTGTACGCCGGAGAGAACAACATGAACTTCCCCCCCTCCTACGGCGGGGTCGCCGACCCGAAACATACCTGGTGGTGGTATAACTTTGACTCCCCGCTGGCTGCCTATGCGGGCAATACCCAGACCTGGATGAAGATCACCATCTGCGACAAGAACCGGTCGCCCGCCAAGGTGGCCGCCAGCGGAGTGCCGGGTTACCCGTACGCGGTGAACTACAACATCATGCCCACCTACAATGCCCAGATCAACTTTACCGTGGTCAAAGCAACGCAGGTCAGCAATCCCTCACGCATGATCCTCATGATGGACTCGGTGAAGGGCGACGAATGGGGATGGGGGTTTCGCGACGTGGCGCCGGAATTCAAAAACTGGAACCGAGTCTCAGAAAACCACCTGGGCATGGCCAATGTGCTCTGGTGTGACGGCCATGTCTCCGCGATACGAAAGAGCGAGGTCCGCTCGGAGAACTGCCTCATCCAGTAGGCCGCAGGATGGGGATTTCTGAAAAAACCGTCACCCGCCGATGCCCACCGGAGAACCGGCGGGAAGGCCTCCCGGCAAGACGAGAGAGCGACCAGCCCCGCTGGCGCGCGGGGACGCTGGCCTATACGTCCTCCGGTCTGTACCTGCTCTTTGCCTGGCTGCTGCTGGGGGACTTTTCATGGTCGATGCGCGAGCGGTCGGTCGCGCCGATGGCTCAGTGGTATCTCGGCCAGCTCGGCATTTCCAACCTGCTCTTTGCCCTGCTCACGGGATCCATCCCGGCCCTCCTCGGGATCAGTATCGCTCCGATCGTGAGCGTGATGTCCGACCGGCATCGGGGGCCGCGAGGGCGGCGCATCCCGTTCCTCCTGATGACGACGCCCTTCGCCGCCGGGGCGATGATCGGGCTGGGGCTCACGCCGCTGCTGGCGAGGGCGGTCACAGGCTGGCTGCCGGGACTGGACGCCACGACGACGGCGCTTATCGGATTCTGTCTTTCGTGGACGATCTTTGAGATCGCGACCATCGCCGGGGGCGCGGTCTTTGGCGGGTTGCTCAATGACGTGGTTCCGCCGGGCTTGATCGGGCGCTTTCACGGGCTGTTTCGCGCGGTGAGTCTTGTTGACGGGATCCTGTTTAACTATTGGCTGATGGGGCACACGCCGGGGTACTTCACACCGATCCTCGTGGGGCTGGGGCTTTTTTATGGGGTGTCGTTCATGCTCGTCTGCCTGAAGATCCGCGAGGGCAGCTATCCCCCGGTCGACATTGCCAGCCAGATGCAGCGAAGCCCGGCAGCCGGGATCGCAGGTTATCTCAGGACGTGCTTTTCCAAGCCTTATTACGTCTCGGTGTTTCTCATGATGACCCTGGCTGCCCTGGCCTTCCTGCCGATGAACACCTTTGCAATCCGCTATGCAGGCCATCTGCATATCGGGATGGATGCCTATGGAAAGGTGGTTGCATTGACTTATCTCATCTCGCTCCTGCTCGCGTATCCGCTCGGGTGGCTGGCCGATGTCTTTCATCCGCTGCGCGTCGGGGCGGTGACGCTCGGCCTGTACGCGGGCGCGATGCTGTGGACGGCCAGCCGGGCGGCGACCGGAGAGGCCTTCCTGCCGGCCCTGCTGCTGCATGGGGTCTGCTCGGGCAGCTATTTCACCTGCTCCGCCTCGCTCGGCAACCGCCTGTACCCCGCCTCGCATTTCGCCCGGTACGCCTCGGCGGCGGGCATCCTGATCTCGCTTTCGGCCTTGTTTTTCCCGGTCGCCATGGGAGCCCTCATCGACTGGGGAGGCGAGGCGTATCACTGGGTGTTTCCCGCCGCGGGAGGCATCGCTCTTTGCGGCCTGGTGCTCACGGTGTCAGTGTACAGGCAGTTTCTACGCCATGGTGGACTTAAAAGCTATGCGGCTCCGTGAAATGAGAGAACACGGCCTGTCATCAGCGTATCAAGACACCGCCATGGAACGCCGCCGGGCGGGAGACGGCAATACACCCCGCCTATCGCGCCCGATCCGGATGGCGGTGGCGGGCATCGGTGGATTCGCCGACCTGCATCATCTCGCCCTATCGAGACTGGAGGAGGAAAAGGCGGTGCGCGTGGTCGCCTCCTGCGACCCGGCCCTGGAGGCGCTCGCTGCGCAATGCGAGGCCCACCGCTTCGGCAGCCGGGGGGTCGTTGCGTACAAGGACTTCGAGACCATGCTCTCGCTACATGGGCGGGAGATAGATGCCATCTCGATCTCCAGTCCCATCCCCTTTCATCGCGAACATCATCGGATGAGCATCGGCAATGGGATCGCCTGCTACGTGGAAAAGCCGCCCTCGCTCGATCCCGAGGAGTTGGAGGAGATGATCGGCACGGATCTGCTGGCGGAGTATCCCTCGGCAGTGGGTTTCAATCACATCTCCCAGCCGTGGCGGCTGCGGTTGAAAGAACGGGTGCTGGCCGGGGAGTTTGGCCGTCTCCTCGAGGTGGGTTTTGCGGGATTCTGGCGAAGGCCGATCGGATATTTCGCACGAAATGGCTGGGCGGGAAGACTGACCTTTGGCGACAAGATCCTGCTGGATTCCTGCTGCGGCAATGCCATGTCGCATTATCTGCACAACATGCTCTTTCACGCGGGTGCGGGCGGCCTCTGGGATTGGGCGCATCCGGTCGACGTCACCGCCGAGCTTTACCGCTCGAACGACATCGAGAGCCCGGACACTATCTTTGCCCGCGGCACGCTGGAGGGAGGGACGCTATTTCGCATCGTCGCCAGCCACGCCTGCGAGACACGGCTGAGGCAGCGTGAGATCATCCGGTGCGCCGACGCGCTGATCGAAATCCCGGAGGACGGACGTGGCACGATCTCCAGGCGCGGCGAGATCATCGAGCGATTTGCCGCCTCCAGTCTCCCGCCGCCAACCCTGCTTCAGGAGAACCTGCTGGAGTACCTCGCCTTCCTGGCGGGAGAGCGCAGCCGGCCATCGTCGACGCTGGCTGACTGCCGCGCGTTCGTGTCCCTCAACGCCCGGTTGTATCTTTCCAGCCCCTGCATTCACCGGGTCGATGACGCCCACCTCAGCCTGCTCGCTGCGGACGATTTCGGCGGCGTTACGCTCATCATTCCCGGCATTGAGCAGACCGGCGAGAGTTTCATGATCGACGGGAAGCTCCCTTCCGAAAGAGGTTCGGCATGGGCCATGGAGGGTAGCGCGCGACATTTCTCGGGCGAAATCGCGCCCAACCTGCTACGCCAAAAGATCAACCGCCTCCAGGCATGCACGCGGGAAGCTCCGCTCCGCGCTCTCGACAAAATCAGGAAAGCCTGACTCCACAATCCCGCACGTCGATGAAGATCCTCAAGTGTGTTTGTTGCGAGGAGAGAGGGATGAACGCCGCCTAGGCTTGGAACAGACGAGTTCCCCGCGGCCGCCCTTACTTCCCCGAGGCGATGGTGCCACCGAGGGTGATGTCGTCGAGGACGAGGGGCTGGCCGGTGTCGGAGTGCTCGGCGGCGCCATAGGCGAGGAAGCGGAAGAGGGCGGTCTTGCCTGCGGGAATGGTGAAGGGCTCGCCCTTGACCTTTCTCTCCACGAGGCGGTCGGCGGGCGCGGCCGGGTCGACGAGCTGGACAGGGGCGCCGAAGGGCCGAAAATCCCGCCCGTCGTCGAGTGCAACCTCCCACTGGCCCTGGCGCGGGATGACCCGCTCGCCGCCGCGAAGATACGCGGTGCGGAACGCGATGGTGGTCACGGTTACGTCAGCCCCGGCTGCCGAGACGGAAAAGGAAAACTCGAGCTCGTGCGCGGTGGCGGCAGCGAGAGTGTCGGCCTGCTGCGTGGCCGCAAGCGGTCGCACCTGAAGGACGAGGAAACCACCACTATTGACTCCTCCCACATTCCCGGCATGGGTCGCTCCCTCGCCCGCGATGTAGAGAAGGTCGTATGCGTCGGGAGCCTTGTTGAGCGGGATCTGGAGGTCGATCTTGCCGCCGAGTGCGGCGGAGGGTTTCTGGTATTCATCGACACCCGGGAGGGCGTCGCCCTCGATGAAGCCTGTGCCGCGTTCGATCGGGCCGGCCTTCACCCCCGGCGCTGTGGTGGAGGGAGCGAAGGGCGCAACGGTATTGGGTGAAGGATCATCAAAATAGAAGGTAACCAGCGGTACATCTGCCGCGACCGCTGTCGAAGCAGCGGTCAGCAGGATAAGAAACAAGCTTTTCATTACACGTATCAGTGAGCAACCCTCGCATCTCCACGATAGGAGAGACACTTCGTTTTTGCAACGGCCCCCGGGCACGCATCCCTTTACGTCGGGAAACCCGCTCAGCCAGTATGAGTTACGCGAAACATGGAATTTACCTGATTCGCAGACCTCCGCGACGTTGCATAAGAAATTTCCTATTCCCTGGCATCCGTCCCGCTTCGGCTCAGATTTGTGCTAGCCCTTCGTCGATGAAAGGGCATGAATGCGCCGAGACCCGCGTGGACATGGGAGGTGACTCCGCCGCTACGCGACCACGCGTTTGCGGAAACGAATCGCACAACAGATCGCACCCAGCAACAAAGCAAGAGAGATGGATGGTTCCGGGACCGCGGTCGTTCGAAGCTCCTTCAACGTAAAGTTCAGACTTGCGCCTGAACCAGCGGTAAAAAGCGCTACCTTCACGATCTGCCCATTGAATCCTGCAACTGGCGCATAACGAGTCAATACAGCACTCATCTCCACGCCGGGTGAATATGATCCCCAGGACCCATCGAAATAAACGGTATTCTCCTCGGTATCGAGAAGCGCAATCTGGAAAGCGGAACCAGGATTGGCTCCACTGAGTGTCCCGGTAAGGGTCAGCTCGATCGTCGACGCCGGGATGATCACCGTGGAAATGATGCCCGCAAGTTCCGACCAGTCATTACCGGAAATCTGCAGCGACGAATGAGTCTGCACATCCGTAAAGTCGCTATAAGTGATCGTAAACTGGTCGGAACCAAAATTTGTGAGTATCTGGGCGCGGGCCTGTTGCACCTGGACTATGACCAACGCAAGAAGAACGACGAAGGATTTCATAAAAGCAAAAGTGATGCCGGACTAGCGGAAGTTCTGGATAAGCGAGGTGGAGCCAGCTCCCGAACCCGGCCGCGAGATCAAAAGTCCTGCTCCCGAGGGTGTGGCCAGGGTGTCGGCTATCGTGTTGAGCCCGACAGCACGCCAGTGTGAGCCATCATGGTAATATTTTTTCCAGGTGTTCGCGTACCAAAGCATGACCATGTCCGCTGCGGTCGGAGAGGCGGAGGATATCCAACCCGGCAGACTTTCCAGTCCAGTCGTTGCCAGCGTCTGGCCCGTGGTGGGAGTTGAAGAAATCGCGGTTATGCCAGAGTTTGCAATATCAACCACCCGACGGCTGCGCAAAGCCTGTCCATGCAAGGAAAAGGTAAGCGGCGATGCCGCCAGACGGGAAAAGAGGACGGCGGTGGAGGGCAAAATCGGAATATTTCCCGCTCCAGTTTCCAGGCTCGCCTGTCTCCAGCTTCCGCTCGTGGTGTTGTAATAGTATTTCTTCCATGTATTCCCGGAAAGAATCTGCACGTAATCCGCGGCATTCGCCGTGTCGCCACCGAGAACTCCCGTACTTCCGGGCGAGCCAAAAACAGAGCTGATGGTCGGGCAAGGGTGGAGTTCATACGCATCTCCCGCCGCGATCCCGAGCGCAACAAGACCCGTAGGCGGAACACCATCGATGGCCGCCGTAGTCGCAGTATTCGCGATAGCTGTCGACACAAGAAAGGTGCGTCCAAGGCCAGCTCCGCTGGTAAAGTGCACGAGATACGGCGAGGTAGGGTTTGAAAGCTGACCCGCAGTCCATCCCGCTTGCGAGTCGCTGATGGAGGAGGCACTCACTCCTGTGAGGATGCCGCTCATACGACCGGAAGCCACGGGAGCGCCGAGCAACGGCAGGGAGAAAAAGGTATTTGCGCGTGCAGTGCCGGTTCCTGGTGCGATCGGAATCGACAATGTCTGTGGCGCACCCGGTCCCGTTTTTTCCATCACCGCCAAGGTAAATATCTGGTCGACGGAACCTGTCGTGTTGCTTGCTGTAAGCGTGAATGTCGTCGTTCCCGCCGCCACAGGTGTACCTTTTAGCAAACCAGTCGCGGCATCGAGGGTCATCCATGAGGGCAACCCTGACGCACTAAAGGTCGGGGCAGGATGCCCGGTTGCGGCAACCTGAAATGCAAAGGCATCGCCTTTCACGCAGGTTGCGCTGGCCGGGCTTACAAAAGCAGGCACAGCCGTCGCGAGATAGGGCTTGAGCAGCGGGACCAGGTAATTCGTTATCTGAGCATGCCCCGCAGGACTCGGGTGGATTCCATCCGCCAGGATGTCCACCGTCCAGCCCGTGGTATCAAT
This sequence comes from Terrimicrobium sacchariphilum, assembly GCF_001613545.1. Classification (NCBI taxonomy): domain Bacteria; kingdom Pseudomonadati; phylum Verrucomicrobiota; class Terrimicrobiia; order Terrimicrobiales; family Terrimicrobiaceae; genus Terrimicrobium; species Terrimicrobium sacchariphilum. The sequence goes on from NZ_BDCO01000002.1 coordinate 3,174,023, forward strand.
ATAGTGAACCTTTCCGTCTCCAGCAGAGATGACGGCCTGGGCGGCATTGGCTATGGCTGCATTGACGTTAGCATACGGAATGCTCACGGGACGCATCACAAAAATGTGCGCGTCTGGATGGCTGGCCCGAACCCGCTGGATAAAATTCACATATGCGGTCTGGAATGCGGAGACCAAACTGGGCGCGCCTGTGATCTGCGCCGCGTCATTCGTGCCGAGATTGATCACGATGATACGGGGCTTGTAGGGGGACTGATTGAAGTTCCATAACCCTGCCGTACCCGAGCCATAGGTCGCCATCGCAATATTGAAATAGGCATCCTGCATGCCGATATTGGCAGGATTAGTCGTTACATACCCGTATCCCGTCTGGAGAGCGATTCCGGGCCAGCAGATCCGGCTGCTCTCCACTCCCAGCGCATGGGGAGCCAGCCAGGAATAGCCATCATTCCATGCCGTGATCGAGTCGCCGATAAACTCGATCTCGTTGGGATCCATCACGGCATCGACCAGGTTTGCCGCGGAATCGACATAGATCTGACTGCATCGAATGATGTCTGGATACATGGCTCCGGCCACAGTCACGGTATGCACTCCCCCAGGGGAAAGGTCGCGGGCAAGTTCCGTATAGCCCTTGACTCCACTGTAACGAGTAGTGACACCATCGACTGTCACATCGAGATTGGTGATCGCCGAGAGATTGACCGCCGCGTAGGTGCCAGTGAAACTGAGTTTGAAATACGGCCTTACATAATCGCTCGTCAGCCCCGACGAGCCCTCGCTCCAACGACCTACGTACTTGATCCTGGGATCTGAGGGTGCGATGGCCTGGAGTTTGCGAAGCAGGCTCGTACGTGGAGCCAGCACCGTACTGCGATCAGCTCCATATAGCGTGACATCGACACTCAGAGCATCCGGGGCGAGTCCATCGAGTGGAGCATCAAGATCGACATTGGTAAAACTCACCCCGGAACCTCCCATCGCGGCAATGGTCACGGGCTTGGTCACGCTGCTTCTTAATGTCCCCTGCTGCGAGATATTCAGAACGGCAAAACCTTCGATGGAGGAGTTTACGAGAGAGTTTTGAATCGTCACGCCAGCCACCAGCGAAGTGTCAGATGGCTTGAGTGTGGTCACGGCGTTGCCATTGGAGTCGAGGATATTGGAAACCGGGGAGAAATAGATGCCGTCCGGGATTTTTCCCACCGAGATATTATCGATATAGTAAGGAGCGGAGTAAGCGGCGGTCGATGGAGCGGTCAGAATGACGGCCACACGCGTAGCCCCGGGCTGAACGGTGTTCTTCGTCGCGGAAACGGGATAGATCGGGATTTGATTCCACGCACCCCTGACGAGGTTGGACGCAGGGAAGGTCTTGGAATCCGATATGATCAGGTCTCCCGCCGTAGCATCGTAGGACGAAAAAGAGACTGTCGGAAATCCCGTCGTCGGGTCAGCCGAGGCCGGGACGTACAACCAGTAATAGCCCCCCACTTTGTCGCCGATCCGAGGCAGATTATCAGTCGTCGCAGACGACAGGTCCGCAGGGTTCCAGGCAAAACCTGCGGCACCCACCGCCGCCATATTGTAGCCGCTTTGAGCTGCTCCGGGCGAGGTGCTGGAGGGATTCGTGACGAGTTGCAACGCCGCCGAAACATTGGAACCCCAGTACTGATTACCCACAGAGGCATTTCCAACTTCAAAGTCTCCGTTGAAGGTGGAGCCCGAGTATGGTCGGAAAACCGGGATCGCCCCCACGCTGACCAGCCCTGCTCCCCCAGGGGTCTCCTGAGACTTGCGCCCGAAGGTCACCGCATTGATGTAACAATTCACCCCACCGCTCGAGAGGATATTGAAGCCCAGAGTCAACCCTGGAACCCATGTGGCAGAGGCTGGCGTGAGCGGGATTTCCACCCATGTATTCAGCGGTAGAGCAGACAGATCCACGGCCGAGGTATGACAGAAAACCGTCTCGGCATTGCTCCCGTCGTATCCCGTCATCCGGACATCCACCGAGGCACCAGCAGAGGGAGAAGACAGAAGATAGATCCAGAATGATCCGCCCACTGAATCTCCCGAAGCAGGAAACACCGATCCGCTGGTGTGGGTGCCCCAGACGGAGACAAACGATGTCCCGTCGATATGGAGGACATTGGGTCCTCCTCCGGGGTGGCCTGAAGTCGGGTCCGCAGGAAAAGAAACTGCGGTGCCGTTTGCCGAAAAAGAGCTGATACCCACCGGACCAGGCAGGAAGCTGAGATTTCCCCAGCAATCATAGGGAGTGAGGCCGGACGCGACACTCGTTGTCATCACTCCGCCCCAGCAGGCGTAAAGTATGGACAGAAGAAACAGTAAACTCCCTCGGATGCAAACAGGAGAGCGATGGGGAAGGATGGGGGCACGCATGATCCGCTTCCCGCTATTTCAAAGAGATAACTGTCGACGGTCAAAAGAAAGCCGTCCTCATAGGATACAAAGTGTATGCATACGGTTGAGCGCCACCGCTGCATGGGTTGAGAAACTAATCCGACCCGGCTCGGCGCACAGCCTCCACGCAAACACGCCTCCTGCGAGGAGGGACACCTACGCTTTCACGCCAGTTCGCACGGTATGAGACGGTATGTGAGAGAATGACCGAGCGATCACCGTTCCAACGCTGACCGATAATCTCAAGAGCGGCGGATGCGAGCTCGCCGTCATGGATCGTGGCGTCGGAAGTTGGCGGAATGGAGTATACAGCCCTGGGGTCGCTGCCGATGCTGCATAGACTGAGATCGCGGGGAATCTGACAGCCCGCATCTCGGAAAACCACCGGAGCTGGAATCGAGCCCGCGAGGCTACCCGCGATCAGCGCCGTAAATGGCAGCGGTCTACCTCCAAGTCGGCTCAGGTAACGGCGGAGATAGCTTTCCGATTTTGCCGTGCTGTCCTCTCCATATTGAGCCCGAACATCGAGTACGAGAGATTCCTCAATGTCGTTGGACCGACATATTTCCAGAAACGACTCCACGCGCTTTCTGACTTCATCGAAGGGCGGCTCACAATCCAGATAGGCGATCCGCCGATGCCCGCGTTTCTTCAGTCCCAAGATGAATTCACGGATGACCGGTGTGTCATCCCCGGTCACAAAATCGAGACGCTCACCGCTCGTGTCCCGCCCCATTACGACCACGGGTACTCCCCTCGCGGTCAACCGCTGGAGCAGTGGAGAGTGAAAAGTAATCAGCTCTGGAGGGACAATAAACGCGCTGGCCGATGCACCTTCTGAAAAAGCATCCACCTTGAGAGCATCGAAGCGATCCACGATGAGATGCCACCCCCTGGCTCGGCAGGCTTTGTCGAGAGCCTCTTCCTTCAAGTCAAAATGGGCATTTTGATTCTGCGGCCGACAAAAGCACACGGTTGGTTCGGCGTTCTGTCTGGAGGCATAAACCCCGCTTCCCGGACGCCGCTCGATCATTCCGTCATTCTCAAGAAGCCCCAATGCAGACGTCACCGTATGCTGGCTGACATGAAACCTTTTCATCATCGCCCGCACCGAGGGAAGACGTGCACCATCCGCCTTCGCCGCCAGATTCTCGCGAAGGAGATTAGCGAGCTCGACGTATTTCGGAACGGGTAGGTTATCCGCCATGGAGACGAACATCACTAAATACAATCCGTATCCATTGCAATCACTGGACAGAAGAACCGTGTCCCCCGCTCATCGACACTCCGTCCGTTGGCCGGACGGTGGCCTATTTGCCCGAGTGGGAAAAAGACCACCTTACAGTCGCTCTCGATCGAGGAATCAGCGCATTGCCACCTCACCGGCAAGGTCCCCTGCCTTTTCGGGCCTAAGATCGCTGGAAGCAATTTCGCTCCGGGGAAAAGCCGCCCACTCATCGACGCGCAACAGCGAATCAACATGAACCGGGAGTCCCGTCTTGAATGACTCGTTGGCGGCGATTCCCGTCAATATCGAACGCGCGCCATCGATGTGGTTTGCAGCACGTCCTAGAGGATCCGCAAGTTTTCCTCCCTCAAAGATCTCACGCAACATGATCGGATCGCCTCCACCGTGACCGCCCTCACTGGCTGGAATGTCGATGACTTTGGGCTTTCCAAACAAGGGAAGGAGCAGAACCTGCTCGGAACTCGACACGCCTTCGGTCAATGCGCCCGTACCTGCGTTGATGTAGGATGTTTCCTGGTGATTCACCTCGATGCGCCCTTTGGTTCCATTGAAGGCGATCCGATAACCTTCCCACGGAGCATAGGCATGGAGGCTGTACGTCATTTGTGCCCCCGACTTGTAACGGACCAGCACATTCATCGTATCCTCGATCGAGATCCCTTCGCCAAAGACGCTCTGATCCCGCCGATATCCGTCTTCATGCTCGGCATCGAGATAGAGGCTTTTCAAGTTCTCCGACGACCGCAGATCCAGGGCAAAGGGATCACCCGCCGCCTCCGGCGAATCCGTTCCCCTTTCGTAAAACTTCGTCACACCCCGGCTCCTGGCATTTTCCTTGCCGTAGAAAGCGAGCCCGCCCATTCCGAACACCGTTTCTGGCGTGGAATCCAGCCACCAGTTCACAAGATCAAAATGATGAGTCGCCTTATGAACCATGAGACCTCCCGAGTTTGCCTTGTCCCGATGCCAGCGCCGGAAATAATCCGCGCCATGCTGCGTATCCAGCAGCCACTCGAAGTGGACGGATTTCACCTCCCCGATGGCTCCATCCTGAATGAGTTCCTTCACCTTCGAGCGGATCGGCGCATACCGATAGTTAAAGGTGACCGTGAGCTTGCGACCGGTCCGCTCTATGGCTTCCAGGATCTCAACACACTTTTCAATATCCACCGTAAGCGGTTTTTCGGAAACAACGTCACACCCCAGTTCCATCGCCCGAACGATGTAATAGTGGTGGGTACGGTCGATGGAGGACACGATCACCACGTCGGGGCGGACTTCTCGCACGAGCTGGTCAAATTCCTCCGCACGATAGGTCGGCACGGGCGACATCCCATATTTCTGTCCGATCTCCTGATTGTAGAAATTCATTCGTGTGGAGTTCACATCACAGAACGCGACAAGGTCGCAGGAGTCCCGAAAGGTCGAGGCAAGGGCCTGAATGAACATCCACGAACGACCCCCGGTCCCAACGACGGCATAGCGCTTTCTGGCGGGACGAGAGACCGGATCGGTTGTGGCGGAAGAGGAAGATGGTGTTTTCATTGAATGGGCGAAATATCCCACCCGGGCCGGGATGCAGCCATAGATGAAACGCTCAAGGTTTTGACATTTTCGCTCTGGAGAACCAACCTGAGGCATGCTTCTCCTCTATCGAAATCGTGGCAAACGCCGCTACGGCATCGCTCCATTGATTCCCTATCGCCGCGGAGCCTGGGAATTTCAGTTCATCTTCGAAGGACAATGCAATCTCGTCATCAGAAAGGACCAGTCCATACACGTCGAGCGCATCGTCAGTCCGACACTCGTGGTAAGCGGACCAGAGTGCGTGCATGGATGGGGAGGCGAACCATCGGATGCATGCCGCAGCATCATCTTTCACTTTGACGAAGCAGAGTACACGGTACGCTCCATCATCGGCAATGAGGGGCACCGCCGCATCCCATTTCGCGCCACCTTTCTGCCCCTGATCGAGCAGCTCTATGAGCGCTGCGGTGAAGCACGCAAAACCATCGGAGCGACTCCGCTCGAAGCGCAGAGAAACATGGGTGTCCTCGAACCCCTCATCTATCGGATCGTGGCCTCCGAGTTGACGTTGTTTTTCCTGAAACACATTCCGCGAGTGCAGTGGGGCGATCCGCCAAACTATGGAACCTCAAAAGTCAACGAAGCGATGGCCTGGTATGAGGCGAATCTCCAGCAAGGCCCCAACATCGCCGAGGTTGCCGAGGCTATTCACCTATCGGCCAGCCACCTGCGCCGGTTGTTTCACAAGGTGCGGGGGATTTCTCCCCAGCAGGCGTTTACCCACGTTCAGTTTGAACGTGCAAAATGGCTCATGCGCGATCCTGAAATGACGCTGGAACAGATCAGCGAACACGCGGGATTCGGCAGCGGCAGCGCTTTCTCACGCGCCTTCAAGTCGGAATTTCACATCTCGCCTCTCCAATACAGGCAGAAAATTCAGGCTAGGTCTCTCCGGTAGCCGGAACTGAAAAAGTGCACCAACACAAAATCACAGCAAGCAACCGACTGCCGTCCTCGTGCCAAAGGAAACTCCGTGACAGCATTCGCCGCCTCGCTCAAGACGGACTAAACTTTCTTTGAGAATGCCGTGGAATCAGGCTTTGAGCGACCACTGCGCCTGCCCGATCTTCTGAAGATCTGCCAGCTTTCTCCCCTTGAAGCTAAACCAGACGTGAACATTCTGCGCTTTCATGCCGAGCTTTGAGGCGATTTCCCGGATGCTCAATCCCTTTGAACCAGCCACCTTGAGCAAGCCCAGGATTTTCGCCGAGGTGTCCTTCTTGTCCTCAACTGGAACCGGTTCGGCGAGCTTACGCCGACCGGACGCCTTTCGTATCGGCTGAGCCTCGGTCGTCGCGGCAACTGCCCGAGCGGACACACTCAATTCGGCAATCTGACGATCCAGATCGTCTACCTTTTTAAGCAACGCTTCGCGCTTTTCAGCAAGTGGAACGATCTGGCGGAGGGCGGCGGAAGAAGGAAAGACTTCAGATGACATTCCCCTCACTATGGGTTTGTCGCGTTGCATGACAAGTCATGACTTTCCACCGCGCCCCTTCCTACGCGATAACCGGGAGACTTCCTCGGAGGGTCAGGAGGACTTCTTCGTTGTCGATGATTTGAGCGGCTTTCCTACGTCGGCAGGAAGAGGCTGGAAGGAAATCACAACCCCGGGTTCTCCATCCGCCTCCCGTTCGCCCACGGCGAGCCTCTTGCCATCAACCTTTTTTGCGATCAGAAGATCTCTCACCTTCTCTGCCCGCTGCCGTGCCAGGAGTTGCAATTGGTCAGGCGGGATCTGAACTGCGGCAACGTAGCGGGCGTAGATGGACCGATCCTCCGCACCGAGCTCCGCCTGCTCACCTTTGGAACGTTTCGCTAAATAAATGCTGATCCTTCGTCGCGCCAGGAATCCCACGTCAGAAATCTCCGGCAGCTTGACCTTTGCTCGCGCGTTTTCCACCAGTTGCCGGTCCGCGAGGATCGGCAGATCCTCTGTTCCGATACGCCCTCGCAGGCTCAGTTGCACCTCCGGCCGCTCCGCCAGCAGCCTCACCAGTCCGTCGAGCCGGGCGCCTTCGCCCGGAGCAAGATCAGAAGTGCCAGGCTGGCTCTTGATCGCAGCGCCTTTCAGTTGTCCAGGCGAACTTCTGCCGCCCATGCCGATGCCAGCAAGCTTCAGAGGGGAGCTGATCGCACCGAGGATCGATGCCCTCACCGCCGAGGCGACCACCGCGCCCATCGATATCGTGGTCCCCTTTTCGTCTCTCCGCATCGGCACCTGCAGTCGGATATCGCCGCCCGCATCACGGAGCAGGGCGAGCACCAGATTGATCGGCAACCCAAATTCCCGCACAAACCAGTCCGGATGGCTTAAGGAAAGTCCGAGCTTGTTGAGTACGATATCGTTGTCGATCGTCATGACATCACCCTGCATCTTGAGGTTCGTCTTCAAGGAAAACCGTCCTCCGTCCAAAGTCACCCCGGCGTCTTTTGCATACGGGCTGAACGTCGGCAAATCCAACTCCTGCAAGCCGATGGCAAAATCCCCGGTTTGGTCGCCCCTAAGGCTGCCCTCAAGCGAAAACCGGGAATCCGTCGGCAGCATGGCCTGGAGAGAGAGGGCTTCAAAGGTCATCTCGGGGAACTCCATATTGCGGAGGATCACATCCATGCCTCGCACCGTAGCCTGCGCAACCGCAGTGGTATCCCGCATCTCGATCTCGCCGCCCTTGATCTCCAGGAGGTCAAGGGTGGCACGGCCAATCAACTGCTCCTCCTTGCTATCGCGCTCCAGGATCCCCAGAACGAAGGCTACCATCGTCGCCTTTTGTGCCGGGTCCCATCCGAGAAAAGTCTCCAGCATCGGCCAGGGGTGAGTGTAGAGAATGCGAGGCTCCTGCAGACTGATTCTCTCAATCGCCACAATTGGCAGAGGCGATGTTCCACCACCCACCGCCAGCGGTATTACCGCCTCCTTCATTATGACATCCAGCCTCCGCCAGCCAAGAGCGAATCCCGCACCGGATGGGTCAGCCGCAGAAAAATTTTCCACCGTCGTGCGGCCCGCCAGACGGATGCCCGGCGAACCATCGGCCCCGGCGAGATCCGCTGTTATCCGCAAATCTCCGCTACCATCCGTGGATTTCAGCCACGCTGCGAGGTCAGGCAGCGCTGCCAACAAAAGCGGAGCAAAGGAAATCCCATCCCATTTCAGCGTTCCCTTGTAGTATGGCGGGAGCACCCCCGCTTCTCCCGAGAGATCGACCTTTCCGTCACCGATCTGCAAAGCCAGCTCAAAGGGGAAACGCTTTCCCTGCTCTGCTGTGAGACCTGAGGCTTTCAGCTTCAGCATCACATCCAAGGGACCCTTCGCACTCAGCCAGGTGAACTCCGCACGATCAACATTGACCCGTTTGATACGAAATCCCGATCTACCCTCGGATGTCGCACGGACTGTCGACCGGGCAACTGCTTCCTTCTTCGCGGCAGCCGGCTGGTCGGAGAGGATCAGTTCACGCTTCACCTTGAGAATCGGACCGTTCACAGCTACTGACCCGAGACCAAATTCCGAGTCTCGCAACGAAGCCTCGTCGATCTCAAAGTTCTCCAGTGAAAACACGAGCAGTTCCTGTCCCGTCGGGACATCGAGGATCTTTACATTCGGGTTTCGCAGGACAAAACGCCGCACCTCAACCGGCCAGTTGCGAGATGCTGTTTTGTCAGATGGTGATGTCTTCTCTCTCGTTGCTGGAGCAAGAGGCTTCGCATGCCTCAATGGATCGATCTGGCCGTCAGCCTCGCGCAGCAGGCGAACGGTCGGCGACTCCAGGGCAAACTCCTTTAGCAGCAATCGCCCTTTGATCAACTCCCACCAGGACCAATGGAATGCGACCCGCTCGATATGCAGGAGGGATGCCTTTGGGTCTATGATCCGTGGATGCAATGCAGCATGCCATGGGGTGCCGACCTCAGCCACAGCGCCGACACGGACATTCTCCAGCACCACGCCTCCGGTCAGCAGCGAGAGATCGACATTTTCCACCCGGGCAGGCAGCCCGAGATAGTATTGGGAATAATAGGCCGCCGCCCGTTCAATCACTGTGGGCAGGATGGCGCGTACCCCAACAAGCGCCACGAGCACCAGTCCCGGTGGAATGATCCACCAGCGCCTTCGCCCGATCCAGGCCGCGATCTTCTCCCAGGACATCGATGAGGTCATTCCGCACTCCGGAGTTACCACCGCACCTTAGCCTGATCCCAGCATCCGGGAAATGACGATTTCACTGCCAGCCCGGACAAACATTCACAGCCACCTGAGTAAAAACGCCTCTGCCTTTCCATCGATATCGTACTCGTGCCCGCCCGAGTGCGTTCGCCTTTCAAACCGGTCTCCCAGGCCAAGGGCTGCGTAACATTTCTCAACCTCCTCACTCGGGACGAAAAATCCCTCCACCGCAAACACATCATCCACCTCACCCGCCTCAAGGAAGAGCGGACGAGGACAGATCATGCGGGCGATCTCGCCATCGAGGAACCGTAATGCGCTACCAGTCCACACGAGATCCTCCCAGTTGTAGCGGAAGCGGTCATTTACAAAGCACGAGGCCACTGCGACCCGGATGCGCGGCTCCATAGCGGTGAACGCCAGGGTGTAGAATCCCCCGTACGAAAGGCCCGCCATGCCAACATGTCCTGGATCGATCTCAGGATGCTCCAAAAGCCAGTTAAATGTCCCCTGCAACTGGCAAAGATCGAAGGCCACGCGTGATCCGCCGAGATGCCGGAACTGCCGGTCGAGGAGATATTGGTCAAACTTTGGCTCCTGGCCATCATCCCAGACGAGCAACTGTTGAGCAAAAACCGCGATTCCGCGTTCGCGCATCCCCCTGACAAGCTGGTTGTAGTTGGCCGACCCGATCTCTGTCAGCCCGGCAGCTAATTCGGGACTTCCTTTGCCGCCATGCTGCGCGATCACCAGGGGATAACTCCCCTCCGCCGGCGGGAGAAAGAGTAGTCCATACGTGCGAACAACGCCAAAAATTCGCTGACTGACACGAAAGACGCGTCCCAAGGCATCTCTCGAAATCAACTCGCACTCCGTTTCAGGGCTCGCGGCAGGCTCCGTCAGCGGCCAGCCGAGCAGGCGTTTCCACTCCTCGCGATAACCCTGAAGACTATCAGCATAGGACTGGGCATCAGTCATATCCGGCTGAAACCACTCTCGGCGGGATGCGGCGGCAAACTCTCGGCGCTGCGCGAGAAATGTGCCGAGCGACTCCAATAAGGCTGCGCGTTCATGGGTACCGGGTTTGCTCATGGTTCGTAAATGGTAGAAGAGCTGCTTCAGGAAAGGATCTCGCGGAGCCGGTCGCGGTTGACGCGCACGACCCAGTTCTCGATGTGGTTCACCGCGCCGGTCTTGTCGTGGTATCCGCGCTCGACGCGGCATTGCACGACAGTCTCGGCGTGTTCGATCATGGTCGGCAGACGGTCTTCCGGGAAGGCCATCACGAGCTGGAGGCCAAAGTTGCGCGCCAGGGCGAGGCAGTCGTCGATGCGGTCGCCGGAGAGCTTGCTGAAGGCCTCATCCATCACGACCAGCCCGAGCGTCGGCTGCCCGCCCCGCCCGCCCACGTCGTAAACGCGATGAAACGCCGCCAGCGTGGCCACGAAGAACGGCGCCTGGTTTTCGCCGCCGCTCTGTTTCTTTGCGCTCTTGTTGAGGGAGATCGCCGCCTCGTCGCCCTTGCCACTCGGGCGGGCCTCGATGTCCCAGCGATGATAAAACCGGTAGTCGAGCGCGCGTTGGCCCTTTTTGTCGTCGGGATTGTCGACGGATTCGATCGCGGCCATCAGTTCCTCCTTGGCCTTCTCGATCTCCTCGCGTTGCGCGGAGTTGAAAAGACCCATGTCCTCGCCGGAAGGCAGGCCTTTCTCGACCAGCGCCCAGATCGCGCTGTGCGCGCGGTCGCGGTGGCTGACGATCTGGTAAACGATGCCGCCGATGTCGTGGAGCATCGCCTTGTTCAGCTCGCGCTTCGTGCGCTCTGCTTCATTGATCTTGTCGCGGAGGACATCGAGCACCTGATGCTGGAGCCGGTCCTCCCACTCGGCGCGGGCGCGCTCGGCCTCGGCCTGGAAACGATCCAGCTCCTGCTCGCCCAGCTCGCGGCACCGCTGGTCGTAGCGGTCATTGTCCTCATCGTCCGGATCAAAGACCTCGGCCATCTCGCGATGCACGAGAAGAAACTCGCGCCGGGCGTCATCGCGGTTGCGAATAGCCTCGGCCGCACGATTCTGCTCCGAGGACGCCGCCTCGATCGAGGCCTCGATGCGCTTCGACCAGGAGGAAAACTGCCGTCGGGCCTTGGTGATGTAATCCGCGATCTCGTCGTCGAGCACTCCGCTGAGACGCGCCCGGCTGAGCTGGCGCTCCAACCGCAGCCTCGACTCGTCGTCCTCCGCCGCCCCGGCACGGTCGCGCAGCTCGCGGATGTTTTGATCCACCGCCTTCAGCCGCTCGTCGAGGCGCACGGCGCGCTCTGTCGCTCCGCGCTCGTCGCTTTCCAGCCGCTGCAACTCCGCCACGGCCTTTTCGCGTTCCGGCGTGGAGAGGAGCTTGATCGTCTCCTCACGAATGTTGCGCTCGCGCTCCGCCTCGGGAAGCCGCTGGAGGGCATGGGCGACCTTGGGAATCTCGGGGTGAATGAGGTTGCGCTTCTCCGCACGGTCCAGCCAGGAACGCCAGTCATTGCGTTCGCGCCGGATGCCACTGAGCTCGTGGCGCACATCAGTGATCTCCTTTTCGCGGATCTCGCGCAGGCGGCGCAGGCCTTCCTCGCCGATGGTCAGCTCCTTCGCGGGCTTGAGCAGCACGCGGCGCGGCGGGTCTTTCAGCCAGCCGTCGCGGGACAGGGCACGCTCATGTTCGTCGAGAAAGGTCGGATGCTCGACCGGCATGATCTGGCCGAGCAGGCGGTCGAGGTAGGCTGAGGCAGCCTTGTGCTTCACCTCAAAAAAATCGCGGAGGCTGCCCCGGAGAGGCTTGGCCTCCGCTTTCCCGAGTTCCGCCGGGTTCAGCAGCACTTCGTCGGCACTGGAGATGCGCTGGGCCACTTCCCAGGCCGCATCGAAATTCTCCGCTAGGATCGAATGACGCTCCCCGGCCAGCAGGGTTTCCAGCAGCGGCCACCAGCTTTCCGCAGAGGGCTTCACCTCGATGACTCGTCCGAAGGCCTGCGCCTTCACTCCCGCCTCGTGCAGAGCCTCCAGCAGCGGAGCGGAGGCGGTGCGATCCTTCTGGTAATTCTCCAGATCGCGTACGAGTTCGGCTTCCCGCCGCTCCGCACGCCGTATGGCCTCCTCCAATTCCGTGAGGCGCACCTTCGCTTGATCCTGCAAACGCGAACCCTCGCGCGAAAGCCTCGCCACGGTTTCAAGTGCCGCCGCCTCGTCGGTATCATTGAGCACCTCGACCAGATTGAAACACTCCTCCAGCGACTCCAACCCGAGCTGTTCACCGAGGCGCAGCCAGTCGCGCCAGTCCTGGGAATAGTCGCGCAAGAACTGTCCGGCCACCTTGCGCGCCTCGCGCAGGGTGGTGAGTTCGCGTTCCAGCTTTGCCAGCTTCTCGCGCTCCTCGCTCAGTCGGGCGATCTGGGAATCACGCCCGACCACAAGACGCACCTCATCGAGCTGCTCGCGATAGCGGTCGCGCTCACTGACGGCTTCCTTGCGGGCAAGCAGGTTGTTTTTGTTTTCCTCGACCAGCGTGCGCAGCTTCGTCTGGTCATTCTGCAACCGCTCGGAGGCTTCCTCGTGAGCCAGCGCGTCGCGCAGGTGCGTCCACAGTGCAGCCTCGCGCCGATGCTTCGCCGCGACGGCATGAAGCTCGCCGATCTTTGTCAGGCGCACGTGCTGGTCGCGCATCTTGTCGAGGCGCTCCTTGGCGCGGCGGTGAGCATCGACGCTTTCCTTCACCGCCCGCACGTCGGGCATTCCCGCCTCCAGAAGGTAATCGCGGATGAACGCCTCGAAGTTGCTCTCCGGCTGAAACGCCATCGCCTTGGGCAACGTCTTGTTCATCTGTTCGCGGTCAAAGTGCAGGCCGGAGCTCTGCCGCATCTCCTCGAGATACGTACGCTGGTGCTCCCAGGTTTCGCCGCCGAGGTCGCGCTTGAAATGCACGCGAAATTCATCCTCCGGCAAAAACTCCTCGCCGCCGAGCAGCGGGTTTTCCCGCAGGAAATCACTGCGCTCCAGCCGCGTCGGCACGGTGAACCACAGCGTGCGCCCCTTCCCCGTCGGGCTGTCAAACTCGATGCGCGCCCCCCACGTCTGCCGGCGCGGCTCCGTCTCGCCCTCCAGCAGCGGAAACTGAAACTCCAGAGCTGCGATGGTCACACCGCTCGTGCGCAGATAGCGCTCCTGCCCGTCGCGGCCCAGCGTATTCGTATCGCACAGGCAATATCCGCGCAGCGTGCGTCCGCTGCCCGCCCCGGCGGCGGCCTTGTTGAAACGGCTGAGATTCTCTCCCAGCATGACAAACTGAATCAGGTCGAGCAGCGCGCTTTTGCCCGAGCCGTTCGCCCCGGTGATGAGCGAAAGCCCGCTGATGTCGATGAACTGCCGGTAGCCGTACCAGTTCACGGCGACAATCCGGCTCAAGGTAATACGAGAAGTCACGAGGATCAGGAAATAACAGGTTCTTCAGTCTCCGGCTCGCCGTCGCGCGGGGAGGCCATGTCGACGCGCTCGCGCCACTGCTCGATGGAGTCAAACGGGATGGCACGGGCCAACGACGGCAGCACCTCGATGAGGAGATCGCCGGATTGCGTCATGTCCTCCGGGCGCTGGGTGCGAATGAGCCGGTGGCGCTTCAGGCGGCTGAGCGCGGCCTCGATCTGGGATTTCTCGGGGGGCTCGATCCGGTCAAAGAAGACGCGGAGCTTTTCCCAGAGGTCGTCGAGCCGCATCAGCACGGCGGAGCTGGTTCCCGCCGTCTGAGCCTCGTCCCATACGCGCCAGAGGGTGAGGAGGATGAGGGTTTCGTCCTTGGTGAAGTTCCCCAGGAGCTGGCACGACTCCATGCGCGGGCGCGCCTGCAGGAGCAGTGCCTCGTCATCCACGATGAGCTCGAGGCCCAGCGGAGCGAGATAGTCCTCCAGCCGGAAGCGATGATGATCCCGCGCCAGCAGGAAAAGCTCCCGCCCGCTGCCGGTGTCACCCAGCAGTACGCCGCGACCGAGCAACTCCGCCAGGATGTCGCGCAGCGGGGCGCGGTCCTCGGCGGCAACATCAGCCCAAAAGCTGGGCCAGAGGGGGTCGGTACGTTCGGCGGTCATTGCGTGCGGTTTACCTCAAAGCGGTCCATCAGCCAATCGAGTTGCGCATCGCGGGCGACCTTTTCGGGTTCCAGCCCCGAGGACCGCCGCAGGCCATCGACCTTCCAGCGAATGGTGCGCCCGTTCTCGTCCTGGGCGTGGTCGTAGGCGACGATGGCGAGCAGGTCGAGGAGTTCGTCCGTGTTCTCCACGGCAAAGTCGCCTACCGCGCCCTTCTCCCCTTTTTTCGGAAGAAACTTCGCGACCAGTTTGGCGGCGCGCAGCGGGGTGAGGGCCAGCCTCTGGCGTTCGCGCAGGGCGGCGAGCGCAGCCGATTCGTCCTCCGGCGTGGCCCGGCCGGTGGCAAAGGAAAGGTCGGCGGGGGTGCGACGCTTGTGCATTTTCCAGAGCGACTCGGTGCCGTGCAAAAACCGCGTCTCCGGGCAAAGCGGGCGGAAGTCCGGTGCGATGTTGGCAAAGATGCGGAAATGTCCGCCGCCATGGGCGTGGTTGATCGCGTCGCAGTATGCCCTGACGAGCTCCGGTCGGCGGCCACGAATCTCGGTCTGGTAGCGGTAGCGCTGCTGCGAGAGACGGTTAAAGGCGGCCATGCGTTCGTCGATGGCACGCGCGATCTCGCCCAATCCGCCCAGGCTTCGTTCCAGCCGCAGCAAGATCGTGTTGGCCCGCGTCGCTGCTTCGGCCTCGTCGTAGCCATAATGTTCGCGTAAACCCTCCGCCAGCCTGTCGCGGGTCAGCGGATCGTCCCGCCCGTCGCTCACCCTGGCCCGGGCGGCGCGAAGCCGGGAAATCAGCCCGCCCTTGCTCAGCACGTCGTAGCAGACCATGTGCTGGCCTCGGGAAAACTCGGTGTAGAAAACCTGCAGCGTCTCCAGCGGGGACTCAGAATGCCGCTGGCGCATCTCAAAGCTCGCGATCAGTTTCTCCACCGAGTAAAGCTGCGACACCGCGAGATCGAGCCGCTGGTTCAAATCATGCACTGTCCCCCGCAGGTCGTCGCCACTCTGGGTCAGAGGATCGAGGGCGTGGTTGCGCTCCAGCGTTTCGCAGACTCCGCGCAGTGTATCAGCAAAGGCCTGAAGTTCAGCAACTTGATCTTCCACCAGTGTGCGAAGCATGCCCAGAAGCAGACGCAGCCCCGGGGAAATAATGATGCGCCGATCGTGCAACCCGAGCGTCTGCTCCTCCACCCAGCCCGCGGCAAGGAGCTTGGTCAGGAAGACACTGGCTCGCTGGCGGACATCGCGCAGCAACGCCCCCTCATCCTCGTCAAAATGCACGGATGGATGCGCCAGCAGCACCTCACGAATGATTTGCTGCGCATCGAGTAGCGGCAGCCGTCCCGCCAACCCTGCCTCCTCCTCCAGACGACAGGCGCAATCGACATAGACAGGCGCAGAGGGGCGGGTCAACGGCCGGAAGAAATCCGCCGAAACCGTCCTGCTCAATCGAGTGCTCAGAGGGATCTCAGATGCCATGTTGGGGTCTTCGAGGGAACTCGCCTTGGTATCCCTTTGCCGATGGTGCGACAAGGATTTCCGGCTTTTCCGCTGGAAACCACGCCCCCCCCCCGATCCCGCCTTCAGGCAGCAGCGCCATTTCCCTTGTCGTTTGAAGATTGCGGCCACCGGGTTTCAACCGTAAAAACACGCTGCTGCCGCAAATATCGTCCATGCCCATTGATTCATTGAAAATCGAAGAATCCGCCAAATCTCTAGTTTCCCAGTTGGTCCTGAAAGAGCTTCCCTTGGCGGTCTACGACCCAAACCAACCCCGCCGCGTTCGCGTACCGGTCACCTCGTTCACGATAGAACTCCTTGAAATCGAGGAAGATGAGGGTCGTATAACCGTCTGTGCCGCAGGACCGGTCATCTTGCAAACGCCGAACGGACCTTGGGAGAATCATCTCCGGCTCTATGCACCCATGGAGATCGCAGAAGGAACCTGTCGCCTCGGCAACCGGGACGACGTGCGCACCGCTTATATCGTCCTAACCGATTTCGACCTCGGCACTTGCAAGGAAACTGCTGCTCTGGCCAATGCCGAGTCAGACAGCGCCGGTTAGTGCCCAGGCGGATACAGTTTCTTTAGTCAATCAAATCGACCAGGAGAGTTGCGACGAACTCGATCTCCTTGTTCAATCCGATCCGGCAGTCCACGGTGCCATCCGCGTACTCGGCGATGCGGCGACATGTAGCCAGCTCCAGTCCCAGACTCTTGCTGAACCCGGTGCTTTCTTCGGTCGGTCGGAAGAAGTAAGGCTCGAACAACTGCTCGATGCGCGAGATTCCGGATCGCCCCTGGATCAGCCCCGTATTTTTCACAACCACAGTGAGACGTTGTGCCTCCGTGTCGGACATATACTCCACGTTGCCTTGCAAAAGCACATTTCGCGATTGATGTGAGGCAATACGCACCAGTTTCCTGGCGATCATCTGGATCGAGCGGGAAGCTCCACGCAAACGCAGATCAAGCATCTCGTCCTCCTCGAGCCTGACAACGAGCTCGCGGGAAGCCAAAGGTGCGACAGCCTTGCTCAGGACGTTCCGCAAGGTGAAATCCTCTTTTACGCCTTCGCTGGCCAAGTGAGATGCCCCGATATAATCCACGATCTCCATGAGAATGTCATGGAGGTGGCTTCCGGAGTTCTGGATATTATGGACCCAGGCCTTTTGCTCTTCGTCGAGGTCGACCTCCGACAATAATTCCGAGAACCCGAGGATCGAAGTCAACGGAGTGTTGAACTCATGACAAAGCAGCGACAGGAAGTTATCGTGCACACCCATCAGGCGTTGCTGCATCTCCCGCGTCCGGCGGGTATTCTGGTCGTAGTCCTGGATGCCTTTGGAAATGACCTCCTTGAGGCGGTTCTGCCGGAAAGGCTTGGTCAGATAGCTGTAGGCTCCGAGATTGAGGGCCTCGATGGCAGACTCGGTGCTCTCATAAGCAGTGAGGATCACTACGTTCTGCATGGCATGAAGCTGCTTGAGCCGCCGGAGCGTCTCGAGGCCCGAAATGCCATCCATCCGGAGATCGAGCAGCACCACCGGAAAGTCCTCCTGTTTTGAGAGTTCTATTGCCTCTTCCCCCGAGGCTGCAGCCGTGATGTCGTACTCGTCATTCAGGCAATAATCGAGCGTCTCCCGAACCAGAGGTTCGTCGTCAACTACCAGTACTTTCCTATGGGGGCGCTCAGCGATCATGACCGGGACAAGGTATTGTATGGCTCCGGAAACGACTTGCCGAGAAAATCCGTTCCCTCAAGAGGAAATCGCCGCCCGTTGATCGGCAGAAAGATACGAAAGCAAAGCCCATCTCCCTCCGCCTTTCGATGCACCTCGAAGGTTCCTCCATGATGGCGTGCGATAAAGTAGCAGGCAGCCAGGAACACCCCGAACTCCCTAGGATTTCCGCCTCTTACGTAAAAAGGCAGGAGGAAATTCCCCGGATCAACGCTCGCAGAAACCGCGCTGTAATCCTCAAACTCGATATCCACCCCCTGGCATTCGCCATTTCTTAAGTGCTTGGAAAACACAATACGCAGAAGGCTATCGGGCGGAAGCGAGACCGCCTCCTCGGCGATCATGAACCGGAACAGCTTGCCGATTTGACGCGCAGAACCATGGATTTCCGGCAGATCCGCCGGAATGAGCGCCTCAATCTGCAACTGCTTCTGCTCACGTATGGAAACCATTTCCGCCAGGGTGCGATTGAATACAGCCCGCAAATCAAGGACTTCCCGATCACAATCGCGTAAAGGTGCGCTGATCTGCTCAAACTCTTTTAGGGTCCGCGAAACCTCATGAATATGGTTGCGGACTTCCTGCAGGAATTCCAAAGAGCAAATCTGGTTCACCGGCTTGTTGGCGATCAACTGGTCAAGCAGGAAGGTCATCGGACACAGGGCGTTGTGCACATAGTGCCCGAGTCTCGCCGCGATCAGGCCCACGTCATATACCCGGTCATCTGTGACAGGATGCGCCATTTCATCCCCCGGGAAGACCAGCCCTGGTCTGCCCGGCAGCCGCCGATTTCGCATTTCCAACGCCTCTACGAGAGTGCGTTCGAGGTCACCGATATTCCATGGCTTGGCCACAAAGGAATGGACTGCTCCGACGTTGATGGCTGAGACGAGAACGTCGAAATCGGAGTACGCGGTGGTCAATATTCTTGCCGTGCCCGGGTATTTGTTGCGGACGACAGTGAGAAGCTCGACCCCCGTGGCTTCAGGCATTCGCTGATCCGTAACGACCGCGCCGATCCGGGGGGCATGTTCGTCAAGCACCTGGAGGGCCGCGGCGGCAGAGGAAGCGGCATAGATGGGAAAGCGCTGTCCGAAGGCTTTGGAAAAGTACTTCAGCGCAAGCGCCTCATCATCGACCAGTAGTATGCCTTTTTGATCCATCCGGGAATTCAGCTGCCGAAGCTACAACCGGGCAATATCCCAGGAGGAAAACTTCCCGGCCAGTGCGTCTATCACGGCATCCTCGGAGGCCGTGGCAGGAACCTCCGCGGATATGTCGCCAATCGTAACGCTTGCAGCTGTATTGGCTGCAGCGAGTGCGTACAGACACTCAAAGAAACGCAGCGAGGACGTCTCCGTGTTGCCTCCCAGGAGGAGTCCAAACAAATCCCGGTGCAGCACCGCATTTGGGGAGGACGGGGTTGATGATACCAGGGAAAACTCCCCCGCCGGCGTCAGCCCATGTTTCTCGGAGAGGTCGACCAGGAGTGCCTGCCAGGCCGCGGAAGGAGTGGGGGGGGTATTGCGCAGCGTCTCCAGCGCTGGCGATAGGTTCGCTGCGCTGGCAAACTCGGAACGAATCAGCGAACCGATTTCAAAGCTCCGGGCTGTCGCCGCAGGCGAAGCCAGAAAGGACGGATTGGCTGGCAAAGCCTGGATCGCCGCAAGCAGCGCGCGCTGAAGTATTGCACGGGCCGCAGGCTCCCAGGACTGCGAGGAAAGCAGCAGCCATTTCACCCGGTCACTGCAGAGGATGCGCTGCAAGGTTGCCATCTTGAGCGCCAACAGTTCGTTACGCTCGGTCAGGACCTGGAAGTAATCCGCCGCTCGCTGAAGCACCATCCCGAGGTCGCGAATCTCCCAGGGTTTGACCACATACTGATAGATGTAGCCCTTGTTCACCGCCTGGATGGCACTCTCCAGATCGGAGTATGCCGTGGTAATGATGCGAACGATCGAGGGATATTGATCCCGCACGATTCCAAGCACCTCGGCACCGAGCATCTCCGGCATTCGCTGGTCGGAGATCACCACACCGATCCTCGCCGACTCCCTTTTCAGCACCTCGAGCCCTTCCCGCCCCGAACTCGCGGTGAAGATCTCGAATTTCTCGGAGAAAGCCATGCGAAAGTACTTTAAGGCCTTTTCTTCGTCATCAATGTAGAGGATTCCGCAACGCGGATTCGAATCGTTGGTCGTCATATGTAGGGCTAGTGTTCGGCGAGTGGCAAAGTGATGGTGAAGACAGCTCCGCCGCCCGGCCGGTTATCTGCGGTAATGCTGCCGTGGTGAGCTTCCATGATGGTGTGGCAAATGCTAAGTCCCATGCCCATTCCTGATCCCACATCGCGTGTGGTAAAGAATGGCTCAAAGATCCGGCCTATGATCATTTCGGGAATGCCTGGGCCGCTATCGGCAAAGTCGATCCTGACAGTGTCTCCGGCAACTGTAGCAGACACGGTGATTTCCTTGGTGCCACCTCCCGGCTTTTCCTGGATAGCCCGCGCTGCGTTGGCAAACAGGTTGATAAACAGATGAATCATCTGGGTCTTCTGGCCTTGAATAGCCAGACCGGCCGGGATCTCCGACCTGACCTCGATGCCCTGCAAGTCGCGCGCCATGATCTTCCGCGCAGATTGCAGCACCTCCTCCAGTGTAAACACGGAGGAGACCCCGGCTCGCTCTGGATAGGCGAACGTTTTAAGATTCGTCACCACATCACTCACCCGAGTCATGCCCTCCTCGATGTCGGCAATAACCTCCTGCATTTCCGGGCTGAGCTGCCCCTGGAACTGCTTGGCGAAGCTGACCGCGGCGAGAGTGTAATTCAATGGATTGTTGATTTCGTGCATCAGACCCGCAGACAGGGATCCAATGGCATTCATCTTCTCACTTTGAATGAGCATGATCTCCGTGCTCTTCAATTTCTCCATCGCAGCGAGGAGTTCGTCATTGCGAGCGCGCAGATCCGCCTGCAGGCGCACCGACCTCAGCAGATTGTCTATACGGGTCAACACCTCGATGCTGCTGAAGGGTTTTGTCAGAAAATCATCAGCTCCCGCCTGGAGGGCATCGATCTTCGACTGCTCGTCGACTCGCGCGGTCAGCAGGACGATCTTCAGGTCGCTGTTCTGTTCGCTGGCACGGAGTTCCTGACAGACCGTCAGGCCATCCCTGCCCGGCATCATCCAGTCGAGCAAAACGATCGCGGGCTTGTGCTCCGCAACGAGAGCACTGACATGCACCCCATCCGGAGTTTGGATCACCCGGTATTTGTCCGCCAGCAGCGAGACGACATAGTTGCGCATGTCAGGTTCATCATCTGCCACGAGCACGGTTTTCTCGCCCTGTCCGACGATGGAAAATTCAAGCTCGGACCCACTCTCCGGCGCACTCCGCCAACTGCGATCCGCCGACCGAAATGCCTGCTCAAAAGGCTCATCTCCAGCTCCTGCCGCCCCAGGCTCCAGGGTCTCTATTCCCTCCGCCCCATCATCCAGGGGCAGACAGACACGAAATGTACTCCCCTGCCCGACCATACTTTCCACCTCGATACGCCCGCCATGCTCGACAACCAGCTCCTTTGCCAGCGCCAGGCCGATCCCCACCCCCTGACTACGGTTGGCCAGGTTGCTCCGGACCTGATGAAAACGGTCAAAGATACGAGGCAGTTCGTCCTCGGCTATACCCACTCCCGTATCCTCCACCTCGATGCAGGTCTCCCGATCACGAGAGAACCAGCGTACGGTGATCAGACCACCGGAGGGCGTGTACTTGAGTGCGTTGGTCAGCAGGTTGACCAGCACCTTCTCCAGCCTGGATGGGTCGGCAATCAGCTTCACAGACGATTGCCTTTCCTCGATTTTCATCCGGAGATTCTTGGAAAGCCCCAGGTGTCGCACCGAATCGACGATCCCCTTGATAAAGGCCGTGGTCGGGATCTCCCGCTTGCGCAGGACCTCGGCTCCCTGATCGAGCCTCGTCAGGTCGAGAAGATCATTGATGAGCTTGAGCAGCCGCAGAGCGTTGCGATGGATCAGGATGATCCCGTCGTGCACCTTCTGGTCAAGGGCCTCGCTCCGGCTGAGGATCGTCTCGACCGGGCCGAGAATAAGAGTAAGAGGCGTACGCAGTTCGTGACTGACATTGGAAAAAAACTGGGTCTTCAACCGGTCGAGATCCTGCAGTTCCCGATTTTGCTCATCGAGTTGATGGCGCAGCCGAAACTCTTCAAACCTCGCCTTGGCCAGATAAAACGTGATGCCGATACAAACCGTCGCGGTAATCACGAGGAAAAAGCCGCCAAAGCCCAGCAAGGGAATAGATCCCGGAGCCTCAAAGTCCGGATTCAGGATGCAGGCCAGGAGAAATGCCAGTATGGAAAGAAAGCACATGCTCGCGGTCTCCACGACAGTCCAGGGCGAGAGGATCGACCAGCAGGTAAGCACCAGGATCAGACCGACAAAGTAGGGCGACTTCGCCCCCTCGGTCCGATAGATCATGAAACACATGGCGGAGTTCACGCTCAACGCTGAGAGCACGCCCAAAGACTTGATCACCGTCAGCCTCTGGCTCTTCCGCTCCAGGTAAAGCACACCGATCAGCAGGATCAGAAAGGCCGCAGTGGCCAGTCGCACCCCGAGAAACGTCAGAAACTCGTGCGGATACAGAAAGTAATCGAGGACGAATCCACCCGGCACGACCAGCACCGAGAGGCCACTGAGTACCATCAGACCATACGCGAGCTTCTCGGAGTTATAGGCACGGTATCTCAGGCGCAGGGCTTGATCCTTGGCCTCCGCAACACTGTCGACACTCATAGAGGCTTGCGGATCGTTAGGAACACGTTTACCCCGGTGTCATCTGCGAAGACCTCCCCCTCGGATCCCTTGGGAGCCAGGCTGAGCAATTCTTCCTCGTTCCGATAGATCAGATACCACTCGAGCAGATGCTCCATGAGGTAGCGCTCGGGGTTGTTCGGATGCACGTTGGTCGTAAGCAACAGGCCGCCCGGGCGCACCCACCGGTAATAAAGCTCGAGCAGATTGCGGCAGACGTTGTCCGGGAAGTAATCAAACAACCCTGCGCAGTAGATCATGTCGTAGCTGGGCAGGAAGCCCTCGCTCTCCAGATGAATGTCCTTGAGCAGGTCGTCGATGGACTTCTGGATAAACTTCAGTGCCGGCTTGTTTCCAGACTCCTCCACCGCCTCGGCTGTGCGGAGCTTCACGTACTCCAGCGTCTCCTCATTGAAGTCCATGAGGTGAAGTGCGCTCTGGCTGGAAAGCGGATTGCGGCGAATGAATCGCTGAATCTCCACGGCGGGGCCGCAGGCGACCGTAAGCGCTGTAAAAACACGCTGCTCATCGTTAACGCGCTCGGCCTCCTCGCCGAGCGTGCGCTCCATGATCGTGACACGGTTGCGATGTGCGATACATGCCGCCACGCTGCTGGTGAGTTCGTGAAAAATCCGCGCGTACGTGGTCGATCCCGTGGTCTGGGACTCCTGGAGGAGCATATTCACCATCTCGTAATCACCCGCATATCCGAGCGGCTTGTAAAAGGTCCTCCAGACAAAGGGTGCGCAGAGCAGATAAGGGTGAATCTCGCGACGGGCGAATGCCTTGTAGATCATGGAGTCCTCCTCCGGGACCCTGGCGGCCTCGTCCTGGAAAAGATACAGGAGCTGCGAGAGCTTCTCCGTCACGACCTTCTCGATCGACTCGCGAAAACGCGCTGCCTTTTCGGGGTGCGCGTTGATGTCGCCGATGATGGCTGTCTCCGCCTCCTCGATCCACCGGCTTGTTTCCGCCAGAAAGTTGGAGAATTTATTGACCGCCAGCTGATAGCCGTCGGAGATGTTTAGTCCGCTCTCCCAGTCACTAATGAATTTCCCAAACTCCTCGCTCAACGCAGGGCCGGGTTCCAGGTGATTGAGAGCGCTCCACGAGTCAATCAGGGTGACGGAAACGATCACCATCAAACCGGTGGAGACGATGCTCGTGACGACCCCTCGGCCTCTGTAAATCACACGCTCGCCGCGCATGACCGAGATTTCCTGGAGAACCTCGCTCATCTGGATCAGGGAGAAGGGATTATATACCTCGAAAACCGCCACTGATCGCGAGATGTGAATCAGCGTTCCACGCCCCCGGATCCCGGAGGTGTTAACGAAGGCTACGAGGCTATCAATTCCGGCAAGTGCTTTTTCCACGGTCGATAAAGGTCTTGGTAGTCAATGTTAAGTGCCCCACAGACGGCTTTCCGCCAAGGTGGCCAACTGTCGGAGAGTTGGCCCCTTGAGGAATTCCATCGCCGAGAAATTCAAGCCGATTTGCTCCTTAATGCCGAGACTAAGTTCCAGCACCATCAGAGAATCCACCCCCATCTCGTTGAGCTTGCGGGTCATTGGAATCGTATCCTTCGACATCCGAAGAGTTTTGGCGAGAACGTCTTGCAGGCGATCCTCGAGAACACGCATCCGTTGCTCGCGAGAAGCATCCGTCAATTCTTCAAGGATGCGGGCCATCACCTCGTTGCCAGCCGTTTGGGAACGCATCGTCTGATCGCGGAAAAGCGCATGGCCGGCGAGCTTGGGATTGGCATCACGCCATTTCTCCCAATCCATCAGAAAAACGCCGATCTGCTCTTTTCCCGCCCTCAGAACCGTTCCCAGCGCCTGCAGCGCCTCGCGGTTGCCCAGGCCGGTTATGCCGGAGGAAGCCAATACAGTGCCCAGTCTTTCATCCCGGGCCACCACGCCGGATTCCGCCAGTGCCCCCCAGTTGAGCGAGATTGCAGGTATGCCTCGCGCCCGGAGAACGGTCGCGAGCCCGTCCAGTGTGCGGTTTGCTCCCACATAGCTCGTCTGTCCGCGGTTTCCAATCACCGAGGAGATCGAAGAGTAGAAGACGAGGAAGTCGAGTGTCGTAGAACCTTTTACGGCCGCGGCGAGGTTCAACGCGCCGGCCACCTTGGGAAGGAAAACCTTGCGGAAACGCTCGGCCGTCATGTCTGCCATCATTGCGTCATCCAGCACCATTGCTCCGTGGATCACACCACGGAGAGCATAAGGGGCGGCATTAGCCTGGCAGACGAGTTCCGAGACCTGGGCGGCATCGGTGACATCGACCGATAGCACCTCCACCTCGGCTCCCGCCGCCTCAATGCGAGCCATCGCCTCCGACAGACCTCCAGCCTTTTTGCCAGATCGGCTCACGAGATAGATTTTGCCAGCCCCCTGCGAAGCGAGCCACTCAGCCGACACCACGCCAAAGCCCGAAGTTCCACCTGTGACGATGTAGCTTCCATCGCGATGGCAGACCGGCGCGGGCTGCTCCTTGACCAACACCTCGACCTCGCCCTGCGAAAAATCCACCAGCAGCTTGCCAATGTGCTGACTGCGCTCCATCTCCGCAAAGGCCGCCTTGATCTCCGCCGCGGGATAAACCCGCACCGGGCCGGGCTTGAAATCTCCCTGGGCGAAATGATCCACGACCGCGCGCAGCGTTTGTTGAACAAACGAAGGCCGTTCCCTGGCGAGACGATCCATGTCGACCGAAGCAAAGATGAGATTACGGTTGAAGGCGCGGAGCGGAAGGCTGTTGTCCTCGGCGATGTCCTTCTTGCCGATCTCAATATACCGTCCACCGGTGCGTAGCAGATTGAGGCTGACATGCATGGCCTGTCCGGTCTGGGCGCCGATGACGACATCCACACCCTCGTTGCCCGTATCCTCGCGGATGCGCTGGCCAAAATCGAGCGTACGGGAGGAGTAAACATGACTGATCCCGAGACCCCTGAGGTACTGCTGCTTTTCCTCCGAGCCCGACGTGGCGTAAATCTCCGCACCACGCCAGCGCGCGATCTCGATGGCGGCCATGCCGAGACCTCCCGAGGCGTGATGTATCAGCACCCTCTCGCCACGTTGGAGATTTGCGATGGTGACCAAACCATGGTAGGCAGCCAGATAAACGACCGGCACCGCCGCCATGTCCATTCCGAAGCCCTGAGGTATCCTGACCGCAAAGCCTTCGTCAATGGTCGCGATACTGCGAAAGCCTCGCGTCAACACGGCAATAATGCGGTCTCCGGCGGCAAAGGCGCTGCCTGGGCCGGCTCTCAACACCACTCCCGCACACTCCATCCCAAACTCCCCTTCGTTGTACGTCCCCTCGACCGCTCCGGGGTGAAGTCTGCCCTCGACCTTGAGGAGATCCTTGTAATTCAGCGCGCTCGCATGGATGCGCACCTCGATCTGCCCGGGACCCGGGTCCACCCGCTCCGATGGTTCATAGTACAGCGAGTCGATCTTTCCCTTGATTCCGACCTGAAGCTCGACCGGTTCATCAAGAGAGCGAGTCTCGACGTGGACCGCTGAGTTTCCTTCGTCGAGAGACTCCAGGATGTTCTCCAGTCGCTCTCCGGCACGATAGGCGATCTCGCCATTGCTGCCGGCGGCCAGTTCGTCAAGCACCGCCTGCGACCCGGCGGAGTCCAGGTCGATGGAACGGAAGCGTATCGCGTCGTATTCATTCTGGGCGACCATGCCGATGGCATTGAGGGAAAATGCCAGCCAGTTCGTGATGATCTCGCCATCATTCACCGCCTTCGCGCCGACTGTGACCGAGGTGATGTCGACCACCGGTTCAGGCATCATGGCTGCCGCCTGCAATAGAGCGACCAGACGCTCGGACAACTCCGACGCCGCCAGGATGTCCTCCATCACCTGCCCGCCGGACCCCCAGAGCAGGATGATCCGCCCCCGGTTGGCGAGAGCGGCCGCGCCAAGTATTGAGGAAAAATCTCCCCGGCTCGCTCCTCCCGCAAACTCCCGCACGATCAGTTCTGACCCCGGTAACGCCGCCGAGAGCTCGTTAGCCAATGCGAGATCGGAATCCCGGGGGTCGGCAAGTATGACGGCTCCGGAAACGGACTCCCTGCTCTCTCCCGAGAGCGGAGCCTGTTTCCAATGGAGCTGATAGTAGGGTGATTCCGCAGATTCACCGGCTTTCATGTCGATGGCTTGAAGCGACATATGCCGCCCATGAGCATGCACGACGCCCTGGGCATCCATCAGCCAGACGTGAGCCACCAGCCGAGACGAGGTTCGCGATGTCAGCTCGCCGTAGACAAACAGCTCTTTCGAGCCGGGACGGGAATGATACTCAAACTGCTCGATGGAAAATGGCACGTACAGCCCGGCCATCCCCGAACGGTACAGAATGGGCTGGATCGCCGCGTCAAAGAGCGTCGGATGGAGGAAATGCGTCTCGTCAGCCAGAGTATCCGAGGCATCGAGCCTCAACAGATAGCTATCCTCGCCGATCCAGATATCCCTCGTCGGGCGAAAGGTCGGGCCATAATGGAGTCCCCGGCGTGATAGATCGTCGTAAAAGGCCTCACGATCCACCGGCGTCGCGCATTTCGCCTGAAGCGCAGCGAGATCAAGCTTCCTGGCAACTGGTTGGGCCTGAGGCAGCAAACGCCCGCGACAGTGACGCAAGTTCCCAATCTCCTCTCCCTCCGTGCGGCTCGAAATGGAAAAACGCCCCTCCTCTGAGTCGTACTCTGTCACGAGATACTGGAGCTTGGAGTAATCCACCACCAAGACGCGCTCAAAGCTGACGTTTTCGAGTACGACGGCAACGCTGGAGTTCACCTGCTTGTTCAGGCTGATCGCCGCCTCGATGTATCCCATACCGGCAAAGACCGTCTGATCTTGCACGCCATGATCGAAGAGAAACGGGAAGTAGTTGCGATTGATCTCCACCTCCCAAGTGGGATTGAGTGCGATGAGCGAGCGGTTCAAATAAACCGGCCCCGGCAGACCGAGACGCTCCATTTTGGATCGCTCCGACTCCACCCACAACGTCTCACGCTGCCACGGATATTGCGGCCCCGGTAGAAATACGCCATGCGCCGGCGCGAGCGCCGCCCAGTCGGGATCGTATCCCGCACAGTACAACTCCCCTATCGTTGAAAGCAGGCGAGCCATCTCCGGCTCAGCCCGGCGCAACGAGACAAAACACCGCACCTTTTGCTCCAGATGCGCAGCGCATTCCTTGATCGAGTTGCCGAGCACCGGATGCGGCCCCACCTCGAGGAATGAGGCAAAACCGTCCTCGATCAGTGCCTGGATCGCTGCGGCAAACCGCACCGGCTGGCGGACGTTGTGCCACCAGCACTCAGCCGACCATTCCTCGGCGGGAATGATCCTTCCATAACCGGTCGAGTACAGGGGAATACGCGCCGGTTTTGGCGCCAACCCGGACAGCGCGGTGAGCAGGGGCTCGCGCAGCGGCTCCATCTGCGGACTGTGATAGGCGACCTCGACGCGCAGGAACTTGTTGAAGATTCCGCGCTCCTCCAGACCGGCGGCAATGGCTTTGAGCTGTTCGGTGTCGCCCGACAAGGTGACTGCGTTGAAACTATTAACAGCCGCAATGGACACCCCGGGAGCGTTCCCCAGCAACGCCAGAGCGTCTGCCTCGGGCAATCCCACCGCCAACATGGCCCCCTGCCCGGCAGCGCTTTGCTGGAGCTGGCTGCGATAGTAGCTCACGCGGACCGCTTCCTCGAGAGAGTAGACCCCGGCGACGTAGCTTGATGCCACCTCGCCTACGCTATGGCCAACGACTGCCGAAGGATGAATCCCATACGATGCCCACAAGCGAGTGAGCGCCACCTGCAGGGCGAAATTCGCGGGCTGAGCCAGTTCTGTCCTCGCCATGCGGGACGAAGCCTCATCCGCCATCATCGCTTCCTTGAGCGACCACCCGGCGAGGGGTTGGAAGATCGCGTCGATCTCATCAAGCGTCTGCTCCACGATGGGCTGGGTCTTGACGAGCTCCTGTCCCATTCCCCACCACTGAGGCCCCATTCCGGTATAGACAAAGACCAGCCCCGCCCCGGGCTCTGCTGATCCCGCTCCTGTCACGAGACCATCGTGAGCCTCTCCGGTCGATGCGGCAATGAACTGCGCCCGCAAGGTTTCAAGGCTGGAAGCCAGTGCCACTCCGCGAAAGTTCAAGTGGCTGCGACGATGCGCCGCGGTATGGGCAAAATCTTCCAGCGTTCCATATCCCGGCTGTCCCAGCAAAAAGGCAAACTTACCCGCGAGATCCCGCAAAGCCTTGTCACTTTGCGCAGAAAACGGGATGACCCTCACCGCGCTTCCGCCGTCGGCGGCGGGGACGGCTTTTCGATCTGGCGCCGACTCCAGCAGGACATGGGCATTCGTTCCTCCATAGCCAAAGGAATTGATCGCCGCATAAACCGTCGGCTTCTCGGCCGGAGCCGGCAGGGCCTTGGTCTCCTTGGCCACTTCGACGCAATACTCCGAAAAGGGGATGTTTGGATTGGGCTTCTTGAAGTGAAGATTCTTTGGCACCTGACGGTTTTTCAGGATGCCGATAGTCTTGAGCACTCCCGCCACCCCGGCGGCTGCCTCGAGGTGTCCGATATTGGATTTCACCGATCCGACAATAAGATTGCGGGATCTTCCCTCGGAGAAGCTGCGATGGAGCGCTCCGAGCTCTGCGGAATCGCCCGCCTGCGTGCCAGTGCCATGCGCCTCGACATAATCCACCTCCGCGACCGGCACCCCTGCTGTGCTGTAAACCTTTCGGATCAGTTCCTCCTGGGCAGCACTATTAGGAAGCGAGATGCCATCCGTATGACCGTCCTGGTTGACCCCGCTGGCCCGGACCACGGCGTGAATCTGGTCTCCGTCCGCGAGAGCATCCTCCAGCTTTTTCAAGAGCAGCACGCCCGCTCCTTCTCCACGCCCATAACCGGCCGCCGTTTCGTCAAAGGTATGGCACTCACCATGAGGCGAAAGGAAATGCCCCTTGCTCATGATGATCGGAAATTCCGGACGTGTCATCACGTTCACCCCTCCCGCGAGAGCCATGCGGCACTCTCCAAGGAGCAGACTCTGGCACGCATAGTGCAAGGCGACCAGCGAGGATGAGCAGGCTGTATCCATCGTCACACTCGGGCCGCGCAGATTGAAGGCATGCGACAGGCGGTTGGAGAGTACCGTCATCATCACCCCGCCCGCAGAGTGCGCATTGACCAGATGCCGGTTGGAGGGCTGCGCCTGCATGACCATGTGATCCAGGCAGAAGCCGCCGACAAAAACACCCGTGCTCGATCCCGACATCTTGTGCAGGGGATAACCCGCGTCTTCAAAAGCCTCCCAAGCCGACTCGAGCAGCAAGCGCTGCTGCGGATCGAGGGACTCCGCCTCACGCGGAGACATTCCAAAAGCAAGCGGATCGAACTGGCGGACGTCCTGATCCAGATAGGAAGCCTTCGCGGCGTAGCTCTTGCCCGGTCGGTTCTGATCCTCGTCGTAGTATTGCCGCCAGTCCCAGCGGTCTTTCTTCAGCGCCTTCGACGCGCTGCCGCCTCGCACCAGAAACTTCCAGAATGCGGCGAGGGATGTCGCGGAAGGAGGCATGCGACATCCTGCGCCAACGATCGCAATCCTCCGGTCACTTTGGGGTTCCAAACTCACCCGGGCACCTAACCAATTCCGGAACCTCTCTCCAAGTCCGAACAGAATCTCT
Organism: Terrimicrobium sacchariphilum; assembly: GCF_001613545.1. Lineage (NCBI taxonomy): Bacteria > Pseudomonadati > Verrucomicrobiota > Terrimicrobiia > Terrimicrobiales > Terrimicrobiaceae > Terrimicrobium > Terrimicrobium sacchariphilum. The sequence continues at coordinate 3,204,392 of NZ_BDCO01000002.1, forward strand.
CGACGTCATTCCCGGCATGGTCAAAAACATCAAACTTTTTCTCCACCCCGAAACTAAGCTTATTTTATTAGCTGTCGCCTATATCATTCCCCTCCAATCGACTCGCATTCTCTCCAAAGTCACGTCCATGTCGGGAACAACGAATCCCCCACCTCGAATCACACCCGTTGATTACTTTCTTATTAATCGTAAAAATCATTCCAGATTCCTAAATTACCTCCTCCGCCCGCCCCGCAGCCCCTCCCCAAGCGGAAATCCCTCCCTCAGCAGGGAGCAGTCACATCTCCTGCCACCGGCATTCTCCACCCTTCTGAGACTAAGCCATCCCCCATTCCCATCACATAGTTCCAGCCGTCGCATACACGAAAAAACCGCCCCCATGGCAGCGACATCCGCCCGGGATTCAAGCCATATCTGGAAGCTGACTGAGCCGTCTGGCTGAGAATTATTTCATTCGGATAAAGAATGCATTCCTCTTCGCAATCTCGCCTCGCGCCTCAGGAATCCGCCCAGGAAGTCCGTTTAATAAATAAACCACAAATCACTCATCGAAAGCAATTTACATCGCACCCAAAATTCCCAACTTGCGTACACGCACGTATTTTATCAGATATCACGGAATATCGCCAAAAAAGGAAATTTCGGGTTTTTTGTTGCCAAGGTTACACTTCGATGAATTGATGTAAGTCACGTCACTCTGAAAGCTTTAGTCATGTCCACTTCTCTCGATCTCCCGCGCATTTTGATGATCGATGATGAGCCCGACCTGCCTCAGATCGTTGAGAACCTCCTTGTGGATATTTGCACCGTGGAAGGATACCCCACCGGAGAGCTCGGCATCGAGGCGGCTGCGAGGAAAATTTTCCCTGTTGCGATAGTCGATCTTCAAATCAAAAGTCCCCAGGGATCGCAAGTCCTCCAGGGGATAGAGATCATGGAGTCCATCCGACGATCTTCGCCCTTCACACAGATCATCATCCTTACCGCCAACGCCTCCATGGAATCGGCCATCTCGGCGGTAAACCAAGGCGCGTTTCAGTACCTCGTGAAGCCTTTTCTCCGTGCTCCGCTGCGCAAGACCATCTCGGAAGCCCTGAAGGCGTATGAAGCCGCCTTGCTGGCCGATGAACGGCTTTCGCTGACCAACGGTCATTTCCAGTCCTTCGGCCTCACTCCTCGTCTGGCCGACATTGCCGAAGGCATCCTCGACGGGCAGACCAATGAGGAGATCGCAAAAAGGCTCAAGATCGCCGACCGCACCGTGGAAAAGCACGTGGAGCGCCTGCTCGCCCACTTTGGCATACACAGCCGTTTCCTGCTGGAGTCCAAACTGATCAAGATGCTCCGCCAATTGCGAAAAAGCGACTCCTGGTCGTTCACGCGAGGGGAATACCAGCGAAGCGAGCCAGACGGAGACGTCTAGCCGTCCGGTCGCGGATGCCGCAAAAATACCGACCGCGTCCACGAGAGATCTTCTCGCGATCCTTTCCCATTAACACGGCGCGATGAACGCCGTTTGCTAAGCTAATTTTCCCCGCTCCGCCACCCTAAGAAACCAGCGATACGAGGGGCGCCGGTTCGATGGCAGGAGCAAAGACTGTCCTGGTCGGGGGCTTGGTCCAGCCTGTCGATAGTTCGCTCCACATCTTCTCCTCCGCAAAAGCCCGTATGCTTTGCTGCTCGATGCCGCCGATGTGAAGCTCTCCGGGTTGCTCTGGAGTAGGGATGAGATACTCGCCCTCGATGGAGTGAATCTGGGCTATTTCGAAAGCCGTATTGGAAATCACCGTTTGTTGGCCGGCAATGTCGAGATCACACAAAAAAACCGGTTCATCTCGCAAGCGGGCCAGGACTGCGTCCAGAAGATACTTGCGCAGTGCGGAAGAATCACTGCACGAGGCAAAAATGCGCTCCCCCTTCGCATCCCGATGAACGATCTGCTTGCCAGCCCAGCGAACAGCACCCGCCGATCCGCGGATCTCCATCACCGGTCCCAACTCCCGGGCACAGCTATGCCCCACCCAAAAATAGACATCGGCGCCAGAGTCCGTTCCGATCCGAAAACACGCCGTGTCGCAACTCTCAATCTGCCGGGCGCGATACAACTCCGCCTCGAGTGAAACGGGAGAGCCCGCACGCAAAACCTTCTCTCCGGTAAAAAAGATCATGAGGTTCAGCCAATGCGCCAGCGCGTTGTTAAATGGCGCATCAAGGACCCATCGCCCTTTGACCCGAATGCGCCCCGCCCAATCATTGCGGCAGTAATACGCCCCGTCCCTCGGCCAGAGTCCCAGACATTTTACCGCCTGGAGCTCTCCCACGAGTCCTTCGCACAGAGCACGTTTCAGCAACATCGTTTCCGGCGCATACATATGCTGGTACGCCACCGCCACAAACCGTCCGCTCCGGGCCTCCGCGAGCTTCATTTGCTCAACCTCGGCGATGGTCGCCGCGGCCGGCTTCTCGAGCAGCACGTTCCACCCCACCTCGAGGGCCGCCAGTGTCATTGGCGCGTGGAGATGGATGCCCGTGGGGATGATGCAGAGGTCGACCCGCCCCCCCTCGGCCTCCAGCATGTCCTCATACCGGGAGTAAATCCGACATCCCGCCCGCCTGAGTCCCGCACATTTCAGGGGCTCTGCCTCTTGATTGATCACGGTGGCTGCGACCAGATCGAGCCCCCCTGCGGCGGCTCTTGTCACCAGGTCCTCGTAATAGACCCCGGCGAATCCAGATACGCCGACAAGAGCGATACGCGGTTTCATGGCTTAACCAGTTGAGCCGTTTCTGGCGACGTGTCCTTGAGTCCCGCAGCCACAAACCCGGCTATCTGCCGCGCCCCCTGCTCGGTGAAATGTGATCGGTCCGTGTCCGATACGGTAATACCCACGGAGCCTGACTCCCCGATTTTCTCGAAATACTCGCCGCTGACTGCATAGAGATCGATGAGGGGCACATTCATCTTTTCGGCCACCTTTCTCGTCGCGGCTGCATATGGCGCCAATTCCGTGGAGGGTTTGCCATCCGCGCCATACATCCGGCGATGCACCGGCGTCACCAGGACCGGTGTGATTCCGGCATGCCTGGCTTCGGTGATAAATCGCTCGAGGTTCGCGGTGAACTCCCCATCCGCCTTGGTGGACTCGGGTTTGTCCGGCGCGTGGGAGTCATTGTGCCCAAACTGGATAAGCATGTATTTCGCTCCGCTGCCCACGGCCTTTTGCCAGTTTCCCGTATCCGGGAATGTCTTGGTGCTGGCCCCACAGACGGCCAGGTTCATGACTCGGGAATCCTCCACAAGATATTCCGGCAATAGCTGCCCCCATCCCCGGGCAGGCTTTTCCTTCGCCCAATCTGCCACCGTGGAATCCCCCACCAATACCACCACGGTCTCCGCCTTTGCTCCCATTGGAACACTCGTCGAGAGCAGGAAGATCCCAGCGCATGCTCCAAGGCATCTGAAAAATGTCATGATATTTAAGTAACGACAAATACCGTTACTTATCAATCAGAAATAAAAAATCCCCCGCGTGGGAATAATTGAAAAATGACAGAACTAGACGGAAACTACCGATCCTTTGACAGATAACCGCCCAGGCACGCGAACCTCCACCGGAGTGCGGCGCGGCAGACCGGGCCAGGCGAGCAACAGGTCGGCCGCCATTTTTCCCATCAGGGTCCAGTCTGGGGAAAAGGATGTTAATCTCCGGGAAGCAGGAGCCGTATCATCAAAGGAAACCATGCTGCAATCCCGAGGCAGCTCCCAACCCTTGGATTCGAAGTAATCCATCGCCGCACCAGCCAGACTGTCACTCGCAAATGCAATCGCCGAACCCTTGGGAAGACTCTCCAGGACTGCGGGCCGGGGATCGGTTTCGAGATTCCATGTGGCAACTTCCACGGGCAGTCCATTCTTCCGCATGACCCACTCGTAACCTCTCTCTCGCTCCAGAAAGATCTGGGTTAGCGGCTCCTCCTCGCGGATGAACAGCACCCGGCGGTGCCCATGCTCCACAAGATGGTTCACCGCATCCCTCATGCCCCCAAAGTTATCTGCCGTAATACGCGGAAGATCAATGCCTTCCGAGTAGCTGCTCACGGCTATCGCGGGGATGTCCCCGAGACTCCGCACGGTTTCCGCCGTGTAGCGCCCGAAAAGGAAAACCGCCTCCACGCTACGGTTACGCACAGCAGCCGGCACCTCCGACATCGAGGGCATCTCAATCGCCGTCTCGGTGTTGAGCGCCTTGCACTGCTGATGCAGACCGAAAAAAATGAGCCGCCTCACTCCGGAAGCCAGCGGATCAACCTGGGAGGCTCCATAGAATACAACCGCCGCCCGCCGCAGTGTGGACGACGGCTTTGGCGTGCGAAGACGGGTGTAGCCGAGTTCGCGAGCCTTTTCCAGGATGCGCTCCTTCGTAGCCTCCGCCAGATCGGGATGGTTCCGCAACGCCCGCGAAACCGTAATCACCGACACTCCCAACTCGTTGGCAATCTTTGCCTGATTGATCCGCATGCCCCGCAAGGTATCCACCCGGACCGATCAGGCCAACAAAATTAGCAATTGACAATTGTCGGTAATTTTTAATGTACTACCGATTATTCGATATGAAAATCACCCTCCTGAAGACAATCATTTTGGCCGTTTCTGTTTTCGGAATCGCCACCTCCCCCGCAGCAACCATCCTTTTTACCGATACACTCCCCACCTCGGACGTGATCCGGTCCAACACCGGCGCGAAAACCGGCGACATTCAGGTGCGAAACTATGGATCAACGCCCACCAGTAATAATCGGTGGGTCGGCGTTGGCTTTTCCACGATATCCGCAATCAGCCTGGATAAGGTGACGTTCTTTATCGCCTCCAATGGCACCCCCACCGCCACGGCACTGGGGGCGAGCATGACGATTTCCATTGTGTCCCTTGCCAGCTTGACCGCCTCCCCGTCGGCTCCCTTCACTCCGCTCTATTCCGAATCCGCAACGGTCCCGACCACCTACAACAACGAAAGCTACATAACCTTCGATCTTGCGAGTTCTTACTCACTTTCCGCCAACAGCTATTACGGAGTACTCGTCTCCTTCGATACCAACGCCAATAACAGGGCGATGAACTTTACCCAAGTGTCCAGCACCGGCGGAAAGTCGGGCATCGGCGACACCTTCTACACGGCAGATCAGGGCGCGACCTACACCAACAACACCGCCGCACTGAACTTCGTGGCTCAATCCGTCCCGGAACCATCGACCACGGCGCTACTCGCCATCGTCGGAGGAGCCGCCATCGCGAGCATCTATCGCTCCCGCAGGCGTTCTGCGAAAGCTTAAGGGAATACTGATACACTTTCAGGAGGATGGCAGGACCGGGAGAAACACCTGGTCCTGCTCTTTTCCTTTTCGGGGAAGTCCTTCCAGGCCGGTCCTGAAGATATAAATCCTCTTCCAGGAGATACTCTCCCCGGATTCCGCTCGGAACACCCCAAAGATCTCCGGAGCAAGGAATCCATCCTTCACAAAGATCGACAGGCGCGACACCGGCAACAGGGCGGTCACCGTCACCTCCCGCCGGCCATCCGAGCACCTCGCCCAGCCCAGCAATGGCCGATCCCTCTGCTCTGCGGTGAAATAAAGAGGCGCAGCAGGCGTTTTTTCAAACCGCATCCCTCCCTCGACGGCTCTGGCCGTCCTCAGCCACTGAATGCCAGGACGCAATGAAGTGGCAAACACCCATGGCAGGCCGCGCTCCATGCAGAGCCAGTTGTGATTGTACTGGTCGAAGCTTATGCGCTCGCGGCCGGTATTTTGAAATTCATAAGAAATCTCCACCCGGCCCCCCGAGGAATCGACCGAGATCTTCTTGCGATAGAGATATCGCCACCGCCCGGCGTCGAGGCGCTGCTCAAAGACCGCCTGCAAGGCCGATCTCTCAACCAGCTCCGTCGTCGCAGGCAGCAGCACCGGATACGGATCCCAGAATCGATATGGCGTCACGCGCATGCGCCGCAGCAGCCCGACACCGATCTTGAGAAAGCCTCCCTCAAAGCCCCCGTCATAGCCAGGAGGCGGCGACCAGCGGGAACTGAACTCATCGATCAACCCCTCCTCGCCCAGGAACTCCACCCCTCCGCTCTCCACCCGATCCACCCGGATCGGATCAAAGCGCGGGCCGTACTTTTCCCTCAGCCCTTCCGCATCCGCCGCCACATGAGCACGGAACGATCCGTCGCCCAGCCAGAAACCGCCATCGCTCCGCGCTTCCGCTGCAACCCCCAGGGGCAGCAGCCACAAAAGCGCGAGGCGAGGCCAGACTAGCACGGCCACCTCAGAGCGGAGGCAGGGATTTATCGGAGGGAACCAACTCCAGCAGCGTATCGTTCGCCGTGCGGAAATTGCTCGCTCCGCCATCCTTCGTGGAAAGCAGGAAGACTCGCGCAGCCGACGGTTGATCCGGCAGCGGAAGCTCCAGAGTGATGTAGAGATTGGGTCCATCCCAGGCCGCGCGCACCTTTGTGTTTTCGGCACTGAAGTCTGGATTCTTGAAAAGCACATACGGCGATTTACCCTGTGCGGTTTCCAGAGCAACCATCAGGTCCACACCTTGCACCCCTTCGTCCTGACGGCCGGTCGCCGTATCGTTATCGATGTCGAGGTAGAGACAGAAAGATGAGCGGTCAAGGACCGGTGGGTGGTCGAAACGTATCTCAAAAAGCAGCCTGTCCTTACCCACCACCTCGCCGCGAATCATACGGACCTGCGAGGCTTTTTCTGTGTTTGCCTCGGGCGTTTGAACTTTTGCCGTGCTTTCAAAGAGGATGTTCATCTCCTTGAAAGGAGCCGTCCCGCCCAGCGCCAGTTTTTCCGCCAATTCCTCCTTCGACTCCGCCAGAGCCGATGAAGCCGTCAGAGAAAAAAGCACACAACCAGCCAGAAAGGCCATCAGAGGGGAATTTTGATGCATAAAGAAAAGATAACGGTAATTATCATTATATTCAATGAAGTTTTTCGTCACCATTCTCTATATTTTATCTTTTTAGCGCCTCTCTGCATCACCTTTCTCACCCTCTGGTAGAGGGATAAAGCGAGGAATGGAGGCAAAATCTTTGACACACCTTTATTGTCGGTATATTTAACGGTAATTCCTTCCATGATTCTCTCCCGAGCGCCCTTGGTATTGTCTTTTCTTGTCGCCTGCGCCCTCATCGTCGACGCGCAGGACGACGCCTATCGCTTTCAGAACGAATGGGTGAAATACGAGTCGTCAGACAATCTCGGGCTGACCGCCGACAAGCTGGAAAAGACTGCTCCGTTTTCCTTTCCCCGCCCAAGACCTGCGGTCCCTTTCGGCATAGAGCCGTTTGCTGATCCGACGCCGGAAAAGGGGGCAGGCCTCACGGATCGCGTCCCAGTGACATTCACCGAGGAGTCAGGCGTCGGACGGGAGGCCAGTGTACGCTTTGGTTTTCCCCTGCCGAAGGGAGCCATCTTCGAGAAAGCCGGAGCGCGATTTTCGGATGCGAAGGGTTCTCCCCTGCCCGCTCAATTCACGGTGACCTCCCGCTGGCCCGACGGCAGCATTCGCTGGCTGCTTATCGAGAGCCGCATCAAAATCGAAGCCAACGAATCGGCAACCAGCTATGTCAGCTTCGCGGAAAAAGCCGATGGGAAATCCACGGATAACACGCTCACGCTGAGCCAGGATGACAAAACCCTCCAGATCTCGACCGGGGCGGTGACGGTCACTATCGACAAAACACACTTCAACTTGATCGCAAAGGCCTTCGGCTCGTCGGAAAAGGTGCCATCTGCCTGGAAGAGTGATGCAAGTGGCATCACTCTCACCGCGACTGACGGCACGGCTTATTCCACGGCAGCTCTCCCTCCCGAGTCGATCGCGGTTGAGGAGTCCGGCCCGGAGCGAATCACTATCCGGGTAGACGGGCGCTACGGAGATGGCTCCGGCAAGTCGTTCATGCGCTACACAACACGGCTGACATTTCGTCGAGCCTCCCCGGTGGTGGAGATCGCGCATACTCACATCAATGACGATCTCTCCCATGAGTTCACCGACATTGCTTCCCTTGACCTGAATCTCCAAGCCCCGGACACCATCACCCAGGTGCTCGCAAACCTACCGACTGCAGATGACAAAGGCGCCCGTCTTGTCTCAGGCCGGGAGTTGTCAGTCTTTCAATCCAGCGACAGCCATAGCTCCTGGACCATTGACGGCCAGACGAAACCCGGTGGACGCACCTCCGGCAGCTGGCTGGTCTCCGCCGGGGATGCCAGGGTAGGAGTGGCAATACTCGATTTCTGGGAACGCTGGCCGAAGGGATTCTCCGCAGGCGAAAATCGCGCCCGTATCGGACTGCTCCCCAAACTGCCCGGCCCGACCTTCGGCGACGACCTGCCGTATCACCTGAAGTTTCCCTTCGTCTCCGGCAACTACCGGTTCAAGTGGGGCATGTCGACAACCGAGCGGCTGGCCATCGACCTCTCCGGCAAGGTTCCCCGCAAGGCGCTGCTCGCGGAAATTCAGTCGCCGCTCGTCGCGATCATCCCGGCGGGCTGGTACGCCTCGACCCGCGCCCTGGGCGACATCCCGGCCCCGCAAGGCGCGCAGTTCGAGCTTTGGGATGAATTCGTCTCCCGCAGCTACGAGCAGCACATGGACCTGGCCCGCGCCCAGCGCGAGTACGGATTCTTCAACTACGGAGACTGGTTCGGCGAGCGAAAGCGCAACTGGGGCAACAATGAATACGACCTCGCACATTGTTTCTTCCAGCAGTTCGCAAGAACAGGCAATACCGATTATTTCCGCCTCGCCCTGCGTGCCGCGCGCCACCAGGCGGATGTCGACATCGTTCACGCCTATCCCGATCCCCGCTACGTCGGCGCAAATCATCAACACTCGATCGGTCATACCGGCGTGTGGGAAGGCCCCAACCGCCCGAAGCAGGCGACCTGGAGCCACGCTTACGACGAGCATACCGATGGCACGAACGGCCACACCTGGGCCGACGGCATGTCCGATGCATGGTGCCTGACGGGAGACCCTCGCGTGGCTGAGGCGACGCTGGAACTCGGCGAGCACCTCACCTGGGCCATCGCCCCGTCCTTCAAATCCCTCGGCACCCATGAGCGCTCGGCCGGCTGGTCGATCAAGGCCCTCATGGGCCTGTATCGACTCCGCCCCGATCCCGATTACCTCAAGGCCGCGGGCCAGATCGCGTCAGTCGCTGTAAAGTCGCAGACGCTCGATCTGGGCGGCGCGTGGGCGCACAAACTCCCCCCCGATCATGACCCACTCCAGCGCGTCGGCAACTGCCCGTTCCTCATCGGCATCCTCCTGACGGCTCTCGCTGAGTATCATGAACAATCCGGGGATGAGACGATCTGGAAATCCCTCGAAGCAAGCACAGGGTGGCTGCGAAAAGCCTGGGATGCCCCTCGCGCCTCGTGGCCTTACTCCGCCGACACCGAGGGCAAGCCGACCTCGCCCTTTTATCCCGCCCATCTCAATCCGCTCGTTGTGAACGCCATAGCCTACGTCGCGGAAAAGGCAGGCCATCGCGCCGACATGGACATGGTGCTGAAGTCGATGGTTCGTGACTTTGCCTTCATCGACCGCGAGGGCTTTGGAAAGGAACTCGCCGAGCAGATGAACTTCACCCCCGACACGCTTGGCCGGATGTCCCGCTTCTATGGGCGGAACGATCCCCAGGCCGCGCCACTCCTTCTGAGCAAGGCCGAGACCCGTCTCCGCGACGAGATCACCCTCGACTTTCCTTCCTCCGGAGATCTCTGGCAGCGAGGGCCGAGGGATCAGTCTGCAGCTCTCGCTCTCACGTCGGACGCAGCCCACCCCTCCGTCATCCGCAAGCCTTATGGGTCGGCCAGGACCGATGCGCAAAAGAGCCATCTCACCGTGACCAATGCGTCAGGGGTCACTATCCTTGAGCGGGAGTTCTCACCCGGCGAGAAGCTCGACATTCCCTTTGAGATCAGCGGCAAGGCTGGCGATGTCTTCCGCATCCGCATGCAGGATTCCATCACCGGGGCGTGGCGGATCGCCGGGGAAAACATCCGCACCGTGCTCGATGCCCGATCCAAGCTCCATCTTGCGGGCATCGGCCAGCGGCGTCTCTCCTTCTTTGTCCCGGCGGGAACAGCATCAATCGCTATCTCGGTGGCCGGAATCCACCAGGGCGAGTATGGCTGCGCTCTGATCTCGCCAGATGGCCGGGTGCGCGCCTTCCTGCGAGCGTCCAATGCCGGAGCCGATCCCATGATCGGAGGAGCGCTGCCACAATATTCGCCCGGGCCATTGAGTTACGCGCCGGATCAATCTCAAACCAACGCCATGTGGGAACTCGCCCTTTGGGCCGCAGGTGATATCATCTGCGACATTCAGGGCGTCCCCCCGTATCTGGCTCCCAACCCGGAAAACTGGTTCAACCCCGAAGTCTCCCCCGCCACCCCATGAACGCCTCCCGGTACACTCCATGGCGCAGCCCGGCTGCGTTTACCATGATCGAGCTGCTCATCACCGTCGCGATCATCGGCATCCTCTCCGCCCTCGTCTTTGGCGGGTACAAGCAGACCGTCGGGCTGGCAAATCGCACGAAATGCGTGGGAAACCTCAAGGCCATCGGCATCGCCATCGCGCAATATGCCAATGACAACCAGGGCCTCCTGCCCGGCCAGAGCGATAACAGCATCCGGTCGACTTATCGGATCAAGAATAATGACCTCGGGGCCTTCCTCGCTCCTTATTGGGATCTTCCTCCCGCTGATACGGTCACTCGCAACGCCCCGGCCCTCATGTGTCCGGCTTGGAAAACCACGATGCATATGCAGGAGGGCAAGTGCTACTGGAGTCCGTTCCGACTCAAAGGATTCTACAACGAGGCCAACCCGACGGGCTATTATTGCCCATTCGGCAAAGGCCAACCCGACGGCCTGCCACTCCGCATGCAGGTGATCCAGCAAATCCCGGGATTCAACTCGTCAAAACAATGGATGATCCAGGACTTTGATCAGATCAACGGCTCGACCATGAGTATCCCGGAACAGGCTCCCAAGCCTGTGCACGGCCATGTGCGCAACGTGCTTTTCTTCGACTACCACATTGAGTCCGTCCCGGCGTCAACCGTCCTGAATTGACGGACCTAGACGCCAACACGTATTGGTAAGAGTTCATTTCGGTCTCGCCCCGCGGGCCGTCACCAGAAACGCCCCGAATGAATTCTACCCCGATTAGCTCTCCCTTGCCAGGCACCCAGCCCGGCGTCTACACCGCCGGTTCCCTCGTCTACTCCAAAAAAAGCCTCATGGTTCTCTCCCTCTGGCTGCTCTGGGGAGACTTTGCCTTTTATTTCTTCGAAACCGTCTTCGGTCGCTTCCTCCCCCTTTTCCTGAAAGATCTTCAGGCTTCGAACACCATGATCGGAGTGATGACGGGGAGCTTTGCCGGACTCGTCAATGTCCTCTTCCTGCCCTCCATCAGCCGCTGGTGTGACAATCTGCGCACTCCTCTCGGCCGACGTATCCCCCTGTTGATCGTCGCCACACCGCTCACGGCCTCCATGGTCGTGGCCGTCGGCTTCGCTCCGGAGATGGCAAAATGGATCAGCTCCAATTTCTTTCATCTGCTTCCAGGCGGAACGAGTGAGAAGAACATCGTCATCTGGCTCATGTGCGTCTTTGTCGTCAGCTTTCACTTCCTCAACATGGTGCTGGTGAATGCCTACAACTGGCTCATCCGCGACGTAGTGCCCCTCCCGGTGATGTCCCGGTTTCTCGCATGGTTCACCATCATCGGTACATTGAGCAGCGCGGTCTTTCTGTTCTTTGTATTCCCTCACCTCTCAACCCATCGTCACGAGATCTTTATCGGCGTGGGCGTCGCATACACGATCCTCTTCCTCCTGATGTGCTGGAAGGTCAAGGAGGGCAACTATCCTCCCCCGCAACCCGCCTCGGAACGCACCGGATTTTTCAAGACCTTCATCGTCTATTTCCGCGAGTGCCTTCAGATCCCGCTCTATCGGTACTTCTTCCTGGCTTATCTGCTGGTCACAGCGTCTCTGAACTGCGCCGGAAACTTCATTACGCTTTTCGCCGGAAACACGCTGCATCTCGATATGAATGAGATGGGACATGTCTTCGGGTGGACTGCGGTGATTTCGCTCGTCTTCTCCTATCCGATCGGCTGGCTTTGCGACCGCTTCTCGCCCATCCATGTCGCCATCGCATCCATCTCGGCGATCATCGCTGGGGCGCTCCTTGCCTTTTTCTTCATCGGCAGCGCCACCGGCTTCCTGGTCTATTCCCTTGCCTTTTCTCTACCCACCATGGCCTGGGCACTGGCACAGCGAGCCACTTCCATGAAGCTGTTTCCCGCCGAGTATTTCGGACAGTTCTCCAGCGGCCTGAACGTCTTCGGCTGCGGAGCCTTGATCATTGGCAATATCCTTATCGGCATCTTGATGGATGCCTCCGGCAGCAACTACCGTGTCGCCTTTCTCTGGACGGTCGGCATCTCGGCCTCCGCGCTGATCCCGATGGTTCTCGTCCTCCGCGGCTGGCAACAGCATGGCGGCCACGATAACTACGTCCCGCCGCTCCCCTCCCGCTGATCCGCAGATATTTGACGCTGGGAGCGCGGCGTCGCTTCCAGCGAACAACACCCTTATTTCATGATCCTCGATTTCCTTACCCAATCTCCCCGCTACCACCATCTCGGCCCACTCTGGAAACTGGGCTTCGACTTTTTGCAGAACCTTCCGTCGGATGCACCCGATGAGCGCATCGAACTCGACGGCGAGCGCCTCGTCGCCATCGTGCAGTCCTACGAGACGCACGACCCGGCCACCCGGTTTTTTGAGGCTCATCGCCGTTACGTCGACATTCAATACATCATCTCCGGCCGCGAAACGCTGTATTTCACGCCAGTAGACACTCTCACGGTCGACGTGCCTTTTAGCGAAGCCAAGGACGTGACGAAGTATCACATCATCCCCGATGCGGAATCCGTGATCCTCTCTGCCGGGAAGTTCATGGTCCTCTGGCAGGACGAGGCCCACATGCCCAGCTGCCAGGTCGTACCAGGCCGGCCCGAGGCCGTGCGTAAGGTCGTCCTCAAGCTCGAGGCCTGACGCACAGCCGTTCCCTCAGGCGAATCACACGCTCTGGAGGCTCCGCTCCAGAGTGGGATAGTCCGTGTATCCCTTCTCCGTGCCACCGTAAAACGTCGAGCGATCATAGGGGTTCAACGGTGCTCCTTCGCGGAACCGCTCAACGAGGTCAGGATTCGCAATGAAGCTCCTTCCGTAGGCAACGAGGTCCGTATGCCCCTCCGCGATCGCTCTCTCCCCCGACTCTCGGGTATAGCCCCCGGCGGAGATCAATTTTGTACTCCCGGTTACCAGCGGGCGAAACCGCGAGCACCCAAGATCGTGCAGCGGGTCGATATCGATATTACCCGCGACGCGAGGCTCGACGATATGCAGATATGCCAGGTGAAAGGCGTTCAGTTTTCCGATGAGATGCGCGTAGGTGCCGTAGCGATCACTGTGCTCTACGGTTCCGTAGGTGTTGCTCGGTGATATCCGTACGCCGACATACTCGCTGCCCCACACAGCAGTAACGGCGGCGACGACATCCAGGAAGAAACGTGCGCGATTTTCAACGGATCCTCCGTAAATGTCATCGCGCAGATTGATCCGGTCGCTCAGGAACTGCTCGAGCAGATAGCCATTCGCACCGTGAATTTCTACTCCATCGAAGCCCGCCTCCTTCGCCATAGCTGCTCCGCGGGCGAAATCCGCAACGATCTGCGATATCTCGTCGATCTGCAGAGCCCTAGGGAGAGACCAGGGTTTCGGACCTTCCTTTGTATGAGCTGAGCCTTCCGCCGCGATGGCCGACGGGGCCAGAGGTGCTGCTCCACCGGGCTGGAGGTCCGTATGAGAAAGACGGCCCACATGCCAGAGCTGAAGAAAGATGTGCCCGCTGGCATTATGCACCGCCCGAGTCACCCCCTTCCACCCTTCCACCTGTTCCGCAGTGTGGATACCGGGCGTTCCGTAGTAGCCGTGTCCCGTCACAGATACCGGCGTGCCTTCGCTGATGATGAGTCCCGCACTGGAGCGCTGTCGATAGTACTCCTCATTGAGTGCCCAAGGAATATTGCCCGGCATGTGCGCCCGCATTCGAGTGAGAGGTGCCATGACGATACGGTTCGGGAAAAGGCGGAAGCCGACTTCGACGGGATCAAGGAGTGGTGAGTGTGCGTTCATAGTGAGATTTGATTTCTCCCGCACAAGGATCACTCCGCATGCCAGGAGCAAACTAAACACGCAAACCATTGATCACAAGCAGTATGCATAAAAAATTTCAATCACCGACCTCGAACGAAATCTCGACCCGCTCAATATCTCGTCCCTCTCTCACCAATTCCGCACAGCTCTCAATTATTTAAATAAAGATAGTTTTATCTTTATTTGTTCAACAAGTTGCGATGAAGTGCTCCCATCATGAGCCACCATCATTCGTTCCCAACGGAATCTCACGAAACTCCCCTGCCTGAACGGACAGTGGGCTCGCTGGTGGCGGAACGACCGGGACGTTCGCGAATCTTTCAGGCGCTCGGCATCGACTTCTGCTGCAAGGGCGGGCAAACCTTGCGCGCGAGCTGCGAGCAGCGCGGTATCGCGCTCGATGGCGTGCTGGCTGATCTCGCCGCGGAATCCGCCGGGCGTCCCGCTCTGGAACGAAACCCCGCAGAACTCCCGCCCGCCGCACTCGCGGCCTACATCGTCGAGACGCATCACGATTATCTGCGCCGGGAACTTCCCCGCCTCCACGCCATGGCGGCACGGGTAGCGAAGGTGCATGGCGGGCACACGCCGTCCGTCGCGGAGGTGTTCGCGGTCTTTGAGCAGCTTTTCGTCGAACTCGACAGCCACCTGCGCAAGGAGGAAGAGATTCTTTTCCCTGCCATCAAGGCGGCCGACGCCAGTGGCGCGACGGAGTGGACTCTCGACGGTCCGGTCGCTCAGATGATCGAGGAGCATGATGACGCGGGCGAAGCCCTGGCCCGGCTGCGTCTGCTGACCAACGACTACACTCCGCCTGTCGAGGCCTGCAACACGTGGCGCGCGCTGTTCGCCGGCCTGGAGGAACTCGAGACCGATCTGCATCGTCACATTCATCTCGAGAATCACGTCCTCTTCCCCGCCGCCCTCGCAATGACCGCCCGGGCCTAGTCGATCAACCACCCCATACCCCAATAACCGCCATGTTCTGCTTCCAGTGCCAGGAATCCGCCAATAACTCCGGCTGCACCATCAAAGGTGTCTGCGGAAAACCCGAAACCACCGCCGCCCTGCAAGACCTGCTGGTCTACACGCTCAAGGGCATCGCGGTTTACGTGCAGCGTCTCGCCGACCTCGGCCAGAGGGAAAGCGCTCACACGGACTTCGTCATCGAGAGCCTTTTCTCGACCATTACGAATGCCAACTGGGATGACGCCTGGTTCGTCGCCCGCATCGAGGACGGCCAGTATCGTCTCGACCAGCTCGATGCGCAATGGCGGGCTGCTGGCGCAGTCGATACCGGCGATCTGCCGGATTGCGCGACCTGGCGCGGTGATGCGACGCACTTTGCCCGCAAGGCGCAGATCGTCGGCATCCTCGCCGAGCCCGACGAAGACATCCGCTCCCTGCGCGAACTCCTCATCACCGGCATCAAGGGCATCGCCGCCTACGCAAAGCATGCGGGCGCGCTCGGCTACCGCAGCGCGGAGGTCGATGACTTTTTCTATGAGGGCCTCGAGGCCACCACGCGCTCCATCGGCATGGACCAGCTCATCGCGCTGGTGATGAAGGCAGGCGCGGTTTCCGTCACCGCCATGGCGCTCCTCGACAATGCCAACACCTCGACCTTCGGCCATCCCGAGATCACGCAGGTGAATATCGGCGTAGGCCAGCGCCCGGGCATCCTCATTAGCGGACACGACCTCAAGGATATCGGCGAACTGCTGGAGCAAAGCAAGGACGCCGGAGTCGACATTTACACGCATGGCGAGATGCTCCCAGCGCACTACTATCCCGCCTTCAAGAAATACCCTCACTTCGTCGGCAACTACGGCGGCGCCTGGTGGCAGCAGACTGCGGAGTTTGAGGCCTTCAACGGCCCCGTCCTCCTGACCACGAATTGCCTCGTCCCGCTGCGCAGCCAGAATACCTACCTCGACCGGCTCTACACCACGGGCGCGGTGGGTTATCCCGGCGCGAAGCACATTCCCGTCGCCTCGCGCGGCGGAGCAAAGGACTTCTCCGCGATCATCGCCCAGGCGAAAACCTGCGCCCCTCCGCGCGAACTGGAGACCGGCACGATCGTCGGCGGCTTTGCCCACAATCAGGTGCTCTCCCTCGCGGACAAGGTCCTCGACGCGGTAAACTCCCGCGCGATCGAGCGCTTCGTCGTTCTCGCGGGCTGCGATGGCCGCCACAGCGGGCGCAGCTATTACACGGAGGTCGCGCAGAAGCTGCCGCAGAGCGCCGTGATCCTCACCGCCGGATGTGCGAAGTTTCGCTACAACAAGCTCGACCTCGGCAACATCGGCGGCATCCCGCGCGTGCTCGACGCCGGGCAGTGCAACGACTCGTACTCCCTCGTCATGATCGCGCTCAAGCTCAAGGAAGTCCTCGGCCTTGCAGACATCAACGACCTGCCGATTTCCTACGACATCGCCTGGTACGAGCAAAAAGCGGTCTGCGTGCTCCTCGCCCTGTTGCACCTCGGGGTCAAGGGCATCCGGCTCGGGCCCTCGCTCCCAGCCTTCCTCTCGCCCAATGTCGCGAAGTTCCTGGTCGAGACCTTCGACATCAAGACGATCGGCACCCCGGAAGAGGATATCGACGAAATGATGACCGGTATGGCAGCCTGACCGGATGTTCATCTATGGGAAAACCGCCGCGAACGGCATCGCCGTCATGAGTTACCTCGCGGCGGACCCCGCGCGGCGGGCGGGCTCGGGCGAGATCGCACGCGCCCGGGGCATCTCCGTCGCCCTGACGGCCAAGCTCCTCACCCAACTCGCCGCTGCTGGCCTGGTCAATGGCCAGCCCGGCCCGGGCGGTGGCTACACGCTGGCGCGCACCGCCAGCGAGATCTGCCTCTTTGACATCGTCGCGCTCTTTGAACAGACCGACGAACCTTCCCGCTGTCCCTTTGGCCCGAACTGGTGCGGCCACGGCGAACCCTGTCCGCTGCACAACACCATCGTCGAGATGGTGGAGAACAACCGCCGCTTCATGGAGAACACCACGCTGGCGATTTTTCAAAAGACGAACGCGTAGCGGTACGAGTTTCCCTCGGCGAATCAGGCAAAACACGGGTTGGGATTGCCTGCCCGTGACGGCATCGGACATGCTACCAGACTTGTGAGTAGCAGTATGGCAACAGAGCGGTTTCCGAAGCTGACGATCTGCGGCGTCCATGAGCTGGACGCGCTGGATCTGTCAAATTTCAGCCACGTGATCTCGATCTGGGATCCGGTCTGGATGGAGCGAGGAAATCATATCGAGAAACTGCGTGCCAGGCTGACTCCGGAGGCGAAGACGCACTTCACCTACATGCACGATATCTCCGCACCGACCGACGAGCAGGTGGTGCCGACAGCCGAGAAGATCGCTGAGATCCTGGAGTTTGGCCGGGAAATTACCGACTCGGACAATCTCCTCGTCCACTGCTGGGCGGGGGTCTCGCGCTCAACCGCCGTGGCGTATTCGCTGCTGTGCTCGCTGAGCCAGCCCGGTGAGGAAAAGAAATGCCTCACCACGATGCGCGAAAGCCGCCCGCAAGCCATGCCCAACGAGCTCATCATCAGCCTCGCCGATGACCTGCTCGACCGGCGCGGGGCAATGGCCCGGGCTTGCAAAAAATAAACATCCCGCTGGTCTCGCGGGAGTTCGCAGTTACCTTGCGAGCTCCACCATTTCACCGCACGATTTTCTCCTGATGACTTCGCAATCGACACCTGGCCGCGCCGAGCAGATTTCCACCCGCATTGTCTTTTTCATTGCGGGCATCGGCATGGCGGCATGGGCTCCGCTGGTACCTTTTGCCAAGGTGCGGGCACAGATCGACGACGGCATACTCGGCCTCCTCCTGCTTTGCCTCGGGGCGGGCTCCATCGTGGCAATGCCGCTGGCGGGGGCGCTCTCGGCAAAGCTCGGCTGCCGGATCGTCATCACGGCGTCGAGCATCCTGCTCGCCGTGGCGCTGCCCTTCCTCGCCACACTCTCCAACCTTCCCGGCCTGATGATCAGCCTGCTCGCCTTTGGCGCGGGGGTGGGTTCGCTCGATGTGAGCATGAATGTGCAGGCCGTGATCGTGGAGCGGGCCAGCGGGAAAACCATGATGTCGGGTTTTCACGGCATGTTCAGCCTCGGCGGCATCGTCGGGGCGGCGGGGGTGACCATGCTGCTCGGGCTGGGCGTGAGTCCGCTGCTGGCGGTCGTGGTGGTGCTCATCCTTATCACGCTCGCCATCATTGCCTCCGTCCGGGATTTGCTTCCCTACGGCAGCAGCAGCGACGGTCCTCTCTTCGCCGTGCCGCATGGCATCGTGCTTTTGATCGGCATCGTGTGCTTCATCGTCTTCCTCACGGAGGGTTCGATGCTCGACTGGAGCGCCGTGTATCTCATTTCGCACCACGGCATGACTCCCGCCCAAGCCGGGCTGGGCTATGCCGCTTTTGCCTGCACCATGACTCTGGGACGCCTCACCGGAGACGGCATCGTTCACCGCCTCGGCGGCCCCAAGGTCGTCCTCCTCGGCGGCATCTGCGCCGCCCTCGGCATCGGCGTAACGCTTTACCCTTACTGGCCCACCGCGCTGGTCGGCTACGCCCTCGTCGGCATCGGATGTTCCAATATCGTGCCGGTGATGTTCTCCTCTGTGGGTCGGCAAAAGGTCATGCCGGAAAATGTCGCCATTCCCGCCATCACGACGCTCGGATATGCAGGCATCCTGGCGGGCCCCGCAGCGATCGGGTTCATCTCGCACCTGTCGTCGCTCTCGGTTGCATTTGCCTTGATCACGCTGCTTCTCATCGCGGTGGCCTTGAGCGGACGCTTCATCCGGGCATAAGAATTCCTTTGTCAGCCCCGCCCTCCCGCGGCGAGAATCCTGGCGTACCGTGACACCCACCGACACGCCCGGCATTCTCACTCGCCGCATCGAGGTCCCCTCCTCCGCCATCGACGCCAATGGCCACGTAAACAATGTTGTCTTTGTCCAGTGGATGCAGGATGTCGCCATCCAGCACGCCAACGACTCCGGCGCAACCGCTGCCGCCCGCGACGACGGAGCGACGTGGTTCGCCCGCTCGCATCACATCGAGTATCTCCGCCCCGCCTACGTCGGCGAAGTCATCGAAGCCGCCACCTGCATCGTCACTGCCAAGCGCGCCACCTCGACCCGCCGTTACCGTTTCACCCGCCTCTCCGACGGCGTGGTGCTCGCACAGGGGGAAACCGAGTGGGTCTACGTCTGCGCGGAAACAGGGCGGCCGCGCTCGATTCCCGAGAGCGTGCGCTTGTGTTTCCCGCTCGCCGATCTCGGCTAGCGGCATTCGGCGTTCGATTTCCCCTCGGGTTCGCGCTACGTTATTTCTCCGAAGGGAACCGCCATGTCCGACACGCCTCAACCCCGGCCACCTGCCGCCTTTGCGACGCGGGCCATTCACGCAGGGGAGCACCCCGATCCCGTCACCGGAGCGTCCGCGCCCAACCTCGTGATGTCGACGACCTTTGTCACCGAGGCGGGGGCTTCATTCTCGGCGGAGGACTTCGGGGAAAACACGCCTTTCATCTACACGCGATGGGGCAATCCCACCATTGCCCAGCTCGAGCGCAAACTCGCCAATCTGGAGGGTGCGGAGGCCTGCATCGCCTTCGCCAGCGGCATGTCGGCCATCACCAGCCTGCTCCTGCAAACGCTCAAGCCCGGAGATCATTTCATCCTCTCCGACGTGAGTTATGCGGGTACGGCGGAGTTTGCCCGCGACTTCCTGCCCGCCCACGGCGTCGAGGTGTCGCGCGTCGATCTTTCCGATCCCGCGCTGCTGGAGGCAGCCCTCCGTCCCAACACCCGACTCGTCTATGCGGAGACCCCGGCCAACCCGATTCTCAAGCTCACCGACATCGCCGCCGTCGCCGACATGGCCCACCGCGTCGGGGCCAAGCTCGCCGTCGATTCCACCTTTGCCACGCCCATCGCCACCCGACCTCTGGACCTCGGGGCCGATCTGGTCGTGCATTCGCTGACCAAGTACCTCGGCGGGCATGGTGATGCCGTAGGCGGCGCGGTGCTCGGCAGGACTGATGATCTCGCCCCACTGCGCAAGGGTACCGGCATTCATCTCGGGGGCACCATCAGCCCCTTCAACGCGTGGCTGATCATGCGCGGGCTGGCGACGTTGACGATCCGCATGCGCGCCCATGAAGAGGGAGCTCTCGCCGTGGCAAATGCCCTGGAGAATCATCCCAAGGTGAAACGTGTCATCTATCCCGGCCTCGCCTCGCACCCCCAGATGGCGCTCGCCCGGCGGCAAATGAGCAACTTCTCCGGCATGCTGACCTTCCAGATTCACGGAGACGGGGAGGAAGTGGCCCGCCAGCTTTCCGACCGTCTGCACACGGTTCATTACGCGGTCTCGCTGGGCCACCACCGGAGCCTGATTTTTTACCTCTCCACCTCCGAAATGCTTCGCACGTCCTTCCTGCTCACGCCGGAACAGGAAGCCGTCTATCGCTCCTTTGCCGGAGATGGGATCTTCCGTCTGTCCGTCGGCCTCGAGGACCCGGGCGATCTTATCGCCGATCTGTCTCAGGCACTCGGTTAGGATTCGCCAGCCGGTAGAGACAGTGCTCCCGCAGCACGTGGCCAGGCGGGACGACGGGATGCTCAAAGGTGGCCTCGCGCTGCATGCCGAGGCGCTTCATCACCGCCTCGGAGCGGGTATTGACCAGAGCGGTAAAAGACACGATCGAGTCGAGGTCCAGCTCGCGGAAACCGAATTCCAGCGCCCCTCGCGCACCTTCGGTGGCAAACCCCTTGCCCCACCATTTTCTCGCAAGCCGCCAGCCAATCTCGACACAGGGCATGAACGGAAGCGGCGCCGTCGGAATGTGCAGGCCGAGGAAACCAATGAACTCGCCCGACTGCTTTTCCTCAGCCGCCCAGAACCCCCAACCACGCTCTGCGATGAGGTCGTGGCATCGCTGCGCATAGGCGCTGCTTTCCTCCTCGCTCAGGGTGGCGGGGAAATAGCGCATGACCTCGGGATCAGCGGTTAGCGCGGCGAAAGGTGCAAAATCCTCCTCGCGCCACTGGCGGAGCCGGATGCGGTCGGTCTCGATCTCGCGCGGTATAGGGAAAAACATCACACGGTGCGCCTCCTGCGCATCATCAGCCTCAAGCACCTCAAAAACGGTCTGGAGGTTGCGATGGGCGAGATGCGGATAGACCGAAGCAAGCGCAACCTGTAATCGGTCCGCCATGGGAAAGCCGGGACGCCCGAGATTCACCGCGATGTGATTCCATTCCGCAATCCGCTCGTTTCGTTCCCCGGAGGAAAGAAACCACTCTGCCACGGCGGCATCGTCCTGCCCGGATGCGGCGAGGATTTCCTCCCGGGTCAGGTGAAAAAACGCCAGAAAATGCCCGTCAATACCAGTCGGGTGGCAGAACCTCGCAGCAAACTCAGGCGGCAGTGCGCCTGCGGCAAATTGCCTGGCCTTGAAAATCAGCCGGCACAACCAGACACAGTCGGCCAATCGCTCGACCGGTCTGGGCATGGTTACGACATCACTACTCATCAACCTCTCTGGAGCCAGCACAAATCACCGGCGCCTCAAGACTAGCGCGAGTTGATTCCGTTCCGATACTGAATGTACGCAGTGCGGGCGGCGAGATAGCGATCGATCGTGTCCTTCGTAGCCGCATCGTAGGTGTCGATCTGCGCCGGAAGCGAGCGCATCGTGTTCGCCGCGGGCACGGCGATATACCACACCGGCTGGCCCCAGATGTATCCGCACCAGGTGATGGGATTCAGCGCCCAGTCACCCGCCAGCCCCACGCCATCGCGCAGGGTGGTAGGACCGATCAGCGGAAGCACGAAATAGAAACCATTCGGAATGCCCCATTTGGCAAAGGTCTGGGCGGTGTCTACCGGCGGCAGGTCGGCCAAAGCCGGGATATGCTGGGCCGGACGCCCCAGCCCGCCGATGCCGACGGTGCTATTCACGAGAAAGGCTCCCGTCTGCTTGCCTGCCCCGGGCAGGTCGGCCTGCAGAAGGTTGTTGGCGAGACGCACGGGGTATTTGACGTTCTCAAAGGCATTGCCGATCGCCTCGCGTCCCTTCTCGGGAACGATGAACTTGTACCCGATGGAGACGGGCTTGAGGATGTAGCGGTAAACCTGGTGATTGATCCAGAAGGTGACGCGATTGACCGGCTGGAGCGGATCAGGCACCTGAGCCACGGTGGCGTAGGTATCGAGGTCATCCGTGGGACCGGCCACGGCCTTGCCGCCCACGGCGGCTTTGCCGTCGGCAGGGGCTGCGGGCGCTTCTTTCTTGGTGGTCGCACAGCCGACAAACAACGCGGAGGCGAGCGAGAGGCACAGGATCTTTTTCATTAGGGGTTATTCACGGCGTTGGTGAGCGCAGCCAGGACGGCGTTGGCGCCTCCCTTTTGAAACTGTGCGTCAAATTGCGAGCGGTAGTTGCCCACGAAGCTCACGCCTTCCACCACGACATCGGTGATGCGCCAGTCTTCGCTTTGCTCCAGGCGATAGATGACCTCGTATTTGCTGCCCTTGTAGAGCACCACGGTCGGCACCTCGGCGCGACCGGGAGCAGGCGTGGCCGCCGCCTTGTAGGTCACCTCGGGACGCTCGCCGATGGTGTAGCGTCCGGCATAGCGGCGGATGATGAGGTCGGTGAAGAGCGAGATGGCTTTCTTCTGCTGGTCGGGAGTAAAGGTCTTCCATCCCGGCCCGATGGCCCGCCGCGTCATGGCAGGAAAGCTCATGTTTTTTTCCAACACCGGGCGCACTTTTTGCATGAGCACCTCGTTGTTGGGTACTTTCTCGGCAATGGCGATGAGTTCGTCATTGTTTGAGCGCACCTTTTGCTCCGCTACGCTCTGGGCCATCGCAGGGACGGTCAGCGAGACGAAAGCAGCAAGAAGGAGAAAGAGACGAGGCGTGGTCATGGTTGTGGTTGAGGCGTGGGCTGGCCCTCGGCCGGTTTGTCCGCGGAGCCAAAAGCCATTTTTCCGATGAGCGACTCCAGATCCACGGATGATTCGGTCATGGTGATGCGAGTGCCAGGTTGCAGGTAGGTTTCATCCGCTCCCGGAGAAAGCGCAACAAATTTGTCTCCGATCAACCCAGATGTCTTGATCGACGCCATGGAGTCCGTCGGGAGGTGCAGGACGGACTGCACCCGCAGGGTCGCGATGGCGCTGAAATCGTTTTTGTCGAGCCGGATATCCTCCACCCGGCCAACGGTCACACCTGAAACCACCACGCTGCCACCTTTGTGCAATCCGCCAGCGTTGGAAAAGCGCGCCTCGATCACGTAGGTGTCGCCCGAGGGGAGATTGCCGGCGCCGAGCTTGATCGTGAGATAAAGCACAGCAGCAAGTCCCATGAGGACAAACACGCCCACGAGGAGCTCAAGACGGGATGGTTTCATTTTGGAGAAGTCTGTAATGCAGCAAGAGTGTTGCCAAGTGCCTCGACACTGTCACGGAATCCTGTGACGACCGGGAGCGTCGAGGAAGAAAAGTCCGCCGGGGTACCGTCGAAGCGAAGCTGTCCGCCCTCGAGCAGGGCAACGCGGTCGCTGGTAACCAGTGCCTCGGGTACGTCGTGCGTGACGACAAGCGCGGTAAAGGCCAGCTGCCGTTGGTACCGGGCGATCATGGCAAAGACGGCATTGCGCCGCAAAGGGTCGAGTCCTGCCGTCGGTTCGTCGAAGAATACCAGCTCGGGCTTGGTGACGATGGCTCGGGCCAGGGCGAGCCGCTTTTGCATACCACCCGACATCTGGCTCGGGTACCGGCCGGCGAAGGTGTCGATCTCGAGCTGCCGCAGCGCCTCCATGGCCTGCTGGCGGATTTCGCGATTGGAAAGATCGGTCGTCTGCTCGAGCGGGAGAGCGACGTTTTCCAGCGCCGTGAGGGAGTCAAAGAGAGCGTTGCTCTGGAACAGAAAGCTGCACCGATGGCGAAAATCCGCCAGCGACGCCGGGTTGGACGCCGAGAGGAGCTTCCCATCGAACCGCACCTCGCCCGCGTCCTGCGTGATCACGCCACCCAGGCATTTCAGGAAGACCGATTTCCCCGCGCCGCTGGGGCCGAGAATGGTAAACACCTGCCCGCGCCGGACCTCGAGGTTGATGCCAGATAGCACCTCGTGCGAGCCGAAGCTCTTGCGTAATCCCGTGACTTGCAGCAGTGGCGCGCTCATGGACTAGACCAGGAATGAGGTGATGGCGTAATCGACCGCCAGCACGACGATGCTGGACAGCACCACCGCACGAGTGGTGGACGCGCTCACCGCCCGAGCGCCCGTGGCCGTGGAGCAGCGGTGTGCGTTGTAGCCGTAATAGGAGCAGATGGAAATCGTCAGCAGGCCGAAGGTCGCGGCCTTGATGAAGCACTCGCGCACATCCGCCATCTCGACCGCACGCTCCACCGCCGACCAGTAGATGCCGGGATCGACGCCGAGGAGCACGGAACCCGAAAGGCTCCCTCCGTAGAGGCCAATGGCGACGAAAAGGGCGGTTTGAAGAGGAAAAACGACGAGAGCCGCCAGCAGGCGGGGCGACACGAGATAACCATGGCTGTTGATACCCATGGTCTCGAGCGCCACGATCTGCTCGGAGTTGCGCTGGATGCCCAGCTCAGCCGCGAGGGCCGATCCCGCCTGGCCGACAATCATCAGGGCCGCGAGCACCGGAGCCATCTCCCGCACGAGGCTCAGCGAGACCAGCGCTCCCAGCAACCCCTCCGACCCGAAGCGGCTCAATACGTAGTACCCCTGGAGCCCGAGAACGAGGCCGGTGAAGATGCCAACGATGAGAATGACCGGCAGGCAGAGAGCCCCCTGTTCATAAAAAGCACGCACAATGCGCCGAGGCAGACGTCGCGAACCAATCGCACCACGAAAGGATGCGATCACAAACAAGGCAAACTCGCCCAAACGGGAAACGAGATCCAATGTATTGCGACCGAGCACTCCTACCACAGGCGTGGATACTTGGCAGGCGGCGGGAAGTTCTGCAATCCGATGTTTCGTTCCAACGAAAAGAACCGACAGGCTTTTTTAGCCATCCGGTCAACAGGTCTCCTCACCTGCACGGCCAGAGCGCCTACTTCGCCGTCGAGGCGGGAGTTTTCAGGTCCTCCGGGGGTGGAGCCATGATCGGCGGTCCCCGGAAGGCTGATACGATCGCCCCCACGAGGCCAATCATGGCAGCGAGGTGAAAAGCCGCGCTTTGCCCGCTGGTGTAGATCGCAAATACCGCCTCCCTGGCATGCTCCGGGTGATAGCCGGCGAGAAGCTTCCCGGCTCCGGTCCCGGCCACGGTTGCCCCGAGGATAGCCGCCGCCAGCGATACACCGAGGGCCTGGCCGAAATTCCGCGCCATGGCAAAGAACCCATTGGCCGAGCCGAGCATTGATTGTGGGACGGCAGCCAGGACAGAGGTGTTGTTCGGCGGATGAAAGAGCCCTCCGCCCGCCCCGATGAGGGCGACGATTCCGGCCACGAGCAGGAGTCCCCCCGTCGGCCCGAGGAAGGAAAGAGCCAGCACGCCGCCCGCCGTACAGAGCAGGCCAAACGACGCCACCACCCGGGCGCTGATGTATTTGGAAAGTCCACCGATGATCTGACTGGTGGTTGTGAGCGCAACCGAAAGCGGCAGCATCAGCAATCCTGCCTGAAACGGCGTCAGCCCCAGCACCGCCTGCGCGTAGAGCGGCACGAGAAAGTAGCACGATGCCGCTGCCACAAAGTATGCCGCCGCCGCGAACGACCCACACACATAGGCGCGCAGCCGAAACACCCGGGGATCGAGCAACGGAGACGCCATGCGGAGTTCCACCACCAGGAAGATCACGAGCAGGCCCAGCCCTGCTCCCAGCAGTTCCCAGGGAAAACCCTGCGCAGCCCGCGAAGCCAGCCTCTCGACCAGGAGAAAAGGGATGCCAATCAAGGGAATCGACAGCATGGCCCCGGCAAGGTCGAAGCGCCCCGCGCGCGAGCAGCTCTGATTCCTCAGGATCAAGGCATCAAGCAGCAGCCCGGCAGAGGAGATAAGCGCGATGACCAGGAAGATCGACCGCCACCCGAAGGCCCCGATCAAGGCTCCGCCCAGCAACAAGCCGACCACCTGTCCCATGGCCAGCACGGAAGCATTGATCGCCATGGCCCGCCGTCGCTCCACCTTGGGAAACACCGCGGTGATTTCCGCCATCACATTGGCCAGCACCAGCGCCCCGCCGATCCCCTGCACCGCCCGGCAGGCAATGAGCACCGCCAGCGTCGGAGCGAAAAGACAGGCCAGCGAAGCTGCCGCCAGAGCGCCCATGCCGAGAATGGTGACGGTCTTGCGTCCCAGCCGGTCGCCCAGTCGTCCCGCCACCAACAACGAGGCCGTAAGGGCGATCATGTAAGAAAGCATCACCCACTTCACCTCATGAAGCCCGATGCCAAATTGCGCCGCCATGGCTGGCAAAGCCAGCGTCACGATGAAGGCGTCCATGTACACGACGAAATTTCCGCACTCGACTGCTCCCAGCACCCACCAGCGGCGGTTGGGACCGTGTGCCGCCTTTAGTATGGGACGTCCGGGGATATTCATGATCGGCGTTCTAGGCGGAGAATGGCTGGTTCGTCAAATCGCCGGGGCGGAAGATTGTAACCGCAATCCGCCCCCCTCCAGACCTCCCCGGTAATTTCGTTTCATCGTTTCATTCTTAAGAAATGAAACGAGAAACGAAATTCACACCATTGGGAGAGCGTATGTGGCAGGTGTTTTCCGCAAACACCCTAAAGACATTTGGGGGACCTTGTGACAATCTCCACGGCCGTGGTTTTTTTACGCTTTGGCATAATCGGTCTGCTGGTCTCCCTCCTTTCCACCGGCGGGAACACAGCGGAACCGCAGACAACGATTGCGGTTTATGCGCGCCATACCTTCCGCGGTGTTTCCAAGGCGGTCCCCCCGGAGGTGATCAACCTGCCCGAGATCGGCTTTCAGTTCTCGCCACCCATGTTTGCCTACGGGATGGATGCCATGCCCGAGGGATTGCGCATCGCGGAACAGGTCTATCCCCCCGGCTTGCGCGCTGCCGTCGAATTGGCGGGGCAGGCGGTCGGAGCCGGGAAGCTCGACCAGCACTGGGATCTCATCCGTCCCGATCTCGGCACCTCACGCGATTTTGAAACCGCACTCTCCATCCAGCGCGGGCTGGGAGGCAAGGTTCCGCTGGTCGGGGTCCCTTCGCGCGACACCGAGGTGAAGGACTTTGTCACCTCCTTCGACCCCAGTGTGCTGGCACCAGAGACGATCGAGGAGTTTCGCCGCAAGATCACCCGGGAGGAAAGTATCGCCATCCGCCAGTCGACTGCCGAATTTCTCCAATCCTTCCAGCAGACGGTGATGGGCGCGGTCCATCCGGTTGCGATCCCTGCGGTATTCCCGAATGAAAAGAAGGAAGCTCCGATCTTCCGTGAAACGGCAAAGCTCGCAGTTTCCTTGGAAATGGCCTCGGCGAAAGGGCCTCCCCTCCGCATCCTCTTTGACAAGGCCCCCGGGCCAACGGACGTCGGCGCGCTGATCCGCACCGGCCTGAAAGTGAGCGCCGCCCGATGGATGATAATGAATCCCGGTGCCGTCGGCTCCATTCAAGCCTGGTTCCCCCTTCACCATATCGACCAGCTCCCGCCCGGTTCCCGACAGATTCTCGTCGGCCATGACGTCCAGTTTTTCTTCATCCTTCGCAGCCTGGGGATGATTTCCCTGGCAGATGATTTCACCAGTGGCCCGGTCCTCCCACTGGACTCGATCATTTTCGCGTTCCGCGGGGATCGTGTGGCTGCCGTAAGGCTACAGGTCCAGCTCCGGCGTGATGGCTCGGCGGGAAAATTCCAGCCCGCGCTTCTCTGGCAGGGCAGCCGTAGCGAATGGGAGTCGCGCCTCGCCCATATCCGTAAACAGTTGGAAAG
This sequence comes from Terrimicrobium sacchariphilum, assembly GCF_001613545.1. Classification (NCBI taxonomy): domain Bacteria; kingdom Pseudomonadati; phylum Verrucomicrobiota; class Terrimicrobiia; order Terrimicrobiales; family Terrimicrobiaceae; genus Terrimicrobium; species Terrimicrobium sacchariphilum. The sequence goes on from NZ_BDCO01000002.1 coordinate 3,232,713, forward strand.
CCATCCCGACATCGCCCGGCTGCTCCGTACCTATCGTCAGCCCGAGCCGGTCGTGCTCACGATCGACCAGGAGTAAGCACAGCCCCATCGCAGGGGATCACCGTTACCTCCGCACCGGGAGCCGCCCTCAGGATTCCGGCGCGGATTTTCCCGGCCTGCCGAAGAAAGTCGCCGACCGGGAGCGCGGAATCGCACAGAACCTCCACGTCGACAAAAATCCGGTTCCCCGAGTGTCGCGACCGAATCCGCCGCACCGGCCCGCTGAGGTCGCCCGATACACTCAATTCCTTGTCGATCCGAATCCGAATCGACTCCTCCACCGCCTCGTCGAGCAGGGCCGAGAGCGATTGCCGCAGGAGCAGCAGGGCGCTTTGCACGATGAGGGCCGCCATCGCCAGGGCACCGACAATGTCGAGATAGGCGCCGGCCGAACCCGCGAGTGCCGCCACTCCGAGCGTCGCGATCGAGAAAAAGGAGGCGCAGGCGGCGTTGCGATACATCACATACTGCGCATGGATCAGCGGTGACCACTCCGTGCGAAGCAACCCGCGGAAGCGCATGGCCAGAGCGACATTCACGCAGGCAAACACCAGCAATACCACTAGCCCGAATCCCGTGTGCTCGACCGGGCGCGGATCAAACAGGCTCTGCACCGCGCGTATCGCGAGAAAAACCAGACCGACAAACATCAGCGGCACATTCACCAGCGACGCGAGATTTTCCCACTTCCCGAGCCCGTACTCAAACTTCCCCACCTGCCTCCGCAGGATACGTGCGCTCACGTAGAGAGCGAAGAAACTCGCGGGCAGTTCCAATCCCACTCGCAGACAATTTGCCCACAGGGTCAGAGAGTTCGCCACCCATGCTGCCGCCAGCGTACAAACAAATGCCACTGACTCGCACCACACCATGACGACCAGGGTGCGATGGCGGTTATGCTCGGTACTGCTCATGAATTTTACCTATCTCGATCATGGCACAATAAAAGCGCCATGATGATATCGCAGCCCGCCGCGGTCGCCGGACGCCCCGCTTTTCACCGACCAGCCCAGCCCCCTCCTCACATGCCTTTCATCTCGCTATACACACGACCTCACGTCCTTTCCCTTTGCCTGCTCGCGATGGGTTGGCTCCTGTCGATGGTTCCAGGCACCCTAGTGGCGGCGGATTTGCGCGGCACCGTTACCGATGAGTCTGGCCAGCCAATTCCGGAAGCCCGTGTGCTTATTTCGACCGCGCAAGTGCGGGAGGGCTTCAGTCCCCTTTGCCCATCATGCTACAGCGACTGCGGGAAAGCGGCGACCACCGACTCGGACGGCCACTTCACCATCGCAAATATCGACGACGCGCTGTTGTTCAATGTCCTCATCGCGGCCAGGAGCTAAAAAGCTTTCCATTTGGAGGTGAGGCCAACCTTTTTCGTGATCTCACCTGCGGGTGTGATTCTCACAGCGACGCACGACCCGGAGGCAGCGTTGCAATCTCTCGCGAGCACGCTCGCAGAGACAAACCGCCCGTAGCGAAAGACGCTATCCTAGCGCCACCAGATGTTGCGCGTGCGCGGATTGCCGGCGGACTCGAAGGAATCCCCCTCGTCAGCGATGACCTTGTCGAGTTCCTCGATGGTGAAGTCGAAGCCATCCTGCACCGCCGAGGCGACAAACTCCTCCTTCGTCTCGAAGGCATTGTATTTCGCGCGCAGGTCCTTGTCTTTGCCTCCCGCGAGCAGCAGGCGTTCCACGTTCTCTCTGGACATAAATGATGATGGACGGAGTTGTGCGCCACTTTCCGGATGACGTTTGCCACCCCTGAAAACGACACGGTTTGCTTTCGTTCCACCAAGACAGGGCCGCTACCCTCCCAACCGGGAAAATGCCCCTGCACCCAAGGCGTCTGTTACAACTTTTTGCTAACAGATCACGGGCCTTCTGACAAGACGGCTCGCATGGCTGCCGCGCGATTTCGCCATTTCGCCTCGTCCCTGGCCTCGCCTCCTGGCAGGATTTCGAGGTTCGCAAAGCTCCCAAAGTTTCTGCTCTCTCCTGATGGCCAGACGCCGACTCCTCCAAATCCAGGGCATTACCCGCGCAGAGCGCCATGCAGTCACCTCGCAGGCCTCCGATGCGGTCATCGCCTGCCGCGGGTACATCCTCGACTACCATCAGTTTTCCAATATGGCGGTGTGCTTCACCATCGAGATTCCCTCAGCGAGACTGGCGGACCTGCGCATTCATCTCGCAGAGTTGGAGATCGATCTCCAGCCGCCATCTCCGGAGGAACTCACCCTCTCCACCGCGACCGGGGAGGTCGCCGCCAGCCTGCGAATCGCATTCATCCATAACGAACCTGATTTGCGGATCGAGGTCCCCGCCATCCCTGGCTGACTGAAAACGACGATCAGTCCGGCCGCGCAGATCAACTCACATGCGATGCCAATACCCAATTGCTACAATGATGATCGGTAACATCAGCAAAAGCCATCCGCCCGCGGCAACCAGCCAACCCGGCGTGGTACCGGTGATCGCCCCGCGTCCCGTCATTCCCGTAAACCCACCCATCTCCTCGCCAAACCAGATACAGGCCATCGGCAAGACCAGGAATATCGCCACCCGCCACACGAGTTCCCAGCCATGGGTGAAATATGCCAGGCAAAGATAGCTGAGTGCCACCCCCAGTGAGAAAAGTCGATTAAGGTTCATTCGGTTGAGCCAGGTCGTTCCGGCAAATGTTCTAGAGATTTTCCGAATCCCAGGCTAGCAGGCCACCGAGCAGAAAAAATCGGGAAATCCATTTTGCAAATCCCAACGATTCTCATGCAGCGCTTTGGCTCCGATCCTCCTCATTTCCGAAAAATCCTTAAAAAGACACGATATTATGAAGAGTTCGTGAAAACCGATCATCCCTCTCGCATTCAAGGTCCACAGCGCCCGTAACGATCTCACAATCCCCGATGGAGACTCCTCCGTGTGACTCTCTGCTTTCACTCTCATCGCATTCCCCGTTACACTCTTCAGGTCGGGTTTACATGAGTATTGGCCGGTAAGTCCCGATGAGTTGTATACCCGATGAACCTCCTCCGTAAATTGTCGTCGATTTCCCGCTCGCGGCTGCTGTTCTTTCTCGGGGCGATGCTGTTCCTCGGCTTCCTTCTCACCAGCACGATCAGCTATCTCGTGTCGCGCCAGTCAATTCGCTCAGCCATCCTCCAGAACGAACTCCCGCTCTCGAGCAACAACATCTACTCGGAGATCCAGCACGACCTTTTCCGCCCGATCCTCATCTCGTCCCTGATGGCGAATGATACCTTTGTAAAAACCTGGCTGATGCAGGGCGAAAAGGACGAGTCGGCGATCACGGACTATCTCTCCCACATCAAGAAGAGGTACGGCACAATCACGGCATTCCTCGTCTCGGAAAACACGCGAAAATACTACAACGCGACGGAGGTGCTCAAGGTCGTCCGGGAGGACAATCCCGCGGATGAGTGGTTTTTCCGCGTCCGGAAGATGACGTCGGATTACGAAATCAACGTCGATCCCGACATGTCGAACAGCAATGCGATGACGATCTTCATCAACTATCGCATCCTGGGAAACAACGGGGAGTTCCTCGCGGCCACAGGCGTCGGACTCAGCGTTAGCGCGGTGAAATCCCTCATGCAAAAATATCGCGAGCGCTACCATCGCGATGTTTATTTCTACGACCTCAAGGGCAATCTCGTCCTCCGCAGCCCCGCCGCACCAGGAACTGCCTCCGAGATCCCTGCTCATGCCGGGGAAAAGGCCATGCAGACCATTCTCGAGCAGGTCGGCCGGGGCGATACGACCGCGGAGATCTCGGTAGTCGCAAGCAATGGCTCTCTCGCTAGCTACCGCTATATCCCCGAGCTGAACTGGGTGCTCGTGGTCGAGCAGGCCTCCGACGGCACGGGAGCCATTCTTTACAAGACTTTCGGACTCAACTTCATCGTTTGCCTGCTCGTGGCGGCCCTGCTTCTCGGCATCTTTCACCAGACCATCATTCGCTATCAGCGCAACCTGGAGGCCAAGAATCTCCAGCTCGAACGCGCCAAGTCCGCCCGGGACCGGCTTTTCTCCATCATCGGCCATGACCTGCGCGGTCCCGTGGGGAACCTGAAGAGCTCCCTTGAGTTGCTCGGCAACGATTCGCTCGACATGGAAACCTTCAAGGAGATCCGCGATGACCTCCACCGCGGGGTGGATCACGTCCTCATCGCCCTGAGCAATCTCATGGAGTGGGGCAGCCTCCAGACCAATCCCCTGGAAGCCAAACCGGAAAGCGTGAACCTCCACACTGCGGCGCATGACGAGATCCAACTCCTCGCTCTCCTTGCCAAGGAAAAGCACATTCGCATCGAGAACGCCATCCCCGCCGAAGCCTCTCTCTGGGCCGATCCGCGACAGATCAAGTCCGTCATGCGCAACCTGCTGTCAAACGCCATCAAGTTTACCCGGACGGATGGCCATATTTCCTTGTCCGCAAAACGGACCGCCAGTCAGTGGACCCTCGCCGTGACCGATGACGGGGTGGGTATGGACTCCGCCCGGAGCCATGCACTCTTTCATACCGATGCAGATTCCACTCTCGGCACCAGGGGCGAGCGCGGTCTGGGGCTTGGCCTGCAATTGTGCATGGACTTCGTGCAGGCCAATGGCGGGACGATCTCGGTGGAAAGCATGCCCGGCAAAGGAACGACCTTCCTCGTCACCCTGCCCGCGGCGCTCGGATCCTGAGGGCTTCGCCCCACCGGCGAAGCAGCATTGGCGAGGGGGTTGTTTTGTGTTACCTCCTCTCACCATGGTTACCGCACCCCCGTCAAGCCGCGCCTCCCGCCGGCGTACGCGTCCCTTCGCCGGTGCAGCACAGAGACACGCGATGCCCTGCGCCTGCTGCAGCCCGGCCGTACAGGCCATCCTCCAGCGGGTGATGAATGCCGGCATCGCCTCGCCGGAAACCGGCGTGCCTCTCGCCGAGGTCTCCCCTCATATCGAGAAGCCCCCAGTCGGACACGACACGCTCACCGCATCGGTCCGCCAACCGGTGCTGTTTTCCAACGTACGCCTTTTTGACGGCATCAAGCTCGAGGTACAAACCGGCCTCAAAGTCCTCATCGAGGGCGATCGCGTCTCAGCCATTCTCGGCGCAGGGGAAAAGGTCGCCGATGCGCAGGTAATCGATGGTCGTGGCGCGCTGCTGATGCCGGGCCTCATCGACGCCCACTGGCATTCCACGCTTTGCGCCATCCCTCAGATGGTGGCGATGACCGCCGATCCCGGCTACATCCATCTCGTGGCGGCTCGCGAGGCTGGTCGCACCCTGCTGCGGGGCTTTACCACCATTCGCGACGCGGGAGGACCCTCCTTTGCCCTCAAGCGAGCCATCGACGAGGGTATCACCTCAGGGCCGCGCATCTTTCCCTCCGGCGCAATGATTTCCCAGACCTCGGGCCATGGAGATTTCCGCCTGCGAGGTGAAATCCCCCGTCCTCCCGGAGGATCGCTCAGCCACGCCGAAGCCCTGGGAGCGGCCATGATAGCGGACGGCGAGACAGAGGTGTTGCGGCGGGTGCGCGAGCAACTCATGCTCGGAGCGACCCAGATCAAGCTCATGGCCGGGGGCGGCGTCACCTCCGCCTACGATCCCCTCGACAGCCTGCAATACACGGACAAGGAATTACGTGCCGGAGTCGCCGCAGCGTCCGACTGGGGCACCTACGTGATGGTGCACGTCTACACACCGGATGGAATCCAGCGAGCCGTCCGAGCCGGGGTCCGTTCCATCGAGCACGGCCAACTGGCCGATGAGGAAACCGCTCGCATCATGGCTGACGAAGGCGTCTGGTGGAGCCTTCAGCCGTTCTTTGGCGATGAGGACGCCAATGCACACGACGCCGCGGGCCACGCCAAGCAGCGCCTCGTCGCCGAGGGTACCGCTCGCGCGTACGAACTCGCAAAACACTACAAGATCAAGACCGCATGGGGCACCGACATCCTCTTTTCCCCAGCCAACCTACCCAACCACGCCCGACAGCTCGCCAAGCTCACGCGCTTCTATGATCCCCTCGAGCTTCTGCGTATGGCGACGGGTTCCAACGGGGAGCTTTTGAAAATGTCTGGTGCGCGCAGCACCTACGGCGGCGATCTGGGAGTCATCACGCCCGGCGCGATGGCCGACCTCCTGCTCGTCGATGGCGATCCCACAAAGGACCTCGATTTCCTCACCGATGCCGACAACCTCCATGTCATCATGAAAGGCGGCGTGCGCGTGAAAGACACCCTCCCGGCGCTTTGACACCGGGAGGATGCACTTCCCCCCAGGAAATACTCACTGGCACATCTGCAAAACCTCGGCAGGGCTGAGGGCGCGATTGTGAATCGTCACCTGGTCCAGCAATCCCACCAGTGATTCCGTCGTCGAGGTCTGGTCGAGCCGCGTGCCGAGAACGAGTGCGCCACTGCCGACCTTGATTTGCGCCAGCGCGGCGGTCGGCACGTTGGAATCAGCCACGCCATCGACATAAAATCGCACGGTGGCCGTACCACCATTGATCTCCACCACGGCCGCCACATGCGTCCACACATTCAGCGGCACGACCTGTGTGCCATTGAACTGGGTCGGCGAGGATGACCCGTTGCCAACCAGGAGATTGAGAGTCCCATTGGTGTTGAAGCGCAGCCGGTAGCCGTTGTTAAAGCTCTTCGCAATCAGATTGGGTCGCGCGGTGAAGGATGAGGACTGCACCTTTACAAAGGCCCCCATGGTCAACGCGGTCGTCATGCGCAGCGACGGACTGTCGGGAATGACCATGCGGGCCCCCGCTCCATCGTACATCCCGGCAAGACCTCCCTCCACTGCATCGCTGGAATAGCCCGCCCCGGCCAGGGCTGTTCCATTATTGCCTGCTCCCGAGGCATCCGAGACGTTTTGCTCCAGCCCGTAATAGCCGACGAGTCCGCTGGTGGGAAAAAGCGACTCGGGAGGCAGCCCCTGGTGAAGCAGGGATTCCCACTGGATGTGATAATACTGCTGCCCCCACAACCCGGAGGCAAAAATTCCCGCGGGAGCCGCCGTGCGATACCAGAGTTCGCTCCGGATCACGGGGAGGAGCTGCTCGAGCTTTGGCAGCGCCACCCCCAGGTTGTCATGGAAGCGATCGTAGGCGATCTCAAAGGGCGCGGCCATGCCATCACCCGCATTCAGCACGCCCGAGGAGGCAAGGGCGGCGGGCAAGGGCTCGGAAAGACGAAAGCCCGCATGCAACTCGAGGAATTTCGCGATGCGGTCCTGATATCCCGAGTAAAGATCAATACCCTGGCGCCAGGCGATCTCGGCAACATTCATCGCCGCGGTGAAGCCAAACTCCACATGCCCCAGATCGCGAAATGTCTCGCCACAAAGCCCGTCCACGAATGCCGGGACAGGATTGACGATGCTATTACGATTTGCCCCCATATACCACTGATCCATCAGCGTGTATCCGCTGGCGGCGGGCATGAGCATCATTGTCTTGTCATCGCCCTTGCCGGCAAAGGGATAGTTCGGATATCCGCTGTTGTAGGTGTACAGCCAGTCGGCTGACGATCCCATCGTCGGATAGAGGTCCTGATGCATGGCCCAGAGCGTATTGGCATCGGGCTGGGTAATGAAATAATCCGCCTGGATGGGAGTCGCCCCGTCGGAGGCGAGATAGAAGTAACACGGGACATAGCTAACCCATTGGTGCAAACCCATGTAGAGCGCAGCGCGGTCATCGTTGAAAATACCAATCGCCACCAGCGCATTGCAGACCGACAGCTCGCGGTTTCCATAAGCATAGCGAAACTTGAGTACAGGCAAAAATGCCCGGCTAAACATCGCCTGCACACTCGCCGTGTCGGCAGCCGTCCAGCCAGACCCCGGGGTATTGCGCAGCAACTCGGCTGCAGGAGCAAATACGGATGCCGCCCAGGCGGGGGCCAGATACCAGTTTGCCCCGACCTGTCCGAAGTTTTGTACCGTGGAGGCCCAGGCCAGGATCAGCGTCCGGGCGTTCTGGGCGTACTGGACGTCGCCGGTAAAATAAAAAATCAATGCCTGGTTGTAGGCCGCATACGAGTCTCCCAGGAAACCCGACTGGGTCGTCGGCTCAGCCACGGCCTGCGGAGTGCGGGTCAGCTTGGAATGTCCGCTTTTCGTCAGGTTCGTGTAATATGTTTTCCACGGCTCGGTGTTGCTCTGGATCTTGCCTTTGATGAAATCCAGCTCGGCTTTGGAGTTCATCATGCTGCCGTCGTGCACGATGGTCAGGTTTTGCACATAGCTCTTCACCGCGGGAAGATCAGCCGTTCCGGTAACGACTATTCCCAGGGAAGATGCTGCTGCCAGCGAAAAGGCGCAGAGCGCCGCAAGGAGGATTTTCATGATTCGAGGGGAGGTGATCGACGAACGGCTGTTTTCGCCGCCCGTCTGCATGTTTTCACCAGCAGGCTTCAACGCGCCGATCAATCGACTGCGGCGCATTCTCACCGTTGCCGAGACTCGGGCATCCGCCCACTGGCGGGGGGATTTCCGTCATGCCTAATACGATCCCCCATGCACGACAAGAACCTCGATTGTCTCCCTGTAGAAGCAACCAGATGCGTGACATATCTCTCCCGGGAGGGGGCCAACTGCATACTGGAAACGGAGAATCACCCGCGTTACCCTCCTTGCCACCATGCGCGATCCGTTTCTCCAAGCCGCCATCGATGAAGCCCGCCAGGGACTGGCCGAGGGTGGCATTCCGATTGGCTCCGTCATTGTCCATCAGGGCCGCATCATCGGCCGCGGCCACAACATGCGCGTCCAGAAAGGCGACCCGCTTCTCCATGGCGAGATGAGCGCCTTTCAACAAGCCGGGCGCCAGCCGGCCTCCGTTTATCGCGAGTGCGTCCTCTATACCACCCTCTCACCGTGTCCGATGTGCAGTGGCACTTCGCTCCTCTACAAGGTCCCGAAAATCGTTATCGGGGAAAACGTGACCTTCCTCGGAGCCGAGGACTGGCTTAAGTCGCAGGGAGTCAAACTCGTCGTCGCCCAAGATGAGGAGTGCATCTCCATGATGCGCCAGTTCATCGCCGACCGACCGGAACTCTGGAACGAAGACATCGCCGTCTAGACGGGCTGTCCCCGTGACATATCTCGGAGCATAGCTCCGAAAGGTGAAATCTCAGGACGCCACGCCCTTCCTCTCCCGGCTGCCGGGCACCTTCAGCACCGGGGCATCCTCGGGGACCCAGGGGTTGCGCGTATAGTCACTCTCCTTGATCGCACCGACATGACGGTGAATGAGCGCCAGTACCTCATCGAGATCGAGGCCCAGGTGTCGACGTCCATAAGGCAGCAGGTTTCCCTCGGCCAGGGCGAAAAGCCGCACCGCGGGGTGCATGCGACGGCCGTCCTTGGGATGCCATGGGCGGGCGTGTTGCTTCTTCAGATGAACGAACGCCCCAGCCAGCTGGATGAGCCCCTTGTAAAACGCATAATCCCCGTCCCGCACCCCAAGCCAAAGATGCTCGAGCACATCGTGCGCCTCGTAGTAGTCCTGCGCATTGAAGCACCCGAAGTACGCCAGATAGCAAGGGTCGTACTGAGAACCTTCCAGCCCCAGCGACCGCACATACGCCTCGATCCGCTCCCCCTTGCTCATTTCTCCTTATCCATTAACCCGCTCCGGCCGTTTGTCCAGCACGGCAACCCTGACCCCGCTATAATGCTAAGAAAAAGTCCACCATTTACGTGAGCCCGCGTATCCGCTAAAGGCGGAGCCATGCACTACGGGCGTTGGGTACTCGGCCTTCTCACGGCGGTTCTGTTCACGGGCTGCATCACTCCGCCCACCCCGCCGCGCATCAAGCGCAACAACCTGGGAGCCAAGCCCGAGACCGGTCCTTTTTGGTGGGGCATCTCGTCGAGCGCCTTCCAGACCGAGGACCGCGGCGAGAAGCCCGGTTCGCCGAATTACTTCAAGACCGACTGGGATCTCTTCGCCGAGGCCGGGCGCGTCCCGCCCAAGGGCGACGACGCCACGTTCAGCTGGAGCCAGTTTGACAAGGACCTCGAGGCGCTCAAGAAGATCGGCGTGAATCACTACCGCTTCGGCGTCGAGTGGGCCCGCATCGAGCCGCACCCAGGCCAGTACAATGAAGCCGCCCTCCGACGCTACGTCGACTTTGCCCGGAGGCTCAAGGCCGCTGGCATCGAACCAGTCGTCACCCTCTGGCACTTCACGTTCCCCGACTGGATGGTCGTGAAGGGCAAGCCCGGCCGTTCCCGCTGGCTCAGCCCGTACTACCGCGAACGCTGGCCGCTCTTTGTCGACAAGGTCACCCGCGCCATGTCGCCCTACGTGCGCACCTACGTGCCGCAGAATGAACCCAACGGCGACCTAGCCCTCGGCTATATCAGCTCCGTCTGGCCGCCGGGTATGTTCCTCGACTTCAACATGCACGCCCGCGCCCTCACCCAAAGCACCTGGGGATTCCGCGAGGCGGCGAAAATCATCAAGCAGAACCGCAAGGATGCCCTCGTCATGGCCGTCGTCGCCCTGCCCTACTGGATTCGCACCTTCTGGGACCCCACCAGCGCATATTACAACTTTATGCAGCGCATCAACTTCGCGCACCTCGACCGCACCTACGACGTGTGTGACCTCATCGGCTTCAACTACTACTATACCGAGTATGCCGACTTCACCGCCCTCCTCGCCCTCAAGGCCCGGCGCGGCCGCAACTACAGCCTCCTCGGCTGGGTCATCCAGCCCCACTCGCTCTACAAGCAGATCAACATCGTCGCCAAGCGCTACGGCAAACCCATAGTCATCACTGAGAACGGTATTGCCACCTCCCGCGACATCAAGCGCGTGCGTTATCTCTTCAACCACATGCTGGAGGTGAAGGAAGCCATGGCCGACGGAGCGGACGTGCGCGGGTATTTCGTCTGGACGCTCGTCGACAACTACGAGTGGCACCATGGCTACAAGGCCCCCTTCGGCATGTCGCGCATGGACCCGGTGACGAAGCGCCGCCTCCTCCGTCCCTCCGCGCTCTTCTACAAGGGCATCATATCCACTTCCGAGGAATCCAGCCTCCTCGACGAGGTCTCCAGCCAGCCCGAGCTGCCGCAAGGCTTCATCGAGCGGTAGGACTGTTGGCAGAGACGAGGCACTTCCTTAACTAAGCAATCCGGCGTGGCGGGACGCCAGATTGACACGCCCCGCCCCTCTGCTCAGGATAGGGGTGACAAAGCTTAGCGCTTCATCGTCATGCGTCCGCTCCTCACCTCTCTCCTGATCGCAACCTCCTGCGCCCTCGCGGATACATCGTTTCCCATGGAACCGACCTCGCCGGTCGGGCCCAACGAAGTCCGCGTCCAGCGCATGGATGTGGGAAAATCCTCTGCGACATTGATTATCATGATGTCGCTCCGAGAAACGACCGTGGCTTTCCACGACGATAAAGCACCCTACATGCGGACCCTTTCCGTGACACTCACGGACAACGACAAAGAAAAGATCGAGCAATCCATCGTGATCCTGGGCGACACACCCGTACTCAGCTTGGTCACAACAGCTCCCCACAACGCACAAGATTATCGGATAACAGCCTACGAGCCGAATGGCACGTTGCGAGGGAGCGCCCTGAGGAAATTCCGTTCCGGAAAAATGGAGGAAACCCTCTTCAACGCAGACGGAAAACCTGCCCCTCCAGACCAGCGCTCGCGGATTCTGGATATGACGCCGCCCGAGCCAGTCGACCTCGCAAAGATGCCGCTGCAAAAGCAGCCCATCCACGGCGACGTTACAAAATCGGACATCTTGCAAAACCCGAATGAAATTCGCGTCGAGTATTTCGAACTCGGAAACGGAATCGGGCAGGCGATCTACACCCCGAATCTCTGTGAGGACCGCTACTTTGAAAACGACGGCAAAACCCTTCGTGCCCGAACCGTTACCGCTACTCTCCTAGACAACGACACGGAGCGAGTTTTCCAGTCTTACTTCATCCGCAAAAACATCGTCGCTTTCACGCAAACCACTCGCCTCAATAAAAAGACGAACGAACTCACGGACACCTACTACACGCCCAAGGGCAACCTCCTCTACTCCCAACGCATCATTCCAGGGAAGATCCGCAAGATAACAGATAGCGCAGGTAATACAATCACCCTGCAGCAAGCCGACCAACTCCTCCATACCCCCAACCCCGACCAGATCGACATCGACAAGGTGCCCTTGCAGGATATGACCAAGCCCGGCAAGGCCCCGGCCTCAACCCCCACCCCTCAGGCCGAATAAATTCCGGGGCGGAAACTTCGCCGATCCACGGCCCGAGTCCTGTTCCCCGCCGGCGCTCGCTTCCTCCGCACGCAAACCAGCCCCCCCTCGCGCACACGCCCGTCCGACAATCCTCATTCAGCGCATCACTTGCGGAAATTCAGTCTCATTATCATTAGGCTGACCCGGATCATCTTTAGCCATCATTCCTCCCGGCTAGACACAGTCGCCGCCAGATGCCCCGAGCATTCTTGACGTCTCACTAAGCATAAGCTATATGCTAACGGGCAAGAACCTTTCCGGTTCCTCCCCAAATGAAAATCCCCCCTGCGAAGTCCCTCCTGTTCGGCGCGCTTCTGCTTCTTTCGGGCTCTGCCCACTCTCTGGCGTGCACATGGTTTGAATTCACCAACGACCTCGGCCACCCCTTCGTCGGGCGGACGATGGAATGGCCAGGAGACCTGCACGGAGAGATCACCCTCGTGCCGCGCAACTACGACCTGGGCTACACCAAAACCCAGTATGGCTTTGTCGGCATGAGCCACGGCGGCCTGTTCAGCGATGGACTCAACGAGCATGGACTCGCCGTCAGCGCGCTCTGGCTGTCAGCCAGCGCCTATCCCGCCAAGGGCAAGACGACAACCCCCATCTCCGAACTGCTGGGTCACCTCCTCGGTAATACCCGCACGGTCGATGAGGCCAGGGCGTTCATCCAGAAGACAACCTTCCACACCTCCGACACCGCGGTGACTCCCGGCCTCCCGCTGGCGCTGCACTTTGCCATCTCAGACCCGAGCGGACGCTCGATCGTCGTGGAGTTTCTCAAGGGCAAGACGAAGATCTACGAAAACAAGGTCGGCGTCATGACCAACGATCCTCCGTACGAGCAGCAACTTGCCATCTGGTCAAAATATCGCGGCAAGACATTCAACGAGGATACATTTGAGGCATTTGACTATTCCCCGGAGGGTCGCTTCTGCCGCATGGCCGCCATCAACGCCACCCAGGCCAAGGTGCCCAGCGATCTCGCAGCGGTAAACCGCGCGTGGTCGATGATCAATACCGTCGATATCCCGCAGGGCATCCTCTATTGGAAATGGGTGAGCGAACACCCGCAGTTCACCTCGTACGCCATCGTCGCCGACCTGAAGAACCGCATCTATTACTTCCGCACCTACGACAACTACGACATCCGCAAGGTCGACCTGAGCAAGATCAACTTCGCCCGCGCCAAATACCGCTCCGCCCCGCTCTTCGGCCACGCGAACTACAAGGAGTTCAAGTTCTAGAGTGATCTCAAGATGGAGTCGCCGAACGGCGGCTCCATATCTTTTTAATTTGCTCCAGGCACCGATGCGCTAGATGTCCGGGCACCTGCTGCCGATTCTCAGGAATTCGTCGAGCCGGGACACAAAAAAAGGGCGGGAATCTACCCGCCCTCTTTTCCGAGAGATACTGACGCTCCTGGTCAGACTTCCGACGACGCGGCTTTCGGAAAACTGCCGAGGACCTTCACGGCGCGGCAGCGCTTGGAGAGCTCGCGGAAAAGGTCGACCATTTGCAGGTCTCGGGTGTGCCCCGCAGCCTCGACGAAGAAAAACACGTCGTTGCTGCCCTTGGCCGCGTGGCGGCTCGCGAAGTGGCTCAGGTTGATGTTCAGCGTCTTGAAAGGCTCCAATGCGGAAACGAGCGCGCCCGGCTTGTCCTCGATGCGCAGGAGCAGCATCGTACAATCGTTGCCGGAGGGAGGGTTCGTGTTCTTGCCGATGACGAAGAAACGCGCTGCCGCCACGTTGCTGTCAGAGTTCTCCGTCTGCAGGGCGATCTGCGCGCAGACCACAAGGTCGGACTCCGCCAGCTGGTCGAGAGTGGAATTGGCTACTCCGTGATCGGGATCGTCGATCGGCACCACGCCGCAATCCGCCTCATCCTTGCGCACCTCGCGGAAGACATCCGCCACATCGCTGAGGAAGAGATACCGTACGCTGGAGCCAAATTTGCTCTTCGCCGCCTGGTGCGAGTTGCTTCCCGCCGGGCCGAGACACGCGATGGCGACGTCCTTTTCCAGCGCGAGCGAGGCCGACATGATCTCGCAGTAAATGGCGCGGATCGCCTCGGGCCTCAGCGGCCCCTGGCTCTTCTGGACGAGACTGCGCAGCACCTTGTCCTCGCGCTCGGGCGAGTATATGGGCAGGCCTTCACGGTTCTTGATCGTACCGATTTCCTTGGCCACCTCGGCGCGCTCGTTGAGGAGGCGCACGAGTTCCGTGTCGATGGCGTCGATCTTGTCACGCAGGCTGGCGAGGTCGTTCATCACTTTTGAGATTCAGAGTCGGTATCGTTGAAAGATTCGGTTTCGTCAACGGAGGCCTCGCTGGGGGCTTCCGCTTCCGCGACCTCGACGACAGGCTGGTCGCTCTCCACAGCATCGGTGGGAGCGGGCTCGGATGCAACCTCTCCCGCGTCGGAAATTTCCGCCTCCGGCTCCGAGGGATCGACGGGCTCGGGCGATGCCTCCGGCGTTTCGCCAGCGGGCACCGTGGCAGCCGCCTCGGTTTCCACCATGGCCGGTGCCTCCTGGGCAACCTCGCTGGCAGCCACCGCCGCAACGGCCGGAGCCTCGGGCGCAGGGGTTTCCGTTGCCGCAGGGGTCTCGGCCGGCTTCGCGCCGGGAGCCTCGGGAATCGGCGCGGTCGGGAGCGCGATTTTGCGCAACTCACCCGCGTTGGGCAGGTCGTCGAGATTCTTCAGGCCAAAATGCTCCATGAACCCGGATGTCGTCTCGTACAGGAGCGGACGACCGGGAATCTCCGCGCGGCCGGCGATCTTCACCAGTCCACGGTCGAGGAGGGTCTGCATCACGCCGTCGACAGCCACGCCGCGCACGGCCTCGATGTCGGCGCGGGTGATCGGCTGGCGGTAGGCGATGATGGCGAGCGTCTCGAGCGCCGGGGCGCTCAGGCGCGCCGGACGGTTCTCCGGGAAGAGCTGGCGGAGCCACGGAGCGTACTCCGGCTTCGTCACGAGCTGCCATCCGGCCGCGCTCTCACGCACCTCGTAGGCGTTTTGCGGATCGGCGCACCGGTTTTCCAGCACCTCGATGGCTTCGCGCAGCTGGTCTTCCTTCACTTTTGCGAAGGCCTTCACCGAAAGGTTTTCCTCCTCGGCCTCGGCTGCGCCTTTCAAAATATTGCGGAGTTCCTTCGGGGACACCGGCTTCTGCGAGGCGAAAAGGATCGCCTGCACGACTTGCGCCAGTTCCCACTTCGGTCCCAGCGGAGCATCCGTCTCAGCGACTTCGCCTTCCACGGCCTCGCCCTCGGCGACAGTCTCACCCTCGGTTGGCTCGGCTTCGGTTTCGGCAGCGTTTTCTTCCGCCGGAGCGGCTTCCGCTGCCTCACCTTCGGCAGACTCTTCCCCCTCGGCCACAGGAGCTTCCTCGCCGGGCGGGTTTTCGGATTCGTCAATCTGCTCGGCCTCGGCCGGAGCCACGCCATCTTCGGCGGCCACGACAGCCTCATCGGCCGCCCCGTCCACCGGGGTATCACTCAAGGGCTGCGGCTCGGCAGGGGCCTCGGCGGTGGTCTCGGGCGCAACGACTGCTTCCTCCGGGGCCGGTTTGGCCTCGGTTTTCTTCTTTCGTTTGGCTTTGCTCATGCGACGGCTTCTTCAGGCTCCGGGGCAGGAGTATTCACGGGCACGATCCAGATCTCGGCAAGCGCATTTTCCTGCCGCACCTTGAGCTGCTTCATGCGGATCAGCTCGAGCATGGCGAGGAACGTCACGACGATCTCGCCGCGCGTCGCGGCCTCGGCGAAGCACTCCTCGAAGCGCATCGGCACTCCCGCCGACATCACCTTGAGCAGGTACTCCATCTTGTCGGAGACCGTGAAGTTCTCCGCAAAGATCTCGCGCAGGTCCTCCTGCTTGTTCTGCTTCTCCAGCCGCTTGAGGATCTTCTGGAAGGCATTGATCAGGTCAAAAATGCCCACCTCGTCGACCATCAGCGACTCCGCCGGCGCCAGCTCCGGCGTGGCCGGGAAGCGCGGGAACATCTGCTCCTGCATCGCCTCCAGCCCGCGCAGACGCGACGCGGCTTCCTTGAATTTCTTGTACTCGATGAGCTGGCGGATCAGCTCCCACCTCGGATCATCCTCCTCGGCGTCCTCCTCCGCCATCTGCTGGTCTTTCGGCAGCAGCGTGCGACTCTTGATGTACAGCAGATTTGCCGCCATCACGATAAACTCGCCCGCCAGCTCGATATTCAGAACCTGAAAGGCGTCCATGTACTCGAGGTACTGCTTCGTGATGCGCTCGATGGATATGTCGTAGATGTCCACCTCATCGCGCTTGATGAGATAGAGCAACAAATCCAGCGGGCCCTCGAAGACCTCGAGTTTGACCTTGTAATCTACCACCCTCTTTGGATGCCCTGGTCTGGCTGCCGGTTAGCGACGGGTGTACCCGCGCTTCTTGCTTTCGGTGGCGAGCTGCGTGCGATGCTTCTTCGCATCGCGAGTGCGCGTCTTGCGCTTGCGCAGCTGCTGCGCCAGCTTGTCGGTCACAAGGTCGATTGCCGAGTAAAGATCGTCCGATGCCTGCTCTGCATGCACGTCCGGGCCGGGCAGGCCGACGTGGACCTTGACGATGAATTTCTTCGTCTTGGTTTCGTCATGGAGCAGGACCACGTGCGCACCCAGGATGTTGTCAGCCAGCGTCTCAAGATGGTTCATCTTGTCGGCGACATGGCCATGGATGGCTGCGGTCAGGGTCAGGTGTCTCGGGCTCAGGTGGATTTGCATACAACTACAGTAACAATTTCAGGGGAACTCGCTAGGGAAGAAATCTACCCGTTGGTTTATCGGGCGCGCGGAACTATGGCGAGGTAATTTCGCACCGGACCGAAGGACGGAATCTGTACGACAGGCGCCCCATTTTCCAGCGCAATCAGCGACGTGGACGAGCCTCCGTCTAGGTTCAGCGCCCTCTGGATTTTCCAGTCTCCTGCGAGGTGCGGCACGGTCAAAAGCGCACCCGTCTGCGCTAGCGTCAGCGGGGAAAAAATCACCAGTGCCCACTCGCCTTTTCCATTCGTCGCCACGGCGGTGCGACGGGCGAGTTTTTCCGCATTCAGGGTGGCACCCGCCACGCCATTCTCCACCAGCCACGGCCCGGCCTGCACGGCCTCGCGCAGCCCGTCGGTCTTGCCCAGGGCGAAGGAGCGTACCAACTCCATCGACCCATGGCCGCGCGCGGCGAAGACACCGCTCAGGAGCTTTGCCGTTTCAAAAGCGTGGATCGTTTTGCCCTCGCTCACGACGAGGCCGAGCGGACGGTAATCCTCGTGGAAATAACTCGCGTTCACCCCCGCGATGGCACCCGCTCCGCGCAGCAGGTCGAGGAATCCCGTGCGGGCGTCGGGCGGATTATCCAGTACGCGCAGGGTGGCATTGGCCGAGGAAAACGACACGCCGGTGATGATGGCGCGCATCGAGCCGTCGCGGGCCTCGACCTCCCACGCCACCGCGCCCGCCGCCAGCCGTCCCAGCTCACGGCGCTCACCCAGCATCCATTCGCCGCGGCTCGACGCCACGACACCCAGGCAGACAATGGTACGGATCAGCCAGCGCAACATGCCCGCCATCAAATCCCGGCCCGCCAGCCTGTCGAGGATAAACGCTTTTCACCGCCGCCGTCCCGGCTATCGTTTCCCCTCAGATGGCCGAGGCTGAACTGACCGAAGTATTCGACGCCGCGTTCCTGCGCCGCCTCGAGAACCTGCACCTGCAAGTCCGCAAGGTGCTCTCCGGCAGCCTCCGCGCCGAGCGCCGCTCGCGCAAGACCGGCTCCAGCCTGGAATTCGCCGACTACCGCAACTACGCCCCCGGCGACGACCTCCGCCGCGTGGACTGGAGCATCTACGCCCGCATCGACCGCCTCATGACGAAGCTCTATGAGGAGGAGGAGGACCTCGAGGTCGCCATCCTCCTCGACGCCAGCACCTCCATGCGCTGGCAGGCGGATTCGCAAAAGTGGACCCTCGCCCGCGAGCTGGCCGCCTCGCTCGCCTATCTCGGCCTCACCGGGCTGGATCGCGTGGGCCTCTGGGTCTTCGACTCCTCCCTCCGCGCCGAGAGCGGCATCTTTCGCGGACGCTCCGATTTTCACAGCGTCATCCGGTTCCTGCGAAACTACCGGCCCGACTCACGCACCGCCACCGACCTCGGCGAAAGCCTCACGCGCTTTGCCCGCATGAAGCGCCGCCCCGGCCTCGCCATCGTGCTCACCGATTGCCTCGACCCCGCCGGGTACGAGCGCGGCTTCTCGGCCATCCTTGGCCGCCACTTTGCCCTCCACGTCATCCAGCTCATGGACCCCGCCGAGACCACCCTGGGCGAAACGGGAGACCTGAAGCTCCGCGACAGCGAGACCGGCGAGGAGATCGCCGTCACCGCCAGCCCCGCCCTCCTGCGCGCCTACGCCGCCGAAGTCGAGCGCTTCCGCGACGGGGTGAAAACCTGGTGCCAGCGCGCGGGCGCGGGCTATTCCTTCATCGACACCCGCCAGACCTTTGAGGATGTCGTGCTGCGGCTCTTCCGCCGCGACGGCTTGCTGCGATGAATTTCCTCTTCCCCGCCGCCTTTTTCCTCGCCGTCCTCATCCCGGCCATCATCGCGCTGTATCTCCAGCGCCCGCGCCAGCGGCTCCGCGAGGTGCCCTCCCTCATGCTCTGGCAGCGCGTGCTGGAGCGCGAACCCCGCCGCCGCTTCCTCGGTCGCCTCCGCCGCTGGCTCTCGCTCCTCCTCCAGCTCCTGATTTTCCTGCTCCTCCTCCTCGCCCTCGCCCGGCCCGATTTCTTCCACCCGCGCGGCCAGCGCTCCACTGTCATCGTCCTCGACCTCCGCGCGCGCATGCAGGCGGGAAATGCCTTCTTCGACGCCATTGCCGCCGCCCGCCAGGCCTCCGCCGGGGCCGGACCGGATGAACAGATCGCCATCCTCGGCGCAGCCGGGACGCCGCGCATCATCTCGCCGTTTTCCTGCGATCCCATCCAGCTCCGCCAGAGCCTCGCCAGCCTCACACCCTCCGATGGCGGCGGTTCACTCGACGAAACCCTCGGTCTCGCCCGCGACCTCCTGGCCGGACGCCCCGGCGCGACCCGCCTCCTCGTCATCACCGACCGCCCGTTGCCGGAAAACTCGACAACGCCCGCAGGCTCCTCCGCCAACGCCCACGCGACTCAAGTCATCCTCACCGGCTCGCCGCTCGACAACGCCGCCATCCTCGAGCTCGCCCAGGCCCCGCTCCCCGCCAGCCCGCAGTCCGCCGAGGTTTTCGTCAAGGTCGCCAACTTCGCCGCCGCCCCCCGCGACATCGAGTGGGAACTCCGCCTCGACGGCCGCACCATCGACCTCCAGTCGCAAAAACTCGCCCCCGGCGAACAGCGCGACTTTTCCTCCATCGTTCCCGCCGAATCGCTCCAGAGCCTCACCGGATTCCTCGAGGCCCGCCTCACCTCCGGCGACAAATTCCCCGTCGACGACACCGCCCGCACATGGCTCCCCGTGCAGCGCCGCACGCCCGTCCTCCTCATCTCCGCAGGTAATCCCTACCTCGAGGGCGCTCTGAAGGCCGATCCGTCGATCGCACTGGAAATCCTCACCCCCGACGCGTGGCGCGCCTCGCTTGCCGCCAGCTTCCGCGTCGTGGTCTTCGACGACTGGCTCCCCGCCGACCTCACCCTGGCAAACCTCCCCGCCTCCGGCGTCCTCTTCTTTGGCAAGGTGCCCGGCGAAACCGGCCAGCCGCTCCCCATCGCCGATCTCACCGCCGATCCGCGCAGCCCGTTGCTGTGGAATGTCGACTTCACCACCACGCGCTTCGCCAACGCCACACCGCTCCCGCCCGCCCCCGCCGGATGGCGCGCAACCCCCGCCGTCACCTCCGCCTCCGGCCCGCTCGTCCTCGCGCTGGAATCCCCCGAGGGCCGCCGCGTCGTCGCCACCGCCTTCCCTGTCGCCGGGTCCAATTTCCCGCTGAAAGCCGCCTTCCCGCTCTTCATCAGCAACACCGTCCACTGGCTCGCCGCCGGACCCGCCGCACTGCCCAATCTCCGCGCCGGACAGGTCTACATCCCCGCCGAAGGCGAATCCGTCGCCACCACCCCCGGCGAAAAACACGACGCCTGGAGCACCACGCCCACGCTCCTCGACCGCGTCGGCTTCTACGAACGCACCGACGCCCACTCGTCCTCCTGGCTGTCAGTCAATACCGCCGACGCCGCCGAATCCGACCTCCGCACCGCCACCGGCTCCGGCGGCCTCCTCCTCTCCGCCGCCCGCTTCGCCGGTTTCCAGCTCTGGCAATGGCTCGCCCTCGCCGCCGCCACCCTCATCCTCCTCGAATGGTGGCTCCACCACCGGCGGATGACGGAATAGGCCAAAGTCGGATTTCGGAACGGGGAAGTCGGAAACCAAACCCCTGGCCCTTATAAACGCGCCAAATCCAAAGAACTGCCATGCGAACTCCTTTTTCTATAAAAAGGAGTATACCAGCCGCCACTACTCGCCCCACACCATCAACAGAACCAGAATGGTGCCAAAAATCAAAGAAAGCCCGATCACTCCAACAGCACTAACCCTCACCGCATAGCCAGCTCTCGCCTGATGTAAACGATGTATATAATCAGCATCGCGGGTCCTACAAATCGAACTAAAAACTAAGCTCCCCTTAGCGAGCACGAAAGCAAATGTCGCCGCGCCAAAAACAATACCGATTGAGCGTATTGATAAATCGGCATACACTGAAGCAGCAACCCACCCACACACCCCGGCGCAAAAACACCCAAAACCAATTCCAAACAACACTATATTACAGACATATAGAATCTTGTGCCACCAACTTAGGAACACCCACTCAATCCTCCATCCGGACACAGATTCCTTTTTGCACTTAGAACAAAAAAGCAACGGCGAACCAACAACAACCCCGAATGGAGGCGTAAAGCTATTAAGGACCTTTCCACAGCCCGGACACTTTTCTGAACCGACAGATAAAAGAAAAATCATAAATTCTTCCCCTCAAACCCAAAGCATTCTCAACACCGAACCTCAATTACAAAAAAGCAATTCCTTCAAGATGAGAACATTCAACAAAAACGCCTTCACCTCGAGTGAGACACACGTCAACACGACAAGCGAATTTATCTCAGCAATATCTCCGACACACCCAATTCCTCGCAAACCAAAAAGAGGCAATCGAGATTCCAGTTTAACACATCTTCATTGGTCAACCCATCTGAGGAGAGATCATATCCGACACGCGTGGAGAATTCCGAAAAGCTCATGCCCGATTCATTTAGCTGAGTCAGAATAAGGCCGGGCAGGTCATTCAGAAGAACCTTCCTTCCATCCGCGTTCTCCGAATCATGAAAGCGAGCAATCGCCTCCTCCTTTAGCACCTTGGAAAGCAGGATGATTTTGTCCAAGCTTACGGCCTGCCGGAAATCGGCAGCGAACGTCTCAAGATCAAAATACGCCGCCGAAGATATTCCAACCATTCGAGCAACGTCCTGAGCCGAAAGCTCCAGCGCCTCCCTCCGCGCCTTCAGAATGCCCGGCATATTTTCGACATCGAACATGCTGCCAAGATAGGACAGCCATCCTCCCCGCGGTCAACCCTCCACCACAACAAAGGGACAAGACTCAAGGCACCGCGACAGCCCCGCCATCCCGCCATAAAAACCAGTCTCCCCGACGAACCCAACTTCCCACTTCCGCGATCCCACTTCCGACTTCGTCGGATTTTTCACGCCTTCGCCCCGCAAATCCGCTAGAGTAGCCCCGTGACCCCCGACGTCATCCTCCAGCTCGCCGTCGCCTTCGGGCTCGGCCTCCTCCTCGGCCTCGAACGCGAGCGCAAGGAGGACCCCATCGCGGGCATCCGCACCTTTCCGCTCATCGCCCTCTTTGGCACCGTCTGCGCGCAATTGAGCCGCCCCCTCGGCGGGTGGATCGTCGCCGTCGGGCTCGCCGCCCTTTCCGCCGTCCTCATCCTGGCAAACCTCGCAAAGAACAAAACCGGCGAGCCCGATCCCGGCATCACCACCGAGGTCGCCGCCCTGCTCCTCTTTGCCATCGGCGCGCTGCTCGTCGTGGTCAACATCACCACCGGAGTCGTGCTCGCGGGCGTGATGGTCATCGTCCTGCACATGAAGGAGCCGCTGCACCGCTTCGCCGGGGCGGTCGGGCAAAAGGACATGCATGCCATCATGCAGTTCGTCCTCCTCAGCCTCGTCATCCTCCCCGTGCTGCCCAATGCGAACTACGGCCCCTACGGCGTGTGGAATCCCTTCAAGCTCTGGCTCATGGTCGTGCTCATCGTCGGCATCAGCCTCGGCGGTTATGTCGCGTACAAGATCTTCGGCAGCCGCGCGGGCACGCTCCTCGGCGGCGTTATCGGCGGGCTCATCTCCAGCACCGCCACCACGGTAAGCTTTGCTAAGCGCGGCGCGCAGCCCCACCTCGCGGGCCTCGCCGCCGTGGTCATCCTCACCGCCTCGTGCGTCTCGCTCGGCCGCGTCCTCGTCGAGATCGCCGTCATGGCCCCCGCGCAATTCCCGCAAATTGCCGCGCCCATCGCCCTCCTCGCCGCCGCCACCTGCGCCGTCACCGCCGTCTTTTACCTCCGCGGCAGCCACGCCACGGAACGCCTCCCCGCCCAGAAAAACCCCGCCGAACTCAAGTCCGCCCTCGTCTTTGGCGGCCTGTATGCCCTCGTCCTCGTCGCCGTCGCCTTCTCGAAGGAACAGCTCGGCGACGCCGGGCTCTACGCCGTGGCCCTCATCTCCGGCCTCACCGACATGGACGCCATCACGCTCTCCTCCGCCCAGCTCGCGGCCAGGGGCCAGCTCGACGCCTCCACCGCCTGGCGCGCCATCCTCATCGCCGCGCTGGCAAATTTCCTCTTTAAGTTCCTCATCGTCGCCGGAGTCCGCTCCCCCCGTCTCACCCGCAGCGTCGCCGCAGGCTTCGGCCTTATCGCCCTCGCCGGAGCCGCCCTGCTCGTCCTTTGGGATTGATCTTTCTGCGATATAGAGACTGTCTCGAAATCGACATCAGAGAATCCTTTGCCAGCCAACCTATGAGCAACATCCCCGAGCAGTTATTCGACGCAGCATGGAACGGGCGACTGCAGGACATTGCCGACATCCTGAATTCCGGCGCGGAAATCCCACCGCGCGAGATTGGCCGCGCCCTTGAGGCGGCAGCGTACAACGCGCAGCCCGACGCCTGCGACCTCCTCCTGAAGCTCGGCGCCGATCCCAACACCTTTCACGAACCCACTGGCGAAACCGTCCTCCATCAAGTCATCACCAAAACAACCTCCGCCCCGGAACGCACCCGGATCGTAAAAAGCCTGATCGCCCACGGAGCCGACGTGAACCGGGCGACCATCCCTGGAGTGCCGACAGAATGTTTCATGCGAGACATCCGCACCCGTGGCGAAACTCCGCTCCACCGCGCCGCAGCCTACGGCGATTTCGAAATGGTCTCGGCATTGATCGAGGCCGGAGCAGACAAAACCGCTAAAGACATAAACGGTGACTCACCCTTGACGTGGGGAAGCTGGCATCTCCGCCCCTCGGAAATCCTCGCCCTTCTGCTCTACGGCAACATCCCCGGCTGGCATGGATCCCCCAATCCCAATCTGACGAGCACGTAAGAACCCTAGGGGGACAATCCGATAATCTACCCTACCGCAAACTCGGATGAAACCGCGCCAGCAGCGCCCTTTGCCATCCGGCCAGCGGGCGGGCTTGTTCAAAGGTGTAGCCAAACTCGGCGATGTCCTTTGCGTAGTAGGAGGCCACGAGGTCGCGGGAGGCTTCGTCGTAGTAGTGGGAATAGTGCAGATGAAACTTGCGCTTTTTGGAGGGAAGCTTCACGCGGGGAATGCCGACCCGGTCGCAGATCACGTCCATGTCGGCGGCGAGCGTCTCGATGCGGCCGACGTAGTCCATCATGTTCTCGCCGTCGATCGAGATCCAGTCGTACTGAGGGCTCCAGCGATGAATCGTCGACGAGGTCGACCCACCCCAACATCGGGAATCCGTCGGCACCGGGCCGCCGAGCACGAGCCGCACCCATTCGCCAAAAGGGCGCTGCCTCCCCCGGTGGTCATAGACATGGAGCCGGTCCGCGCTGCGGCTGCTCTTCTGGAGCTGAAAGTTATAATCCGACAGCAGCCGCGCCCAGGGATTCCGCACGATGGCAAATTTGAAATACGTCAGGAACTGCTCCGAGGGCAGTTCCCGCCGGTAGCGGCGGATGTCCTTGTGATTCTGCCATTCACAGCCGAGCGCCTCGCCGAGACTGCTGCCCGCCGTTTTCGGGATATGCACGAAGAGGAACCGTCGCTCGTGGCAGATCATTCGCGCACAAGGAATCAGGGAAGGCAACTGGGCGCGAGAATTTCTTGCCTGCTTATCGTATAAAATTGTCCCCGGTTTTTTGAGAATAATGCCTATTGCCTGAAACAAGCCCTTCGTTCGTTTCTCCCCAAGTCCGAGCCGCACGCAGAGCCCAGCATGCCCGCCGAAAATTCCGCGTCGCCTTACTTCACCTGGAAGGAATCCACATGCTTGCGCAACACCGCAGACACTGTGCTCCATTGCGTTTCCTTCGCGGTGCCGGTCACCAGATAGACCTTGCCGGATTTTGAAATCGCACGCGCGTAAAAGTGGAGGTTCGCGCCCTGGGTAGCGCCGGTATACTCAACCATCCACTCGTTGCCGCTCACCTGCTTTTCCGAAATGAGAGTCCATTTCATCGACTCAAACTGCCCCTTCGACATCGCGGCGTAGCTCGCAATATTCCCCGGGTAAGGCTGGATGTTCACGTTGACATTCGGAGCAAATCCGTCCGAAGGCGGCAGAAAAGTGATCAGCGCCGTCGTGGCCGCCACGCCGGATGGAGCCGCATCGAGAGCGTCGATGGAAAATCCATATTGCGGCAGGTCGACAGTCGCAGCATTGACCGACGCAAGAAATTGCCCGCCCAGGAACACTGCACCCACGAGGGCTGCCGACGCATTTCGCAGGAAGCAATTCGAGTCAAGTTTCATAGGAGGCCAAAATCTGCCCCTTCCCGGCGATCTTCGCGAGTGTCTTTTGCCCGCAGGCTGATACGATGCGACCAGCCTGAGTTTCCCGCCCATGCGCACATTTGTCCTCGCTCTCCTCCTGCTCGCCACCGCCCCGCTCGTCTCCGCCCAGCAGCGCATCGAGCGCGGCGGCACCGTCTTCCTCACCTACGAGACAAAGCCCGCCGAGATCGACCTCTTCTGGAAGGATGCATCGGGCGAGCGATTCGGGCAGTTCAGCAAACTCCAGGAGCACCTACGCGCCGAGGGTCGGCGGGTGGCCTTCATCATGAACGCCGGAATCTTCGAGGAGGGCGGCGTGCCGTCGGGACTTTGCATCATCGATGGCAAGATCCTCCATCCCCTCAATCTCTCGCCCGGCGCGGGGAATTTCTTCCTCAAGCCCAATGGCGTCTTTTACATCGACGCCCGAGGCGCACACGTCGTGACCTCCGAGGAATACGCCAAGCTCAAACCGCACGCCCGCCTCGCCATCCAGTCCGGCCCGCTCCTGCTGCGCAACGGCAAGGTCCACCCGGCCTTCCGTGCCGACTCCAAAAACTACCTCCACCGCAATGGCGTCGGCGTACGCCCGGACGGCACCGTCGTCTTTGCCATCACGGAGTTTGGCCAGCCGCGCTATGCGAATCTCCACGAGTTCGCCGAGTTCTTCCGCTCGCAGGGCTGCCCGGATGCCCTCTTCCTCGATGGCGACATCAGCCGCATGTTCGTAAACCCTGGAGACATCCCGCCGAGCAATTACTTCGGCGCCATCTTTGCCATCGCGCCGAAAGTGGGCGATGCCCCATCGCGCTAGCCCTTTTTTTGACCTCTGGAATCCGCGCTCTGCCGGTCCATTTTCCACGCCCCAACGAAAACCGACCCGCTTTTTGCCCCAAAAAGGGCTGAAATGTCGGATTTTCACCTATTTTAGGTCGGTCATTAATTCACGCTTCGGAGGAATCCGGGAGTAGAGTCGCGTCGTTACGTAGAAAGACGTACCAAGTGCCCTCCATCCCCCCGCAGCAATGATCCCCTCAAAATCCCTCCCGGCAAAATCCCTCCTGCGCCGCCCCGGCCTCGCATTCTGTCTCCTGCTTGCGATGGCAGGGGCCCTCTCCTCAGCCAGCGCCCAGACGCTGCTGAGTTACTGGAATTTCAACAACGTCAGCCCCGCCTTTTCCGGCAGTACCATCGGGTCGTTCAAAACCACCGCCGCAGCCTACGGCGAAGCCTATAACCAGACCGCAAACTCGGTGCCCGGCACTCTGGCCAGCAACTCCGCCAACGGCACCATCTTTCATGGCTCGTCGATCTACATCGACTTTACCAACTACGGCACGATCTCGGGTGGTCTGATCAATGGCAAGCAGGCCACAACCTATACCGTTCAGGGATCGACGAGCGGCCCGGCGGGCTACGGAGTCTTCACCGACTCCACGGTGAACCGCGCCAGCACCGACTCCACCACCGGCGGCTCGCTCCTGCTCCTCAACAGCGGTGGCAACGCGATCAACAAGTATATTACCTTTTCCCTCAGCAGTGCTGGCTACGACTCGCTGTCGCTCAGCTATTCCACCCGCCTGACCAGCGGCGTCGTCTCCTCGCAAGCCTGGACCTACAGCCTCGATGGCACGAATTACTTCGCCCTCACGACCCTCAATCCGGCGGCAGACAGCGCGTTTCACACCCAAAGCCTGAATCTCTCCACCCTCAGCGGCTCGGCCCTTAATAATCTGTCGTCCTTTTACCTGCGCATGACGTACACGACGTCAAACATCCAGGGCAGCCAGTCGCTGGATAATATCCAGCTCACCGGCATATCCAGCGTCCCGGAGGCAAACCCCACCGCGCTGGCCTTCTGCGGCCTGGCCGTGACGGCGTATTATTTCCGCCGCCGCATGCGCCGCTTCTGAAGCAGCCGATCGCACCCCGACGCGGAATGGGGGTGTAGCGAGATCGATGGCTAAAGCAGGCCAGCCACCCATGGTCCCCTAGCCCGCCACGCCCGGCGAACGCTGCGATTTCCCGCGTTCCCTTATTTCCGAGGAGTCCCAAACGGGACTTGCCGCCCGGCGGCTCCGCCCTACCATCGGCGGCGCATGGATAAGGAGAGCCTGGAACTGGCAAAGGTCTTTTTCGCCGTCGGCTCGATCATCCTGCTCGCCCGGCTTTTCGGCGACCCGCTGCGCAAGATCGGCGTAGCCCCGCTCGTCTCGGAGATCCTCCTCGGCGTCCTGCTCGGCCCGAGCATCCTGGGGCATTTCTTTCCGCAGTTGACGCAGGCGATGTACCCCGCGGCAGGTGGAGCGGGGGACATGATGCGCGTGCTGGTGCAGATCTCCATCGTTCTGCTCATGTTTGCCGCCGGGCTGGAAATCGACCTCCGCACCGTCATTAGCAATCGCATCGCCGCGCTGAAGATCGGCGCCTTTGGCATCACCATTCCCGTCCTCGCGGGCTTTGCCGCCGCCTATTTCGTTCCGCGTATCCTCGGAGAAAGCTCCGCACACCCGCAGCCGCTCGCCTTTGCCCTGTTCTTCAGCACCGCGCTGGCAATCTCAGCCCTTTCGGTCACCGTGCGCACCTTCCTCGATACCGGCCTGCTGCGCACCCGCTTTGGCATGATCGTTGTCTCCTCCTCGATGCTCGACGACATCGTCGGCTGGCTGCTCTTTGCCGTCACCGTCGGCCTCATTCACGGACGGCTGGAGGGCAATGTCTTCCTCAATCTCGCCGGGGCTGTCGTCTTTGCCGTCTTCATGCTCACCGTCGTGCGCCTCGCGGCGAATCGCCTCTTCCCCCTCGTCAACCGACACCTGAACTGGCCCGCCAGCTTCCTCGGTCTCGCCACCGGCTTTGGCCTCGTCGCCGCCGCATTGACTCAGCTCCTCGGGCTGGAGGCCGTCTTTGGCGCGTTCGTCGCGGGTGTCGCGCTGGGCGATTCGCACGTCGTGACCAAGGAACTCAAGGAGCAGTTCCTGCAATTTATCTCCTCCATCTTCGCCCCGCTCTTCTTCGTCGCCATCGGGCTGAAGGTGAATTTCATCTCCAATTTCCACCTCCCGCTGGTCGCCCTCGTCTTTGCTCTCGCCATCGGCAGCAAGCTCCTCGGCGGCACCCTCGGCGCTTCCTGGGCGGGGCTGACGCGGCGCCAATCCTTCGCCACCGGCTTCAGCCTCACCGCGCGCGGCGGCCAAGAGATCGTCCTCGGTACGATCGCCCTCGGCACCGGCCTCATCTCGGAGCCCATCTTCGTCGCCGTCGTCCTCCTCGCTGTCGTGACAAGCCTCCTCCTCGGCCCCGTCATTCAAGTCCTCCACCGCCGGTGGCAGCTGAGTGGGGAGGAGAGTTAGCTGTCCGCAAGTTTGCGGAAGAGCGTCTCGTGTTTAGCGAAGACCCTGGCCGCAGCTTCTTCAAATGATGGACCGGCATCCTCGCCCATCAGCGTTTGGACAAATTCCTCCACGAGCCTGCGCTTTTCGACGGGCAGCGACTCGATCTTGCACAGCAGTTCGTCCGATGTCATGAGCCCCGCGAGAAATACTCCGCGATCTGCTCGCCGAGGCGCGGGCCGATGCCGGTCACGGCGGCGATGTCGTCGGGAGCCGCTTTCTTGATCCGGTCGACAGAGCCGAAGGCGGCAAGCAGCGCCTTTTTACGGGACTCGCTCACGCCGGGGATGTCGTCGAGCACGCTTTCGCTGATGCGCTTTTTCAGGAGCAGGCTGTGGTAGCCATTGGCGAAGCGGTGGGCCTCGTCCCGGATGCGCTGGAGCAGCTTCAGCGCGCCGCTGTCCTCGGGGAGTTGCAGCGGGAGCGGACGCCCGGGGCGGTAGATTTCCTCAAATTCCTTGGCCAGCCCGATGATCGGCTGGTCGTACATGCCGAGCCGCTGGAGCTCCTTGCACGCGCTGGAGAGCTGGCCCTTGCCGCCATCCACGATGATGAGCGAGGGCAGCGAAACGAAGCGATTCCCGCGTGCGGCGGTGGCGCGTTCCATCGCCTCCATCTGCGGCTCCTGCGAATACTCCGCATCGGGGTCCGCCGCCGCGCCGTCGATGAGCAGCCGGCTGTAACGCCGCCGCACCACCTCGGCCATGCTGGCAAAGTCGTCCTGCCCCTCCGTGCCGCGAATGCGATATCGGCGGTAGTTCGCGCGATCTGGCACGCCGTCCTTGAACCGCACCATGCTCGCGACGATGTGCGTGTTGGAGATGTTGGAAATGTCAAAACACTCCATCGTCTGCGGCGGAGCCTTCAGCCCGAGCGCATCGGCCAGGGCGGCGAGGTCTTCCTCAGGGTTGATCGTCGTCGGCAGCGTCTTGCGGGTAAAGCGCGTCATCGGCTTCGTCGTCTGCTTCAGATCCTCCAGCAGATTGCGCAATTGGGCAGCCTTTTCAAAATCCAGCTTCTCCGCCGCCGCCTTCATCTCAGCCTCAACCTGCTCCATCATGTGCCGCGACTCGCCATCGAGGAAATCGCACGCCTCCGCCACCTTCGCGAGATAGGCATCCCGCGTGATGCGCGCGATGCACGGCGCGGTGCAGTTTTTGATCACATGATCGAGACAATGCTTGTAGTCGCGTTCGTTCGGCTCCGGCGGACGGCACGATCGCAGGCCGAAGCGCTTGCGCACCGCGTTCAGCGTCGACCGCAACGCACCGGAATGCGCAAAGGGGCCGAAGTATTTCGCCCCGTCGTCCTTGCGCAGACGCGTGAGCTGAAACCTCGGCCACGGCTCGTTCATGTTCACCCGCACGAGGAGGAACCGCTTGTCGTCGCGGAAGCTGATGTTGTACTTGGGCCGGAATTCCTTGATCAGCCGCCCCTCGTACAGCACCGCCTCGGCATCGCTGCGCACGATGTGCCACTCAAAATCCCAGATGCTCTCGATGAGCGCACGCGTCTTCAGATCGGCCTTGTTTTGCCGCGAGGGCGTAAAGTAATTCGCCAGCCGACGGCGCAGGTCGCGCGCCTTCCCGACGTAGATCACCTTTTTGAAACGATCCCGCATCACATACACGCCCGGCTTGTGCGGCACGTCGCGGAGTTTGAGCTGGTGGTCGGGCTGGGTCATCGGAGGAGAAACAGCATATCACACCCGGCGAACGATTTCCTCCGGGAAAACGCGGGGAACGGGGGCATTTTACAGAAGGCCGCAAAGGTCACAAAGGGTTGGGTCGGTTGACGTTGATCCCGCTACGCCCCGAACTCAATCGGGCGACTGCGTGGCGACGGCCTGGAAGGCAGATTGAACAGAAGGCAGCGAAGGAAACAAAGGGAAAACCGGAGGAGGTTGCCAAGATAGAGCCGCGAGAAGCTGAAAAAGACAGCCTTCTTCACCCAGGAAAAATCGCTAAGATGTCTATCGTTGCCCTTTCCACGCAAGACCCGCTGCCTGCCACGTAGGGCCGGCATCTTGCCGGCCCACTCGGAGGGTTCATTGAAACCACAAGGCACCCTCCTGCAAACCCACCGTCTTTCTCGCAGGTCGGCGGGACGCCGACCCTACGTCCACCAAATCAGGCGCCGAGGTACGCCGCCTGCACGCGCGGATCGCTGAGGAGTTCCGCACCGGTACCGATCAGCGAGATCGACCCGGTTTCAAGAACCGCCGCACTGTGGGCGATCTTGAGGGCAAGATTGGCATTTTGCTCGACGAGTACGATCGTCACGCCCTGGGCGTTGATCTCGCGCACCACGCGGTAGATGTCCTGCACCAGCTTCGGGGCGAGGCCCATGGAGGGCTCGTCGAGGAGGAGTGTCTTTGGGCGGCTCATCAAGGCGCGCGCCACTGCGAGCATCTGCTGCTCGCCGCCGGAAAGCGTGCCTGCCGCCTGGTCCTTGCGCTCGCGCAGGCGGGGGAAAGCCGTCAGCCCTCGCTCCAGGTCCTCGGCCACACCGGACTTGTCCTTGCGCAGCCACGCGCCGAGCTTGAGATTTTCCATCACGGTCAGGTTGCCGAAGATGCCGCGACCCTCCGGCACATGCGCGAGGCCGAGACCCACGCGCTTGTCCGCCGCGATGGCGTCGATCTCCGTTCCCTCGTAAACCACCCGGCCGCCGTATTTCAGCATGCCCGAGAGCGCGCGCAGCGTGGAGGTTTTGCCTGCTCCGTTGGCTCCAATGAGGGTGAAAATCTCGCCCTGCTTCACTGTGAAGGAAATCCCCTTCACCGCGCGGATGTCTCCGTAGGAAACGGTCAGGTCGTGGACTTCGAGCGCATTCATTCTTCCTCGGCTCCTAGATAAGCTTCGATCACGCGCTTGTTGCCCCGGATCTCCTCCGGCGTGCCCTCGGCGATCTTTTGTCCAAAATCCAGTACCGTGATGCGGTCGCACAGGCCCATCACGAGGTGCATGTGATGCTCGATGAGGAGCAGCGTCACCTTGTACTCCGTGCGCACCCAGCGCAGGAATTCCGTCAGCGCCGCCGTCTCGCCGGAGTTCAACCCCGCCGCCGGTTCGTCCAGCAGGAGCAGGCGCGGTTTCAAGGCGATGGCGCGCGCGATCTCCAGCTTGCGCTGCAAGCCATACGGCAGGTCGCCCGCCAGACTGTCACTCAGCGCTCCGAGCCCGAAGGCCTCCAGCAGCGCGCTGCTTTTCGCGATGGACTCCGCCTCGTTGCGCCCCATGCGCGGCAGCGTGATCAGAGCCTCGAGCGGCGAATAGTGCAGTTGGGAATCATACGCGATGCGCACATTTTCCAGCACCGTGAGCTGCTTGAAGAGCCGGATGTTTTGAAAAGTCCGCCCGATGCCCTTGAGCGCAATGCGGCTCGGACGCATTCCGTCGAGACGCTCGCCAGCGAAGACGATCTCGCCCGCCGTCGGCTTGTAGATGCCCGTGATGAGATTGAAGAGCGTCGTCTTGCCTGCTCCATTCGGCCCAATAATGCCATGTGCATGGCCTTCGGTCACCGAGAAGTCGCACCCCGAGATCGCCTTCAGCCCGCCAAAGTGCCGACTGACATTTCGCACCTCCAGCAGCGCGCTCATGAGTCCTTCCTCCTCGCCTCGCGCTTCGGCAGGAACCACGGCAGCTCACGGAAGCCCATGATGCCCTTGGGCCGGAACAGCATCAACAGCACGAGGATCAGCGGCATGATCACCATGCGCCAAGTGCCGAGCGGCTGGAGCCAGTTCGAGAGCAGCGTGTAGATCACGGCTCCGATAATCGATCCCGCCAGCGAACCAATGCCGCCAAGGTAAACCATCACCAGCATCTCCGTGGATTTCAAAATATCGAAGGAGGACGGATTGATGAAAACCAGCAGGTGGGCAAAGAGCGCCCCCGCCACGCCAGCAAAGAACGACGAGACCGAGAAGGCCAGGATCTTCGCCTCGCGCACGCGCACGCCCATGGAGTTCGCCGCGATCTCATCCTCGCGGATCGCCGCGATGGCCCGGCCAAACTTTGAGTACAGCAGATTGCGTAGCACCCAGATCGTCACGACCACCCAGAAGAATGCCCACGCCATCGTGGTGAGCTTGGGGATGCCCAGCATGCCGCGGGGCCCGCCGACATACGGGATGTTTTCCAGTGCCGACTTTACGATCATCAGAAACGCCAGCGTGATGATGGCGAGATAGTCGCCGCGGGTTTTAAAAGAAAGCAGCGCGAGAAGAAACCCCGCCAGCGCCGCCACCAGCCCGCCCACGATCACAGGGAGGAAGAAAAACGCATCAGGCAGATCGGGCAGGAGCTTCACTGTCAGCACCGAGGACGCATAAGCCCCAAGGCTCATGAAACCCGCGTGGCCCACGCTGAACTCGCCCATGTAGCCATTCACCAGGTTCAGGCTCGCACTCAGGATGATGTTGATCCCGATCATGATCAGGACGAACTGCACATAACCATTGAGCAGGCCAAACTGCGGGATCACGAGGCTCAGCACAAATCCCGCCGCCAGCAACACCGGCAGCGCGTAGCGATTCGCGCCGAGTTTCTTGAAAAATGCCACCACCGCCGCCATGCGCTATACTTTCTGGTTCGGCGCCTTGCCAAGCAGGCCGTAGGGTTTGAAAATCAGGATGACCAGCAGCAAGGAATACGCCACGAGGTCCCGATACGTGGAGGGCAGGAAAGCGACCGTCATCACCTCGACCGTGCCGAGAATATACCCTCCCAGTACTGCACCCCGAATGCTCCCGATACCGCCGACCACTGCCGCGACAAAGGCTTTCCACCCGACCAGAATGCCCATCGAGGCCGCTATCACCGGATACGCCTGCCCGTAGAGCATGCCCGCCGCGCCGCCAAGTCCCGCACCAATGAGAAAGGTCACGGAGATGATGAGGTTCAACGGGATCCCCAGGAGCGGCACTGTCTTGGCATCAAAGGAAATCGCCCGCATCGCCATGCCAAAGGACGTGCGGCGGATCAGGAAATCCAGTCCCACCATCAGAGCGATCGACACGCCGATGATCATGAGCTGCAGAGTGGAAACCGATAGTCCTCCGATATGATAGCCCGTCACGGTGAAGAGCGGCGGCATCGGTTTCGCATAGGGCGAAAGGCTCAGGACCACATTCTCAATCACCAGACCGCAGCCCAGTGCCGTAATGATCGCCGACACGCGTGGCGCATTGCGCAGCGGACGGTAGGCGAGACGTTCGAGGAGCGCTCCGAGGAACCCCGTCGCCAGCATCACGAGGATCAGAATGACGATGAAGGGGAGCGGGAAAAACGACGCGATGAGCAGGCAGGCAAACGCCCCCACCATGAACAGGTCGCCGTGGGCGAAGTTGATCATGGTCAGCACGCCATAGACCATGCTGTACCCGAGCGCGATCAGCGCATAGATCGATCCCTGCTGGATCGCATTGATCGCCTGCTGTGCGAAGTAATCCATCCGAGCGCGCCGCCGTTCCTTCGATTACGGCGTGGCGTTGGCCACCCAGACAAACTTGCCGTCCTTGATCTGGAGAATCACCGCGCTCTTCATCGGATCGCCCGTGCCTTCAAATTTGAAGGAACCCGTCACACCGTTGTAAGCCGAGATTTTCGCCAGCGCATCGCGCACGGCCTGCCGATCGAGCTTGCCAGCGGCCTTGATTGCCTCGGTCAGAATGCCAAAGGAGTCGTAGGTCAGCGCCGCGATATCGTCGGGGTCCTGGCCATACTTGGCCTTATAGTCGGTCATGAACTTCTGCGCCACGTCGGTCGCGATCTGCGTCGAGTAGTGGTTGCAGAAGTACGAGCCATTGATCTCGTCGCCGCCGAGCTTGATGATCTCCGGCGTGCTCCAGGTGTCGCTGCCGACGAAATCCGCCGTGATGCCCAGCCGACGCGCCTGCTGAACGATGAGCGGCACGTCATTATAATAGCACGGGAGAAAGATCACCTCCGGGTTCGCCGCCTTGATCTTGGTCAGTTGCGCGGAGAAATCGCGGTCGCCCGTCGTGTAGGTTTCAAAGGCCACCATCTTGCCGCCATTAGTCTCAAAGGTCTCGCGGAAGAGATTCGCCTGGCCATTCGGAGCCTCAGACGCCACGTCATAAAGAGCCGCAGCCGTGGTCTTCTTCAGATTGTTAAGAACAAATTTCGCCAGCACTCGAGCTTGGAAGGTGTCGGTGAAACAGGCCCGGAAGACATATTCCTTCGGCTTGCCCGTGGTCACGTCGACCGTCGTTTTCGGATTCGTCGACCACGGCGAGATCATCGGGCACTTCAGGGCCTCGGCGATTTCCGAGGCGGGAATGGCGCAGGCGCTCGCGTCCGGACCGACCATCGCGATTACATTGTCCTGGGCGATGAGTTTGTTGGCCACCGAGGCAGCCTGGTCGGCTTTGGCGGCATTGTCGCCAATCACGAGTTCGAGAGGCACCTTCTGGTCGCCAATCGGAATCCCGCCCGCAGCGTTTTGTTGACTAATAAACAACTCCGCCGCGTTCTTCGCCGATGCACCGACCGCCGGCATTTCCCCGGTCAGTTCGACGTTAAGTCCGATCTTTGCCGAGGGAGCGCCGCTCCCGCAGCCTGCGAGCAACCCGATCAACGGCACGATCCCGGCGAAGCGCAAAATTTTCATAGCGGTTCATGGGAATGAAGAATTTAGGCCCCTCGCGCAAGCTTTGGTTTCGCGAGTTTGACGATTCCCGGGCGAGCGGATCACCCGGGCGAGAGCGATTTGCGCCCTTTCTCCAGCCCTCAGCCCCTCTCCAGGCAGCCCGGCGGGGCATGTTAACCTCCGCCGTTTCGGTAGTTGTTACTAATGGCTGCTAGAGCCCGAGCAAGGCTCGCAGTGCATCGCGCCGCTTTTCGTGCTCCTCGTCGCTCAGCACGGAGACGAGGGCGCTGCCGTCGAGGTCCGGCAGGTCGAGCCACGACCGGCAGCCGCCGTACTTCTTCTCGTTTTTCAGCTTCAGCACGGGTTCCAGGCGGTAAATGCGCACAAAGGCGACATGCACGCCCTTCAGGTCGTCGTAGTGAAACCGCTCCTCGAGCACATTTTCCTGCCAGATATGGTAATCCTTGAGCCGCTGCACCAGGGACCAGTCGGTGACGAGCTGCGTCCACTCGACGGTCGCGAGATAGCGGATTTCCAAATCCTCGCCCGGTTCGTCGGGAATCGGTGATCCGGCGGGCAAGGTCGTCTTGCCCAGTTGTTCGTGGAACCAGGTGGGAAAAAGCAGAAACTCGTTGAAGCGGAAGGCAAATCCCTCCCGCCCCTCGGCGATACCACCCTTGCGGATGATCACGCTCTGGCGTCCGCTGCCGAGGGCCTCACACACCACGGCCCATTCTTTGAAGGCTGCGCTCATATACTTGGGATATTCATGCTTTACAGTGTGCATCCGTCAAAACGAAATGATATTTGTCCTATGCGCTACCGCTTCGACCTCCACTGCCACTCGTTCTACTCCGCCGACGCCGCGGACGCGCCCGAGGACCTGATCGCCAAGGCCAAAGCTCGCGGCCTGAGCGGCATCGCCATCACCGACCACGATTCCTGCGAGGTTCATAAATACCTTCGCGAAAAAGGCTTGGAGCGCGCCGACGGCCAGCCCGTGGACGGCTTTCTCGTCGTTCCAGGGGTCGAGGTCTCCACCGCCGACGGGCATCTGCTTTGCATCGGCGCGATCTTGCCAAAGCTCCAGGGCCAGCCCGCCGTCGCTGTCGCCGCCGCGATTCATGACATGGGCGGCATCGCCATCCCGGCCCATCCCTATGACCGCTGGCGCAGCGGCATTCGGACGGAGGTGCTCGATACGATGGATATCCACGCTATCGAGGTCTTCAATGCCGCCGTATCGTCGCGCAAATACAACGACCATGCGTCCGCCTACGCCACCAATCGCGGCCTTTCCATGACCGCTGCCAGCGACGCTCACCACGCTTCGGCTGTCGGAGTCAGTTGCACGGCGTTTGAAATGGACGAGCTAAGCGTGCCCGCCTTGCTCGCTGCGATCCGCCAGGGCGGCGTGCCCGAGGGCCGATATCTGAGCTTCACCGAGGCGCTTAAGAAGCACTTCGGAAACTTCTTCCGTGCCGCGAACAAGCGCCCTCTGCCACGTATCGACACGTAAGAGGGCCTGTTAGGCATAATCATCTATCCTCAATAGGGAATAGCGCTCTGTAACAGGTTTCGTAAGTCGTTTCACCGCTCCTCCACGCAAAGAGGATAATTCCCCATTCCGCCGCCGAGCCTGATAAAATCAGCCCTCAAGCTGTCCCGGACCCCAGAGACATTTATTTTCGAAAATAACGGCAAAAAGACATCCTTCCTTCCCGGCAGGCTCGAACACGAGGAAAGAACCGCTAGCAACGGGAACAAATATCCGTATAAACGCGCCATGCCAACACCATCAGTCGCAACGCTCCGCCAGCTAATTGTCCTGGCCGAGAAACGTGAAAAGCTAACCGCAGAGTTGGAAGCCATTGAAGCCCGTCTCAGCGCCGCTCTCAGGACCAACCCATCCGCCGCCAGTGTCGCAGGCGTCTCGAGCAAGCCGGGCCGCAAGGCTTCCGTCAAGGTCGGTCGCCCGGCCAAAGCCGCGAGCGGCAAGCGCGGAGCTATCAAAGGCTTCATCCTCGACACGCTCCAGGCCGCCGGTGAGGCCGGCGTCGCAGTGAAAGACCTCGCCTCCAGCCTTGGCGTCAAGCCTGGCAACATCCACGTCTGGTTTGCCACCACCGGCAAGACGATCAAGGAAATCCAAAAGGTCGGTCCCGGCATCTTCCGCCTCAACGGCCACAATGGCACCAAGCCCGAGGTTGCCCCCACCGCCGAATCCGCCCCTACTCCGAAGGCAGGAAAGCGCGCCACCCGTACGCCCAAGGCCAAAAAAGCCGCCAAAGCCCGCGCCAAGAAGAAATAACCTCGCACGAAAGCCAAGCTCTCAAGCCCTGCGGGTTGCCAACGCGACCCGCGGGCTTTTTTTTTGCCCTCATACCAGGACCTCCTGATCAGAGGGGGCAATAAGCCATTGAATGCCCGCCGTCCGGCAACAAATGTTATCGATCGAATCGAGATCGCTTAACTCTGCCGCCGCACCGGCACAACAATAACCGGACAGATCGCGCGCTTGAGCACACCCGTCACCACACTGCCGCTGAAGAGATGAAATAGTGCTCCATGGCCATGAGAGCCCAGCACGATATAATCCGCCTTTTCCACCGCGGCCTGGTCGAGAATATCGTCGACGGCGAGACCCGAGATAGCCTTGCCATCGGCTTGCAAGCCCCTGGCCCTCAAATCCGATACAAATGCATCAATCCGCTCCTGCAACACTGAAACATCGATCACCTCGGTCGCAGGAGGTGTTGGTGTCAGCACATCCATGGAGGCGCCTACGGGCACATATGAGGCCATCGGCTCAGTCACGTGCAGCAGCACAATACGCCCGCCCAACTCTCCCGCGATAGCCGCTGCTTTTTCAACCAAGAGTTTCGTCGACTCACTGAAATCAACCGGCACCAGGAGGGTTTTCATAAGGCAAGGAGTTATCAGGTTTTCAGGGGTTCCTCACCATTTTTCGCATTCTGGCTCCTCCCTGCGCGTCTTGTCGCACGCGATCTGCTGTTGAGCTTGGGCGGTTTTGTTATAGTGGGGCATGGACGACCTTTTCCGGACAGAGCCCGAGACGCAGGCGAGTCCGATCGACGCACCGCTCGCCACCCGCATGCGGCCGCGGGGATTGGATGACTACGTCGGGCAGCGGCATATCCTCGGCGAGGGCAAGCTCCTGCGCCGCGCCATCGAGGCCGACCGCATCAGCTCCGTCATCCTCTATGGCCCTCCCGGAGTAGGCAAAACCAGCCTCGCCCAGATCATCGCCGCGTCGACGAACTCCCACTTTGAGCGGCTCAGCGGCGTGGAGAGCAATGTCGGCGACATCCGCCGCGTCGTCGCCACCGCCGGGAACCGCCTGCGCAATGGCGGCGCGAAGACCATCCTCTTCATCGACGAGATCCACCGCTTCAACAAGGCCCAGCAGGACGTGCTGCTCCCCGACGTCGAGAGCGGCCTGCTCCGCCTCATCGGCGCGACCACGCACAATCCCTTCTTCTACGTCAACAGTCCGCTCGTCTCGCGCTCGCAGGTCTTTCAACTGGAGCCGCTGAATTCCGACGACCTGCTCGAGATGATGCAGCGCGCGCTGAAGGACGAGCGCGGCCTTGGCACATTCAATGTCCGCCTCGATGAGAACGCCGCCCGCCACCTCGCCACCGTGAGCGATGGCGATGGCCGCAAGTGCCTCAACGCCCTCGAGATCGCCGCCCGCACCACCCCGCCGGGCCCGGACGGCGTCATTCACATCACCCTGCCCGTCGCGGAGGAGAGCATTCAGAAAAAAGCCGTCGTCTACGATGGCGACGGCGACGCGCACTACGACACGATCAGCGCCTTTATCAAGAGTATGCGGGGGTCCGATCCCGACGCCGCCCTCTACTGGCTCGCGAAAATGCTCCACGCCGGGGAGGACATCCGCTTCATCGCCCGCCGCCTCATCATCTGCGCCAGCGAGGACGTCGGCATGGCGGATTCCAATGCCCTCGTGGTCGCCACGTCTGCGCTCCAGGCCATCGAATTCGTCGGCCTCCCCGAGGCGCAGCTCATCCTTTCCCACGCCACCATCTACGTCGCCACCGCGCCGAAGAGCAACCGCTGCACCACTGCCATCGGCAAGGCGCTCACCGAGGTCCGCGAAGGCCGCACCCTCGCTGTCCCCACCCACCTGCGCGACGCCCATTACAAAGGCGCAAAAAACCTCGGCCACGGCGAAGGCTACAAATACAGCCACGATTACGAAGGCGCCTACGTCCCGCAAGCCTACCTCCCCGAGGGCCGCACCTACTACGAACCCACCGAGAACGGCCTGGAAAAACGCATCAAGGAACGCCTCGACTACTGGCGCTCCCTCTACGAAACCGCCCAAAAGAAGGACTCACCCGAATAACCAACACGGACGAAACCTTTTTCAACAGAAGGCAGCGAAGGAAACAAAGGGAAAGGCAAAAGTCCTTTAGCAGAAGGTCGCAAAGGACACGAAGGTCTGCCTCACGCGCTGAAAAGCGGCTGTTTTACGACAAAGGCGTTCGCGCTGCGGCGTAGGGCGGGCGTCCCGCCCGCCTGCAAGTCCGGCGCGGAATTCCAGGGGAGGCAGTTTTCCTTTTCAGTTCCTCTCGCGAACAGGTCGGCGGGACGCCGACCCTACGCCTTGAGGCGCGCCTCGCCCGCAAAAATGGGCCGAAGCCATTACTTCCGACTTCCGGCCTCCCACTTCCGACTTCGCCTCACTTCCCGAGGTACTCGGGATTCAGCTTCTTCAGCGCGGGCACGACGAAGAGCCCGTCCTTGCGGATCAGCTTGCCGTCGAACCACACCTCGCCACCGCCGTAGTCCGGGCGCTGGATGTTCACCATGTCCCAGTGGATGCGGCTCTTGTTCCCGTTGCCGCCGACCTCATAGGCCTGGCCCGGGGTGAAGTGGAAGGAACCGGCGATCTTCTCGTCAAAGAGGATGTCGCGCATCGGGTGCAGGATGTACGGATTGAACCCAAGCGAAAACTCGCCGATGTAGCGCGCGCCCTCGTCGCTATCGAGGATCTCGTTCAGCTTCTCCGGATTGTTGCCCGTCGCCTTCACGATCTTGCCGCGCTCGAAGTCGAGCCGGATGTTGTCAAACGCCGTCCCCTGGTAAATCGTCGGCGCGTTAAAGGTCACATGACCCTCCACGCTGTGCTTCGTCGGGCAGGAGAAAACCTCGCCGTCCGGGATGTTGCGATCACCGCCGCAGACCACCGCGCCGATGCCCTTGATCGAGAAGCGCAGATCGGTGCCCGGCCCCTTCAGGTGCACGCGATCCGTGCGGTCCATCAGGTCTTTCAGCGCCTTCATGCCCGGGATCATCCGGCCATAGTCCAGCGTACATACCTTGAAATAATAATCCTCAAAGGCCTCCGTGCTCATCTGCGCCTGCTGCGCCATCGACGAGGTCGGCCAGCGAAGCACCACCCACTTCGTCTTGTTGATGCGCCAGTCCATCACCGGACGCATCTTCCCGGCCACGAGGCGCATCTTGTCCTCCGGCACATCGGAGAGTTCCGTGATGTTGTGGCTGCCGCGCAGGGCGATGTAGGCCTGCATTTTCTTCATGCGGGCCAGCTCCACGCCGCTCGTGACCGTGAGCTGGTCCTCCGTCGCGCCCATGGCAATCTCGCGCGAGAGCTTCGCGTGATGAATCCCCACGAACGGCACCCCGCCCACCTCACGCACCGCGCGCACCAGCGCCACGCCCATCTCGTCCGGCACGTCAAAGAGCTCGATCAGCACGCGCTCTCCCTTCTGCAATTTGGTGGAGTGACCGATCAGGACCTTGGCGAGCTTGTCAAAACGAGGATCGTGCATGGGTAGTACCGGGGAATTAATCACATCCCGCCGGAAAATTCCATGCCCGCGATTTTCCTCTCCTCTCGCACCTTGTGCCTTTACAAAGATACATACCGGTCGGTATGTTGAGGGAAATTCTCCACAACCTCATGTCCACACACCCCATCGATCCCACACTCCAGCAGGCTTTCGGGCTTTGGAAAGACGCCTTTCTCCGACGCGACCTCGCCAGCCTCATGGCCACCTACGCACCCGACGCAGTGATGTACGACGTGAAGCCGCCGTTCCAGATTCGCGGCCTCGACAACATCCGCGCCGTGTGGGAGGAGGCATTCTCCTGCTTCCCGCCGGGAATTACCTACTCCGCCATCGACGAAAAAATTGAGTCGAGCGGCGACCTGGCTGTGATGCACCGCGTGCAGCGCTTCGATGGCGCGCCCGCCGGGCACCCGATGGAGAATCTCCACATCCGCCTCACCGTCACACTGCGCCGCGAACACGGCCGCTGGCTCGTCACCCACGAGCACGTCTCCCTCCCCTTCAATCCCGAGACCGGCATCGTGGTGGGAACGCCCTGACGCGAGGCGGCTAGCCCCGCGCCGCCCAGAGCAACCCGCGCCGGGTGATCTCGCGCACCTCGGGAATTTCAAACTCCTTCGCCGTGTGGCCGATGGAGGAATAGAACACCCGGCCGAGGCCGTACCGCCGTTTCCACACCACCGGCATCACCGTACCATCCACCCAGGGATCGCTCTTCGGGTGAAACACCGTCGTGGCCAGCACTTCGTTCGATGGATCGACGTGCATGTAATATTGCTCGGAGTGCACGGCAAAATCCGCCAGCCCCGCCACGATCGGGTCGGAGGGCTTGGTGATCTGCACCGTGTAGTCCGTGATATTGTCAGGATGAGCCACCCACTGGCCGCCCACCGCGTATTGATACGTGGGGTTGCCGCGAAAGGCATCGCCCATGCCGCCATGGAAACCGCCCAGCCCGACGCCGGACTTGATCGCCCCCAGCAGGGCATTCTCCTGGCTGTCCGTCAGGCTTCCCATCGTCCAGTTGGGTACGATCAGATCGTAAGCCTGCAATGCCTCGGCATCTGCCAGCACCTCCAGCGTGGTGGAGAGCTCGACAGCAAACTCCGCCGCCCGCAGATCCTCCGCCGCGATCGCCGCGGTCTTCTCCGGTTCATGGCCTTCCCAGCCTCCGTAAATAATCAAAGCGCGTTTCATAATTCGTTATTTGAGTTCTCCCAAGGCGAGCCCCGCCGGGATTGCCGCCGGCTGGCGGCAGGTGGTTTTCAGCGTGATCGCGCGCCCGGTCTCGCCGGAACGCAGGATCGACTCCATGATGTCCACAACATGCAGGGCGAGTTCGCCGCTGGCGCGATGAAGCCGCTCCTTCGTGATGGCCACCGCCATCTCCGCGACTCCGTACCCGCGCCCCACCTTGTCTTCAAAGGCCAGCGGGACATCGCTCCAGTCCTCATCCCCTTTGCGGAAGACCCGCACCGCTCCGCCGAAGGTGTTCGGGTCCGGACACGAGAGGGAACCCTCCGTGCCGTAAACCTCCATCAGCGGCAGGCTGTGCTTCCACACGTCAAAGCTCATCGTCAGCGTCACCTGCACGCCGCTGGCAAACTCCAGCAGGCCGGTGATGTGCGTCGGGGTCTCCACCTTGATCTTTTTGCCCTGTAGCGGCTGGCTCGTGATCACGCGCTCCCTGAAGCCGGTCAGCGAAAATCCCGCCACCCTCTTGACTGCTCCCAGCATCGTCACCAGCGCCGTGAGGTAATACGGCCCCATGTCAAACAGCGGCCCGCCGCCCTTGTGGTAGTAAAAGGCCGGACTGGGGTGCCAGCTCTCATGCCCATGGCACACCATGTTGGCCGTCGCGGCCAGCGGCCTTCCGATCTCGCCGTCTGCGATCAGTTTCCGGCAGGTCTGAATGCCTCCGCCCAGCACGGTATCCGGAGCGCAGCCCACGTAGAGCCTGAGCTTCCGCGCCTCCTCGAGCACCTTGCGCCCCTCTGCCGTCGTGAGCGAAAAAGGCTTCTCGCAATAGACATGCTTTCCCGCCCGTAACGAGGCGAAGTTGATCTCCACATGAGCCTGCGGGATCGTAAGATTCAGCACGAGATCGACCTCGTCATCGTCCAGCAGCTCCGCCACGGAACAGACCTTCGCCACGCCATGCTTCTCCGCCTTCGCCGCCGCCTGTTTCGGATTCAGGTCCGCGCAGGCAACAATGCGCGCGTAACTCGCATAGGGAGCCATGTTGGCAAAGTACGCATCGCTGATCGCCCCGCACCCGATGAGGCCGATACGGATGGGAAGTTTGGAGGAGATTATTTTCGCCATCGCCTGTATTTTGATTATTTTTCCATCCTAGCCGATCCAATCACCACCATGGAATAGACCGGATTTCCGAAAATATGGACTTAATT
This sequence comes from Terrimicrobium sacchariphilum, assembly GCF_001613545.1. Taxonomy (NCBI): domain Bacteria; kingdom Pseudomonadati; phylum Verrucomicrobiota; class Terrimicrobiia; order Terrimicrobiales; family Terrimicrobiaceae; genus Terrimicrobium; species Terrimicrobium sacchariphilum. Next base: position 3,276,457 of record NZ_BDCO01000002.1, read on the forward strand.
ACCATGCACTGGGCTGCCTATCCGCGGCAGTTTCCATCCTCCATTCCCGTGCAAAACACCGGCTATTTCCCGGCCAAGACCAGTTGGATCGATCTCGCGTTCCCCTCGTGCAACTTCTCCCTCATCCTCTCGGGTACGGGCGAGTTTCACCGCAAGGGAGCACGCCACGAGGTCCTCGCCCCCTGCGTAATCACGCAGTGGCCCGGCGAGCATGTGCATTACGGCCCCGCTCCGGGCTCCACCTGGGAGGAGTTTTATCTCATCTATGGCCCGGAGCACATGGCGGCATTTCGTCGCATGGGATTTGTCCATACACCGCGACCGGTCTGGCCGATCCGCAACCTCGGGGAGGTGCGCCTCCAGGTCGATAAACTCGGTGCCCTGATGAAATCTCCCGAACCGGAGACCGAGGTCGATCGCGCGGACAGGGCCTGCGAGCGCCTCGTGCTGGAGACCCTGGTCGGGCCGGGCCCCACGGACGACACCGTGGTCGAGAAAATCATCCGGCACTTGAAAAAGGATCTCGCGCAGCCGTGCGACTTCGGCGCGGTCGCCCGCCGCCACGGCATGTCCGCCTCCACCCTGCGACGCCGCTGGTTCGAGACCACCGGCGAATCTCCCGGCCGCTACCTTCTCAATCTCCGCATCCGCCAGGCCTGCCGCCTCCTCGCCGAGACCCGCCTCTCCATCGGCGAAATCGCCGCGCAAACCGGCTTCGAGGATGCGATGTATTTCTCCCGCCGCTTCCGCATCGAGACGCACACCACCCCGTCGGACTATCGCAGGCGCAACGCCTCCGGTATGCACTGATCCCAACGCCATTCGGCCAACCCACTGAAGCGAAAATCCGCTGTGTTACGCAGCTTCAAGTGGCGGAAATTCAAAAAACACGTCTTTTCTTCCCTTTCAATTCTGAGGTCAGACTGGATTTAGAAATCCCGAAGACTCAAGAAAAACTTCCGAGAACCTCCTAAAAGCGGTTGTTCCAAAAAATTGATTTCGCAAGCACTGCAAGCGCAAGAACACCCAATCCGATTAGCCCGAACACCCAGAACAGATGGGTGACGTTGCCACCACCACTCCAGGCGGCTCCCATACCTGCCAGCACTACTATGAACCCCGCACTGACAAAAAAGAGGAGCCCTGCCAACAAAAACAGAGGAATCGCGAACCTCCATCGTATCCTGCTTGATGCCGTAAAGCCGAGAACAAGCATCCCAAGAAACGCCGGACCGAAAAGGCTCATTCCAAATGATGAACCCCAGGCCAGCGTGTAAGTGACGTCTGGATCGTAAAATATCTGATATCCGTAAGTTCCATTTTTCTGGAGATCATTTCCCTGGAGCAGAATTGATTTCAGATAATAATCCGAACGACCTTGTTCTGCGGCACTCCGGTATAAGCTATACTGTATTGAGGAATTCTGAACTGCCTGATTCTCGTGATCGTGCCACGCGCGGCCGTCCGACTTGTAACCAAAAGACGCATACTCGGTCGTCCGCACATCGACTGGATAGTTTTTCTCGGTCCACTGAACAGGACGCTCTAGTTGTCCGGATTTCCAATGAATGGTGTTAAATTTCTGCGGCTGATACCACGCTCTGGTTTGAGAAGCTCCGTCAGCTAGAGCTACAAGATCCACAACAAACCATCGATCTTTAGCCTGAAGGATCAGGTATCTCCGATCAAGAGATACAGATCCTGCAGAAATACTGAAATCCTCTTTCTCCTCTGCTGAACTGGGTCCGACAAACTGCCTATCAAAGCGTACGGTCGTGCATAAAACAAAAACGAGGCAAAGAACGATCGCTATGAAAACTCGAACAAACTTCATTTCACCGTATTACCTGCCGCGGCGTGGGCGAGTCGGATTCGGCGTATTCATCCACGCGCATGGGCTTCCAGTGGAGGTTGGGCTTGTCCATGATCGGGATTTCCTTGAGCACCTCGAGGCGCACCTTGGCGATGCCCCGGTCGTACATCCCGAGGCGGCGGGCCGCGCCGATGGAGAGGTCAATGACCCGTCCCCTCTTGTAGGGGCCACGATCGTTGATGCGCACGATGATGGATTTGTTGGTCTTCAGGTCGACGACCTTCACCTTCGTGCCAAAGGGGAGCTTTTTGTGCGCGGCGGTCAGTGCATTGACATCAAACCTCTCGCCGCTCGCGGTGCGTTTGTCCTTGTACCACGAGGCGATCCCCGTCTCCACCTTGACCGGTTTCGAGTCGTACAGCGTCGTCTTGAGATGACGACTTGCCGGTGGCTGCGTCGGCAGCGTGGAGCACGACGCGAGCAGCAATACGGCCAGAGTGGGGAATACCAGTCGTAGCATGGGGGGGATAGGGGATCAGACTGACGGCGAGGTTTCAATATCATACGGAGCCAGCCGGAATTTCAATTCCGGAGGCACATGCGCCGTCACCAGCGCCTCGTCCCCCTCGTATTCCATCGAGAGCACATGGCCCACCCGGTGAAGCTCCGCCAATACCGCCGACTCCGTATTCGGAATGCGGAACCTCGCCCGCATCCGCCAGGAGGAAAGCCGCAACTCCAGCTCCTGGAAAAACTCGTCCATGCCCTCGCCCGTCCGGGCCGAGATGGCCACGCTGCCGGGGTAAAACCGCAGGTAACCCTCGATCACCTCGCGGTCCCCGATCGCGTCGATCTTGTTAAAGACGACGAGCGTCTGCTTCCCGTGCGCCCCCAGCTCCGCAATCGTTGCATCGACTGCCGCCATTTGCTCGCGGCATTGCGGGTGGCTCAGGTCGACGACGTGAATGAGCAAATCCGCGAGCTGCACCTCCTCCAGCGTCGCCTTGAAGGACTCGATCACCGTGTGCGGGAGCTTGCGGATGAAGCCCACCGTATCGGTCAATAAGATGCGCTGCCGGTTGGGCAGCATCATCTGGCGCGTCGTCGGGTCGAGCGTGGCGAAGAGCTTGTCCTCGGAGAGCACGCCTGCATTGGTCAGGCGGTTGAGGAGCGACGATTTGCCCGCATTCGTATAGCCGACGAGCGCGGCCACGGGCCAGTTGCGCCGCAATCGCCCCTCGCGCTGCACCGTGCGATGACGGCGAACCTCCTTCAAATCCCGCTCCAGCCGCGCGATGCGCTCCTGCACCCGGCGGCGGTCGACCTCGAGCTGCGTCTCGCCCGGGCCGCGCGTACCGATGCCGCCGGACTGCCGGGAAAGGTGCGTCCACATGCGGGTGAGGCGAGGGAGCAGGTATTGCAGTTGCGCGAGCTCGATCTGCAAGCGCCCCTCGCGGGTCCGCGCCCGACGGGCGAAGATGTCGAGGATGAGTTGCGTGCGGTCGAGCACCTTGCGGCTCGTGAGCATCTCGAGGTTGCGCCCCTGCGCGGGCGAGAGTTCGTCATCAAAGATCAGCGCGGTCACCTGCGCCTCGCCGCACTTGCGGGCCACCTCCTCGGCCTTGCCCTTGCCGATGTAGTAGGGCGCGGTGGGGCGGTCGAGTTTCTGGACGACGGTGTCGACGACCTGCGCTCCCGCCGTAGCCGCGAGCTGGCGGAGTTCCGTGAGCGAATCCTCCACGTCCCAGCGCGTCACGCCCTCACGCTCCAAGCCGACCAGGATCGTCTTTTCGTGAGGAGAGCGCCGGGAATCTGTCATGCGCTCGCGCCCAACGCCTGGCGGGCGAGGGATAGGGACTCGGACATGGGGAGGGAACCGGTCAAATCGATGTGAGGAAAGCTAAACTGGTTCCGAAACCAGGTCAACTGGCGCTTGGCATACCGCCGGGTCGAGAGAACCATCGCCTCCTTGCACTCCGCCTCGGTCATTTCGCCCCGCAGCATCGCCTGGATTTCACGCAGCCCGATGGTCATCTGCGCCGTCGGACCCACCGGCCCGAGCGCCCGCACCTCGTCCACCGCGCCTCGGGCAAACATCGCGTCCACCGTGGCCCGGATACGCGCCTCCAGTTCCCCGCGCTCGCGTTCGAGGATGATGCCTCGGAAACCGGGTGCCTCGGGATTCTGCCATTCCTTGCGCAGTTCCGCCGCCGAGCGCCCGGTCAGCAGGAAAATTTCCAGCGCCCGCACCACCCGGCGCGGGTTTTTCAAATCAATGCTCGCTGCCGCCGTCGGATCGGCTTTTTCCAGCCGCTCGCGTAAAACCTCCAGCGGAAGGGCGTCGAGTTCCTGGCGCAATGCGGGATCGGGAGCCGGCAGGTCGGCGATGCCGTGCGTAAGGGCCTTGATATAAAGCCCCGATCCGCCGCAGATGACGGGGATCTTTCCCCGGGCGGTGATTCCCACCATCGTCTCCCGCGCCAGCTGCACAAAGCGCGCGGCGTCAAAGGGTTCCAAGACCGGGAGGAATCCGAAAAGATGATGCGGCGCGCGCTCACGCGTCTCCGCATCGGGCTGGCTCGTCAGCACCGCCAGGCCGTCATAGACCTGAAAGGCATCCGCACCAACAATTTCGCCGCCGAACTGGTGAGCCAGCTCGGCGGCGAGAAGAGTTTTGCCGACCGCAGTAGGGCCGGCGACGATTATGGGTAAATTACTGCTCAGGCTGACGCTGGCGCTCGGGGCGCTTTTCGTCGACTGCCTTGGCTCCGCTGACCACGAGCTTGCGGCCCATGTACTCCTTGTCATGCAGCTCGGCGACGGCGCGCTTGGCCTCGTCGACGCTCTGCATCTGGATGAATGCGAAGCCCTTGGACTTCATGGTGTACTTGTTTGCCACCACTTCGACGTTTTGGACGGAACCAACGCCATTGAAGAGCTCGAACAGGTCGCTCTCCGACGCATCAAACGACAGGTTACCGACGTAGATGCGGGCGCTGGTGACCTCGACGACCTCCGGCTTGCGGAAGCCGCTGGGACGTTCGACGGGCTGCTTCGCGGCCCTCGCCGGACGCTCGCTCTTCGCGGGGGCCGTGCTGGCGCTGCTGCTGCCGGTGCTCGTCGTACTGCGGCTCGAGGCTGGCTTCTTCGCCGAGTCTCCGCCGGTAAAAAAGCCGACGATCTTCTGCCACAGGGTTTTCTTCTGGGGTTTCGCTGGGGTTTCCTGGCGCGGACGGGAGCCGCCACGATTGCGGCTGGACCGGCGATCGCCTCGCCGAGGAGAACGGCGACCGCGGGTGGGTGTGTATTCGGATGACATTACTATGTTTTGTTACGTGGGAGGACGCCGTCCCGGGATTTTTCATCTCCCGGATGCGGGGTCCATCTGTTGGGGCCTCCGGCGGGGCTGTTTTTTCCACACGCACCCGCAAAAAACGGGCAGCGGAAAACAAAAAGACAGCCATGCACAAAGCGCCACCCATGAGTAACTTCCAGATACAGGGGGCGATTCCTTGTTGCATTTCGCTAGACGCCTGAGGCTTGCGTAAGCTGTCGTAGATTGCCTCCCTTGGCAAGAGGCATTTCTCCTCCGCAACCATCGAAAAACCTCGCAACTTACTCCCTCATAGGAGGTTTATTCCTCGATGCTCACTCGCCAGAATGCCCTCGCCGCCCTCATCGTTGTGATCGCCGGGATTATCGTCTGGCGAGTTTTCTTCGTTCACGATGGCGTCACCCTTGATTTTGACAATGTTCCAGCCGCCAAGGTCGTAAAATCCCTGGAGCACCAGACGGGAATCACGCTCGTCACCAATGCCGACCTGACCAAACCGATGTCGATCCACATCCACAAGGCGCCCACCTTCGAAGCGATCAATACCGTCGCCATCCGTCTGGGCGGCGATGCCCGTCTCGCCTATATTGCCGCGCCGGACTCCCGCAAGATTACCGAGGCCATCGCCTCTTATCAGACAAGCAGTAATCCTGGAGGCTGGACCGCATTTACCGGATTCGGAGGTGGTGGTCCACGGGGCCAGCAACCTGACGGCGCTCAACCTGGGAATCCTCCCTCAGCCGATCAGGCTGGAGGCAACCGCCCGCCTCGCGGCAATCGCAATGGCGGCGGCCAGAACGATACCGCAGGAGCACAACCGGGCGGGGGAAATCCCGGCGGCGGCGGACCCGCAGGAGGAAACTTCGGCGGCGGATTCGGTGGAATGGCGGGCCTGACCGATGGCATGATTGATCCCCGTCTTGTCCTGTGGAAATACACCGTCGAAGACGACACGAGCCTGCAGTCGACTCTTTTTCAGGGTTCGGTAAAAACGGGAGCCCTCTTCGCCTCGCCCGTCGACTGGAATCCTCCAGTGAATGGACTCCCCTCCAGCGCCAAGGTCACCGACATGGCCCGTGCCATTGCCAAGGCCTCGAAGGGCAAGGTCGAGGAGGTTTTCCTCGTTTATGTCCGCCCCGACGCTCCTCCAGGAGGCGATGAGGAAGGCGGCCCTCGGTGGCGTCCGCCGGTCACCATTTTTTCCCCTGCTCCGGGAGGCCCGGTCGGCCCCGCCCGACCTTTCCGCCAAGAGTGGATCGCCGAGCGCACGGAGAACCAAATCGCCCTTCTCCCTCCCGACCAGAAAGCACAGGTCCAGAAGGACATGGAGGAAATGCGCGCTTTCCGGGAAAGTCTGCGGGGCCTTTCCGAGGATGAGCGCCGGGCCAAGATGGAAGAGTTCTTTAATCGACCGGACGTTCAGGAACGCATTGATGAACGCATGTCCCAGAGGGAATCCCAGAGTTCCCCCCAGCAGCGCGAAGCCCGTTTTCGCAACTACGTCCAGCGCCGCGAAGCCGCCAAGACCGCAAACAATCAGGGAGCGAACAATCAAGGCAATCGATAAATGCACCACCGCACCGCACTGAACTCCGGTTTCACCCTTGTCGAGCTGATCGTAGTAATCGCCATCATCGCCCTGCTCGCCACGCTTATGATGCCGGAGGTGGAAAAAATGACCGAGCGCGCACGTAGCGTCGCATGCATGGGCAACCTCCGCTCCATCGGCACTTCGGTGAATACCTACGTCATCGAGAATGACCAGACCTTTCCCTTTATCGAACCCAACCCGAACGACCCCGTCTATACCGGTGAAGTCGAGGCCAAACCGATGCTCGCCGAACTCGAACCCTACGGTGTGACCTCGAAAGTGCTCAAATGCCCCGATGACCGCACCTACTTTGCTGCCACCGGTTCCAGCTACCAGTGGGTTCCCATCATCGATGGCGAAAGCAAGATCAACCCCCAGGTCTACGGACGCCGCGGCGCTCGCCGCGTAAACCCCGCCCGCATGCGCCTATGCATCGACTTTGAGGCTGTCCACTTCAACCGCTGCAACCGCCTCTATGCCGACGGCCATGCCGTCGCCACCCTGAAGTAACACGCTCAGCTTTCCTTCACTGGGGGATTTTGCCAGTCTCCCGGGCGTGAAATCCCCTCGCATCGCCGTCGTTGGCAGTTCCAATACCGATCTCGTCATCACCTGCGCCCGCCTCCCGCAGCCGGGCGAAACCCTCCTCGGCGGTGACCTCCACCGCTACGCCGGAGGCAAGGGGGCCAACCAGGCTGTCGCCGCCGCCCGTGCCGGGGCCAAAGTCTCCTTCATCGGCGGGCATGGCGCTGATGACTTTGGGCGTGCGGCCAAGGCTGGCCTCCGCGCCGAGGGCATCGATGTCCGCCACTTCCGCTCCTCGGAAAAACTCCCCTCCGGCGTCGCCCTCATCCTTCTCGGCAAAAAGGACCGCCAGAACCAGATCGTCGTCGCGGACTCCGCCAACGCCATCACGCCCGCCGACATTGATCTCGCCGCTCCCGACTTGCAAAAGGCCGACGTCATCGTCGCCCAGCTCGAGACGCCCATTCCCTCCGTACGCCGTGCCGCCGAGATCGCCCGCGAGGCTGGGATTCCCTTCGTCCTCAACCCCGCCCCCGCCTTCCCGCTGCTTGCAGCGCTTTACCGTCTCGTCGACACGCTTACGCCCAACGAACACGAGGCCGCCCTCCTCACCGGCCTGACTGATCCCGAGCAGGCCGCCCTCGCCCTGCGCAAGAAAGGCTGCCGCCGCGTCGTCATCACCCTGGGCACCCGCGGCGCTCTCCTCTGCGATGAGGACGGGTTTTTCCATGTTCCCGTGCCGAAGGTGAAACCCCGCGACACCGTGGGCGCGGGCGACTGCCTCAATGCCTGGCTCGCCGTCGGTATTGCCGAATCCCTCCCCATCCGGGAAGCCCTTCGCCGCGCCGTCCACGCCGCCAGCCTCAAGGTGACCCGCCTCGGCGCGCAGCCCGGCATGCCACCCCGTGCCGATGTCGAGGCCTTCCTCCGCCGCAAGTCGCGCTAAGGCTCCCCGGCGCGGTTAACTCCCTGTCCGGGATCAGGTAGCACAAGCAGTTCGCCTTCATTTTTCCGACCTTCGCGAAATCTCGATAATAAGACCCCGTCTCATTTGCTAGCATTAGCAAACTCTGCCTTGCGTTGACTAAGCAACAGGCCCTAGGTTCCCGCAGCCCATGTCACCGCTCCGACCAGCAGCGGCTTTTTCACCGGTCGTATTGACGACCCTCAACCTCACACTCGGGAGCTGAGAATGATTCGCAAATCCAATTCCTCCGAAAACCCCGCACCGTCCCACCATTCCATCACCGACCACGAAGGCATCGTCGAGGTCGTGCCCCGCGACGCTGGCCGGGTCGAGATCGCGTTTGATCCCGCCCGCCTTTCCGAAACCGACGTCCGCAACATCGCACTTGAGCACATCCAGCCGGATGCGTCGTTGCAGCGGTTCGCCCTGCGCCTCGACGGGCAGGCCTGCGAGGCTGCCGCCGCCAAGCTGGAGCGCCGCATCGAGAATGTCCCCGGTGTCCGCCGCGCCACCGCCACCTACATCGGACGTGTGCTCTGCCTCACCTTTGACAAATCCCTCGCCAGCGAAGCCTCCGTCCTCGCCGGAGCCCGCGCCGCCGGGGCCGACGTGCGCCCGCTGGAGCCCCGCCGCGCCGCAAAGCCCACCCTCTGGCAGCGCGCGAAGTCCGGCGATCTGAACGAGGAAATCTCCTGCGCCATCGGCCTCGTCTTTCTCATCGCCTCCTTCATCGTCGAGCGTGCGGTGGCGAAGCACGGGCTCGCCGACTGGCTCTACCTCGGCGCTTACATTTTCTGCGGTCAATACGGCGTGCGCTCCGCCATCGCCTCGCTGCGCGAGAAGACGCTCGACGTCGACGTGCTCATGGTGCTCGCCGCGCTCGGTGCGGCGGCGGTCGGCTCGCCTTTCGAGGGCGCGCTGCTCCTCTTTCTCTTTAGCTTCTCCAATGTCCTCCAGCGCCACGCGCTCGAGCGCACGCAGAATGCCATCGAGTCCCTCCTCACCCTCCGCCCCGAGACCGCCCTGCGCAAAACCGGCTCCGCCACCGAGAGCGTCCCGGTGGATTCGCTCCAGGTCGGCGATATCGTCATCGTACGCCCCGGGGAGCTGATTCCCATCGACGGCGACGTGGTCGAGGGCTCGAGCAATATCGACGAGTCCAGCCTCACGGGAGAGTCCATACCCGTGCCGAAAACCGCCGGTTCGCCCGTCTTTGGCGGCACGCTCAACCAGTCGGGCGCGATCGAGATTCGTGTGAACCACCGCGCGGAGGATTCCACCCTCGCCCGTATGGTGCGCCTTGTCGCCGAGGCCCAGGCGGAGAAGTCCAACACCCAGCGCTTCCTGGAGAAAGCCGAGCAGGGCTACGCCGCAGGCGTCATCGCCTTCACCGCGCTCGTGCTCCTGGTTCCGTGGCTGCTCTGGCACGAGGACTTCGCCTCCTCGTTCTACCGCGCCATGACCGTGATGGTCGTCGCCTCCCCCTGCGCGCTCGTCATCAGCACCCCGGCAACCGTCCTTTCCGCCATCGGCGGCGCGGCCCGGCGCGGCGTGCTCATCAAAGGCGGCGCACACCTGGAGACCGCCACCCGCGTCGACATCGTCTGCCTCGACAAGACCGGTACGCTCACCGTGGGCAAGCCGACCGTCACCGACATCGTCACGGTGGGCGGCAGCCATTTTGCCCTGACCGCCCCGCTCCCCGCCGCAGGCGAACAGCTCCTCGCCACCTGCGCGAGCCTGGAGGCGAAGTCCGAGCACCCGCTCGCCACCGCCGTCGTCCACGCCGCGCAAAAGGCGGACCTCACGCTCTCGCCCGCCCTCGATTTCCAATCCTCGCCCGGTCGCGGCGCGGATGCCCTCATCGACGGCGTACGCTACGTCGTCGGCAGCGAGCGCCTTTTTGCGGAATCCTCCGCCTCCGGCATGGACGCGCTACGCGCCGCCTCGCTCGAGCTGCAATCCTCCGGCAAATCCTGCATCTGGCTGGGCCGCCGTCTCGCCGATGATTCGCTCGCCGTGGAGGCCATCTTCGGCCTCGCCGACACGCTTCGCCCCGAGGGCCGCGAGATCGTCCGCAAGCTCCACGCCCTCGGCGTGCGCAAGGTCGTCATGCTCACCGGCGACCAGCAGCCCGTCGCCGCCGCCATCGCGAAGGAAGCGGGTATTGACGAATTCCACGCCGCCCTCCTTCCCGCCGACAAGGTCGCGGCCATCCGGCAGTTGAAAACCGAGGGCACCGTGATGATGGTCGGCGATGGCGTGAACGACGCGCCCGCCCTCGCCACCGCCCATCTCGGCGTGGCCATGGGTGCCGCCGGGACGGACATCGCGATGGAAACGGCCGACATCGTCCTCATGGGCGACCGCCTCGACAACATCCCGCTCCTCGTCGGCATCGCCCGCCATTCCCGCCGTGTCCTGATCCAGAATCTCACCTTCGCCTCCGGCGTCATCCTCGTCCTCCTCGCCGCCAGCCTCGGCTTCGCCCTGCCCCTGCCATTGGGCGTCGTCGGCCACGAAGGCAGCACCGTCCTCGTCTGCCTCAACGGCCTGCGCCTCCTGGTATACAAAGGAAAAAGCTAGCCGAAGTCGGAACGAACAGCTCCACGCTTACTTGCACAGAAGTACGAAGACAGAAGTTAAACAGAAGGAAGCAAAGGAATCGAAGGGCTGAAGACCTCTACCAAAGCTCGCAAAGGCTTGGTATCGGGTGTTAAAGCGGCGTTTTTAGAAGGAGAGGCGCCCGAGAAGAGACGTAGGGCCGGCATCCTGCCGGCCTGCGAGTTCGGCTGCGTAGTCACGGCGCATGACAGTGCAAATGCGAAAAAGGTCTCTCCGGCATCCTCACACAAAATGCGCGGAAGCAAAAAAACTTCCGACTTCCGAAATCCCACTTCCGACTTCGCATCAGTCGAGCGTCCGCCGGTACCGCATCGCGCCAAAGGCCATCACCACGACGCCGAAGGCGAGGATCGGCCACAAGTCGGGCCAGATATCAGCAAAGCCGTTGCCCTTGAGCAGGATGCCGCGCAGCACGCGGAGGAAGTGCGTGAGCGGCAGCATCTGGCCCAGCGTCTGCGCCCACTCCGGCATACCCCGGAAGGGAAACATGAAACCCGAGAGCAGCAGCGAGGGCAGGAAGAAGAAAAACGACATCTGCATGGCCTGAAGCTGGTTCGTCGCCAGGGTGGAGATGGTAATACCAACCGCCAGCGTGGCCGCGATGAAGCACAGCGCGCCGAGATAAAGCAGCCCGAGATTTCCCACCATCGGCACCTGGAACAACACCCGCGCCGCCAGCAGGATCACCGTCACCTGCACATAACCCACGACGATGTAGGGAATGATCTTTCCCGTCATCACCTCGATCGGCACAGCGGGCGTGGCCAGCAGGCTTTCCATCGTGCCCCGCTCGCGTTCGCGCGTCACCGCCAGCGCCGTGATGACCACCATCGTCATCGTAAGCACCACGCCCATCAGGCCAGGCACGATGTTGTATTGCGTGAGGCGGTCGGGATTGTACATCAGGTGAATCCGCAATTCCGCAGGCCCGGGCTGGGCGGTGAACTTCTGCAGCGGCCCCTCCAGGTCGCGGTCAAAGGCCGTGCGCGCCACCTCGTTTACCACCTGCACGGCGGAGCTCACCGCCGACGGGTCCGTCGCGTCCACCTCCATCAGCATCGGAGGCCTTTCGCCCCGCACCAGCCGCTGCGAGAAATCGCTCGGCAGGCTGAGCACGAACTGCACATCGCCGCGCGCCAGCGCCTGCCGCGCCTCGTCCTCATGCTCGAACTGGTCGACCACCGTGAAGTATTGACTCTGCTCCAGCGCGTGGGCGAAGGACCGGACAAACTGGCTGTTGTCCGTCGACAGAATCGCCATCGGCAGGTGCTTCGGGTCCGTGTTGATCGCGTATCCGAAAAGGATCAGCTGGATGATCGGGATGCCGAACATCATGGCAAACGTCAGCCGGTCCCTCCGCATCTGGATGAACTCCTTGCGAATGATGGCAAAGAACCGGTGGATGCTGAATCCGTTCATCGGAAATTATCCTCCGAGGTTTGCATGAGTCCGATGAACGCATCCTCCAGCCCCGGCTCGATCCGCCGCCAGGTCTGGCGGTTGCTTGCCCGCAGCGCCGCGATGCCGCGCTCCAGCGCCGCCTCGTCGCGACCGCTTACGTGCAGCTTGTTGCCAAAGGCCGTGACCTGCTCGACGCCCTCGCGTCCGTGCAGTTCCTTCGACAGCGCACCGAGCTCCGGCCCGGAGACCTCCCAGGTCGCCAGCCCCGCCGAGGCCAGCACGTCGCGGAGCGTGCCCATCGCCAGCAGCTTGCCGTAGGCGATGTAGGCGAGCCGGTGACAGCGCTCGGCCTCGTCCATGTAGTGCGTCGTCACAAGCACGGTCAGCCCGTCGGCGGAAAGGCGGTGAATCTCCTCCCAGAAATCACGCCGCGCCTTGGGGTCCACGCCCGCCGTCGGCTCGTCGAGGAGCAGCAGCTCGGGTTGATGAATGAGGCACGCCGCCAGCGCCAGCCGCTGCTTCCACCCGCCGGAAAGTGTCCCGGCCAGCTGGCTGCCGCGCCCTTCGAGACCCATCGAGGTCACCGTGCGCTCGACCGCCTCGCGGGCGTTTTTGATCTGATAGATGTCGGCGACAAAGCGCAGGTTCTCCGCGATGGTCAGGTCCTCGTAGAGGCTGAAGCGCTGTGTCATGTAGCCGACGCGGCGCTTGATCTGGTCGCTCTCCGTCAACACGTCGCAGCCCAGGCACGTGCCGCTGCCGGAGTCCGGCTGCAACAGCCCGCAGAGCATGCGCAGGAAAGTCGTCTTGCCGCTGCCATTCGGCCCGAGGAAGCCGTAAATCTCCCCGCGCCGCACCTGCATGGCGAGGTTGTCCACCACCACGCGGCCGTCGAAGGACTTGGTAATACCCTCGACATCGATTGCGAGTTCCTCCGTCACGGCTGTTTGCGTACGACCTCGACCGGCGCGCCGGGGTGCAGTTGTTTTGCCTGATCGGGCGCGAGCCGGACCTCGGCGAGGAAGACGAGCTTGTTGCGGTTCTCGCGGCTATAGATGATGGGGAGCGTGTACTCGGCTGAGGGCGAGACAAAGCTCACCCTGCCCTCCAGCGGAGCCGCCAGCCCGTCCATGCGAATCTCCACCGGCGCGCCGATCTGGAATTCCCCCAGCCGCTCCTCCGGCAGGAAGAACCGCACTTTCATATATTCGGGAGGCAGGATCGAGGCCACGGGCGAACCCGCCGCCACCCACTCGCCGGGACGGTAGTAGGTATCATAGACCAGCCCGCCCGCCGGGGCCGGCTGCACCTTTTGCGAAAACCGCCAGTTTGCCTGCGCCAGGCCGCGCTCGTAGGCGTTCACGTTGTGCTGGGCCGCGAGATATCCCTGCTCCGCCGCATCATAGTCCTCCGACGCGATCACGCGCTTGTCGCGCAGGCTCTTGGCCCGGTCGTAGTCGAGCTTGGCCTTCGAGAGCCGCGTCTGGCTTTCGCGCAGCGAGGCCTCCGCCTGCTGCATCGCCTCGCGCTCCTCCTCGCGCTCGAGGCCAAATAGCTCCGCTCCCGCCTGCGACTGGTCGCCGCGCTGCACCTTCAGGTCCTGCAACTGCCCCGCGATGGGTGAGGAGACGTACACCATCTCGCCCTCCGCGTAACCCGACAGATGCTCGTTGGTCTTGTCGCGGTTGTGTGTGAGCCAATACGCCGCGCCCCCGCCGATCAGCAGGACGAGGATCAGCGGACGCAGTACCGTCGCCGGTTTTTTCTTTTTCATTTCAGCACCTCCCGGGCCTTCTCGGTGAAGACCCCTTGGAAAATCACGCGCAGGATTGTGTCGAGCGCCTGCACCGGCGGCATGTCGAGCGTCATCATGTTATCCACCCGCAGGATGCCCTGCACGCATGCCACCAGCATGCGGACCACCATCACCGGCTTCACATCCTCGCGAATGAAACCCTCGCGTATCCCCTCCTCCAGCAGCCCGCCGAGATACTTCGGTATCGCCTGCGCCCGGTACTCCTCCACGATGCGAAAAACCTCCGGCGTGTACCGCCGCAGATCCTCGATAAACGCCGGACTCACCTCGCCCAGCCTCCGTTGCATGCCGAGCATCAGCCCGCGCACCTTCGCGTCAAAACCCGCCTCCATTGCCAGCACGGCGCGAAACTCCGCGTCCACCCGCTGCACCCGGCGGCGCATGATCCCCGCCACCAGGTCGTCCTTGCTGGCAAAGTGCGCGTAAAGCGTCTTCTTGCTCATCGCCAGCTCGCGGGCCAGTTCGTCCATCGAGACACGATGAAACCCCCGCGACAGAAATATCCGCTCCGCCGCGTCGAGGATTCTTCCCTCAGTCGAAGCCGGCATTTCGGAAACCATGGAAACTATAATCGTTCATTAAGTTTCCACAAGCAACAAAATTACGCTCTCATGGGCAAATATCGCCAAAATCGCCGGCTACCAGTCGGCGTTGTTTCCGCGGGTGTCGATGTGGGTGAATCCCGCGTACCGCCCCACGCCTCCGGCAAACATCCCGCTTGAGCGCATCGCTCGAGCCATGGCCGCCACCTTCCCGGGAGCGCAGGGAAACACGATGTCGATCGCATTGTTGCGCATGTGGAAGGAATTGCTCTTCGCACCCGGGCATTTCGCATTGTAAGCCGGGCTCCGATAGACGGATACGACGTCCTTGACCTGAAGGTCGAGGCGGTCTGCCAGGGAATCGATCACCTTGAGCGTCGAGCGCACATTTGGCCACATCGACCTCGGCGGCAGCGAGTTGTGCACCATCCCCCGGATATGCGTGTGGGGCTCGATGAGCTGCCGTACCGATACGAACTTCAGGTGCGCCTTGCGTAAAAACTCGGCATACGAGGGTAGCATCGGCCCGAGCGTCGCCTGCCAATCCGCAGGAATCCTCAAAGCCTGCAACGTCGAGGGCGATGCGTTCGTATAACTGGAGAAGAAACCCATGAAAGCCTCAGATCGCGTCGTACCGGCAAAGAGTCCCGCACCGGCAAGAGCAAGCAGCCGCAGCGCCGAACGCCGGCCAAACTGTGCCCCGAGAGGCTCCGTAGTATGAGATGTAACGTCAGAATTGCTCATTATCGGAGTTGGCCGCTAACAAAACACACTTTGGTCAAACGCAAAATACTTTCTCGTTTCAGCCAGTTTTCTAGCAA
The DNA here is from genome assembly GCF_001613545.1 of Terrimicrobium sacchariphilum. Taxonomy (NCBI): domain Bacteria; kingdom Pseudomonadati; phylum Verrucomicrobiota; class Terrimicrobiia; order Terrimicrobiales; family Terrimicrobiaceae; genus Terrimicrobium; species Terrimicrobium sacchariphilum. The sequence continues at coordinate 3,291,892 of NZ_BDCO01000002.1, forward strand.
CTTTCACGCCACGTTCACCCCATGTACTCCGTAAAAAAAATGTGGGAGCGGTCAAAAAGTTGGGTTTTTTGAAAAAATGAGTTCCCCAAACTGGAATGCTTGGTTAACCACATCCCCGGTGAGAGCAAGAGGTCTATCTTTCTATAGTTTTTTGACGACCTGTTTATTGATGGCCGTCGGGATGACCGGAGTCCATGCGCAAGGCGCAGGCGCCGATCTTCCGACCCACATGGTCGCGGACATGTTCAAGCCTCTGTCACGTCCGGCAGAGATGATCCATGAGACATCGCTTCTCGTTCTGGTCATTTGCGCTGTCATTTTTGTCGTTGTCGCAGGACTCCTCCTGTACATCGTGGTGCGCTTCCGCAAGAAGGCGACCGACAACACCCAGGAACCACCCCAGATCTACGGCAGCACGAACATCGAGCTCGCCTGGACCGTCATCCCGATCCTCATCACCGTGGTGTTGATCCTCGTGACCAGCCGCACGATCGGTGAAGTGCAGAACGCCAAGCTCCCGGAGGATGCCCTCCAGATCCGCGTCGTAGGTCACCAGTGGTGGTGGGAGGTCCACTACCCGCAGTACGGTATCATTACCGCCAACGAGATTCATATCCCGGTGAGCAGCAAGGATCCCCAGAAAGCCCGACCGACCGAACTGATCCTCCAGTCCGCCGACGTGATCCACTCCTTCTGGGTGCCTCAGCTCGCCGGAAAGACCGATCTCATCCCGAACCGCACCAACAAGATGTGGGTTGACCCGTATACGATCGGCACCTACTTCGGCAATTGCGCCGAGTATTGCGGTACCCAGCACGCCAACATGCTCCTGCGCGTGATCGTTGACACCCCCGAAAATTTCGAGAAGTGGGTCGCCAACCAAAAGGCTCCCGTCCCGCCCCCGCAGACTCCGCAGGAAATCGAAGGCCGCCGCCTTTACTACGCGAATGCCTGTGTAAACTGCCATACGATCGGCGAGAGCGTTTCCAAGGGAATCTTCGGCCCCGACCTCACCAAACTCATGACCCGCCAGACGATCGGCGCGGGCGTTGCTCCGCTGAACCACGAGAATCTCCTGAGCTGGGTCCGCGATCCGCAGATCCTTAAGGTCGGCTGTCTCATGCCGAACATGCAACTCCTCGATAACGAGGTCGAAGCCATCACGGCCTACCTCGAAACGCTGAAATAATCATGGCTAGTGAAACGATCGTAGATCCGGACTTTAAAGTCCCTGCGCCCGAGCGTGTGGGCGAGGAAGGCAAGACGTGGTCCCACGTCATCCAGAACCTGGTCTTCACCGTCGACCACAAGAAGCTCGGCTTGATGTATATCGGCTCGGGCCTGCTCTTCTTCGTCGTGGCTGGCATCATGGCCACGCTCATCCGCGTCCAGCTGTTTTTCCCGCGCAGCACTTTCCTCGACCCGGATGTCTTCAACCGTTTCTTTACGATGCACGGCACGGCCATGGTGTTCCTGGTCGGCATGCCGATGATCTTCGGTTTCGCCAACTACCTGATCCCGATCATGATCGGCACGCGGGACATGGCGTACCCCCGCCTGAATGCCTTCGGCTTCTGGGTGTTTTTCTTTTCCGGCCTCCTGTTGTACTTCAGCTACTTCGGTGCCCCCGGCCTCTACAATGCCGGTTCCGCTCCCGATGTCGGCTGGTTCGCCTATTCGCCGCTCACGGCAAAGGCGTTCTCCCGCGGACACAGCACGGATTACTGGACCCTCTCGATCCTGCTCGGCGGTATCGGCAGCTTGGCAACCTCGATCAATATCCTGGTCACCACCTTCTGCCTGCGCTGCAAGGGCATGACTCTGGGTCGCATGCCACTTTTCGTGTGGCTCTTCGTCGTGGTGGCCTTCCTGGTCATCATCGCTCTGCCGCCTCTTTCGGCCTGCCAGATCATGCTCACGCTCGATCGTTACCTCGGGGCGAAGTTCTTCGACACCCAGGCTGGCGGCGACGCCGTCCTGTGGCAGCACTTCTTCTGGATCTTCGGGCACCCCGAGGTGTACATCCTGATCCTTCCCGGCTTCGCCATCGCAAACGAAATCATCCCGGTCTTCTCCCGCAAGCCCATCTTTGGCTACCCGATCATGGTGGCCGCCACGGTGATGATCGCCTTCATTTCCCTCGGTGTGTGGGCTCACCACATGTTCACCGTCGGCATGACCTCGCTGGGCAACACCTTCTTCGCCATCTCCACGATGGTCATTGCGGTGCCAACCGGCATCAAGATCTTCAACTGGCTGGGTACCATGTGGGGCGGCAAGCTTCACTTCGAACTCCCGATGATCTTCTGTCTGGCGTTCCTCTTTCAGTTCCTGATCGCCGGTCTTACCGGTGTAATGCTCTCGGTGGTGCCGTTTGACTGGCAGCTGAGCGACTCGTACTTCGTCGTCGCCCACTTCCACTACGTGCTCATCGGCGCGTTGCTCTATACGCTCTTCGCCGGCATCTACTACTGGTACCCGAAGGCCTTTGGCCGCATGCCCAATCGCAAGCTCGGTTTGTGGCACTTCTGGCTCTTTACCATCGGATTCCACCTGACCTTCTTCCCTCAGCACATCTCGGGCTTCCTCGGCATGCCTCGCCGTATCTTCACCTACGAGGCTGGCCGTGGATGGGAGATCTGGAACCAGCTTTCCACCATCGGCGTGATCATCCAGATCCCGGGCATCCTCTTCTTTGTCTTCAACCTCATCTACTCGTATTTCAAGGGCGAGGAAGCAGGCGACGATCCGTGGGATGCATGGACCCTCGAGTGGGCCACGACCTCCCCTCCGCCGGAATACAACTTTGAGAAAACACCGGAAGTGCGCAGCCGCCGTCCTCTGTGGGACCTGAAGCACCCCGACGACCCTGACTGGAAATTCGAATGAGCTCCGCTGAACTGACCAACACTGACTCCGACTGGAAGCTGCCATCACAGCGCAAAGTCGGGATGATCTGCCTGATCATTACCGAATCCGCGCTGTTCACCATCTTCGTCGTCGCCTACGTCTGGTACATGGGCAAGAGCCTCAACGGACCCTTTCCCAAGGAAGTTCTGCACGTGCCCTGGCTCGCGAGCATCGCGCTCTTCGGCAGTTCCTTCACCGTGACGATCGCGGAGAAGTTCCTGCACAAGGGCAACCGCGCGCTCTTCCACGTCTGGTGGCTCCTTACCATCGCACTGGGCGCGTACTTCGTCTACTTCACCGGGGCGGAGTGGTATCACCTGATCTACAAGGAAAACCTCACGATCAGTACCAACGTCTTTGGCTCGACCTTCTACGCGTTGGTCGGCCTCCACGCCAGCCACGTCATTATCGGCCTCATCCTGCTCTCGATCGTCGTGATCTCCAGCTTCCGCGGGAAACTGGATCCCGGCCACTCCGAGCACGTCGAGATGATCGCGTGGTACTGGCACTTCGTCGATGCCATCTGGGTCGTCGTTCTCACTCTGGTCTATTTCATCAGCGTCAACTACTAGGCAATGCAGCAGCACCCACATCACGATCCTGACACCATCGAGTTGCCCACGCCCACAGCGTGGCCGATTGTGTCGGCGTTCGGCCTTACCCTTCTCGTCGCCGGTCTGGTGACAAACCTCCTGGTTTCCGCCGTCGGCTTTCTCGTCGGTCTTCTCGGCACCGTCGGCTGGTTCTCCGATGTCTTCCCTCATCCGAAGCACGAACCCGTGCCGGTGAATCCCGATCGCGCCCGCCCGGCTCCCATCCGCACGCAGGGCCGGGTGGTGCAAATGCTCAAGCAGGGCAACATCCCGCACCGTGCGCATGTCCCCACGGAGTTTCATCCCTATCGCGTTGGCGTTATCGGCGGTCTGGCCGGTGGTCTCGTGATGGCGGTACTCGCCTGTATCTGGGGTGTTGTCTTCGAAAAGAGCCTCTGGTATCCGATCAACCTCATGGCCGCCACAGGCGTGCCGGAGTTGGGGGCTTCCTCGCTCAAGGCCCTGCACGATTTCAGCGCCGCCGGCCTTATCGTTGGCACCATCGCCCACGTGACCCTCTCGATCCTCGTCGGCCTCCTCTACGCGGTGCTCGTCCCGATGTTCCCGCGCAAGAGCGAGTTCGTCCTCGGTGCTCTCGTCGGCCCGCTCCTCTGGACCGCGCTCGTCTGGTCGACCCTCCACTGGGTCTCTCCGATGCTCTCCCAGGGCATCAACTGGCCGTGGTTCGTTTTCTGCCAGATCGCCTTCGGCGCGGTCTGTGGCTGGGTCGTCTTCAAATCCGGAAAAATGGCAACGATGCAATCATGGTCGCTGGCCCAGAAAATGGGCGTGGAAAGCCAACATCGCGACGAGGAGTCCCACTAGTGAAAATCGCCGCCCTTTCCCTAGCCTGTATCTCGGCCATCGCCCTCTCGGGCTGTGACAACGTGCCCGGTCGCCCCAAGAAGGAAGACCGCCGCCCCGAGCCGCATCACGTCACCGACTTCAAGACGCTCTACAGCCAGAACTGCGCCGGTTGCCACGGTAATGGCCAGTCTGTCGGCCCCGTCATCGCGATGAACGACCCGCTCTATCTGTCGATCCTGCCCAAGGAGCAGATGCGCCAGATCGTAACCAACGGCCGCGCCGAGAACGGCATGCCCGCCTTTTCACTGGCCAATGGCGGTTCACTCACCAACGAGCAGATCGGCATCATCGTCGACAACATCTACGCGTGGGCCAAAAACCCGCCGCCAGCCAACGCCCCGGCCTACAGCGCCCCGATCGGCGACGTCGCCCGCGGAGCCGCAGTCTTCGCCGCGAATTGCGCGAGCTGCCACGGTGCGGACGGCAAAGGCCTGAAGGACAAGGCGGGCTCGGTCGTCAACCCGGCCTACCTCGGCCTCGTGTCCGACCAGTATCTCCGCACCATCGCCATCGCTGGCCGCAACGATCTCGGGTGCCCCGATTTCGCCAGCCGCGTCCCCGGCAAGGCAATGACCAGCGAGGAAATCAGCGATGTCGTCGCCTGGCTGGCGTCGCACCGTGAGAATGAATTTGGCCAGAAGCTGGCCCCGGCCCAGCAGTAATCAGTTTTGCACAGGAAATGACCACCGAGACGAATAACGACAAACCCTGCGGGTGTGACCACACGCCGGAGCCGAAGAAGACTTCGCGCCGCGACTTTCTCCTCCTGCTTGGCTTCGGTCTGAACGCCATCGCCGGCGCCATGATCGGCATCCCGCTCATCGGCTACCTGCTTTCCACCTTCTTCAAGAGCTACCCGCTCCAATGGATCTCGCTCGGCCCGGTGACGAAGTTCCCCGAGGGAACCACCCGCCTCGCCAGCTACCTGAACCCCGACCACCGCGAATGGGACGGCCAGACTGCGGAGATCCCCTGCTGGGTGCGCCGCATCCAGGAGAATGACTTCCAGGTCTTCGCCATCAACTGCACCCACCTCGGCTGCCCGGTCCGCTGGTTTGAGGAGTCCAAGCTTTTCATGTGCCCCTGCCACGGCGGCGCCTTCTATGAGAATGGCGAGCACGCCGCAGGCCCGCCGCCCCGCGGCCTCTACGAGTACCCCTTCAAGGTGGAAAACAACGAACTGTTCATCCAGGGCGGCATCCTTCCGACGCTCGCCAATCCCATGGACGACAAGAAGCCCCGGCACTAACACTCGATGAACGGCAAGGCTCTTATCCAGGCTCTGAACGGTGTGTACGAGTGGGTCGACAAGCGACTCCACGTCACGGACCTCTTCAATCACACCGCCGGCCACCCGATCCCGAAAAGCTCCGCGAGCTGGTTCTACGTCTTCGGCAGCGCCACGTTGCTCTGCTTCATGATCCAGCTCCTGACGGGCTGCCTGCTGGCGCTCGTCTACGTGCCCTCGGCCGCCGAGGCCTACACCACGCTGGAGTATCTGACTTTCCGGCAGGAACTTGGCTGGTTCCTCCGCGCCACGCACTACTGGGGGTCCAATTTCATGGTGGGCATCATGCTCATCCACGTCACTCAGGTCTTCCTCTTCGGTGCCTACAAGTACCCGCGTGAGATCACCTGGATGTCCGGCGTGGTCCTCATGCTCCTCACACTCGGCCTCGCCTTCACTGGCCAGGTGATGCGTTTTGACGAGGACGCCTACTGGGGTCTCGGCATCGGCGCCGCCATCGCCGGTCGTTCGCCGATGATTGGCCAGCAGGTGGTGAACTTCATGCTCGGCGGTCCCATCATCGCCAGCGAGACGCTATCGCGCTTCTTCACCCTGCACGTCTTCGTCCTCCCGGGTTCCGTCCTCGCCCTTGTGGCCCTGCACCTCCGCATGGTGCTGACCAAAGGCATTAACGAATACCCGAAGCCCGGCCAGATCGTTCGCAAGGAGACCTACGACAAGGAATACGCCACGATCATCAAGAAGGAGGGCATCCCGTTCTTCCCGCACGGTATCTGGAAGGATCTCGTCGCGGCATCCATCGTTATCGGCGGCATCCTCTTCTGCGTCCTCATGTTCGGTCCCAAGGGGCCGCTCGGTGAGCCAAATCCGACGCAGATCGACACGGTGCCCCGGCCGGACTTCTTCTTCCTCTGGATCTTCGCCATCGCGGCGCTCATGCCGGACTACATGGAGACATTCATGCTCCTCGTGGCTCCGCCGATCATTATCGGGTTGCTCTTCATCCTGCCGTTCATCAACAACACGGGTGAAAAGAGCTGGCGTCGTCGTCCGATCGCGGTCCTCTCCGTTATTCTTATCTACCTCTCGCTCGGCCTCCTCACCTACCTCGGCCAGACCTCTCCCTGGTCTCCCGATATGAAGGCATGGTCGGGTGCGGAAACGCCGCGCGAGTTCGTCGAAGGCCGTTCGCCGCTGGAGCTTCAGGGTCTGGCCGTGCTGCAGAACAAGCAGTGCCGCAATTGCCATGCCATCGACGGCATCGGCGGTCATCGCGGCCCCGATCTCGCCGACGTGGGCACCCGCCTCACGAAGGATCAGCTTGTGCGCCAGATTATTCAGGGTGGCGGCAACATGCCCGCCTACGGTAAGAATCTCTCCCCGTATGAGACCGAAGCCCTTGTTGCCTACATGGTCTCCCTGCATCCCAAGGACGAACTGCCCGCGCGCGACTCGACCATCCCGGCCACTCCCGCGCCGCTGTCCGTCCAGGAAGGCGAACAGCACGAAGCCGTGGGTGCTCACTAGTCCCGGTCATCCCAGCGGCGCGCTAGCGCCGCAACGCCCGGGGCAGTGAATCTGGAGACTGCCATAGCGACGTCGTGGACGTTTCAACCCGTCCCTGCGTTCGGTCTCGCCGCGACCGCCCTCATTTACTTCCTCGGCTGGAATCGTCTCCGCCGTCAGGCCCCGCATCGCTTTACCCCGTACCGGCTGCTGAGTTTCCTTGGCGGCCTGGTCACGATCTACATCGCGCTGGCCTCACCGCTCGACGCCTTTGCGTCGTTCCTGCTCATCTCGCACATGGTGCAGCACCTCCTGCTCACCATGGTCGCCCCGCCATTGATCCTGCTGGGCTTTCCGCAACTCCCGCTGCTCCTCGGCCTGCCGCGCCGCTTTGTCAGCCAGGGTCTGGGGCCCTTTCTGCGATGGCCGGTATTTCATGCCATCGTCGACCGCATCACGCATCCCATCGTCTGCTGGGTGCTCTTTGTCTCGAGCAACGTCATCTGGCACATCCCGCAGTTCTACGACCTCGCACTCCGCCATCGCGGCTGGCACGAGTTTGAGCACTTCTGCTTCCTCGTCACCTCGCTGCTCTTCTGGTGGTACGTGATCCTCCCGTGGCCCAGCCGGTCAAAATATCCTCGCTGGACTGTCATCCCGTACCTGCTCGGCGCGGATCTCCAGAATACAGCCCTCGCCGCCTTCCTGTCCTTCTCCACCAAGGTCATCTACCCGACCTACGAGGCCGCGCCCCGGCTAGGGGGCTTTTCGCCGCTGGAGGACCAGAATGGCGCGGGAGCGATCATGTGGGTCCCCGGGTCCATCGTCTTCCTTTTCCCCGTCGCCTACATCGCCATCCAGTTCCTCTCTCCCAAGCGCCGCCATGCGGAGCCCGCGCCGCCGCCGCGTCCGCCCGCCACCTCGCGCCGTGCCGGGCCGTTTGACCTCCTTCGCGTCCCATATCTCGGGCCGCTCATTCGCTCGCGCTACTTCCGTACGGGCCTGCAAATGACTATGTTTGGCCTCGCGCTCGCCATCATCCTCGACGGCCTGCTCGGCCCCCAGATGAGCCCGATGAACCTCGCGGGCGTGCTGCCGTGGACGCACTGGCGCGCCGCCACCGTCCTCGCCCTCCTCATTGCGGGGAATTTCTTCTGCATGGCATGCCCCTTCACCTTCGTACGCGACCTCGGGAGGAAATTCCTCCCCGCGCGCTTCGTCTGGCCCCGCGCCCTGCGGTCAAAGTGGATCGCCGTCGGCATCCTCGTCGTCTACTTCTGGGCCTACGAGGCCTTTGACCTCTGGGACAATCCCGCCGCCACCTCCGGCGTGTTCATCCTCTATTTCCTCGGCGCGCTCCTCATCGACGGATTTTTCAAGGACGCCAGCTTCTGCAAATACGTCTGCCCGGTCGGCCAGTTCCACTTCGTCCAGTCGCTCGTCTCGCCGCTTCAAGTGCGCGTGCGCCAGCCCGACGTTTGCGCCAGCTGCCGGACGTACGATTGCATCAAGGGTAACGCCACCCAGCGCGGATGCGAGCTGAAGCTCTTCCAGCCGCGCAAGGCCGGGAACATGGACTGCACCTTCTGCCTCGACTGCATCAAGGCCTGCCCGCACGACAACGTCGGCATCCTCGCCACACCCATCGCCACCGATCTTTCGATCGACCTGCCGCGCTCCTCCGTCGGACGCTATGCGAAGCGCCTCGACCTCGCCTCGCTCGTCCTCGTACTCACCTTTGGCGCGTTTGCCAACGCCGCCGGCATGGTCGTGCCCGTGCTGAACTGGCTCGATGCGCTGAACAAGCAGCTCGGCCTCTCCTCCGACCACCTGCCCACCGCCATCCTCGGCATCCTCACCCTCGTCGTCCTCCCCGCCCTGCTCGCCTCGTGGGCGGCGGCCTTAAGCAGGAAACACTTAGGCCTTACCCAGAGAGAAACCTTCTGCCGATTCTCGATGGCTCTTGCCCCGCTCGGATTCGGCATGTGGATCGCGCACTTCACCTTCCACTTCTTCACCGCCGCGCTCACGCCGATACCCGTCATTCACCGCGTCCTGCGCGATCTCGGGCTGGCGGGAGGAGAGGTGCAATGGGCCGTGCCTTCGTGGGCCTTTTACGATCTGCCCGCACTCGAGCTGGCTCTTCTCGGGCTGGGCTTCCTCACCTCGCTCTACATCCTCTGGCGACTCGCCTCCTCGCTCCGGCCCTCGCGCCCCTTCCCAGGGTTCCTGCCATGGGGGCTTATCGCCGTCGCCCTTTACGTCGCCGGGGTCTGGATTATCTTCCAACCGATGCAAATGCGCGGCACCATGATGCACTGATCGATGAGCAAGCCACCATCAACGCCCCGTCTCGTCCTCGCGCTCTGCGTGCTTTGCCTGCTCGCCGTGATCGTGCCGATCCCGGGAGCGCGTGCTGATGGCGGTGTGATCCTCGACCGCAAGGTCGTTGGCCCCTACGACATCACCGTGTTTGCCTCCCCTGCGCCGATTCGTGCCGGACCTGTCGATTTCAGCGTACTCGTCCAAGACCCTGTCACCCGCGCTCCGTACCTCGATGCCGAGGTCGCCATGGCTTGGTCGGCGGAGGCCGACGCCTTCCCCGCCTGGCTGCCACCCTGCTGCAGCATGGGCACGGCCGACAAGGCAGAGGCGACCCGTAACCACTCGGAAAACAAGATGCTCTACTCCGCAATCATCCCCGTGCGTTCCCAGGGAGCCTCCCAGCTCCTTGTGCGTGTGAGCCGAAATGGCGAAACGCACACCATGACGTGCCATCTTGAGGCCGGCCCGCCCCAGCCCCCGGTGCTCGCGTACTGGCCCGTACTGGCGTTCCCGCCCCTGATCATCCTCGGATTTGGAATCCATCAGCGCCTCGTCCGAAAAGGCCGCATTTTACCGAAAGAATAAGACATTCTAATAGACAATGCGCGTGACCACGTAGTATTACGTCCTCATCATGGACGCAGAGATACTCGCCAGGGTCCAGTTTGCCTTCACCGTAGCATTTCACTACATCTATCCCCCGCTAAGCATCGGCTTGGGTATCGTTCTGGTAGTGATGGAGGCCATCTGGCTGAAGACCGGCAATCCCCTCTATCACAACATGGCTCGCTACTGGACGCGCGTCTTTGCTCTGACCTTCGCCATCGGTGTGGCCACTGGTATCGTGATGGAGTTTGAATTCGGCACCAACTGGGCGACCTACTCCCGATTCGTAGGCGATATCTTCGGCAGTGCACTCGCCGCCGAGGGCATCTTTGCCTTTTTCCTCGAGAGCGGCTTTCTGGCCATCCTTCTCTTCGGTTGGAACAAGGTCGGACCCAAGCTTCACTTTTTTGCCACCTGCATGGTTTGCTTTGGCGCGCACTTCAGCGCCATCTGGATTGTCGTGGCCAACTCCTGGATGCAAACCCCCGCCGGATATCACCTCGAGACCACAGTGAACGGCCAGAGCGTGCGCCTCCCGGCCGAGCACATCCTCACCGAGGCCGACCTTGGCAGCGTTCGCGCCGTCATCGACGACTTCTGGGCCATGGTCTTCAATCCCTCCTCCGTCGATCGCCTCATCCACGTCGTCCTCGGCGCCTGGATGGCCGGAGCCTTCCTCGTCATCAGCATCAGCGCGTTTTACCTGCTCCGCAAACGTCATCTCGACTTTGCCAAGGCCTCGATGAAGGTCGGGCTCGCCGTCGGCACCGTCGCCACCCTCCTCCAGATGGTCAGCGGTGACTTCACCGCCAAGGGCGTCCTCAAGAACCAGCCCGCCAAGTTCGCCGCCCTCGAGGGCGTCTACCAAACCGAGGCCCGCGCCCCGATGACCGTCATCGGCTGGGTCGATCCGGTCAACGAAACCGTCCAGGGCCTGAAGATTCCCGGCCTCCTCAGCTTCCTTAGCTACGAGGATGTGAATGCCACCGTCACCGGCCTGCACAACATCCCAAGCGACGATTTTCTAAAGGCACGGTATCCGAATGCCTCCCCCGAGGAGATCAGCAAGATCCGACGCTCCTACTGGCCTCCGGTACCCGCGACCTTCCAGTTTTATCACATCATGATCAGCATCGGCGTCGCCTTGCTGGTGATCGTGATCATTGCGCTATTTCTGCTCTGGAGCGGACGTCTCTTCAAGACGGACAGCAAGCTCACCCGGGCGTTCCTCTGGGTGCTTGTCTTCAGCGTGCTCGGCCCCCAGATCGCCAACCAAGCCGGTTGGTTCACCGCCGAGCTCGGCCGCCAGCCATGGATCGTGTATGAACTGCTCAAAACCTCCGAGGCACTGTCCAAGGTGGTGACAGCAAATCACATTCTGGCCTCGCTCATCATGTTTGCCTTTGTCTACCTGCTGCTCTTCCTCGTCTTCATCTTCCTGCTGACGCGCAAGATCCAGCATGGCCCGGATCATCTCGAGGAGGATCTCGAGATGCCCGACAGCTGGAAGGCCATCATCCGCACCAAGGAGGCGAGGGCTTAACACTATGGACCTGAACATCGTCTGGTACATCCTCGTCGGAGTCTTGCTCACGGGTTACGCCGTGCTCGACGGCTTCGATCTCGGCGTCGGCACGCTCCATCTCTTTGTCAAAAAGGACGAGCATCGCCGCCTCCTCCTGAACTCCATCGGTCCCGTGTGGGACGGCAACGAGGTGTGGCTCGTCACCGGCGGCGGCGCGCTCTTTGCCGCCTTCCCCGAGGCTTACGCGACGGTCTTCTCCGGCCTGTACCTCGCCTTCATGCTCCTGCTCTGCGCGCTCATCTTCCGCGCGGTCGCGATCGAGTTTCGCAGCAAGGAGCCGTGGGGCTGGTGGCGCAAGCTGTGGGACACCGCCTTCTCGCTCGGCAGCTTTGTCTCCGCCCTTCTCATCGGCGTGGCCATGGGCAACATGGTCATCGGCCTCCCACTTACGGCGGACCACGAATACGCCGGCACCTTCCTCAGCCTCCTCAATCCCTACGCCCTCGTCGTCGGGATCACCACCGTGCTCCTCTTTGTCATGCACGGCGCGATCTACCTCGCGATGAAAAATGACGGCGAGTTGCACGACATCATCGTCGGCTGGATTCCCCGCCTCATCGGCTTCTTCATCACCGCCTACGTGGTGCTCAACATGCTCACGCTCGTCTACGTGCCGCATGTGCTGAAGACCGTGCAGTCCCGCCCCTGGATCCTCGCCATCGTGCTCTTCGGAGTGCTCATTGTGATGAACATCCCGCGCGAGATTCACAAGGGCCGCCGCTTCAATGCCTTCCTCTCCTCCTGCTTCGGCATGATCGCGATGATGGCCACCTTCGGCGCGACCTCGTTCCCGTACATGGTGTACTCCAATCCCAACCCGGAAAACAGCCTCACCATCTACAACGCCGCATCGACCGACAAGACCCTCGGCATCATGCTCATCATCGCCCTCATCGGCGTGCCGATTGTGCTGGCCTACACCGCCTGCATCTACTGGATCTTCCGCGGCAAGACCCGCCTTACCGGTCACAGCTACTAGGCTGGAAGATCATTTCCCAGTCGGCGGCTCTGGCAGCAAATGCCTGGGCCGCCGCTTTTTTTTAATCCCGGGCCGACAGCGCGCTGACGCGGAAGTGGAATCCGAAGACGGACAGCGTGATCGCGTGGGGCAGGAGTTCCGGACGATTGACGACCGTCCACACCATCAGCCGCCAGAAATGCACACGCTCCTGGCCGAGAATCCCCAGCGAATAAAACGCGCGAAAGGCGGCGGCTATATGCCGCGACTCAAGTCGCTCGCGAATTTCTGGAGCCCGGTATTCCTGCAGGAAGGTGGTGACGCGGCGGTAATAATTTCCCGGTGAGTAAATCGTCTCCACGATCCGGCGGTAACCGTCGCGGAGCGTAGGCCAGTCCATCGTGGTCCGGATGTTCGTCGTACCGTCTCCATTGTCGCCCGTGATCTCGCCGATGAGGCGCTCGGACTCCTGCAGCCGCTTGTACAGCCGCGTCCCCGGGATGGCCTGCAACAGCCCGACCATGGCCACGACGATGCCGCTCTTTTGGATAAAATCGATCTGGCGCTGAAAGATCGTGGGCGTGTCGTTGTCGAAGCCCACGATGAAGCCCGCCTGCACCTCCAGCCCGGCGCGCTGGATGCGCTTCACGTCGCTGATCAGGTCGCGGCTCGTGTTCTGCTTTTTATTGCACTCCTCCAGCGCCTCCGGATTCGGCGTCTCGATGCCGATGAAGACAGACTCAAAGCCCGCCTGCCGCATCTTTTCCATCAGCGGCACGTCGTCGGCGATATTGATGGAGGCCTCGGTGTAAAACGGCATTCCGCCGCCATTCTTCTGCCATTCGATCAAGGCGGGCAGCAGTTCGCGGGAAAGCCGGCTCTTGTTGCCGATGAGGTTGTCGTCGACGAAGAAGACCTTGCCCCGCCAGCCGAGGTCGCGCAGGAGGTTCAGTTCCTCGATCACCTGCTCGGGCGACTTCGTGCGCGGTCGATGCCCGAAGAGCGCCGTAACATTGCAAAACTCGCATTGAAAGGGACACCCGCGCGAGTATTGCAGGCTCATCGAGGCGTATTTCCTCAGGTCCGCGAGTTCCCACATCGGAACCGGCGTCGTGCGAATGTCGGCAAACTCCCCGTTCGCACTGTAAAGCCGCTGCGGCGTGCCGTTTTCCAGATCGGCCAGGAAACGCGGCAGCGTGATCTCCGCCTCGTCGAGAATGAGATGATCCACCTCGGGAAAGCTCTCCGCCTCGGTGCTGAACAACGGACCGCCCGCCACGACCTTCAGCCCCGCCGCCTTGCACCGGGCGATCAACTGGCGCGCGGAACTCCGCTGCACCGTCATCCCGCTGATCAGCGCGTAATCCGCCCAGTCCAGATCGGAATCCCGCAGATCCGCCACATTCATATCGATCATCCGCTTGCGCCAGTGGGCTGGAAGCAGGGAAGCCACCGTCAGGAGGCCGAGAGGAGGAAACGCTGACTTCCTCGAGACAAATTTCAACGCATGGCGAAAACTCCAGAACGTGTCCGGGATTTCAGGATAAAGGAGAAGGACGTTAGGCATCGTAAAATGCCCTTTGGCATCGTCGGTCCATTTTAGAAATGGCTGCAAACGACGCAAAGAAATTCCCCGGAGGCCGTGTATCCGCGGCCGGGCGAAACGACTGCCGGGCCTGTATTTTCCAGCCTTCCCGGAGCAGCGACCTTATCGTCCGTAAAGGAGTCTGATTCCCGCCGTTCGCAAAAAATGCCCTCCGGAATTTATTATGCTCTTCTCGCAAAAACACGCTCCTTCATTGCCGCCGATGGCGAAAAAAGCATAATGACGCCGATGAGCAGCCGAGGAATGTTTTTTCAAGCTCCTTGGGGCCGCATGCTGGTCGTGCTGTCCATCGTCTGCACTGCCGTCACGCTGAGCCTCGCCCTGCTCCTGGCCACGGGGGGACTCGCCCGGCAGCCGATTCTTTCCCTCATCCTGGTGGCTTTCACCCTCGGCTGCATTCCCTTCGCCGTACGCGGCTACACCATCGAGGGGACCACGCTTTTCATCCACCGCATCGGGTGGAAGACTCGCATCCCGCTTGATGACCTGCAATCCGCTGTCGCCGACTCGTCCCTCATCGCCGACAGCTACCGCCTGTTTGGCAATGGCGGATTTTATTCCTTCACCGGCACGTTCAGTTCACCCAAGCTCGGCCGTTACCGCGCCTACTTCACCGATAGCCGCAAAGCCGTCGTATTGACCTTTCCCAAACGCAAGATCGTCGTCTCTCCCGACCGCCCCGGCGAATTCGCCGCCAAGCTGGGCCTGGTGATTCAGAACGCCTGACTCCGGCTTCGCCATACTGCTCCCCGCCGAGAGTTTCATTTCGCCCTCTGGGGCGGCTGGCAGTTGTTCACTTATATAATGTTCCTTCTGACGGTCTCGGCACTCGTAGTTCGCTCTTTCCGATTCGACGGCTACAATATTACCGTTCTCATTCTCATCCCCATGGTTCTTGCTTCGGTGCTTTCCATCATCTGGGGATACTCAATTAAAGATGGCATCCTGATCATTCATCGTCTCGCCTGGAAGACTCGCATTCCCCTGGCTGGTCTGGTCGCGTTTTGGCGCGATCCGTCTCTCACCAGCAAAGATATACCAAGTTGGACAAACACCCCCTATTGCAGCGCAACTGTGTTCTCCCGGCGCCCTTCCTGCCCAAAGCTCGGAAAATACGACGCCTTTCTCAATGGCCACAAAAACGCCATCGTATTAGCATTCCCCTCACGCAGGATCGTGATTTCGCCCAGCAATCCCGAGGCATTCGCCGCCGCACTCCAGCAGACCGTCCCGACCGCATCATGAGCGTCCCGTTGCGCATCGTCCTGGCCCTTCTGGCGATCTGCCTCGCGACATGGGGCGTCTTGGCCGAAGAGCCCCCTGCGAACCAGCCCCGCATCGTGATCCGTGTCGAGCAGAGCAAGGACCTGATTTTCAGGATTAACGGACTCGCCAGAACAGAGAAGGAAACAAAAGACTGGCTGGCGAAAATCTCCGCCACCGCCGGCCGTCAGGATCCGATCATCATATTCGCCGAACTCTCTCAGTCTCCGGAGCCCGCGAAGATGATCTACAGGTTTGCCCAAGAGCACTTTGATCGCGCCGGTCTGGTCGTTTTCGACGAGTCCCGCCAAGAATATGTCGTCATCACGGAAAACGGCGACGACTTCCGCGAGTGGATTCGCCGTCACGTGCGTCTTCCGAAAATCTCTCCGGCCCAGCAAACCACCACGACGGTCTCCGAGCCGAGGCAGCCCTTCGCGCCCGATTCCACAGGCCCCGTCCAGCAGCAAATCCAGCAGTTTGATTCGCTGGAAAAAGGGCGGCTTCCCGGCAGCCCCTAGCCAGCCGGCCCAGCCACCTGCGAGGCCGCTCGTCCCTGCGCCCCTGAGAGCGGCGTCGAAATGGTGGATACGTCTCCTCAGGCCTGCGGAGGCAGGGCGGGAGGGAGCGAGGGCTTGTATTCGAGATTGTTGATGAGGCCGCTGTTCAGGCGGTAGCACCAGGCGTGAATGCTCAGCTTCTGGCCACGCCGGAGGGCATTTTGCACGATGGTGGTTTCCTCCACGTGACGCGCCTGGTCGATGGCGTTCAGCTCACAGAGCATGTCCTCCTTTTCAATCTGGTCGAGTCCAGTGAAGCGTTCGGGCTGACGGCGGTATATCGAGCGCACGTGGCGGAGCCAGTTGTCGATGAGGCCAAACTCCTGGTCCAGCAGGGCCGCGCGCACGCCACCGCAGCCGTAGTGACCGACGACCATCACATGCTCGACCTTGAGCACGTCGACGGCGTACTGGAGCACGGAGAGGCAGTTGAAATCGGTGTGGTTGACGAGGTTCGCCACGTTGCGATGCACAAAAACCTCGCCCGGCTTGAGTCCGAGAATTTCATTGGCCGGCACGCGGCTGTCGGAACACCCGATCCACAAATACTTCGGGTTTTGCACGTCGACCAGTTTGGAGAAGAAATCCGGCTCCTCCTCGATCATCTGAGCTGCCCAACGACGATTCTGTTCAAAGAGAATTTCGATGCTCATGCGCGGCAGTAACTAGTCGGCTTTTCGCCAAACGTCCCGCATTTTTTCACCGGAAAGCCCCGCCTCAGGGAATCTCCCTACTTTCTAGCGATGACGTCGCGGTACATCTCCTCGATGGCAGCAACCTGCCGGGCGGCGGAAAATCGCTCATGAATCGTCTGCGAGGCGTGCCGGGAAAGCTCTTCGTACAGCACGGGATCGTCGGCGACACGCAACATTGCCTTCGCCAGTGCTGCATGGTCCCGCTCCTCGACGAGCAGTCCTTCGCGACCCTCGGTGACAACCTCCGGGATACCCCCGTGGTGCGTGGCAAAAACCGGCAGCCCGATCGCCATCGCCTCCAGCATAGCATTGGGCACGCCCTCGACATCGCCTCCCGCCGTTTCGCTGGGCTGGAGAAAAAAGTGCGACCCGGCGAAAAGCCCGTGCAGCGACTCCTGATCGAGGAACCCGGCAAACTCGACGCGATCCTCAATATTCAGTTCGCTGGCAAGAGCGCGAAGCTCGTTTTCCAGTGGCCCCTCTCCCGCAATGGTCAGGGTGGAAAAGGGATGCACGCGCGTAAACTCGGCAAAAGCCCGCAGCGTGGTGGGAATGCCCTTTTTGCGCACCAGCCTCGCCGCCTGCACCAGCCGCCACGTACCGTCGGCCGGCGGATGCGGCCGCACGATCCCGGCGAATTCCGGCACGATCGTGCGCATGATGCGCAGCTTGTCCTGCGGGCAGCCGAGCTTGTGCACGGCGCGGGCGAGTTGCTCGCTCCGGCAGGGCACGAAGGCCGCCCGATCGAAAATCTCCACCAGCGTATCCGTATACTCCGGGGAGGCCATCGAGCCCGCCACGTCCGAACCATGGAAGGAAACGACGAAGGGGATCTTCAGCTTGCGAAAGAGCGGCAGCATGTGCACGGCCACATTGCCAAAGAACACGTGAAGCAACTCACAGTCGTGCCGATCAAGAGCCGCGCAAAAGGCCTGCACCTCGCCGGGCGATATCTGCCATGGACGCCCCGTGCGCTTTTCAAAAAACCTCCCGAGAAAACGGAACGACGAGCGCGGGATCACCTCGACCGTCTCGGCCACCCAGTCGCCTTCCAGCTTTTGAGTGAGCACGATGGGGCGAAATTCCCGCAAACCGGTGACGTGCCGGTAGATGTGCAGCATCTCCGGCTTCAGGAAAGTCGCGCAAAAGAGCCCGACTCCCGGCCGTTTACCACTCGACACCGGCAACGACCACACCCGTGGAATGATAGGGCGTGCCCGGTCCGAAGTCCTTGGAAACGAACTTCTGGCCCGATCCGTACTTCGCCGGAGCAGCCGGATTGATCATCTGCCAGGGCTTCTTGTTGTTGAAAATATCGGCCACGATGCCCTCGATCGACGGACCCTGCTGGATCACGATGGTCTGGGTCTGGTATCGGGCATCCCGGGGCTTCTCCGCGGAAAAGTCCTGGGCCACCAGCGGCGCAAGGGAGGCCGCCAGGAACAGCGATGTGAGAATCTTGCGCATATTTTTACTCTAGTATCGTATTCCGTACCCGGCAAGACCGCATAATCCCGAGCAGCCCATCGGTGAGATCCCGCACATAAAGACCCAATCGGAACAGAAGGAAGCAAAGGAAACAAAGGGGGAGGGCAGAAGAAGTTTTTACAGAAGGTCGCAAAGGACACAAAGGACCGCTGCTTTCGCCGCCTTTTTGGCTCGGACCGCCTGTCTCCGGCCGTCGCGGAAAACGGAAATGCCAACGGAAACGTCTTTCCTCCGTCGCCCATCCCGTAAACAGTGCCGCTTCACCCGGGCGCAACGCCCACCTTTGCGTTCTTTGCGTCCTTCTGTTGATTGCGTTTTTGTCTCCCCCTTCGTTTCCTTTGCTTCCTTCTGTTCCGATCTGCCTTGGGGTTCTCCCCTTGAATCGTCCGCCCGGAAACTCCACAATGCGGCATGGATCATCTCGTCCGTGCTCGAAAAGTCGTAGAGATCGAGCTCGCAGAAATACAGGCCATGGCCGACCGCCTGAACGGCAGCTTCAATGAGGCCGTGGAACTCGTGCGCGCCGCCGCCGACAGCCGCCACAAGGTCGTCGTCGTGGGCGTGGGCAAGAGCGGCCACATCGGGGAGAAAATCGCCGCCACCCTCACCAGCACCGGCACCCCGGCCGTCGTGCTGAACTCCCTCAATGCCCTCCATGGCGACCTCGGTGTCGTCAGCGATGGCGACATCATCATCGCCCTGAGCTACAGCGGCGAGACCGACGAACTTCTCAATATCCTCCCCGCCCTGGCCCGCTTCGACGTGAAGCTCATCGCCATCACCGGAGGCCTGTCCTCGACGCTCGCCAAAGCGGCTGATTGCGTGCTCGACGCCCAGGTTTCCCAGGAGGCATGCCCGCTCAATCTCGCCCCCACCTCCAGCACCACCGCGATGCTCGTACTCGGCGACGCCCTCGCCATGGCGCTGCTCGAGGCCCGGGGCTTTGACAAGGAGGATTTCGCCCGCTTCCATCCCGGTGGGTCCCTCGGTCGCTCGCTCCTGCTCAAGGTGCGCCAGATCATGCGCGACGCCGACCAGCTCGCTGTCGTCTCGCTCGACACCCCTGTCATCGAGGTGATCAAGGTGATGAACTCCCGCCGCACCGGCGCCGCCGTCATCGCCGACGAGGCAGGCATCCTCCTCGGCATCTTCACCCACGGGGATTTCGCCCGGCATTTCTCCAACCACCCCGACATCGGAAGCCGACCTGTGGGCGATTACATGACCCGACGGCCCATCACCATCGGGGCCGACCGCCTCGCCGCCGAGGTGCTCAACATCCTGCAAAAGCACAAGATCGACGACCTCGTGGTGGTCGACGGCGCCGGACGCGCCATCGGGCTCGTCGATTCCCAGGACCTATCCCGCTTGAAAATCCTCTAGCCAGCCCCCCGCCCGCGCGGCTACGCTGACCCATTCTCTTCCTTTCATGGCACTCGCAAACGATCTCCGCAAAGGTATGGCCATCCGGTATAATAACAACCCGGCCATCGTTCTTGAAGTTCAGCACCGCACGCCCGGCAACCTCCGCGCCTTCGTGCAGGTCATCATCCGGTACATCAATACCGGCAAATCCGCCGACGTGCGCTTCTCGTCCACGGAGAAGGTCGACCTCGTCGACGTGAACCGCCAGGAGCTCGAGTTCAGCTACGCCGACCCGCAGGGCTTTCATTTCATCAATCCCGACGACTACGAGACCATTACGCTCCAGCCCGAGCTCGTCTCGGAGGTGAAGGATTACCTCGTGGAGAATCTCAAGGTGGAAGTCCTCAGCATCGAGGGCCGTCCCGCCCAGGTGGAAATCCCCTCCTCCGTCGTTCTCAAGGTCACGGAATCCGCCGAGGGCGTCCGTGGCGACAGCGCCAACAACGTGCAGAAACCGGCCACGCTCGAGACCGGCCTCGTCGTTCAGGTCCCGCTCTTCATCAAGGAAGGCGAGTTGATCAAGATCGACACGCGCACGGGCTCCTACATGGGCCGCGCCTAAGTCCGGCACCCGCCCATCCCCACGGTGGCGAGGCGAAAAACCACGACCAGACGCAGGCCGGTGCGGCGACTCGATGTCTCCGCCGCCGGCGTTCTGCCGGCCACCGTGCCGAAGCGATTCATCAAGCTGCTCGTCGGTCTGTTTCTTTTGCCTGCCGCCTGGGTGCTCACGCAGACGTTTTTCATGGCGTTTGCGCGGACCACGATCCGGAACCAGTTCTGGATCACGGAAGAGTTCTGGTTCTTTTCTCTCGGCGTCATTCTCTGGCTTGTCGCCTTCTTTGGCCTGCCACGACCGATCTGGCTCTACGTTTTCGGCCATGAGCTGACCCATGCCATCTGGGTCATGCTCATGGGCGGACGAGTCCACCGCTTTCAGGTCACCCGACAGGGAGGGCACATCCTCGCTGATCGCACAAACACCTGGATCGCCCTCGCACCGTACTTTTTCCCGCTCTACAGCCTCCTCGCCATCATCGTGTATGGCATCTGCGGGATCTTTTGGGACGTCGCTCCGTACCGGTGGATTCTTTACATGGTCATCGGCGTCACCTGGGCGTTTCACCTCACCTTTACCGTCTGGATGATCACCAAGGGGCAGCCCGACCTCTACTATGGCGGCACGTTTTTCTCCCTCGTCGTCATCTACATCCTCAACCTCATCCTGCTCTCGATCATGCTGGTGCTGGCCGCGCCTGAGATCACGTGGCTGAGCTTCCTGCGCGAGCTGTTCCAGAACACGGTCGACTTCACCGCCGATCTCACGCTCCTCCTGAACCGGGCGATCCGGTGAGCAGCTCGACGATCGACTTTCTGGAGCGACTCCAGGCCGCCCATGGCGGGAGCATCCCGTTCGATCGCTGGATGCAGGAGGCGCTCTACCATCCGCAGTACGGCTACTACACGGCAAACATCCGCGACATCGGGCGCGGAGGCGACTTCACCACCTGGCCCGTCATGCGGCGCAATCTCTCCCGTGCCATCGCCCGCTGGGCGCGATCGCACCAGCCGCGCGGCAAATGGCATCTCATCGAGATCGGCGCGGGCACTGGGGCGCTCGGGGCGGACGTATGGAAGGCCCTCGGGTGGTTCGGCCGCCCGCAACTCCATATCGTCGACGTCTCGCCCGTCCTCCGCGCGGCGCAGAAAAAGGTGCTCCCGCGCGGCACCCGCTGGCATGACTCCCTGGCGGACGCCCTCGCCGCCTGCAACGGTGAGGCGGTGATTTACTCCAACGAACTGGTGGACGCCTTTCCCTGCCGGGTCTTTCAGAAACAGGATGATCGCTGGCGCGAGCTCTCGCTCAGCATCGGCGGCTCCCGCTGGATCGAACACTGGACCGAGTCCGCAACATTGCCCGACTCCACCGCGATCACGCATCCTTGGCCCGACGGTCAGCGCGTCGAGACACAGGAAGCCTTTCGCCAATGGTACGAGACTTGGCGTCCGCTCTGGAAAGCTGGGGCCATGCTCGTCATCGACTATGGCGAGGAGGTTGCCGAGCTGTACCACCGCCGACTGCGCGGGTCGCTCCGGGCCTATGCCCACCATCAGCGCCTCGAGGGACCACAGGCCTACCTTGGCTTCGGCAAACGCGACCTCACGGTGGACGTGAATTTCACCGACCTCCGCCACTGGCTCCGCGCTCCTGGACCCACGCAAACCCTCGCGCAATTCCTCTCCGCCCAGGGCCAACCCGTGGAGCTAGGCGATGCCGGAGAAGCCTTCAAGGTGCTGGAAACCTCTCCTCATGCCTAGGCTTCCCAAGACCTACAAGGACACCCCAGTCCTCCCATTTACATCGCAGGCCGAGTGGCGTCGTTGGCTGGAAAAGAACCACACAACCTGCAACGCCCTCTGGATCTGCTATGCGAAAAAATCCGCCGGCATTCCCTCCATCACCTATAGCGAGGCGCTTGAGGAGGCTCTGTGCTTCGGGTGGATCGACGGACAAGCCGCCTCGCTGAGCGAAACGCATTACCTTCAGCGCTACACACCTCGCCGCAAGCGCAGCCTCTGGTCGCGAATCAACCGAGGCAAGGCTGAGGCTCTCATCGCCAGCGGCCGCATGCAACCTGCAGGCCTCCGAGAGGTGGAGGCTGCTCGCGCCGATGGTCGCTGGGAAAACGCCTATGCCTCCTCGACGACAATCGAGATCCCCCAAATCCTCCGTCACGCCTTTGACTCCTCCCCGGTAGCTGCTGCAGCCTTCGCCAGGCTCGACAGCCGCAACCGCTACGCCATTCTTTATCGCCTCACTCATGCGAAGCGAGAGGAGACCCGCCAGCGTCTAGTCGGGCAGTTCGTCGCCATGCTGGAAGAAGATCGCACCATTCATCCCCCGGCCACCCGCCGTAAACCAGCCACGGGATAGCCCCCCCACCCGCCAGCCATCCCTTGCAGGTCAAAGTGCAATTTTGGCGTAGTTATTAGCAAAAAATCATTAGCGAATACTGGACTCTCGCTTATTTTGTTAACCGTTCCCCAAGTAGTCCAATGATTAGCACCCCCCTGTCAGCAAGCCTGCCGGCCATCCCCCCAGGTTGGCCTCAATCCAGGCAGATAATAACCAAAGATAGCCGTAAGAACCAAGAGCCCGCTTCCCCGCGCCGCCAGCCTGCCGATCCCCACGGACCAGTCAGTATGACCCCGCTTCGGATCCGCAACGTTGCCAGCACGAGGAAGACCCGGTGAAAACGCTCCTCACCCTCGTCGAGGCTGCGATCCTCACCGCCTGCACCAGCACGGGAACGACCACCGTCAAGAAGATCCCGAACGCCTGCCACGTCTATGCCGTGGCCGCCGCCCAGAAGCTTCTCGTCGAGAACCACGTTCCCGCCAAGGTGATGACCATGACATTCGCCGATGGCTCGAAGCATGCTGTAACCGCTTACGCCCATAATGGCGGAGTCTACATCTACGACCCGACAGTGACGAAGGGATCGACCCTGATCGGTCCCGGTCCGCTATGGAACGCACCGTCGGAAATCCAGCAGATGAATCCCTACGCCAAGCCTATCGCCGGCGTGTGGATGGATAATTAGCCGTACCCCCGGCGGAGGGTGAGCAGTCAGCGCCCTCCGCCGGTTCCTTCTCACCGCCGATTGCTCAACGAAAGGCAATACATGGGCGATCCGTGCCAAGGGACGGGTATCGCATTCCCGCGGGCAAACTATGTTCATCGCGAAACCAATCCACGCCCATGAAAAACACACCTAATGTTTATCTTCGCGGTTCCAATCGAGTCGGCTCCCCCACGTCGCTCACCCCCGAGAAAGATCGCGCCACCCATCTGTCCCGTCATCGCGTGTCGCCGCTCTCGGTCCTGACCTTTCCCAATCTCGAAAGCCGTTCCATCGTCGGGTACGCCCGGTTCGTGGAGCCTGCCGTCTGGGAAGACGACATCTAGTTTTCTGAAGTTCCCCGGTCGCCGGAAGTCCCCACCCCGTCGCCTCCGGAGGAAAACTCCATCTGCTGCCTGCCAGGAGGGGAGGGCGAACCCAAGCCGTGCCGCCCTCCCTTTCCGCTTGCCAGCTCGCTCAAGCGCGCGGGCCGCTGGTCTCGTGCATTCCCATCACCCTCTCGGTCCAAAGTAAATGATCGCCGCACCGATGAGACACACGGTCACGCCGATGGAGTCCCATCGATCAGGCGCGTGCTTCTCAATGGCCCACATCCAGACTACGGATGCGGCAATATAAACCGCTCCATATGCAGCATATATGCGCCCGGCTGGTCCCGAATGCATCGTGAGCAGGTAGCCAAAGAGCAACAAAGCCATCGCTCCAGGAACAAGCCACCAAACCGGCTTGCCCAAGCGGACCCAGGCGTAAATCGCGTAGCATCCGGCAATCTCCGCCACAGCGGTCACAACGTAAAGCCCGACGGCTGAGAGAGCATTCATAGGCTCGCAATATGCCAGTGCCGGAAGTCTCCGCCATGTTTTCCCGCTGCGGCACTCGCTCTTAAAACGAAGAATTTTACGACTTCACCCCTCGCAACAGGCGCAGGGCATTCGCGGTGACGATCAACGTCGCTCCGGTATCGGCCAGGATAGCAAACCAGAGGCTGGTCAGCCCAAAGATCGCGAGCAGGAGAAAGACCGCTTTGATCGCGAGGGCAAAGCAGATGTTGAAGCGAATCATGCCGAGGGTGCGACGGCCCAGCAGGATGGCTTCCGGCACCATACCGAGATCATCCCGCATGAGAGCCACATCGGCCGTCTCGATCGCGGCATCAGTACCCGCCGCCCCCATGGCGATTCCCACATTGGCCACGGCCAGCGCAGGAGCGTCATTCACCCCGTCGCCGATCATTCCCACGCTGCCGTATTTTGCGGCAAGTTCCTTCACCTTTGCGATCTTGTCGTCGGGCAGCAGGTCGCCGTAGGCCTCGTCGATGCCCGCTTCCTGCGCGATGGCGCGGGCGGTTTTCGTATTGTCCCCGCTCAACATCACGACGTGACGCAATCCCGCCTTGTGCATACGGGCGATGGCGTGGCGCGCCTCGGGCCGGATGGTATCCGCTATCGCGATCACTCCCAGCACCTCGCCGGTGCAGTCGCCATGCGGACGATGACCGACCACCACCACGGACCGCGCCGCCGCCTCGATCCCGGCCAGCCGTTGCTCGAGAGCCGGTGAGCAAACCCCGATCTCGTGGGCGAAGCGGTGATTCCCCACAAAGTAATCATGCCCGCCGAGCGATCCCTCGGCTCCGCGTCCCTGGACGCTTCGGTATTCCGAGCATTCCTCGACGGCAACGGACTCGCTCCGCGCCCGGGCCACAATGGCCCGGGCCAGAGGATGGGTGGAGTGCGCGTTGATCGAGGCGGCGATGCGCAGGATTTCGACCGCCGAAGCCTGACCGACCGACTGGATATCGACGACCCTCGGCTTGCCCTCGGTAATCGTCCCCGTCTTATCGAGAGCCAACGCCTTCAGGCCGCCGAGGGCCTCCAGGTACGCGCCGCCCTTGACCAGCACGCCACCACGGGCCAGCGCCGCGAGACCGGAAACGACACTTATGGGAGTGGCAATGACCAGCGCACAGGGACAGGCGATGACGAGCAGGACCAGCGCGCGATAAATCCAGTCCATCCACGGCTGGCCAAACGCCAGCGGCGGCACGAGGGCGAGAGCGATGGCAAAGACCATCACCGCCGGCGTGTAAATACGGGCAAAGTTGTCCACGAACCGCTGCGCCGGGGCTTTGGTCGCCTGCGCCTCCTCCACCATGTGAATGATGCGGGCCAGCGTCGTATCTCCCGCCACCTTGGTCGTTTCAATCTGGAGCGAACCGTCGCCATTGATCGTTCCCGCAAACACCTCATCGCCCGGCGATTTTTCCACGGGCAGGGATTCGCCGGTGATGGGCGCTTGATTCACGGCAGAGCTGCCCCCGACCACACGCCCGTCGAGCGGGATGCGCTGCCCGGAGCGCACCAGCACGATCTCGCCGACTTTCACGGAATCCGCCGCCACCTCGATGAAGTCGCCCTCGCGTTTCACCAGCGCCGTTTCCGGAGCGAGTTCCATCAGAGCGAGGATCGCCCGTCTCGCGCGACCCACGCTCCACGACTCCAGCAGTTCCGAAAGCGAAAACAAAAACGCCACCGCCGCGCCCTCCGCATGCTCGCCGATGGAGACCGCGCCGATCACGGCCACGGTCATGAGTACGTTCATGTCGAGCGACCGGGATCGCACCGCCCGCAGCGCCTTGGGCAGGACGAGCGCACCGCCGCTCACGATCGCAACGAGAAACGCCGCATCCGGCCAGAGCGTTTCCCGCAATCCCACCCACTGAAGCGCAATGCCCAGACCCGTTCCCAAACCCGACAAAGCCACCAGCCAGGTGGAAAGCGAAATGCCTCGCCGGTTCTCCGTCCCGCCACTCTCGACGGTCACTCCGCTGCGGTTGATCGCCTGCACGAGTTCGTTCTCCGCCACCTCTCCGTCGGTATGGATCGTGACGGAAGAGGCCATGAGATTGGCCGTCACGCCGACCACGCGCGGGACGGACTTCATCTCGCGTTCGATGGCGGCAATCTCATCAGGGCAATCCATGCCACGCACCCGAAACGTCCGTGCCGTTGCACCCTCCGGGATTTCCACGGGTGAAGGCGCGGGCTGTTCCTTGCGGCAGCAATCATGATGGCAACAATCGGACATGATCCGAGTAAACACCTTGAAGTCACTTCAAGGTCAAACGACATTGTTCCCATGACGATAGGCGACCTCGCCAAAGCGGCGGACTGCACGACCGAAACTGTGCGCTACTACGAAAAGCAGGGCCTGCTCCCCAAACCCGAACGCAGCGGCAACAACTACCGCACCTACGGCGCAGGCCATCTCGAGCGGCTCCGCTTCGTGCGAAACTGCCGCGCCCTCGATCTCTCTCAGGCCGAGATCGCGGAACTACTCGGCCTCATGCAGCGCCCCTCCGCCGACTGCGATTCCGTCAATACCGTCCTCGACGCGCATATCGCCGACGTCGAGGCGCGCCTTCGCGAGCTCCGGTCACTGCGGAACCAACTCCTCACCCTGCGCAAGGAATGCCAGAGCAAATCGACCGTGGGCCAATGCCGCATCCTGCAGGGCATCTCCCATCTCGGGGAAAACGCAATGCACCTTGCCCACTGACGCGCATCCAGCGGAATTGACGAAGCCCCGCCCGGTCGTTATTACGCAGGGGCCGCGCCATGAATACCCCCACCCTCCGGCTGCTCGCCTGCAGCTTCGTCCTTTCCGTCATCGCGACCTCCACCGGCTCCGCTCAGACCGCCTCGCAGGCCGTTCTCACCGAACTGGACCAACTCGTGGCTGACAACCAAGACAAGGGCGGCGGCATCGTTCGCATCGCCGGCCGCGACGGCGTCCTCTGCCAGGGCGCGGCGGGGAAGTTCGCCGGACCGGATTCCCCCGACATGACGCCGGACACGCCGTTTGAGATCGCCAGCATCACCAAGGCCGTCACCGCCGCAACGATCCTCGTCCTCGCCGAGGAGGGCAAGCTTACGCTCGACACTCCGATCGGCAAGGTGCTCCCTGCGAAAACCGTGCAGGGTTTTGATAGCTCCCTCACCATTCGCCAACTCCTCTCCCACACTAGCGGCCTCCTTCACTATTGGACAGATGGCGCACGAGACCGCGAGGGCAACAACGCCTTTCTCCGCTCCTTCCTCGCCGACCCGGGGCACAACTGGACGCCGGATGAAATCCTCTCCTACGCCCGCGAGATTCCCTCTCGCCGCCCTGGCCGTTTTCACTATTCGGATACAAACTTCGTCCTCCTTGGCCTCATCATCGAGCATGTCACCGGCCAGCCGCTGCATGCGGTCTACCGCCAGAAAATCTTCCGCCCGCTTGGCATGGACTCGACGTGGCTCACCTATCACGAACCCCGTCGAGGCGCACCACAGTCGCATCGCTATGAAGGCAGCGAAGACCTCACCGACGTGCCCCGCCAGAGCGCCGACTGGGCAGGCGGCGGCCTCGTGAGCACTGCGCGCGATCTCGAGCGCTTCCTGCGCGGGCTGGCCGACGGGAAACTCTTCCACGATCCCGCCACGCTCCAGGCCATGCTCACCTTTGTCCCTACCGGCGAGCAGGACATCTCGTATGGACTCGGCCTTTACCGCGTGAAGCTCGACGGCGGGCTCGGCGAGGTCTGGGGCCACGACGGACACGGCAACTCCTTTGCCTACTACTGGCCGCAGCGCGGCGTCACCTTCACCGGCACGCTCAACCAGGTGGACAACGACTGGTGGCCGCTCGTCGAGGCCTGGGTCTCCGGCGGCAAAAGCCTCTCCGACTTTGAGGAGGATCGCCAGACCTTCAATGCCAGCCTGTCGACGGGATGGGATAGTCTCTACATGGACAAGGGCGCCAACGGCCTGAATGACAACAACCGCTACGGTGCTGGCATCTACTGGACCGCCCTCTCCCTCACCTGGAACATCTCGGAATCCAACTTCCTCACTGCCGGAGTCTGGCAGGCCTTTGCCACCAGCGGCCCGTCGTATCGCGAAACCGATACCGACATCACTTTCACCCAACTCGTCGGCGACGGTTTCGTCAGCCTCGCGTATGACTTCAACTACGGCTACAGCGACGGCAATTTTTACTCGAACGAGCTGGTCGCCTCTGCCGGGTGGGACTTCACCCTCGGTCCGCTCACCCTCACGCCCTCGGCCACCTACTGGTTCGCCCTCGGGCCGGATTCCGACAGCGGCAGCGGGTTCGTCGAGGCTTGCTCGAGCTTCCTCAACCTCCGCCTCGACGGCAACCTGCCGCTCTATCGCGACATCCTCGCCCTCGATTTCTGGGGCGCCTTCGGCGTGAACTTCCGCTACAATACCTCACCCGCCCCCGACGACGAGGTCACTCCCTTCACTGGACCAAACAACCTCGAGTGCGGCCTGTCGCTCCCGGTCCGCGTCAACCGATACATTACTTTCTCCGTCTACGGTGCCTACAGCCACGCGCTCAACGACATCAGTGGCACTGCCGCCAATACCTTCTGGGGCGGTGGCAGTGTACAGTTCTCTTATTAGCGCAATATCACCGGACTGCCGGAAAGACACCGGCCGCCGCGTCAGCCATGTTATTAAAGGCTCTGCTGCCGATTTTGCAGGGCCTGCGTGCGAGCCTCACTCACATCGGAGCAACCGGAAAAGCCGGCACACTAGCAACGCCTACAGCAAAAGGCCGCCAAGCATCGCTCCGCGTGGGGAAAAGCTCTTCATGCAAAGCGAGTTACTAGAGCATGACCACTTAGCCGGGAAGCACGCAGAAGCAAATCGTGCGGCAAAGAAAAATCCTTGTTTGCAGCACACATCCGCTCCCGAAATCTGCCCCGCCAATACGTTGGCTGCGCGACCGCAGGAAGCGCTGCTATGTCAGAAGACGCCACATGCAGAGGCTATATCCGGCAGAATGGACAGAAATCGACACGGGATGAAGCGGAGTTCAGCTTAAAGAAATTTGTGCCATTGCCCTATAAATGGCCAATGTCCCCTCCCATTGCGGTATCCCTCCTTATCTTGATCAGCAATCCATTCGCTGCGCTATCAGCATCCGAGCCGGACCGGATATTTCCCGCCGATGCGGTAGTCAATGTCACCCTGCCGCCTTATGGCGCAAAGCCCGACGACGACAGCGATGACACGGCAGCGATTCAGCGTGCCATTTCCGCGAATGTCGGAACAGGCCGCGTGCTGTACTTCCCGGCGGGCGTTTATAATGTGTGCGACTCCCTTGTTGCAAAGAACATCAGGGGAAACTGGGAGGCACATCTCACACTTCAAGGACAGCGGCGCGACAAAACCATCCTCAGGCTCGCATCGGGCGCGCCGGGATTTGGCGACGCAGCGCACCCAAAGGGGGTATTGGTAACCGGGTCCCACTGGGAACCGGGCGATGCGTCCGACGGCGGCGGCAACAAGGCCTTTCGCAATAATGTCTTCGACCTCACCATCGACACTGGCAGCGGGAATGCCGGAGCGATCGGCATCGACTATGCCGTGAGCAACCAGGGCGCGATCGAGCGGGTCACGATCACGGGCGGGGGCGTCGCCGGCATCGCGCTACGGCGAAAAATCCCGGGGCCGGGCCTGATCAGGGACGTGGCGGTGCGGGGATTCGACACAGGCATCGACCTCGGGGACATTCAGTATGGACTCACCCTGGAGCATGTCACGGTTGAGGGCCAGCGAGTTGCCGGGATACGGACGAGCCGCAACGTGCTGCACATGCGCGGCATCACCAGCCGCAATCGCGTGCCCGCCCTCGTCGTTTCGGATCGTCTGGGCATGGCCACGCTCCTCGACTCCGACCTCTCTGGAGGGGATGCCGGGGAGTTTGCCATCGACTGCGCGGGCAGCCTGCTGGTTCGCCATGTGAAGATCGGCGGCTACCGCGCCAGGCCGATCCGGTGCCGCGATGGCGAGCGCGAGCCCGGCCCGATCATCAGCCCGCCCGCCATCGGAGAAAACGCCTTTGCCCCGCTCGAAATCCGCGAAACTCCCGCCTACTGGAATGGCGACCTTTCCGACTGGTCCGCCGTCGGTGCGCGCCGCGAAGGAGAGCCCGACGACACCGCCGCCATCCAGCGCGCCATCGATGCCGGAAAAAGCGTGGTGTATTTCCCCAATGACCGCACCTACTTCCTCTCCGATACCATCATCGTACGCGGAGCCGTCAGGCAGGTGCTGGGCATGGGCGCCGAGATCAGCCTGGGCGCGGCGGAGCCGCCCTTCCGCGACCCACAAAACCCGCGCCCACTCCTCCGCATCGACTCGCCGGCAGGTGCGGCAGTGTTTCTTGAGAATCTGTTCTTCAACGCCCAGTACCCCGGCGAACTTCTTATCCTCAACAACTCCCCCGCCATGCTCGTGATCTCGCACAGCTCCGGGTGGGTCGGAGCCAGCGGCATCGCCCGCACCTACCGCAACACGCCCAAGGCAACCGGCCCGCTCTTCATCGAGGACGTCTTCCTCCCTGGCTGGGAGTTCACCGGCCAGCACGTCTGGGCGCGTCAATTCAATCCGGAGAATTGGGCCAGCGACGGCTCGGAGCCCCAGGTGACAAATACCGACGGCGTGCTCTGGATTCTCGGCTTCAAAACCGAAGGCGCAGCACCATTCCTCGCCACCCGCTCCGGAGGCCGCACGGAACTCCTCGGCGGCTACAACTATATCTCCGCCACTAAGTCCGCCACCGTCCCCGCCGACTCCATCCCCTACCTCGCCGACAACGCCACGATGGCCCTCACCTTCCTCGCCGAGAACTTCCGCGACAGCGACTACCGCGCCTATATCCGCCAGACCCTCGACGGAAAAACCACGGTATTTGCAAGAACCGAGCTCCCCCCGCGCAGTGGCCACCCCGGCGACCGCTCCATCGCCGTCACCCTCTTTCAGGGTGGGAAGTGACGTGCGACCAGCAGCCTCCGGGGCAAACAAAGCCGAGGCTGTTTCGGCTCCGCAGTACCAACCTCGCTTGGAATCCTTTTCCAAGAACGAAAAAGGCCGGTTGAAAAGGCATTGCCCATTCCAACCGGCTCTATGGTATCGGAATGATCTGGTTATCAGGCCGTGGCTCGGCGTCGCAGGCCCAAGACCACGGCGGTCAGGCCAAGCGCGACGAGCGCGTAGGTCGACGGCTCCGGCACAGTAGCCGTGTACGTGTTCACGGCGGACGAACCCGACGTGGCGTAAACACCGATACCGACATTCTCATAGACCGTATTGCCGGTCGTGAGGTCGGAGCCGTTGACATCAAGGCCCGTCCAGACGGCATCAGGGTTGAACACCCCGTCGGTGACGGAGATAAAGGCCAGGGCGGCTCCGATCGCCGAACCATCCTCGTTGTTCGTCACCGTGGCGATGACGTTATATCCGCCGTCCACCGCAGTGATACCCTCAAAGTGCGAGATAGCGCCACCCTGATCATTAAAGGTGTAAAACGTCTGGCCAGTGACGGTATTCGAAGTCAGGTTGTAATTGGCAATGAACGCCTGGTTCAAATCCGCCGCGCCGGGATTGCGAGCACCTCCGACGATGACATAGTTGTCACCCCCGGTATGCCACACCCCATAAAGCGAGGACTCGTTTCCAAGACTCAGCGACTTAAAGGTGTTGGATGTCAGGTCAAAAATAAACGAATTGCCGGTTTGAGCCGTCCCTTTATCGTACGCTCCCACCACGACGCTCCCAGCCGTGCTGTGCGGGATGGTATTGACTGCGTCCGGAACATTGATTGCCGTTACGCCATACGTGCCAGACTGAAGGGCGCCCTGGTACATGAAGCCAAAGGTGCCATCCACCTCGTCAAGTTGATAGGTGCCGACGGCGCGAATCTGACCCTCCGGGATGAGGGAATTAAACGCATGCGTATCCGGCCCGTAATAGATCGAGCCGATCAGCGTACCCGAGACCTGCGGCAGGATCGTGTAATAGGTGCCGATATTGGAGTAGAGATTGCCACTCCAGAGCAGCCCCTGGGTGACTCCGGAGACCTGCTGGCTTCCCGTCAGGATGACATTGCCGGTGTTGGTGGTATCCGTACCCCGCACACCCGTGGCGGAGTCGTTGACTTCCAGAATGGTGTTGTAAGTCGGCTCCGCGTGGGACAGGGAGGCTGTCATTACGAGTGCCGAGGCGACAACGCTAGCTGTGTGAAGTATGCGGCGCATAGTTTAGTTTTGCCGGGCCTATAATGAAAATCCTCCCGAGACGTCACTGGAAAATCAGCAAAAATTGCGCCCGGCTTCGTTTCATTCGAGAAACCCGCCGTTTCGTGAATTCCTCATTCATTTCCGCCTTAATTATGCAACTGGTAGCTCTTTCTGCAACAGGGCGTCTGCATGGTGCGCCGGGAAAAGGATCGTTTCAGGGACTAAGGTATCGCTCTCTCCACGCGCCCGGTTTCCGAGGAACGGAGGCAAGGACCAGTCAGCCCCGCCGGCGCGTCCCTGGCGCACGCTCAACGCCAAGTTTTCCTAACAAGGATCAGTCATTTCCCGATACGGCCGAGTCGCATCGCATTGCCCATTGACGCGCTTCATCCCGCGCGCTAGACCAGCCGCAGCATGAAGCGACTCATACTAGCAGGGGGAATGGTGCTGTTGATGTCCGGCGGAGCTTTTGCATCCACACTGTTCACTTATTACACAACTGCCACCGCCAGCGCCGTCGCGCTCGGCTTCACTCTCGACCAGGAGGTCATCTTCCAGTTCCAGGTCTTCGGCACGAATACCGCCGACGAGGCCGACAACAATCAGGTCATCTGGAACGGCACGCTTTCCGACCCGCTCTGGGAATCCGTCTCCATGGGCACCACCACCGGGACCGCGGGCTTTGCCGATCCCGGCAATATTGTGGAAGTGTACGGGACGGGCGGCACGATTACCAACATGCACAACAAGGTGTCCCCCTCGGCCACCTTCCAGACTCCGAATAACGAGCGTGTCGTCTATATCGAGGTCTATGCCGCCAACATCGTGAACTTTGCCACGGCCCCGGTCGGCACGACCGTCGACGATTACTTCTTGAACTACGAGGGAGACTACACCCCCACGGCTCTCACCGAGGTCCTCACCCGCGCCGACACCGACGGCCGCTTCCGCGTAACGAAGCTAAACATCGACGTCGTCCCCGAGCCCTCCACCTACCTCCTCCTCGCCCTCGGCGGAGCTATGCTTCTCTGGACGAATAAGCGCCTAAGGCAGCAACTCCTCCCCTGGCTCGGGAGCGAGTAGGGTTCCCCTGCCTATCCGGCTTCCGTCTCGAAAGTCGGAGCGCCTGCGAAAATCAGAGGGTCAATTGTGATATTGCCTGATCCCTCAAGCCTTGAGGGACATCAGGCGACCTTTTCCTTCCTTTCGGAAGGATTGATATCGCGTCAGATAATACCAGCAGGCTCCGAACACGTTCATGCCGATAATAAAGATCAGCCAGATGGAACGGTCCCTCGGAGAGGAGAGATACTGCGTGGAGTGAAGCGCAGCGAACCCGCAGTAACACACCAGCCCAACCACACACACCAACTGTGCACCCAAGGAGATAGCCGCCAGGGTCATATCGAAAGTCTGACTTCCGCAGCTTTGCTCAGTCGCCCCGACAAGAACCACCAGCCCACAGAGAATTACTGCGAAAAGAATAGCGAAAGCGCGGCTCATTGTCTGGCAGGCATCATAAGTCAAAAGGCTCTTGCTTGGCAACGAAAGGAGGCAGGAGCAAGCGCCGCCGCCCATCGATCAATTCGGCCCAAGGTGAAAGATCTTGCACCCTGACCCCTTAGTTTCCTTTCCTGTGCTGATTCCTTATCTTCTCAACTTTTCGTGAAGCGGTAAATACTCTCGATTTCAGGATTGTATTCACTGCGGCAACTAACGATCAACGTCGGAACCCCAAGTTCCGGCGGCTCATACCGTGTCGCGGGCATCAGCTTTTGATTAACAGGCTGATTGTGAAATTCATCCCAATATGGGTCAGCATTCCTTCGCCTCTCCAGTCGCTCCGAGGCAATGTCGTCCTCGACATCGCAAACAACCAAATTAATCTTTGCAAGCGGACCCAGTTTCGCGATTTGGCTTTTCCACAACTCTTCCGGGAAAAAAGCATCAGCAACTACTGTAACGCCTCTCCCAAGAAGAAGCTCAATCACTTCAAAGAAAGTCGTGAGTGCATTTTGAGCCAATTGTCCTCCCGGCACGCCCTTATCACCGGTCGCGTTGACCATGCCTTCCTTAATGTCGTCACGACTGATCAATGGGCAGTGAATTCTCTTGGCAAGAATGTGCGCAAGCGTTGATTTCCCTGCTCCAGGGCGTCCGGCAACAATCGTCAACGTAGGTAGCTTGCTATTCCTAGAGGAGCTCATTGACATTACGATCTTAAGTTGGAGTGAATATTGTTAATATCGAGATCGGCTATATTCAAACTCTCTCGAATTCTTCGGCTCGCCGAACTTTAAAATCGCTCACGTAGCGAGCTTGCACATGAGATCACCATGCCGATCGAGAATGCGGCGGGAAACCACCTACTCGCGCTCTCGGGCGGTCAGGGAAATCTTTTCCCCATAACCCACTCTCCTTCAACATCCTACCCAAACTTTCCGCCACGTGCTCGACAAGCTCTCCCGGCGCGACATATTGATGGGCTGCTATGGAGAAGGCCCTTTCTGAAGTCGCAAATGAAGTTCTCGCTTCCTACGAGCGTGTGGGAGACCTGAACAGCAGCGGCGCGAACCTGCCTTCCAAGCGCGCCATGGGCGCGGTCTGCGAGGACCTCCTGCAACTGCTCTTCCCCGGGTTTCATGACGAGGAGGCGATTCAAAAGCGGTCGCTGCCCGTGCTCACCCGGCATCGCCTCGCCACCATCGCCGAGCGGCTGAATACCCAGGTGCGCCAGAGCCTGCGCATCGTCGACCCCGGCTGCCCGATCGCGCTGTCGCACGAGGTGACCATCGAGTTTTGCCGCCAGATTCCCGCCGTGCGCGAGATCCTGCATACGGATATCGAGGCCGCCTACGAGGGCGACCCGGCGGCGCTGAGCCGCGAGGAGATCATTCTTTCCTACCCGTCGATGGAGGCCATCGCCATCCAGCGGCTGGCCCATCTGCTTTACGAGGCCCGGGTGCCGGTGCTGCCGCGCATCATGACGGAGTGGGCGCATTCCCGCACGGGAATCGACATCCACCCCGGCGCGACGATCGGGTCGCATTTCTTCATCGACCACGGCACGGGCGTCGTCATCGGCGAGACCTGCGTGATCGGCGAGCATGTGAAGCTCTACCACGGCGTGACCCTCGGGGCGCGGAGCTTTGCCAAGGACGACTCCGGCCAGATCGTGAAGGGCGGCAAGCGCCACCCGAATGTCGAGGATTACGTCACGATCTACCCCAACTCGACCATCCTCGGCGGCGAGACCGTCATCGGGGCGCGCTCGACCATCGGCGCGAATGTCTTTCTCCTGCACAGTGTTGCGCCAAATTCCCTCGTCGTTTACGAGGAAAAGCAGCTTCACATCCTGGACAAGGTGAACCGCAAAAAGGAGGCCGAGCTCGAGTGGTCTATCTAGACTACAACGCCACGACTCCGCTGGCGCCCGAGGCGCTGGAGACCATGCTGCCCTTTCTCCACGGGGGGTATGGGAATCCCTCGAGCATTCACGCCGCCGGGCGCGAGGCCCGGGCGGGCATCGACGACGCGCGGGAGAAACTGGCCGCCCTGCTCGGGGTGAAGGGCCACGAGATCATCTTCACCGGCGGCGGCACCGAGGCGTGCAATCTCGGCGTGCTCGGCATCGCCCGCGCCCACCTGCCACGTGGCCGCCATCTCATCACCACGGCGACGGAGCACCACGCCGTGCTGCATGCGTGTCAGCATCTGTTGCATCACGAGGGGTATGAGCTTACGATCCTGCCCGTGGATGCCTCTGGACGAGTCGACCCGCAGGATGTGGCGCGAGCCATTCGCGCCGACACCACCGTCGTGTCCGTGATGCATGCGAATAACGAGACCGGCGTGCTCCAGCCCATAGAGGAAATCTCCGCCCTCTGCCGCGAGCGAAAGGTGTTTTTCCACACCGATGCCGTGCAGACTTTCGGAAAAATCCCCGTGCGTCCCGCCGAACTCGGCGCGGCGGCTGTCTCCATCGCCGGCCATAAGTTCTACGGCCCCAAGGGCGTAGGCGCTCTGTACCTCCGCTCGGGCATCGCCACCGCGCGCACCCTCCACGGTGGCGCGCAGGAGAATACCCGCCGCCCCGGCACGGAAAATGTCGCCGCCATCGTCGGCATGGTCGCCGCCGCGGAAAAGGCACTCGCCGCAGGCATCGCCGACCAGCCGCGTCAGGCCGCACTCCGCGACCGGCTCTGGGCCGGCATCCAGGAGGTCGAGCCCCGCGCCATCCGCAATGGCGCCGCGGACGACCTTTCGCTGGGGAATACCTTGAACGTGAGCTTCCCCGGCGTTGATGGCGAGGCGCTCCTCATCGGCCTCGATCTGGAGGGCGTGTGTGTCTCCAGCGGGTCCGCCTGCATGGTGGGCTCCGTGCAGCCCTCCCACGTGCTCATCGCCATGGGAGTCGCCCCCGCCGTGGCGTCGTCCACCGTCCGATTTTCGCTGGGCCTCGCGACCACAGAGGCCGATATCGATCACTGCCTGCGTGCGCTGGCGTCTGTCCTCGCGCGGCAGGCCGCATTTGCAGCCGCATGATCAAACACACGCAACTTTTGCTGAAGTTCAGCCGCAGCATCATGCGGAGCCTCAGCCTCGTGCCCGACCTCGCCGTCGTGGCCGAGAAAAAGTCGCCCCCGCCGCGCAAGGCAAAGCCCTCCACCCGCCGCGAACTCCTCCTCGAGGCCCTCGCCGCCGAGCTCCTGCGCGCCGCCGGGTGCCACGACCTGAAGGTCGAGGTTTACTGGAACTCCCGCCTGCGCACCACCGCCGGGCTCGCCTCCTGGCGCGACCACGCCATCTACCTGAACCCGAAGCTCATGGACGTCTCGCAGGACGAGGTGCAGCGCACGCTGCGCCACGAGCTGGCCCATTTCCTCGCGCAACACCGGGCGGGCCGCCGCCGCATCGCCGCCCATGGCGCGGAGTGGAAGCGCGCCTGCGCCGACCTCGGCATCCCGCGCGAGTCGCGGTGTCACGACCTGCCCTTCAAACGCGCCAAGGTCGCCCGCCGCTACTTCTACGCCTGCCCCGAGTGCGGCACCCAGCTCGCCCGCGTGCGCCCGCTGAAGCGCCGCGTCGCCTGTCTGAAATGCTGCCGCGCCCACAATCACGGCCAATACCACGACCGCTTCCGCTTCGTCCCCATCGAGCCGCCGAAGAGCATCGCCGCGTAACCCCGCTGGCGGCAGCGAGTTTTCCCCGATTTTCCAGCAAGGGACGATTTCCTCGCGAGCGCATTTCGCAGCATTCCCGTCGACGCAACCGGTTCTCTTATTTTCCCAAAGCTCTTAAGCTTAGAATGAGCTAAGAAAAAAGCAGGCGTGCTCCCGCCTTTCCCGGGGAATTCTCCAATCTCGC
The DNA here is from genome assembly GCF_001613545.1 of Terrimicrobium sacchariphilum. Lineage (NCBI taxonomy): Bacteria > Pseudomonadati > Verrucomicrobiota > Terrimicrobiia > Terrimicrobiales > Terrimicrobiaceae > Terrimicrobium > Terrimicrobium sacchariphilum. Next base: position 3,329,633 of record NZ_BDCO01000002.1, read on the forward strand.
CGTGCCTGGACAGCACGCTGCGGCTCCGAACCGCCCCCGTCGCCCTCCCCAAGCCCTCCCCAAGCCCTCCCCAAGCCCTCCCCGCTCGCCCATTTCCCCTTTTCCGAAGCCCCTCCGGCGGCCTTTTTGCCTTTTTCCGACCCCCTGCCAAGATTTCCCTTCCGGTCAGGCCGGGATCGTGCCTAAAAGGGCGCTCCCAAGATTCTTCCCCACATGAGTCAAAGCATCGAATCCGTTCTCACGGAGAAGCGCGTTTTCAAACCCTCCCGCGAATTCTCAAAGCAGGCGAAAATCAAAAACTTCGCCGAGTACAAGAAGCTCTACGACGAATCCATCAAGAACCCGGAGAAATTCTGGGGCAAGCAGGCGGCCGAGCTGCTTTGGAACAAGAAGTGGACGAAGGTCCTCGACTGGAAGGCCCCCTTTGCCAAGTGGTTCGTCGGCGGCAAGCTGAACGTCAGTGAGAACTGCCTCGACCGTCACCTCAACGGCCCGCGCCGCAACAAGGCCGCCATCATCTGGGAAGGCGAGCCCGGCGAGAAGCGCACGCTCACCTACCACCAGCTCCACCGCGAAGTCTGCATCTTTGCGAACATCCTGAAGCGCAACGGCGTGAAGAAGGGCGACCGCGTCCTCATCTATCTCCCGCATATCCCCGAGGCCGCCATCGCCATGCTGGCCTGCACCCGCATCGGCGCGATCCACACCGTCGTCTTTGGCGGCTTCAGCGCCGAGAGCATCAAGGACCGCCTCGCCGACAGCGGCGCGACCTGCGTGGTCACCGCCGACGGCAGCTACCGCCGCGGCCAGGCTGTGACGTTGAAGCAAAACGTCGACCGCGCGCTGGAAGGCAACACCGCCGTGAAGCGCGTCATCGTCTTTCGCCGGGCCAACATGGACATCCACATCACGGAAGGCCGCGATGTGTGGTGGCACCGCGAGGCGGATTACGTCACCGCCGACTGCCCGCCCGTGCCGCTCGACAGCGAGCACCCGCTCTTCATCCTCTACACCAGCGGCTCGACCGGGAAACCCAAGGGCATCCTGCACACCACCGGCGGCTATCTGCTCGGCTCGCTGCTCACGACGAAGTACGTCTTCGACATCCGCGAGGAGGATATCTACTGGTGCACCGCCGATGTCGGCTGGATCACCGGCCACAGCTACGTCGTCTACGGTCCCCTCGCCCTCGGCGCCACCTCGCTCATGTACGAGGGCGCTCCGAACTGGCCGCAGAGCGACCGCTTCTGGGACATCATCGCCCGCTATGGCGTGAATATCTTTTACACCGCGCCCACCGCCATCCGCTCCTTCATCAAGTGGGGCGACGAATGGCCGGCCAAGCACGACCTCTCCTCCCTGCGCCTCCTCGGCACCGTCGGCGAACCGATCAACCCCGAGGCCTGGATGTGGTTTTACGAGAAGATCGGCGGCGGCCGCTGCCCGATCTCCGACACCTGGTGGCAGACCGAGACCGGCGCGCACATGATCACTCCCATCCCCGGCGCGACCCCGCTCAAGCCCGGCACGGCCACGCTGCCCTTCTTCGGCATCGACGCCGCCATCGTCGACGACAATGGCAAGGAAGTCGGCCCCAATGAGGGCGGCAAGCTCGTCATCCGCAAACCCTGGCCCTCCATGCTGCGGACCATCTACGGCGACAAGGCCCGGTACAAAAAGCAGTACTGGAGCGAGGTCAAGGGGTGCTACTTCACCGGAGACGGCGCGCGCCGCGACAAGGACGGTTATTTCTGGATCGTCGGCCGCATCGACGACGTGCTCAACGTCGCCGGTCACCGTCTCGGCACCGCCGAGGTCGAGAGCGCCCTCGTCGCCCATGAGGCCGTCGCCGAGGCCGCCGTGGTGGGCCGTCCCGACGAGATCAAGGGCCAGGGCGTCGTCGCCTTCGTCACCCTCAAGACCGGCATCAAGGCCACCGAGGACCTCTCCGAGAAGCTGCGCAAGCACGTCGGAGCCGTCATCGGCCCGATCGCCAAGCCCGACGAGATCCGCTTCGCCGAGGCGCTGCCCAAGACCCGCTCTGGCAAGATCATGCGCCGCCTGCTCAAGCAGATCGCCGCAGGCAACGCCGTCACGGGCGACACGACCACGCTGGAAGACTTCAGCGTCCTCGCCAAGCTCCGCGCCAGCGACGAATAAGAAACCCTCTCTCCCGCAAGGAAAGCCCCGCCGCGAGCCACTAGCTCGCGCGGGGCTTTTCCGTTTTTACAAAGCCCGCCCGGCCCTATCGCCTCCGCCACAAAATCGCGCCTCCGCCCAAAAGCGTCCCGCCGCAAACACCCACCGCCCAACACTTTGCGACCTTAGCGACCTTCTGTAAAAGCCTTCCTGCCTTCCCCCTTCGTTCCCTTCGCTTCCTCTTTGTTCATCTCTTCAGTCTTCCGTCGCCCCCGAGGCCGCGCCTGGAGATCATCCCGTCGCGCAATTCCGAAAAACTTCCCACTTCCGCGATCCCACTTCCGACTTCGTCATCTCCCCTTGCGCATCCCGCAAACCGGCCCGACGTTAAAGAGTGGCCGGTCCCCGGAACGGAACCCCCGGCCCGCAGACGAGCCATGAAAAGGAACGCACTCCTCCGCTGGCTGGGAGTCGGATTGTCCTCCCTCGCCTCCATCTTTGCCGGTCATCAGGTCCACGCCACCCCCGTCACCACCGGCGACGGAAAGCCCAAGCCCCGCAACGGCAAGGACCCCGAGCGCAATGGCAACGGCGGCGGATTCGCCGGATTCAGCCTCTTCCCCCGCACAAACTCCGGGAACACCGCCCGCCAGTACCCCTGGCGGTACTCCATCGTCACCACCACCTTCTGGGTCGGCGAACGCCCCACGGAAAACAACCCCGTCCCCAACCACAAAAGCTGCTGGGACCCACAATGGGCCCGCAACTACGGCGGCACCGACACGCCGAAAAAATCCGCCCGCACCCCCTCCTACACGCCCGCCGCCTTCACCCCGCGCCAGAACCCCTTTTACGTCGCCCTCCCCTACAACGACGTCACCTCGCAGGGCCTCAAGCCCGAGGCCTCCAGCGTCATCCCGTGGTTCAGCGAGGCCTTCAAGGGGCCGAAGGAATCCGTCTGCAAAGGCCGCTGGATCGCCATCCGGTTCAAGGACCGCGTCTGCTACGCCCAGTGGGAGGACGCCGGCCCGTTCCGCACCGACCACTGGCAGTACGTCTTTGGCACCGAACGCCCCAAGCCCAACCTGAACAAAGGCGCAGGCCTCGACGTTTCGCCCGCCGTCCGCGACTTCCTCGGCATGAACGACACCGACGTGACCGACTGGAAATTCGTCGAGTTCGCCGACGTCCCGCAAGGTCCCTGGGCCGCCTTCGGCGACAACAACACCTTCGTCCAAAACCGCCGCGCCCAACTCCAACGCGAAGCCGCCGTCAGCGCCGAGCCAGGGAAATCACGCGCCAAGGCAGCGGTGGAGTAATTTCTTGAGATGAGGGCATCTGTCCTCCACTCATTACATGCTAATCTTAATAAGGGATTAATGCCCGTCCAAGGCTCATTTTGGAATCATCTTTATAAGGCAGCCAGTGTTTTATAAGATTCCCTGGTTGAAAATGGACATCAGGTACCTAATTGGACCAGCCTTGATCTGGTTCGGCGTGGCTTTTGGCATCAAGGGCTGGCGGGGCAAACTTGGGCGTGAGTGGTTCGGGCTAATGTGGCTGCCTCCGGACATCGAGGATCGGATTTACTTTCACCGTTTTCTCTCGGTCTTCTTCTTCGGGTTCGCCGTGCTCTTCGGCGTTGGCCTCATCGTCTCGGCGTTGCTTGAGTTCATCAGGCACGTACATTCCTGAACGGCGCGGCGCGTTCCGTAGGGAGTCCAACCTTGAGTAGCAACCTGTCGGGCTTTGGCTAATCGATCGTCTTGCTGCGCAGCAAAATCTGCTCTTTGGCCTCGGCAACGAGGCCCCCAAAGGTCAGAACTCGGGTGATGTCTCCGGGTTTTACCGGCATGCCATCGGCGTCCCGGAACGATCGGCCTGCGACGGCGATGTAGAGTTGCCTCGGAGTCACCACGCGGGCCGGGAGGGATTGCTCCCTGAATGTGTCCTCCACCTGCTGCAGGAGGGCAAACAGCCTGTCGCTTTTCTTCGCGAAATTCTCGGCGGCGATGATGTCACAGGCGAGTTCCAGAAAGGCCTGATCCAAAGTTCCTCGGGCGCGCAGGGTGGCTGGTTCAGAGGCGGCTCTCTTAAGCTCCTCGCGGGCATCTGCAATGATTCCCAACCCGCTCTCGATGTTATACTCCACCACCGATTGGCGAAACTCATACCGAACCCCGCCCATAATTACCTTATCAGAGGTCAATGGAACAACGGGAAAACCCGTACCATTGACTGTCTGGCCCGCATCTTGAGCAACAGCCGAGGAAAGAACCCCAAGGAAAAAGATCAGGGCGTGTTTCATAGAACTATGCCTCAGGCTAGCTACTAATCGACAGGGCGGCAATACAGTCTGACTTTTCGACTCATGCAAACCGAATCGAAGACGACGGAATTTCCGAAAAAATGCGGAGAAATCCAGCCCCGCTTATTCTCTTCTCGGCCCGACTTTCCGAACATCCCGGGCGCGACCAGATCAAAGAATGGCCTTTTCTCAACCACACCGCTAAGGCATCATAAACCGACCAAACGCCCGCCCGGCAATGAGGATCACTTCTTTCTATCCGCCGCCCTTCTGGGTGTCAGGTGTCTTGGTCACCTTGTTCATCGTAGTCTTTTGTTTTTCGTTCCGTTCGCGCCGGGAGCCGTTAACCACCACGCTCCTCGCCGTGCTCGCGCTCTTCGGCCCTCTTCTCTCCATGGGCTGGCTGGTCTGGCTCCTTCACGACATACACGGAGGGTGGCCATCATATCCGGACATTCGGGAAGTCTACCCCCTCCACAAAGCCCTTGCCGAATGGACCTTTGCCACGTCGGCGGTGATGGGGCTGGCGATCATCATTCGCTGCATCGTCATCGCGTTGCAGCAACCCCGCCCCGGGTCGAAGGATCTATAACCCAACGCTTCGCATCGAAGGCGGCAGGATTGCCTCAGTGCGCTGATCTCTCTAGACATAGCACAAAGCGTCAAAGCCAATGCCTTTAGCTCGCACGCTCAGAATATTCGTCGCCCTTATCGCAATGCCGCTGTGTGCGGCCATCGCAAATCCCATCGCCATCGACTCCGAGCAGCGGCTAACCACGATGCTCGCCGAGGATGTCGTGATCACGGTGGATCGCGATGCGTCCTCCGTATCGGGGCGCTACGTCTTTCAGCAGCAAAAGGACGTCTGGCCGGAGGTGCGGGATTCCCATGTTTTGATCTGCGTCCCGGTGCTGCTGCCGAAAGGCGGAGCTGCGGCGTATGAACACCGATACGGCACCCCGACTGTGACGATCGGCGATAGAGCCTTCCCTACGAAGGCCGGGGAGAATTTTTATCCAGACATCCTGCCAGCGCAGGTGCGCCTTCCCAAGGGATGGCATTTCGCCGTGTATGAGGCGAAGATTCCACTCTCGGCTGTGGCTCGGAAGTTCGACGCGAGTATCCACTACGTACAGCCAAACTTCCCCGGTCACATCGCCGGATACGTGCCGATTCACCCGCCCGAGCCAGCGGGTAAATCCAAGATCGTCTTTGTCCCGGCAAACGGCCACGCCCTGCGGCCGGCCGGCTTTCTCGCGACCTTCCGCCGCCCGGTGGAGCGAATCGAGTTCACGCCGCAGAATCAAAAACTCGTCACCGCGCGCTTTGTCTCCCGGTAGTCCGGGAAGGAAGGAACAGGCTATTTGCTAAGAACCAGCCTGCGATCGTCGCCAATATTCCCGGGCGGCAAATGAGGAGAAAACCAGCACCGCCAAAGCCACGACGGAGAACTCCAGCCAGTTATTTCGCAGGACCAGAAGCTGCAATGCCGCAAGGATGAACTGCGGGAATCCCACAAGGGTGAGAGTGACAAAAGAGCGGCAGAGGCGGCCTGTGGAGAAGGTCGCGAGGAGAAAGAGCAAAAGATAGACCGTGACCGCGCCAAAAATTGCGTGACCCGACCAAACCGCTGTCCGGCTATGTTCGATCCAGGCATGAAGGAACCAACCCAGCACAAGAACTCCCGCCACTCGGACCGCCCATTTCATTCCTGAAATGATAATACCATCCGACCAATGCAGACGATTGGAATCAGCGATCTGCCTCTCCCGCTTCAAGAATCGGAGAGAACGCAAGAGGGGCTATACACGAGCATTTGAGGACCTACGAAAGGTGAATGCCCGAGGGGCGAAACCTCCCCCATGCTCACAGTAGACACCCGGCTTGCGGCGTGGTAGCCATGCGGCGATGAGCAGCGAGGCGGTGGCGCGGGCGGGGGAGGATGTCGAGAATGTGCGCAGTTTTTTCGACCAGTGGGGGATTTATCGGCGCGTGATCGAGCGGAACTACCTCTTCCATCGCGAGGCGTATGCGGAGGTGGACCGCGTGCTCGGCGGCTTCGGCGGGCGGGCGGTTTCCGTGCTCGACCTGGGGTCGGGCGATGCGAGCTACATGGCCGAGGTGCTCGGGCGGCATGCAGTGGCGTCGTACCACGGCGTCGATATTTCGCCGGTGGCGCTTGCGCTGGCGCGGGAGAATGTCGGGCGGGTCGGGTGCGCGGCAGAGTTCGCGCAGGCGGATTTCTTTGCGCTCGTGCCGGGGCTGCGCGAGGCGGTGGATTTTGTGTATATCGGCCTGTCCCTGCATCACCTGCCGCCGGGGGACAAGGGGCGGTTCCTCGCGGAGCTGCGCCGTCTCGTGAAGCCGGGCGGCTGCCTCATGGTCTGCGAGCCGATCTGCCGCGCGGGGGAATCCCGCAGCGACGTGCTCGCGCGCTGGTGGGAGGTCGTCTCGCGCAAATGGACGGAGCTTTCGCCCGCCGACATGGCCTCGGTGAAGGAACACGTCTTTGGCAACGACTACCCGGAGAGCCTCGATACGTACGGCGCGCTGGCGCGGGCGGCGGGATTTGCCGCCGTGAGCGTGCGCTTCGTCTGCCCGGATGAACTTTACGCCGTGCTGGAGTTTCGCCCGGCGGCTGGGCTTCGCTAAAAAATCCCGCAGCGCGGGGCTAGGAAGCAGACGCGCAGTGATGTGCGCAACGTACCGGCAGCCAGTGAGACGCCGAGTACAGAAATCGACCAGCACTTTTCGGAGACCGGCAGGAACACCATTCGCCGCTCTGCGACAGTCGGGCAGATTGCATCACTCTGCCGCCCATGCCCGGCGGCGATAACCCTGCCTCTCCAGAGCGTGTGCTCTGGCTGGAAGGATACGGCCCCTGGCGGCGTAGCTCGCAGAGATCGACGCAGAGACGGGAGGCGGCATCCCGTACTGGCCGGTTTTTCCGCCCGGAGCGGGTTCGCTACGTAAGGGAAGAAAACAGCCCCGCCCCGGAAAAAGAAAATCCCGGCGCGGAGAGGACTCCGAACCGGGATTTCGAAAAAACAGCGAGAGCGCGAAGGCTACTTAGTAGCGACGACGGGCGCCACGATCGCGGTCGTTGCCACCGGAGCGGCGATTGCCACCGCCGTTGCCGCCGCCGAAGTCTTCACGAGGACGAGCTTCGTTGACAGTGAGGGCGCGGCCGTCGACCTGCTTGCCGTTGAGGGCATTGATCGCAGCCTGGCCTTCCTCGGCGCTGCCCATGGTGACGAAACCAAAGCCGCGCGAGCGGTTGGTCATCTTGTCCATGACGATGGCGGCGTCGACGACCTGGCCGTGAGCTTCGAAGAGTTCTTCGAGATCAGCACTGGAGGACTGGAAAGAGAGATTTCCGACGTAGAGTTTCATATGATTTTGGATTTAGGAGCTATAACTGACGATCACATAGCCGTTCCCGAGAACCGGGTTTCGATCATCATCGGATAAACCCGCCTGACAACTACCGCGCAACGAACCTGAACAATTTACTCTGAGGCCATAGGGTGCTCCACTTTCTGGAATTCGCAACACTTTTTTGCCGGATTTCCCCAAAATTCCCTCCTCCGCCCGAGGGAAAAGCCAGTCGCGGCTTGACACCGGGCCGAGACGGCTATCAGGAGGAAAACCGCTCTTTTTCGCCGGAAGGAAGGGTGCGCGCGCGTCGTTTCCGCGCCAGATCGGGGTTTTTTCCGCGCCTATTGACTCGTCCGCCTGTCGCGCAGGCCGACTGCGACGCCGGGCCTACGGGCTTCCTGCCTTGCCAGCCTGGCGGCGCAGCGCCCAGACATCCTCGGTGGCAGGGCAGAGGCCCTTCAACCCGCCCGCGATCTCCACGCTCTCGAGCGGTTCCACAGCGTAGTGCGCGCTATAGAGGGCGGCGACCTCCTTTTCCCCGATGGAAAATGGCGGGCCGCCCATGAGCGACTGGTCGTAATGGAAGCAGACGAGCAACTGCGGCGCGTGCTGCGTGATCGCACGGAGATGCGCGGCATAGCGCACGCGCAAATCGCCGGGCAGCGCCACCAGCGCAGCGCGATCATAGATGAGATCGACCGGCCCGAGCGTCTCCGCACTCACCTCAAAAATATCGCCCTGGAGGATGTCGAGGTGCGGCGCGTGAAAGCGGGTGAGCGCCCCGCAGGGCGTGACCTGCGGCGTGACGCGCAGATCGGCGAAGAGCTGCTCGACCGCGACGCGGCTCAGCTCCGCCCCCACGACCTGATACCCGCCCGCCAGCAGCCAGTGAATATCCAGCGTCTTCCCGCAGAGCGGCACGAAAACGCGCGCACCCGGCGCGGGAGCGAGCTGGGCGAGGAAGTTGACCAGGTGGGTATTCGGGATCGGCGCGTGAAAGCCGATGTCATTCGTCGCCCATTTGTCGTGCCAGAAGTCGTGATCCACGCTTGAAAACTAGCTCGAAAGAAAGGCGGCGCGAATCAATTCTCACCCCTCATCGGAATGCTACGTAATAAAAAGCGGCGACACCGGGAGCCGGTGTCGCCGCTGAAAAGAGAGACAGGTTAAGCTCGCAAACTTAGTTTTTCTCCGCGGCTTTGACCCATTTCATGAATCCATCCGGACCGCCGGGGAGGTAACCGACATTGCGGGCGATTTCCTTGCCTTCGGAGTTGAGCAGGACGAGGGTCGGGAATCCCTCGACACCGTACTGCTTGCTAAGCGCCTCATTCTGCTCCTTCAGTTCAGCCGACTGTGTCTTTTTCTGAGGAAAGTCCACCTCGACGAGAACGAGGTTGTTCTTCGCGAAGTTCTTGAAGCGCGACTCGGAGAAGGTCTCCTTGTCGAGCTTGATGCACCATCCACACCAGTCGGAGCCGGTGAAGTCGAGGAGGACGGACTTCTTTTCCTTGGCTGCCTGGGCGAGCGCTGCCTTGTAATCCGTCTGCCAATCCGCTTCGGCGGCGCGGACATTGGACATTGAGAGGGTGGAAGCCACGAGAACCGTCAGGAGGGATGCGAGGAATTTCATGGCTGAAAGCATCCGCCGGACCGAGAAAAAATCAACTCCTTCCCGCGAAGAAAACAAAAAGTTTTTTAACTAAACTTTATTCCAGCTGCCCCCGGGGCTGAGGGCGCACATTATCCCGGATCCGGAGAGTTCAATGGTCGATCACAGCGTGGGAACGAATCTCGCGCCATGCCTCGGCGTCGGCGGGTTCGGCGACGAGGGATTTCACCAGTTGGTCGGGGTTCCCGTAAATGGGCATGATCTCCACCGCGCGGCGGAGCGCCCGCACGGCATCGCTCGGGCGGCCCATGCGATCGAGCGCGATGGCGGCCCCGGCCCAAGCGTCGGCTTTTTTCCCATTGGTCAGCTGGAGGGCGCGCTCAAAGGCGGCGAGGGCCTTGGCGTTGTCGCCCTTGCGCAGCCAGGCGTAGCCGAGGTTGTTGGCGGCATTGTCCGAGGCGGGGCTCTTCGCCACGGTGTCGGTCCAGAGATTAAAGGAGGTGGCAAAGACCTCCTGCCTCTGCCAGCCGAGCCACGCGAGCGCAGTCAATACCACCGCGCACCCGACCGCCAGGAACGGCCACGCCCGCGCCCCGGGCCGCACTCGGGCGAGGAGGGCAAAGAGAGTCAGCGCGAGCCCCGCCAGCGGCACGTAAAGATAGCGATCCGCCGCCGGGCAGTACATGGGGAGGAGGTTTGAGACCGGCCCCATTGCGGCCCAATACATCAGCATCCCGAGCATGCCCACGCGATTGCGCCAGGCCGCGAAGCCCTGCACGAGCACGAGGGCGGCGAGCATGAGGTAAAGCCAGACAGCCGCGATGCGGCCGACATTCTGCGGCATATAGATGGCGGAGAGTTCCACCGGCCAGAAGATCTGCCGCACGTAGAAGCCCCAGATGCGCGGCTGGATTTTCAGCGTCTCGACGAGCGAACCACCCAGCCTGCCGGGCTTGCTCAGAAAGATCATCGACTCGCGCGGCTCGAAGGCGAAACGCGCAGCTACAAACCCGCCGACCACCGCCGCCGCGAGCGCCGTCATCACCACCCACCGCCGCCCCGTGCCGCGCTCGCGAAAGAGCACACCGCACGCCCCCACCAGCACCGGAGCGATGACGCCCGTTTCCTTCGCCCCCACCGCTAGCAGCGACGCGGCCACACACCCGGCACCCGTCCACAACATCACACGACCCGTGCTCCGTCCGCAGCGCAGCGCGAGGAACATGGCGAGGAGCAGGAAAAATAAGGTCAGCACATCCTCGCGCGACGAAACCTCCGCCACCGGCTCGACCAGCATCGGATGCACGGCAAAGGCCAGCGCGGCAAGGATCGCCGGTCCCGCGCGTCCGCCGCCCAGCTCCATGAGCAGGAGGAAAAGCAGCGCGACATTCGCCGCATGAAGGGCCGCGCTCGTGAGGTGATAGCCCACGGGATTGCGCCCCCATAGCGCGGAATCGAGCATGAGCGAGGCGAGCTGCACGGGGCGGTTCGCATCGAGCACATCCTGCCCGAGCACGCGGAAGGTCAGCACCTCGCCCCAGTGCGACGGGTCATGAATATAATCGCCAAAGAGCACCTGCGACCGCGCGTCGTAGACGAACTCCGACCCGACCGACCGCGCATAAAAAAGGAACGCCACCACGCCGGCCAGCACAGCCAGCAGAACGACTCGGAAGCGCGCGATACTCGGAGCAGACATGGGAGGGAGATTTCTCCCGGCGAGCCTCACCGCCCCGCGCCCGGGTGTCAACTTTGCAGAACGCAACGCAAGCCTCCCCGTTATGCAACGTTGAGCAGTTAATCGGGAACAGCTCACTCAGTCATTAGCATCACACAATTTCCAGCCTGATACCTCTGGACAAGGAAAAACCCGTTAGCTATACGGCGAAGTATCGGTATGCTCCACACATTCCCGTCCCGGATTCTTTGCGCCTGCGTCGTCGCCTTGTCTCTCGCCTGGGGAGGACACGCCCAGGCCGAGATCCTGAAAACCCGCCTGGCCTTCACCAACGCCATTTGGAACGACACCGCGCCAATGTCGGGGTACTTCGAGTACCAGTACGATACGACCAACGATAACAACCTAGTATCAGTCACGTCTGTCGACATCACGATCGGTGCAGGCAATACTATCACTCCCTTCCGTTTCCTCTACGATGTCCCGGGAGAGACCGACACGGCCGTGCATCCCGGTTATGATTTCAACCGCGGCAGCTCCCAGATTTACGAAGCCTACTTCACAAGCCTCGACAGTACGCGACAGATGTTTCTCGACTGGAGCGGCACCGGGGTGAACTCCGTGCTGCAGGTCACGATCCCGGGCAATTATTCCAGCTACACCCAAAATTCGGGAACTAATGTCATTTCGCTGCAGTCCGCCGGCACGAGCGTGGCCACGATCGTTCCCGAGCCATCCGAGATCGGCCTCATCGGCTTCGCGCTCCCGCTCCTCGGCCTGGCCCTTCGCAGGCGTCGCAGCCTCTAGGCTGCTTGGCCGTTTGCTGAACGCCTCCCACCTTTCACTCAGGGGCCATACCGAGCCGCGCGGAAGGACGGGAGGCGATTCTCTGGTATGAAGAGCCTCTTCCCCTGCCTTGCACTGCTTCTCTCCGCCCTCACCGGCTGCGACCGCACGCCGGGGGTACGGACTTCCCAAAGCGCGGGCGGCCCGGGCAATGCGCCCGATACCGAGCGATCGCCCTCTCCCGCACCGACGTCCATTCCCAGAGCCACCCCGTAACGCCATGCCGACGAAAAATTCAGGCTGAGCCCCCACGCGCAGGTGCGCCCGGGAACGCGATACCCCTGTCCAATGAACGCATCGTTCCTGTACATCGCCGACCGCGGGGGCCTGAAGATCTACCGCGTGGAGGACCACGTCCCGCGCCTGCTTGAGTTCTTTCCCGTCGATGATGCCAAGGGACGCTGGCGCGATCACCTGACCGACAAAGCCGGAGGTTTCCCCGCCGGAAAAACCGCTGGCCACGGGAACTCCACCGCCGAGCGTCTGCGCCTCGAGGCGGAGACCGACATGCGGTGCCTGCGCAAGATCGCCACCCGTCTCTGCGAGTCCTTGGACGAGCATATCGATGTTGGCTGGTCCTTCGCTGCGCCTTCGGAGCTCAATGGAGCCATCCTTGATGGCCTGCCCGACCGCTATCGCTCCCGCCTCGTACAAAGCCTGCGTGCGGACCTTTTGAACACCACCGAGGATGAGCTCGCCACCCATTTTGATCTTCATGCCGTCCCGAATCACTAACCTCAAACATCCCATGTCCACACCGGAAACCAGTCCATCAGTCTCTCCCGCGCCATCTCCCGCGCCATCTCCCGAGTCTCCCCAGCTTCCTCCGAGTACGCCGACCTACCCCGGCCCCACCACCGTGCCCAATCCCTCGCCGCCGGTCGCTCCGACACCGCAAACTTCGGAGCCCGACTTCATGCCACCAGATCAGCCTCCCCCGGAGAGAAAAGAATCCTCACGTCATCCCAACCCTGTCGAGCTTCACCGCGCCGAGGCCAATACCATCGCACGACATACTCGCGTAATGCTAAAGCACTAGTTGGTCTCGCGAGCCAGAGCATACCCCGGCATCGGCTTTCCAAGATCATCAAGCTTGCCTGTCGCCCAAAGGATGCCGCGAGTAACAAGGTCAAGATAGCGTGCGTCTGCCACCGTGGCATTATTGTGCGCCAGCGTAGTGCTAAAGACACGGGTGCCGCGATAAACGTGTGCCCACGCCACTATGGCCTCCACGTCCCGCCCCTCGATACGCTGGGTGCCACGTGCAAGGGGGGTGATTCCCGGGAGCAGACGGATGTTGTTGTAAAGCTCCTCTTTCTCTGTAGTCCAGTCCGTCAGACCCTGTATCAGAGGGTTATCAGCTGGCAGGTAATGCACGGCGATCGGCTCCTGGGGACCGTGAAAGGTGGATTGCAGCCCTACATACTCGTACCAGATTGCATTCGCGGCTCCATCAGCCACAGGTTTATGATAATCACCGAAGCGGTACGAGTGCATGGCGCAGTGGAGGTTGACGCCAGGGACCCCGTCCCGGTGGGGTTGGAGGACCTTTTCAATCACTGAGGGGTCGTCAACACCTCCCGCACATTCCGTATGGATCACCACATCGTATCCTCGGGCATAGTCAGGTTGGTCATAGATTGGCAGTCGGGGACGTGAGGAGGTGTCGTCGACATGCGCATGATCGACCACTGCGTGAATACGGGATTCTATGCCCGCTTTCAGGATGTCTTTCTGCGCCGCATAATCATGGTATCCCCCGCCCGTGATAAGAAGGGCCTTGATCGGCGGCACGTCCGTAGCGTGGGAATACCCCATTACGAAAGCGATGGCTATAGAGATAAGGGTCGAGCGAGTCATGGATTGATAAGCACTCCGGAAAAAATCGCAGGTCAGATTGCCACGATCCTGCGCAGATACTCCCGCAGACCTGTGACGGTTGGTCGAGTACTACACCAGCCCACGTGACCGTCGGGTCGGATGAGCCAGGCCATGCCAGGCGTCGCTCCGTATTCCGCGGCGAATTTTCCAGCCACATCGACAAAACACGGCACGCGATTATCCAACGATGCCGCTCCTCCTTGGGCAAGAATGGCGTAGCTGCTCGTGAAATCGGGAGGGAGTTCATTCAAGACGTCGAGTAGTAAGGCAAAATCGCCGGTCGCAGTCTCGGCGAAATACCCAAGCAAAAGGTGGCGCCCTTTGCCCGTAAGCTCATGCAACCGGAATGGCTGGGCGACACGGCAGCGCTGAAGTGGACCTGCGTCCGGGGCACGATCTCCAGCGACGACTGGCGCATCCGGGGCGGTGTCTCCTCGTTCATCGCAGACGATGCTGCTGTCGCGGTACGCGATGAGAAGCTGCGTCTCGCGCAAGCCCGGCAGGGCATGGCGCTGGTCCAGCACTTCAGCCATGGCGCGGCTCGTATTTTCCACCACGTCGAGTCCGACAGGCCGGCGCTCCTCCTCATAGGTCTCCAGCAACGAGGGTGCGGCCAGACCGCGAGCAGCCAGCGAGAGTTTCCAGGCGAGATTATGAGCATCTTGCAATCCTGTGTTCATCCCCTGCCCTCCGACCGGAGGATGAATATGCGCGGCATCACCAGCAAGAAACGCCCGCCCACGCGAATACTCTGCAGCGATGCGATGGCTCACGCGGTAAACCGAGGACCAATGCAGGGAAGAAAGCTTCGTCCCGGCAGGTAGCAGCGGACTCATTAGCTCGATAACTTCGGCCAGACTAGGAGCAGGAAATTCCTGCTCATTCATGCCCGCCACCTCCGGGATCACAGTAGAGAGGCGAAACCTCTTCCCTGTCGGACTGTATACCGGCACTGCTGCCAGGATTCGCCCGCCGGGCTGCCCAGGCTCGCCCAGATTGAACCTGTACATGCGGTTATGCGGAAGGTCCCACTCGACCTCCAAATCCGCCAAGGTAAACGTCTGCGGATATCGCCCGCCCTCAAAAGCCACGCCCAGAGAAGATCGCACCCGGCTATGCGCGCCATCGCAGCCCACGAGCCACCGGCACGCCACCGACCTCGTCTCGCCACCCGGCCCGGTCAATGCGGCCTCCACACAATCGGCTGTCTCGCGAAAATCCGTCAACGCCCAGCCGTAATGAACTCGCCCACCATGGCGCTGCAGCCCTCGTTCGAGCACGCGCTCCGTCTCGTATTGCGCCAGCGAAAGACTACCAAAAGGCAACTCTTCCGGAATATCCATTCCCCCTGCGAATTCACCATTCGCAAAGGCTGAAACGCCCTCTATCCACACGCCTCGATCGATCGCATCATGCAATACGCCGAGATCGTCAAAGATTTCCAACGTGCGTGGCGTGATGCCAAGCGCCTTGCTGAAAAATGTCCGCCCCGTCATGGCATCGATCGACAACGCTTTCACTCCATCACGCACAAGTTCGGTCGCCAGCAGCAATCCCACAGGACCCGCACCCACCACCAGCACGTCGACATTCGCATCCATCCCTCGACTAATCGCGATCATATCGACATAAGGCAAAGAAAAATCTGCCCCCGGGGATTGATAATTTCCTTCCTTGCCCCGATAAGACCGGTCGTACCGCCCATGACCAAACGTAAACGCACCGCTCTCCTCTTCCTCATCCTCGCCAGCCTGAATCTCCTGGCAGCCATCAGCGTGCTCCTCCATGTCGGGCGGCAGAACGACCGGGAAAAGGTCATCCACACCCACGCCGCCGCGCTCACCGAGATCCCGGCTGACGCCATCGACAAGATCAAGGCGAACACCGTCGCCCTCGCTCTCTCTGCCAACCTAAACGCCCAGCACGAGGTCGCCGTCCGCATCTTCGCCCTCTACGATCACCTCCTGCGCGACTCCAACCGCCTCGCCGTCACCCTCTTCCTCGTTCTCGCGGCCAATACAGCCTTCTTCTTCGGCGGGGCGTATTTTCAGCTCCGCGCAAGTGCGCACTGCGGATTAGTCCGCCAATAGTCATTCCCCCGTTCCGCGCTCGACGGCGAGCCTCGCTCCCATTACAGGATGCTGCCTGGCCTATGCACCCTTACATTTACCTGCTCATCGCCATCTTTGCCGAAATCGCCGGGACCACTGCGCTCAAGGCGTGTGAAGGGTTTTCCAAGCCTTGGCCGACTGTGGTCGTCTTCGTGGGCTATGGCATCGCGTTTTACTTTCTCTCGCTCAGCCTGCGTACCATCCCAGTCGGCATCGCCTATGCCATCTGGTCCGGCCTGGGCATCGCGGTAATCAGCCTCATCGGATGATTTGTCTTCAAACAGGCCTTGGATCTCCCAGCCGTCATCGGCCTCAGCCTGATCATCGCGGGAGTCGTGGTGCTGAATTTCTTTTCCAAGTCTGTCGCGCACTAGAGAGCGGAGCCAAGCCTGCTGACTGTGGAATACTTCTACAGCCACCCGGGTCACTGAAATATTCCTGCGCGTTTCATTCGGTGTGTCGCTACGTCTTGTCCGAGCGACCATCCCTCGCCGCATCCCAGCGCGCCCCCTCCCTCACCGCACCATGGTGTGTAGTCCGCCATATCCGGGCAAAGAAGAAATACATCCCGGCACTCACGTAGGAGCAACCGAGCAGACCGATCATGGCAAGACCACGGTCCAGTCCACCGGCGTCTCGGCCTATCAATCCTGCAGCCCAAAGGACCGAGAAAGCCACCCAACCAGCGACAACACCGACCAATCCGGCAAAAAACACATCCCATCGGGTTCCCGCTTTCATCGGAGCAGCCATGGCACAGATCAACATGAAGCCCACTGGTGCCAGCAGAAAAAGCATCTGCACCGTCAGGAATGACCACATCGTTTCCATAGTCTTTACGGGAGTTGGGCTTCCGAAGTTACCTTACCACATTCTCTGCGCGACCTGAACAACAAAACAGCCCAGGCAAAAAATGCCTGCGCCGCCCGCGCCGGGAGTCACCCCCCAGCAACTCCCGGTAACCGAGCGGCGCAAAACATTCAGATCCAGCCCTAGCAGGAACTTTTTATATTCGTCCCATGAGGACGAGAATCAGGACAATAACCAAAATCAATCCCAGCCCCCCACTCGGATAATATCCCCAGCGGGAACTATGCGGCCACGTCGGCAACGCTCCAACCAGGAGCAGGATCAGGATGATAAGCAGCAATGTACTCATGCTGGTATATCGCATGGAACCCCATTTCCCGGACGTACCAGAAGAACATCTCCTCTCGTTTCCGGCTCGCAGCAGCGTCACCTGAAAAATTCGTGCCTCTCCCGATTAGGAACTGGCCACCCCGTAGAAGGCCACCCGATCATCTGCAGAAAAGAAGACGTAAATTTTGTCCGTATTCGGACGCTGAAACGCCATCCCTCCATATTCCGCCACGCGATCCGGCAGCGGTCGCCATCCCGTCATGCGAAACTTTCCACCCGGGCCGATCTGCTCCAGAGATTCTCCAAATCGACTTATGACCTCATCTCGAGACGGCCTACCATCGAGAAACGCGCGGTCCAGTCCCGGCTGCACGCAATACGGCTCAACAAACTCAAAGAAAAGCAGACCAGCCAGCACAATCCCAATCGCGCCATTCACCACCCATGACCAGTTCCGCCGCATATCCGAGACATATTTCGCCACAATCCCTCCCTCAATCAAGTCGAAGACGCCCTTTCGGTTTCGTTCGAAGCATGTTCAAAATATAGAGGTCGTTGGCAGCAGAGTACTTCCGCGTACTCCCGGCAGGGTGCGGCTTATGCTTCCGGATCAGCCGCATCCGATGTGTAAGGAATAAGAAAGAGCCCCCCTGGGGCGGGTGGGAGTGCGGCAGTGGGGGGGTAAAAAAAAGCGCCAGGCGCTGGTGGGCGCACTGGCGTATAAAAAAAAGGACCCCGCTACGGGCTTTCGCCTATAGCGGGGTTAACTCTGGCAACGACCTACTCTCGCGCAAGCTATACAAGCACTACCATCGGAGCTGTGACGTTTCACTTCCGTGTTCGAGATGGGAACGGGTGGGACCATCACGCCAGGATCACCAGACTTCGGGAGTTGATCCCGGGTGTCTAGCGACCGCTAAAACGTTACCAATTTTTATGATGTCGAAGAGAACAAGTTAGTGCTCTCTGACATCCGCATACAGTGGACAAACAACCGCAGACTCCAACTATCTGAGACTGCATGATAGTAATTAAAGGAGTTTAAAAAAGCCGAACGAACATTAGTAACCTTGAGCTGAACATATTGCTATGCGTATACCCAGGTCCTATCAACGTGGTGGTCTACCACGGTTCTTCAGGGAGATCTCATCTTGGGATAGGCTTGGCGCTTAGATGCTTTCAGCGCTTATCCTTTCCGAACATAGCTGCCCAGCACTGCCGTTGACACGACAACTGGAACACCAGTGGTTCGTCATTCCCGGTCCTCTCGTACTAAGGAATGAACCCCTCAAATCTCCTGCGCCCACAGTGGATAAGGACCGAACTGTCTCGCGACGTTCTGAACCCAGCTCGCGTACCACTTTAACCGGCGAACAGCCGGACCCTTGGGACCTTCTCCAGCCCCAGGATGTGATGAGCCGACATCGAGGTGCCAAACCCTGCCGTCGATATGAGCTCTTGGGCAGGATCAGCCTGTTATCCCTAGCGTACCTTTTGTCCTTTGAGCGATAGCAATTCCACATTAAACTACCGGATCACTTGGACCTACTTTCGTATCTGCTCGACTTGTGGGTCTCGCAGTTAAGCTGGCTTATATCCATGTACTCGTCACCTGATTGCCAACCAGGTTGAGCCAACCTTCGTAATCCTCCGTTACTCTTTAGGAGGACACCGCCCCAGTGAAACTGACCGGCTGCCAGTGTCTCGCGCCCGGTTAACGGGTCGCGGTTAGATGTCTCAATTCCAAAGGGTGGTGTTTCATTGTCGGCTCATCTACCCCCTAAAGGGTAGAATCAAAGCCTCCCACTTACTCTAAGCATTAAAATCGAAACAACAGTGACAGCGTACAGTAAAGGTGCATAGGGTCTTTCCGTCCTACTGCGGGCAGGCGGCATCTTCACCGCCAATACAACTTCGCTGAGCTCCTCGTTGAGACAGCGGTCAACTCGTTACACGATTCGTGCAGGTCGGAACTTACCCGACAAGGAATTTCGCTACCTTAGGACCGTTATAGTTACGGCCGACATTCACCGGGACTTGGGCTCGAAGCTTCGCCTTGCGGCTAACCTCTTACCGTAATCTTTCGGCATTGGTCACGTGTCACACCCTATACGTCGTCTTACGACTTAGCAGAGTGCTGTGTTTTTGTTAAACAGTCGGTTGACCCATTTCACTGCGACCCCTTACGGGGCACCCCTTCTTCCGAAGTTACGGGGCTAGATTGCCGAGTTCCTTAACGAGGTTTCACTCACGCGCCTTGGCACACTTATGCCCACCCACCTGTGTCGGTTTACGGTACGGACGCCTTAGTATACACTGAAGCTTTTCTTGGCTGGCCATTTAAAGAATCCGCTTTGACCGAAGTCTCCACGTCCCCTTGCGGGACCGTCACTTTCATTCGACGACTCTTCTCCTAACCAGCGTCCTTTCAGTTTAAATGTCGGCGGCGCAGGAATATTGACCTGCTTTCCATCGTCTACGCCCATCGGCCTCGACTTAGGATCCGGCTAACCCTGGGAGGACGAACCTTCCCCAGGAAACCTTGGGTTTACGGCGACCAGGGATCTAACCTGGTTTATCGCTACTCATGTCTGCATCCTCACTTCTCAGCACTCCACAGCCCATTACCAGGCTGCTTCAAGGCGCTGAGAACGCTCCCCTACCACGCTTGCGCGTCCAGAGCTTCGGTATAACGCTTATCGCCAATCATTTTCGGCGCGAAAACACTCGATGAGTCAGCTATTACGCACTGTTTAAACGATGGCTGCCTCTAAGCCAACGTCCTCACTGTCTAAGTATCTTCACATCCTTTCCACTAAACGTTATTTAGGCACCTTAGCTGCTGATCTGGGTTGTTTCCCTCTCGACCGTGCAGCTTATCCCACACGGACTGCCTCCCAAGCTTCGCCCTGCGGCATTCGGAGTTTGATTGAATTCGGTACCCGGGTATGGGCCCTAGTTCAGCCAGTGCTCTACCTCCGCAGGTCAGCACTTGAGGCTCTACCTCAATAGATTTCGGGGAGAACCAGCTATCACCGGGTTTGATTAGTCTTTCGCTCCTACCCACAACTCATCCGGGGACTTTTCAACGTCCATCGGTTCGGTCCTTCGCCCCATGTTACTGGGGCCTCAACCTGGTCATAGGTAGATCACCTCGGCTTCGGGTCTAGTGCCAGCACCTTATCGCCCATTTCGGACACGCTTTCGCTTCGCCTACATCCCTGAGGGACTTAGACTTGGCACGGACACTAACTCGCAGACTCATTAAGCAAAAGGCACGCCATCACCCTTGCGGGCTCTGACACCTTGTAAGCACATGATTTCAGGGACTATTTCACTCCGCTCGCAGCGGTTCTTTTCACCTTTCCCTCGCGGTACTTGTTCACTATCGGTTGCCAACTAGTATTTAGCCTTACGCCGTGGTCGGCGTGGATTCATGCGACGTTTCACGTGTGACGCATTACTCAGGAATTCCCTAGGCGTGCTCGGGTTTTCGGTTACAGGTCTTTCACCTTCTATGGAGCGACTTTCCATCCGCTTCTCCTAACCGTTGCACTGCCACGTCGGGCTCCTACAACCCCCAAGAGCAAGCTCCTGGGTTTGGGCTCTTCCGCTTTCGCTCGCCGCTACTTACGGAATCACATTCGTTTTCTTTTCCTCCGCTTACTGAGATGTTTCACTTCAGCGGGTGTTGCTTCCTCCGATCTATGTATTCAATCGGAGATGATCCGGTATTAACCGGAACGGGTTACCCCATTCGGAAATCCACGGGTCGGGGCCTATTTGCGGCTCACCGTGGCTTATCGCAGCTTATCACGTCCTTCTTCGCCTGTTGGCACCAAGGCATCCATCATGCGCTCTTAGTAGCTTTTTCCTTTAATTTCTGGAAATCCTTCTAATTAAGCAATGCAACCACCGTACTGGTAGATAACCAGGCGGCGATTGCGCAGACTCAGCATTTATTATGTTGAAGTTGCATTTATTTGCCCTGTATGCGGATGTCAAAGAGCTTGTCGAGGGACTGGCCCTCAACGGCTTTGTCAGCCTGTTCGGTCTGAACGGCGACAAAATTCAAAACGCTTCGTTTATTATCAGCTGACATGGTGGGCCTGATAGGACTCGAACCTATGACCCTGCGCTTATCAAGCGCATGCTCTAACCAACTGAGCTACAGGCCCATTTTTTCTTAAACTGGTGGAGGCAAGGGGATTCGAACCCCTGACATCCAGCTTGCAAAGCTGGCGCTCTACCAACTGAGCTATGCCCCCGGGAAAGCTTTATGCCTTGCCGCGGAGCGAGCGCTTTACGGCCGCAAGCTTCCAGGGCTAGTGCCAGGTGGTTTTATCTAACTTTTCAACAAATGCTGGATAGTGCGCTCTTCCAAAGTTTCGACCTGCAGAGCTTTCGGTCCGCAGGATTTGTCCCCTTTTAGTGCGATTCATACTGACATCGCGGGGTCAGACTCGCCATGTCCTGGCACGAGGCCAGGGGGTAGGCATTACTCCTTAGAAAGGAGGTGATCCAGCCGCAGGTTCCCCTACGGCTACCTTGTTACGACTTCATCCCAGTTACCGCTCATAGCGTAGGACGCTGCCTCCTTGCGGTTAGCGTGCGTACTTCGGCTACAAACGACTCCCATGATGTGACGGGCGGTGTGTACAAGGCCCGGGAACGTATTCACGGCGCCGTAGCTGATGCGCCATTACTAGCGATTCCGGCTTCATGGAGGCGAGTTGCAGCCTCCAATCCGAACTGGGCCCAGTTTTTGAGATTTCCTCCACCTCGCGGATTCGGTTCATTCTGTACTGGGCATTGTAGTACGTGTGCAGCCCTGGCCGTAAGGGCCATACTGACTTGACGTCATCCCCACCTTCCTCCCCGTTTCACAGGGCAGTCTGTCCAGAGATCCCTTTCGGGCAACAGGACACAGGGGTTGCGCTCGTTGCGGGACTTAACCCAACATCTCACGACACGAGCTGACGACAGCCATGCAGCACCTGTGCAAAGCGTTGATATTGCTACCAACTATCCGGCTTTCACCGGAGACACAATGCATGTCAAGGCCAGGTAAGGTTCTTCGCGTTGCATCGAATTAAGCCACATACTCCACCGCTTGTGCGGGCCCCCGTCAATTTCTTTGAGTTTTAATCTTGCGACCGTACTTCCCAGGCGGCACGTTTAACGCGTTAGCTCCGGCACGGACGGGGTCTGAACCCGCCCACACCAAACGTGCACCGTTTACTGCTAGGACTACCGGGGTATCTAATCCCGTTTGCTCCCCTAGCCTTCGTGCCTCAGTGTCAGGAGTTGCCCAGAGAGTCGCCTTCGCAACTGGTCTTCCTCACGATATCTACGCATTTCACTGCTACACCGTGAATTCCACTCTCCTCTACAATCCTCGAGCAACGCAGTATCCGGTGCATTTTCAAGGTTAAGCCCTGAGATTTCACACCAGACTTGCATCGCCACCTACGCACCCTTTACGCCCAATGAATCCGAACAACGCTTGAGACCTCTGTATTACCGCGGCTGCTGGCACAGAGTTAGCCGTCTCTTCCTCTTGCGGTACTATCACTTTCTTGTTCCCGCATGACAGGAGTTTACGACCCGAAGGCCTTCATCCTCCACGCGGCGTCGCTCCATCAGGGTTTCCCCCATTGTGAAAAATTCTCGACTGCTGCCACCCGTAGGTGTCTGGACCGTGTCTCAGTTCCAGTGTGGCTGGTCGTCCTCTCAGACCAGCTACCCGTCATAGCCATGGTGGGCCGTTACCCCGCCATCTAGCTGATAGGCCGCGAGTTCATCAAAAAGCGTATTGCTACTTTAACATCCCCCTTAATCAAGAGGTAGTCACATGCGGTATTAATTCGCCTTTCGGCGAGCTATCCCCCACTTCTCGGCAGATTACTCACGTGTTACGCACCCGTGCGCCACTAGACCAGCTTCGTATTGCTACAAAACTAATCCCGTTCGACTTGCATGTCTTATCCACGCCGCCAGCGTTCGTTCTGAGCCAGAATCAAACTCTCCGTAGAAAGTTTATCCCACTGCTAAGGTGGGAAAGTTCCGACATTCATTACTCCGATCACCTGTGAGACAGGTAATCAGGAATGGGTCGTCAAATTAAAATTACAAAACTGACGAAAGAACGCACTATCCAACATCTGTTGAATGTGTGTTTTGCTGATAAAAAACGTTCTGAATTTTGCCTTAAACCGGCAAACCAGAATCAGACTTTCAAATATCATCGCTCAGTGAACCTTCCGGCTCTGAGACTTGTTTTTCCCTCTCAACCTTTTGTCGAGCGGGATTGTCAGAATATCTCTTCCGCGCTTTTGGTCAATGGCTTTTTGAATCTTTTTTGAGAAAAGCTGCAGAAAAGCCAAATTCCCACCCTTCCCCGAGGCTAGAACGCATAGGAAAACTGCTCATATACAGCACCTTCCGAAATCATCTCCGCCCGGCGAAAAAATCTGCTATTTCGCCTCCCCCGCCCCGGATTTTCCCGCCAAGTCCCCGTCCCGGCCCACAGATTCGCCATCGCGCTCCCTCAACTGCCACGCCAAAGGAACACTACCGGGAACGCGCAGCCCCCGAGGTTGTTTCGCCGACACAACATGCTTCCGTGCCTGATTGGGCGTTAGCTCGTCGTGATCCACGCCTAGACGAACGGCCGTTACGCAGTCGCTGATGCCGGGGGAGCCAAGCCTCACGAGGCGGTCTCGGAAACGGCAGGTCGTGCGGGCATACCTGTCGCGCGAGATGCGGGCAGAGTGATGAAAAACGTTGCTCCCTGCCCGGGTCCTGCGGATTCCGCCCGGACCTGCCCGCCGTGCAGCTCGACGAGGTTGCGCACCACCGACAGCCCGATTCCCAAACCACCGAATCGACCGGCCCGCCCCTCCTCGCCCTGGCTGAAGGGTTTGAATATTGACTGCAACTCCTCGGGCTGCAAACCGATGCCGGTATCGGCAACATGGAACTCCACCGCTCCCGAGCGCATGTGCGCGCCGATAACGATCCGACCGCCGTCTGGAGTGAACTTGATCGCGTTGGCAGCCAGGTTGGAAAGACACTGCAGCAGCCGTTGGCGATCTGCATACACGGGAGGCAGGTGATCCTGAAGTTCCATCGCCAGGGAGAGACGTCGATCCTGCAGCGCGGCGCTCGCAGACTCGAGCGCCTCGCGGACGGCATTGGCAGGCTCCACGTTCTCAGGCTCGAGCACCACCTTGCCGACGAGCAGCCGGGAGAGGTCGAGCATTTCGCCGATAAGGTGGAGTTGCTGCCGGACGTTTCGCTCGATGATGTCGAGCCCCTTCCAGGCCTCGTCGATTTGATTGCGTTCGCAATAGGTGCGCACGAGAGGGATCCAGCCGAGCACCGGCATCAGGGGATTGCGCAGCTCATGCGAGGCAAGGGCAAAAAACTGATCCTTCGCGCGGGACTCTTCCTCCAGCCTTCGCTCGCGCTCCAGCAGACTCGTCATCTCCTCATGATGCCGGGCCTCCCGGTGCCTCCGTCCGGCGATTTCCACCGCGACAATCTCAAACAGGTCGGCATACATGCGCAGCTTCTCAGAGCCTACCGGGGAGACCTGGCGGACGACCTGCCACAGTTCGAGGAATGGCAGCCCCAGGTCGCGGGCAAAGCGGTCTGTCGAGACTGGTTCGGGAAAATCCGTGAAAATCCAACCGGCCAGCAGGCAGCCCCGAAACCCATCTCCGCCAGAAACCGGAATCGCCGCGAAGCTCAGAATCCCGACAGTCGCAAAGTGCGTCGCCTCATCACGAAGGCATCTCGCCACGGCAGACCGGGCAGAGTCCCTGAGACAGCCTCCCTCACTCCATGCGCCGAAGCGGACAAGCACCTCGCCCAAGGGATTCCCGACCCAGGGCGGGGATAGGGGCTCGCCCAAGTCATCACACAGCACGAGGGTCAGTCCGGTTGCCGCCGCAAAACGCTGCAATACGGGCTCCCACTCAGCCACCCCGATGAGCGGCTGCACGCGATCGGCCAAGGGGAGATCAGTTTCTCTCCCCGAAGATGCCGATTCCGCGGACGCCGTGCTCATTTCCTTCCCTTTGGAATGCGGCTGGAGGTTTTCCTGCGGAGATTGGCAGGCTCCTTGCCCGCCGGCCCGTCGGCCAGGGCGGTATCCTCTCCCGCTTGCCTGCCCACAGACTCCAGCGAGGCGCCCGCTCCGTTCATCAGGTGATCGTCGATGACCGGGCTGTGCCGCGCCGGAGAGCGCGCCAGGATGCCATAGTAGGCCGAGAAGGGAAGCTGCGGGACATTCTCCCCGTCCTCGGACATGGCGGGCTCCAGCTCCACCCCTCTTTTTGTGATCCGAAACTCTCGCGTGATCCGCGAGGGCGCGCTTCCCCTCGCCTTGGGAACGGTGATGGCCCTCCGCAGCCGGTTGGAAAATTCCACGTAATTCAGGAGGATGATGTTGTCCACGATCGTGGAAACCTTGATCTCTTCCGAGATCTGGGAGACGCCCAGCAGTTCGGGGCTCTCGTAGTTCATAAAGACCGTCAGCAGCCGGTCCTTGAAAAACGTGGTGAGCGCGTAGATGAAATCATGAAACTCCCGCTTCCGGTCCTCCGCCATGACGTAGGCGGAAAGGGAATCGATCAGGACGCGCTGGACCTTGTGCTCCTCGACCAGGCGGGCGATGCGATCAAAATGCACATCCAGCTCCAGCTCCTGGGGAG
This sequence comes from Terrimicrobium sacchariphilum, assembly GCF_001613545.1. NCBI lineage: Bacteria > Pseudomonadati > Verrucomicrobiota > Terrimicrobiia > Terrimicrobiales > Terrimicrobiaceae > Terrimicrobium > Terrimicrobium sacchariphilum. The sequence continues at coordinate 3,355,446 of NZ_BDCO01000002.1, forward strand.
ACTCGTAGCAGATATGGACCTTCCCCTCCTTCACATAACGATGCATGGGAATCCCCAGGCCGCGCGCGTTGCGGAGGATCTGGTTGGGATGTTCGTCGAGCGTGACCAGCAGGCCCGGCTTTCCCTGCCGGACGCCCTCTGCCAGAAACTGCAAACCCATCACCGTCTTCCCCGTGCCAGACACTCCCACCGTCAGGGTGGTGGAACCATCCAGTACGCCGTTTCCGACGAGTCCGTCGAGTTCCGCCGTACCGATGGAAGACCGGGTCGTCGACGTGGGCTGCTCGGTGACGCAGCGCGCCCGGCTCTGCGCTCGCTGATACACCCGCACGCCCTCGCCGCTCTCGATGCGCAGCGTATGGCGGCCCGGCACAAAGTCCTGGCCCCGGGACTTGGAAATCGTAATCGACCGTGCGCGATTTCGCCCGTTGAAGTCATTCCTCAGCGTCAGCACCGTGTCGCAGACAAACTGCTCGTGGGCCAGCTCACCGCCCCGCGCGCCCTCATTTTCAGGCGTCTCCCGGGTCAGCATGGCGGTCACATCCTCGCGCTGGAGCGTCTCCACCAGCAAATGCAGCGAATCACGAAACGGCCGCCCGTTGAATTGCTCGCCGAAGAGCCGGAGCGGAGAAAGCCCGTCGAGCAGCAGGCGGCGGGCTTTCATCTTGCGCACCTGCTGGATGAGCAGCCCGTCGTGCGCGTGCAGCTCCTGCAGGAGCACCAGCGGCGAGGTGTAGATGATTCGCAGCTTCCCCGTCTCCTCGAGCCGCCCGAGCTCCCAGCCAAACGCCTTCGCATCCCGCATCAGCTTCTGCGGCGACATCTCAAAGGTCACCACCAGCCCCGGCTCGTTCTGCTCCACGACACCGCGATAGATAAACTCGAGGCCGAGGGTTGTCTTGCCCACTCCCGCCGCACCCTCCAGGAGCAGAATGTTCCCCCGCTTCACGCCCCCAAAAAGAATTTCATCCAAGCCGCGGATGCCAATAGGGACAAGGTCGCTCATATAAAACGGAAGCCAGTCAAAGCGTGCCAATGGATAGATCAAGATAAAAGACGCCCGGGTTCCCTATGGATTTTTCGTAAAAAATCACCCGCCGAAATCTCTCCCCCCGCCCCACGAAATCTGCTCCACTCCTTTCCCACAGCCCATGGACGCGCGGGAATTTGAGCAGATCGTCGATGCCTTTTATCGGGATCTCTACCGTTTCGCCCTCAGCCTCACGCGCAATCCCGACGACGCCAGCGACCTCACGCAGCAGACCTTTGCCACCTTTGCGCAAAAGCAGGACGACCTGCGCGACCGTGCCCGGTGCAAGAGCTGGCTCTTCACCACGCTGTACCGCGACTTTCTCCGGCAGGGCGCGCGCTTGCAAAAGATCGTCGCCATGGAACCCGAGACGCTGGAAATCCACGCCCCGCCCGTCGCCGCCACCGGGTCCGCCTCCGCCGAGCATCGCGAGATCCTCGACATCCTCCTCGGGCTGGAGGAACCCCACCGCGCCGTGCTCTCGCTCTTTTACCTGGAGGACTACTCCTACAAGGACATCGCCGCCATCCTCGACATCCCGCTCGGCACCGTGATGTCCCGCATCGCCCGGGCCAAGGAAGCCCTGCGCGCCGCCATGAAATCCTCCGCCGGGTGAAAAAATCCGGGAATATTTTCCACCACCCGCCGCTCTTAATATAGAAAACCTCACACCAATGGATCGCGAACAGGCCAAGACCATCCTCAGCGCATGGAGACCCGGAGTCGATGACCCCGCGGGTCACGCTGCTCTGGAGGAGGCGCTTGCCCTCATGGAACGCGATCCCGAGCTGGCCGAGTGGTTCGCCGCGCAGCAGGAGGAGGACGATGCCATCCGCGCCGGGCTCCGCTCCATCGAGCCGCCGCCGGGCCTGCGCGACGCCATCCTCGCCCAGGCGAAGACCATCGACTTTCCCGCCGAGCGCCCCTCCGCCCCCTCGGTTCTCGCCCGCTGGGCGGCCATCGCCGCCTGCGCCGTGCTCGCCGGGCTGGCCGGGCTGGCCGTCTATGTGAGCCAGCTCCCGCAGCAGATCGACTCGCGCTATCTCGCGGCGGAGCTGCCCCGGTTGGATAAAAAGCACGCCCATTCCTTTGAGTCACCCACCGGCGATCTCGAGGCCATTCGCTCCTGGCTCGCCGCGCACGGCGGGCCGTCGGATTTCCAGATTCCCCCCGGCCTTGCCAATCGCGGCGCCATCGGCTGCGAAGTTGCCTCCGTGGAGGGCGCAAAGGTTTCCATCCTCTGCTTCCCCATCGCAGGAGGCGAACCCGTCCACCTCTACATCGTGGCGAGGAACCGTCTCACCACCCCGCCGCCCGAGGGCGCGCCCGTCATCGCCACCCGCGACTCCGCCGTGCTCGCGAGCTGGAGCGCGGGCGATCTCAGCTACTTCCTCTCCGGGCGGGATTCCGCCGCAGAGCTTCAGCGCTTTCTGTAGCCCCGCGTCTTTTTCCGCCGTGTGCGGAATTTCCGGGGAATAAACCGCCGCCCCCCGCGCTCTCACGGGTATGCACCCATTGAGCGCATTCCTACGCACCTATTACCGATACGAAACCCTCCCCGGCCTCCTCCAGGACGCCTTGCTCCTCGCCATCCGGCTCACGTGGGGGCTGCAATTTGTCCAGACCGGCTGGGGCAAATGGCACAGCCTGCCCAAGGTCACCGCATTCTTTGCGGAATTGGGAATACCCCTTCCCGCACTGAACGCCCACGTCGTCGCCACCACGGAACTCGTCGGCGGCCTGCTCCTCGCCCTCGGCCTCCTCTCCCGCCTCGGCGCGGCCCCGCTCATCTTTGCCATGATCGTCGCCTACGCCACCAGCGAACAGGAGGCCATCGGCCAGCTCATGCACGGCAACCCCGACCCGTTCTTCGCCGCCGCGCCCTTCCTTTTCCTCCTCGCCTCGCTCGTCGTCCTCGTCTTCGGCCCCGGGCCGTACTCGGTCGATTTCGCCCTGAAAAAGAAATTCGAAAAAAGCGCGGAATAAATCTCCCGCCCCGCTGCTCCCATCTTCCGAACCGCCGCACCAGCGGCAAAACAAAACCACAACACAGAAAGCAAACCTCACGATGAAAACGACCCACACCCTCGCCGCCGCCGCCCTCGCTGGACTGCTCACCGGCACCACCGTCTCCTACGCCGCCAGCACTGGCTCCACCGGCGCAGGAGTCAAGATCAGCACCCTCGCCGACAAGGGCACCCACTCCTGCAAGGGACAGAATGCCTGCAAGGGCCAGGGCGGATGCAAAGGCAGCGACAATGGCTGCAAGGGGCAAAACTCCTGCAAGGGCAAAGGCGGCTGCGCCACCGACGGCTCGAAGCACTAAGCATCCTCACCAATCAAACCGCCGCATCCTTGCAAGCGCCGGGTGTCAGCCCAGACGGAGCGCAGGCAGCAGCACCGCCGGCCGCCTCCCGACGCTGCAAGGATGCCGCTGGCGAGGAAATTGAAAATCCGAGCTCCACTCGAAATCCAGCGGGTCATTAGCGCCCGCCGGGCTACCGCCAGGGCAGCGCACCCAAACCTCCGCGACGACCGCCGCCACACCCGCCGACGCCAATGACCGGCTGGAGATCGAGCCAAAAACCAGTCAATACACCCGCCCACCGCACCGCGAATTAGAGCGCACGCCTCCCGGCGCACCGCCGCCCATCACCACGCCGGCCCGTCGCACCCGCAGCGAAATTCTTCTTCCAACCCCAACCCGCACACATCCCATGCCCGCCAACACATTCAACGGCTTCACCCAATACGGCATCGGCCTCGGCCTGCGCGTGCCGCACTACCAGCACATCCTGGAGAAAAAACCCACCTGCGACTGGTTTGAGATCATCTCGGAGAATTTCATGGTCGACGCCGGCCGCCCGCTCCACGTCCTCGACCAGATCCTCGAGCAATACCGCGTCGTCCAGCACGGCGTCGCCCTCTACTTCGGCTCCGCCGACCCGCTGAACCGCGACCACCTGCGCAAGCTGAAGCGCCTCGTCCGCCGCACCGGCACCCCCTGGCTCTCCGACCACCTCTGCTGGGGCAGCGTCGACGGCCGCTACACCCACGACCTCCTCCCCATGCCCTACACCTTTGAGGCCGCCCGCATCACCGCCCGCAAGATCCGCGAGGCCCGCGACTACCTCGAGGTCCCCATCTGCGTGGAAAATGTCAGCAGCTACGCCGAGTACCACGTCTCCGAGATGACCGAGTGGGAATTCCTCACCGAGGTCGTCGAGCTCGCCGACTGCGGCATCCTCCTCGACGTAAACAACATCTACGTCTCCTCGCAAAACCATGGCTTCAACCCCATGGAGTACGTGAATTTCCTCCCCGCCCACCGCGTCGGCCAGATCCACATCGCGGGCCATTCGCGATTCGAGCGCTACATCCTCGACACCCACGACCACCCCGTCCTCGACCCCGTCTGGCGTCTCTACGACCGCGCCATCCAGCGCTCCGGCCACACCGCCACCCTCCTCGAATGGGACGACCGCATCCCCGCCTTTGACGAAGTCCACGCCGAAGCCCTCAAAGCCCGCCGCTACCTCGACACCAAACTCCCCGCCCCGGAAAAAGCCGCCGCCTGAGAGCCTGTCTGAAAAAGGACGATAGGCGGACGGCAAGGCGCGGCAACAAAGCATATCCGCTGCGATACGTGCAGGGGTCGGAACGCGAGGAATCAGCCAATACTCCACCACCCATCACCCGAAAACCGCCAGCTGCCGCCACGCAAAAACCTCAGAGCATCCGCTGAAAACCACCCCGCATCGGAATCCAAGCCGCCCCGCCTTCCTCGCACGACAAACCAACGAAAGCAAGCACACCCCTGCCGCTCACACCGCCGACACACCACAGCCACACATCGAGCCATCAAAATGAAAACGAGCGAGCATCCCGCCCCAAAGCCCACCCGGCGAAAAACTTCCGACTTCCGCAATCCCACTTCCGACTTCGCCATGCCTCTGAAAACTCCCCTGGCCTCCCTCCAGCGCGAGGTCGCCCGAATCATCATGTCCCCGCTGACGAAGGCCGACCGCATGCGCACCCGCCAGCCAGGGGGAGCCAATACCGCCGCGCTCGTCGAGGATTTCATCAAGCCCAACGACCGACTCACCTCCTTCGAACGCCTCGAAATCTACAACCGCCAATACTGGTTCCGCCTCCTCGACTGCCTCTATGAGGACTACCCCGGCCTCTGCGCCCTCCTCGGCCAGCCCCGCTTTCACCGGCTCCTCATCGCCTACCTCACAAGATACCCCTCCGCCTCGCCCGACCTGCGCCACCTCGGCCAGCGCCTCCCCGCCTTCATTGCCGAATCCCCCGCCCACACCGCGCCGTACCAGGCCGTCGCGCTCGACATGGCCCGGCTGGAGCACGCCCAGTCCCATGCCTTCGACGCCGCCGAGCGCCGCCCCATCACCACCCGCCAGCTCGCCGCCGCCACACCCGAGACGCTCCGCCTCGACCTCCAGCCCCACGCCACGCTGCTCGCGCTCCGTTACCCCGTCGACGAGATCGTCATCCGCCTCATGCGCGACCACCTCCGCGCCGACACCAGCGCCGCCCAGGCGGATCACAGCGAACAGCCGCCGCGCAAATACCACCCCGCCATGGCCCACCGCGTCCGCCCCGAGTCCGTTCACCTCCTCGTCTACCGCGCCGACCACAGCGTCTATTTCAAGCGTCTCAGCGCCAGTCAATACACCATCGTCAGCGCATTAGCCGCAGGCCGCACCCTCGCCGAATCCGTCGCTCCGCCATACAAGAGAACAGACGAGTCCTCCACGACCGATTCGACCGAAGACCTTCGCTCCCTTTTTTCGCTCTGTGCCGCTCTACGGCTGTTATGCCCATCCCGTTCCCCAAGCCGATGAAATCTCCATGCCGCTGGCCCCGAGCACTTCGTGCAGGCATCTCACGCAACCGAAATCGCGGTGAAAATCCAGGATTCCTCGGAAAGCTCGCTTAACGCGCGCTCACGATCACCGTGGCAGTCTGGCCGGCGACCAGACGGGTGGGGCCGCCCGGTGCGTCGTCGATGGAAACGCGCACTGGCACGCGTTGTGGGAGTCTTACCCAGCTAAAGGTTGGATTCACATTGGCCAGCAGTCGACTGGAGTCCGCGCGGTCGCGATCCTCGATCCCAGCAGCGATGCCCGCCACATGCCCTACAATGCGACTTCCCGCGCCCATGAGCCTCACCGTGACGCGGTCGCCCAACCGAATGCGCGGGAGCTTCGTCTCCTCAAAGTATCCGGCAACGTAGTAGGAATCCTCATCAACAATGGCCATGACGGGCTGCCCGGAGGTGACGTAATTTCCCTCGCGCAGCGAAAAGTTTGTCACATAACCATTCACCGGAGAGCGCACCTCGGAACGCTCAAGATTGAGCCGTGCCACGTCGCGATCCGCCTCGGCCCGGCGCACGACCGCCTCGCATCGGGTGACGGCGGTAGTGAGTTGATCGAGCTGCTGGTGGGAGACCCAGCGGCCCTCCATGGGGCGATTGCGGGCGAGCTCCCGCTGAGCGAGAATGAGCGCGGAAGTCGCGTCGGCCAGTGCGGCTTCGCTCTGCCGCAGGGCGAGGAGAAACCGCGCCGGGTCGACACGGAAAAGCATGTCGCCTTTTTTCACCGATTGGTTGTCTTGCACGAGCACACCGGAGACCGGCCCCGAGACATCCGGGGCAAGCCGAACGATGTCCGCACACACCCGGCCATCGCGCGTCCATGGGGCGTTCATGTAGTAATCCCAGAGAAACAGGGCAGCCACGGTGATCGCAGCGATGGCAACAGCCAGGGCTGCTACGCGCCGGGAAAGAAGTGAGGTGATTTTCATGGATTCAGAAATGTGGTCGCCCGCACGAGAGCCGCGAAAAGCACGACAAACATCGCGATTTCATAAACCGGCTGCCCGCACATCCGGCGCCCCAGCGGCCAGCGCGCCAGCAGGCGGGACAACCCCGCCTTGATGACGTAGGCCAGGATTCCCAGCACAATAGGCGTCGGGATGAAGATGCCAAAAAGATCAATCTCGGCCGTCATGCCCCCGCCTCCGCAGTAGATAGTAATACCGGCGCCGGTGCGTACGGAAACAGGCATCGCCTCAGCCCCGTCAGAGCGAGCAACAAACGACCAAAGGCCGGCTGCGTCGTCTGGCGGTCATTCACCACACGCATTGCCTCATCCACCCGGGCCAGCAGCGAGGCTCCGGGACGCACCGCCGCATCACGCAGCCGGGCGCGAAAATGGTACTCCAGCTCCTCCAAAAGCCGTTGCGTCTCCGGTAGGGAATCCCGCTGTAACCGCTGGATATCCGCGATGTTCAATCCCGTGCGCACATCGGCAAGCACGTCGGCACCTGCCATTCGCGAGGTCGCAGGCAGGGCCAGCAAACGGGGAGCCAGATGCCCGAGGTGATCCACCATCCGCCGTGCCAGGGCATGAGCGCGCCAGGATTCCCCGGTGCTAGCGAGTCCCGCGAGGTCCGACCAGAGCGTCCTGAGCAGCCGGCGCGCCCCGTCCTCTGCATCGGCGGAGCGAAACAGCCGCAGAATGACGATGGCGATCGCGCTGCCTGCGAGTGCGGCCATCACACCATTGGCAAACAGGGCCATGTCCATGGCAAAGGAGGACTCCAGCGCGAGAAACAGCGTGGTGTTTGCACAGATCGCAAAGGCAGAGAACCCCCACCGGGGCGTGGCCATGAAAGCGCCACAGAGAAACAGGAATGGAGCCAGCACCACCATCAGCGCGGCAAAGCCGTCCACCCACGGAAGGATGCCGAAGAGATAGACCGCAGCGATCACCGCCGCAGCCGCCACACAGCCCGTGTGCAGCCGGAGCAAAGGCAGCGGATTGTCAAACGCCGCGAAGATGCAGCAGAAAATCGCGGTGAGCTGCGCGCCGGTGTTTCCATCCTTCCAGCCCGTCCCGAGCCAGATGGCCGAGGCGAGCAGTATGCCCACGAAGGCAGCAAAGCCGGATGTCCAGGCCAGACCGGCATCGAGACGAGGCAGAGGCCAGCCCCTCGACCCATTCGCCAGCCGGAGCCGACGGGGCACGTCTTCCCGCCCGAAGGCAATGGCGTCGCGCAGGATCAGGCAATCCTCCCAGACCTTGACCACCTCCGCGAGGCGCAGGCAGAGATTGCGCACGAGCAGATCATCCCAGGCGCCGCGACCGTGAAACTCCACCGCGAGGTGACGCAGTTCCCTGCGCAGACTCATCCCGGTCCGGAGCGTCCCCATCCTCCCCTCACGCATCCACTCCGCCACCCGACCAAGCAGGGAGGGCAATGCCGCAGGCACGCCTCCGGGCAGACCTCGCAGGGCGGAGAGTCGATCCGCCACCCCAAGCAACAGAGGAATCAACGCCGTCATGCGCAACTCCAGCAAGCTGAGCTGCTCACGAGCGTGCCGCAACGCCGAGGTATCGTAAGGCAGCGTGGAAATCAGCCCGGTCATTCCCGCCATGTCACCGGCGAGCCGCTTCGCGCCGCTGCGAATCGCCCGGTCATCCGCCGCCGTCGCGAGCGTGTCTCCCGCCCACTCCGCCGCATCGCCCAGCCAGCCCTCCATACGCGCCGCCAGAGTCGGCCCCGCGTGACGCGGCAAGACCACCCGGCTCACCACAGTCGCGCTAACAATGCCCAGCGCGATCTCCGTCGCACGGGATGAGGCAATATCAAAAAGCGCGGCAGGGTCCGCGAGGTTGGTGAACCCGATGATCGCCGCGGTATATCCCGCCAGCATGAAGAAATAGGACCGGGGCGAGCGATCGAGCAGGCTGATGGCCAGACACCCGCCAACCCAGGCAGCCACGCCCAAGGCGAGGAGTTCTGGAGAATTCACCAGCGCCGGTACGATGAGCAGTGTCGCGGCTGCCCCGGTCAGCGTGCCCAGCAGGCGATACAGCGCCTTGGAGGTGACCGCTCCAGCGAGCGGCTGGGCTACGACATAAACTGTAACCACGGACCAATAAGGCCGGGACAACCCAAGCCGAAAAGCGATCCACAGCGCCAGCCCCGCTGCCAGCAGGGTCTTTAGCGAAAAGAGGATTTCGTTCCAGCCAAGAGGAGGAATGCCGCGCCGCTCATTCATCGCGCCCGCCACCCGGCGTTTCCTTCAGGAGGTTGTGATCCACGCACTCCAGCACGCGAATCGTCTCCCCCAGGCTCGCCTCGTCGATTCCCTCCAGAAAATGCCTGCGTAGCCGGTCCACCTCGCGCTCGATGATCCGCGCACGATTGCGCCCGGCCTCGGTGAGCGAGAGCAGCTTGGCCCGGCGGTCCGTGGGATCTTCCTCGCGACGGAGCAGTCCGTCCGCCTCGAGCATATCGATCACCCGCACCAGCGATGGACCCTCCAGACCCAGTTCCTCGACCAGCGCACCCTGCCGGATTTGCCCCTCCCGGGCGAGAATCAGAAGCGGCAGGCCAGTCGCCTGGGTGAACCCCTGGTTCGCCAGCGCCTGATCGACGCGACGACGCCACCGCCGGGAAATCTGGATCACCAGCTTCGCAAAATGCGCCCGTTGGTTCGTCTGTTCTCGCATGGTGATTTTAGTTAACATGCTATCTATTCACATGCAAACTGATTATTTTACCGCGACATTCCACTGGCAGGCGGTGCGGGTTTGCGGGATGATCGCAGCATGTCCCCTGCTGAGTTTGAAAAACTCGGGATGCTCTACCTCGGGCGTCCGGTCGATGGTCCCACCGATGCTCCGTTGCTCTACGATTCCCGCGACCTCGTGACCCATGCGGTCTGTGTCGGCATGACTGGCAGCGGCAAGACCGGGCTCTGCCTCGCCCTGCTGGAGGAGGCCGCCATCGACGGCGTGCCCGCCATCATCATCGATCCCAAGGGCGATCTCGGCAACCTGCTCCTGACTTTTCCCGACCTGCGCCCGGAGGACTTCCGCCCCTGGATCGTGGAGGACGACGCCCGGCGCAAAGGCATGGAACCGGACGCCTGGGCCGCAAAACAGGCGCAGACGTGGAAGGAAGGCCTTGCCGCGTGGGGACAGGATGGCGAGCGCATTCGCACGCTGAAGGAAAAGGCTGACTTCGCCATCTACACCCCGGGCAGCACCGCAGGCATCCCGGTAAATCTCGTCAACGCCTTCCGCGCCCCGGATGACATCGCCGACGAGGAGGCTCTCGCCGAGCGGGTGCTCACCGCCGTGGCCAGCCTGCTCGGCCTGCTGGGTTCCAATGCAGATCCGTCAAAGAGCCGCGAAGGCGCGTTCCTCGGAGCGATTCTTTCCCACGCGTGGAAAGCGGGCGAAGACCTCGACCTCGCAGCGCTCATCGGGCGCATCCAGCGGCCGCCCTTCCAAAAGATCGGCGTGCTCGACCTGGAAAGCTTCTACCCGGAGAAGGAACGCTACCAGATGGTCGTCGCGCTCAACACCCTGCTGGCGTCGCCCGGCTTCGCCGCGTGGAATGCCGGGGAGCCGATCGACATCGCACGCTACCTCCGCGACGACACGGGCCGTCCGCGCCACGCCATCTTTTCCATCGCGCATCTCGACGACGCGCAGCGGATGTTTTTCGTCTCGCTCCTGCTCAATGAAATCGTCTCCTGGATGCGGCGGCAGAGCGGCACGACGAGCCTGCGCGCTCTCGTCTACATGGACGAGATTTTCGGCTACCTCCCGCCTGTGGCGAATCCCCCTTCGAAGCTTCCGATGCTCACCCTGCTCAAGCAGGCGCGCGCCTTTGGTGTCGGCGTCGTGCTCGCCACGCAAAACCCCGTCGATCTTGATTACAAGGCGCTCTCCAATACCGGCACATGGTTCATTGGCCGTCTCCAGACCGAGCGTGACAAGGCCCGCGTCATCGAGGGTCTGCTCAGCTCCTCGTCGCAGCTCGACAAGAGCCAGCTCGAGGCGCTCCTCTCCAGCCTCGGCAGCCGGAAGTTCCTCCTCAACAATGTCCATGACGACGCGCCGGTCGTCTTTGAATCGCGCTGGGTCATGAGCTACCTGCGCGGCCCGCTGACCCGCGACCAGATCCGCACCCTCATGGCCGGCCGCACGGCGACAAAACCCACGCCTTCCGTCACCACTCCCCCGCCGCTCCCGCAGACAAATGCGCCAAGCGTTCCGCCCGGGATTCGTCAATTCTATCTCCCCTCCGATGGCACGCTGCGTCCGCGTCTCGTCGGCTCGGCCCGCGTGCGTTTTTCCGATACGAAGTCCGGCGCGGAGGAAACCCGCGACCTCCTGCTCGCGTCCGCCATTCCCGATGGCCTCGACACCGCCGCGTGGACCGAGGCCGTCGATGCGGAGCCCAAGGACTTTACCACTACGCCGCCCGCCGAAGCCCTCTTTGCCGAGCTTCCCGCCGCCGCTACGACTCCAAAGAGCTACGCGCAGTGGGAAAAAGACTTCACCCGCTGGATCGCCGACAACGAACGCTGCCGCCTGCTCAGCGCCGCCGCGCTCAAGCTCACGGCCAAGCCCGGCGAGAGCGAAGCCGACTTCCGCGCCCGCGCCTCCCTCGCCCAGCGCGAACTCCGCGATGAAAAGGTCGACGCCCTGCGCAAGAAATTCGCTCCGAAACAAGCCGCCCTCGCCACCCGCCTTGCGCGAGCCGAAGCCGCCGTGGAAAAGCAAAAGGAGCAGGCCCGCAACGCCACCTTCTCCAGCGCCATCTCGATCGGATCGACGCTTCTCGGTGCCTTCCTCGGACGAAAGACCATCAGCGCCTCAACCATCAACCGCGCCGGAACCGCCGCCCGCGGTGTGGGCCGCGCCATGCGCGAAGGAGCCGACGTCGACGCAGCAAAGGAGTCTGTGGAAACCGTCCTCGCCGAAAAAGCGCAGTTCGAGACTGATTGCGCCGCCGAGCTGGCCGCCCTCAGCGCCAGCCTCTCCGAACCCGAGATCACCGCCCTCGACCTCAAGCCCGCCCGCTGCGGTATCACCGTGAACTTCTTCGGCCTCGGCTGGATCTAGGGCATCGCCGCCGCATCCGGCAGACGGCCTTTCCAAACCCAGTCGAGCTTCTTCTGCGGGCTCCGCTCGTTCGGCGAGCTCACGCCGCCATCGTCCTTTTCATTCCACCCAACTGACCAGAGCACGTATTCCTTCCCGTCACTGCGATAGTGCATCGGCCCGCCATTGATGACATCGCGGGGTATCTCATCGAGATACTTCGGTACCAGCTGATCCAGCGAAGAAGGAAGCGCCTTCTCGGAAAGCGCATATTCCTGAATAGCACAGGCAATACGCGCCTGACGCAATCCCGCCTCGATGCTGGCAGCTCTTGCAAACATTTCCTTAACAGCCGGAATCGCCAGGTACGTCACCAAACGCCTGTATCGATTAACTCCACGAAGAGACTCATCGATATTCGCATTGAGCGCCTCCAGCATCGCAGGAGTAACCTGACCAGGTTCGCTGCTCAAATAATCGAGCCACTTTTGATAGGTCTGATTCAGAAACGCCCGGTCTCCATCAAAAAAAGCGAACTGATAGGCGCCCAGAAGCAGCTCCTGCGGGAAAGACCACTGTTCTCCAGATTCCGAAACACCGCCCGCAGTTTGCAGCGTCTTCGTGAATTCACCCAGAGGCGCTTTTTTGAGCTGATCCATGACCTGATTTCCAAAAGCCCGCTCACCGCGCAGGATTCCGACCACCTGCCACAGGATGTCAGCGTTTACCAGTGCGTGCTGCACTTGTCCCGCCTGGTTGGCATTCCAGTCCGAGACCGAGGTCTCGATCACTGAAATAGCGATGCTATACAGAGAGAGTTTCACGAGATACGAGATCAGCGTGACATCGTCGTCGACGGTTTGAGGCAACCGCAGGATCAGGAGCATCTCATCCGCTCCGCTATTTTCCTGCTTCAGGACAGCTTTTGCCCGAGCCATCATGGCGAGGATTTGCCCCGATTTCATCAAGGCATTCAAATGCGGAAGCAGCATCGCGGTTCCCTTTTCATAGTTAATCGGGAACCTTGCCGCCGAGCGCAGCGCTAATCTGTGCAGAGTGGCAAAATCACTCTTCATTGGTTCATACGTCGCCAGAACAAGCGCAGCCTCCTCGGGAGTATAACTCCGGTTCAACGCACGCCGGTTTATCACACGACCAACATCAGCGCATTTTCCTTCTTTGATCGATTCTGCCAGGGACGGAAATTGCTTCTGAAGCGCAGCCGCTTCCTTCGCGCTTATTTGCATGTCAAAAAGCTCAATTTTTCCTTCAGCATTCGGCTCCCAGATCGGATCGGCGAAGAAATTCTGCTCCGGAGGCAAGGGTGGAAAGACGATATCCGAGAGACTCAGCACTTCCCCGCGCCTCTGCAATTCCGCCTTCGTCTCCGCCCATTCGCGCCGGCCCTGATAGGAAAACCATGTGCCCGCCAGAACGATCAGGGTGACCAGAAGCAAGAGGAGGAAGCCAATGCATGATAAAATTTTCCGCCAGGGAATTCTTTTCATCATCGAGAGCGGATTCACGTCACGAAACGGCGCAGTCATTACAATAAGCCTAAAGCGCCCTCCACACCTCCGGCAGGCGGCCCTTCCAAACCCAGTCGAGCTTCTTTTCCGGCCTCCGCTCACTCGGCGAACCCTCGCCCCTATCGTCCTTTTCATTCCACCCGACCGACCAGAGCACGTATTCCTTCCCGTCACTGCGATAGTGCATCGGCCTGCCGCTGATGACGTCGGTCGGAATTCCTTCGAGATACCGCGGCACGAGTTGATCCAAGGCGGACGGAAGCGCCCTTTCGGAAAGGGCGTATCTTTGAATGGCGCAGGCAATACGCGCCTGTCGCACTCTCGTCTCCACGCTGGCAGCTCGGGAAAAGGCGCTGGTCAAAGCCGGCATCATCACCAACGTCAAAACGTGACGGTACCGATTCATCTCCTGCTTTTCCCTTTCCAACTCGGTGCCGATATTCTCAAAGTCGTGCGGATGCACCCTGCCAGGTTCCTTCTCCAGGCTATCCAGCCATCGCTGATGCGTCTTGTTAAAATAAGCCCGGTCGCCGTCGAGAAACGCAAAGCGATATACGTCAACAAATATCAGGGCAAGTCCAGTCGGACGATTTTCGACATCAGAAACGCCGACCATCATCTGCAGGGTTTTTCCCACCTCTCCATGTGAAGCCTGTTTCAACTGGTCAACAAGTTGATTTCCAAAAGCGCGTTCTCCGCGAAAGGCTCTTGCCGCTTGCTTCAAGATATCGCTTTGCCCGAGGGCCCGCCCGACTCTTTGCGCCTGTTCGGCATTCCAACTCGGCACCTGCTTTTCGATAACGTCCAGGGCAAGCGAGTCGAGTGAAAGCGCCACGAGAAAAGAAATAAGCACCGGTTCATCATCGACCGTACGCGCGAGACGTAGGATCAGCAGAATATCGTCCACGCTCTGCTCGGTCCGCCCTACCGCCGCCTCTGCCTGGGCGCGCCTCAGGAGCACCTGGCCCAGCTTGAGCAACGCCGTAACATGATGCAGGGGCATGGCCAAACCTTTGGAGTAGTCCACTGGAAACCGCGCCTCCGGGCGCTTCGCCAGCCGCTCCAGAGTATCAAGGTCTCCCTGCACAGGCTCCAACACAGCGAGCACGAAAGCCGCCTCCTCGGGCGTCATGGTCCGATCCTTCGCTCGCCGTCCGACTGCTTGCACAACCTTGACCCGGTCTCCTTCCTTCACCAAATCGGCCACACTGGGAAAGCCCGCTTTGAGGTGTGCTGCCTCTGCCGGACCGATTTGCAATGCAAGCAGGTCGACCCTACCGTTCGCATCCGGCTCCCAGATCGGGTCGGCGAAAAAGTTCTGCTCCGGCGGCACAGGCGCAGGAACCAATCCTTCATAGCTCAGCACTTCCCCGCGCCTCTGCAATTCCGCCTTCGTCTCCGCCCACTCGCGCCGCCCCTGAAAGGAAAACCATGTGCCCGCCAGGACGATCAGGGTGACCAAGAGCAAGAGGAGGAAGCCGATGCTGGATAAAATTTTCCGCCAGGGAATTCTTTTCATCATCGAGAGCGGGTTCATGTCACGAAACGGATTTGTCATTACAAGAAATCTAGAGCTCTTTCCAAACCGCCGGCAGGCGTCCCTTCCAAACCCAGTCGAGTTTCTTCCAGCGAATTTTCTCCTGGGGTGAGGCTTCGCCGCCATCATCCTGGTCGTTCCAGCCGACTGACCAAAGGACGTATTCCTTTCCGTCGCTACGATAGTGCATTGGTCCGCCGCTGATGACATCCCCGGGTACATGCTCCAGATACTTTGGAACGAGCTGATCCAATGAGGAGGGAAGCGCCTTCTCGGCGAGCGCATACCGTTGGATGGCACAGGCGATTCGCGCCTGTCGCACCTTTGTTTCCTCGTCGGCGGCCATGGAGAGGAAAGTTTTGAGCTTAGGCGAGATCAAGGAAGTCAAGGCATGCCGATAGCGATCTGCTCCTTGGATTTCCTGCTCAAGATCGGTTTCCAGCCTCTCGACCTCACTCGGCTGCAACATATCCGGCTTCTCTCCCAGGCGATCCAGCAAGCGTTGATATGTCTTGTTGAAGAATGCCTGATCCTCGTCGAGGAACATAAACCGATAGACGCCGACCAAATCCCATGCAACTCCGGGCAGCTTCTCTCCCCAGACATCGGCGGTTATGCTTTTCGCATTTTTGGCCATCTCCGCCGCCGAGATCTGTCTCGATTGGTCGAAGAATTGATTCCCAATCGCTCGCTCACCTCGGAGCACTTTAGTCAGCTTCTTCAGGACATTAATCTGCCCAAGAGCCAGTTCGATATCTTGTGTCTGCCGATCACTGAAGGTGGGTAGCTGCCTTTCAATGAGACTGAGGGCCAGTACATCAATGGACGTCGCCACGAAAAAAGACATCATGATCGGTTCGTCATCGACCGCGCGAGACAAACGCAGCATCAGAAGAATCTCATCCAGGCTCTGTTCAGTCTGGCCTAAGGCATCGTGAGCCTGAGCGCTGCGCCAAAGCATCAGTCCCGCCTCGAATAATGCCCAGTCGTGCGGCATCGGCATGAAAACACCCCGAGAATAGTCAACAGGAAACCGTGCCTCGGAGCGCCTCCCCAACCTGCGAATGGTGTCGAAGGTCGACTGAACCGGCTCAAGCAGAGCGAGCACGAAGACAGCCTCCTCCTGCGTCATGCTTCGATCATTTGCCCGCTTGCCTACAGCTTGCACGAGTTGCCGGCGATTTCCCTCTTTCACCAGATCGGCGAGGCCTGGGAACTGCGCTTTCAGGCGTGCCGCCTCCCCCGGGCTGATCTGCGGATCAAAGAGACTTATCTGGCCCTCCGCATTCGGCTCCCAGATTGGGTCGGCGAAAAAGTTCTTCTCGGGCGGCACAGGTGCAGGAGCCAATCCCTCAAAACTGAGCAGCTCTCCGCGCTTGAGCAATTCCACCTTGGTTTGTGCCCACTCGCGTCGGCCCTGATAGGAGAACCATGTGCCCGCAAACACGAGCAGGGTAACGAGAAGCACGATCAGAAAGACCAGGCCGATGGCGATTTTTCGCCACCGAGCCTTCTTGATGAATTGCAGGGGGTTCATGGCTAAAGCCGGGAGCGGTCGAGGTTGAAATATTCCTGCTGCCATCGCGCGAGCAGGACGCGGCGCTCGCGAAAGCGATTGGCTGATTGAGCCAGTTCCTCCGCCGTCGGCGGCTTCACCGGATGGTTCGAGGCGAGGAGAGCGTCGCCACGGGGGCCGGAGAAATTCAGCGCGGCGATCACGATCCACAGCGCGGCCACGGCTGCCCACGCCACGGGATGAGGCCAGAGCCACGCGAGGAAACCACGCCGGGCCTTGCGCGACTGCTCCGCAGCGTGGGCGAGTATGCGGGTACGCAGGGCCTCGGGCGGCTTGGCCAACGGCAGCGCGGCGAGTTGATTTTCCAGGTCGCTCATTTCCATTCCTCCAAAGTGGGACGCAGCAGGTCGCGGATTTTGTCTATTCCGTAGCGATAGCGGCTCGCGGCGGTGTTGGCTGGAATGCCGAGCACCTCGGCACATTCGGCGAAGGTGAGGTTTTCCCAGAGTTTCAGGTGCACCACGCTACGCTGCTCCGTCGGCAGGGCGGCCAGGGCGTGTGAAGCCGCCTCGCGAAAGGCGACCGCATCCGGGTCCTCCGCCGGGGCAAAGATTTCCGGCGGCTCGGCCTCGAGCGGCTCCAGTCGGCGATTGCGCCGCCACAGGTCGATCAGCCGCCGATGGGCCATGCGTAGCAAAAACGACCGGACGTTTTTCACCCCAGCCAGAGTCTTCGGCTTCGACGCCAGCGCACAAAAGACGCCCTGCAGCACATCCTGCGCGTCATGTTCACTCTGCGCGAGATGAAGCAGGAACGCATACAGCGCGCGGGCATGCTCGTCATACAGCGCGGCCAGCCAATCGTCGGACATCACGGTAATGACGCCGGAACAGGCCCTTTTTGTCTATCCCGGTTGCAGAAAATGCTACCTCCTCCACAAAAACCGCACCTTCCGCGGGCCTAGTGGGTTCAACCGCTCTGAAGAGATGAGCAAATTTCGCAGGTTCGTGACATCGGGCGTCGGCCTCACCTTTCTCGTGGTGGGTGCGACCGGCGTGTTATTCCAGTTTTTCTTCAAGACTCGCCCCCTCGTGCAAATCCATGCATGGCTGGGCGTGGCGATGGTGGCCGTCGCGCTGATCCATATCCTGCAAAACTGGCGTTCCATGCTCAGCCATCTCCGCGACTGGCGCGTCTACTCGCTCCTCATCCCCGCCGGGCTGGCCATCTGGTATGTCAGCCAGCACTCTCACCGGGAGCGCCATCGGGAATCCACCGGACGCGGTCCTCGGAGCGAGGAAAGGACCGAGGGCGACAGGAGAAATGCGTCGATGGAGTTCCGCAGAGGCAGCCAGGGGATTTTGACCAAGCTCGCGGACGCCCATGCCGCCCCTCTGGCAAGCGCATTCGAGAAAGACTTCTCGACCATCACCGCCACCATGAAGAGCGCAGGCCTCCGGATCGGCAGCGATCAGGAGACCATCTCAGAGATTGCCAGGCAGAACCACAAATCCCCGGAGGAAATTCTCGCGTATTTCGTTCAATAGCCTGCGACGCCGGAGAACACTCCCCATCATTTATAGCGATATATTATTGACAATATCTCCTTCTTTAATTCCCTAGACGGGAATCACCCATCTCTTATGAAAGTTTTCCCCACCCTTCTCGTGGCTCTCGCCTGCCTCAGCTCCGCTTGGAGCGATTCCGGCGGCATCGTCATCATCAGCCCCGGAGATGCCGAAGGTTCCGGAGTAATGAATAATGGTGGCTTTGAAGACGAGTCGTCTACCCCCTGGAAAAGCGTGGGCAAAAACACCAATCTGGCCATTACCGCCGATAAGGAGAATGCCTATCAGGGCGAAAAGTACGCGAAGGTTCAAAAACTGTTTGTCCCTCCCTACTGGACGAATGTCGCCCAACCGACGGAGCATGTCATTCAAGCCAACGACATTTACGAGATCAGCTTTTACGCCAAGGCCCTTCGCGACAACTCCAATAATGACAAGGTCTCCTGGAATATCTTCTACACAGAAGACGACAAATTGAATGGAAAGCCAACGCTCATTGCCTCTGGCGATTCGACTCCGTTGACTGATGCCTACGAGCTCAATTCCTTTAAAATGAACTCGCCCGTGCCCGAGGAGGCCGTGGGTAAGATCCTCTTCATCAGCATCATCTCGGATCACATGCGGGACCATGGCTCCGCTGCCGTGGATAACGTGTCTCTCACGGCAGGCAAATCGACGCCGTAACATCCGTCATTTCATAAGTCAAAGGCGGCGCTCACCTTCCACCGGAGGTGAGCCTCTTTGTTTGGAAGCATACCTCACTCCAAGGTGGCGTGGAAATCCCAGGTTCCCTCCGGGACCTGAAAGCGCAGGCGACCGTCGACCACCCCGTCGCATGTTACACCCTTTTCGCCAGCCACTGAAGCTTTGCCATCCCAGGCCACACGCCCATTGATCTCCACCTTGCGGGTCTTGCCTGGATCACCGGGCAGGCCGACCGACGCCCGGGTGGCCGCTGGCACCACGAGATTGAGCGAGAAGGTCCTGGCGTCGCGCCGCATGGAGGCGATGATTTTACCCGACACGGTATCCACCGCAGCCTCGATCTCGCTCAGAGGCCCCATCTGCGGCTGCACGCGAAAGCTTTTCCATGCAGCCGAGGTCGGAGCCAGACCGGCGTAATACTGCGATAAAAGCGTCAGCGGACCGCCAGACCACGCATGGTTGACCGTGCTCTTCAGCCCGGAATCGAAGGCCCACAGCTCGGGCAGGGTCGTCAGATGATTCTCTACCAGGGGAGCATACCGCTTCTTCATGCGCGCCATCGCTGCATCGGGATCATCCATCAGCAGGAGCGACTCGAGCACATACTTCTCCATGTACGGGCTCGCGTGGAATTTCTCTGCCAGCACCTTCTTTATTGCGGGAAACCTTTCCGGCCCGGCAATGCCCGCCACAACGCACAAGGCATTGGCCCGGTCATCCGTATCGTACCCGTAGCCGGGACCGCGGTAGGCGTCTCCCGTCCAGCAAATGCGATTCGTGGCATCGACCAGGGCCGCCCGGCGCTTCTCAAAGTCCTCGGCTTCATCATCCTGTCCCGCAAGCCGGGCAAGGCTCGCCGCCGCCTGGAGAGCAAGGCAATACCACGCCTGGTCCAGCACTCTCATGTCGACGTTATCTCCCCAGTCACCCCAGTCCCAGTCGCCCCCGCGATGAACCACCAGCCCATCCTGATCGAGCTTCCATAGAGCAAGGTAGTCTTTCACCCTGGGGTAGGCTCCCACGACGGTCTCCCGGTCACCGGTGTAAAGATAGTAGGTCCACAGCCCATAGTGCCCGACGCTGGCGAGTCCCTGCTGCGGCAGTTCCCTGGTCCAGGTCCCTGGGATGGGCGAGTACAGCACCTTGTCAGGCCGCTGCCAGGCCATAAGCTGGAGGATCGCTTTGCGCGTAAGGCGATCCGCTGTGGGTGACAGGGCATAAAAGGTCTCCCCGATGTCGATTACGACGTCTCCCCACCATTGTGCCCGCTCGCGATCAGGGCAATCCATGTAGGTATCCCGCATATTGACATACAATGTACGCCGCGCCTTTTCCCAAAGCGTGTTGGCAAAAGCATCGTCCGAGCGAAAGGCTCCGGTGAACTCCGTGTCATACCCGGTCTCCCGATACTTGAGCCCGACGATCTCGACGCCTGCCGGGATGTCGTAGATCACCTCATGCCCATTCATCCAGCCAAGGGATTCGTAACTCTGCTTTCCTTCACCGGTTACGTACTCCGCGCGCACGCAAGGTTCTCCACCGACCCGTACGTTATCCGTACGCATCGAGATGCGATTGCCTTGGGGAGCGACAATCTCAAGATACGGGGTAACCTGGGCGTTATAGGGAAGCTTCGCGACGATTGGTTTGCCTTCAGATACCTTTGGCAGGTCGGAGGCATTGACGTAATCCTTCAAGCCGGAATCCTTCCAAAACGGGATCGGGCGGGGATGCAGATCATTCCACGGTGCGCTGCCAGGAGCACCCATCACGGTCACAAACGGCCATCCCGCATCGTCATAGCCCGGAGCCGTCCAGCCCGGCATATCGTTCCGCCGATCAAAGCCGACATTACTTTCCGAAAGGCGGTAATTTGGCTTATCACCCCCCACCTCGCAATACCCCGGATGCAGTACCCCCTTCCATCCCCCTCCCGAGACCACATCCATGCCATCTGCCTTCATGGAAAAAAGCAGCCCGGGCTGACCGCTCACCTTGTGGCTGAAGCCATTTCTGGTCCAGTACCACGTCAGCACGGCAATCGTGTTTTCTCCCTGCCGCAACCAGGGAGCAAGATCGATCTCGTCATAGTAACCACCCGTGGGAGTCGGTCCCCGCTTGAGTCCTCCCTCGAACACGACAAGCTCACCATTCACCCAAAGCCAGTATTTGGAATCCACCGCTATACGGGCCAGCGCATGGGAGGGCTGGGCCGGAAGGTCAAACTCCGTCCGATAGGCATCCCATCTCGAAACCTTTCTCTCGGGTTCCTCCGCGCCCTGGATCGTGATCCATCTGGCTGCGCCAAAGATGCTGTCCTCTGCCTTCACTCCGATCGCACCACCTCCGGACGCAAACAAGAGAACCAGAAGAAGCAGCAACGGTTGTCTGCATGGACTCCAGTCAAAGCGGCTGACACTCAGGGAAAAAGACACGGAGCGGGTTATGGACATTGCGATCAGATATTCCGACACGAAGGCAATTATTTATACCGATACAAAACGCAGTTGCATTGAATTTATTTTCAATGCAACTGTTACATTTAAAAACCCTTGAGAACTCCGCGTAAGAAAAGCTAATCGCGAATATGCACAAGCGCTCCCTCACCTGTCTCGCCTTGGTCGGCCTTGCTTTTATATCGATACATTCAACAGCAAAAGCTGCTGTAATATTTAGCACTTACAACAACAACGACTCCGGCACTGCCTCGC
This sequence comes from Terrimicrobium sacchariphilum, assembly GCF_001613545.1. NCBI lineage: Bacteria > Pseudomonadati > Verrucomicrobiota > Terrimicrobiia > Terrimicrobiales > Terrimicrobiaceae > Terrimicrobium > Terrimicrobium sacchariphilum. The sequence goes on from NZ_BDCO01000002.1 coordinate 3,376,976, forward strand.
CCATCCACAACACCTCGGGTAAGGGTCTGGCCTTCAACATGCCATCGCCCCTCCAGCCCGGCGACACGACTTCCTACACCCTCGATAGCATAAGCCTGCGTCTCTCGGGTTCGATTCTGAGTTCGCAGATTGTCCTGTCGCTTTACACAAACGACGGATCCAACACTCCCGGAACGTTAATCTCCTCGTTCACTCCCACTTCCGCGTTCACTCTCACCAGCACGGCGGCGAGCTATACCTTTACCACCTCCAGCGCCGTGACGCTCACAGCGGGCACGACCTACTGGGTGACCATGTACTCAACAAGCAGCAATACCTCCGGACTCTCATGGAAGACCTCCAGCCCTCAGCCGTCTCTGTATAGCACCGTGGGGGTTTCGCTCTTCGGCACAATCTTCGGAACCACCACGAACCCGGCAAATTGGACGAATACCAGCAGCACTGTTTACAACAGTCTCACCGTCAATGCCACGGCCGTCCCGGAACCCGGCATCGCAGCCCTGTCGATGCTCGGAATACTTGGTCTCGTCGGCCTGCGGCGCCTCCGTTCACGAGCCTAGGACGCCCGCAGCGTTGCCCCCCATGACTTTCCAGCCCACCCACGGCCTCATCCTGGCCTGCCTCCTCGGCGTGGCATCCCGAGGAGGAGCCACTTCCCCCATTCCTTCGGACCTCACTCCCGCCATCATTGTGGACACGAGCAAGGAACGCGTGGCCGAGGGAAAATTCCAGCCCTCCTGGGAGTCCCTGCACCAGTACGAGATACCCGGATGGTTTCGCGATGCGAAGTTTGGGATCTGGGCACACTGGGGACCGCAATGTCAGCCCGAGGCAGGAGACTGGTACGGTCGCAACATGTACATGGAGGGAAATGGCCAGTACTCCTCGCATCTCAATCTCTACGGACATCCGTCAAAGTCCGGCTTCAAGGATGTCATCCACGAATGGAAGGCCGAGCATTGGAATCCCTCCGACCTGGTAGCCCGGTTTCAGCGCGCCGGAGCTCAGTACGTCATGACCATGGCCAATCATCATGACAACCTCGACCTTTGGGATAGCCAATACCAGCCATGGAACTCGGTGAAAGTCGGGCCGCGCCAGGACATCATTGCCGGCTGGGCCGCCGCAGCGCGCAAAGCCGGGATCCCCTTCGGAGTGAGCGTGCATGCCGCCCATGCCTGGACCTGGTACGAATCCGCCCAAGGAGCTGATACGAAGGGACCTCTGGCAGGCATCCCCTACGATGGCAACCTCACCAAGGACGATGGAAAGGGCCTTTGGTGGGACGGCCTCGACCCGCAGGATCTGTACGCACAAAATCATCCCCCCAGCACCTCCTCCGGCTACAAAGAGGGGCAGTGGGACTGGGGCGGAGGGGTCACGCCGCCCGACCAGGCATATTGTGATAAGTTCTACAACCGCACCATGGACCTCATCAACCGGGTCCAGCCTGACCTGATCTACTTTGATGACACCGCACTGCCGCTCTGGCCCGTAAGCGACGCCGGACTCAAGATCGCCGCACATTATTACAACCAGAACATGAAGGCCCACAATGGGCGACTGACGGCGGTCATGTTTGGGAAAGTACTTACTGAAGACCAAAAGGGCGCCATGGTCCTGGACATCGAGCGCGGCGCGGCAAGGGACATCCAGCCACTCGCCTGGCAGTCGGATACCTGCCTGGGTGACTGGCACTACAACCGCAGCTACTTCAACGGCGGCATGTATCGCTCTGCCACGAACGTCATCCGGATGCTCGTCGACATCGTCAGCAAAAACGGCAACCTCCTCCTCAGCGTGCCCGTACGGGGTGATGGCACCATCGACGAAAAGGAACAGGCGATCCTGGACAAAGTCGGCCAGTGGATGGATGTGAACAAGGAAAGCATCATCGGGACTCGCCCCTGGTCAGTCTTTGCAGAGGAAATCGTGTCAGACTCTCCGGATGAAAAGGCAAAATCGGATGGCAATCTCACCGGCTATCGATTCGCCACCAAGGGAAACACTCTTTATGTCACCGTATTCGGCGCGACTGAATCCATCATGAAGATCAGCGCCCTCGGTTCACAGTCTTCCCATCTCGATCAGGCGATCACAGCAGTGGAGCAACTGGGCCACGGTCCGGTACGCTGGCAACAGACCTCCGCTCACCTCGAGATCACCCCTTCGCTGCCGGTCGCAAGCGATGCTGCCACCGTTTTTAAAGTGACGCTTAGGTCCGCCGTTTCATTGTAACTGTTACAATTTATCTCTATTGAGAGCACCCCGTCGAACTGATACCCGCATGATCACAGGTGTCATCCTGCCACCACGACATGCCGGGGCTACCGAAAGGGCCGCTCTGCTTTGCCGGACGTGAAAATGCCCGACTCCCCAGACAACCCATTTGTTCCGATACGATCATGACACCCGTACGATTCGCCTCCCTCCTGCTTTCCTCACTCCTCTTCTGCACCCCCCTTCCCGCGAAGGAGCGGAAGGGAGAACAAGTCGAGTCTCTGAACGGAAAATGGGATTTCACCACGGACAGCCAGGTAGCCACGAGCGCCTCTGGCACGTGGGACAAAATGGAGGTGCCAGGGAACTGGGATACCACCCCGCAGTACTCCACCTATCGCGGCACCGCCTGGTACCGGCGGGAGTTCACCGTCCCAGCCGAATGGAAGGGCAAACGCGTGCGACTGAAATTTGACTCCGTCTACCACATCGCCGAGGTCACCCTGAACGGCCAGGTGCTGGGCAAGCACGTCGGCGGGTATACGCCGTTCGCCTTTGACGTGACCGACACGGTCCGCTACGGCGGGTCAAATACCCTGCTCGTCAGCGCCGACAACTCCTACAAACGCGGAGCCTGGTGGGCCTGGGGCGGCATCAGCCGTGCTGTGTCGCTCATCGCCAACAACGATGCCCGTATCGTCTGGCAACATATCACAGCCGATCCCAATCTCGCCACGGGCGCAGCCCCGATCGTAATCCAGTACAAGGTCGCAAACTCGAGCGACAAACCACTCGCCGTCGAGTTGGTCTCCCAGATCACCGGCGTATCCATCGCTCCACTCTCCGTCAAAGGCATCGTCCCGGCCAAGGGCGAGACCATCCTCGAAGCACGCGCCGTATTGCCAAAGAAGGACGTGCGGCTCTGGCACTTTGACCATCCCAACCTCTACGCCTGCGAGACGACATTGAGCACCGGGACGACCGTGTTGAATTCCGCCTCGGATCGCTTCGGCATTCGCAAGGTCGAGGTGACCAAGGACGGACTCTTTCTGAACGGCGAGCAGATCCGCGCCGGCGGCTACAATCGCGTCAGCGACAGCAACAAGACCGGAAGCACGGAGCCGGATTCCCTGGTCAAGGGCGACGTCGATTTGATGAAAAAATCAGGAGCCGTGATAGCCCGACTGATGCACGTACCCCTCGCGCCCAACCTGCTCGATTACCTGGATGAAAAGGGCATGTTGATCTTTGGCGAGATCCCGGTGTGGGGAGACAACGATCCCCAAAAGGTCAAAGACAACCCTCGCACCAGGCAGTGGCTGAAGGAAATGATCGAGCGCGATTACAATCACCCATGTATCATCGGATGGAGTCCCGGCAACGAGCTCACCTGGCATATGGACTACATCGCCTCGATGAAGGACTACATCCTTAAGGAACTCGATCCCCACCGTCTCGTCTCCTATGCCAGCTTCACTGCTTCTCGCAAGGAGTACAATCCCACGAATGATCCCGTCTCCGTGGTGGACCTGGCCATGCTGAATACCTATAGCGGCAACCCGGCAAGCTTCGCCGGCGCCGCCGCGGCACTGCGCTCGAAATGGCCCGACAAAGCGCTTTTTTTCTCCGAGTACGGCGACGGCCAGATCGGAGGAGGCTTGGATGCCCGGATCAAGAACATCGATGGCATCTGGGCGGCCATCGCCAAAAACCCGTGGGTCATCGGGGGCGCTCTCTGGACCTTCAACGACTACCGCAGTGACTATAAAGGCACGCCCGCCTCAGGCAACCGGGAGTGGGGCGTCGTGACTGTGGACCGCGAACTCAAGGCCGCCTACTGGCAGATGCGCAGGCTCTACAGCCCGGTTCATTCCATCCGCGCAGACAATGGAGTCCTCACCATCGTTCCCCGGAAACGCTCCGAAATACCCAGCTACACTCTGCGCGGCTATACGGTGCAATGGAAACTGTTGGATGCGGCAGGACAGACGGCCTCACAGGGTTCCCTCCCCGTGCCCGATCTCGCTCCCGACACCCCAGCCTGGACCACTCCGATCCCCGGCGCAAAAAACGCTGCATCCCTCTCAGTCACCCTGGTCACGCCGACCGGATACGACGTCGCAGACTGGAACAGCGCCGAAACCAAACAACCCTAGATTCCAAAAAACGGAATGAAGTCATCCCTCCTGCCAAGTCTCCTTCTTTCGTCGCTCCTCCTGGCGGGCACCGTATTTGCCACAGACAGCGCGGGAGAAAACACCCAGTCCCTCGATGGAAAATGGGACTTCACCACTGATCCGGCCGTCGCGGAAAAGAACACCGGCTCATGGGATACTCTCGAGGTACCAGGGAACTGGGATACACAGCCCGCCTATGCCACTCACAAGGGGAAAGGCTGGTATCAGCGCGAATTCACCGTACCGGCCGATTGGAAAGGCCGTCCGGTGCGCCTTGTCTTCGACGCGGTCTATCATAAGGCCACGGTCACCCTGAACGGACAATCCCTGGGCAGCCACACAGGCGGGTATACTCCCTTTGAATTCGATGTCTCTGACACACTCCACTACGGAGCCGCCAATACACTCCAGGTTTGTGCCGACAACACCTACGCCCGCGGAGCCTGGTGGCCGTGGGGCGGCATCAGCCGGAGCGTTCATCTGGTGGCAGACTCCGATGCCCGCATCGTCTGGCAGCATATCGACGCGGTGCCGGATCTGGTCACGGGATCAGCTTTGCTTTCCATCCGGTACAAGCTTGCCAATACCAGCGATAGTCCGCTCTCCGTAAGCCTCTCCTCGACCGTCGCCGGGACCTCGATCCCGCCGCTGACAGCTTCAGCGACCATCCCGCCCAAGAGTGAAACCATCGTCGAGGCAAGCACAACCCTGCCCAGGGCGGACGTGCGGCTCTGGCACTTCGATCATCCCAACCTCTACACCTTGGGATCCACGCTGCAGGTCGACGACCGCATCCTCCACTCTCTCCGCGCCCGTTTTGGCATCCGCAAAGTCGAAGTCACCAGCGATAGTCTCCTTCTGAATGGGGAAAAAGTCCGGCTCACAGGATTTAACCGCGTCAGCGACAGCAACACGACCGGCAACACCGAGCCGGATGCCCTCGTGAAAAAGGATGTCGACCTGATGAAGCGCGCGGGCGCGACGATGACTCGCATCATGCACTCTCCGCAGGCTCCCAACCTCCTCGATTACCTGGATGAGAAAGGCATGCTGATCATCGCCGAGATCCCGGTGTGGGGGTGGGATGATCCCCAGGTCGTCAAAGACAACCCGCTCACCCGTCAATGGCTCAAGGAAATGATCGAGAGGGACTACAACCACCCTTGCATCATCGGCTGGAGTCCCGGCAACGAAATCAACAATCACTTCAACTACGTGGCCTCCATGAGCGACTATACCCGCCAAAACCTCGACCCTCATCGGCTCTTTGGCTACGTCAGCAACACGGCAAACCGCTCGGGATATACCCCGCAAAATGACCCGGTGACAGTCAGCGACATCGCCTGCATCAATATTTACAGCCGCGCCGGGAAGGATTTTGCAGCGGCAGCGGAATCCGTTCGCGGCAAATGGCCGGATAAACCGGTCTTTTTCACGGAGTACGGCGCGGACCAGATCGGAGGCAAGCTGAGTTCAAAGATTCCCAACCTCGCCGATATCTGGAAAGGCATCGAAAAAAATCCCTACGTCATTGGCGCCTCGCTCTGGACGTTCAACGACTATCGCAGCGGGTACAAAGGCACCCCGGCTTCCGGAAACCGCGAATGGGGCGTCGTCACAGTCGACCGGGAGATCAAGGATGCCTACTGGCAGATCCGCAAGACCTACAGCCCCGTCCGCTCCCTCGAGGTCACCGGCAACACCCTTACCGTCACCCCGCGCTCCAGCGCCGATATCCCCAGCTACACTCTGCGAGGTTACACCATCAAGTGGTCACTCTCGGATCACGCCGGAAAGGTCACCGCGGAAGGCACACTGGACCTGCCCGACCTCGCTCCCGACTCCGCGGCATGGACTGCTCCTCTCCCCGGCGCGGGGGCGGCTGCAAAGGTCACCATCACCTTGATCAGCCCGACCGGCTACGATGTCGATGACTGGACATCGCCCGTCCCTCCCGCCCAGAACTAACTCCCATCGTACCGTGAAAAAAATCCCATACCTGAGATGGTGGATCGCCGTGGCGCTGTTCCTGGCCGCGGTGTTGAATTACATCGACCGCAGCGTGCTCGGGATGCTCGCGCCGACGATTCAGAAAGATCTCGATATCTCGGACCAGGGCTATGCCACGGTGGTGAACTGGTTTCTCGTCGCGTACACCTTTGCCTACCTTTTCTCGGGGCGGCTGGTCGACAAACTTGGTGAGCGGGTCAGCCTCGCACTCTTCGTCGGCTGGTGGTCGATCTCCAATGCCCTCACCGGTTTCGCCCAATCCGTCACCTCGCTATCCATCTTTCGCTGCATGCTCGGGCTTGGTGAAGCCGGCGGCTTCACCGCCTCACCCAAGGCTGTCTCGGAGTGGTTCCCTCCTGCAGAACGCGGCATGGCCATCGGACTTTACAGCCTGGGTGGCGCGGCGGGCGCGACCATCGCGCCAATCCTCGTGGCCGTCGTGGCCACACACTTCGGGTGGCGCTGGGTGTTTGCCGTCACACCTCTCCTGGCTTTGCCCTGGATCGTGCTCTGGCTGTGGCTCTACCGGCGCCCAGCGGAACACCCCCGCATCACGGAGGAGGAGAAGGCGCTCATTACCTCGACGATATCTCCCGATCCCAAGCCAGCGGCGAATGCGCCCAAGTCCTCCATCTGGGGCGAGGTCCTGCGCGAGCCTTTCGTCTGGCGCCTCATGCTTGCCCGCATGCTTACAGACCCGGTCTGGTACTTCATCCAGTTCTGGTTTGCCAAGTATCTCCATGACGTGCGCGGCCTTGACCAGAAAGGCGTCGCCATTCTCTGGGTGGTCTTCCTTGCGGCCGACGCCGGGTTCCTCCTGGGCGGTTTTTTCTCCGGCCGGCTCATTCGCCGCAATGTCGCAGCTCCCGCCTCCCGAGTGTGGCTCATGCTGGTGAGCGCCTGTCTGATGCCGCTGATTTTTCTGATCCCGCAGGTATCCTCGCTCGGCCTGGTGCTGACCATCGCCGCGGTCGCGGCCTATGCTCACACCTCCTGGCTGAGCAATCTCACCTCCCTGGCGGTCGACATTTCGTCCAAGCGCTTCCTCGCCACGGCCTTTGGCGTCATCGCCTGCGGCAGCACGCTGGGCGGTATCATGATGAACCAGGTCGTCGCATGGCTGGTCGGGCATCGTTCCTACAACGACTGCTTTTACATCATGGCTTTCCTACATCCGCTGGCCTTCCTCCTCGTCTTCCAACTACGCAAGCGTCTCCCGGCCTGATTTTGTGAATCGCCTCTTCCTCCCGATACTCCTGGTCCCCGGCCTGCTTTCCCTGGCACCCGCCGTGGAACTCAAGAGTCCGGACGGGCATCTCGTGGCGACCATCGAGACCGACTCCGCCCAAGACCTCGTCTACACAATCAGCCGGGACGGCAAAGTCCTGCTCGCGCCGTCTCGCATCGGCGTCACTATAGAAGGCGTCGACTTGGGAAAGGACGCCACCCTCGGCCAGGAAAAACGCGCCAGCATTGACGATCAATACCCAGTATTTGGCCCCAAGAGCATAGCTCGCAATCGGGCGAATACTCTCGCTCTCAGCATCCGTCACGACGCCAGCGGCCAGAGTTGCACGCTGGAGGCCCGGGCTTTTGATGATGGTTTTGCGTGGAGGATTATCTCCCCAGGCTCGGGCAGCCGCACGGTCCTGGGTGAGGCTTCCTCCTGGGTGCTGCCGGAAAAGAGCATCATCTGGTTCGGAGAACGCAACTCCCCATGGAAGCTGCGCACCTACGCAGGTGAGTTTGTTTCTGCGCCCCTCTCGAAGCTCCCAACAGTCTCTTCACAGGGTCCGGTGCAATGCCCTCCCCTCCTGGCAGAGCTTCCAGACGGTCTCGGCTATATCCTGGTCACCGAGGCTGCCCTTGAGAACTACAGCGGCCTGCGGCTGCGAGCCATCGGTGAATCCACCTTGCAGGCGGACCTGGCCGATGGCCTCAAGGGCTTCCCGATCACGGGAGATCTCGTCACCCCATGGCGGGTGACGATTCTCGCCCGGGATCTCGATGGCCTTGTCAATACGGACATCATTTCCGCCCTGAATCCCCCGCCGGATGCCAGGCTCTTCCGCGACCTCAGCTACATCAAACCGGGCCGGAGCGTCTGGCGATGGTGGAGCAAGGGAACCGGCTCGCCCGATGAGGAACGTGCCATGATCGATGATGCCGCCGCCTTGGGCTTTGAGTATTCCCTCGTCGATGATGGCTGGGCCAAATGGCCGGATGCCTGGAAAAGGATCCGCGAGCTTGCCACCCATGGGAGCAGCCGCAAGGTCGGCCTGTTGATCTGGAAGGACAGCAACGAGATCAGCAATCCCGCCGGTGATTATGCGGCCATGAGGTCATTTCTCGATTCCGCTAAATCCGCCGGGGTGGCGGGAGTGAAGGTCGATTTCTTCAACTCCGAATCCCAGGCGAGCATCGCCTTCCAGCGCCGCCTCCTGGTTCTAGCTGCAGAGCGCAAACTGCTTGTGATCCTTCATGGCATCCAGAAACCCACGGGCGAGTCCCGCACTTTCCCCAATGAAATCACACGGGAAGGCGTGCGTGGCCTCGAGTTGAATCACATGACGGAAGGAATGATCCCGGCGAGCCACAATGCGGCGCTGCCTTTCATCCGTTATGTCGTCGGTCCCGGCGACTACACGCCGCTCGGCTACAGCACGCCTGGCGACACCACGTGGGCGCATCAGTTGACCACCGTCATCACCACCGGCTCGCCGCTCATGGTCATCGCGGAAAATCCCGCCATGCTTTTGCGCGATCCCGCGGTGAGACCAGCCCTCGATGTGCTCAAGGCCATTCCCACCACCTGGGATGAGACGCGAGTCCTGCCACAGAGCCGCATCGGCGAACTCGCCATCCTCGCCCGACGCAAGGGCAGCGACTGGTTCCTCGCCATCCTGGCCGGAGACAGACCCGCCTCTCTCGCCAACCTCGATCTTTCGTTCCTCGGCCATTCCTCCTATCAGGCGGTGATGATCACCAGCCCTTCACAAAAGGCTCTGGAGCGCAAGGAGTGGCAGACCGGCGCGGACACTTCTCCCCTGCCCGCACAACTCGCCTCCAATGACGGACTGGTAATCTGGTTTCGGAAACTCTGAAGCAATTGATCTGATACTCGGCACCGGAAAGCTCCTCACCTTGGGTGCCAGCGAACAGGCACGCCCAGGGTGCCACCATCGCGACCCAACCGGACCGTGCATTTACCAGTTCCTATTTATCCGACGTGTCCACGATCTGGATCGCTGCAAGCGGCGAACGAAAATCCCCACTTTTGTCGCCATTCCAGCCATGATTCACAGTCGTCAGATCAATGTCCCCCGCGAGACCATTGATGATGAGATAGGTGCCGCTGGCTTCTTCCGAAGGCTTCTCGCCATCCAGTTCCGTAGCCTGCTTCAGCCCGGTTTCTGACGGAGCCACGCAGATCGTGTGATTGATGTCATTCACCTTGTAGGTAGAGCGCGAGGGAACCTTCGGCTTTCCGGAAAAGTAAATATATAGATCGAAGGATTTGTACGGGATCCCCTTGAGCTTCACCGTGGCAGGTTTGCCTCCGGAACCGCCATCCAGATAGGTTTTGAGCAGGCGCTCGTCGACAGATTCATCACCGATGAACTTGCCCCAGGTATTGCCCGACGACCATTCCAGCGTCACCGGGATTTTCTTTCCCGCCGAGTCAGTCAGCTCAGTCACGCTGCCGGTAGGATTGGAGAGCGAGTTCCAGCGAATCTGCGGCACCGCACCCGCCGTCTCCTCGGGATAAAGTTCGCCGCGTTCCGAGCCAAACTTCAGACCGACTGAGTCGCCAGCCTGCAGAATTCCGGAAAATGCCACGATGGCGGCCAGGGGAAGAACATGCCGGATGCGCATAAACTACCCCTATACACATCGATATATAATTCAAGTATTTTAAGATCATCCGAAAATTTCCCAAGCCAGATATGACAGTGGTAATCCCGGGCAACCTTGCGACCACCGGCTCGCGTCACTTGCGAGCCATATGCTCACTCGCACAAGGCGATCGACTCGCCGCCTCGGATCGCGACGAGCTGGCCATCGACCTTCAGCCAGACTGTAAGGGCGCTCGGGTTGCTGGCGACCTTGCGATTTGCCGAGATGATGATGCGGCGACGAGCCTCCTCATAATCGAACAACTCGATATTCGTGCAGTACCACACGTCGGCGTGACCGGAGAGCGGCTTGAAGATTCGCTCCAGCCCCGCCCAGTCGTCCCGGTCATGAAACTCAAAGCCGTGCCCCCAGATGTAAAACACACCCGACCACCAAGGGTTGCCCAGCACGGCGGCGAAGCGGTCCGGCACCGAGGGATTCTCGGCGTACTGGTGCGCCGTGGTCGCCCAATCGAGAGGATCGGCGGGAGGGAAGCAGTTGGCATCGTTGCGACAGGTGCGCGAGTAAACAATACCCAGCCCGCGCAGCACCGCGATAACCCGATCATCATAGGTGCCAAAGGGATAAGCCATGCCGCGCACCGGATAGCCGACCAGGTCCTCCAGAGCGATCCGGTCATCCAGCACCTCCCGTGCGATTTGTGAAGCCTCGAGGCGCTCGAGCCAGGGATGAGTCACCGTATGAATCGCCACCTCGTGACCTTGAAACAGCTCGCGGATCTCCGACGCATCGAGATACACCCGTTCGCCCCGGCCTAGTGGCCCCTCCACCGCGGGCTTCCCCGTGCGCTGGAGTTTTCCGGAGTTGATATTGAAAGTCGCCTTCAACCCCCATTCATTGAACGCAGCGACTATCCGGCGATCAAAAGTCTGGCCATCATCAAAACTCGTCGTGAGGGCAATGCGCTTGCCCTCAGGAAATCTGGTTATCTCGACCCGTGCAGGAGGATTCATGGTAAGCGGCGATTCTCCAGCAAGCGCCCCTCGGGTCAACGGAATTCACCACCCGTTCAATAATGAAGATCCTCGCATCTCATGCATTGAGGCTTCCTGGAGAAGCATTGTCCATCCTGCCGCTTGTCTGCTAAGGGTTCGCTCGATCATGCAGCCCAGCACCTTGCCGATTCCGGAGGGTCTCGACATCATCCAGACTCCCCAGTCCGCCATCATTCGCCGCCCCTGGTTCTCCCACGTAGTGTGAATTCTCATCCCGTTCTGCATCTTCTGGAACGGCCTTCTGATTTTCATGTACTCGAGCATGTTGAAGCATGGGAGCGGCGCGTCCCTGCTGCCCATGCTCCTTTTTCGCTCTTTCATGTAGCGATAGGAGTGGGCCTCATGTACCTCGTGATCTGCACGTTCGTTAACAAGACCGACATCGTCCTCGAGTCCTCGTCTCTCACGGTGAAAACCCACCCGCTCCCGTGGCTGGGCAACAAATCTCTGCCAGCTTCCGCCATGACCCGCTTCCTCGTCCGCGAGCGTTTCACTCAGTCGGAGAATTCCACCCGCGTGTCCTACAGCATCTATTATGTCGACCAGACGAATCGCGAGCGGCGTCTTCTCACCGGACTGAAAACCCGCGAGCAGGCCGACTACATCGCCACATCGCTCACACGCTACTACCTGCCCGCGCAGGCAGCCTGAGTGAGAGTCCCTCAATCCGGCTCGCGTCCGGCGTAGCGCGACACCACCGCCAGCAACTCGGGCGGATCGACCGGCTTGGAAAGGAACATGTCAAAACCCGCCAGCATCGCCTTGCGCCGGTCCTCGGACCGGCTGAAAGCAGTCAGCGCGATGGCAGGAATGCGTTCAGCCACACGGTTGCCCGACTCCCGGATGGTCCGCACAAACTCGTAACCATCCATCTCCGGCATCGCGATATCGCTGATGAGCACGTGATACTTTGCCGAACCGAGCAGCGAAAGTGCCGTCGGCCCCGAATGCACCGCCGTCACCTCCGCTCCATACTGCGAGAGGATGCGGCTGACGACCTCGGCGGCATCGGGGTCGTCGTCCACGATCAGCACGTTTTTGCCCTTCAGGCTCGGGCCGTCCCAGGTCGTTCCATCCGGGAAGAAATCAGGAGCATGGCGCTCGTTGCGGGCGGAGCGCAGCTTCGTCATCACCGGAGGCAGGGGCAGCAGGACGCGGAACGTCGCGCCAAGACCCTCGCCCTCGCTTTCCGCGACGACGGAACCACCATGCAGCTCGACGAGGTTTTTCACGATGGCCAGACCGAGTCCCAATCCACCGTACCGCCGCGTGGTCGAGCTATCCTCCTGAGTGAATCTTTCAAAGACGCGGGGCAGGAACTCCGGCTTGATCCCCATGCCGGTATCCCGCACGGAAATCCGCGCATGATCCTGAAGGCAGTCGAGCATGACGTCGACACTTCCCTCCTTGGGGGTGAATTTGATGGCGTTCGTCAGCAGGTTCCAGATCACCTGCTGGAGCCGCGTCGGGTCCCCACGGATTTCCGGCACGTCGGGATCGATGGCCGTGGTGATGGTGATCTGCTTGAGATCGGCGGAAGGCGACACGGACTCGACCGCTGCTGAAATAACCTTCGCCAGATCGAGAATTTGCAGATCGAGCTTAACCCGCCCCATGAGGATGCGGTTCATGTCGAGCATGTCCTCGACCAGTTGGGTCAACGTGCGGGAATTGCGATAAATCACGTCCACGGCGCGCTCGATCGATTGGGCATCGTTCAAGCTGCCGCGCAGGATCTGCGACCAGCCGAGGATGGCGGTCAGCGGCGTGCGGAGTTCATGCGAGAGCGTGGTGAGGAAGTCGTTCTTGATCTGGTTGGCGCGTTCGGCCTCGGAGCGCAGGTGCTTCTCCCGCTCGAGCTGCTCCTCGCGCTCGCGCTCGTGCTGTTTGCGCTCCGAGATATTGCGCAGGATCGTCGAGGCTCCCGCGATACGCCCCGATCCATCGCGAATCGGAGAAATGGTCACCGAGACTTCAAGTAGCTCGCCTTCCTTGGTTCTCCGAATCGTCTCAAAATGGCTGACCTGCTCGCCCTGGCAGATCTTTGCTATGATCTCCTCCTCCTCGCCAATGCGATCCTCCGGGATAATCTTCTTGATCGTATCTCCCACCATCTCCCCCGCAGTGAAGCCCAGGATGCGTTCCGCCGCCGGGTTCCAGCTCGTCACGATGCTTTGCAGATTCTTTCCAATGATCGCGTCATCAGAGGAATTGACGATTGCGGCCAGATAAGCCGCCTGAATTTGCTGATCGCCGTAGTCGGGAATCATTATTCTCCTTGATATCTATGGCGCTTAACGGGCGGAATACAAGCCTGCGGCAGCCTCCTGGCGTCCTTCCAGCCATGAGCTCCCGGCGGCAATACCGGAGCCGTGCGCCATGAATTCCCTCTCCCTCAAGCGGAGCGCTCTCCGTCACCGTCGCTTTCCATCATGTCCTTGAACACCGCCAGATCGCGGGATAGCTGGCTTTCCGGCGACTCTCCGAGGATACCTGCGACCGTCGCACCTGCTCGCCCCGCGGGCGGGTGATACTGGAGCGTGACACGCAAGTGCGTGGATGCACCACCGTTGCGGGATTCAAAACGCACGGTCCCTGCGCTCTCCACCTCCGCCCCCGGCAGCGAACGCCATGCGATCATTTCGCCGGGATGTTCATTGATGATCTCGGCATCCCACTCGACCTTCGTGCCGCCCGGTCCCTCGACCACCCAGTGCGAGCCTTTCTCGCTCGTCTTCTCGACCGAGACGACATGGGGCATGAACTTCGGGAGATTCGAGAGCTTCTTCCAGAAATAGAACAGCTCGCCCGGCGGACGATTCACCTCGATCTCGCGCGTGACCTTGATCCCCTTGTTGCCCGGCACACCGTAGTCATTCATCCAACGGGTATCGACTCCCAACGCGTCATAAAGGTGACAATGCCCCGACGTACCGCGGTAAATCAGCAACCCGCCCACAAGGGCAAGCAGCGCACCCGGAAGCGAGCGTCGCCCGACACCGGCCACGACCAGCGCCGCTCCGCCTGCGATGGAGGCGAGACGTTCCGGCTTCCCGACATTGGCCGGGCATCTCTCGGGTTTGTGAAAAAGTTCCGTGAGTTGCGAGGAGAGACGGGAGAGCGCAGTCATTTCGGCAGGTATTCCGACGGGAATCGCACCTCGCATGGCGCGCGGGTGTGAGAAAAACGGAAATCTCCCGCGGAGGAGAAAAAGGAGGCGCACCGTCGTGTCCGCCCCCCCGGACTTTCACCGGCGGGGCTATCATCCCGTGGCTAATGTGCCGGAGCGGAAACGACGGTGCACCTCGTACAAAAAGGAGTGCCTTGCAGCAAGGCAGGCGGGCCGCTCGACCCGGGAAGGCTGGCAACCTATCACATGGCCCCGCCCATGGCAAGCGGCTTGTGAATTTCCCACTGCCCTGCGCTCCGCTCGATGGACTCTCCCGCTTCGAAATATCTAGAGATAGCCAAGCTCTTTCAGGGCGGCGGCCAGTCGCGTCAGCCGCTCACCGATCCGCTCGCCTTCCCTGGCGAGACAGTCGCGGAAGAGGGCTATGTCTTCATCAAGTTCTGGATTCTCGGTATCGACGGCGATCTCCATTTTTTCGCCCTGGAGGTCGATGCTTCCCACAGCGGGCGCTGCGGGATCGTAGAGTTTTTCAAACCGGTAGGCCTCGTTCATGTATTTCTGCGTTTTGCAGATGAGCAGGGTCAGATCGAGCACCCGATGGAGGGGCAGCTCCTCGGATTGACGGGACCATTTCTCACCTGTGTGCCTCCAGACCTTGGCGGAAATGTCGACTTTCCCCTTTTCATTCCACTGCGCGAGACCAAGCGAAAGACCCTGAGCATCAGTGTCTTTTGCGTACTGTCCGTCCAGGCGATCATAATCCTCCGCTACGAATACGGCTTTGTGCTTCAGGTGCGTCGGAATTTTCATGCCTTCAGTATTCAGTAATTTACTAATTTAGTAAACTACTAATTATTATCTCAGCCCCAAGGTTCCTTTTTCTGAGCTGGTCCAGCACCAGGTCCAGAGGCGACCCTTGGCCGCTTCGAGTCGCCTGACTCTGCTCTCAGGATGAGAGAAGGCCCAGCCAGACGTTTCCGCATTGCGGCGGTCCTCCCCCGTTTGCTACACCCTGCGGATGCGTCTCCTGATTACCGGCGGCTGCGGCTTTATCGGCAGCAACTTCGTTCGCTTCGTGCTGGATCATTACCAGCCCGAGTTTGTCACCAATGTGGACGCACTCACCTACGCGGGTAACCCGGACAATCTCGCCGGGGTCGCCGAGCAGTATAGCGACCGCTACGAGTTTCACCGCGCCGACATCGCCGACCGCGAGGCCGTGGAGGAGATCATGGCCCGGCACAAGTACTTCGCCGTCATCAACTTCGCTGCCGAGACGCACGTCGACCGCAGCATCTCGTCGCCCGGCAATTTCATTCACACCAACGTCGTCGGCACCGAGGTGCTCCTCGAAAGCGCCCGTCGCAATGGGGTGAAGCGCTTCGTCCAGATCTCGACCGACGAGGTCTACGGTTCGCTCGGCCCCGAGGGAGCCTTCACGGAACAGTCGCCCATCGACCCAAGCTCGCCCTACTCCGCCAGCAAGGCCGGGGCCGACCTGCTCGCCCTCGCAGCCTACAAGACCTTTGGCCAGGAGGTGGTCGTCACCCGCTGCTCGAATAACTACGGCCCCTACCAGTTCCCGGAGAAACTCATCCCGCTGATGATCACCAACGCCCTCGCGGACAAGAAGTTGCCCGTCTACGGCGATGGCCTGAACGTACGGGACTGGATCCACGTCGAGGACCATTGCCGCGCCGTCATGGCCGTGCTGCTCGATGGCACGCCGGGCGAGGTTTACAACGTCGGAGCCAGCGCCGAGATGCAGAACATTCAGGTCGTCGAGCTCATCCTCGAGGCCCTCGGCAAGCCCCACGAGCTCATCACTTACGTCGCCGACCGTCTCGGCCACGATCGCCGCTACGCCATCGACTCGTCGAAAATCCAGACCCAGCTCGGGTGGAAGCCCATTCACGCCCCCGAGGCCGGCCTGCGCGAGACCATCCAGTGGTACCTCGACAACCGCCCGTGGTGGGAAAAGCTCCTCGGCCACGCATGAGCCGCATCGCGATCCTCGGCGCCCGGGGTCGCATGGGCGCAGCCTTCGCCCGCCAGTGGGCGCAGCAGCATGACGTCACCGCCCTCGCCCGGCCCGAGCTCGACCTGAGCGATCTGGCCGCGCTGGAGCGGCTGGTGAAATCGCTGGACTACGACATCCTCGTCAACGCCGCCGCCTCGACCAATGTCGACCGCTGCGAGACCGAGCGCGACGAAGCGACCACGGTGAACGCCACCGCCGTCGGCCTCCTCGCCCGCCTCGCCGCCGAGCGGGACGCCCGCCTTATCCACATCAGCACCGATTACGTTTTTGACGGGGAAAAGGACACGCCCTACGTCGAGAGCGACGAGGCGCGGCCCCTCGGCCACTACGGCCAGACGAAGCTCGATGGCGAGCGCCTCGCCCTCGCCGCCTCGCCCCGCCATGTCGTCGCCCGCGTTTCCTGGGTCTTCGGGCCGGATAAGCCCAGTTTCGTCGACATGATCGTCGACCGGGCGCTGAAAAATCCCCGCGTCGAGGCCATCGCCGACAAGATTTCCAGCCCCACCTCCGCCGAGGACAGCGCGGAGTGGCTCGCAGCCTTCTTTGACCCCGCCACCCCCGGCGGGCTGTACCACGCCTGCAACTCCGGCCCCTGCACCTGGCAGGAGTACGGCCAGCATGCCCTTGATTGCGCCCTCCAGACCGGTGCGCCGATTCAGGCTCGCACCGTGGAAC
This sequence comes from Terrimicrobium sacchariphilum, assembly GCF_001613545.1. Taxonomy (NCBI): domain Bacteria; kingdom Pseudomonadati; phylum Verrucomicrobiota; class Terrimicrobiia; order Terrimicrobiales; family Terrimicrobiaceae; genus Terrimicrobium; species Terrimicrobium sacchariphilum. The sequence continues at coordinate 3,394,142 of NZ_BDCO01000002.1, forward strand.
CCATTCCCCTAGCCTCCATGTCGGCATTCGTGGCTCCGCGGCCGCGGCAGACGGCCCTGCATACCGGCAAACTCACGTCGGTATTGGGTCGCCCGCCTCGTTCGTGGCAGGATGCGGTTGCCGATTTCATTCAACGAAAATTCCGCTAATGCACCGATTTTACCTTACACCGGATCAATGGAACGCCCCTGCGCCGCAGCTCGACCAGGGCGAATCTCACCACGCCGTCGACGTGCTGCGCCTCGGTGCGGGAGATCGCGTCGTCGTATTTGACGGCCTCGGCTCCGAAGCCACCGCGCAGATCGTCGCCCCCGAGGGCAAGACCATCAAGCTGCGCCTCCTGGCCAAGGCCAAGACCCAGCCGCTGCCCTGCGCCATCACGCTCGGCCAGGCCGTGCCCAAGGGCAAAAACATGGACTTCATCATCCAGAAGGCCGTGGAGCTCGGCGCCGCCCGCATCGCCCCGCTCTTCTCCGATCGCACGGTCGTGCAGCTCGACGCCGCCGACGCGGAAAAGAAGCGCACCAAGTGGCACGAGACCGCCATCGAGGCCTGCAAGCAGTGCGGCCAGAACCGCATCCCCGAGGTGCTCACCCCGCGCACGCCCAAGGCCTTCTTCGAATCCGGCGACAAGTACGACCTCATGCTCATCGCCTCGCTCCAGCCGGACGCGCGGCGAATCAAGGAAGTGCTCGCCGAGGTCAACAAGCCCGCCAACGTGCTCGTGCTCGTCGGCCCGGAGGGAGACTTCACCCCGGCGGAGATTTCCCTGGCCAAGAGCTTCGGCTGCCAGCCTATCACCCTCGGCCCCATCATCCTCCGCACCGAGACCGCCGCGCTCTACTGCCTGAGCGTCCTCGCGCACGAGTTGTTCTAAGGTTCTCAGAACCAAAGGGGGGGAGTGCTCCGGCGCTTCCCCCTTTTTTATTTCCCAGCCGGTCGCGGCTCGCCATAGGCAAACCCGGCCCCGGAGAAGGCAATATACACTTTGCCAAAGACATCCTTGTCGCCGTCCATCGCGTCGATCCAGTCAAAGATGCCCAATGGGTATTGGCCGATCCGGTCCCAGGTTTTCCCGCCATCCGTCGAGCGGTAAATCCCCGTCGCTCCCGCCGCCACGCCCGTCACATAGATCGTGGGATACCCGCCCTCGCTCTCCGGTTTCCCGAGGCCGACATTGAAGGCTTGCTCAATCCCCGGCAGCATCGCCCAGCTTTCCCCGCCATCCTCCGAGCGCCAGAGTCCGCCCACCGGCGGATTTCCCTGGCTGCCCTCGGCAAAGAGCAGATGCTCGGCGTGACCCGGTACGGATTTCAGGATGGAATTCACCCGCCCCATCGGCGGCGATTGCGCGGTCTTTGTGAACGTCGCGCCGCCATCCTCCGAGCGAAAGAACCCCTCGCGCGTGTGGTAGTAGTAAAAGCGATCCGCCGTCACGCGATCCGCGCAGAGCGGCTTCTGCGGGCCGAAGTACCCGCCCGTGCCGGACTCCTTTAGTCCGTCGCCGAGCCGCGCCTGCTGCCACGTCGCGCCGCGATCCTTCGTGAAATACGGCAGCACCTTTTGCACCGGAGCCCAGACCATGCGATCAGGACTCGTGGCGGAAATCGCAAGCGTCCCGTACTCCAGCCCGCTTGGTATCGCCTTTTCCTTCACCGCCGGGAAGAGCGTCCACGTGACGCCGCCATCGGTCGAGAATCCCGCCTCGTTCACATGAGGCTCGAAGCCGAGGTGATTGCGAAACACCGCCGCGATGAACTGCGGATCAGCCGGGCACCAGTCCAGCGACCACGCGCTCATGAAGTACGGCACTGCTCTCTTCGCCGTATACGCATCGGGTTCGTCGAAGCGAAACACGCCCACGTCCCACATCGCGCCGAGCGGCTTACCTCCGGGTGGGGCGATCACGTCATTGCCGCAGGTTTCCTCGATGCCCTCGCTAGCCGCCTGCCAGGCGATATTCGGCGTCGTGAGATCCCGCGCGTGCCACACGCCAAAGCCCTCCGCCAGCCACAGGTCGCCCGTCCCGTCAAAGGCGATCTCGCCCACGCTCAGCCAGTAATTCTCCTGCTTCCCGAGCCATTGGATCGTGGGGCTCTGGTATTGAAATCCATGCGCCGACCACGTCGCGCCCTGGTCCGTCGACGCAAAGAACTGGCCGCCGCTCACGATGAGCGCCAGCCGCTGCGCGTCCCTCGGATCGACCGCGATGCCGTAATACGCCTTGCTCCCGCCTTCCTTCGCCGTCGGAGTGATATCCGACCACGCGCCATCCGGCGACCGCTTCCACACCGCGCCCGCGCGACCGTCGGCATTGTCGTACACGACATAATACGCCCCATCCGGCCCGATCGACGCGTCGCGCACGTTGCCCGTCCCGGCTTGTTCCGCGCTCGCGACATTGGTCCACGTCGCCCCGCCATCCTCACTGCGGAAGACGCCCGCGCGGTTCGACGTGACATAAATCACCCGAGTCCGCTCCGCGCCATCATCCGTCTTCACCGTGCCGCCGGAGGGATCAAAGACGACGGTATTGACTCCATGCGGCTCCGTTCCTTTCGGAATCGCCTCGACCCGCTGCCACGTCGCCCCGGCATCGCTCGTGCGCCAGAGTCCGTCCGAGATCGAGCCAAAGAAAACCACCCGGCTGTCGCGCGGATCGACCGCCAACCGCTCGCCATCGAGCCGTCCCTCGCCATTCGGCTCCATGCCCGCGTGCTGGCTGGCAAAGTTCGTCGCAGCCCAGGTATCGCCGCGATTCGCGCTGCGATAAATCTGCCCGCGAAACGCCATGTACGCCACATCCGGCTCGCCCGGAGCTGCCACCAGGCTGTCCACCCCGCCGTGACATCCATAAGCCACCGCCTCCGCCGGCATGCTGGCATCGGTCACGATTTGCTTCCACGATGAACTCGTGGGTTCCCACCGGTAAGCTCCTGAAACATCCGTGCGCGCAAACACCGGCCCCGCCCCATCCGCCCGCACCTCGATCCCCGTCACCCACCCGCCGCCGCCGATTTTCAGCGGTTTCCAGTCGTACTTGAGATCATCTGCGCCAAGTCGGCCGGACAAAAAGACAAGGAGAAGGAGGACCTTTGCGAAGGAGGAAAAGAGGCGATTCATGGAGAGAGGACAGCGAACCCTGCTGCACCTCCACGGCACCAAACCACGCCGCCCGAGGCAAGAGGATTCCCCCCGGCGAGGGTTTCACGAGGACAGGCCGAGGTATCTCCGAAGAAACGCCAGCACCTCCGGCCGCAGGTCGCGCTGCTTTGGCTGAAGGTCGAAGGAATGCGGCGCATCGGGCACCTCGATATACTCGCACACAATCCCCTTCTCCTGGACGAGGCGGTAAAGATCCCGCGAAATGCCGATGGGAATCGTCCCATCCGCCGTGCCGTGGACAATGAGGATCGGCGGGGTGTGCTCCGAGAGGTGCGTCTTCGGCGAGGCGAGATCGAGATTGCGTGCGGTCTCCTCCGGCGTACCGCCGCGAAAGTGTTCGTGGCCAAACTGTCGCAGATCATGCGTACCGTAAAAGTCGACGATGCAGGCGATGGCATTGTCCTGGTCCCGGTAAAGTCCCGAGCCGTTGAGTTCGGCGACATCCGCCGTCGTGCCGAGCAGCAGCGCCAGATGACCACCCGCCGAGCCACCCATCACCCCGATACGGCGGGGATCGATCCGCCACTCGGCGGCGTGGGCCTTGAGATAGCGGAGGGCCGACTTGCAATCCTCCACGTTCTGCGGCCAGCCGAGCGCCACGGTGCGGGCCTTGCCGTCGGGAAGCTTCTCCACGCGATCGAGAAGGTAGTTGATCGAGAAGGCAGCGATGCCATTCTCCGCCAGGGTCCGGCAAAAGTTCTTTTCACGCGCATCGGCCTTGTCCCCGACCGCCCAGCCTCCGCCGTGAATCACCAGCACGGCCGGGCTATTCGCTGCCTCCCCCGCCGGGAGCCAGGCGTCCATTTTTTCCGCGCGATCCGGCCCCAGGTACGAAATATCGCGCTCGATGCGCACTTCAGAGCTTTGCAAGGAACTGCATGCGGCCCATATGGCGAATGGAGCCCAAGCCAGGAAAGGGAAACGGTTCATCGGCTAGCGACCAAAGTTCGTGACATACTCGGTAAGCATGGGATCAGTAGGTGACAAGAGCTGCACATGCCCGTCGAGGAAGAGCCCGTTGAACTTCCCGTCATGCCGCGCGTCCACCCAGTCAGTGATGCGAGGCCAGGAGGTCGCCCGGAAATAGGCAACCGTATCGCTGGCATCGTCCTGGTTGCTTTTGCCATCAATGAGCAGCAGCGTCGTCGCGGGGCGGCTGTTCCTCACCAACGGCACGGCGTCGGTCATGGAGAAACCTTCGGTATTTATCGCGTAGGTCCGCATCGGCTTGTGGCCGGGGAATGTCTTCACCGCCGCAGGACAGATGAAAAGTTTGTTCTTGCTGGCATTGCGGGCTTCATACGTCGGGTTTTCCATCAACCCCAGTCGGGTCCACCAGGAGGACGCTCCAGTCGGAGCAGGCAACACACCATTATTCTCCAGCGCATACCGCTGCAGGAGCTGAAAGAGATACTTCTGGTTGGCCACGCACCGGGTGACGTCTGCCTGGCCAAAGATACGAGGAGCGGCGGAAAGGATGACCGTCGCCAGGATCGCGACGATCGCGATGCTTCCGAGCAGCTCCAGCAAGGTGAATCCCGACTGCGATCCGCGTTTCATCGTCCGGCCTCCGTGATCACGATGCCCGCAACCGGGAGGTCCGCCTGCCCCGGCGAGGCTGCCAGCGTCCGGAGATGAGAGCCGGGCTGCTCGATGACATTTCCCTCCAGCGTCACTCCGGCGGGCGACTGCAGCCAGATGAGGGCCGAGGGATCGACCCCCTTGTCTTTCCCAAAATCGCTCGGGCGCGACATCGGGCGTACGAACCGGTTGTCCTTGATCAGGACACCCGAGGCTGCCGCCACGAGAATGTTGGGACCTGAGTTGTCCTCGAAGAGATTGTCCTCGACCACGATGTCGCGATGCCCGCCGGGCGCAGGCGTGTAGCCGTTCTCGCGATAGGCAAAGATCGTCAACGCACCAGGATGGCGTAGAGGCCCCGTCTTGCGGTTGGGCGATACGTCGCGAATCGTATTGCCGCGGATCACGACATTGCGGCAATAGTCCGACTCGCTCCACCACGTCATCTCCGGTAGCAACTCAATGGCCGCCCGCGCGGTACGCTCGATGAGATTCCCCTCGATCGTGCCATCGATTGACTTGGGCAGGATGCCTCGGGCGAAACAGTCGCGGATCGTGTTGCCACGGACGACAAAGCCCTTGCCGAGGGTATCCTGGTTCGAGGCGAGCCAGCCCTCCCCCGCAGCCACGGGCCGATCGAGCGTGTACTCGACAAAGAGGTTCTTCTCCATCTTCTGAAAGATCCGGTACATCGCATCGGGCCGGGTCGCAGGGACGAAGCCCGGCACAGGCCGCGCCTGCACCACCCGGGCCTCGCCGACGAACGCGCCCTGCCTGTCGTAAAAGCGATGCAGGTCGCCGGGATTGGCCCCGAGCGGATTGCTCGCCTCGGAGAACCTGCACACCACCATCCGCGTCCCATCGGCCTCGAGGACCAGCGAGTAGTTGCCATGGATCGCAATGGCGTCGTCATCCACTCCCTCAAACAAGCACCCCTCGATCACCGGGCCCTGCCGTACATCGCTACTGTGCAGGCCATCGGCATTGGTCGCGATCAGCGGAGCATCCATGGCTCCAGAAGGTTTCAGGCAATACGTCACCTTGCAATCGCGGTAGACATTCCCACCGTCGCCGCCCATCTCGTGCAGGGCCATTCCCGCCCCTCCCTGGATGGTCACGCCGAGGATCTTCATGCCCGCACAGCGGGAGAGGCGGATGTCGTCGAGCACCGCCCCTCGCCAGGCAAGCCGGTCTCCCGGCTGAATGCGCGGCACGGTCGTCGCGATCTCGCGGGTGTCGATCCGCACGAGGTCCGGCTCGATGTGCTTCATCACATAGGGCGTGGGAGCGCGAAGCTGCGTCTTCCACCGCCCCGTGTCCTTTTCAAACACATTGCTCCAGAAATGGGGGAAAAAGCGCACGTCGTCGATGTCGAGCGGATACCCCGCATCGATCCGCACATCGACATAGCCGCCCGCCGGGTCGATGGCCTCGATGCGCCCCTGGGAAAAACCCGGCGTCTCCCGGCGCAACGTCGCTCCGCGCAAGGTCACGTTGCGGCAGTTCCGGAAAATAATGGCGTGCTGCCCGCGCTCCGCGAAGATCAGCACCGCTCCGGTCGCGTCGATCTCGAGGTCCTTCAACCCGATCAACTCCCAATGGCAACCCTCCTTCCCCTCCGCTACAGGACCACCCGGGATGCGGTAAACGCCTGGCGGGATCACATACCTCGCCTGCCCCTCACCCGCCGCCTTGACGATCTCGCCCAGGATCGCAGACCCATCGCGTGTCACCATCTCCGACTGGCTCGGCGATGGTTCCCTTGCGCTCAGGAGCAAGCGTGGAACGGAGAACCCGGCCACCACCAAAAGGCCGAGAAGGAACAACCAGCCAACAATGCGTTTCATGACAGAGAGGAAGGATAAGCTTATACTAATGAGCCGACCCCGTATCCTCCGCAGGCTTCATGGTAATCGTCCCCAGCGTGAAACCAAACTGCGAGGGCGTCGCAGGTTTGTTATCCGAAAAGCCATAGTGAAGGTATCCGCCCAGCGTCTCCGCCCGGGAGCGGAAATTCAGATTCCGCAGCACCGCCGTGCGCAATCCGTCGGTCAGTTCCACCTCCCACTTGCGCTGCCCGGGAAATGCCGTCACCCGGACTGTATAAACAATTCCCTCGCGCACCGGGATTCCCAGAGGCATCTCGCCAGCCTCCCGGTCATCGCCCTGGCCGTCAAAGGCCGTCCAGAAACCGCCGATTGCCGAGATCAGCCACGTAACGTTGGCACCCGTCCCGACCTGTGCCGCGCTGGCATCAAAGATCGCGTACCGCAGATCCGGTGAAAACCTGTCGAGGCGGACGGCGAAGCTGTATTGCACCGGCCCCTCCAGGGCGAGTTCGTCGCCGCCGTATTGACGGGACAGCGAGGCGTTGCATGCCTGAGCGCTTTCACTTTCTCCTTCCACCCGAAGACTCCCGCTGCCCGAGGGTTCCAGAGGCCCGGGCACGGCCGACACCGAGGTAAAGCGGCACGCCAGGGTCTTCTCCGTCCAGGGTCCCTCCCATCCCCCACCGGCCTTGCCGGGAAAGCCATTGGAGAAATCCTCACGGATCTCACCCATGGCGGAGTGAACCAGCATCAGACAGGCGACGCCGAGCCATCCTGCAAAAACAGTGCGGACTTTCATAGGGGGAGATCCGGGATGCGATTATTTCCGACGGCGCATCAAAAGGATAGCCGCACCGCCGAGTCCCAGCAGCGTCACCATTCCCGGCTCCGGCACCTGCGTGATGGAGATGCCATCGATCGAGGAGGCGAGGCTTGTCGGAGAGGAGGGATCGCTATCCACCGTGCTGAACGTCAGGTAGCCCCCGAGTGAAGCAGCACTGGACCGGAAAGTCGTCGTGCTGCTCGTATAGAGCACCGTACCCGAGGTGTTAGCGATTGAAACGGTAAAGGTCTTGGCTGTCGGATCGGCCAGGATGGAAAAGGCGTACGTCGTGCCCGCCGTCGCTGTCAGCCCGGTGCTGATTTCCGATCCTCCGCCAGCCCCGTTGCCACTGTAGAGATACCAGGTCGATCCATTCAGCGCGACCTCCCACGTCATGTTGGCCCCGGTCGCGGGCTGGGAGGTCGGAGCGTCAAAGATCGTATAGCGCGTCTGGCTGGAGATGACGTCGGCCCGGAAAAGAAACTCAAACTTCACCTGCTGCGTCAGGCTGATGCCCGAGGAATACTGGCGATTCACGGAGGCCTGCGAGTTGGAAACCGACCCCGGCGACGAAGCCGTGATGGACAGGTAGTTGCCCGAGCCAGTCTTCAGCGGCGATGTGTTCGTGACGGTGGCCGCGTAGGTGATGTTGCTCGTCGGGTTGTTCCAGGCTCCCGTCCAGCCTCCACCTGCCTTACCCGCGTAACCGTCGACAGCCGACGTCGTATTTCCGTCAGTAAAGTCTGCAATGACCGCAGCCGATCCGGTGCCGAGAGACCCGGCCCAGACTACTGCCGCAAGAAGAGGGAGGAATATTTTCATGGTAAGCGTGGAATTGAACGAGGCCATCCTCATCCGCGCCCATGAAATTATCAACAATAAAATGAAAGAACATGAAATAACTACACGGATGCCACCGTATCCCCATGCCGGATACGGCCCTCGCGGCTTTGAATGATGCGGGCACTGGAAGGCTCCGCAATCCGCTGGAGGCATACCCGCAGCGCCGCCCTGCCCAGCTCGATCGAGCAGGGATCGTAGCTGGTGAGGATTTTGCCATCCGGCAGCGTCATGACCGAGGCATCGTACCCCGTAATGCTGAAATCCTCGGGCACCCGAAACCCGTACCCGGCACAAAACAGCGCCACCTCCCTGGCGACATTGTCCGTCGCGCAAAGAAGCGCGGTGACCCCGTCCTTCTTCAACTGATTGGCCGTGGTGAGGAAGGCATCCTCCGAGGCCAGCAGCTGGTTGTAGGTCAATACAGGCTGCTCTGCCGGGGAAATGCCCGCATCGATGCAGCCCTGGAGGAATCCGGAAAATCGATCCCGGAAAAACGAGGCCGGATAATGCTCCTCGACCCATGCCATTTTCCGATGCCCGCGAGCCGCCAGAGTGGCCACCAGATCACTGATGCCACGCGCATTAAAGGACTCCGCCAGGTCGACCCTCGTGCCAGGGTATTCCCACTGAAGGCTCACGACGGGCAGGTGAGCCGCCAGCGCAGCGATGTCCAAGGGCGCATGCCGCCCCTGGCTGATGATGATGTCGATCTCCCCGTCTCGCACCGCCTGCGGGAGATTCATCGGGTCGGAGAGCTTGCCCGCCCGCTTGTCCGTGATCTGCTCCACCGTGAGCTGGCAGCCGGTATTGTCCACCTCCGCCGTGATGCCCTGCAGGTGCGAAAGCAACACCTCATTCGGAGGATAAGGCGTCAGGCTGGCGACGAGCAAGAGGATGCGCACCTGCTCGGTCTGGTTGCGCCCCCGTCGCGAACGCCCCTGGTACCCCAGCCGAGCGGCCACCGCTGCGATGCGAGCCCTGGTCTGTGGATGAACCAGACGATCATTCTTCAAGGCTCGGGAGACCGTAGGCGCTGACACACCTGCCTCCCTGGCGATCATTTCGACAGTGACTTTCATGGTTGGAAAATAGGGACACGCGCCTTATGCGCGCAAATCCCCTCCAATAACATGAAAAAACCTGAAAGCAATGAAGGCCTACCCGAAACGCCAGCTCCGCACCCCGCGCTTCCGGATCATCCGAACTCTGGAAGCGAGGACGCTTTCCTCTCCGAGATCGTCCTACCGCAGGATGAAACTCCTTCAAAGACGAGCCTGCGGCTTCAAAAACCTCCCCAACTACCGCTTACGCGTCATCGCCCAATGCGACTAACAAAACCTCAACAAATGACCTCATCCCCATTTTTTGGCGGAGAGCCCATTTCCCAAGATTAAAAAAATCGGGGCGACTGGATTCGAATCCCCGCCCGCATCGCTACGCGAAGCGTTGCGGGCGGGTGCGACCTCACGCAAGGCGTCGCTTCAGGTACGCGCGGCCAAACCCGGTTTTCAACTGCCTTTCCCTTTGCGCAGCTCCTGATTCACTGAGGCAGGCTTCGTAGTAAACCAGTTCAACCGGAAGGCGACTGGACGTTGTCCTGACCTGCCCTCCTTCATGCTCTTTCAGGCGTCTTCTTAAATCGGACGTCGAACCCACGTACAAATCTCCATCCGAACAACGCAGCACGTAGGTAAAATACATTTCCCAAGATTGAAAAATCGGGGCGACTGGATTCGAACCCCTGCCCGCATCGCTACGCGAAGCGTTGCAGGCGGGTGCGACCTCACGCAGGGCGTCGCTTCAGGTAAAAATACATTTCTGAAAGTTAAAAAATCGGGGCGACAGGATTCGAACCTGCGACCTCGTGGTCCCAAACCACGCGCTCTACCAAGCTAAGCTACGCCCCGTAACTGCTGAACCGCCCATACTGTGCATCCCCTCCCCCTCCCCGCAAGCAGATAAACCAGCCGTTTTTCCCCCGCCCCGGCGGGAAATCCCGTTGCCGAAAGGCGGTTCCCCGGCGAAATTCCCGCCATGCTCGCGCTCCTGCTCGTCGCCGCCTCGCTGCTTCCGCTTCCCTCCGGGCTTATCGACAAGGCCTTCCATGGCCGCTCGGGGGCCTACGTGCAGATCGACGTGCAAACCGGGGCGCGGTACGAATCCGACGCGAGGGCCAGCGCGGTCAAGGTCGCCCCGTGCTCGACCTTCAAGATCTGGAACTCCGCCATCGGCCTCCAGCTCGGCCTGGTCGCCAGCCCCGATGCGCCCTTTTGGAAATGGGACGGCGTGAAGCGCGATGTCGCGCCGGGCTGGAACCAGGACCAGACGCTGCGCTCGGCCTTTGCCGTCTCCTGCGTGCCCGCCTACCAGGCCCTCGCCCGCCAGATCGGCAAGGTCCGCATGCAGGAGTGGCTCGACCGCCTCGGCTACGGCGACCGCGACATTTCCTCAGGCGTCGACGTCTTCTGGCTCCCCGCCCCGAATCGCAAGACCATCCTCCTCTCTGCCGTTGAGCAGGCCGAACTCACCGCCCGCCTTGCCAGGGGCGACGTGCCCTTTTCCACCCGCACCCAGGCCGAGCTGAAGGAGGTCATGAAAGTCCAGTCCACCGCCAAAGGCACGCTCTACGGCAAGACGGGCACCGGCACGGATCGCGGCACGCGCATCGGCTGGTTCGTCGGCTACGTGGTGAGCGGCGGAAAGACCAACGCCTTTGCCTGCCGCCTCGAGGGCGATGGTGTGATGGGCACTGATGCCCGCAAAGCCGTGGAGTCGATCCTCGCCGGGCAGGGTCTGCTGTAGCCGCGCAGACTCGGATTGCGACAAGGAGCGCCTACGGTTTGCTCCGAGGAGCGTCGGCGGGTTTGAACGCCTCGCTCACGGACCAGGAATCTTTCCAGGAAATGGTGGGCTTGCCGTCCTGAAACTCCACGGGCAGCCAGATGTAGCGCCCGTCGATGGCGTTGCCGGGGTTCCAGCGGTCGGCCAGGAAGATCACGCCGCCATCCGTTCCCTGGACGGGGAGGAGAAAGGTGCTCTGCGAGCGAAAGGTGGTTTTGTTTTCCTCCTCGGTTCCTCGGCAGGGATTTCCCAACTCCGTCCACGGCCCCATCATGCTGTCAGCCACCGCGGAGCGTGCCGCATTGGGGTCCCAGCCGCTGCAGCCGGAGCTGATGAGGTAATATTTGCCCTCATGCTTTACCACGGCGGGAGCTTCATTGTACTTGTCCGGGAAAATCCGCACATACTCGCCAGCCGGGCGCAAATAGTCCTCGGTGAGCTTTGAGATGTGCAGCGTGCGGTTTTCCTCCGAGGAGAAGATGTGGTAGGCCGTCCCGTCCTCATCGACAAAGAGCGTCATATCGCGAGCCATCTGGCCTCCATCGAGATCCCGTTTCAGGATAAGCTCGGCGGGAAACCATCCCTTCACCTTCCCCGCCAGCTTGTCGTTCTCCTCTGCGGTCAGTTCCCCGCGTTGGGAGACGCCGAAGTTTTGGGGCCATATGCCAGCATTGGGGCGAAAGCTTTCCACAAACTGATAGGGTCCCGTGACCTTGTCCGCCACGGCCACGCCGCTGCGGGCATCGGAGTACCCCTTGTCCTTGCGCTCGAGGTGGAACCACATGACAAATTTGCCGGTCTTCGGGTTGTAGATCACCTTGGGGCGCTCGAGGATGCAGCCCCGGGCGATGTCGTTCGCAGGGTCGTTGGATACGGCAAGGGCGATTCCTTCATCCTTCCAGTTGTGGAGATCGGCGGAGGAGTAGCAATGCACGCCCACCTCGGCCACGTTCCCGCCTGGTCCTGCGATCTTGTGCTCGCCGAACCAATAGTAACGCCCATCGTGAAAAAGGATGCCACCGCCGTGTGCATTGATCGGCACCCCTCTGTCGTCCAGCCACACCGCTCCCGGACGGATAGGCCGATCTTTCGTCTCAGGCGGCGCGGATTCCGCATGGAGCGTCAGCAGGGAAGCGGTGAGAGCGAGGCTGCCTAGGAGGGCGTGGCCGTGCCTGAGCAGTGTGCCAGAGGGATGATTCATAATAGGTTTTTGGCGAAGAGAGCGGAAAGAGACCCGAGCGGCTTTCACGAGGAAGATCACAGGGGTGTTATTTGTCTGACTCGACGATTTGGATCGCACTGATGGGCGAGCGGAAATCCCCGCTGGAGTCGTATTGCCAACCCTTGTTGTCGGTGACGATCTCGAAGTTCCCGACCTGATCCTTGAGCTCCAGATACGTACCGCGCTTCTCCGCGTCGACCTCGCGATCGTACACAGGTTGAGCCTCAAGGAGTCCGTCCTTGGGCGAGCCGGGGATGATCATGATCTCCACACCGTTCACCGTGTAGGTGGAAACTGTCCGGGCCTTGTCTCCCTCGGTAAAGTACACATAGGCCGTGTAGCGCTGATAGGGGATGCCGCTGATGGTGACAGTGGCCGGATGACCACCCGACCCTCCATCGAGATACCCCTTCAGCAGACGCACGATGGCAGCCGCCTGGGGCGCGGGTTTGCCGACCACCAGCGGGGAACTCCACTCCACCTTTGCCGTGGTTTTGTTGCCCTGGGCATCCGTCAGACCTTCCTGGCTGCCCGTCGCACCGGAAAGATTGCACCAGTTTTGCTGCGCCACCACGCCACAGGATTCGTCGGGCGAGAGCTGATTGACCTCACCTCCAAATTTCAGGCCGATCGAGGAACCAGCGAAGACAGCAACTGGAGAAAACGACACCCATAGCGCCACGCCGATAAGGCCGGTGAGGTAAAAGGGGTTCATGGGTTTGTGTGTCGCACGCGGCTTGTTGACGAAACCCGGGAAGGCTGCATTTCGCTTCCGAGGCTCCCTCTCCACCGAATGATTGACGATATTATATCGATTTAAATTATGTCAAATACGGAAAAACGCAGGCCAACAGAAAGGCGTGGACTGCGCTGAATTTCGCATTCACCAATCATTACGACGCATTCATGCCACGATCCCGGCGAGCGGGCGGACCGGTGAGGGAGCGCACACCGGAAATCCCGCCGGGTGATGGAGGGGAAGCCTGTATGCGCGCCTGCCTGGAGAGAAGCGTCTAGTACGCGCGGACCTCGAAGACCCGAGCCTCCGGCACGCCGTGTGTGGCGAGCACCTCTACGCGGAGGGTGGAGCCACGGCGCGGGGAGTCGAGACGATGCACTCGCTTGCGGAGGTAGTTTGCCTCCTCGCTGACGACGACCTCGCCATCGAGATAAACGCGGTAGGCTTTCACCAGCTCGGGCTGCGCGCCGCGCAGGCTCTTGGCTGTGTGATGGTCACTGAGGGAGAGGATGAGCTCGCGCTGGAAACCGGAGTCAAACGTGATGTGAATCTCGCTGACCTCGACGGCCTCGGGAAAGGTGAGGTCGAGCGTAGCCGGCAGTGCGGCGGATTCCCAGCGGTGTGCCTTCCCGTCAGCCCAGGGGCCGAGGTGTTCCGGCAGCTCGCGGGTGATGCCGTCGAGGACGAGAGCTGCTTCGCAGCCCGGCTTCTCGGTCGAGGCCGAGACGGTCGCTCGCTTCGCGAGGTCCGCCGGATCGTTACCAGGGATCGAGGGCAGGTAGGCGTCATCCTTGATGAGTTGCTGCTGGAGCTTGCGTATGCCCTCGCCCTCGGTGAGTTGGTCGAGCGAGACGCCGTCGCGGAGGGCGAGGGCGGCGGCGGTGCCGATGGCCTGCCCCATCACGGCGCAGGTCGCCATCACGCGGGTGCTGGCAAAGGCCACATGGCTCGCGCTCATATTGCGCCCCGCGAAGAGGAGATTGCCGATATTGCGAGAGTAGAGCGAGCGCAATGGGATGGTGTAGATGTGCTTGCCGTGGGTCGGAGTGAAGGGTGGCTCGTCCACGGCGTCGACGCCGGAGGGCGGATGCAGATCGATAGCCCAGCCGCCATAAGCCACGGCATCGGGAAAGATGCGGCCCGAGAGCACATCACCCTGCAGGAGCACGTGCCGGCCCAGAAGGCGACGGCTTTCGCGCTTGCCCGGGATCGCGCCGACCCAGTCGAGCGCCCAGTTGGCGGCCTCGGGATGATGTCCGGAGTTTTTCACGTAATCCCAGATGCCGAGCGCGATACGGAGCAGTTCGTGGCGGATGACTTCGTTGTCCTTGATCGTGTCGAGCTGGCCGCCCCACTCGAACCACCAGTAGCCATACTCAAAACTGTGGATTGGGCGGTGATGGAGCTGATCCTTCGTGAACTTGCGCACCCAGTGGGGTGCGATAAAGGGTTGCGGCGTCGGATACTCGCGACCCGTAATGAGGATCGAGCTCCCGAGCGTCTGCTTGTCGGCCTCGACGGGAGCGAGGCTCTCGCCGTACTCGGCCTGGCTCTCGCGGCCCATGCGCAGATCGGCCCCAGCCTCAAAGCCCAGGCGGGAATCTCCCGAGCAGTCGGCAAAGTACCGGCCTGTGATCTCAAAGATCTCCTCAGTGGAATTGCGCAGCACGGTGACCGAGGCGATCCCGTCACCATCCGCCGTCATCTGGCAGCCGATACAGTCTGAATCCAGCATGAGGGTGATCGCCTTTTCATCGACCACCTTTTCGTAAAGCAGCAGGTCCCACTGCGAGTAGCTGCGGTGGGGATTGCGGTACGCGTCCTCAAGCTTCAGTTCCTCAATGAGTCCCGCCTCCCGTGCACCCGGGCGGCCACCGTGGCAATCCGCTCCCACGATGTGCATCCGGATCTCACTCGACGCATTGCCGCCAAGAACGGAGCGATCCTGCACGAGAATAACCGAGAGGCCGTTGCGAGCCGCCGCGAGTGCGGCGCATACGCCCGCCATGCCGCCACCGACGACGACAAAATCGGCATCGAGCGACTTTTTGACAAACCGGGACGCGCTGGTCCACGCGTCCGCCTGATCGGAGGAAAGAGACATCATGCGAGGATTTATGATCACCCTCTTCGACGACTCAAGGAGTGAGAAGTGTAACAGTTACAATTCTCACTCGTCCTTTACGATTCACACCCGCTTGAGGTGCCAGAGTATGCTGTCAAAGTCCTGCTTGAACGATACAGGCAACCCAAGCTCCATGAGGACATCGCCGGGCCATTCGCCCTCAGGTCCATGGACGACGCGATAACGCGCCGTCGGGTCGAGGCCGCGCAGCTTCAGCGGGAGGTGGAGGAAATTCGGCTCGAAAAAGGCCAGGGTGGCCGTCACCACTGCCTCACCGCGATCGGACGAGACGAGTTCCCAGGCGGCGACATGACTCGTGAAAGGATCGCTTAGGCGATGAAAATCCGCCGTGCGCAGGAGGTGGCGAGTTTCTTTCACGAGCTGGACGAGTTCCGTCATTTCCGAGATTTCCGCCTCTGGCAGGGCGGTGAGGTCGAGCTCAAAGCCAAACTGCCCGGCGAGCGCGACATAGCCCCGCGTTCGCAGCGAGGTGGTGCGAAAGACCTGGTGATTCGGCACGGCGGAAACGTGCGCACCCATCGTGCAGGGTGGGTAGACGAGCGAGGTGCCGTACTGGATCTTCAAGCGCGAGATGGCGTCGGAGTTATCCGAGGTCCACGTCTGCGGCATGTAGTACAGGATACCGGGATCGAAGCGCCCGCCGCCACCCGAGCAGCTCTCGAAGAGGATCTCGGGGAACTCCGTGGTGAGGCGGTCCATGAGCTTGTAAACGCCAAGGATGTGTCGATGCGCCACCTCGCCCTGCTGCTCCGCCGGCCAGCCCGCAGAGCCCACTTCGGTAAGGTGGCGGTTCATGTCCCACTTGATATAGCGGATCGGGGCGCTGTGCAGGATCGTGGCCATCTGGTCGCCGATGGCCTGGACGACCTCGTCGCGGGAGAAATCGAGCACGAGCTGCTGGCGGCCCGGGGTGCGACTGCGGTCGGGCATGTGCAGGCACCAGTCGGGATGCGCGCGATAAAGTTCGCTCTCGGCCGAGATCATCTCCGGCTCGAACCACAGTCCGAAGGACAGCCCCTCGTCATTGATGCGCTTCACCAGCGGAGCGAGGCCGCCGGGGAGTTTCTTTTCATCAACGAACCAGTCGCCGAGTGAGGTGGTGTCGTCGTCGCGCTTGCCGAACCAGCCGTCATCGAGCACGAAGAGCTCGACCCCTGTGCGGGCCGCCACGTGGGCGATGGCGACAAGCTTGTCGGCGGTGAAGTCAAAGTACGTGCCCTCCCAGTTGTTGACCAGCACGGGGCGCTCGCGATCGCGCCAAGCGCCGCGCGCCAGACGTTCCCTGTACAGGTGATGGTACTGGCGGGAAAGACCGCCCAATCCCTCGGCTGAGTAGGCCAGCACGACCTCGGGCGTCTGGAATTCCGCGTCCGGCGCGAGATGCCAGGAAAAGCCCTCCGGGTTGATGCCCGAGACGATGCGGGTGTTGAAGACCTGGTCCACCTCGGCCCCGCCGATATGGCTGCCGCTGTACACGAGACTCACGCCGCGCACCGCGCCCGTGGTTTCCGTGGTGGAGGGGTCCAGCAGGGCGAAGAAGGGATTGTACTGGTGGCTGCTCGCCCCGCGCCGGGAGCCGATGAGCTGCGCACCGGAGTGGAGCGGCTGGCGCTCGATCCAGCGTTCCCGTGCCCAGGCGCCGGGCAGGTGGAGCAGGTCAAAAGCCGATCCACGCAGGTCAGCCGCCATGCTGAGCGCGCGCAGAAGCGTCACCGGGGCCGAGCCGGTATTGCGGATGCGAGCCGACCGAGCCACGACATCGCGTCCCGCAAAAACGGTATACAGCAACGTCACCGCGATGCCCCCGAGTTCATCCCGCAGGTCGACCTCCAGCGTTTCCGCTTCCGAGGCATCCTCGACATACGTGGCCGGGAGCGACGGGAGGGCGGGCTTGCCCGCGGTGATGCGATGCCCCGCGTAAAACAGGCGCAGCCCCTGCGTGCCGTCCGCATGGCGCACATCCAGGGCGGGCAGGCGGAAGTCCCCGGTATTCGCCGTCGGGTACTCCAGTCTCAGCAGGTCGAGACCGATCAGGCCGCCGGAGACCTTGGGATGACCCGGGCTGAAGGCGATGTTGCCTCCATCCAGGAAAGCCGCCATCGCCGCACTCGGAGCTACCGGGCCACCCCAGTGCAGGTGACAGAGGAACCCCTCGTCACTGACGCCGAGGACATACGAGGAGGACGGGCCGCCAAGGAAAAACAGTGGTTTGCCAGCGGGAGATTCGACCAAGGAAATGAGTTTCATAGAAAATCGGAGTATCGGCGTATCGGGAACGCGAGCCATCGACTATCACGAAAATCCCGAAGCCGTGTCGAAAAGAAACCGCTCCGCGACAGCGGCAATCTCTAGCGATTTCCCGCCATCCAGCGCGGAGGGACAAATATGGTCATCGGCACCGCCGGCTCCCCGGTTTCGTGCCTCTGAATCGTGCCGACCAGGTGATCCACCGACCAGCGACCCAGCAGATCGTAGCGCAGGTCGACCCTGCCAAAGCTCGGCGTATCACCATCATCGTCGAGATAAACCATGTTCTCATGCGGGAACCAGTCGAAGAACCCTGGCGGCAGCCCGGATCTCGAGAGGACGATCAGCCCGGCAAATTTCCCGTCCTCGTAGGCTCGCCGGAGCTTCTTCACATCGAGGCCGGCCACGTCAAAAATGAGGCCCGCCGCCGCAGCGGGTCCGTCGGGATGGTGGGAGAGGAAGGCTGCACGGCAGGAACGGTCCGAGCGTTGGTCGTAGCGAAAATCCACCAGCACCGCTATGCGCCCGCCAAACCGACGCTTGGCATGGTGAATCGCCAGCCGAGTGGCTTGGAAATGATCAAATCTCACCCGATGAAACGCCGGGGAATATAATGACCAGCCAATGGAGACGCAGGCAAAGTCCTCGAGATTCAGCCGGAGATGAGATTTTCCCGCCGAACCCGCAGGCGAAAGGATCAGCACGCCACGAATGCCCCTGCTGGACAACATCCTCACCATTGCGGTGGGCGTGTGATCCAACAGAGTGAACTCCGAAACGGAGTAGCCCAGTTCCGCCGCACGACGCAACGCATGCCCTCGCATCACGCCGAACTGCGAGTCCTCACGCCCCATCCAGACGTCGCACCAGATAAACGCCAGATTGCCTTGCATCGTCTCGCCCTGGCTCCGCCGGAAGCTCGACATCAGTTGCCCGACGTATGGATTGAACTCATAGCCTAGGTGATGGGCTGCCGCCTCGACCAGCTTGCGCGTCCGGGCTGTGACCAGGGGTGATCCCCGCAAGGCCCGGGAGACCGTGGCCACGGAGAGCCCGCACTCCTCCGCCAGTAGCCTCATGGAGACCGGACGCTGAGACGAGGGAGGTGGTGTGTTCATACGGACTTTCCCAAGAAAAGAACAAGCCGCTTACTCAGGCGAGGAAGAATCTTCACCTTTCCGGGCATCGGGCTGCATACGCCCCAACCTCGAGGGTGAGAGGCCGAAGACGCGCTTCACTGTACGGGAAAAGGTGGATGCGTCGCTGAAGTTCAGCTCCTCCGCGACCTGCCGGGCGGTTTTTGCCGTGTGGCGTAGCAGGTCGACGGCGTGATTCACCCGCAGCCAGAGCAGATAGCGGTAGGGATTCTGCCGCCCGAAGCGCAGGAACAACCGGCACATATACGCCGGGTCGATGCCGCACACCCGGGCCACATCACTCACCGTGACCAACTCCGCATAGCGCTCCTCCATCGTCTCGCGACAGCGTTGATAGGTGGCATAGGCGAGCGAGGCGCTCTCCCCTTCGGGCGTCATCAGGTCGCCAATCTTGAGGATCAAGTATCGCAAAGTATCCGCACACGCCTCCTCGCGATCCGATCGGTCGCCGAAGCCCATTTCGACCAGATCGTCCCAGACCTCACGGATGCGATCAGGCCGCGTCACCGCACACATCCCGCCAAGCTTCAGCCCGCGACGGGCGAGAAGCTTGCGGGCAGCGGCACCGCGCAGCAGGGCAAAGTACTTCACCATCCCACCCTCTCCCGCCGAGATGCGATGGGGTACGGTGCGGTCGTAGACATAAATCACCCCAGTTCGCAGGGGGAACCGCACCCCAGCCAGTTCCGCCTCACCCTCGCCCTTGGCGACAAACTCCACCGTGAGATGCGAGAAACTGGTGCGGCGGACCTCGTAGTCCGCCCGGCATGCCTCCCACCCCGCCCCCGCGACAACCAGCGGGGTGTCGGAGCGCCCCGGCGGCAGGTGAAATCGCCGGGCGTCGGAGACCTGCCGACTATAGTACAGAGGCTCGGGGGCGGGCATTGCCTCATTGTCAGAGAGCGCGACGGGATGGGAAGTCAAAAATTGCCAACTTTAGGTCAATCGCGGCTCTTCCCCGCCAGCCCGCCGGGTGGTGAGATTTCCCCATGTCTACTCCCTCCCATCCCAAGGTCGGTATCCGCCCCACCATCGACGGCCGCCTCGGCGGCGTGCGCGAGTCCCTCGAGGACCAGACGCGCCTCATGGCGGAATCCGCCGCCAAGCTCATCAGCTCCACCCTGCGCTATACCGACGGCACCCCCGTCGAGTGCGTCATCGCCGATACCTGCATCGGCGGCGTGGCCGAGGCTTCGGCATGCGCGGAAAAATTTGCCCGCGAGGGCGTGAAGGTCTCGCTCACCGTGACGCCCTGCTGGTGTTACGGCTCGGAAACGATGGACATGGACCCGCTCATTCCGAAGGCCGTGTGGGGTTTCAACGGCACCGAGCGCCCCGGCGCGGTCTATCTCGCCGCCGTGCTCGCCGGTCATTCGCAAAAGGGCCTGCCCGCCTTCGGCATCTATGGCCGCGAGGTGCAGGATGGCGGCGACAGCAGCATCCCGGAGGATGTCGCAGGGAAGATTTTGCAATTTGTGCGCGCTGGTCTGGCCGTGGCTCAGATGCGCGGGCGTTCCTACCTGGGAATCGGCGGCGTTTCCATGGGCATCGCGGGTTCCATCGTCGATCAGCCCTTCTTTGAGAAATACCTTGGCATGCGCGTCGAGACCATCGACTCGACGGAGATCCTCCGCCGCATCGACAAGGGCATCTACGACGAGGCCGAGTATGAAAAGGCTCTGGCCTGGGTGAAGGCCAACTGCCCCGAGGGCAAGGATTACAACTCGCCATCCACCACCCGCTCGCGTGAGCAGCTGGACAAGGAATGGGAGAGCAGCGTGAAGATGGCCCTCATCTCCCGCGATCTCATGGTCGGCAACCCGAAGCTGGCCGAGAAGGGATTCCGCGAGGAGGCCCACGGCCACCACGCCATCGCGGCGGGCTTCCAGGGCCAGCGCCAGTGGACGGATTACCAGCCGAACGGCGACTTCCTCGAAGCCATCCTCAACACGTCCTTCGACTGGAACGGCAAGCGCGCCCCGTACATCGTGGCGACGGAGAACGACTGCCTCAACGGCGCGTCGATGCTCTTCGGCCACCTCCTCACCAACACCGCGCAGATCTTTGCCGACGTGCGCACCTACTGGAGCGCGGACGCCGTGAAGCGCGTCACCGGCCACACCCTCTCGGGCGATGCGAAGAACGGCATCCTGCACCTCATCAACTCCGGCCCCGCCGCCCTCGACGGCACCGGCGAGCAGCAGATCGACGGCCAGCCCGCGATGAAGCCCTTCTGGGAAATCTCGCAGGAGGAAATCGATGCCTGCCTGAAGGCCACGACCTGGCATCCCTCCATCACCGAGTATTTCCCCGGCGGCGGATGGTCCACCCGCTTCCGCACCCGAGGCGGCATGCCGACGACAATGTTCCGGCTCAACCTCATCGCCGGTCTCGGCCCCGCCCTGCAAATCGCCGAAGGCGTGACGGTCGATCTGCCGGACGACGTGCACTCCATCCTCGACGAGCGCACGAACCCGACGTGGCCCACCACGTGGTTCGCCCCGCGCCTCACGGGCGAGGGTGCGTTCAGCGATGTCTACAGCGTGATGAACGCCTGGGGCGCCAACCACGGCGCCATCGCCTATGGACACATCGGCAGCGACCTTATTAGTCTCGCCGCCATGCTCCGCATCCCCGTCTACATGCACAACGTCTCGCGCGAGCGCATCTTCCGTCCCAGCACGTGGAATGCCTTCGGTACCGCGGACCTCGAGGCGGCCGACTTCCGAGCCTGCCAGAACTTTGGCCCTCTTTATGCCTGATACCGCCCTCGACTCCCTCCTCGCCCTCTCCCACAGCCTCGGTCGACCCGACCTGCAGCTGGCCATCCTGGGCGAAGGCAATACATCCACCCGGCTCGACGCCGACACCTTCCTGGTGAAGGCGTCCGGCTCCAGCCTGTCGACGCTCACCCCCGACGGTGTGGTGCGGTGCTACTCGGCCCCGCTCCTCGCGCTGCTGGATGCGAAGAACCTCTCCGATACGGACGTGGACAACGCCCTGCTCGAGTCGCGTGTCGACAAGAACGCGCGCAAGCCCTCCGTGGAGGCGCTCTTTCACGCCTACCTGCTGTCGCTTCCGGGTATCAACTTCGTCGGCCACACGCACCCGATCACGGCCAATGCCTTCCTGTGCTCCGACCGGGCGCGGGAGTTTGCCAGCACGCGGCTCTTTCCCGACGAGATCGTTTGCTGCGGGCGCGTCTCGGCCTTCGTGCCGTACACCGACCCGGGGCTCGTGCTCTCACAGGCTATCCGCAAGGAGGTCGAAAGCTTCCGGAAGGATGAGGGGGAACTACCCCGCGTCATCCTGCTGCAGAATCACGGCGTCATCACCCTGGGCGGATCGCCCCAGGCCGTGGAGGCCGCCATGTTCATGTGCGAAAAGGCCGCACGTATCCGAGTGGGAGCCGCTGCCGTGGGAGATGTCGTGACGCTCACGGAACAAGAGGTCAATCGCATCGCGCATCGCCCCGATGAACATCATCGTCGCAAGGCGCTGAATATCTGACTTTGCGCCCGCGAGTCGCAGAGAGGGTGGGCCGAGCGCCCACCCTTACGCGACATTCGAAAGTCCGCTGCGAGATACAAACACACTCTCGCCGCCAAGGAAGGGGAACCACGTTCCCCGGAGATGGCCGGAAAACAAACCCGGCCGAAAAAGAAAAAACTAGCCGAGACGATACACGATCCGGGCCTTGCTCAGATCGTACGGGGACATTTCCAGCTTCACGCGGTCGCCATTGAGGAGACGGATGAAACGCTTGCGCATCTTGCCCGAGATGTGTGCCAGCACGGTGTGCTTGTTGGCCAATTCCACGTGAAACATCGTCCCGGGTAGTACGTTCGTTATCCGTCCTTCAACTTCGATCGCTTTGTCCTGTTGCATAGAGATATACCGCACGGCGAAGAACGCATTCAGGCGACGCAGAATGACCTGCTAGATCGACAGAACAACGGGCAGATGAGTGTTGTTGCCAAAAATCCGCTGTGGAAACTTTCCACGCTACCAACGGAATCTCCCCCGTGCGAACGCACAGCATCCCCCCGATTGTCCGGGAATGCAAACGGAAATGCCCCTAGATCGTGGGATTGTGGTCGCTATGGACCGGATACACCCGGATCCCGTTGATAAAGGTCGTGGTGAAGTCTTTGGCCAGTTCGTCGTAGGGGCGGAGGAAATCCGGGTCCTGAAACAGCTCAATGCTCAGCGCCGCGCTACGCAACATGCCGAGAAACGCTTGAGCGCTCATGCGTGGATTGCTCGCATGAATCAGACCTGCGGCCATCCAGCGAATGAACATTCCCTCCAGCACTGCGACAAACCGTGTGACAAACTGCTCGTAAAACTCCCCTGCCAGTTCATGCCCCTCCAGGGCACTCTGGTAATAAAGCCTGAGAAAGGTCGGGTCGTGGGCCTCGAGAAATCTTTGAGCCACGCCTTGGAGCACGATTTCCACGGGGAGGTCGATCGACTCCGGTGCCTGAAAAAGCTCCAGCGAGACCTCCTCCTCGAGCTTGGCTCGCAGGATGGCGGTGTGCAGGTCGCGCTTGGCCGGGAAATGCCGATAGATCAACGCCTCATTGACTCCGGCGCGACGGGCAATCTCCGCAGTCGTAGTTCCTTTAAATCCCTTGCTGGCAAATAGTTCCTTCGCTGCGCCCAAAATGCGATCACGCGTACGAAGCAGCGGATGGGGAGGATTGTTAAGCACGCTCTCCATCACGAGCATAACCTCGGTATGCACATTTCTACCCGCCGGAAAATAAGGGACTTTCCTATCATGGGGCTTTAGGGGGATACGACATCACAAAGCCTCAAAGCACGAGTCATCGCTCGTCGTCCCTTCTTTCCCTGGGTGATCTTCATGCTTTTTGAGACCTGTTGCCTGACTGCACTAACAGATCATACGTAGAGACGTCGAGACTGGAGAAAGGCTCCATTTCAGCGCCCGGCCTGACGGGGCCGGACACGCCAATCTCCAGGCTGCCTCCCCATTCTCCTTACGTACCACCACCCACCGGAGGGCGGCGTCCAGCCTGCTAGCTGGCTGGTTCCTCGGTCGTAACCGATCCCGCATGGGCTTCCAGTGCCTGCTCGAGCGCACGCCACGAAAGGGTGGCGCACTTCACCCGCTGGGGGAAACGCCGCACGGCGGAAAAAATCTGCAAGTCGCCCAGCGTGTCGTTCGACTCCGGAGCCTCGGGCGCGGTGAGCATGTCCTTGAATCCCTTGAGCAGCGCCTCGGCCTGCGCCTTTTCCTTTTTCTTCACCTTCAGCGTGAGGAGCGAGGCGGAGGCCATGCAGATGGCGCAGCCCTGGCCGGTGAATTTCACGTCCTCGATCTGGTCGCCGTTGAGCTTGAGCGAAAGCTCGATCTCGTCGCCGCACGAGGGATTGTCCCCGCGCACGGTCACCGTCGCATCGGGCAGTGGGCCGAAGTTCCGGGGACGCTTGCTGTGGTCCAGGATCACCTCCTGGTAGAGTTCTTCGAGGTTCATGCGAAAAAGGTCTGCACTTTCTTGAGGATTTCCCCCATCCGTTGAATCTCCTCAATCGTGTTGTAAAAGGCAAAGCTTGCCCGGCTGGAGGCGGGCACGCCGAGCTTGCGCAGTAGCGGCTGGGTACAGTGGTGGCCGCCGCGCAAGGCGAGTCCCTCCTGGTCCGCCATGCTCACGACATCGTGGGCGTGGGCCGACTGGAGGGTAAAAGCGACGAGTCCGGCCCGCTGGTCCAGCGGCCCAAGGATGCGGATGCCGGGGATCTGGCTCAATACCGCCAGTCCTTCCCGGGCGAGAAGCTGGTCGTGTTCCCAGATGCGAGCGCGGCCAATACCGTCGATGTACTCCGCCGCCGCCGCGAGGCCGATCGCCTCCGCGATGGCCGGGGTCCCCGCCTCGAAGCGGTAGGGCGACGGCTTGTATTGGCTTCCCTCAAAGGTGACAGTGGAAATCATCTCGCCGCCGCCATGGAAGGGCGGCATCGCGTCGAGAATCTCCCGGCGGCCATACAGCAAGCCGATACCGGTCGGGCCGCACATCTTGTGCCCCGAGAGCGCGAGAAAGTCGCAGCCAAGCTCCTTCACGTCGAGCGGCAGATGCCCGGCACTCTGAGCGGCGTCGACGAGCACGGTGGCTCCGGCGGCCTTGGCCCGGCGCACGAGCTCGGCGGCGGGATTGATCGTGCCGAGGCTGTTCGAGATATGAACGAAGCTGAAGAGCTTCACCCCGTCGAGGAGCTGATCGAGATTGGAAAGGTCCAGCGTGCCCTCCGGCGTCACCGGGATGAAGCGCAGCTTCACGCCGCGCCGCTGGGCCAGGAGTTGCCACGGCACGATGTTGCTGTGGTGCTCCATCTCGGTCAGCAGGACCACATCGCCGGCCTTCAGGTATTCCTCGCCCCAGGCGCGAGCCACGAGGTTGATGCTCTCGGTGGTGCCGCGGGTGAAAATGATCTCCTCGTCCTGCGCGCCGAGGTAGGCGGCGAGGCGGGCGCGCGCGCCTTCATACCCGGCGGTGGCGCGATTACTCAGTTCATGCAGGCCGCGATGCACATTGGCATTGTCGTGCTCGTAGTAATGCGTCATCGCCTCGATCACGCTCAGCGGCTTCTGCGAAGTCGCCGCGTTGTCGAAATAAATGAGCTTCCTCCCGTTGACCTCCTGGTCCAACACGGGGAAGTCCTTGCGGATTTCCTCCCACGATCTTTCTCCTGCAGCCATTTCGTCACCAATAAACCAGATTCACGGCCCCGCACAAGGTGCGACCCTCGACTGGGCGCAAATCAAGCTTCCCTCTGCCGCCCCGCCTCGCTATCTCGCTGGTATGCAGATCGAGAAGTTGAAAGACGACCAGGCAACCACACTCAAGATCACGGGTGAAATCGACCTGCACGCCTCCCCCGCCCTCCGCGCCGAACTGCGCGACTGCGCCTCCGACAAGGCGCCCGTCCTCCTCATCGACTTTACCGACGTCGAGTACATCGACTCGTCGGGTCTCGCCACCTTCATCGAGTACGTACGCGAGTCCTCCTCATTCGGCGGCAAGATCGCCCTCTTCGGCCTGAAAAAGAAGGTGCGCACCATTTTCGACCTCGTCCGCCTGAACGAGCTCTTCACCATCTCCGACACCCGCGAGGCCGCCCTGGCGGCTCTCGCCTCCAAGTAACCGACCGTGGCCGCGTTGCGCCAATTCCTCACGCTCAACGCCCAGATTCTCTACTGGACCTTTATCGCGCCCTTCGTCGGGAAGCCGCCCGTCCGGATCGACGCGATCTTTCAGCAGATGGTCCGCATGGGCGTGCAGGCTGTCCCCATGGCGGCGCTGACTTCCCTGAGCATCGGCCTGACGCTGGCCATGCAGGGTTCGCATGAGCTGGCCCGCATGGGCGCGACCTCATACGTGCCGGATCTCCTCTCGATCACGCTCCTGCGCGAGCTGGCCCCGCTCCTCACCGGCGTCGTCGTCATCGGCCGCAGCGGCTCGGCCATCACCGCGGAGCTCGGCACCATGAAGGTCTCGGAGGAAATCGAGGCCCTCGAGGTGATGTCGATCAACCCGGTCCGCTTCCTTGTCGCCCCCCGCGTGATCGCCATGATCATCATGCTCCCGTGCCTGGTGGTCTTCAGCAACTACATCGGCTTCGTCGGCGGCTGGATCATCTGCAACTTCGCCCTCGATATCAACACGACGGCCTACATCATGCGCCTCGTCGAGAGCGCCGACATGATGGATCTCATCTCGGGCATGACGAAGAGCTTTGTCTTCGGCTGGCTCATCTCCGTCATTTCCTGCCAGAGCGGCCTGAGCGTTACCGGCGGTGCCGAGGGTGTGGGCCGCTCGACTACGAAATCCGTCGTGCTCTGCATCCTCGTGATGCTCGTCGTGAACGCGCTCCTCACCGGCATGTTTTTCATCATCGAGGGCCCCAAGGGATGAGCGAGACCAAACGCGAGACCGTCATCGAGGTGCGAGACCTTGTCCGCAAGTTCGGCAATCGCACCGTGCTCAACGGCATTTCCTTCACCGTCGAGAAGGGCGACACCATGATCATCATGGGCGGCTCGGGGTGCGGCAAGAGCACGCTGCTGCGACACATCATCGGCTCGCTCCGGCCCACCAGCGGATCGATCAAGATCTTTGGCGACGAGACGACCACCATGTCGCCGCAGGAAATGGAGAAGCTCCGCCTGCGCTTTGGGATGAATTTCCAGTTCGGCGCCCTCCTGCAATCCCTCACCGTCGGCGAAAACGTCGCCCTCCCGCTCATCGAGAACAGCAAGGTCGACCCCGCCATCGTCGATCTCGTGGTGAAGATGAAGCTGGAACTCGTCGGCCTCACCGGCTTTGAAAACCTCAAGCCCGCCGAGATCAGCGGCGGCATGCGCAAGCGCGTCGGCCTCGCCCGCGCCGTCGCTCTCGACCCGGAACTCCTTTTCAGCGACGAGCCGACCTCCGGCCTCGATCCCATCATGACCGCCGTCATCGACCAGCTCACGATGGACCTGACGCGCAAGCTCCACATGACCGCTGTCGTCGTCACCCACGACATGGCCAGCGCCTTCCGCATCGGCACGAAGATGATCGTCCTCGGCGCAGGCAAGCGCGCCGGCATGGTCATCGCCCACGGCACACCGGATGACATCAAGAACAGCCCCGACCCCGAGGTGCAGCAGTTCATCCGCGGCGAACCCGACGGCCCCGTCCCGCTCAAGCTCGCCCCCGAGGATTACATCGACCGCCTCCTCGGCCACGACCGCGACAAGGGCCTGTCGTATTAATCGCTACCGGTCCGTAAACTCGCCGCGTTTTCGGTAGAAATCAGACCGCGAGATGATCATCGCGATGTAGCTCTTCGTCCCGGGAAAATCCATCGCATCCTGCAAATCCTTCGCGTCCGCGGTGGAACCCTGGCCGGAATCTTTCATCCAGCGATGCACCCGACCCCGACCGGCATTGTATTCGGCCAGCGCGAATGGCACCGGGTCATCCTTTTCGGACCAGTGATCCAGAGCGCGACGCAAATACCACGTGCCGACCTCCATGTTGACCTTGGGATCAAAAAGCATCGTCGGGACAAAGCCCTCGACCTTGCCAGCCTTGGCCCAATCCGCCGCCGCCACCTCGGTGATCTGCATGAGGCCGCGCTCGCCCTGGCTGCCCTTCTTCGTGGTGTCAAACCGGCTTTCCTTCCAGATAATCGCCTTGATCAGCTCGGGCGGGATGTTGCGCTGCTTCGAGACCTCGATAATAAGGCCGTCGTATTTGTCATACCGCCCGAGGCTCAGCAGTTCGTGGGCAGTATAGCGCGGGTCGTCGCTCGCCATGCTGATCACTGCAAACGCAGCAACCGCCAGCACCACAACGACAGCCAATATCGTGACAACAACCTTCACGCGTCCAAAGATACCACGCACCCATCCCGTCGCATCAATTCCTTTTAGAAACGCCCCATCCTTGGTTTAACTCCCGGGATGCCGTCCTTCGCCCGCGTACTCCCCGACAAGGCGGGCGACCGTGCCCTCGACTACATCATCCCGCCCCACATGGCGGAGATGGTCGCCCCCGGCTCCCGCGTGAAGGTGCCCCTGCGCGCCCGGCTCCTCCAGGGCACCGTGCTCGAGGTGCTGGAGGACAGCGATGTGCCGGGTCTGAAGGAGATTCACGAGGTCATGGGCGGCCAGCCGCTCATTTTGCCGAAACTCTTCGAGCTGGCCCGGTGGATTTCCGACTACTACTGCTGCTCGCTGGAGGCCGCCATGTCCTGCCTGCTCCCGCAGGTCGTGCGGCAGGCCCAGGTCTCGGCGAAGAAGCGCAACTTTGCCCGCGCCCTGCGCGAGATCACCGACGACGACCTCGAGAAGCTCGCTGCAAAAGCGCCTCGGCAGGCGGACGCTCTGAATGCCGTCCAGCAGGCCGGGAAACCCACCGCCATCACCGAGCTTTGCCAGACCGCCGGGGTAAGCGAGGGCGTCTTTCGCACTCTGGAGGAGAAAGGCTGGATCGCCATCGAGCAGGAGGAAGTCGCCCGCGATCCGCACGCCGGGGATACCTTTATCCCGACGCAGGATCTGGAGTTGAACGAGGAACAGGCCCTCGCTCTGGAAGCCGTGAAGGTCGCAATCGCCTCGCCGACGCCTCCCCGTCCCATCCTGCTTTTCGGCGTGACCGGCAGCGGCAAGACGGAGATTTACCTGCAATCCATCAAGGCCGTCCTCGCCCAGGGCCGCAGCGCGCTCGTGCTCGTACCAGAGATTTCGCTCACGCCGCAGACGGTCGAGCGCTTCAAGGCGCGCTTCGCGGCTCTCCAGCAGGAGGTCGCCGTCCTGCACAGCCATCTCGCCGCCGGGGAACGCCACGACGAGTGGTACAAGGTGCGCAGCGGCAAGGCCAAGATCGTCATCGGAGCGCGCAGCGCCGTCTTTGCCCCTCTGGAATCGCCCGGCATCATCATCGTCGATGAGGAGCACGAAAGCTCCTACAAGCAGGAGGAGACGCCCCGCTACAACGCCCGCGATGTCGCCGTGCTCCGCGCCCAGCGCGAGGGATGCCCCATCGTCCTCGGCAGCGCCACGCCCTCGATCGAGAGCTGGCACAATGTCCAGAATGGCAAGTATCAGCTCGTCCGCCTCGCCCAGCGCGTGGACGACCGCAAGATGCCCGTCATCCGCATCGTGGACATGCGCAAGACGACCAAGGGCGGCGAATCCGCTTTCTCCCCCCCGCTCGTCACCGCCATCGAGAGCCGCCTGAAAAAAGGCGAGCAAACCATCCTCTTTCTCAACCGGCGCGGATTCTCCACCACCATGCTCTGCGAGGTGTGCGGCCATGTCTGCGAATGCCCGAATTGCAGCGTCGCCCTCACCTACCATCGCGACGCCTCCCAGCTCGCCTGCCATATCTGCGGCCACACCGAGCGCGCGCCCAAGGTCTGCCCAGAGTGCCGCGACCCCGGCATCCGCCACGCCGGCATCGGCACCCAGAAGGTCGAGGACATCGTGCGCAAGATTTTCCCCAAGGCCCGCATCGCACGCATGGATGCCGACGCCATGAGCCGCAAGGACGCGTATCGTCTCACTCTCGGCGCCTTCAAGAAGGGCGAGATCGACATCCTCGTCGGCACCCAGATGATCGCCAAGGGCCTGCATTTCCCGAATGTCACGCTGGTGGGCATTATCAATGCCGACCTCGGCCTGCACGTACCGGATTTCCGCGCCGGGGAACGCACCTTCCAGCTCCTCACCCAGGTCGCGGGTCGTGCCGGACGCGGCGAGATGGAGGGAGAGGTGCTCGTGCAATCCTACACGCCGACCAGCCCGTCCATCCAGTTTGCCCGGCACCATGATTTCGAGGGCTTCGTCGAGCAGGAGATGGAGTTCCGCGAGCGCTTCCACTTCCCGCCCTTCTCCCGCATGGTGCTCGTCACCGTGCGCAGCGAGAGTCGCGAAAAGGCGGAGTTCACCACCCAGACCTTCGTCCGCCGCCTCCGCGAGGTCACGCCCGAGGGAATCGCGGTCAGCGAAGCCACCCCCGCCCCGCTGGAAAAGGCCAAGGGCTACTACCGCTTCCAGACCGCCCTGCGCGGCACCTCGACCCGCGCCATGTCCCGAGCCGTCCAGACCGTCCTCCACGCCCTCCCGCTCCCCGAGGACGTCTTCATCGTCGCCGACGTCGACCCGGTGCAACTGATGTAACCGCCTTTATGAAAGCATTCCCCCTGCTCGTCTTTCTCCTCACCCTGGCCTCCCCAATCCACGCCCAACTCGCAGCGCTGGAAACCCTCGTCCGCCAGTCCGACGACATCGCCATTGTCACCGTGGAAGAACCTGCTGAAGGATTTTGGGGTTCGGCTCCTATTAGTAACCAGGATCAGGTTTTCTACTGGCAGGACAGTATCGTCCGCGTCGTCGTGCAGGAAACTCTGAAAGGCGATCTCAAGCCCGGCGCCAAACCGCTGATCAGCCTCCGCATCCCCAACCAGCCAGCTTCTGAGGAAATGACCGCTCCCTACGCCAAGGGAAAAAAGGCTCTGGTCTTCCTACGAGACCGGAGTAAATCCGAAACCCACAGCGGCGCCTCGCTCAACGACGAACCCGTCCAATACCTCACCTTCGATCCGCTCTTTTCCTGGATGTCATACAGCCGTCCGCTGGAACTCGCTACGCGCAGGCTGCTTTTCGGATCAAACGTCTCCCTCCCCGACTAGACAGCCTGGGGATTTCCCGATTCCGGTCGACAAAAAACGGGAGGCCGTTACGGTCCGGCTCATGGCGCATGAGGAACATCATCGCATCAATCGCTCCGGGTGGCTGCGCGCCGCCGTGCTGGGCGCGAATGACGGCATTCTGTCCACCGCCAGCCTCATCGTAGGCGTGGCAGCGGCGAACTCGACCAAGTCCAGCATCCTTCTCGCCGGGGTCGCCGGCCTGGTCGCCGGGGCCATGTCCATGGCGGCCGGGGAGTACGTTTCCGTGAAGTCGCAGGAGGATACCGAGAAGGCCGACCTGAAGATGGAGGCCGACGCCCTCGCCAACGATCCCGAGGAAGAGGAAGCCGAACTCGCCGCCATCTACCGGGATCGCGGACTCGATGAAAATCTCGCCCTCGAGGTTGCCCGCCAGCTGATGAAAAAAGACGCCCTCGGCGCGCATGCTCGCGATGAAATCGGCATCACCGAGGAGCTGAGCGCGCGCCCAATCCAGGCCGCCATGTGGTCGGCCACCGCCTTTGCTTCAGGAGCCATCGTTCCGGTCGTCACCGCCATTCTCGCTCCTGCCGGGATCGTGGTTTGGCTGGTGCCGGCGACCGCCATCACGCTGCTGTGCGCCCTGGGAGCCGTCGCCGCTGCGGCAGGTGGGGCGTCGATATGGCGCGGAGCCTTGCGCGTCTGTTTCTGGGGCAGCTTTGCCATGGGCCTGACGGCTCTGATTGGCAAACTCTTCGGCATCTCAGCGTAGAGCCGCCTCTCCGCGCAGGGAGAAACCTGAAGAAAAATTCAGGTTCCGTTCAGAATCTTTTAAGCATCGGGAGTCATGGTGCGAGGCAGACAAACCTCCCCTATGCATACTCCCTCCGCGTCCGAGTCGTCGGCTCCCGCCGTCCCCCCAAAGCCCCGCAAATTTTACCAGTCGCTCTATTTCCAGGTCATCGTCGCGATCGTCCTGGGCGTGCTGCTGGGCCATTTCTTCCCCGCCACGGGTGAGGCGATGAAGCCCTTTGGCGAAGGCTTCATCAAGCTGATCAAGATGATCATCGCCCCGATCATCTTCTGCACCGTGGTCATTGGTATTGCGGGCATGGAGGACATGAAAAAGGTCGGCAAGACGGGCGGCCTCGCCATGCTTTACTTTGAGATCGTGAGCACGCTGGCCCTGGTGGTCGGCCTCGTCATTGTCAATGTCGTGCGCCCTGGCGCGGGGATGAACATCGACGCCGCCAGCCTCGACACCAAGGCCATCGCACAATTCACCGCCCCGGGCAAGATGGAGGGCACGGTCGACTACATCCTCCACATCATTCCGACCACAGTCTTCGACGCTTTCGCCAAGGGTGAGATCCTCCAAGTGCTGCTCGTATCGGTGCTCTTCGGTTTCGCCCTGCATCGCTTCGGCGGGCGCAGCTCGATCGTCTTTGAACTGATCGAGAAAACCTCGCACGTCCTCTTTGGCATCGTTGGCATCATCATGAAGGTCGCTCCGCTCGGCGCGTTTGGCGCGATGGCTTTCACCATTGGCAAGTACGGTACGGAGTCGCTCTTTTCGCTGGCGAAGCTCATGGGCTCGTTTTACCTCACGTGCCTCATCTTCGTCTTCCTCGTACTCGGCACCATCACGCGTCTGCACGGCTTCAGCATCTGGAAATTCATCAAGTACATCAAAGAGGAGCTCCTCATCGTGCTCGGCACCTCATCGTCGGAATCCGTGCTCCCTCGCATGATGAGCAAACTGGAGAACCTCGGCGTGAAGAAATCCACCGTCGGCCTCGTCATTCCGACCGGGTATTCCTTCAACCTCGACGGCACCGCCATCTACCTGACCATGGCCGCCGTGTTCATCGCCCAGGCCACGAACACCCCGCTCGACCTCACCCACCAGCTCACGCTTCTCGCCGTGCTGCTCCTGACCTCGAAAGGTGCCGCGGGCATCACGGGCAGCGGCTTCATCGTGCTGGCGGCGACGCTTTCCGCCGTGGGTCATGTGCCGGTGGCGGGCATCGCCCTCATCCTTGGCATCGATCGCTTCATGTCCGAGGCCCGCGCGCTGACGAACCTCGTGGGCAATGGCGTCGCCACCGTCATCGTGGGCAAATGGTGCAAGGAGGTTGACGAGACCCGTATGCGCCAGGTCCTCGACTCCGCTTCCCCCGCAGCTGCCACACCGACCGCCCTCCCCGCCGCAAAGGCTCCGGAGGAAAGGCTGGTGGTTTCCCCCGCCAGCTAGCCAGATGCCAGAACCGGGAGCGTTCCGGGTGGAAATTCCCGGAACGCTCTCATTGCTCCCGGCCCGCCAGAGGCTAGAGTATTTCCATCAGACGCATGGCGGCAGCGCGGCCAACCCCAGCAGTCCTCCGATGGGCGATCATCCTCCTCCCGGGAATCGTCCTGTACTTCGCGCCCGTCGCGGAGCTCGCGTCGAACCAGCGCCAGCTCCTGGCGATCTTTGTCTCCACCATCCTCGCCCTCGTCGTGCGGCCCGCGCCCATGGGCGTGGTGGTCCTCATCGCCATGACGCTCATCGCCCTCACGGGCACCCTCCCGCTGTCGCAGGCGCTATCAGGCTTCTCCAGCCCGACGGTCTGGCTCATCTTTTCCGCCTTTCTCTTTGCCCAGGCGGTCACGCAGACCCGGCTGGGCCTGCGTATCGCCTATTTCTTCATCAGCCGCCTCGGCAGCACGGCACTCTCGCTCGGGTACGCCGCCGCGGCATCGAATCTCGTGCTCTCGCCCTTCGTGCCCTCGGATACCGCGCGCGGCGGCATCGTCGCCCCCATCCTGCGCAATGTCGCCCAGGTGCTCGGCTCGGAGCCCGGCCCGACCTCGCGGCGCATCGGTGCGTATCTCACGCTGGTCGGGTTTCATACGAACTACCTCGCCTCCGTGCTCTTCCTCACCAGCATGGTGGGCAATCCGCTCATCGCAAAGTTCGCCCTCGACATCGCCGGGGTCGAGCTGACCTGGATGAAATGGGCTCTCGCCACCTGCGTTCCCGGCATCGTCTCCTTCGCCCTCATTCCGTGGATATTGTATAACCTCACCCCTCCGCAGCTTCAGGAGACGGGCCACGCGCAGGCCTTTGCCCGGGGAAAGCTCGACGAACTCGGCCCGCTCAGCCGCCAGGAGATCACGCTGCTCGTCATCCTTTTCCTCGTCATCCTCGGCTGGATCACCTCACCCTGGCACGGCGCGGGCAATACGGTCGTCGCCCTCACCGGCGTCTCCGCCCTGCTGCTCACGCAGGTCTTGAAGTGGGATGAACTCCTCGGCAACCGCCGCGCCTGGGAGGTGCTGGTGTGGTTCGCGCCTCTGCTCATGATGGCCGACGAGATGAGTTGGCAGGGGACGTTCAAGGTGCTCTTCGACGATGCCTTTGGCCATCTCGCAGGCTGGCCGTGGCCCTTTGCCATGGCGGTGCTGGCGCTGCTGTACTTTTACGCGCACTACGGCTTCGCCAGCCTCACGGCGCAGATTTCCGCACTCTACCCGGCCTTTCTCGGTGCAGCCGTCGTCCTCGGCGTACCGCCCGCCCTCGCCGCCTGGACGCTTGCCGTCTTGTCCAATCTCAACGCCGGACTCACCCACTACAGCACAGGCTGCGCGCCCGTCTACTTCACCGGAGCCTACGTCTCGCAGAGTACATGGTGGAGCGTCGGCTTCATCATCTCGGTGGTGAATCTCGCCATCTGGATGGGCATCGGCCCGCTCTGGTGGAATCTCGTGATCTTGCGTTAGGTCGGCCTAGAAAATATGCTCCAGGGCTAATCCACCGCCTGCTCGCGCTCGCTCGGTCGGTCGGCCACACGCGGCGCACCGCCGAGCGGCACCTCGCACACCACGCGCAGGCCCCCTTTTCGCTCGCCTGCCCCGGCATGGATCGCTCCGCCATGCATCGCCATCACGCTCCGGCAGATTGCCAGTCCCAACCCGGAACCCGACCCGCGCTCTGCTGCATCGTCGAGCCGCACAAATCGCTCAAATATCCGCTCCCGCTCCACCTCTGGCACCCCCGGCCCCTCGTCCTCCACGGTCAGCCGCCACGCATCGAGAGTGAATTCCGAGTCGAGCGTCACCAGCGATCCACGACCGGAATACCGAAAGGCGTTTGTCAGCAAATTCAGCAATGCCTGGCGCATCCACTGCGCGTCAAACGCCACCTCCCCCTCCGGCTCGATGTGCGCGCGGAACTGCACCCCGGCCTGCTCGGCCAGCAGTGCGGCATCTTCCGTCAATTCATCGAGAAACTCCCGCGGATTGCGCCGCAGCAGCCGTGGCCGGATCGCCTGCGCCTCGGCCCGGGAGAGAAACAGCAGGTCCTCGATGATGTGCTGCATGCGGTTGATCTCCGCCAACTGCTCCTGCACGGCCTCCTCCTGCTCCGCGCCGAGGCGTCCGTCGCTTAGCAACTTCTCCGCCTGGAGACGCAGCAGGGACAACGGGGTCTTGAGCTCATGCGAAGCCTCAGCGCTGAACCGCCGCACCTCCTCAAAAGCCGTCTCCAACCGGTCAAACATTTCGTTGAGCAGCTCCGCCAGCGACGCGATCTCATCCTGCGAGTCGCCGACCGGAATGCGCTCGCTCAGGTTGTCGAGGCGGATGCGGTTGGCCGTCTCCTGGATCGTCCGTACCGGCCGCAGCGCCGCACGGCTCAGCGCCATGCCACTGATCAGGCTGATGAGCAGCACGAGACAGACAAGAACGAGGCTGATCTCCGCATACCCCAGCATCACCTGCCGCACTGGCTCCAGCGGCACCGCCACCTTCACCGTCGCGCCGTCTTTTTGAAAGACTCCCACGCGATGCCGCCCGAGCGTACCGATCGTTACCGTATTGCCTAACTCCGGCAATACCGTCACTCCCAGCGCCGCCGAACGGTAAAGCACAGCGCCACCTGCATCGCGCACCTCGACGAGGAAGCCCGGCGACTCCGCCCCCGGCCGGGGCAGCGAACCTCCGGCCACCAGGCGGTGAAACTCTGCCGCGTTCTGCAAATCCACGCCGCGCACGAGGTGGCGGTTCAACAGGAAATACCCCGCCGCGAGGAGACCGAAGAGCGTTACCGTGGAGACAAGGGAATACCACAGCGCGAGGCGGGCTCCCAGCGTTCTCATAGGAGCTGATACCCCACGCCGCGTTGTGTCTTAAAGAGCGGCTCGCCGCCGGGCGTTTCCAGCTTCGCCCGGAGCTTGCTCATGTAGACATCGAGGAGATTGGTATCCACGTCGTAGTTTGACTCCCAGATCTTCTCGCAGATCAGCGTGCGAGTGAGCGTGCGCCCTGGGTTGCGCAGGAAGGTCTCGAGCAGCGCAAACTCGCGGTTCGTCAGGTCGAGCGGCCTGCCGTGCAGCGACACCGCGCGGCCCACGAGGTCCATGCGTAGCGGCCCATGCTCCAGCACCGTATCCTTTGATGCCGACTGCCGCCTCAGCAGCGAGCGGACGCGGGCGAGGAGTTCCTCCAGGCTGAAGGGCTTGGCCAGATAATCATCCGCGCCGAGGTCGAGCCC
The DNA here is from genome assembly GCF_001613545.1 of Terrimicrobium sacchariphilum. Taxonomy (NCBI): domain Bacteria; kingdom Pseudomonadati; phylum Verrucomicrobiota; class Terrimicrobiia; order Terrimicrobiales; family Terrimicrobiaceae; genus Terrimicrobium; species Terrimicrobium sacchariphilum. Next base: position 3,430,451 of record NZ_BDCO01000002.1, read on the forward strand.
CCGGATGCGATCCTGCACCGCATCGCGCGCGCTTAGGATGAGCACGGGTTCGTTGAATCCCGCCCGCCGCCATTCCCGCAGCAAATCCAGCCCGTCACCATCCGGCAGTCCGAGATCGAGAATGATCGCATCCTGCGCAGCCTCCGCCAGCGCATCCCGCGCCTCCGCGCATGTACGAACCCACGTCGTCGTGTAGCCATGCTCGGCGATGGCCTTTTTCAGGAACCGCCCGAGCCGCTCCTGGTCTTCAACAATCAAGATTTTCACGATGGGGAACGCCTCAAAATGTCCCCCCTTTTCCCCCGATTCGCTAGGAAAAAGTCAGGCTACCGGGATTCGAAAGGATCTATAAGTCGCAAGCCTTCCACCCATCGAAAATCTTCCACGTTACGGGTCACCAGCTCGCATCCGGCCTCGATAGCAGTCCCTGCAACGAGGGAATCGCCAAGTCCCATTTTCCGCCTCTGTCGCAGAGCTATTGCTCGATCAGTGATTTCAGTCGTAATGGGTATGACAAGCAGGGCATCCAAAAAACCAGCAAGATCACGCCTTTCATCTTCTTTTAGCAGATGATACCCGAGAACCTCCACCCGCGATATCTGCGAAACGGCCAACGGCTCAGTTTCCAGCCACTCTCTCAGCCATTCATTTTCAGAGAGGGTCGCGTAAATGATGATGTTGCTATCGAGCAACCTCATTACTCCCGCCCGGGCAAAGTACGATCCTGGCGGTTTTCACGCTCCCAATTCGCCGGGTTTGCGATGCTGGAAACTCCCCCACGCGCAGAAATCTTTCTCAGGAAATCGATCGCGTGCGCGGAAGGCTTCGCCTCAGTCACTTTGGTCAGAGTCGCCACGATCATGACCTTGCCGTGCCGCAATTCCTCGGGCAACGGGAGATGCACGCTGCCATCGGCGTCGACATCGAGTATCGCCTGAATCGTGCTCATCCTTTCTTATATATCACTATATACGGGAGTCAGCAAGCCCGCCGGGCAATCCACAGCACGCCATAAAGGCCTCCGACTCATTTCCGAGCCTTTGCTCAAGGGAATCCCGGCCTTGACGCCCGGGAGGGAATCCGCCACAGGAAGCGATATGCAGCTCCACACTGTATTCTCTCTCGCGGCCGCCATCGGCCTTCTCACCGCCCTCCCCGCTTCAGCCGCCGATGTAAAAGGTGCGAAAGACCCCGATTTTCTCAAACGCATCACCGGGTCGGAGATCATCTGGTACGGGTTTGCGAAGTTTGACGAGATGCCGATAGCGCTGGAGAAGGTGCAGTTTGACTACGGCACCTCCGCCTTCAAGGACACCAAGAAGCAGGTCGTCGAGGGCCAGCGCACTACGATCTACTACAAGCTCCCCGGCGACGCCTCCACCCTCGAGGCGGTGCGTCAATACCAGGAGCTGCTTGGCGAGGCAGGTTACAAGACGCTCTTCACCGCCGCCGATGACAACCTCGACGACGGGTACAACCGATTCGTCGCCCAGATCTTCCCGCAAGCCAAGAAAACCGAAGGCCTCCAGTACCTGCATGAGTTCAACCACAGCCAGCAGCGGTACGCCGCTCTGGAGGGTACGGGACCGAATGGTGCGCCGATTTACATCAGCCTCTACGCTTTCCTCATCAAGGACGGCTCGGGCAGCGGGTACAGCACCCTGGCCAAGGAGCACGATATCCAGAAGGGCAACTGCATCCTCCGCGTCGACGTCCTCCAGACCAAACCGATGGACCAGCGCATGTCCGTAGTGAAGGCCGCCGAGATCGAGCAGACCATCGCCAAGACCGGCCGCATTGCCATCTACGGCGTGTACTTCGACACCGACAAGGCCGACATCAAGCCGGAATCCGACGCCGCCCTCACCGAAATGGCCACCGCCATCAACGCCGCGCCCGGCAAGAAATTCCTCATCGTCGGCCACACTGACAACCAGGGCGCTCTCGACCACAACCAGGAGCTCTCCAAGCGCCGCGCCGCCTCCGTCGCCGCTGCTCTCGCGGCAAAATACAACGTCCCCGCCTCTGCGATCATCCCCGTGGGCGTCGGCATGGCTGCCCCCGTCGCACCAAATACCGACGACGCGGGGCGCGCCAAGAACCGCCGCGTCGAGATCGTCGCTATGTGAGACCGCCCGTCCGGGCGTGCCACTGATCCCGCCGCACAACGAAGCAGCGGGAAGACTGAGCTACCTCCTGCGGAATCAGCTGATCCGCCTGAAGTGACTCCGTGATGTTACTCTTCCCCGGCGAACCCCGGGAGGATGACCGGCGGCTTCAGGCGCGCGCCATGCGGCGGCGATAGGCGGCAAAGACCAGCAATCCCCCTCCTGCAAGAAGCCCGAGCGTCGTCGGCTCCGGCACTGCTGTGGTGCTGAGATTGTCGATCGCAACGCCTCCACTCACCTGAAAGTAAATGTATGCCGTGCTGTCGCCAGCGATGGCGGGATTGTTGAAAGTCTGGGAGGCACTCGCCAGCAGCGAGCCGACCGTGCCGTCCGATGAAGCGCTGTTGAGCGTCCCCGTTACTGAGAAATTGTTGGACCCGAGATAAGAGACCGTAAGTTCGTAAAAGTACCAGTTTGTCGTCGTGGGCAAACCACCCGCTACCGGACTGACTTTCCATTCGGACTCACCTGATCCACTGTAGCTGGAAATGCCCATCTCGCCGCCATTCGCGCCCCCGCTCGTCACGTTGATGATCGGATAGTAAACACTGCCTCCATTGCCCGGCTGTCCATCCGTCAACAGCGGTACAGGCTCAGTTGTCACTCCCAGAGTCGGATTATTATTGGCATTTCCCTTGTAGTAAAAACTGACCTGCCAAGTATCGAGATTCCCCGAAAATGGCGTATTCAGGGTGAAAATTTGCCAAGGGCCATTCTCATAGTCCGTTGCCGAGATATCGAGGCAACCCGAGTTATTCAATCCACCCGTTCCGCTCTGGATCGTCAGCCCCGACTGCGCCGAGGAAAAATTTCCCGTCAGTTGTCCCGGCGTGTTGAAGTCGAAAAGCACCGCCCCATAAGACGCACCCACCACGGCAAATATCCCCAAAACGGCAACAACAGACTTCATGAGCGGGGCAGGGAATCTGAACTCTTTTCGGCCAGCAAGATTAAATCCTGCTCACAACATACATTGATACGCAGTCTCAATACGAAATTCGCAGTATATCCTTGACCCCCGCCTCACAACTTACCTTAACGCGCACGCGGCAAAGTCTATGACATGCCATCCGGCAGATGGACAGGCTGGCCTCTTCCGCGCCGGAGACGGTCTTTATCCGAAAAAATGATCAGGCCTCCCGCTTAACCTGCACCCTCCACCGTGAACACCCCCTCGCAACTCACGGGAAAATTCACCGACCGCGCGATGAAGCATACCTCGTGGATGCGCCCATGTATTGCCTGAGCCTTCTCCAGATCCGCCCCGGCGCGCACGGTGATGCGCGGGCGCAGCGTGGCGGAGACAAATCTCCCCGCACCTCCCGGCCCCGCTTCGCCCACACCCTCCGGCTCATCCTCATAGGCTAGCACGCCGATGCCGGCATCGGCGGCGTAGTGCAGATACCAGAGCATGTGGCAGGCGGAGAGTGCGGAAAGCAGCAGGTCCTCCGGGTTCATTTTCCCAGGATCGCCGCCGAGCAGCGGGTCGTTTGAACACGGGATCACCGTCTTGCCCGGCACTGCGATATCCCACGTGCGGTCGTACCCGCGATAGGTCGCCGTCCCGTCGCCCCGGTTGCCCGTCCAGACGATGCGCGAGGTGTAGCTATGCCCCATGCCTACTTGCCCGGCGTCGCCGCCAGCGGCGTGAAGGCCTGTGCGGGCTCAAGGTGCTTCGACGCATCGCCTGCGTAGAATTTTCCGCCCGTGAGCAGAAGGCGCTTCACCCCCGCCCCGGCGGAGAAATCGAGCTTCGTCAGGTCGATCCAGAAGGTATTCGGAACCGTCGCGGCGTCGTAATAGTATGTCAGGTGTTTGCTATCGGATACGGTCCGCCAGATGGTCGAGGCGATGTTGGGTTCGCCCGGGGTGGTGAGGCCTAGCGGTACGCTGACAGACCGGATCACGCTCATCATGGAGGCCACGCCCTGCACCGAGAGATCCTCACCCGGCACGGCCTTGATGAAGTTCTTGTCGATGCCGCGCGGGACGGAATTGATGCCGAAGGACGCTCGGGCAAAACGATCCGCCGCACGCGCAGTGCCGGGGAGGAAGTTGGTTCCTCCCACGCCGCTCCAATACTTCTCGATAGCGAGCTGCTGCGAGTACTCGGGCGAGTTGGTCATCACGGTGTACTGCGGGCCATGGTGGATCACGAGCTTGCCGTCGATGTACTCAAAGATGGCTGAGTCGCCCGTGGCGTCGGTGAGGGCGAGATGCCCGGTGGCGGGCGATCCGTCCGGCAGCTTCGGGGCGATGATGCGAAAGGGTTCCTTCTCCAGCGCCGCCACCGCCTCGGCGACCGTGGCATAGTTATCGAGGACGTACTGCGCCCACATGGAGATGCACATCGACGGCTTGTCCCCCACCGCGCCGTAGTCGGACTCCGCGAGGTAGAGCGTGTTGGCGACCAGCCCCTTTTCATTGATGCCGTCGACCGTGGCGATCTCATAGATCGTCGTGATCACGCTCCCGTACCTTGACTCCCAGGTGATCGATCCCGGCCCCGCCGCGCCATCACGCTTCATTCCGCGAGGGAAGACCCACAGGTTATTCTCGATCTCCTCCATCCAGTCCATCGATCGACCGGTCAGGACCGTTCCGTCATCGAGTTTGAGCACAGCGCGCGTACAGGCCGCAACCGGCGAAGCACTGGCTGCAAAACCCAGGCACGCCGCGAACAGGAGGGGGAAACTCTTCATTCCCCGATAGGAGCACGAACAGCCCGCTGGCTCAAGCTATAGCCCGGCGTCGTGACCCGTAGCCGAGAGGAAATCGACTCCCTCCGGCTCGTCCGTAGGGCGCAATTCCAGCCGGAAAACGGAACCACCGCCGTCATTGGGGAAACAGGAGATCGTTCCATTCAGGAGCTTCGCCAAGCGTGCCGCGATGAATAGCCCGAGACCATTGCTCGGCTCCCCGGCTGTCGGCAGATTCCCGGTGCGCTGAAATTTCTGAAAGAGATAAGGCGCCGCCTCTCCCGGGATGCCCGGGCCGGCATCCCGCACATCGATGCGGCACGCGCCATCCTCCCTCCGCCAGGCGATGCGCACAGTCGACCCCGGCGGCGAATACTTGATGGCATTGCTCAGGAGATTTTCCACCACCCGCAGGCACAGTACGGGATCGGTCGGCCAGAGCTCCTCCGTCCCGGAGCTTTCGATGACGATATCCGACCCTTTCTCCGCAGCCGAGGCGCCGAGGCTGTCCCGGGCGGCGAGGAGGAGTTCGCCGATGCGGGTCGGGCGAAACACAGGGACCTTTGCCCCTTGCTCGAGTTCGTGCGTCTCGAGCATGTCACCGACGAGCTCGACGAGATTGCTCAGCGCCTTGTCGCACTCCGCGACGACTTCGCGATAGGGCTCGCTCCGCCACTCTGGCTTCGTCCCCAGGATGCGAAACAGGCTGCGGATGTTCAGCAGCGGACCCTTGATGTCGTGGGCGGCCAGGAGCATCACCTCGTTCAGGTCCTCCGTCACCTTGAGTAGCCCCTCATTGGCCCGCCGCAAGGCCCGGCTGCGCAGGAAGGACTGCCAGTCCTTCGAAAAAAGCGTCCATGCCGCGATAACCGCCAGCACCAGGCTGTCGGTGCCGAGGAAGAGCGCCATGGCGGAGACGCCCTCGGGGCCTGCCGATGTCCACAGCTCCGCCAGATAGACGGCATGAGTCGCTCCGAGCAGGATGAGAAAATCCAGCGGCGGCAGGCGAAACAGCATGGCCGGAATCAGCAGGCCCAGGACGTAAACCGGATTATTCGGATACGTCCCCAGTGTGCTGAAGTAATACCCCGTCATCGAGACAAGGCAATACGCGTAGTAGGCCCGGACCACCCACAATCGCGTCCGGAGAAAGCCCGTCGTCTTTCTCAGCACCAGCGCCAGTGACAGGGAGATGATTCCCAGCCCGATGTCAAAGAGCGCCCAGGAGGTCATCTCGGGCAGCCGCGTGTAAATCAGGTTATACACCAGTCCGCCAATGCTGATGGGCAGATAGATGCCCGCGACCCACGCCATGCGGGTCAGGTTGCCGGGCGTGATCTCCTCGAGGAACTGCCTGTGGCTCTCGCGGGAGGCTTTTCCCCAGCTATGGGCGATCGTTTTCAAGGCTGCTGCCCGCTTGAGGATTCGCTCTCGCAATATGCTTCGGCACTACGCACCAGCTCGACGCCAGAGAGCAGATGGAGCTTTTGCTTGATGCGCTCGCGAACGGTCTGCACCGCCTCCAGGCTCACACCCAGCCGGGCGGCGATCTGCGCGGTGTCGTACCCCTCGCCCAAGAGGCGAAAAACATGCAGTTGCTGGATGGACAGTCCGTCCAGTCCCTCGGAGTTTCTCTCTCCTCCGCCGGCCTCGTCGATGAGGAGCTGGAGCACACTCTCACTGGCAAACAACCCACCGGCCGCCACCTTGCGCAGGGCTTCCAGCAGTTGCTCGTGCGGCGCGCTTTTCATTACATAACCCTTCGCGCCCAGCCGGAAAGCCCGCAACCCGTGCCGCGTCTCATCGAGGCTGGAATAAATCACGACCCGCGCCGCGGGAGCCACCCGCAGGATGCCCGGCAGCAGGTCCAGGCCACTCCGCCCGTCAAGCAGCAGGTCGAGTATGACGAGATCTGGCAGCTGGCGTTCCACCCAGGCGAGCAGTGGATGTCCCGGCTTTGGAGTTTCGCACAATTCAAAATCCGCGCAGTCCGACAGCATCGTCTTCACCGCGAGTAATACAATCGGATGATCATCCAGCAACAGGACCTTGCGCCGTGTTTCGGGAGAGCGCTGCATACCTGACAAATACGGGAGAATGCGCCTCCCGTCAGCCGTGAATTTCGGAGGAAATGGCCTCCAAAATCAGTCCGAATTACGGAGAAATGCCTGCTATTGCCTCGCACCCCCATCATTCCGCCTGACCCTGCACCTGCCCGGCATATCGCCAGTCGGGCCGTTTCCGAGGAATTTCCTCGCCGGGGGAAAATCCGGGTATTAGGTAGCGACAGCTTGCACCTCGAAAATCCAGATCCCGGCACGGTTTACGATGTCGCCATCGTCGGCGCAGGTCCGGCGGGCAGCACCGCCGCGCGCCTCCTCGCCGAGGGCGGCGCCCGTGTGGCGCTCATCGATAAAGCCGCCCTGCCGCGCTACAAGACCTGCGGCGGCGGGGTACTCGGGCGTGCGTACCGCCGGCTGCCCGACATCGCGCACTGCGCCGTTGAGCGTGAATTTCGCACCATCGCGCTGAACTTCCTGGATGGCGGCCCGACCCTCTCAGCCACACGGAAAGAACCGCTTGTTCACATGACCATGCGGCCGGAACTCGACCACCGCCTCGCCCTCGCCGCCCGCGACGCGGGAGCCGAGCTCGTGGAGTCGTGCCCCATCCGGTGCATCACGGAACATGCCGATGGGGTCACCTTGGAAAGCGACACGCACCACTTTCATGCACGCTTTGTCATCGGGGCCGATGGCATCCACAGCGTGGTGGCCAAGGCTGGCGGATGGTCCGACCTGCCGCATCTCGCCCCGGCGCTGGAGTGGGAAGTAACGGTGGCTCCAGAAGACTTTGCCCGCATCCAGGGCGACGCGCGGTTTGACTTCGACGTCATCGAGTCGGGTTATGCCTGGGTCTTCCCGAAGCACGACCACCTTTCCATTGGCATCCTGAGCGTAACGCCACGCTACCGCGATCTCCAAAAAAGGCTCGAGGAATACATGTCCCGCCTCGCCTTGGGAGACATCGTAAAGATCGATCGCCACGGCTGGCTCATTCCCCTCGCACCGCGCCGGGAACCTCTCGCTCGCGGTCGCATCCTCCTCGTCGGCGACGCCGCCGGACTCGTCGATCCCATCACCGCCGAGGGCATTTCGAATTCCCTCCTCAGCGGCCAGCTTGCCGCGACCGCCCTCTTGGAATCTCAATTCGATCCCAACGCCGTAGCGGATCGCTACTTAAGCCTCCTGCGTCCAGCCGTTCTCAATGAACTCCGCGCCGCCCGTCTTCTCGCCAGATTTCTTTACAAGCATGCGGGTCTGCGCCGGTGGGCCTTCCGCCGCCACGGCCAGCGCCTCGTCGATTTCGTTGCAGACATTGCAGCGGGCGACCGCGGGTATTGCGAAACTTTGCTAAAGTCAGCGAGCTATCTGAAGCTGCTAAGACGTTGAGGCAAGTCCCCCCTTACGGGACCACTCCCTTGCACCACCGGTCGTTTTGCGCCGCCTTTGCAGAAGATAAAACCTCCATGCACCGGCCCGCCTTAGGACGCACGCGTCCATTCCGACCGGTTCATTGGAGCGCCATCCTGCACCTTAACCCAATAGACGATTCGAGCGCGCTATATCGCCGACCGCCATTCGGATGTCTAGGACTGTCTTGTCGCTCGTAACAGCAGGCAGCCGGGAATACTACGAGACTCCCGGCGCTACCTCCGGCTTTCCAATCCTGCCGCAGAGCCTAGCTCTGAGCCGCGTTGCGTCGGCGCATGGCCCACCCCGCCAAAGCCAATCCACCCAGTCCGAGAAGAACCATCGAGGAAGGCTCCGGCACAGCTCCAGCAGTGCCGAGGCTCCACTCCAGTGTGGCGTTTCCAAAAACGTCTCCACCATTGAGGGGGCCGGTCTGCATGCCAATAAAGGTATCGCTGCCGATCGAAGTCGAGCCCCAGAAATCCTGCGAGGGGAACAAATAGGCCGGAGTCTGCTCAGAGGCCTTGAGGAGCTCGAGGAAGTAAGGGTTCACCAACGTGCCATCTGCCGCCTGCTGTTCCATCCAGGCTACGAGGTCCGTGCCGGTCAGGTTTCCCGCACGACCGCCTGCGATCTGGGCGCCCGCAGTCAGGATCTCAAAGTTATAGTTATCCTGCCCTGCCACCCACGGCACATAACCCGCCCAAGTGGGGAGCTGGGCGTTGTTCACGAAATTGGGAGTAAAGACCACCCCCGATGCCACTGCGTTGTAAAGCGCGTACCAAAGGTTCGGCCCATTGGAACCCAGATTGGTGACCCAGGCGGGAGTTGTCGTGAGCGCATTGGGCGATGACGTCCAGATACCGTTCAGCATTCCCTCGTTTTGGGAGATGCTGTAGGTGGCTCCCCCGGCATTGGTAACGGAGTTCCAAACCACGGAGTAGGAAGCTGTCGGGGACGGAGTACCTCCGTAAACCGTAAAGTCCGTCAGCGTCATTGTATAATTATTGTTGTTATCCTTGGAGAAGTTCACGTAGGCCGACCACATATTTCCGGAGGTCGTTCCGTCCGGCGACGTGATCTGCTGGGTGGAGGCCATGCGAAAACCTGCGCTTGTCCAGTTCGGCCCGGTGGCCGGAGAACCCGACACCCAGGCAGGCGCTGTCGACGATTTTGTGATCACCGAGTCCAGTGCTTCGGTAAAGCTCGTGATGGTCGAAGCGTCGATGTTTCCAGGGGCGGCCGAATTTTTGGTGATCCACCGTACGGGATTCGTAGCTCCCGGGTACGACATATTCTGGGAGAATCCGCCGTTCGAGGTCCCCAGCCAGGCATACCGCGACTGAGAGGCATAGCTGGCGATCTTACTGGCGACGGTGGCGGACGAAACACCGGTTTTCCCACCATAGGTCACCGTCGTCGGAGCAGGGCTCAGCGTTCCATTGGCCTGGACCTTCATCTGCGTGGAGAAATCCCAGCTATCGATCCAGCTGAGATCGAGAGTCCCCGGGTTACCGCCACTGAAGCTCCACTCAAAATAGTTGTTGGGAGACGTATTCAGAGAGCTGGAAGTCGGCGCGACTCCGCCCGGGCTGAGCACTGCGTACATGCGGGTACCGCCATCGGCAGCGTACAGACGCAACGCACCGTCCGTGATCGTGCTCAGCTGCACCGCCGTTCCATAGGTGCCTGCGCTCGAGTTCCCAGTGACGTAACTTGAGCCAGATTTGTAGTCGAACTGGAAATTGGAGAGCAGCCAGATATCAGACGTCTGAACATTGGCTCCATAATACTCGCCCGGCCCAAAGTTATTCGTGACCGTCAGGTCGTAGTAGGACTGAGCGAAAGCACCCGACCCAGCCAGCAATGCCGCAGCCGCGACTGCATAGGACCATTTGGTTCGGCGGTTGCCTGCGCGAGCGATAGGCTGGTTCACTTGAGTTGAGCGACAAACATGCATTTTCATCTCCCTATTTGCCCATTGAAAGCTTGGCAAGGAACAAATGCTCACAAAACCGACTTCTCGCGGACCCAAAAATTACCTAACAACATTTACCATTCCCGCACTTCTCTCGCCGGGCGCTCCGCCCACGGCCATCACCGTTCCCGTCTGAGCGCCTGGAGCCTTCCACCGCCACCGCCAGCGCCTCACCGATTTCGTCGCCGGCATCGCCATGGGCGACCGCATGCATTGCGAGACTTTGCTTAGCCCGGAAACTTATCTGAAACTGCTGCGCGCGTAAGGCCATACAAATCGTCCAGCCCGGTCGTCCTTACGAGACTTCACTCAGTTCCATGCGCTCCGCTCCGCAATTCCAGCAAATGTCGAAGCCTCCGGGCACCGACTAGCCACACGAGCCACACGTTCGTTCCGGCAGATGCGCTGGAGTGCCATCCCTCATCTCAAGGATCAGCGCAACAGCGCGGTCGTAGTCCCCGTCATTCACCGCGCAGAGCAAGGGAAAGAAAATCCCGCTCGGCATCTCGACGCCCGTCGTGTTCGTCACCTGATTCCGCACATACGTCAGGATTCCCGCATTATCGAGGACGGATTGAAAATACCCCACCCGGGCAGGCTCACGGTCGGTGAAGACGGCTTTCATAAGCCAAGCATACCTTATAAATGATCGCCAGGCACGCAAATCCGGTATGCGCAAGTTTTTCCGACGTTCCGCTCCTTAACTCTCACCAACTCCGGGACATCCCTGCGCTGCCCCCTAAGGATAATTAACTCGTCCGGATCGTCGTTTGATCTCGATCAATTGATCTCCGAAGCCTGGCTACGCTTTCAACATATAGAAAAACGCCCAAAAAAGCGCCGGCACAAATGACAATGCGAAGAGGAGGATGCCCATCGTCCACAGACCGCCCTTGTCCTTGGGCAGCAGGACGCACTTCTCCGGTTTGCCCGGACCAAAGTAGAGAGGCAAAACCCGACCTGCGGGAAACTTCTCACACGTGCGCTTCGCTCGTGCTAAGCTCCCCGCGAAGCTCAAACCACCGAATTGAATCTTCCGACCTCGCAAGGCCTTTCGCTCGTGTTCGAATTCGTAGATGATCTCTGGCGAGAAGACACGTCCGGTCATTGTTCCGGAGTTTGTTCTACTTCCAACCACCCTGCTGCTAACGATGGTTGCCGAGGCGGATTCCCAGCGCTTCGCCATCAGGAAGCCCCTCCATTCGATCAAGTAGCAGATCCAGAAGATCGCGAGCATTCCTGCCGCAATAATCGCGAGGATAAGCAGGGATAATTCCATACCGTTCGCCCCGGACTTCAGGCCGCCTTCAACCTCTCGGCGAACGGCGTAATGACTGGGTAGGTGGGCGTTTCCCGCTCCAGCTTGCGCAGGTCGTAATGGCTTTGCAGGTTCAGCCAGAACTTCGCCGTCGTCCCAAGGTATGCACCGAGCCGCAGAGCCATGTCGGGCGAGATCGCCCGCGTCCCGGCGAGAATTTGTCCGATGGCCGTCGCGCTCACGTGAATATCCTTGGCGATCCGGTACGGCGTGATCCCCAGCGGAACAAGAAATTCCTCCCGCAGGATTTCCCCCGGCGTGACCAGAGGGAGCAGCTTTTCTTTTTTCGTGTTCATGTTTGGTTTCCCTCTCAGGACTTAATGGTAATCCACGATTTCCACCTCCGATGGACCATTTGAGGTCCATCGAAAACAGATTCGCCACTGCTGATTGATCCGAATGCGGTGCTGCCCCTTCCGGTCGCCCTTGAGAGCTTCGAGCTGATTTCCCGGCGGCACGCGAAGATCAGTCAACTCCGCCGCAGCCTCCAGCATCGTCAGCTTTCGCGACATAATCGGCTGAATATTTGCCGGCAGTTTCCGGGAGTATCTCCCCTCGAAGACCTTTTGGGTTTCCTTGCAGGCGAAACTCAGAATCATTCAACGCTGGATATTAACGAATCGCGTTAATATCGTCAACCATTACTACTCGGTACGCGTCCTACCCCATCAACACCCGCCTGCGCTCCTCCGGGCTCAGTAGTCCGCATGCGGTGGTTTTACCAAAAAGGCGGTAGCGGTTGTCGGCGACGAGCTTGTAGACGAAATTGCGAAGGGCGCACGGGATGAGAAAGCCGATCTTCGTTAACGACCATGGAAACCCGAGGTCGGCCCAGACGTTAAGCGACACGTCGCTGTAGGTATACGAGCGCCCGCCCTTGAGCAGCACGATGGTGCCGGTGGGCGGCTCGGGGATGCGGGTCTCGGCGAGGAGACGCGCGGAGGTCTCAGAGTGATTCGGGATCAGGACAAACAGCCCCTCGCGGTCGGCGCGAATGACCGTGCGGGCGAAGCGGTTGCACAGCACGCACTCCGCGTCGATGAGGAGCACGCCGCCATGGGGGCCGAGAGCCCGCGAGACGGCTTCCGCGAAAGTCGCCTGCGGCCTAGAGCCGGTCGAGGAGTTTTTGGTGGATGCCATCGAAGCCGCCGTTGCTGAAGACCACCACAACGTCGCCCTCCTGCGCCAGCGGCGCAAGTTTCGCCACGATGTCGTCGGCGGTTGGCTCGTAAAAGGCGGGCTTCCCCTGCGCGGCGATGTCGGCCACGACCTTCTCCGGATTCAGCCGGTCGGCCTCCGGGAGCTGGTCGAGGCGTGCGACGCGAGCGATGAAGACCCCGTCGGCATCGACGAAGGCCTGCGGCAGGGCGTCCTGAAACACCGCGCGGCGCGTGGTATTTGACCGGGGCTCAAAGATGGCCCACAGCCGCGCGCTGCCGTAGCGCTCGCGCAGTCCGGCCAGCGTCTGCCTGATGGCGGTCGGATGATGTCCGAAATCGTCGATCACCGTGATCCCGCGCGTGATGCCGCGCACCTCCTGGCGGCGCTTGATGCCATTGAAAGTAGCCAGCGCCTCCTGGATTTGCGGCACCGGAATGCCGTAGAAATGAGCCGCCGAGGCCGCCATGGCCGCGTTGCGGATATTGAAGTCGCCGATGAGCGGGATCTGGAACTTCGCGCCGAAGAGTTCGAAGAACGACTCGCCGCCCTTCTGGTGCGGGTTGGCGATGTGGTTGCCCGCGTTGGGCGAGAAGCCGACCTCCACGATGGGCGCGGGGCATTTGCTCGCGACATCGAGGCAGTTCGCATCGTCGCCATTAACCAGCACCATGCCGTTGCCCGGCACGATGTTGAGCAGCCGGCGGAAGCTCGTCTTGATCTCGTCGAGATCCTTGTAGATGTCGGCGTGGTCAAACTCGATGTTGTTCACGATCACCAGCTCGGGGAGGTAGTGGATGAACTTTGAGCGCTTGTCGAAAAATGCCGTGTCGTACTCGTCGCCCTCGAGGATGAAGTACTTCGAGTCGCGCAGCTTCGACCCCTGGCCGAGATTGGCCGGGATGCCGCCGATGAGGTAGCTGGGCTCCTGCCCCGTGCTCTCAAAGATCCATGTGAGCATCGACGTGGTCGTCGTCTTGCCGTGCGTCCCGGTGACCACGAGATTGTGGCGACCGCGCAGGAAGAACTGCTTCAGCGTCTCGGGCAGCGAGAGGTAATACAGCTTGCGGTTCAGCACGGCCTCGACGGCGGCGTTGCCGCGCGTCATGGCGTTGCCGACCACGATCACATCCGCCGCCGGGATGTCCTCGGGGCGGAAGCCCTTGGTGATCGTGATACCCTTGCCCTCCAGGAAGGTGGACATGGGCGGGTAGACGTTGTCGTCCTGCCCGGTGATGATATAGCCCCGGTCGCGCATCGCGGCCGCCACGGCGCCCATGGCGGTGCCACAGATGCCGAGGAAATGAACATGCTGATGTTGCTGCATGAAGGGAGAGGGTACGACGCGCGCGCTCGGGGAATGTCGGGAGACGTCTTAGTAAACGTCCTTGCGGTAACGCTTGGCCTTCTTGAATTCCTCGATGTACTCCTTGGCCTGCTCGGGCGTCTTGCCGCCCGCTTTTTCCACGATGGTGTGGAGAGCCGCCTCGACATCCTTGGCCATGTTCTTGGCATCGCCGCAGACGTAGAAGTACCCGCCCGCCTCGAGCCACTCGTAAATCTCGGCGGCGTTCTCGATGAGGCGATGCTGGACGTAAATCTTCTCGGCCTGGTCGCGGGAGAAGGCGGTGGTGAGCTTCGTCAGTACGCCCGACTCCTGGTATTTCTCAAATTCCTCGCGGTAGAAGAAATCCGTCGCGGCATGCTGCTCGCCGAAGAAGAGCCAGTTCTTGCCCGTCGCACCCGTGGCGGCGCGCTCCTGGAGAAAGGCCCGGAACGGCGCGATGCCGGTGCCGGGGCCGACCATGATGACCGGGGCATTCAGATCCTCGGGCACGCGGAAGTGCTTCGCCGTGTGGGTGAAAACCGGCAGTCCGGCCTCGGAACGCTCTGCGAGGAAGGTCGAGCAGACCCCCTTGCGGAGGCGGTCGCTGCCCTTGGAATTGTAGCGCACGACGGCGACCGTGAGGTGCACGGCTTCGCCAACCGCCTTTTGCGACGAGGCGATGGAGTACAGGCGCGGCTGGAGCTTGCGCAGGACCTTGACGAATTCCTCCGGCGTGAACTTCGCTGCCGGGAACTCCTCGAGCACGTCGAGGATGTCGCGGCCCCAGAGGTAGTCGTCGAGCGAGGCCTTCTGGCCGGGATCGAGCAGGTCATTGAGAAAGGCGGCGGACTCGTCCTTGAGCGGCACGGCCTGGAGGATTTGCTTGGCCGGCTCCGTGATGACGTAGTCCTTCGTGAGCGCCTGGCGGATCGTGACGGTCTGGCCGTCGGGATTGGTCACCTGTTCGTCGCCGCTGAAGCCCTGGTTCGCCAGGATCAGCTCGACCAGTTCCGGGTCGTTCGTGGCAAACACGCCAAGCGAATCGCCCACCTCGTAGGTGAGTCCAGAACCCTCGAGCGAAATCTCAAAATGGCGGGTGTCTTTATTTGAGCCTTCAGCAGTAAGGCGTTGGTTGACCGTCAGTTTGGCAGGGAATGGGTTTTTGCGGGAGTACCCCGAGGCGGATTCCGTGGACATGGGTGTGGAGTAAATGGGAAGGTTTCCGCTCATGCAAGCGTTCAACGTGCCAAGACGAGGAACGAAATGGGATTTCCGGGGTTAAATCCCTTCATTGTGATCCCGTAAAGTTCTGCTAGTATCATGCTTCAAATGCTCAGCGTCGTAGTCAATGGCTTCTGGGTGGCCTTCATGGCCTCCGGGGCGTTGGGTGTTATCTCGATAGCTTCGCCGCACTCCGGTTTTGCCATCCTCTCGGCACTCGTGGCTGTCATGCTTTTCCTCGGCTCCTTCCCCATGCTCGCCCTCGTGCTGGCGACCGAACTGGTGCCGAAGCGGATCGTCCTCCCGATGCTCGGCTATCTCTGGGCGGGCGTCTACGTCTCTCTCTGGCCCTTCCCAGATCATGTCGTACCGTGGGTTTCCGGCGTATCGAACGTGCTCCAGGTCCTCCTCGGTCTCTTCCTTGCGTGGAAATTCCGCGCTCCCGGGCATACATGGAAAGCCCCCTTCGCCGCGCGCGAGGGCCGGTTTTTCCGCTGGCAGTACACGCTCATCGGGTGGTTCACCCTCCAGGCGGCGAGCCTTGTGGCGCTGGTGGCGATCTTTTTCGAAACCTCCGCGCTCATCAGTGCGACTACGGGCGGGTACGTGCGCCTGCGGCCCAATGGCCTGTATCTGGTCGAGCGGCAGTTCCGGGAAGGCGATCGCGAGGTGCGTCTCTCCGGCATGATGCACATCGCCACGGAGGAATTTTACGACGAGGTGCTCCCCAAGGCCGATCCGAAGCACCCCTCCGTCGTCCTGCTCGAGGGCGTGACTGACGACAAAAACCTCCTCGACGACAACCACCTCGACTACACGCGCGTCGCCCGGCTCTTCCAGCTCACCGCGCAAAGCGAGAGCACGTTTTCCCGCAAGGCTTACGCTCGCGCCAAGCTCCACAGTCACTCGAAAGAGGAGTCCCCCGGCGAAGCGGAAGAGTGGGGTAATGACAACTTCGCCAGCCATGAGTACCGCCACGCCGATGTCGACATCAGCAACCTGCGGCCCAAGACCATCGCCTACATCATCACGCTTTCCCGACTGATGGATGCCCCCACATGGCGCGATGTCCTGGCGGAACTCCAGAATCCCTCGTCGCCGATCAACGACTCCGACGCCCAGGCGCAGGTGTGGGACGACATCCTGCACGCCCGCAACCGCCGGCTCATCGCGGAGATTCAGTCCGCCCTTCCCGACTTCCAGCGCATCATCGTCCCCTGGGGCGCAGCTCATCTCTCGGAGATCGAGCGCTGGCTCAAGGGCCAGCACTTCGTCCAAAGCGGCGAAGTCGAGCGCCGCGCGCTGAAGTTTTTCTAGCAGCAAAAAAAGCGAGCCGCGCCTCGTGGACACGGCCCGCCGGGAAAATCCCTCGTCTCTGGCGTTATTGTTGGCGAGCTCCCGTTACGGAATCACCTCGCCTGCGATGAGATCGTCGAGCGTCTGGCGCTGGCGGATCACCGCGGATTTCCCGCCATCGACCAGCACCTCGGGCAGGAGCGGGCGCGAATTGTAGTTCGATGACATCACAAACCCATAGGCGCCCGAGCTCATGAGCGCGATGCGTTCGCCCTGGGCGAGCGTCGGCACCGTGCGGTCCTGGGCGAAGAAATCGCCGCTCTCGCAGACCGGACCTACGACATCCATCGGCTCGGGCTCGCTGGCGTTCTTCTTCAGCGGCACGATCTCGTGATAGCCCTCGTACAGCGCGGGACGGATGAGGTCGTTCATCGCCGCGTCGACGACGGTGAAGGTCTTGGCCGGGGTCTTCTTCACATACTGCACCGTGCTCAGGAGCACACCCGCGTTACCGACCATGAACCGGCCGGGTTCGAAAAGAATTCGCAAACCGAGCGGCTGGAGGATCGGCACGATCGCGGCGGCGTAGGCCTCCGGCGTGATGCGCTTCGGGTGGTCGACGAATTCCCACCAGGCGGGATCGCCGCTGGCCAGAGCCTCGTCATAGACGATGCCGACACCGCCGCCGATGCTGAAAAACTGGATCTTGTACGTGTCGCGCAAGTGCTCGACCAGCGGCACCAGCTTGGCCGCCGCCTCGGCGAAGGGCGCGGGGTCGAGAATTTGCGACCCGATATGCGTCTGCACACCGCGCAGGATGAGGTTGGGCAAGGTGGCCGCGTGAGCGTAAACCTCCGCCGCGCGGTCGAGACCGACGCCGAACTTGTTCTGGCTCTTGCCGGTCGAGATGTACTTGTGGGTGTTGGCGTCCACGTTGGGATTCACGCGCACGGCGACCGGGGCCTTCACGCCGAGGCGTCCCGCCACGTCATTGATGCGTTCGAGTTCCGGTTCGCTCTCGACGTTGAAGGAATACACGCCGGCTTGGATAGCGTATTCGATTTCCTGCTCCGTCTTGCCCACCCCGGCGAAGGTGCACTTGCCCGGATCGCCCCCCGCCTTTTGCACACGGAAGAGCTCGCCGCCGGAGACGATGTCAAACCCGGCTCCTTCCTTGCGCAGGAGGTCCAGGATGGCGAGGTTGGAGTTGGCCTTGACGGCGTAGCAGATGAGGTGGTCGAGCGGCTTGAGCGCCTCGTCGAGGCGGCGGAAATTCTGCCGGATCGTCTCACTGGAATACACATAGGCCGGAGTCCCGACCTCGTCGGCGATCTTCTCCAGGCTCACGCCCTCACAAAAGAGGGACTGGTCACGATACGAAAAGGAATGCACCGATGGAAAATGCGGTGGCCGCCCGCGCGTGTCAACGTTGGCGAAGTCGGAAGTTGGAAACCGGAAGTCGGAAGTTTTCGCCGCTTCGACTTTTCAGCATCATGTCCGCCATGGCCATTTTGAAGGACGGAACACCATCCCCCTAGAAATAGGGACCATTCGCCATCAGAGGAGAAGGACATCGGCAGATGCGGGATCGAACTCATCTTCCATGACTTCAAACCTGAGCGTGAATTCACTCTGAGGAGAGTAGTCTCGACCAACCGTTGCGCTTTCTCCAAGACTTATCGCGGGAACCCTCTTCTCGATCAGATCAGCCAGATTCGCCAACTGAGTGAGAGATCCCCAAATGCCGTCCCCTTTGATCAGAGCTTCGTTCCAGGTGACGATTTTCAGATACCCGTATGGTCCGTAATGGCGATGCTCGGAGATTCGGGAATTCCTGGGATTTGCAGCGTACTCCCGCAGCAGGCGGGGGAAATTCCGTAATCCGCGCTGGGAACCCACAAACCTCCAGGTCTTGTCCGCCTTCAGCACTTCGTAAAAGAAGCCGAGTTGCCTCCACTCGGTTGCAGTCTGGCGATTGGTTTCGGGAGACGGAGACATGCCTGCTAAAGGGTGTCTAGATCAACGCCCGCATGATGAAATCGTTCAAACGTTCCCGCCGGGAGTGAAATCCCGGCGGAAGCTGAATGAACTTTCCTAGCTCTGGATTTGCACCTGGGTCTGCGCGCTCTCGTCCATCCAGTAGCAGTATGTTTTCGTCGCTGCGCCGGAGATTTCGTTGAGGCGGGCCTGGGTCTGGTCGAGGAACTGGTGGAGTCCCTGCTGAAAGACCGACTCGATGGTGGTGTAGCCGAGGTTGGACTTCAGCATGCCCGAGAGCCGTTCGGCTTCGTTGCTGAAGTGCGCCCCATCGCATCCGGAAATGCGGTGCAGCGCCGCGTCGACCTGATCCACGCAGAACCGGATCGAGCGAGGGAACTCATCATGCAGGATGAGGAACTCCGCGACCTGCCAACCCGAGACGTGGCCGACGTTGATCTTGAAGTACGCCTCCATCGCGCTGCACGACCGCAGCACGGCCATCCACTGTGTCACGTCGACATGACCGCCCACCTGCTCGCCGGAGGGCAGCAGGATGTGGTATTTGATGTCGAGCACACGGGTGGTGGAGTCGGCCCGCTCGAGGTATTTCCCGAGCTGGAGGAAATCCCACCCCTCGCCATGCGTCATCGTCGCATCCGTGGTTCCCTGGAACCCGTGCAGGATGTCGACCAGACGACGGTAGAAGTCGATCGGACTGTCTTGGAAATCATGCCGTCCGCCTCCATCGCGCAGATAGAGATACGTGCGGTTGAGCTGCTCCCACATCTCGCTGGAGATCTGCTCGCGCACGGTGCGGGCATTTTCGCGGGCGTTGCCGATGCACGAAACGATGGAGCTGGGGTTCTTTTTATCGAAGGTGACAAACTCCATCACAGCGTCGGCGGTGATGGTGTCGTAAGACTTGATGAAAAGCTCCTGGTCCTCCAGCGTGGCGAGCACAGGCTGCCAGTGGCGCTGAATCGCCTCGGGACTGGAATCCTCCAGATCGAGGAGCAGTTGCATGTTGACATCCAGGATGCGGGCGCTGGTCTCGGCTCGCTCAATGTAGCGGCTGAGCCAGTAACAGGAATCTGCGACGCGGCTTAGCATGACTTAATCCTCCTCCTCACCGTCGAGCACCCAGGTGTCCTTGCTGCCTCCGCCCTGGCTGGAATTCACCACCAGCGAACCCTTGCGCAGGGCCACTCGGGTGAGACCTCCGGGGATGATGCTCGTCTTCTCGCCCGAGATGATGTACGGGCGCAGGTCGATGTGCCGGCCCTCGACCGCACCGTCGCAGTAGGACGGCGAGCGCGAGAGGTTGATGACGGGCTGGGCGACATACCCGCGCGGATCGGCGATGATCGCAGCGCGGAACTTCTCGACCTGCTCCTTCGTGGCGTGCGGGCCGATGAGCATGCCGTAACCCCCGCTTTCGTTGGCGGCCTTGACCACCAGCTTCTCGAGGTTGTCCAGCACGTACTTTCGGTCGGTGTCGTCCGACGTGAGGTAGGTGTCGACATTCGGCAGGATCGGGTCCTCGCCGAGGTAAAATTTGATCATCCTGGGCACGTAGTAGTACGTCACCTTGTCATCGGCCACGCCGGTGCCGATGCTGTTGGCCAGCGCCACGTACCCTTTGCTGTACGCCTCGACGAGGCCGGGGACGCCGAGCACGGAATCCTTGCGGAACACGGTCGGATCGAGGAAATCGTCGTCGATGCGGCGGTAGATCACGTCGACCTGCTTGAGGCCCTTCGTGGTCTTCATGTAGACCCGCGAGTTTTGCACCACGAGGTCATTACCCGTCACGATCTCGATGCCCATCGAGCGGGCAAGGAAGGAATGCTCAAAGTACGCCGAGTTATAAATACCCGGCGTGAGCACGACCACGGTCGGGTCGGGATTGCCGCCCGGCGCGCAATAGCGCAGCGCCGCCAGCAGATCCTGCGCGTACCGGTCGACGGGACGCACCGCGTATTTGCTGAAAAGCTTGGGGAAGACGCGCTTCATCGCCTGGCGATTTTCCAGCACGTAGGAAACGCCGGAGGGACACCGGCCATTGTCTTCGAGAACGGTGTAGTTGCCCTGGCGGTCGCGGATGAGGTCGGTGCCGCAAACGTGAATGTAGATGTTGCGCGGCACGTCGAAGCCCATGAACTCGGGTCGGAAATGCTTCGCGCTGTTCACGATCTCAGAGGGAATGAGACCCTCCTTCACGATGCGCTGGTCGTGGTACACATCGTGCAGGAACATGTTCAGAGCCGTAAGGCGCTGCACGAGGCCACGCTCGACATGATCCCATTCCTTGCCCGGGATGATGCGGGGGATCAGGTCGAAGGGAAAAATCCGCTCCGTCCCCTCGTCGCCCGAATACACGGTAAAGGTGATGCCTTGATTCAGATACGACTTTTCCGCGAGCGCGCACTTGCGCTCAAACTCGTCCACTTCCATCTCCTGGAAGCGTTGATAGAGGAGATCGTAATGAGGCCGCACCTGCCCAGGTGCGGAGAACATCTCGTCAAAAAAGTCACCGACTTCGTAATCCTTGAACAGCCCTTTCATCAACTCGCAGTCCTTTAGTGCCACGGAAGCGGGTTTTTGCAAGTGCAAAGCAGGTTTCCGCTCATGCAACATTTTCCAGGCACACGCGGAGACGAGAGGGGAATACGTAACTCGTTCATCATGCGAGAATACTAGCAGTTCTCAGGCCATGATTCGAATAGCTGTCAAACCGGGGCCGAAAAGACGCGATTGCGCCGGAATTTCGACCCGCAGGGAAAGGAGAGAAACGCGCGAGCGGCGCCTCAGGCGGCAAGCTTCGGCGTGGCCTCAAACTCCGTCACCCACTCAGCGGACTTGCCGGCGAACTTCGGATAAAGGAAACGCGCCGCGATCGTCTTGATGCGCGTGATGCCGTAGGCCTTGCGCAGGCCTGCCTTGCGAAGACGCAGGAGCGATGCGCCGAGGAGTCCGCTTCCCATGCTGCGGCTACGGTACTCGTGGAGCACGCACGGGCCGGTGACGAGGTGATTTTCGGCGGTCTCGTCGAGGTTCAGCACAGAACAGCCAATGATACGGTTGCCGTATTGCAGGACGATGCAGGAGGGCGTCTCCTTGTCTTCAAAGGCCTTCTCAACCTGACCCGTGAGTTTGGCGAGGAGGGGCTTGTGAATATCCGCCCAACCCGTGTCCATAGAGAACGAGCTGGCAATAACCTTGAGGACG
The DNA here is from genome assembly GCF_001613545.1 of Terrimicrobium sacchariphilum. Classification (NCBI taxonomy): domain Bacteria; kingdom Pseudomonadati; phylum Verrucomicrobiota; class Terrimicrobiia; order Terrimicrobiales; family Terrimicrobiaceae; genus Terrimicrobium; species Terrimicrobium sacchariphilum. Next base: position 3,452,297 of record NZ_BDCO01000002.1, read on the forward strand.
GCAGCCTCCTCTTCCTTGGTGGCGTCTCGCACCACCAAGGGAGAGGGGATTTCGTCTGCGTTCTGCGGGACTCCGGAGAGATCCCACTCAAATCTTAACCAATGTGAAGCCATGCAAATAAAAGCTACGATGCGTCGGAGTCCCGGCGGCATACCCACCAGACTCCTCCAAGCACCGCACTAGATAGGAACATGAAGGCCCAAAGATCCATGAAGGGCGGAGGGTGCCGCATTTACACGGCAAGTCAACAGAATTTCGTTTCTCCGATAGGCCTCTCAGTCCCAAACCCGAGAGAAAACCGCGCCCACCTCGTCATTGCGGCGGGCGGCAGAACCGTTACAGTGCTGCGCTGCCCATGAGCGACTTTGTCTATCCCAAGACGTACGACGTGATCGTCCTCGGAGCCGGCCATGCCGGGATCGAGGCCGCGCTCGCTGCGTCTCGGCTGGGATGCGAGACGCTCCTGCTCACGCAAAATGCCGACACGGTCGGCCAGATGTCGTGCAATCCCGCCATCGGCGGCCTCGCCAAGGGCCACATGGTCCGCGAGATCGACGCTCTCGGCGGCGTGATGGGTATCAACACCGACGCGACGGGCATCCAGTTCCGCATGCTCAATGCCCGCAAGGGCCCCAGCGTGCGCGCCCCCCGCGCCCAGGCCGACAAGAAGGCCTACCAGTTTCGCCTCAAGGCCATCCTCGAGCGACAGCCCCGGCTCGACCTAAAGCAGGGCAACGCCACCAGCCTCATCGCGGAGGATGGCGTCGTCACCGGCGTGGAGACGAATCTCGGGCTGCGCTTCAATGGCCGCTCGGTCGTCGTGACCACCGGCACCTTCATGCGCGGGCTGCTTCACGTAGGGCTACGTAATCAGACCGGAGGCCGTATGGGCGACACGGTCTCGACCCTGAGCGACAGCCTGCGCGACCTCGGGTTTGAAGTCGGGCGCTTCAAGACCGGCACGCCCTGCCGCCTGCTCGCCAAGAGCATCGACCTGACGAAATGCGAGCGCCAGGACGGCGACGAACCCTCCCCGGTCTTCAGCTACCTCGCCGACACCATCGAGCGCGGCCCGGATGACATTTTCACCCTCAATGGCTGGAAGGATGGCCGCCTCGATGTGCGCCAGATCCCGTGCTGGATCACGCACACGAATGAGACGACGCATGAAATCATTCGCGCCAATCTCGACAAATCGCCCCTCTACGCGGGCGTGATCGAGGGCGTCGGCCCCCGGTATTGCCCCAGCATCGAGGACAAGGTGGTGAAGTTCGCCGAAAAGGACGCCCACCAGCTCTTTCTGGAACCCGAGGGCCGCCAGACCGACGAGATTTACGTCAACGGCATCTCAACCAGCCTGCCCTTTGAAGTGCAGTACCGCTTCATCCGCAGTGTGCGCGGGCTGGAGAATGCCGAGATCCTGCGCCCCGGCTACGCGGTCGAGTACGACTACTGCCCGCCCACCCAGCTCCACACCACACTGGAGACGAAGCGCTTCAGCGGCCTGTACTTTGCCGGACAGATCAATGGCACCTCAGGCTACGAGGAAGCCGCCGCACAGGGCCTCATGGCCGGCGCAAATGCCGCACTGAAGGTCCTCGGCCAGCCCGCCTTTGTCCTGGGCCGCCACGAGGCCTACATCGGCGTGCTCATCGACGACCTCGTCACCCGCGGCACGCCGGAGCCGTACCGGATGTTCACCAGCCGCGCGGAGCACCGGCTCCTCCTGCGCCAGGACAATGCCGACCTCCGCCTCACCGGCAAAGCCATCGCCCTCGGCCTCGCCTGCCCCGAGCGCGCCCGTCGTTTCCAGCAGAAGACGGAGCAAATCTCCGCCCTCCGCGCCCTCGCCCTCACCACCCGGCTGGAAGGCGTCTCGCTGGAAACCTGGCTCAAACGCCCCGAAGGCGAACCCCACAAGCTCCCCGCCGATCTCTACTCGCAATTCCCCGCCGAGGTGTGGGACTGCGTGGAGATCGACATCAAGTACGAGGGCTACATCCGCCGCGAGGAGGACCGCATCGCCCGCACCGTCCGCCAAGAGGGAAAAACCATCCCCGCCGGTATCGACTACGCCGCCATCAATGGCCTCCGCGCCGAAGCCGTCCAGAAGCTCACCAAGATCCGCCCCGAGACCCTCGGCCAAGCTGCCCGCATCTCCGGCGTCACCCCCGCCGACGTCGCCCTCCTCAGCGTCTGGGTCGCGCGCGGCGATCTGTCCAAAGTGAGCGAGGGGTAGGAAAATGACCGCGATCAGAGCGGACTTTCCGTATCGGATCGTCTTCCCCGCAAGGCAGGAGTTTCGGCCCGGAAAGTTGTCGCTGTACACCCAGACCTCTGAACCGAGGGCTGAATACCGGCCATCCCCATGAAATCTCTCTCCACGCTCCTAGCTCGATAGAAATCGGAGAGATATCGTTGTCAGCAGTCAAGATTCTCTCTTGACACCAGGGAATTTCATTAGCTATCGCTTATAGCACATTTTGAGCTACAAGCGCATCCCCCAGCGATGAATTCCGATGGACAGTGATTTTTGGAAGGCATCTCCCGAGCGCACAATCAAGTCCCCCGCCCACTCCAGCCTGAACTGACATTATGAAGCTACTTGTATTAGCCACGCAAATCAGCGTCACCACACTATTGGTATTGGGTGGTGTAGAGTCCACCCGGGCGGAGGCGATAGTCGCAGATACGTTTGCACTCAATGCCTCAGGGCGAACTCCGGGGGCAGAACTGAATGGTTTGGCTGCGGAAACAGGATCCGATACATGGAACAGCAACGCGAGGTTTGGCCCGACGGGCGGCGTCACCGTGGGACAGTCTGGCGCGGATGCGTATGGATTAATTTCCCTTCCGGCGACCGAGACAACGCTCACGGTTGAAGCAGCCGTTGTCACAGCGACCTCGGGCTGGGTTTCGGTCGGCTTTCAAAAAAACAGCTCCAAATCAAACTGGTACGATCCCGCCAACAGCCTTCTGTTTGCATTGCTGGAACCCAATGGAAGGTGGCAACTCAAAAGCTCGGGAGCCACTCTGCTGGCTTCCGGGACATTGACGGATTTCGAGCCCGGCAACGTGTATAAACTGGAACTCAGATACAATCCCGCGTCCGGCACGGCCAGCGTGTTCATCAACGATATCAATGTCTCCGGCGAACGGGCGGCGCAATTGACCGATCTCATCGGATCGGCCGGATTCTTCTTCTACGGAAACGGCGCCGCCACGACCGCCGCTTCATTACGAGATTTCTCCGTCAGCTCCCTGCCTTGATCTTTTCTCGCTGCATCCAAAAAAAACACGCCCTTATTAAATAGCACATTTTGTGATATTTTAAATTATTGCAGACAAACCGAAAACCAAGACCACGAAAACCAATGAAAACCCACCCCCGAATTGTACGAACAGGAGTTTCGATGTTGCTGATACTTTGCAGTATCGGACTAATGCATGCCCAAACGCTGATATCGGACTCGTTTGATCTGAATGGAACGACCCGAACAGCAGGTGGAAACCTGAATGGACTGCCTCCCGAGGTTGGCTCCGGCACATGGTACAGCAACGCAAAGTTTGGAGCCGATGGAGGGGCGACCGTCGCAAACACTGGGGTTGATTCCTTCGGGTTGATTTCCTTCACCAATCCGGGGACCACGCTGACGGCACAAGCAAGCGTGATCACGGTGACGTCGGGCTGGATATCTGTCGGCTTCCAACACAGCAGCACAAACTCGAACTGGTTTGATTCCTCGAATAGCCTTCTCTTCGGTCTCCTGACTCCTACCGGCGGATGGCAGTTGAAAAACGGGGCGACGCTTGTCGCATCGGGAACGTTGTCCAACTTTACCAGCACAAATCCCTACACTCTTGAGCTGGTATACAATCCTACGACGGCCATCGCCGGCTTGCTCATCAACGGTATCAATGTGTCGGGAAACCGGTCCGTGACGTTATCGAAATCGATAGGTTCCTCCGGATTCTTCATCTATGGGAACGGCTCCGCCACGACCAGCGCTCTGGCCACGGATTTCTCCGTTGTCGCCGTGCCCGAACCTTCTCCGAAGCTCCTCGTTATGATGGGTCTGCTATTGGGAATGCTCATTTTGCGGAGAGGCAGCTTCCGGAGCTAGACCTGCCGATTACGGAACCCGGTCGATTTTCCTGGAAGGAAGGACTCTGGGTGAAGCGTCCGGTCGGACAAATAAATCGAAAGGGAGATACTGTATGAAGAGGAGATTTGCCGCGGCATGCCTGTCGCCAGTGCTATTACTCGTCCTGTCGGCGTGCGGAGATAAGCAAAATCCACGATTTCATGCTGCTGACCCCCAGATGAACGCCGTGGAGCTGCAGTCCTACATTTCCGAGGCCTATCGGGCGGGGCAGAAGCGAGTCGTAATTCCGCGTGGCGAGTACAGGCTGGCCAAACTTCCTGATGATGAAGCGTGTCTCTTCTTTAGGGGACTCGAGGACTTCGAGATCGACGCCACGAATGTGACGTTCCTCATTTGCGGAAAGGCTCAGAGCATCCGGCTGGAGCGGTGCCGGAATGTTACCTTGAAAGGTGGAGTATTTCGGCATGAGATCCCCCCTTTTTCCCAAGGTCGCATCGAGCATGTTGATCAGGGGCGCAGGTGGTTTGATGTGAGAATTGACACGGGCTACCTGCAGGACATCGATAACCCGCAGTATTTTTTCCGTCCGGGAACGCCTAAATTTGTCAACATATTCGACCCAAATACCCGTGAACTAAAGCCCGGCCTGGATGATTTGTTCTTCTCCGAGGTGCAGAGAATCAAGGCCGGGTGGTTCCGGTTCGTTTTCGCAAAGCCTCTGGCCCAGAGATTCCAGATTAAGGAGGGGGATCTAGCCAGCTGGCGGGGAGTCGTGGCGCCGGATCTGTTCCTTATCGAGTGCGAGGGATTGCAGGTAACTGACATGGTGATCCAGAGCGGATCGGGCTTTGTGATCTATGAAGCCGGAGGCAATGGCGGCAATGTTTACCGCCGATGCCGCATCGAGCGCGGACCCGCCCCCAAAGGCGGCACGGAACGTCCGCTTTTTTCCGCAAATGCCGATGGATTTCACAGCGTCAGCGTGAGACGGGGACCCCAGCTGGTAGATTGCCGGTTCGAGCATATGAATGACGACTGCATAGCGATTCATGGGGTATCCTATCTGGTACTCGAGGCCGATGATAGGACACTGACCGTGGCGGCGGCTCCACAGTCGCATCCTTACTATAGCGAGGCGGGAGATACTCTGCGTATCTATGACGAGAATGGCGCTTCCGTGGATGAGTCAAAAATCATCTCCATCACCCCGTCGCCCGGCTACAAGATCACTCAGGATCTGAGTTCGTTCAGTCAATATGAGAACGAACGGAAGTCCGGCACACTCAAGGTATACACGGTGGTGCTGGACAAGGCTTGTCCAGCGCGTTTCCCGTGGTTTGCCGTAAATGCGGACACTCAGGGCAGCGGATTCGCCATTCGTAACTGCCGGGTAGGATTCAATCGCCCCAGAGGGATGCTGATTCAGGCCGGAGACGGGATCATCGAGGGCTGCACCGTGGAAGGCAGCGCGATCGGCGGGATCATCGTTGCTCCCGACATGCACTTCTGGGCCGAGGGAGATTATGCCCGCAACCTGATGATCCGGGACAACGTGCTGAGAAATGTGGGGATATGGACGCAGATCGGAGCTGTCAATATCAGTTGCTGGTGGGGTCGCGGATATGATCGTTTCACGCCGGCCGGAGGCCATCAGAATGTCACCGTCTCCGGAAACATCTTTGAGAACAATGACGGTCTGAACGTATTGGTGTCATCCGCCACAAATGTTTCGATCACAAACAACCGATTTATCTCCCCAGGAAAAAACCTTGAACCCTACCCTTTCAATGCCCCGGAAGGAGCCCTGGGATGGATCGTAAATAGCCGCAATATTACAGTGGAAGGCAATGCAATCATCAATCCGGGGGCGTACCTGAAGTCCGAGTTCGTTTTCTCTCCGCCACCGGCCAATCCTCCCATGAACCATGAGCAATAGAGCTGATATTGCCCCATCCATGCGGCTCTCCTCCGGGGCGTTTACCCTTGCGGAGTTGCTGGTCGTCATCGCTCTCGTCGGCGTGATTGCTTCCCTCCTGATATCAAGCCTGCAAAAGTACCGGAAGACTGCCAATGCCGCGCAATGCATCAACAACATGCGCACGATCGCGGGTGGCGTCATCATGTATACAGGGGACAATGAAGGACGGTTCCCTCCCTATATCACAGCCGCCAATGGTCAGCCCTGGAGCATGTATCGATCCTGGGATTACGTCATCAAACCCTATCTGGAGATGGCCTCCGAGCGCCCGGGCAAGTTGTTCAAATGCCCATCGGACCCGCGACCATATATCGACGCCAACGGAAACTACGCGCGGAGCTACTCGTTGAGCGCGTTTTACACCTCGACCAGCAGCTGGCCTCCTCCGGGCAGCGGCCTTATCTCCATCGACACCAGCGAGGGCGTGCCGACGCCGGTGCGCAGGATCGCACAAGTATCCCGGCCCACCAAATGCATCATGTTGTCAGAATGGTGCTCTGATCCCAACGGGCAGACTCTCGCCAATTACCAAAATCAACTGCCATACAGCGCCCTGACCAGCATCTGGATATGGAAGGGGCAGGAACCCGTTCTCTCAAACAAGAAGACCATCCATGACCCCATGATCAACTATGCTTTTGTCGACGGACACGTGGAAGCCTTGCGACTTTCCGATATCACGGATAATTTTTCTATATCGGGTAATACTCTGTGGACGGCGGTCACCCAGTAAAAAGCCTCCGTACGCAGACATGGAACAATCACACAGAAAATGACGTCTGTCACAGCATGCTCGGCAAATGATGCAAACATGGCCCCAACAGCCTCAGTATAAAAAGGTCGCGGAGGTTCTGCGAGAGCGAATCCTGCATGGGGATTACATAGTCAACGAGATCCCATCGCTGCGCAGACTCGCCTCCAAAATGGGCGTGAGCCATATCGTCGCACGCAAGGCGGTGGAGGCGCTCATCAAAGACGATCTGCTGGTCCAGTATCCGAATGGTCGACTGATGCCCAAGGTGCCTCGTCATCGGGCCGGACGCGAGGGGTTGCGCGTGGCTTTTCTCGCTCCGGCCTTTGATTCGCAATACATGTCCATGGTGCGACTCGGCGCCCAGATCGTCGCTGCCGAAAGCAGCTCCTTATTGCGCCCGATGGATTATGTCCATTGGAATGATCTCGTCATTGAGGAAGCGCTGAACAGCTTCGATGGCGTCATTCTCCTGGCCTCGACGGAGGAAATCCCTCCCAATGTGCTGGACGCTTTATCCGAGGCGTCGACATGCTTGATGACCGTGGATTACGACCTGACGGCCAGGGGCATTCCGTGTCTTTCCCTGTTTCGCGCCTCAAATATCCGGCACCTTCTGGACCATCTACAGTCTCTCGGACATCATCATGTGGATTGCCTCAACACCCAGCCCATTTGCCAGGAAACGGCAGCCCGGATCGAGTTTTGGCGACAGGGGACGCAGGAGCGGAAAATGCAGGGCAGCCTGATCAACGATCCGGTTCGGTCCTATGAACGGCCCATCGTTCGCGCTTATGAGGTCGTAAGCCGGCGACTGGATAACGGTGAAACGTTCGGCACGGCCGTCTTCTGTCCCAATGAATCCACAGCCAATGGTGCGATGAGGGCATTCTCGGAACATGGGCTTGAGGTTGGCAGGGACATCTCAGTCTGCGCCGTAGGAGATTTCGGCGGAGCGAGATACTCAACACCATCTCTCACGTCTTTGCAGATGCCCGATGTTGCCGCGCTGCTGCGGCCCTGCTTCGAATGGATAAAGTCGAAAAAACAAAAATGGTCAGGCCCATTGCTGGTTAAACCGCAAGAAACCGTTCTCTTTATAGGGGAATCCACCGGCAAGGCGTTCAGCTCCGGCAATTGAGTGGCAGGAACTACCGGATTCTGTCAGCAATCCCTGACCAAACCCCGAAGCTCCCCTCGACCCCGCTCGCGCTCGGAGAGATGACCGATCAATAATCCGCATCAGTTATGGCTGACCCTCTCCCAAGACGCTTCGCCACACCAAAATAGCGATCGGAGTTATCAAAGCCGCCCACATTGCCGGAATCAGTGCCAGGAGATCCGGTCGAATGTTATACCCCGCCGAATAAGCATGAAGATTCCACCAGCTCGCTCCCTCCACAGGCAGGCACTCGCGGCAAGCGAGCCCCAATCGTAAGGCGTCGATCCCGCACGGAGACAAAGTAGCCCGAGTCCCGCCAGCACCACAACCAGCGGACCTAACAGTGCGCCCCACATAGTCATGGTTACAACATTCTGCCTTCTCGCCGCTAGCAGAAGCTCCGGTTCCCAACTTACGGCGTATCGTGTTTACCTTCTGCCAACTGTTGCAAACGTGCTCCCAGCAGCAGTTGCATCCTGAGAATATCCTTCGATTCCTCCGGGCTGGTCGCTCTCTTCATCTTGTCGGAGAGAATATGCAGCGCGTACCAGATCCGCATTTTCTCAGGAGCGTCTTTCAGCATGAAATCTCGCAGTTCCTTGTCCGCGCGATCAGCCACCGAAAGCACCTCGTTATCCACTGCTGACAACGGCACCAGGGTACCGTCCGGCAGACGAGCGCCGGCAATCCCGACTACATGACCGAAATTGACGGAACCCGAGATAATCCGTGCCGCCAGCACGTCCGCCGACTCCCCGGCCAGGCACATTCCCGTCGCGAGCCATAGAGCCCAAACAAGGAGTCTTTTCATGCATCCAGAGGCTCGAACGAAAGAAGCCTCATTTCTTCGAAACCTTCAGCACAAAGCCGCGCTTGTAGGTCGAGGGATCGTATTCCGCGCCGTCAGGCTTGCGGCCATCGAGGTCGACAAACAGGGGATAGACCCCCTCGGATATGGTTTCCGGCAATGGCGGATTGAATGTCGCTTTAAATCGCCGCCCGCTGGTCGAGATGGTCATGGTTCCGCCGGTTTGGCTGGAAACGCTGATCTTGTAATTTTCGCCCTCTGGTCCGGCCAGGATGACGAAGTTTCCCGTCGGATCTTTCGACCAATCAATCTGATTGGCAAAGAGTCCTTCGCCAACATTGCCACCCTCGATGGGGCAGATATCGAGCGTGTAGGTCCCCGGCGGCAAGGCCACGCGTGTCGACCAGCCGTGCACATCCAGAAAGGAAGCCAGCTCCGCCGTCGTGATTTCATGGGCATTCACCCCGGAGACGACTCCCGCCAGACCAACCAGAGCGGCGCAGACCGGAGAAATAAAGTTTCGCATGATGTTTCGTCAGCTTTGCTTAGTCGTATCAGAACGGCTCACCAATGTCCGCGCATTTCGCGTTCGACTTCCCGTGTTGGGGATTTTTGCACTGCTTCTTTTGAGCCGATTGCGCTTAACTTTAAGATCGTTCTCCAGAACACACCGCAACACTGAATCATTCACCGGAAACAGAGCCGCGTTTGCATACTGTCTCTTCTCCGTTTATTTCCCGGGACCCAGAGCCGCACACGCTCTGACCGGCAAACTCCTCATCCATCTCCAAACCAAACTCCCAGAATAACTTGGCCATGAAGACTTCCCTCCTTCTCACCGCGTCGCTCCTCGCTGGCGGACACGTCCTGGCTGGTCGAGACCCCGGTTCTCTGACGGAAATCGCAAAGCTGAAGGCTGCGCTTCAGGCCGTCCCTGCCATCACAGCAGTCTCCTCGACGACCTACGAAATGTTTCCAGGCTATTACGTAGTGAACCGTGTCACACCCCAGGAGTGCCCGGGACACACCATAAAAAAGAGAGTGGTTTTTTCCGGGTCCATGTTTCGGGTGGAAACAAACATGGTTTCAAAAAATGGCGACCTCCTGATGGACGACGAACTCGCGTACAACAATCGCACCACCCAGAGGCTGGATCGCATGCGGAGACTTACCTCCACCTGGCAAACGCCTAATGAAGTCTTTGATTCTAGCCCGTCTGCAATGGATCAATTTGCCTTCCTCGCGGGCTTCGTCCCCGGCAGACCGCTTTCGATCAAGCTGGAGGATTTGAAATCCGACGCTGTGTGGAACCAGTTGATGGCCAGGGCGCGCTTTCTCGGCCCTCGCAAGGTAGCGGGCCAGGATGTCGTGCGGTTTGAGATCCGCGATGCGTTTGATCCGATAGGAAACATTTCCTGCCGCTATGAAGTCGACTTGTCCCCGGCGCATGGGTATTTCCCGCTCCGATGGGCTGCATTTACCACACATGGCCAGTGTTTTTGGGAGTATCGGGTGACAGAGTTTGGCCAGGCTTCCCACGGGAATGCTTCCTATTTTTATCCCCTCAAGGCGGAAGGACGACAGCCCGGCGTGAATGGGCAACGGGATAATCCGCTTTTTACCTTCACCGGGAGTTCCGAGCTGTTCCAGATTGATCCCGTGTCCGAAGACCTCTTCACCATCAAGCCATCACCCGTCCGATAAATCCCAAAATGGAGACGAAATAGAGTTTCCCCAAACTCCGCCGGGAAAACGGCTCCATTATTTCGGAACGGGAATCTGCTCAAAGGTCACGTATGGCGCGAAGTTCACCGACTTGTTGGCGACGAGACCGGGAGCCAGTTGCAGAGCGTGCGCACGCACGACGCCGTCATTATCGTTAACGGCAAGGTTCAGACGGAATCCATCGCGCATGATCTGATCCGTCAGACCGAGTTCCTTGCGGGGCATGCGGACAGTGTACACCCGGCTCTCGCCTCGCTTTTCCACGTCGACGCGAATCTTGTCGGAGCAATCCTGCCACCCCGAGGGAGTCGCCCATGAGGCAACGAGAGGACGCCCCTGATTGTCCTCGGAGAAGCCAAGTTCCCAACTGCCCTTTTGCTCGGGCAGGACGAGCACGCACTGGACACTGTCACCCCTCCACATGTCGGCCGCCGCGCCTTCTTGGAAGTGCTTGTCGTCCGTAACTGCGATTTTCATGACGAGATCATCCGTCTCAGCCCTGAGCCAGACTTGGGCGCTCAGGTCGGAGGCATCCTTCCACCGATGCGCAACCATGTGGGGATCGGCCTCGATGAAGGACACAAGCTGATCGCGGCGGTCGAGCGTGATGTCGGGCGCACGGCCGGTGGCATCCGCCGGTACCGAGATCGTTCCATAATGGACGGGAATGAGAATACGCCCCGAGTACGGCAGGCCGGAGAAGGCGTAATTCACCCGCAGCTTTCCATCGCGGCCAAACTGATAGTTTTCACCCTCTGGCAGCTTCACAACGACGGTCGAGAGAGCCCGGCTTCCCGCCGGAATGGACAGCTCCGGCGCAGCGGATCGCCGCACCGACATAGTACCCGGCACAGCCCAGTCGGTCTTTACGGTAACAGGGTTTTGCGAAGGGTTGAAAAACTCGCACTCCACAGCAACCTCCGCTCCAGGCCTGCCAAAGAAGGCACGGGGCGGACCAGCAAGGCGGCCCACCACCTCAATGGTCTGAGCGCCCTCGGCCAGGAGATACTGCGGCGTACGCCCAGAACTCACCACGGCAAGATCTCCGGCGAGCGAGAGCGGGAATGAGTTGCCATTGATGTCGACGAGGCTCGCTCGCGCTGCTCCCGGCATGCGGAGGAGGATCTGCTCATTCTGGCTGCCATCGTCTTCGTTCCAAAAAACGAGTAGTTTTTCCGCGTTGTCGCCATGCAGGAAGAACCAGCGATTCTCCCCGGCGTCGAGCTGCCTCAGGTACGGGCGCGGCACCATTAGCCGGGCGAGCGTATTGAAGGCGATATAGGCGGGCTTTGGCTCCATGGCTCGCGTAAGGAGGCCGAAGTGGTGCTCCGGATCGGTGGGATCGACACCATCATTGCGCAAGTCGTACCAGAAATACCCGACAGCTCCTCGCGCCCGGGCAAATGTTGCCTTCTTCACGAGAGCCTCCGCCTGAGCCTTTTCGGTTCCGTAAAGTGAATGCTCCGCAGTTTCATTGAAGATGATAGGCGGGACGGGGGCGGGAAGCTTTGCCCGGAAGTCCGCATAAACCCCATCGACCACCTGGGCAAAACGATCAAAGGGGCCATGCTCATGCACCGCATGCATATCCATCTGCGGGCCGAGGGTCATCATCGCTCGCTCCTGCAAGTCGGGGTTCTTTTTGCGAGACGGATGATTGAGGAGCGTGGCAAATCCACCGCTCATCACCACATTTTCCGGGTCGACTGCCTTTAGCTCCTCGCGAGCAGCGCGGAAGAGCGAAAGATATTCCTCGGTCGTTCCCCGCCAGAAGCCCTCGAGGTCAGGTTCATTCCAGATCTCCCAGAGATGAATGCGCCCGCGGAATCTCTCGGCATAGGCCTTTACAAATGTCCGCCATGCCTGCATGTCGGGAGCGGCACGGTTCCAATCCAGCCAGTCCGCGCTCTTCTGTTTCTCGGGAGGAGCCGCCCACCGGGTCGTATAGGCCAGCAGGATCTCGATCTGCATATGCTGCTTTTCGGCGGCCGTGACGATCTCGTCGATCACCTCCCATTTCCACTGCTCGGCGGAATCCGGCTGAATGCTTTCCCAGCCCACGCCGTTTCTCATCACCTTGCAGCCGATGAATCCAGCCGAGGCGATTTCTCTCTGCCGTTCCTCGGAGGAGACGCGGGAGGAATGCGCGCAGACGCCCAGCAGGAAATCCGGCTTCGTGTCATTGGGGCCTGCCGGTTCCAGATAGCCGAAGAGGACTTTCTTTTTCACCTCACCATCGGCCGTCCCCGTCACTGCATATTCCACACTCCACGCCCCCATCTCACGTCCCTGCAGGGACCAGGGGATCCTGGTTTCCTCGCCAGAGGAAAGCGACACGCGCTGTCGCACCTTTTCCTCAACACCCGAGGGAGAAACGAATCTGGCCGAAAACTCCGTGTCAACGGCTCCCGGTCCTTCGTTTTTCACGAGGAAGCCAAAGTCACCAGCCGTTGCCGGGGTAACCACCGGCCAATCCCTATCCCATGGGATTGAAACTCTCAAAGAGGCGTTGAGGGTTCCCGCCATAAGTAAACCAAGGAGAAACCCGGCAAGTGGAACGAAGCGCATTCCCTTCATAAAACGATACATAGGATCGACCAACGAGATTAGTCCGACACCCTAGTCGCCGAAATGTCGTCAAAGAGAAGAGTACCGCCATCGGTCTTCCAGTCCTTTAAACCGGCGCCAAACCCCAGAAACCTGACCGGGAAATCCATGGCACCATCAACCCTCTCACCCCAGGATTTGGAGCCGTCCGGGAGTGGTGCATTCGTATCGACACGCCACTTAAGCTCCGTCCAGCCCGGTTCTCCCGCATTCACAATCGGCGTCGTATACTGAAAGGTCTCATTGCCGGAGTCGACGACCCGGATGGCAAGCGCCTGGATCTCCGGCGGACACTGCTCAACATTCACCTTTGCCGTGATCTCGTAAATTCCCGGCTCTCGGAACAAAATCGCTCCCGGCGTGGCGAGATTTGCTGCCACATGGCTGCCGGAATGCGCCTCCCAGGAAAGCTTCATCACGTGATTTCCCGCCTTCGCCGCATCCTCCACAATCTCGCACTTCGTCTCCTCCACGGCGTTCCCCTCGACCGCCACCGCTGGGCCCGATTCAAAATCCTCTGGAAGCTCCTGTGCAAACGCCGCTCCTGAACAAAGCACGGTGGATAACAAGGCCAATCTGAAAGAAGATCGGCTCCAGGCACGGCAGCACGGAATAAAACAAAACGGTGTTTTCATAATAAGGGGAAAAAGAAACTCGGGGGCCGGCCGGCTCATGCGACGTCACGGCGCCACCAAACCACCTCGCTTCATCGGATGAAGGATGGTCCCTCCGCCCCGCGGGTTCAACTCAAACGCCGGATCATCGACACAAAGTGTATCTATACGCTTTTCACTGGAGGCAACGGCCCATCTCTCCAAGCCGCCCGCCACTTTTCAAGACATTCCGAGGGAGAATCGATCCTTGCGTAGTGTCAACCTCCGTTCCCCACCCTCAAGGTTAGCGCCCCAGATGCTGAAGAGCATTGCGCCATGGCATGCTGGAAACCCGTACAAGGCCATCAAACGGATGATTCAGCTCCAGCACGAGATAAATAGCCACCGAGATCGCGCATGCACCGACAAACATCACGGTGATCGCGGTCATATTGCGCGGAGCAAAGAGGCCAAAGCTGATGAAAAGGAGTGTGAGCCAAAAGACAAGAATGACCACCAGGGGGTGGGGTAGGATGTTGTGCGTTTCTTCAATCATCAGCCACCGCGACTGGGCAAGACTTGCGGAAATCTGCTGAGCTTGGGAAAACATGCCTCGATGGGCATCGGTATCTGGTTCGATGGCGTTCAGCTTGTCCTGAACGCTTTCCATCGCATTCTTGCGCTCAACAGCCTGGAGGCCCGGTTCTCCGATCTTTTCGTCGGGCCATACGGCATTGATATCGGACGCAACGGTGCAGCGCAATTGTTCACGGACGGGCCCGGTCTCCGGGCCATATCGAGCCAGAGTGCGGTCGAGGAAAATGATATTGGCGCTCGCCTGCACGATGCCGGTGTTGATTGCGTCGAATGAGCTTTTTGCCGAGCTGACCAAAAGTCCAAGCACCAGCGCCGTCAGCGTGGCTACGATACCAGCGCATAATTTGACGAGATCCTGCGTCTCTTTCGAGAGGTGATGATCGGGCAGCATATATTGCAGCCTCATGCCAAGCAGAGCGCCCCCGAATATGGAGATCACACTGAGTACGCCGACAAGATAGGGATTCATTGGAACGTGGAGCACGCCATCTACCGTTCCCGCTTCGACAAGCAAAGTACTATTTGCATGCCAGACCCAACCCTCGCTGCTCTGGACGCAGGGCTTTCCCACCGACATAGCATCGAAAACCCGTTTCTAACACGCGCTTACTGCATCGCACCCACCGGTTCACGATTCGGAAGATTGGGGCGATAGGTGTCTCGATAAAGGCCTATCTTCTCAAAGGGAATAGGCTGAAATCCCGGCACCTTCTCAAGCAGCAAAGAGCCCTTGCGGAGCGTGTAGTTGCCTGATTTCGCATTCCCAAACCCGAGATCGACTGGCTTTTCGGGCGTGCCGGCAAGATATTCAAACCCCTTGTACACCGGAGGCTTTGCCAGGGATGGTTCGCCTGTTGTGTTCACGACGAGATTGGAAGCGATACGGACTCGGTCCAGCATCCCGAGGACCACGGAGTCGAGCTCGCACACATCGTCCGTACAATTGACAAAGACATTTCGCTCAAAGGAGTCATAGAGTGGCAACTGAGGATCCTCCCGCATGATGGAGGCAAGATGAGGGTACCTCTCGCTCCATGGAGGCTGCGTATAGTTGAGCGCCTTTGCCTTCGCTTCCAGAGCCCAACTGGGATCGACCGGATTGCTCCATTGGATCCGGGTCACGCCCCTTCCATCGAGATGCATCCCCATGGAGCAATCGATAACAAGATTGTTCGAAACTGCGTTGTCCCGTCCGCCTCCGACGAATATCGCCATTCCGGCGCGGACAAGAATATTCCCCTCGATCGTATCGCCGGAGTCGCAATCATCGAGATAGATGCCCATGGTAATACGAGAATCCCCCGCTCCCAGATCGTGGATGAAATTATGCCGGATGACGTTGCCCTGGGTCGTCCAGTCGCGACCGGTATACAATGCACTGGCATCGTTTGACTCCAGGACCACACGCGAGATCTCATTCCACTCGATCAAGTGTTCATTGCCAGTGTAGAGAATCGCATTATGCGGAGCTTCGCGAATAAGGTTATGCTTGGCGACCTGTCCGCACCCTTCGATGACGATTCCTGCCGCGTAGGTACGCTTAAAGAGTCCATAGGAGTGAATGTGGTTATTCACCGCGAGGTTGTTCGCGGGCTCTAGTGTCTTGCGGTTTCCGCCGCTCATCACGATGCCTCCTGCACCGAGATCAGACAGATCGCAGGATCGGATCACATTGTCCTTTCCAGAAACGGTAACGCCGGTCCCGGCGACATTTGCAATCACGCATCCCGCCAGTTCGATATTCCGGCTCTGGTCGATGGCGACTCCATGAGCATGCGTGTACTCGAAACGTATTCCCTCAAACTTGATGTACGCTGCATTCCGTATCCGGAGCAGAGGACTCGTCATCGTGGCCAGCACTGGCCCGCCCTGATCCAGAGAGCGGGGTGGATAGAAATACAGCACCCGCGACTTGCGATCCACATACCACTCTCCCGGGGCATCCAGCTCCTCCAGGACATTGAAGGCAAAAAAGCGGCGCTCCTTCTTTCCACCCCAATTTCCCGCCATGATCCCGAACTCGTGGGGCGCAGCCAACGTGATCACCCCATCATCCTTTCCATATCCCGCCACGCGTATCACCTGCTCCGCCCAGTCATGCGTCCAGTAGCCCATCAGCCAGACGCCGTCCGCAAGGCTCCATCGTCCCACTCTGGGGTCGTCGCAGACAAACGCTCCGGGGTGCAGCTTCTGAGCATGAGGGTCCGGCGACTCTGCTTTGGGCAGCCCATTGTCCACGACCTTGGAAAAGACGCTCCATCCTCCGTTGGCCGCATCCACATTGGGCCAGCGCGCCAGAGGCATCTGTCGGCCGTCAAAGTATAGCCATGGAGCAGGAGGCATGCCGACGAAGGCATCTGGATAGGCTGGCAGCGGCACTTCTGCCGGCAGTTGGCAACACACGATCTTTTCGCGCACCGAAGGGTCGAGTCGAGCGAGAATGCCTTCATCCCGAACAGGTTGAAATGAGACTCCGGACAGGATCAGCCCACCAAAGACACGCGCTGCCCCCTGCTTTTCCGCCCGATAGATGACAGGCGCTCCGGAGACACCACCGTCTCCAGCCTCCAGTTCGAACGTCGCCTCGAGCCGATAATCACCCGGAGCAAGCAGCACCGTGACGGATTCCCCAGGTGAGAGCTTTCCCGCCTTCCTCTCATTGCGGATCCAGTCGCGGGCCTGCACCGGACTCTGGAACGGAGCACCTCGCGAGCCATCTCCGCCGGGGCTGGAGGTCGCCGAGACAAAGATCTCGCGGCCAGCTGCGAGACAGGGAGTCAACTCCGCCAGGACCCAGACAGCTGCAAACAAGGAAATGTACGCGTTTTTCATTCAGGGAAGCTCATTCCAAGGAATGAGAGATAATCATCATCCATTTGGATCACTCCATCAACTCCCTCGTCGGGTGACGTGATTGCAAATGTACCACCCATCGGCAACGACTCGACGCGATGTGGTGACGGCTCCGCCAGCGGGGCAAGCCAGGACCATCGCTTCCGAGATCGCCGCCAGGAAGAGACTCGCGCTCAAGGACTCTGTACCGTCACTCTGCATTCGGTGTGTCAGGGGGAGGTGGCCTTTGCGTCCGTCACGGAGTTGATCGACAGGACCTTCTGAGGCTGAACAATGCCCCCGATCCAGGCAGATCCATCGTTGAAAAAAAGCAAAACCGCTTCCCATCGTGATTGGCGGAAAGCGGTTTTGAGAACGTGGTGGTTCTACTCAGTCTTGGCCGGAACCGGGGATGCAGCAGGGCTGGCAGTCGGTGCAGCCGGACCAGGTTCCACTCCCTGGGGAAGCTTGTAGCCATCCAGGTCGGAAGCGAGGTCCTTGCGCTGCCAGGCTCTCACGTAGTCGATGATGAAGTCATCCGGCATCATCGAATCATCGATGCCATTGTTATCCCAGCCTCCCGTCACGTTTGTGAACATGATGTCGGAAGGCACATTGGATATACGTGGTGTTTCCCAGCGGAGGACTTCACGACCATTCGCGTAAAAGACAGCCAGTCCCGGCAGCCAGAGCAGACCGGAGGTAACATAGCCATCCTTGTCGGGCTGGTAGTAGATCGTCTGGCTGCCCGTTTGCTGGTGACCTTTCCCGTATCCGTCCCAATGCAAAGCGATATTGAACCGATAACGCCCCCAGCGACCCAGGTGCTCCATGATGTCAAACTCCATGCCGCTATTGCCGGTATCCGCCCGCTTCCATTGCGGTCCCGCGGCGAGTCCGCGATCGGGCATGAGCCAAAAGGCAGGCCACATGCCAGGACCCTTCGTCAGCTTCATGCGAGCCTCAAAGTATCCGTACCGCTGCACCCACTTACCATACGTATCGAGGAAGCCCGTTGCATAATCCGTCTTCTTCCCGGATGGATCGTCATTGTGAAAGCCGGTCTTCTTTTCGTAGCGCAGCTTGGCCACGCCGTCCTCGACGATCACGTTATCCTTGCTGAAGTGGCTTCGCTTGTCCCAGTAATTCTCGGTGTAAACATTCCACGTGCGGTAATCGATACCCTTGTCGAAATTCTCGTCGAACGTCATCACCCAGTCGCCTTCCACGGGCGGACGCTTGCCGACCCAGTCCGGGATCGGGCGCTGCGAGAGCTGCCCGGCCACGACCGACTTGATCGTCACTGACTGCTTTTTGTCAGAGCCATCCACGGAAAACACGATGCTGCCGACACTATCACTGGTGAAACCGGTCCCCGTGCCCTTGACGCCATTCCAGCTCGTCTTGGTGGAGTCCTTGATGCCGAGCCAGGGGACAGCGGGTTCGAAAGGCACCTCGACCACTCCGGATGCTCCGGGCGCCACGACCTCCGACTCGATCACATCCGTCGCTCCGCCATTGCTGCTCGCCTTGACGCGGAGGCGCACGGGTTGATCGCCTGTATTGACAAATTTGACCTCCACGCCATACGCATCGACCAGCGTCCAGCGCCCGATCTCGGGCTTGAGCAGAGCCCACTTTGCCGCCGTGCCTGCAGGAAACTCAATCGCGATCCCATCCGTCGATGGCGCAACGACCGCTCCCTCCTTGCCCTCTGTCTGACTTTCCTTGAGCGTCACACTCTTGTCATAGATCACGCCATTGACCGGCTTCACTCGCACATTCTCCGGCTTTACCGGCGGAGCATCTCCTGTCTTTCCCCCGGCCACGATTGAGTCGATGCGGATCTTTTGCTCCTCGCTCGACTTGTTGCAAAAGACCACCACCTTGGAAATCGCCGACTGGTTGAGCTTGGTCGCAGGCTTTCCACCATAGGCATAGCCAAAATACACTTTCGCGTTGGCGGTCTCCCCCGGCTTCACCGTGACCGACTCTGTATTGGAACCCCACTCGCCACCAGCAGACTGGCCATCAATTCGAAGCGCGCACATGGACGGTTTGGTACCGAGATTGGTAAAGGTTGCCTCCACCCAGCCAAAGGCGGAAAGATCCCACGCATCCTCCGGCTTGAAGTGCACTCCCGGGTATTGCTCATTTCCCACGGCGATGGTCATCAATGCTCCCTTGCCATCGGGGCTCATTGTCACCTGGGAACTGCTGGGAGCAAATCTTTCCATATCGACATCGGTCTGCCCTTCCGGGAGCAGGAGAGACTTCGTCGGCCCGGCAGCTGGTTCATCGGCGGCAGGCAGTGGGGTGGAGAATGCTGCGGCTAGACAGCATGCGATAAGCATGGAGCGTTTCATAAGATAAACAGGGATTGAAGACTTCCCGTTAAGGAAGCGTGGGCGCTGGCACTGGTTCAGCGTCAAGTTCTGTGACTACTACGGCATCGAGCCCATCCTGGTCGGCCCGGCGAAAGTTGATGATTGCGCGAATGAGATCATCCGCTTTGTACACGCCCGGTGCACTCATGGTATTTTGCAATGTAAACGTCTTCTGTGTTCTCAGGTTCGTCAACATGCATACACTCGCCCACTCGGAGGGTCTCCCCATGTTGACCAGCGTCATCGAGAGCTGAAGGGGATCGGATTTCCCGTCCTTGAACCCCAGCTCCGCCTCGGGAATACCTGCCTCTGTGCCACCCGTGATCTGGGTCTGGTCGGAGTGCTTTGACAGGCCTAGACGATAGCCTCCCATCTCCGGAGATCGCGAAAATGTGACAATGAATGGCACATTATTCATGCCTGCCGGCAGGAACAAGGCCCATCCGAGTCCGATCAGCGCTCCTTTGCCGGTGGCACCGGATTGCTTGAGAAAGAAATTCGCGGTGAATGTCGCAGGCATTCCCTCCGAGATGCGGTCCCGCCCCCCGGCGATCAGCGAATCTGCAAGAAATGCATACGCCAGCGCATGAGTGCCGCCCGTGTTGGGCGTGAGCAGCAAACCGACGCCTGGTTGAATGACGAAGTCTCCATTGGCAGGAGACTGGACGGCCACCTTCCAGCCATTGTTCTTCTCCAGCGACCCCGCGACAAACTCCGACG
The DNA here is from genome assembly GCF_001613545.1 of Terrimicrobium sacchariphilum. Lineage (NCBI taxonomy): Bacteria > Pseudomonadati > Verrucomicrobiota > Terrimicrobiia > Terrimicrobiales > Terrimicrobiaceae > Terrimicrobium > Terrimicrobium sacchariphilum. The sequence continues at coordinate 3,472,563 of NZ_BDCO01000002.1, forward strand.
GCGGCGTCACGAAGTTCACCGGATACGGATCAGCATTGACTACTCCAGCAAAAACCAGGGCAGACAGTACCGTGCACAGTATGGGGGAGGGATTCGACATGGGGGGAGATTAGCTCGGGCTATCGTACTCCAGGAAGTAGCGCTGGCTCCGGGGATTCCATGGAAAACTCCGGCAACTCCGTGCGCTCACCATCCCATTTGACATAAAGCGAGTCGCCATTGGTTTCCATCAGTCGCTGGAACCAGTAAGCCGACTCCTTCGGGATACGCTGTTGCGTCGCATAGTCGACATACACGAGGCCAAAGCGATGCTTGTATCCCTCGGCCCACTCAAAGTTATCGAGGATCGACCAATGGAAATACCCGCGCACATCCACGCCATCCGCCACCGCGCGATCGAGCTGGCGGAGATAGCGATTCAGAAAATCAATGCGCGCGTGATCACGCACGCGTCCATCGAGATCCACCCAGTCATTGAGCGAAAGGCCGTTCTCTGTCACGACGATCGGGAGCTTGTAGCGCTCAGCCAGGAACTTGGGCCCCCAATACAGAGACTCAGGAGTGACATTCCAACCAAAGTGGGTGTGCGCTCCGCCCTGCCCCGGCTGCACGATCTCGATGCGACCGTCTTCACCTGCCCGCACTTTTGTGCTCGAGTAGATATTGCAGCCGTAAAAATCCAGCGGCTGACAGATCGTCTCCATGTCACCCGGGCGGACCGTGGGTGCATTACTGCCATAAGCCTTTAAACCCGCCTCGGGGTAATGCCCGAGAACGATCGGATCGGCAAACCAGGTGTTATTCCAGAGATTGTCAGGATACACCTCGGCCATTCCCCGCATCGCCGCGTCGGCATCCGCCGCGGAGTCCGTGGCTGGATGAAAAATGCAACCCACCGGCGCAAACCCAACGATCGGTTTCCGCTTGGCGCGCTCCCGGATCACCTGCACGGAACGCCCATGAGCCAGCATGGAGTTGTGCACTGCCAGGAGAACCTCCTTCATTCCCAGTTTCAGCCCAGGAGCATGCTCGCCGGTCAGATGCCCCATGCCGAGGAAGCACTGTGGCTCGTTCAGCGTCATCCAGTGGGAGACACGATCCGACAGACGGTCGACCACGAGGCGCGTATACTCTTCAAACCAGGCTGGACTATCATCATTCAGCCATCCGCCCTGGAGGAACAGCTCATACGGATAGTCCCAGTGAAAAAGTGTCAGCCACGGCTGCAAGCCTGCGTCGAGCATGCAATCAACCAGGCGATCATAGAAATCCAGACCCTTGGCATTGGGCTGACCCACGCCGGACGGAATGACACGCGGCCAGGAGATGGAAAAGCGATAGGCGTCAAAGCCCAGGCTCTGCATCAGCCGGATATCCTCCTCATACCTGTGAAAGTGATCACAGGCCTCCTTCCCCGTTCCCCCGGCCCAGATTCGCCCCGGTTGCGAAGTCATCATGTCCCAGACGGAAAGGCCTTTTCCCTCCGTATTCCAGGCACCTTCTATCTGGTAGGCGGCAGCAGCAGCTCCCCAAGTAAAGGAAGCCGGAAAAGAAGAGCGGGATGGGAACATGGGAAAAACGATTTAGGTTCGTCCTCAACTTAGCCGGTTTCCCTGCTCTTTATAGGGCTGTTCCTGACAATTCTATTGCCATTATCCGACCTCCAGACATGCAGATTGCGCCCACCGGGCCGTTTGTTATCCTCTGGGTGCAGTTTCGCCCGCTGATCACGTACCATCCTGGATTCCTCCCCTATGACTTTTCCCGAGCGTTTTGTGTGGGGCGCCTCCACCTCCGCCTACCAGATAGAAGGTGCCTGGAATACGGAGGGAAAAGGCCTTTCCATCTGGGACATGTACACTCGCAACGGAGAGCACGTGCGGGATGGCCACTCCGGGCGAGAGGCTTGCGATCATTACCACCGTGGCACGGAAGACATCGCGCTCTTTTCGCAAATTGGCATCAACGCCTATCGCTTTTCCATCTCCTGGCCGCGTGTCATTCCCGCCGGGATCGGCTCGGTCAATAGAAAGGGCCTCGATTTCTACGATCGGCTCGTCGACAACCTTCTCGCCGCAGGCATCACCCCATGGGTGACTCTCTTCCACTGGGATCTCCCGTATGCACTCTTCCTTCACGGAGGATGGCTCAGCCCGGACAGTCCTGCGTGGTTCGAGGAGTATGTCACCGCGGTCGTGCGCAGGCTCTCAGATCGCGTGCAGCACTGGGTGACACTCTCCGACCCCCAATGCTTTATCGGCATGGGCTACGGCACAGGGGAGCACGCCCCCGGGCTGAGGCTGGACCTTCCCGAGATCCTTCTCGCCAGTCATCATGCCCTGCTCGCACATGGAAAGTCCGTCCAGGCGATCCGCGCCCATGCCCGTACCCCAGCCTCGATCTGCTGGTCGCCTTCAGCCACCATTTTCTATCCCTATACGGACTCTCCAGCTGACACCGAGGCCGCACGTAAAGCGACCTTCTCCGTCTTCCCGGAAGCAATCTGGAACAACACCTGGCTGAGCGATCCCGTAGTGTTTGGCCGGTATCCCGAGGACGGCCTGCGCGCCTATGGCGCTGCCGTGCCCAAGATTCGCAGCAAGGACATGGAGACCATCCATCAACCCATCGACATCTACGGCTGCAACATCTTTCAGGGCACCCCGGTAAAAGCCGGACCCGACGGCCTGCCCATGGCTGCTCCGTTTGCGCCCGGCCACGCAGAGACCGCATGCTCATGGAAACAAACTCCCGAGGCGATCTACTGGGGCCTGCGTTTCCTCAACAAACACTATCAATTGCCCGTGGTCATTACGAAGAATGGCATCGCCAGTGCCGACAGCCTGAGCCTCGACGGAAAGGTCCACGACGCCGCTCGTGTCGACTTCCTGAACAGCCACCTCCTCCAGGTGCGTCGCGCCCTCCAGGATGGCATCGACGTGCGAGGGTATTTCTATTGGTCGGCAATGGACAATTTTGAGTGGCAAAACGGCTATTCCCGTCGCTTCGGTCTTATTTACGTCGACCACAGTACCCAGCGGCGCAGCCTGAAAGAGTCGGCCATCATGTATCGCTCGGTAATCACCTCAAACGGTGGAGAACTTGACACCTTTCTCCCAGCTAATGACGAGCAAATGCCCTTTCTCGTGAAGGAGGCCATTCGATACATCCAGGACAACCTCGCAACTCAATTCACCATCCGCGAACTGGCCACCACCCTGCGCTGCCACCCGGATTACCTTGGCCGGAAGTTCAAGCAGCATACCGGCGTGGAGCTCGGTCTCTACATCCGACGCGCGCGAGTCGACCAGGCGAGGGAACTACTGAAGGATCACCACAAGACCATCGACGATATCGCGGAAGACTGTGGTTTCACCGACAGAATCCACTTTGCCAAGGTCTTTAAGAAGTTGACGGGAGACACCCCAGGCAAATACCGCCGCATCTTGAATACGCCAGCCACTTCATCACCCCTCTGGGCAAATCTGAAAGCCAAGGACCTTCCCCCTCTACCGGCATAGTCTCACGGAGGTGAGAGGTTTCGGTCGGCGAAGGCATGGCCCCAAGGCGCGATTTATCGCCAAATGCAAAAGGCGCGAGTTGCCTCGCGCCTTTCCATTTTGATCACTGACAGCGTCCCCTCACGCCATTGATCATGAATCCCTTAGTCGCGGCGCCGACGGCGAGCGAAGAACGTAACCATCAAACCCGCACCGAGCAGGGCAAAGGTCGTCGGCTCCGGAACCACCGAAAAGGTCAGGCTCCCGGCATTCAGACCAAAGGTACCAGTGAGTCCGTTGGTCAGATTGGTGTAGGAAAAATCACTCACCGAGAATCCCGAACTGCTGCCAAAGGTCATGAGCGTATAGGTATTCCCCGCCGCACCGCTGCCAAGGAAGTCAAAGGCAAAGACCGATCCGCTTTGTTTCGTCAGGATGCCCGATCCGAGCGCGAGGCGATCAGAGGTGGCCGACGAGCCCTGACCCCCGACATTGCTCAGATCAAACTTCATCTGCGCAAACGCACCGCTGGTTTCACCATTCCAGCTCAGGTTAGTGGCCGTCAACGTTCCAATACCTCCATCACCCGGAGCAATCGCACCACCTGCAAACACCGTAAAGACGCCCGCCATGGAAGGCGAGTTACCGCCAAGTGTACCACCACTATTTACCGTAACATTGCTAGTGGACGATTTGGAACCATTGATCAGCATGGTTCCGGCATTGACTATGATGCCAACACCGTTGGAACCGGTGATATTTCCATCGAAGACAAGAGTCCCAGTTCCCGCCTTCGTAACATCCCACCCGGAATTACCACTCCACGCGTTTTTGAAAGTGACCCTCGTATTGTTGTTTACGGTCCAAGTCCTAGCCCCACCAACACTGACGGTACCAGTTCCAGCGAAGGTCAAATTTCCCTTTCCCGTGGTATCTCCTTCAGTTGCACCGAATCGAAATCCAAAATTACCCGATCCAAAAGCCAAGGTGTTATTTATTGTCCGGGAATTATTATCTGTCGACAAAAGAGCAGAGCCGCCATTCATCGTCAGCGTGCCGGTCCCCAACCCATTGTTAAGACCAGTGCCTAGCGCTACCGTTCCGGCGCCAATCGTAGTCCCTCCCGTAAAGGTATTATTACCATTTAGGACAAGTGTACTTACTCCGCTGGTCTTCGATATTTTTCCAGATCCCGTAATGTTTCCGTTTATCGTAATGACAGATGTCGCCGTATTCGCAGCATTCAAGGTCGATGATGCCGCTACCAAACTGATATTGTTGTTCCCAATCGCGTTCGTAGTCCAGACGTCCAGGGTACCGCCATTCACGGTCACGCTGCTGAGCGACGAGTTAGCCCCGGAGAGCGTCAGCGTTCCAGCATTGACCACCACGCTACCCAGCGAAGAGTTGGCTCCGGAGAGCGTCAAAGCACCAGCATTAACCACCGCATTCGAGAAGACATTAGTGCCGGCAAGAGTCATCGCTCCAGCACCCACAGTGACAGTTCCCGTGAAGGTATTGTTTCCAGAAAGGGTAACCGTTCCGGAACCAGCTTTCGCGAGCCCCTGATTTCCGGCCACTGGAGCCAAGATCGTAGCGGAGGAATTATCCACAGTGATCGTCGGGGTCCCAGCGGAGGTCTGCAATGTCAATACCTGCGACGCCAGGCGATTCACCGTCCAGGTATTGTAGGCCGTAGGACTCAGCGCGGTATCACCAAAATAGAGATTACCGACGGTAATATCCTCGGTCAGCGTGACCGTCCGGTTTGCAGTAATGTCGATGGTGTTAAAATACGCGCTGGCACCTGTTCCCGAGGCAACGGTTCCGCCCTGCCATGGGTTCCCGTCCTGAGTGTTCCAGTTCCCGTTCCCATTCAATATCCACGTTCCATCCGTCGCCAGAGCCTGGGATGAACCAACAGCAAGAGATCCAATCAGCGAGAGCGCAGCTATTCCTCGAGAAAGCGCAGAAAATGGTATAGTCATACGACGTGGGGAGGGAGGATTCATATGCAGTCACTCTACTCCAAATCCCTCAACCGCATAGGCTCACATCCGATCCAATATATGCGTTTTTCCGACATTTCCGTTTTCCGATAACCGCCCCCTCTCCGCAGCTTTCAACCGACCAGAGAAACGGAGCCAAACCCAGCGCGGATGCCGCTCCCAGGAAATTTTCACAACATACAAAACATGGGTCTTCTAGAGACGCGCGCGCGTTTAAGACATTTTGCGCACGCTAAGAAAAAGGTAGAATATTTTCCCTAAGCGGATATTTACCAAATGTGCTATCGGTTATTTCGATAGCAGACCTCACCGCCTTCCCCGCGCGTCGCGACCGAAGGCATTCAAGACAATGTTCCGCCCATTCCTTTCAACCCCTATGAAGACTACCCGACGTTTTTCATGCCCTCCGGGAGCGATCCTGCCCGCTCTCTTCATCGCCATCGGCATCCCGCTTCTCCCTGCCGAAAACATATCCCCCGAGCAGATCCAGGCTCTCCAGACGGATGCAAAAGCCGCCAGCGAAGCAATCTCCCAGGTGGCTCAAAAGACCGACAATGATGACGTCAAAAAAGACGCCCAAACCGCTGGCGATGCCGTAGGGCGCATCATTGCCGAGCTCGACAAACACGCCGCCAACGCGACCGCCAGCACAGACATCTATGACGGCGGCAAGAAATACCCGCCGATCGCCAACGTCTCCATCAAGAGCTTCAATGTGCCTACCGGCTCCACCGAGATCCATGTGCCGGTCACCATGGACAAGCCCAGCGCCAACACGGTGATCGCCTACGTGCGCGTGTTCAACGGCCAGGGAGGCCGAGCCATGCCCGACGCAACAAAGCCGGTCATTTTCCGACCAGGCGATCAGCTCACGAAGACAGTAAGCTTTGATGTCTCCGGCATGAGCGAGGGAAACAATGTGAAGGCCATTCAGCCCTCCGTCCCCGATGGCGCCAATCGCCAGGGCGGTGAAATCCTCATCACGGCGGCAGCCGACGCGACCAACGAACCGATCGAAGACACCAGCCGCCAGCCGCTCAAGTTTGAGCCTCTCGGGACACTCTCCTACTCCGGCACGGGCGAAACCATACAATATGACGACAAGGGAGGACCAAACACCTTTTCCACCGCCCTGTCGCATGGCCGCACCCAGGTAGGCAATGGCGAGACCGGCTATTACGGCACGGTCGACATGGGAGGCCTCAGCCGCACCAGCGAGGGGCTCGTCCTCTCCTCACGCCGTTTGGACAAGCCCATGGAGGTCGGCGCTCCTGCGATGTACTACCCTTTCCTCGCCACGATGCTCTCTGGCCACAAGATGCCGGAGACCTGGTTCAAATACGGCAGTGTCGAATGGGTGGTCAAGATGCCCAACCGCAAGGGTTCGTGGCCAGCCCTGTGGCTGGTGCCCACCGGCGGATGGCCCCCGGAAATCGATGTCTATGAAGGATTTGGCTACAATGGCTCCTGGAAGTTTGATTCCGATCTCTCGACAAACCTCCATGGTGGAAAAAACACCATCCGCACCTTCACCCGCCCCGCAATGAACATGAAAATGCGCACTTTCGGGCTGGAGGACACCCTTGATAGTGACTTCCACACCTTCGCCGTCACGGTCACGGAGGAATGGATCACCATGTTCATCGATGGCGTGGAAACCATGCGTTATGCCAATCCATTCAAGGGCCAGACATGGTATCCGCTCACCAATGTCGCCGTAAAAGCAGACCCCAAGTCTGATTACTCTGACGGATCAGGCGACATGATCCTGCGAACGCTCAAGGTCTGGCGCGCCGAGTAGCTGAATCCCCCTTGTTACCGGGAGTCAAAAGCTCTCAGAGCCAATATACCGGGCCGTTCTCCACGATCTTTTCGGGGGGAACGGCCTGTTTCATCAGGGAGGAATGGACCTTTGAGCAGGCGTTGCAAAATCCGCCTGAAGGAGCGATAATTCAGGACGCGCCGATGCAATCTCGCCCCCGGGATCTCCGCACCTCCAAGGAATACCGCATTCTTCCCGCAGCATGGAAAGTACGTCATACCTCCCATCGCCCGCAAAAAAGTGGCGAATTTCTGATCTTCAGGGGGCAAATGTCTGGAAACCGCATAATTTTAGTCAGATTTCCGCTAACAGCTTCACCAAAAGCGACCTATTGTTAGCAGTATCACCCCTAACGCGATCTGCCCGACAATATGTTCGCAAAATCCCTCCCCAATTTCTCGAAGTCCGCCAAGGCATTCAGCCTCATTGAGGTCGTGCTCGCTCTCGGCATCGTTTCGTTTGCCATGATGGCCGTCGTCGGCACCCTGCCGGTCGGCCTCAGGTCGTCCCAGCAATCCCGCAGCCAGATCGCCGCAGCCAATATCGCCCGCCAGATCCAGGGCGACCTGCAACAGATCTCCTTTCAGAACACCAGCACCGATGCCCTGACGATCGAGAAGCTGCCTAACAATCCCTTTTACTTCAGTCAGGACGGCACTCGCTCGGAGGAACGCGATGCTTACTATGTCGCCAACTTCACGCTGAACCAGGTCACCGCACCGGGTCTCTCCGTGAACTCCTCCAACGCCCGTAGCGTGAAGGTAAGCATTACCTATCCCGCCGGTGTCGCCCAGGCCAATCGCCAGGAGGTCGTGTACTCGCTCCTGCTGGCGAAGCAAAAGAACGACTAGCGCTGAAGCGCATGCCCTACAGCACCCCCATTGTCGCGACCCGCAAGGCGTCCGCCTTCACTCTTGTGGAGTTACTGGCGGCCACTGCGGTCTTCATCGTGCTCCTGGGCATCATCCTCGCCGTCACCAACTCGATCTCCGCCACGATCCGCCATGCGACATCGGGCATCGAGGCGCAGTCGGCATCACGCACCGGATTTGACCTGATGAACCGTTATCTCTCCCAGGCGACGTTGAATCCCTACTGGGACTATGACAACCCCCTCGCGCCCACGGTCTATCTGCGTCAGTCAGATCTCCAGTTCATCATCCGGCAAAACAAGCAAAAGGCATCCTATGGCCAGGAGGTGTATTTCGTCACACCCGAGGCTTACTCAAAGGACTCCACCCTGCGGGCCACCCGCGGACTGATGAATGCCTGCAGCGCATTTGTCCGGTTCGGCAGCAGCAAGGACTTTCAGCCCTCTGGCGTGGGCAATGAGAAATTCCGTTATCGGTTGATGTTTGGACTGCAACCTACCGAAGACCTCAGCGTCTTCAACAAGCCCGCTCGCACCAGCAACCAGACTGAATCCGCCTATCGCGCCGCGATCCAGCAGTATTGGAATGCCGCGGCATGGCTGACGCCGATCAGCGACTCCGATTCGAAGCCTGCAGTGACTCCCCTCATCGACAACGTCATCGCACTCATCGTCTGGCCGCGACTCTCCTCCGCCGAGGATGCAACCGGACAGGAATTGACGACCGACTATTCCTACAACTCGCAGGACAACGCCATGACGATCCCGCAGCCGATCACAGCGAATCAACTGCCTCCCGTCATCGACATCACCATGATCGTCATCAGCGAAGCCTCGGCCGCCCGCCTGGACCGGGGATCCTCAACCGCACCGCAGGAGATCGAGTCTGCGCTGGCTGGGAAGTTTACCCAGGTCGAGAAATACCAGGACGACATTGCCCAGGTTTCCAAGGCTCTCTCGGACAAGGGAATAGAATTCAAAATCTTCAGCACGGCGCTGCCGCTTCGTGAGTCCAAGTGGAGCCGATCCCAATGAGCCGCCCATCCTGCAATCTCGGGTACGGTCAGGCGTTCTCCCTCGTCGAGCTCCTCGTGGTGATGGCCATCATCGGGCTGCTCGCGGTGATCACCGTGCCCGCGATGTCTTCGCTCATGCAGAGCAGCGACCTGACCCGCGGCGGCCAGTTGGTCGCCGATCAGGTGAACCTCGGCCGCCAGACCGCATCTTCACAAAACACCGTCGTCGAGTTACGTTTCATCAAGATCGCCGGCCGCAAGGGGTACGCTGCCGCCCAGCTTTGGCGGCCCGACGACAGCGGGCAGATGATCCCCTCGCGTCGCATCGTCACCCTGCCGCAAAGCGTCACCATCGCGGATAATTCGCTTTCCTCCGCCATGACCGACCTGGCCTCGGGCACCATGACCGTCGGCGGAGCCTCGACGGCCTACCGTGCACTGCAGATCAGGCCGTCCGGGGAGATCACCCCCATCGTCGCAATGAGCAATCTTGTCTTTACCGTCATCCCGGAGGTCTTCGCGGACAAACAGGATATGCCTGCCAATTATTTCATGGTCCAGATCAATCCCGTAACTGGCATACCCCTCGTCTATCGCCCATGAAACGGTCGCTCGACTTTCCATCATCCCCCGCAGCATTCCGTACGGCACGGGGCTCCGCGCTCATCGCCGTCCTCGCCATCATCGTCCTCCTCGGTGCGCTGGTAACGATTTTCCTCGTCCGTACGGGCACGGAACGCTCGGCCTCAGCCAGCTATGATGCTGCTGCCAGCACCCGCCTCCTGGCCGAATCTGCTGTGAATCTCGTCCAGGCTACGATCAACGAGGCCACCACAGGCACCGGCTCATCAACCTGGGCCTCGCAGCCTGGTGCCGTGCGGGTTTTCGACGACGCGGGCAATCTCACCAAGATCTACCGCCTCTACTCGAGCACGACCATGTCGACGGCAACCAGCAGCGGCTCCATCCTCGCCAACGACATTCCTCCCGTAAACTGGGCCAGCCAGCCAGCCGTCTGGGTCGACCTGAACAAACCCGTCACCATTTCAGGTTTTGGCAATACCAAGTCTCTCAGCTTTCCCATTCTCGACCCTCGCGATCCCAAGAGTCCCGGCTCAGCCACAAATCCCAGCGTCCTCTCGACCCTCGATGGATTCTCCATCAGCGGCGCTCCCGGTGCCACCCAGCTCCAGCCTGCCCCGATGCCCGTACGCTGGATGTACATGCTGCGCGATGGCACGATGGTCACTCCCTCCTCTCCATCCGGATCGACCGTGACCATCTCCGGAGCCACGAAGGAAAATCCCATTGTCGGGCGCGTCGCCTTCTGGACCGATGACGAAACGACCAAGGTAAACGTCAATACCGCCTCCGGCAGCATCGGCAAATGGAATGGCACCGCCGCCTTGGCTGCACCGTGGGATGTCCCTCGTTTTCGCATGCTGGACGACGTCAACCTGTTCTCCCGCAACCAGCCGGTGCAGGGCGAGTATCAGCGCTACCCCGGGCACCCTGCGACCACCGACCTCTCGAAGATCTTCACCGCGCTCGGCATGCCCATCGGTGATTATCCGAACACGCAAACCGCCGCCGCCACCTCGTCAAGTTTCTTCAGCCTCCTGCCCCGCTATGATGACCAGTACGGGTCAAAGGGAGGAACAGTCGATACCACAAAGTCCAACACTCCCACTACGATCACTGCCAAGAACGACCGCCTCTATACTTCTCCGGGCGAGATGTTATTCCGCCCCGATCGCACCCAGAACCCCGGGAGCGGCGCTTCTGTGACCCAGCAGCAGGTCGAGACCGGCAAGTTTCTGCTCACCAGTCACAGCCGCGCTCCGGAGACAACGCTCTTTGGCACACCGCGAATTGCGGTCTGGCCGATTGACTCGGAGTACGGAGCCAATCCCACCCCTACGAACAACACGAAGCTCGTCACTCCCTTCGACAAGCTCATCGCTTTCTGCTCATCGACCGGAATCGGCTCGGCCATCAAGCAATACTATATCCAGCGTCACGACTCCACCAGCCCAACCAACGACTGGTCGCAAATCACTCGCAATCGCCAGCTTTACAGCTACCTCCAAAGTCTGACAGGGCGGAATATCCCGGGCTTCGGCGGAACCTTCTTGCAGAAATACAGCTATCCCAACGAAAGGGACCAGATCCTCACCGAGATGGTGGACTATATCCGCTCCACAAATGTCTATGACCACTCGGTCAAGGACGCCAGCTCGAGCAACCCGACCGTGCGATTCACTCCGCCGATTACTACTGCCGTCTCCGGCGGCGGACAGGTCGTCCCGCTGCGTATTGGCGCGACCCAGGGGCTCGGCCGCATGTACACCATCTCGGAAGTCGCGCTGCTCCTGATCAGCACCGCCGATGGAAACGGCGATCCGAGTAATGAGTATGACCCCCGCACCAGAAGCAACAACATCACCGACAAACCCAACCCCACTCTGGCCGACACCTACGATGGCACGAAAATCCTGCTGAATCCCGGTGAAAAACGCCTCCAGGCGATGATCCTCATCGAGCTCAACTCCCCCATGCTCGGCTTTGACACGATGATGCCCGACGTCAGCATCAACATCCGCGACCTGAACAATGTGAAGTTCACGACGTCCGCCGGGTTAGTCAAAAGCCCGTTTCCCTCAGGCGATCTCCTGACCGAAGGCCCCGCCACGCGTTACAATGACATCATCCAGATGGGCGGCCTGAATGGCTTTCAGTATTTCATGTCCCGCGTCGACTGGAACGGAACCAATTATCGCCGCAACGGCTGGAGCAATTCTTCCACCTCGTATCTTCCTTACCGCTTCGTCAGCAACCCCTTCACTGTTCCGACAGCCGCCGACGGCAGCGGCACGGTCACCCTCAGCACCAGCGGGAATTTCGTTGCCGAGATCATGGTCAAGGCCAAGGGCACCAGCACGCGCCGCGTGGTCCAGACCTTCCAGATCTCCTTCCCCTCCATCACCCTGCCACTGCCTGACCTGATCCAGACCACCACCGCTGGCTCCAACACTATGGGGGATTGGTGGGGATTTGATAAACGCATCGAATGGGCCCCACAGAGCCCCGGGTCCACCACAGCCGCAGGCAAAGGTGCCGTCATCCGCACTGATGCCACGGGCATCCCCGACAGCTCGACGGCGGGCGGCTACAGATCGGACGTCGTCCGCAGCCTCGCTGCCAAGGATGGCGATGTCCGACTGATCATGGCCAAGGAGACCGTCACGGCTGACGGCACCAAGGACATGGTCACCACGCCGGGCTACAGCTCCGGGGCAAAGCTGGCCCATACGCTCATGCAGGCCAAGGCATCCAATCTCGTGCCGGGCGTCAATCTCAGCGGCAAGCTGGTATCGGGAGCAGATTACGAACCGGCCTGGACTCCCAAGGTGCCAAGCACGTCAACGCCCGCTGCAGACTGGGATTGGGACACCGGCCTCCCTGGCTCACGGGATGGCGCCTACGCCAACAAGCCCGATGAGGGCAACATTTACACTAGCTCGGGAGCAGCGCCCTACTACAACGGCGAACAACAGTCCAACAGCACCAGTTCGAGCGTCGCCAGCTACTTCACGGCCAATCGCATCATCCCTTCGCCGGTCATGTTTGGCTCGCTGCCGACGGGCGTACAGGAAGGCGTCCCATGGCGCACGCTTCTCTTCCGTCCACAAGCCAGCCGCCCCCGCGATCCATCAGGTCCGAAGGACCATTTGCTGCTGGATCTCTTCACCATGCCGGTCGTGGAGCCTTATGCGATTAGCGAACCCTTCTCCACCGCAGGCAAGGTCAACATGAACTACCAGATCGTGCCGTTCACCTATATCGATCGCAGCACCGGCGTGCGCGCAGTACTGGGCTCCGAACTCATGGCCCGAGTGCCCAAGGCAGCTGCTCAGAAAAATGGCAACCAGACGGGGCACAATTACTATAAGATGCCGTTTGGTTCCGTCCCCGGCGCCAACGCACAGCCTCCCAGCGGCCCAGCGCTCGGCAGGCTCCCGCTGAACCTGAGCGACAGCAATGGCTCCCTCCGTCAGTTTAAAGAGAAGTTCGCCCAATGGGACATCTTCCGCTCGCCGTCGGAGATCTGCGACATCTACCTCGTCCCGCAAGGTTACTCCTGGGCCTCCAACTCAGTTGCCGATGCTGGATGGTACGGAGATGACTTTGCCCTCGTAGGCGACAATGTCCGGGAGCGTCCCTACGCCGACATCTATCCACGCCTCACCACCAAATCGAATACCTTCACCGTCCACTACACCGTCCAGGCTCTGAAGAATCCTCCGGCCAATGCTCCGGATAAATGGACCGAGGGCAAAGGCCAGGTCGTGGGAGAGCTCCGTGGATCGGTCACACTCGAGAGATTCCTCGACCCCGCCAATACCAATATCCCCGACTACGCCGCCAACCCCTCGGCGCCTAATCTCGACAACTACTATCAGTGGCGCGTGCTGGAGAATTCCACCTTCTCGCCCTGAGGCACGCACTCTCTCTCCGCACCCCAACCTCCCCGGGACCGGGGCTCTCCACGCCTCTTCAACGGTGTCGCTACTACTTCAACGCATTGATTCCCGCCCATTCGCCCTCGATTCTTGGGATGCCTATTACGGCGAAACTCTCTTAAGCGCTTGGTCTCCAAATGAGATATCACTTGGGCCTATGTCCATAATTTACCATAAGCAGCGACCACATCAACATGCCTTCCGCCTCAATTAGGAAACCGTAGCGACCCGCCAAAACATTACCGCCACCAGAGCACTCATCACGGAAAGGTGAACAATGGCGTCCTAGTATCCGGCACGAGTTGAAAGCCATTGAGGCAGACATTTCCTCCGTTTTTTGTCGTCCGGATTTCGATCGTCCCAGTGGCAGACGACATGACCTTGAGCGTCACATAGGCGACTCCTGCCCCATCGCTAAGTTTCCGGCTCGTTCCGGCAACCTCTCCCGTTACCGTGGCGCCGCCACTCACCGAAAACGGGGTGCTCCCATCGTAAAGTCCCGCCCCGTACAAGACGAGATCGTACACACGGTTGGGAACCAGCCCCGAGAGAGCAGAGACAATCGCGCCGCTTCCCGTCGAGGAATATTGATACGAACTCAGGTACGACATCATCAGCGAAGCAGTCGCCGCATCGTAGGGATTCCAATACTGGCTCGTCTGCTGGTCAGCGAAGCTCGATGAAGTCCAGGTCATCTGCACCGAGGTCTGCCCGCCGAGGACATTGGTGAGCGTCTGCGGGACCGGCTGGGAGGCCTGCGTGCTCGCGCCCCATTGGTCCCCCGCCCTCCCCAGCACGGCAGCCCCGGCCTGGACCCTGCTGCCCCAGTGAAAGCTGACCAGCCCGCCAGCCGCGACCTGAAGATCATAGTCCTCAATGATCGAGCGAAAGACATGGTAAGCCTCCTTTTTGGTCCCTCCGAGGCCGGTCACAAGTCCAAAATATGCCTGCTCGGCCTGGACTCCTGCGGATTTGCCGGCATACAGGGACGTCTCGTTAAGCAACTCGTAAACGATGATGGCCTTGACGGTTGGCACCGTGGCGAGGTCGGCGATCTCATCCTCCAACTCCTGCGCCTGGAGCGCCCAATCCTGGCTTGCCCCCGGATTCGTTCGCGAAGTCGCCGAGCCGCCGACAAATCCGGAGCCCGGGATGTTTTGCGACCGCCCGCACTCCGTGATCCAGATGTCCATCGGCACTGCGGGATTTGATTTCTGCGGGAATTCGTTAAGGCATTGCACCGGTGACTTGCCATAGCTGGGGCTGCCAGCATCGGTAATGATCGCGGTAAAGTCCCCGTAGCTCGGCGTATACCAGTGCCAGGACAGAATATCCCAGGGAACGGGCTGGGTACCGTTGGCATTCTTGATCTTGGTCAGTAGTCCCCAATGGCGGTACGCCGTGCCGGGACTCAACAGGGCGGGGGTAATGGTCGTGAGGCCGGACTGCCGGGCCGTGGAGTAGGCGGCCTTCAGGCCGTCGCAGGCCCCATTAAGCGCCGCCCGTATCCGTTCAAACCCGTTGGCGGCCTTGTCTGTGTACTGCGAGGGAGACGAACCGTCTCCCGATATATTGACCAATCCCCAGTTCTCCATTTCGTTCCCGAGCTCCCAGTAAGGCAACTTGTATCCCTTGGAGATCGCGTAGTTTGCCCAGGTCGTGGCGATCACGTAATTCTCGGCATAGACATCGGCGTAAACGGTCGATCCATTGGCGCCCAGGGAAGTCACCGGAATGACGGGCAGCACAAGCACACCAGCGGCCTGCGCCGCCGGAACGATGTTATCCATCAGAGCAGGATAAGGCTTTGGGCTGTACTCGAATGAGCAGCGATAAATGTCGCAGCCCAGATCCTGAAGGAGGCCTATCTGCTCGGTCCGGGCAGAGGCCGTCCAGTTCTGATAATCCGAAAAGGTCGGATGTCCGCACACTCCCCACACGATGCTTGCCATACCGGACGACCGGCAGATGGCAGGCCAGGCGAGAAGCCAAACCACGAAAACCACGAGAACAATCCGACGGTCGGTCGCGCGCGACGGCCATCCCTGCGAAGACGTTGGGGAGAACATTGGAGGGGAGTGATTTGCGGGTGAGCTATTTTGTCATGAGTTTATCATCAGGATTGGAAAACGGGCTGGAGAGAGCGCCCTCCCAGGGCGCTTGGACTGTTCCTTCGCGCGATCTGGAGAAAAATATGGCTCACTGCTCCAACCGCGCATCGGCCATCATTTCTTCACGAAGCGCACGTCCGCAAGGGCCACGCCTGTCTCTTGCACGCCGGTCCCCGTGATGGCTACGGACTGGATGACAAGGCCGTCGGCGACCGCGAGATCGGCTGGGAAGGCCAGATTATCTACGAGCGCGGCGCCGTTGACGAAGACACTCCATGTCTTGGCGTCGAGGTCGAAGGTCATTACAAACTCGCAAGGCATGTCTGGTTCATACTGAACCGGCTCGCCGCCTGCGTCGCGGTCGGCGGCGCGAATATATCCTTTGTCGGTGAAGGTTACCCGTAGCGGGGCGCGATCCGGAGGCAGCTTCCCGGTGACTGGTTTGCCTTGTGACGACACCAGCGAGACCGTCGCGCTCGCGCCATGAAACTTCTCGCTCAATGGGATCAGCTTCCAGCTAAGTTCGTACGCGCCTGATGTCAACTTGAGCTTTTCGAGGTTCCAAATGAGGCTGGCCCATGCCGGATACTGCGGATTGGCCTTGAGCACGCCTGTTTGTATGATGAGGAAGGGCGGCTTCCATCCAGACATCTCCTCGGTCGCCAGAGTGATGCGGGTTTCTCCCGACTGAATCTTTATCTCGGTAGGAGCTGACAATGGCAGAGCCGCCGCAGAGTCCGGCGCGGGAACCGTCGCTGTCGCAGCATCCGGTGAGGCGAACTTCGCCGCGATAATCTCCTCAGCGCCCGCGCTTCCGGCCATCGCCCAAACCATCGCCCAGAGTGCAATCGTGATTTTCATCGCCGGATTATTGCATCACAACATCGCGAAACTGAGCCTTACCCGACTGGGAGCCCCCCTTTTTCTGGGCGATGAAGTACACCTGCGTGATCGGGAAATGGAGAACCTTGTCGCCCTTGCCGCCAAAAATCAGGCCTGCCTTTTCGGCGAGATCAATACGGTATTCCTGCCACTGCCCCTCATCTGTGTAGGCAAACTGGTATTGGTGAGTCTGGTTGGTCTTGTCCACCAGCCGGATGCCTACAATGAGCGGAGTATCCGCCTTGAACTTGAAACGTATCTCGGTCGGGCCTTCCTCGACCCGGACATTGCCCACTCCCGCGACATAGAGCCCGCCCTGCGTGAAATCGTACTCCAGGTTGGCAATGGCTGCGCCGCCCTCCTCATCCACCGAAAAGGAGCCCAATGCTCCGGGGGGAAACTCCGTTCCCCCGGAGAATCTCCACGAGTTCCCCTCCGCCAGGAGATCAACATCACCCGCACACCCAATGCGGGCCGCCGCAAAGACCAAGGCAGCAAACAGAACGATTCTTTTCATAAGATGTGAGTCAGGATTCGATAATCAATGCCACCGGAGAGTCGGTCACGGTCATCTTCTTGAGCATGACGCGGCCATCCTTGTTTACAAATGAGACATCCCTCGTCTCACCAGTCAGGAAGTCATACGCCTTGACCGCCTGAGCCGGCTTGTCCGTGCTTATCTCCACGTCTGCCACGGCAGGCTGCAAGTCGCCACCCGCCCGCTCGGAGGCCCATACCAGCGTGGTCTTCCTCCCATCGCCCGCGATAAAGGGATAGGCCAATACCTTCCCGCCCGCCTCGATCCTGCTGCCATCCCAGACGACAGGACTATAGTCGGCATGGGTCGTGACAGGAAATACCGAGACTCCGGCTGCCGGGTCGGCCTGGAACGGAGCCATATAGTGATTGAATCGGGACACAGCGTCGTAGGACGGCTTGGGTTTCAGCTTGATATCCAGCAATCCAAAGTTGTGCTCGGCATTGTGCTCGTCGGTTCCATTGTCGCGAAAGTTGTACACAAAGAGCATGTCGGTACCGACCCCGAGGGCCTCGGCCATCCGACGGAGCAGGTATTTCGCTTGTGCGTCACGAGTCAGGCCGGCAAAGAGGTTTCCATTCTTGGTCTCCTGATAGCTCGGCCAGCCAAACTCGGTATGCCAGATCGCCTTGGGACCATGAAACTTCGCGGACTGCTCCCGCATCATCTTCTCCTGCGACACAAAGGTTCCGCGCTCATCAGCCGTGGCAACCCCGTCCCGCTGGAGGATGCCATCCTTGCTCGCATACGGTACATATTCCGCCGTCATGCGCGGGCTGTAGGGATGGTCGGTGATCGCGTCGACCACGGGCGAGATTCCCATCTCAAGCTGACGAAATGTCACCGGGGGCACTCCACCCAGCCCCAGCACTTTCACCTCGGGATTTGCCGCCTTGATGGCGGGCGCGGCGGTATTCAGCAGCTGCACGTACTTCGGTACCCATTTGCTCACGGAGCCGTCTTTTTCCACTCCGTTCCATGTGCCTCCGTAATGTTTGCTGAAGCCAAAGTTGTGCGGCTCGTTCAGGATCTCTATCGCCTGCACCTTGCCCCGGGTCTCGCGGGCAAACCAGGCGGCGGCCCTTGCATAAGCCTCGGCGTCGTAGATATCCGGCGAGTAGAGTTTATTCGATCCGTTGAAGATCGCGAGGATCTTCAACCCAGCCGCATTCAGGTTGTCGATGGTCTTGCGATAGCTGTCGGGCATGACATAGACACCCTTTTCCTTTTCGATGCTCGACCAGTAGAAATCCTCGCGCGCCCAGGTAAACCCGGCCTCCGCGATCATCCTTGGTATTTCCGGTTCCTTGTACCACCCATTGCTGAAGTGGACGCACACCCCGACCTGAGGATGCCCCTCCGGCTGTTCAGACTGGGCCGGGAGCGAATGGAGGAACAGGCCGCCTGCCAGCGAAGTCGCAGCCATGAAGGAGAGATGACGTTTCATAAAATTCACCATGTGTCCGTGCGGAAAGGAGCCAGCGGAAGGCCCGTCGCATTCACAAGCACGAGTCCCTGCGGGTTATTGGTCCAGGCGTACCGGACCGCCTCGGGCTTCCCGACGGAAGGCGACGAGACCACGATCGTGTCACCCTCCAGCTGCGCCGTCGCCTCCCGAAAGACACGATCGCTGCCAGCGACCTGGAATCCCCCGATCTCCATACCCGGCGCCTTCAACTGCGGCCCGCCGGGCGCATCACGAAAATGCAGCGTCACCTTGCCGTCAAAGTCCGCGCGATCAAATACCGGTCCCGAGTCGGCGACATTCGCGTCTCCATAGACACGATGGAAGGCAATACGCGCCAGCCGGGAGGCGACCTCCTCCTTGTTGGCAGGATGGATTTCCTTCCCGTCACCGATGTCCACCGTCACCGCCTGACCCGTATTGGGGAGTGAAAGCGTCCGCGCCTGCGCCTCGCGCAGCCCCGGCCAGTTGGCATCAGCTCCGATATTGTAGTTGGGCAATTGAACCCATAAGAACGGAACATCCCCCTGTGCGAAAAGGCGGCGCCATCCCGTAATCAATGAAGGAAACAGCGTCTGGTACTCCGTCGGCCGCTTCACGTTATTTTCCCCCTGATACCAGATGATACCGCGAATCGAATAGGGCACGAGCGGATGAATCATCGCGTTATAAAGACCCGAGGGGACATACTGGCTGCCCGGCCCGCCGCTCGGTGGCGTCGGAGCCGGTTTCTTGAATTCCGCTCCGGATGATTTCGCCGCTTCCTTTTCTGCCTCCCAAACCGCCTTTGCCTCCTCGAACTTTTTCCTCCTGGCCGGAAACTCTGCCAGAGCCTCCTGCCAGCGCCGCTTCACCTCGGGCCCAGCCGGATCGGCGGCGAGGGACGCCTCGTCCATCCAGGCCTCTATCGAGGTGCCTCCATACGAGCTATTAATGATGCCGATCGGTACGTTGAGCTTCTCGTGCAGCTTTTGAGCAAAATGATAGCCGAGCTCCGTAAACCCGCCTGCGCTTCCAGCCACACAGAGACTCCACGCGCCTTTCAGGCTGTCAGCAGGTGCGTCGCTCGCCACCGTGCGAACCTTGAAAAAGCGGATTTCCGGGGAATCCGCCTTCGCCGCCAGTTCCTTGCCCCGTGGCGTCCAGAACAAGGCCATGTCCATGTTGGACTGGCCTGCGGCAAGCCATACCTCACCAACAAGGATGTCCTTGAGAGCGATCGTATTCTTTCCCGATACCGTCAGTCTCCCGGATTCGCTTGAGACAGGCAGGCTTTGCAAAGCCACACTCCACTTTCCATCGGCTCCGGCTGTCGTCGATGCCGAGCGCTCGATGCCCGGAGCCTCAAATCTGACATTCACCTGCTCGCCAGGATCAGCCTTGCCCCAGACCGCCACAGGCTTTCCCTGCTGAAAAACCGCTCGATCTGTAAACGGCGACGCCAGCGCGACATCGGCGCTTGCCGCACCCAATCCCGCCAGCGAGATCGATAGATAGAGAAGTATTCGAGGGAGAGCCATAGGAGAGATGAGGGACTCTCGTCCGCCTTGGCGGGAAAGCCAAGGGCGCAACGAGCCGGGCGGGCTGCGGACACCCACGGGAGCCCGCCTCCTTTGCCCTTAGGAAAAACTTACAATGCGCGAATCACTAGACCGAGCGGGATTTGCCCCGGCGGAAGACCGTCACGAGGATCAATCCCACCCCGGCCAGCGCCCAGGCCGAAGGCTCGGGAACGGCGGTGATCACCAGATTGCCCGTAGCTTCGCTAAACTGATAGGTCACGCCACCCGAGGTCTTTTCCCAAAGGTTTCCACCGGCATCCGTAAAGTCGACGACGGAGAATGTGGAGCTGAAGGTCTCTGTCAGAGTATCGACATTCACAATGTTCCAGGTATTCCCCAACGCAATCGCAGCGCCGGTGAGGTCAAAGACGAAGTCGCCATCCAGCGTAAGGGTGCCAGTTCCAGAAATCTGGTTGCTTGCGCCATTGGCTCCGATCTTGAAGGCCAGTCGTGCATTATCTGACAAGCTCAAGGTTCCCGCGCTGACCACGGTATTGCCTGTGTAGGTATTCGCACCGTACAACGTAATCGTACCGGCACCGGCTTTCGTCAGCCCGTAGGCACTCCCTCCATCGCCGATCACGCCTCTCACGATCAAGTTCTGGAAGCTGTTCACGCTGACGGTGCGACTCCCGCTCAGCGTCACGGCTCCCGACCCGAGCCGCTGGGCGCCGTTAGAGGTTCCGACGGTGAAATCCCCGGCCCAGACCTGGGCATTGTTGTTGACGGTCACCGTATCCGCGATGGTCAGGGTGCCTCCATTGATCGTGAAAGTTCCCGTGCCCAAGGCATTGGCGTGACGTATCGAGAGCGCACCCGCATTCAAAGTCACTCCACCGTCGAAGGAGTTATTGCCGGAAAGAATGAGCTGACCAGCTCCGGACTTGATAATGCCAAAGGAGCTCGCTCCATCAGAGATTGCACCCTTGACCCACAGGCTGTTGGTCGAGTTGTTATTAGTAAAAGTCGAGCTGGCCTGCAGCTCGATGGCGCTGTCCACACTCACACTGCCCCGGCTCATTGTCCCGTAGGCATATTGGGAAGCCGTGATACCCCCCGCCCCGAGATTGATGGTTCCGCCCGTGATGATCGTCGCTGCGTTGGGAGCTGCAGCGTTGGCCGAGCTTTGAAAGACAAGACCGTTGGCAGATTGCGTTCCGCTCACCGTCACCGTGTAGGCGCTATTTCCACTCGTAGCGCTTGGGCCCGCCGAAAAATACGCATCATCGGAAGACGTCAGCGAAGAAACAAACGTCCCCGAACCTCCCGCAGAATCCGTATTCCAGAAACTATCCGTGCCCCATGTCCCAGTCGGAGCGCTTCCCGCCCCCGCCGTCGTGCCATTTGCATCCCAGTAATAGGGAGTCGCCTGGGCTGCTCCAAGGCAGACACCCAGAATGGCGGCTGCCAGCGCGCCAACTCTCCGATTTGCGATCCTCGCAGCATGCCGTGGGATGACTCGATCTGAAGTTTGCCAGTTTTTCATTTTTGAAGGGATGGGATTGGAGTGAGGGGGATGGAGAGAAACTCTTCTCCGCGCACTATCGTGACATGCGAACATTCAATCAAGATTATTTTATGCAAAATGAATGATTTTCATCATATTTTTACCGTTCTAGATAAAAGTTAGGCAATACTGCCCCCGCGAATCGCGGATTTTCGATGTTTCACGCATACAATATTGGATTCTTTCGCGTATTTGAATAACCTGAGACCAGACCGTGGCTAAATCATCGTTTCTACCCCGCTACCAGAAGGTTGCGAACGTCGTCCGAAAACGCATCCAGCAAGGAGACTACGCCCTGAAAGCCATGCCCTCGGAACGCGGCTTGGCGCAGGAGCTGGGAGTCAACGCCATGACCGCCCGGCACGGTCTGCAGATCCTCGAGAAAGAGGGCCTGCTCGTCCGACAGGACAACGGTCGCGTCGCAATCCGCAAGGCGCAGCATGGCGTCAAGAAGCACCTAAACTTCGCCTTCCTCGTCCCCACCCTCGCCTCTCACGGAATCGAAAAGTGGAGGCTCGCCATCGAGGCAGTCACGGCTCACCTCCAGTGCAATGTCAGAACGGTCGTTTATATGCACTGGGACGACCCGCTGGTGCTGGACGCCTTGAACGGATTTGACGGCGTTTTCCTCGATCCGTCCCCGGAGCCCATGCCCGAGAGCGTGAGCGAGCAGCTCCGGAACAAGAGGCATCCGGTCGTCTCTGTGGATCACGACCTGAGCATGCTGGGAGTTCCGTCGATCCAGCTTTTTCCACCCGCATTCACCCAGAAGCTGCTCGACCACCTGGATGCCGTCGGTCATCGCAAGATCGGCTGTCTGAACACCCAGCCCGACGATCCTGTGATCGCCGAACGCATCAACATCTGGCGCTTCTGGATGGGAGCGCATGGATACCATGGCCGCCTCGTGAATGAGCCAGTAGCCCCCTATGGCGACGCCATGAAGGCAGGCTATGATGCGATGGCCCGGCAGCTATCCTCTGCACGAGTGCAGGAAACCGCATGGTACTGCACCACGGTCGACTGCGCCATCGGAGCCATGAAGGCCATCCTCGACCGCAATCTCAAGCCCGGCAGAGACATCGCGATCTGCGCAGCAAACGGAGAAGGTATTGCCTCATACTACTACCCGGCGATCACCGCCCTGGAGGCCGCGGACCCTCATCCATTTCTCTCCCTGTGCGTGCAGTGGATGATGGATGGACGCGACTGGCAGGGGCCCCTGCTCATGCAACCTACGGAGATCCCGCTCATGATCCGCGAGTCTTCCGACCCTCGCCTCGCCGCCCGTCTGCCGCTGCTCGACCATCCCGGGGATCACAGCCACTAGGCTTGCCTCGCCA
Source organism: Terrimicrobium sacchariphilum (assembly GCF_001613545.1). Taxonomy (NCBI): domain Bacteria; kingdom Pseudomonadati; phylum Verrucomicrobiota; class Terrimicrobiia; order Terrimicrobiales; family Terrimicrobiaceae; genus Terrimicrobium; species Terrimicrobium sacchariphilum. The sequence continues at coordinate 3,495,712 of NZ_BDCO01000002.1, forward strand.
CGACGTTAAGGCCGGAAGGTCTGCACTGCCCCGGTCAGGGAATCGATCTGCACAGCGAACCAGTTTTGCGCCGGAGCCGACCCCGAGGTAGGCGCGTTGCCCGGATACAGCGTGGCAAACGCAGAACTCGCCAGCGATGTGGAGCCGTCTGGACGAAAGCGAAAGGCCCGGTAGTTGTAATTACCCCCCACCCCCGGCAGGGTGACGCCGCTGTCGGCACCAGAACCCTGCGTAACATCAACGCGCGATTGATCTAGCAGGCTGGAGTAGGTCGCCGAGTCTGCCATCCTTACCTGAGCCGGGAAATAGACCGGACGCTCAGCAGCGACGAGCCCGTCTTCCTCCACGATAAAAAGCTGCAATCCTCGCCAGGCTTTCTTCGATGCATCCGAGGGATCGGGCAGTTGATAAAGCCGCACCTCAACCGGGCGATTCCTCGTTACCGCCTGCTGTCGCGCAAGCTTCAACTGATCCACCAGACTCTCGGAGGCCGATGAAAGCGCCGTGGCCGACTGGATCTGGTTCATCGCAGGCAGGGAAAACCCAGCAAGAATCGCGATGATGGAAATGACCACCAACATCTCGACCAGCGAGAAAGCCCTGGTGGGAATGTTTTTTCGGAGGAGAGCGATCATGGATTGAACTGTTTGGTTACGGGAACGCGAAACTTGTAAAACCTATCCAGCGGCGCAGCATTGGGAGTCGTGGCATAGTCGGGAATCCGGGAATCATTGGGATCGATATATCGCTCGATCAGCGCCGATCCACGATACTCCCCGGTCACCCGTCCCCTGCCCTCCGTCCACTGGTTCGCTGCATCGCCCTTCCGGTTTTGCAGGGTCTGCACCCGGCAATGCACGGTGAAGGTATTCGATTTAGTGGTCAGGCGCGGATAGATATTGGCGTAGGGACGTTCCTTGGAGTTGTCGCCCGTGAGCAGATAGTTGTCCCAAAAGGTGCTCATTCCCGCGAGGGTCGTGCCTGCCGGATCTTTGGGAATAAGCGGCAGTTCACAAATCTCCGAAGCGGAGTGATAAATATCGTTGCCGGCAAACCGCTGACGCACACCCTTCATCGTCTCATCAACATTCAAATCAAACCGGAAGTCCGCATCCGGCAGCGTGGAGGCCGAAAGTTTATTCAGGTTCTTGTAGTTATTCACCTTCGACTGGGGGATAGCCAGGATGCGCTCCGCCTTCACCGCGGCGCGCAAACCTGTCTCCCGGGTGATGAAGGAAAACGGCATGATCTGGGTATTCAGGTTGATTTTTCCCGCCGTGGAGAATGGCTCACTAATAGCATAAGGCTCGATGACAGGCATCCAGAATAAGTCCATGAAAAGATGGTCCGGCAGCCCGGCGGAGCCCGGATGCTTCCCTGAGGGATCAGGCCGGAACAGCAGGGTGCGCCATGGTTCGCCCGCTTTCACTCCGGTAGAGAGGGAGCCGAACATACCCGAGGAAGGCACCTGCCGGTTCGGGGAAAAATACGTCGTGTTGACCGCACTGTAAGCACCCCAACTCTTGAAGTACGGAGTCTCCCCTGCTGCGCTCATCCCGCTGAGGTCGCCCTCGTCCGGCCTGTTGATGTACGATCCATCTGGCATGGAGGCGATGCCGTTGTCAAAATCCCCGACGGGCATCGCCGGGTCGCCATTGACATGGACCCCGTTGACCGCAGCGGGCAGCACGTTGGCAAACAAGGTGGAGCTGACGTTTTCGATCAACTTTCCCTGCCTGGTGCGCGCAAAGAAGGAAAATCCGCTATTCGCACAAAAGCTGCTCCTCACATTGGGCGCGTCTGGATTGTATGGAGTGTCCGCATAGAGGGTGCCGGACACGTTTCGGAGAAAACTCGTTCTCGCATCTCCCGAGGCCAGCGCCACGGTAACTACTGTATCCTTCGCACTGCCATCACCAGCGCCAAACAGCCGCCAGGTTCCCCCTGTGTCGCCGGAATCGCACTTGGCAAAACGGTCTCCGTAGCTGCCAGAGCCATGTCCCGTGCCAATAAGCCGATATTGATCCTCCGCCTTTCCCGGAAGCGGTATCCTGGGTGACGGGATCGTCACGTTCAGGGTTTGGACAAGATCATCGGCGGCCGTTCCATTACCGGCAAATATCTTTACCGTGATCTCGCCTCCCTTGAAGTCAAAGTACGTGCCGCTGTATCCCAGCTTCGTCGTCGGCAGCACGATCGGCAGGCTGAAAAAGGGATACCTCTGTGGGTCCGAGCCGGAGGCATCAAACCTCTTCCCGATTACAAACCAGCGGGGATCGAGGCCACCCGCGGGAGGCTCATGCCCAAAGAAATCACTGGCGGCAGCCCTGTTAACATAAGTCGACCCCGTGGACGGAAAGCCCATCGCAGCACCGTTGATCTTGAAGTTCTGGAGCCCCTCGACCTGCACCGTGAAGCTCGGGATATAGCTCGGATATCCCATGGCGGGATTCATGAAGCTCATCACCAGATATCCCAGGATCACCTCCGTATTGACGGGAGGCTTCCCATTTCCATCAGTGCCGACGTAGCTGGGTCGCTGGTCTTGGCTGACTGGTGAAGCCGCTGTCACCGGAGTACCCGAGAGATCTCCATTTCCGAGATAAGCAAACGCGACCCCCACCTCAGCCACCGTGGGAAATCTGCCAAAGCCAAGCGTGTCCATCGCGCCGATATAAATCGGTGTCACCTGGCCGGAAGGGGCAAATGGATTTGTCACCCCCTGGTCGTTCAGATTGGTCGCCCGGATATAGTCAAAGGCTTCTGTCAGGATCTGGTCTCGATCGGAATCGTATTTTGCCAGGAAACTGCCATCGAATCCCGGCACCCTGGCTCCCATAAGCCTTTGCAGATAGGAGATCAGTTGCCGGTTCCTTTCGATATCCTGATAATCGCTCGTGGGACTCAGCGAGTCGGCACGTTGAAAATAATACGGCAGCCCGTTGATCGTGGAGCTAAAGGCGATGGTCTGGTCCTGGACTGTGCGATACGCGCTCGAGGACTGACTGTGAATCGGCCACATCGCTACACGCGGCTGATTGAACATATTGACCTCCGGCGCCCGGCTGGCCGTCGTGATGAAGAACCGGCTCTTATCGAGATCCTCCCTGGAAATTCCCTGCGGGTTGCGATCCGGATCAAAAACAAGCTCGTCGACCGAGGCGTACAGTCGATCGTGCTTCAGCTTGACCGGCGTCGTTACATTGCTGACCGTCCCTTCCCGGGAGCCCCCATCGACATACCGCGGCGAGACCGAATACGCCTTGGTCGGCGTGTTGATCGCCGGAAGCGCCGCCGGGAGGTTAACCATCGCCGGATGACCAGGGTATCGCTGAAACTCATTTTTAACCGGCTGGTATTTGCCCAGCTTGCGATCGTAATCCGTAATGACCCGGGGCGTATCCCAGAACGTCCCCTCCGAGGCCGTATTGACATTTACCTTGGCCGTCTCGTCATCTGCCCAGAAGGCGATGCGACCGATGATAGGATTCGCACCCGATGCGCCCGGCACGACCGCGGTGCGGGTGGCGGAGGCAGCAGCATCCGGCGCGACAATGGAGCCATCCTTGAGCACGTAAAGCCACTCGACCGGCATCTCTCCCTTGGCCACACCCGCAGGCAAGGAGGAAAACGAAAACCCCTCGATCACTCCCTCAGCCCCGGGATCAAGGATGGGATATTGCGAGGAGACGGGGGCGTTCAGGTCGGTATAGTGTGCCGGCTTGTCCCTCCAGTTGACGAGGGCCGTAGCCTCGGCCGCCGCATCGACAGAGTTTGTCAGCACCCACGAGCGCGATGAATACAGCTTGTAAGCCCGCAGCAGGTCACCCTTGGTATCATAGGAGCGGATCATTCCCGGCTGGGATGCCCAGGCGACATCCGCCGATGCATTTGTGCCCGCCGTCGCTGTTTTGATCTGGGCCATCACCAGATTGACCGCGCTATCCGCCAGCATGCGGGCCGCCGCGCCATCGGCATAGGCTTTGGAAGACTTCAACTCCGTCCCCACTCCCGCCAGGAACGCCAGCGCGAGAGCGGAGAGAAAAATGAGGCTCGCCAGCACAATGACGAGTGCGGAGCCCGCTTTCCTTTTCTTTGATCTGATCCCGCCTTTCATTGACTCCACTTTGCCCCGCGTATTCCGATATCTGCCTGAAAAACCTGATAATTCAGATTCCGGGATTTCAGCGTGCCCTCGAGTGTCGCGATATCATCGTCCAGCTTCGACGGGTCGTGAAAGAGGGACGGAATCCCGAGATCCGGAGCCGCGTCTCCCACACAGACTCGCTGCGCGGATGGCTCATCCAGGGCGACCATGACCACATGCAGGATCGGAGGCAGCTGATTCATCTGCTGCGGCTGGGTCGTTCCCGACCAAGGGGTGCGCGAGTCGAAGGTGTAGTCAGTGGTCAGCGAGGTCTCGCTGGCATCATCTGCCGCGGACTTCTTCGGAAGTATGACCAGAGCGATGATATTGTCCGCAAGGGGGCGTGTACTCGCGTTGTTCCCTGCTGGAGCAGTCCCACCTGTGAACCACCCGGTACCGGTGGCATTTGCCGTCTTGAAGATATTCAGGTCCTGCAGGGACTGGGTAAACTGCATAAGCCGGAAACGGTGCTTGAGCGGGCTGAGCGCCTCGCTGACAAATCCTGGGCGCCCGCCCGTCGCCGCGTCGTCGTTGTAAGCGACATAATACCCGACCGCATTGAGCGCCCCATCGAGCCCGGACCACGCCGTGCTGTTCGCATATCCGAGCGGAGCCTGAAAGAATACGGCGTGACTGATCTGCGATGGATTGGTCAGCAGGCCGGGACCGGAGATAAAGTGCAAATCGGACTGCCGACCGTACCGCGCAGGCTGCCCGTCATAAGCCGGATCCCGCGGCGTCCGGCCGCTTGCATCGAAATAGTCGTAGTATCCGTTCAAAGTCGCTTGGCCAAGCTTCCTGGTGAGAGACTCAAATGCCGCCCGCGCTCCTTGGAAGGACTCGATTTTTGCCTGGGAGCTCTTCCAGACCCGCCCCGTCTGCTGTGTGATCGAAAAGATAACCAACAGAATGATCGCCAGGATGGCGGTCGAGACCAGCAGCTCGACAAGAGTGAATCCCCGGTGCTTCTGAAGATAAGCGCTCATTTCACCCCTCCCTAGTCATTCTTCACGACCACTGTGGCGATGGTCTTCACCTCGTCGGGTCTGGTGCGATTGCGGATCGTCACCACGACATTTTTTGCCACATCCGGAGACAGGCTTTGCGTGATGGAGTTTGTCAAATTCGCCAGCGTCACACCCATCGTATAAACTCGCTGCTCATCTCCTGCCGAAACAGGGCGCCCGCTTTCATCAAAATAGGCCTCGTACGCCTGCAGCTTGCTGAAATCCGTCAGTACGGCATCGCTGATCGCCTTTTGGGCGATCCGTGATTGCACAGAGGTATCGATGGACGCCCGGAAGGTGTTCATTCCCACCGCAATCAACCCAACGATACCCATCATCGCAAAGCTGACTATCCCCAAGGCGATCACGACTTCGACGAGGCTAAAAGCTCGGCGTCTTTGTCTCAAGGCCATCAAACCGGGGGATTTCATTCTTCGGGGAAGTTATTCATTTTGCATATAAAATATTACTTTTATTGCAAAATATAATACCGAAAACCTGCCATAGGATGCAGGATTGTAAAGGTAAAATCAGCAAAATGCAGGGCCCCTCTTCCAATAAACATGACGGATAAAAAGCACATTAAATCATGTATTTTGCATAAAATATTGATTTCCGCATATTCTTTGGATATCAATTTTACGTTCCAAACACTCACAGCAGTGAACTCCAGCCGCCCCATCTTTCATCTCCTTCCCAACGCGCATCTCGACCCGGTCTGGCTCTGGGACTGGCGGGAAGGTCTCAACGAAGGACTCGCAACTGTTCAGTCCGTCCTCAATCTCATGGATGAGTTTCCCCAACTGACATTCATCCGGGGCGAGTCGGCGATCTATGAGCATGTCGAGAAGACGAGTCCCGCCCTTTTCCGCCGCATCGCCAGGCAGGTGGAGGAGGGACGCTGGGACATCGTGGGAGGCACGCACATCCAGCCGGATTCGAATCTCGCTTCCACGGAGACCCTGTGCCGACAGTTCGAGTACGGGCTTGATTATTTTCGCTCGCGGTTCGGCACGCACCCCACCGTGGCGTGGCAGGCGGATTCCTTTGGCCATACGCCAGGATGGCCCAACATCCTGCATGCCTTTGGGATGACGGACTTTACTTTTACCAGGCCGCAACGCGGACAGTTCCCTCTCGATACGCCTGCCTTCTGGTGGAAAGGAAGCCATGGGAATCGCCTGCTTTGCTATCGACAGCACTGGCCGTGGTATTGCAGTGAAAGAGCGAATCTCCCGGAGATTCTGGACCTCACCCAGAAGGAATCCTCCGGGTTTGGCTTTCGTAATATCGGCATCCTGATGGGGCTGGGCAACCATGGCGGAGGCCCCTCCCGGCGACATATCCTCGAGGTGGAAAAATGGCGGGAACAACATCCCGAGATTGAAGTGCGCTACTCGACCTTGCATGGCTTCTTCCGGGCCCTTCATTCCGAAATCGACGACCATCCCGAAAGCGATGTCCCCACAGTGAATGGCGACCTCGGCTATTGCCTGCGCGGCTGCTATTCCTCCGTCCAAAAATTCAAGACCCTTTACCGGCAGGCGGAGAGCGCAGTCACCGAGGCAGAGTGTACAGCCGCTCTGGTCGAGCAGGCGTTCGACGTTCCTGCCCGTCCCTTGGAGGAAGCCTGGAAGGCGGTTTTATTCAACGCCTTTCACGACATCCTCCCTGGCTCCAGCATCGAGAGAGCCGTCGAAGAACAAAGCGCGTGGATGGGGCTCGCGCTCCATCATGCTCAGGAAGCCCGCTTTGCGGCGCTCAATGAACTGGCCTCCCGCATCGACACCTCCGTCGCCGCCCCGGCCCTGCCAGACCACCCGACCGCTGTGCCCATGTTGGTCTGGAACTCCCAGCCGCATCCTTTCCACGGCCTCGTCGAGATCGAGACATCTGTAGACTACCGGCCCATTTACTCGTACGAAAACCGCGCCGACGAGGTCCCTCTCTCCGTCCATGACTCCAGAGGAAGAAACCTGCCGCTGCAATCTATCAGTACGGAGCATACCTCCATGCCCCATCTACCCTGGCGCAAGAGGGTGCTCGTGCCATTGACTATTCCCCCCTGGGGCTGGCACGTGGTGCGTTTTGCCTGGGATGAGCTTTCCAGCCCCTCGCTGCCAGGTGGCAGTCCAGCCCTCACCGGGAGAGCCGGAAGCACCGGCATCACCAATGGCGACTGGACGATCCATCACGCAGAAGACTCTCTCCGCATCGAACGCAACGGGCTCAATTTCTGGAACACCGGCCGGGATATTTCCCTGCAAGTCGTCGAAGATCCATGGGGCTCATGGGGTGGAATGAACGAGGAGGTGGACTCCTACCAGCTCGATAAAGTAAGGGAAACATGGCGGCTCACCGCGAGCGAGGTGATCGAGACCGGCCCGCTCCGGGCCAAGCTCTGGACCCGCTGGGAGGGAAAGAACTCCTGGATCACCCTCACCTTTTCCCTCGAGCAGGACAGCCCGGTGGTGAAGGTCGATGCCCGCCTGCTCTGGAACGAACGAAGCGCCCGGCTCAAGCTCGTCCTTCCCTGCTCGGGAGACATGGAGTTTGACGTGCCGGGGGCCACGATTCATCGCGCTTCCGCCGGCCAGTTACCGAGCGGGCGATGGGTGCGCCGCGGCACCGGAGGCGGGGCCGCCGGATTTGCCAGCACGGCGTTGAGTGATATAGACTTCTCCTCCGACGAACTCCGCATCACCCTGGCCCGGGCGACGCGTTACGCCAACGACGTACCGACAGGACCGGAGGAGTTTCCATGGCAGCCGGCCGTTGACTGCGGAGAGCTGAAGTTTGCGTTTTCCCTTTTCTCCAGCGACATCGCTCCCGACTCAGCCGCCAGCGCACTCCTCCACCCTCCGGTCGCTCAGATGGTCCACGCCCACCAGGGCGACCTCTCCAGCCTCGGCAGTCTCGGGCAGATGAAGCCGGAGGGCGTACGCGTCCTCTCTTTGCAAAAGCTCCCGACCGGAGAGGTCTTTGCCCGTATCCAAAATCGCAATGACCATACCTGCCACGCCACGGTCGAGGTTTCCGGAGGAGCAGGCAATGCCAGCAATCTGCTGCCGCAGGAAATCCGGACCATTGCCATAGTGCCGACGGCAGCGATTCACCGGCCCAGAGAAGCCGCCGCCACAGCGGTCTCGGCCGCCTAAACCCGGGCTTCCCCCTGTGGGGAACCCTTCCCTCAACTCCCACCGATCCTCCGCCGGACCGCGAAGTGCGCAAGGCGGTCGGAACCCTTGATCCATGCACCTGCTAGACTGGCTCCTCTTTGCCCTCCCCGTAGTCCTCGTCCTCGGAATCGCCGTCGCGGCTCAACGCTACATGAAAAGCGTTGCGGATTTCATGTCGGGAGGGAGGCTCGCCGGTCCCTATCTCCTGGCTGTTGCGTCGGGCGAAATGCAGGCGGGCGCGGTGGTCTTCGCCGCCATGTTCGAGTTGATCTCCAAGTCGGGCTTCACACTGACATGGTGGTGGATGATCGGCACTCCCATCAGCATCATCGTCACCATCTCGGGTTTCGTCTTTTACCGGTTTCGCGAGACCCGCGCCCTCACTCTCGCGCAATTTTTTGAGCTTCGCTACAGCAAGCGCTTCCGCCTTTTCACCGGCATGCTCGGGTTCCTCGCCGGCATCATGAATTTCGGCATCATCCCGGCCATCGGTGCGAGGTTCATGGTGTATTTCCTCGGCCTGCCCCCAGAGGTTCATCTCTCGGGATTTTCCCTTCCCACTTACGTGCTGATCATGGGGGCGTTTCTGGGCATCACGCTATTCATGACTCTCACGGGGGGATTCCTCACCGTCCTCATCGTGAACTGCGTCGAGGGCATGATCACCCAGATATTCTATCTCATCATCATCGGCGCGCTGCTTGTGATCTTCTCCTGGCCCGAGATCAACGCCGTGTTGATCGACCGCCCGGCCGGACAATCGCTGATCAACCCCTTTGATTCTCTCTCCCTGAAGGATTTCAACATCTGGTACATCGTCATCAGCATCTTCGTCGGGGTATACGGCACTGGAGCCTGGCAGAATGCCAGCGCTTACAAATCGGCAGCGATCACTCCTCATGCCTCGGTCATGGGCAATATCATGGGCCGGTGGCGGGACCTGGGCAAAAATGCCGTTGTCACTTTGCTCGCCGTCTGCGCGCTGACCTTCCTCAATCATCCGGATTTCGCCAGCCAGGCTGCGGCAGCACATGTCCAGTCGGCCGCGATCGAGAGCGCCCAGGTGCGCGGCCAGATGGAGGTGCCCATCGCCATGTCGCACTTCCTCCCATGGGGAATCAAGGGCGTCCTCTGCGCCATTCTCCTGATGGGCATCTTTGGCGGCGATGCCACGCACCTGCACTCCTGGGGAACGATCTTTGTGCAGGACATCCTCGTACCCTTGCGCAAGAAAGCCTTTGATCCCAGGCGGCACATCCTCGCCTTGCGGCTGTCCGTTCTCGGAGTGGCAATCTTTGCCTTTATCTTCGGGTCACTGTTTCAGCAGACGGAATATGTCTTCATGTGGTGGGCTGTCACCACCGCCATCTATGTCGGAGGCGCGGGCGCATGCATCATTGGCGGGCTATACTGGAAAAAGGGCACCACCATAGGCGCCTGGGCAGCCCTGCTCTCTGGATCGCTCCTGTCGGGAGGCGGCATCCTGGCGCGCCAGCTCCTCGGCACGGCTTTTCCGCTGAACGGCACGGAGATTTCACTCGTCGCAACTCTGGTTGCCATCAGCATATACGTGCTCGTTTCCCTGCTCACTTGCCGCGAGGATTTCAACCTCGACCGCATGCTTCATCGCGGAAAATACGCTGCTGCTGCTGCAGAGGATCTCGGCGAACTCCCGCAGAAAAAACCGACCACCTCCCGCCTCCGCTTAGGTATCGGCAGGGTCATTGGTATCACGGAGAATTTTTCGACCATGGACAAATGGATCGCTGGCGGGCTCTTTGGCTGGAGCATGCTCTGGTTTGTCATCTTCGCCGTGGGCACGATCTGGAATTTTATCGCACCGTGGCCGACCTCCGTATGGTCGGGCTACTGGCATATCGCAGGGATCGGCATCCCGATTTTCCTGAGCCTCGTGATGGCGATCTGGTTCACTTGGGGAGGCCTGCGCGACATGCGCGAGCTCTTCCGGCGGCTCCGCGTCCAGAAAGTCAACGTCCTCGATAATGGCACCGTGATCGGCGACCAGAACCTCGACGAAGCTGGCGGGAAGGCATTGCCGGAAAAATCAAACTCCTCACCGATGGGATGCCTCCCGAGAAAAATATCGCCCCATGAATGAACGCTACTACTGGACAGGAGTTCTCAAGCGGATCGCATCGCCGGTGCTGCTTCACCTCTCCCGTCGCACCCTGCGCGAGCGCATGCCTGTAGAATCTGGAGGCGACCCGGCCCGTCAGAACTTTACACATCTGGAAGCCATCGGTCGCCTGCTGGCCGGCATCGCTCCCTGGATCGAACTCAGAGAGGAGGACTCTCTTCCGCTGGCGCGGCAGGCACTAGACTCTCTCGATGCCGCCACTGATCCCGCATCACCCGATTTTTGCAACTTCAGCCACAGCTCCCAGCCGCTGGTGGACGCCGCTTTTTTGTGCCAGGGACTGCTCCGCGCTCCGCGCGCGCTATGGGAGCCACTTGACCTGCGGGTAAAGCAAAATGTCATCCGCGCCGTGAAGCAAACCCGCGCCATCCGCGCCTCTCCGAATAACTGGATACTCTTCAGCGCGATGGTCGAAACCGCCTTGTTCGCGTGGGGCGAACCCGACTGGGATCGCATGAGAATTGACTATGCCATCCGCCAGTACCAGCAATGGTATCTGGGCGATGGAGTCTATGGAGACGGCTCTGATTTCCACGCCGATTACTACAATTCCTTCGTCATCCAGCCCATGATGGTTGATATCCTCCGCCACATGCGCGACCAAGAAGACTGGGATTCCTTTACGGAAAAAATCATAGCCCGCGCGCAGCGGGGAGCGGCTATTCTGGAACGCCTGATCTCGCCCGAAGGCACCTTTCCGCCGCTTGGCCGTTCCCTCGCCTACCGGTTTGGTGCCATGCACCTGCTCGCTCAAGCTGCCCTGCTTCATTTCCTTCCCGAAACCATCCGACCTGCGCAGGTGAGGGAAGCCCTCGGCGCGGTGATCCGCCGTATTGTCGAGGCTCCTGGCACCTTCGATGCAAACGGATGGCTGCGCATTGGCTTCTGCGGCCACCAGCCCGAAGTGGCGGAATCCTACATTTCCACGGGAAGCCTCTATCTCTGCGCCACCGTCCTGCTTCCGCTTGGTCTTTCTGCTAATGCGCCTTTCTGGTCCGACCCGCCTTCTCCGTGGACATCGGTCCAAGCTTGGGGCGGCCTGCCGCTGGCGAGTGATCATTCCCTCAATGAGGCGCTTCTGTGACAAAAACCATCAAACGATCCATGGCAGGTGTGATGACTATTGGCCCGAACAATGGCGGTGCCGCAGCTTAATTGCCGCAGACGTCCTCCCCTTCAAACTGGACCTATTTCAGGGGGACCCAGCCACCCGACTGTCCTCAACGGATGATTCCCATGGGAGCAATCCCTTCAGAACCACCTCGCGACGATTGAAGGAACTGGGCTTCGTTGAGAACGAAACCGTAGAAAACCTTCATGGCTATGAGATCCTCAAAAAGGAATCTTTGAGTGTAGTCAATATATCTGACTCCTCGCCATAACTCCGATCTCGATAAAGACAAGCTTGGGCTCGTGCGCGACGAACCCGACACCGAAGAATCCATTTCGCTGGGAGTCTACACATGTCTTAACTTTGCCAAAACAGGCAAAACTCAGCGCACCGTCCACTCCAGATCGAGGGCGAAGCGCTTGGCCTTGATCCGGTAGGGCTCGGTGGTGTCGGGGCCGCAGCTGGCGGTACCGAGGCCGCGATGGGCGGCGTCGATTGAGAGCCAGACTTCGTCGCGCGGCACGAGGTCGATCGTGTGCTTCGCCTCGGTGAGATCCTGCGCGTGCAGGTGGCTCGCCGAGAAGGCGATGGGCGCGGTCGAGGTGACGCGGAGTTCGTTCTCGCCGTTATTCAGCGCGATCCAGCGGGTGTTGCACTTCAGCCCGTGCTCCTGCGGCATCACGTAGGGCACATACTCATTGGTGACGGTGCTCTGGTGCACGGCCTCCCACGAGGATGCCTGACGGTCGGGGTAATTCTCGAGCGGTCCGAGACCGAGCCAGCTCAGATCCTCAAAGCCCGGGGCGACCCGAAAGAGGAGGCCGACGCGCGGCGGATCGGAGATTTCCTTGCCGGTTTCGATCTGGGCCGAGATGCGGACGACGCCCTCGCCAGGAAGCGACACGCGGTAGCTCCAGGAGAAGTCATCCCATTTCTCGCGGCCCGTGGATTCGAACCGATACGTCCACACCGCGCCCGTGTCCTTCGACTGGCGGAAGGTGGAACTCACGAGGCGGGTGACCACCTTGTCGAGGCCCTGCGCCCGGTAGCGGCCGAGCGGCTTCCAGTCCTGGCCGGTCCAAAGTTTAATGCCGTCGTTGTCGGTCGGAGCGCGCCAGACGTTGAGTTGCGGAGCAGCCGTCAGCACGTCCTCGCCGTGAATGCGGATGAGCGAAAGCCCGCCCTCCGTCGGATCGAGGATGAGGTCGAGGTCGCCCGTGCGCACCTCGAAGCGGTCGCCAGAGCGCTTGGTGATCTCAAAGCTCGGCACGAGGGCCGGAGCGGCCTTCGGCTGCGTGAGGATCGAGGCGGGCAGCGCGAGGCTGTCCCAGGCCACGAGGTGGCCCTTGCCGCACCAGTCGGTATCCACGCGGGAGTAGAAGCGCACGAGGAGCGAGGCCTTCTCGCCGACGAGTTTTTTCGCCGGAGCCTTCCACGGCACCTTGGCCGAGGAATGCGGGGTGATGTCGGGCAGGCGGAACTTGCCCGTGCCGGAAACGACGCCGTCGACGAGGAGTTCCCACTCGCACTCGAGCCAGCCGAGGGAGCGGAAGTCGTTCTTGTTCGTGATCTCGATGGCAAGGCCGCGGCTGTCGACGAGCTTCACGCCGACCGGCTGCGCGAGTTTCTTGAACTCAAACAAGGCGGGGTGCGGGTTGCGATCGGGCCACACCATTCCGTCGCAGACGAAATTTGCATCATTCGGCGTGTCGCCATAGTCGCCGCCGTAGACCCAGTACTCCGTGCCATCCTCGGACTTCCGTCGGAGGCCGTGATCGATCCACTCCCAGATGAACCCGCCCTGCAGGCCCGGAATGGTTTCAAAAAGTTCATAATACTCCGCCAGCCCGCCGTTGCTGTTACCCATGGCGTGCGAATACTCGCACATGATGAGCGGGCGTCGCTGGTCGGGATGCGTCGGATCGGTCGCCCACTTCAGCAGGTTCTCCAGACCCGGGTACATCGGACATACGATGTCCGTGACCCTGTCGCCCATCGCATAAATATGCGTCCAGGGGTGCTGCTCCTCCCGCAATCCCTGAATCCAGATCCCCGGTTCATAATGCAGCGGACGTGTCTCATCACGACCGCGCACCCACCCCGCCATGCCTTCCTGATTCGGCCCGAGACCTGTCTCATTGCCCAGCGACCAGAGGATGACCGAAGCGTGGTTTTTATCCCGCTCCACCATGCGGACCGCGCGATCGAGGAATGCGGTAGCCCAGCGCGATTCGTGGCCGAGTTGATAATAGTAACCGTGGGCCTCGAGATCGGCCTCGTCGATGACGTAAAGACCGAGCTCGTCGCAGAGATCGAGCCAGTACGAGTCGTTCGGGTAATGCGAGCACCGAACGGCGTTGACGTTGAACTGCTTCATCATCAGCGCATCGAGGCGCATGGTTTCGCGATCGAGCGCCTTGCCCTGCGTGTCGTGGTGATCGTGGCGGTTCACGCCGTGGATGAGGACGCACTTGCCGTTGACGAGGAGCTGCCGGTCGCGCACCTCGACGGTGCGGAAGCCGACGCGAGTGGAGGTCGTCTCGACCTTCTCGCCAGACGGGCTGATGAGCGTAACAACCAGCGTGTAGAGATTCGGAATCTCCGCCGACCACTGGAGAGGCTTGCTCACCGGGAGGGAGAACCTCGCCAGCAGGCGGTCGATGACTCCCGAACGATCGGCGGGAATCTCCTTCTCGGCCCCCTTTTTCAGGACCGCCTTGCCCTTGGGATCAAAGAGCTGCACGGCGACTTTCCAGCCCACCTCGGGAGAGCCCGGGAAACCCGCGCGCACGGTGATGTCGAGCAGGCCGTCCTCGTATTCCTCATCCAGCTTGCCCTTGGCAAAGACGTCGGCGATGTACACCGGTGCGGTCGAGTAGAGATAGACCTCGCGATGCAGGCCGCCCATCCACCATTGGTCCTGGTCCTCGATAAAGGTGGCGTCCGACCACTTTACGACCACGGCGGCGATCGTATTGACGCGACCGACTTTGACGAAGTCCGTGATGTCAAACTCCGAGGGAAGGCGGCAGTCCTTGCCAAAGCCCACCGGCTTTCCATTCACATACAGAAACAGCACGCTCTCCGCTCCGCCAAAGTGAGTGACCACCCGGCGTCCCTTCCAGTCGCGCGGGATGCGCACCTCACGCACGTACACGCCCGTCGGGTTCTCCTTCGGCACGGTCGGCGGCTCGTCGTTGAAGGGCATCTGCACGTTGGTGTAGTGCGGCGCGCCGTAGCCCTGGAGCGTCCAGTTGCCCGGCACGGCGACTTTGTCCCAATCCTCGCGATCCGTCTCCACCGCTACATCAGCCTCCTTCAGCAACTCGGGGCGGTCGACCATCTTGAAATTCCACTGCCCGTTGAGGAGCTGGAACCACGGGGATTTCTCGCGGTCGAGCGTGCGGGCGGTGTCCACGTCGGGGAATGGGTAGGCCGTTGCGCGCATTGGCAACCGGGCGGCGCACAGCAACTCGGGTGACGTCCAGGTGTTGGAGGCGCCGAAACTTAAAAGAGGCAGGAGAGATTGAAACATGATGGTATGGCGAAACGAGATGACTTCAGAAATTTACCACATCGCACTTTTAGGATGGGAAACCGTCTGTATGTCGACGTCTGGCAGGCGATTCACACCAGGTGGCGGTCGGCCCCCTCTTTCGACAAGACACAGGCATCAGGACTTTACCAAGACATGCCCCGCATAAGCGGGGACACACGCAAGAGCGTGCATCCATCCGCCTCGGGATATCACCATCTCACAAGACTCTAGTGTCCCCTAGGACCGTACCCGGCGGCTTCCCGCTCGCACCAAGACCACGCCAAGGCCGAGACCCAGCAACACCCAGGTGGTTGGTTCGGGCACAGCGGTGATATTGACATAGCTGCCTCCAATATACTCGGTGCTGAAGTTGCTCCCACCAGAGGTGGCGTTATAATCGATCGCCCAATCTTGGCCATTGAAGGAGAAGACTGCGCCATCGGCGAGTTGGTTCCCGCCGAAGGTGAACAATCCACTGTTCCAAACACCGCTGTAGTTGATGAGAGTGAATGTCGTGTTCTCAGCAAAGGCAACGGGCGATCCGGCGATATTCGTCAGGGTCAGCTCCACGGTACCACTCAGCGAGAGATTACCATTTGCCAGTTGCAGATCCGCGCCAGCGCTCAGAGCGGCGCTGGAGTTCACCTCGTAGGCAAACTTCGATCCTGCTACAAATGACACCCCGCCGGAAGCAAGGGATTCAATGCTCTCACCAGGTGCCAGCGTACCGCCCAAGGCGACAGAGACATCTCCCGTGAAGGCGCCCTTGCCTCCCAATATACCGCCGGAGTTTACTGACACATTACCTGATCCCAAGCCACTTCCAGATGTATTGCTTACGAGGATGGTGCCCGCATTCACGGTGGTGCCACCCTGATAAGTGTTACTGCCGGAAATCACGAGACGGTTGCCTGAGCTGGCTACCGTGGTGGTAACCCCCCCCACGCCGGAGATCACACCGGAAAGCGTAAAATTCCTGCCCGTTGAGCTATTGTTATTCTTGAGTTCAATATTGCGATCGATCTGCACGTTTCCAGAATAGGTCGTCCCGCCGCCGGTATCGGAGTCATAGCTACTCAGGACGGCCGATCCGGAACCATTGCTGGTAAAGCGCGCATCATTAAGAATAGCCCCTCCATTTTGATTAAGATTCAGGCTGATATTGCTCGATCCCGTATTGGCATCACCGAGCACGATCACTCCCGTGCCCGCAACCTTTCCCGAGCCATTCAACCTCAGCCCACCCTGGCTGACCGTCACGCCACCCTCGAAGGTATTATTTGTCCTCCTGAGCACCAGTGTTCCGGCACCCGTCTTCAGGATGCCGCCTGTCCCGGAAATCAAGCCCGTGCTTATCAGGACGGAACTGGAGGAGGTGTTGAATGTCGCACTCTTGTTCAGAATGATGGAACCCGCCAGCGTATTACCGTTGGCTATGGTGTAGTTGATCGAGGCCGTACCGGTTCCTCCCGCGGCCACCGTGATACTTCCAATGTTCATGGCGGCGTTGACGTTCAGGGACAAGGTCGCGTTATTGACACTGCTGTCGAGGGTCACCGCCACGTTGCGAAAGGCATTTGCGGCATTCATCCCGAGCGTCCCCTCACTCACGGTGATGCCTCCGGTGAATGCGCCGCTCGTGTTGTCCGTGCTGACATTCAAGGTTCCCGCCCCAGTCTTGTTGATACTGCTACTGCCAGCCAGAACCAGATTGGATCCTCCGATCGCAGCAGTTCCGGTATTGACTGCGATCGTTGAAGTTCCTCCTCCCGATCCATTGGCGTTCAGAGTCAGAGTGCGCGTACCGGAGCTGGAACCAGTGATGGAGTAGTTATTGACTGGCGCGACCGTGTCTGTGAACGAGAGGTTCCCGATCGTGCGGTCGGCATCAAGGGTAATGGTGATGCCCCCGGTCAATCCTGCATTAAAATCCGCCGTATAGGTCGCGCCATTCGCCACCGGGCCGGAGCCGGAATTCCAGTTGGCGATATCCGACCAGTTGCCGCTGGCCGTACTTGTCCATGTGCCATTGTCGGCCCGACCTGCAACCTGCGCTAAAGCAAGCACGAGAATACCAAGTGCGACATTCCGGGGAAGTGGGGATCTGTTCATAGATAGTTTCATCAATTTCGGGGGTTAATGCGGCTCTATTGGTTCCGACTTTGACAAAATGGTAAAGTGCGGAAAACCGGATGCAAAGGGCCTCGAAAGGACAAACTGGAGATTTGGCGTGCCAATTTTTCGGACACCAAAATGCTCAATTTCCCCTTAATCCCTGAGTGCTCGCGCAAAGTCAGTGATGCCTGAGCGTGTCGACCCGCGTTGCTCCATGCCACCAGATACCGAAGGTCGAAATATTTGTTCCCACCGACCTCGGCAGAAGTTTCCGAAAAGATCGAACGACTAAACCATCATTCAACTTCTGCGCCATAGAGTTCCCGTAAGGATCCGCCAAATGACCGACGCGATCCGGCTTCCTTAAAGCGCACTGCGGCCCTCGGAATTCCGGCCGGCCCTACGTCGATCCGGATCACCGGCCTTTGCGACAGGCTTCAACAACAGCTGAGAGAGAACCTGTCGCCAGACCGACCCGGGTATCGGCCGCCCCATAGTAAACGCGCAGTTCGTCAGCCTCCAGATCGGCAAGAGCGCCGCATGGGAACACCACGTCGTTTACAGTGCCGCGGGTCTCGTAGTCTTCCTCGGGTGCGAGCAGCCAGCTCTGGGTCTTGCCGATTACCCTCCAGGGTTCCTCCAGATCCAGGAGGAAGGCGCCGATATGGTAGTGGCTTGCCCCCGCCTGCCAGGCCCAGACGCCATGCATGATGACCAGCCATCCCTCGGGGGTACGAATGGGCGGAGTCGGGCCGATCTTGGTAATGTTCCAGATCGAGTAGCCCGGCTTGAGCACAGGACGATAGCATCCCCAATGAACGAGATCCGGGGAGGAGGAAAGCCAGATCGAGGCCCCTGCGTCATGACCCGGACGCTCAAGGCGGTAGTACTTGCCGCCGATTTTCTCGGGGAAAACCGATGGCACCCGATTGACCGGGGCAGCGACGATCTCGATCGGCTGATAGGACTGAAAATCCTCCGTCACCCCCAACAGAGTGAACGGACCCTCGCCATCCTGATAGACTGGGGAGTTAATATAATAACGATTTTCAATCTGCGTGATGCGGGCATCGATCAAGGTGCAATTCAGCTTATCAAACGGCGCGGGCGCATCGATCAGATCAATGAGCGGCTCCGCGCCAATCTCGAAATGCACGCCATCATCGCTCATGGCCACCCAGCCTCCCCGCGCCCTCTTGATCTCCGGCCAGCTCCATTCATAGGCGGAGAGCAGCAGAACCGTGCGCCCCCGGTACCAGGCTGGACTTGGATTGAAGACCACTGCCGCCTGCGGCATATGCGCAGGCGTTATGATGGGGTTCGCCGGGTGGCGCTGCAGGATCTGCGTGGCGTTCAACATCTGGATTACCGTGGTTTCTATCGGTACAATGGGTCGGAAAATCCTATCTGGCCGCACCAGCACCTTCTTTGGCGCGGACCAGGATGAACCGGTCGACGTAAATGTTCTTAACCTTTTTCGAACCGCCACCGCGAATAAATGTGATCTTGCCATCACTCTGATCAAACCGGAAGGGGCCGCCGGTCGTCTTGATCAGGTTATATTGGCCTGGTTTGAGCTGGCTAAACTTGATTCCCATGCCGCCTGTCTGGGGAGGATTATTTCCGATGAAAAAGGCAATCTCATCCGGACCCGCTCCATCCTCGGCCTCCACCCGCACATCGGCATAGATATCCCATAGCCCTTCCTCCGGCAGCTTGTGATGCTTGAGCTGGATGAAGGGACCGCTGATGTCGCCCGGCATTTTCACCGTACCGCCATCAGAGGCCAGAGGATCAGGGGTGATCACGATCTTGTCGAAATATCGATTGAAGCCGATGTCATTGATCTCGACCCAGTCGGCAGGTTGCAGGTTTCGCGCGATCTCCGGAGGCGTGGAGTCCTTGCGCTCCATGTTGATCATCGTGGCAAGCTCACCCGTCGCGATCGTCTTGGCCTGACGGAATTGGGTCACCTTCTCATCCTCGATGGTTTTGTTGAACCGCGCCTTGCGATTTTCGTAATCAAGCACGAAGCCCGTCTTTTCCCGGGCCGCCGCATCGGCGTATTCCTTGCGGCGCACGAGGATGACGTAGTCGACGCACATGCGAGCCTGCCGGACATGCCTGAGATAGGTGGGATCATTGGCCACCGCGGCTTCAGCCTGGGCAAACAGCGCATCCGCCTTGGTGATAAAATCCAAGGTAAACATTGCGCTGTCGACATTGGTCTTCTCCCAGATTGCCGCACGAGAACGCACAGACGCCTCGTGCATAAGATCGATGTACTGCTTGAGGTACTTTCCAGCGGGGCCGAAATAACCATCGCAATATTCCGCCACTGCACCCTGAATATTGGTCTGAGGGTCCCATAGCATCCTTCCCATAAGCCATACGCGGAGAGAGGCAAACTCGGCACTCTTGGTATTCCAGCTTCCCTCGGCGAAGTATCCAAAGACATTTTCCAGCCCGGATAGCCATCGAATGCTTTCGGCGATGGGATAGATGTTCGGAGTAGGCTGGATGAATCCGTTGAAGTTGGTGACGTGATCCCAAAGCAGGATGGTCTTGGCAATGCGGTTCCAACCCGCAATGTCTTCACCCAGCTTCTTGTTGCGTCCCTGGTTCAGCGGCGTGCTGTAGTCCACGTGAATGGTCATCGGATATACGAGGATGTCCTCAGGGATCGCCATGTTGGTGGGAGGAGTAAAGCTCCAGTGGTAGGCGTTGAAGGCCAGCTTGGCATCGGGCAACACCTTGCGAACCCGCTGTTCCACATCGACCGTCATGTCAACGCGCGGAGCGGACGGAGCCCCGTCATGTTCTTTGGCGAATGCCGCGCTCGCGGGATCCATGTCCCACCCCCAGTCGTTGTCCATGAAGCCAAACCAGTAGTCGCCGTAGTTCGGCACGCCGCGCAATCGTTCGATGATCCCGTCGGCCATGATCTGGCGCACCTCGGGATTCATCATTGCGACCTGGCCGCCGGCGAACCAGTCTGGATGCTGGCTCATGTACTGCTTGGGCGGCATGAGCTGATAAAAGCTGGCTGTGAGACCCGGGCGCTGCCAGGAGCCATCCCAGTGATCAATCTCCGGCGCGGGCAGAATGCTCGCCGCTCCGTGGGAATTTCCGTTCAGGAGATTGCGGGCGGCAAAGGGCTTGTCCTGCCCCTCGACACTCAGGATCTGGCGAAACTTGAATCGCGGAATTTGCACTTCATTCGGCGCCGCCAGTTCGATGCTCGGAGAAGAAGGCACATGAGTATAATCGGGACTCAGCCACTTCACGCCCAGCAGGTGATCGAGGAACCAGTTCACGCCATACATCGTGCCTCCGGGAGTATTTCCCGCGATGACGATATGCTGTCCGACGGTGCGCAGGACAAAACCATCCTCGCCGAGCTTGGCGTAGTCAATATCCGGACAAAGCCTGGCGGTGAGAGCATTATCCCGGCCCACCACGATCAGCGGACCATCGAGAGGATGTGCATCGTGGGAGAGTAGCTGGAAATTGCCTCCGGTGATCCTGCCGAGGTAGTCGGCCAGGTCATTGGCGGAATTAAGTTCGATCACGCCGGCGTCCGTTCCGACATGCACCCGATAGAGCGCCCGGCCATTCTCTGCGAGTTTCAGCCGGGCCGGAGCTGGCGAGGTTCCCACCGCTGCTGCTGCGGCGAGTCCCGCAGCGGCTTCTGCTTCCGGCAGCGCAGGACTCAGCCATTTTGCGGCAAGCTCCTCGCGGCGCAGCCCGGCCGCTGTCGTCTCCGGTTCCTCCGTGGGCAGCATGCTCACGTCGTCAAAATACGCCACTCCATCCGTGCCATCCTTTTTCCGAAGATAGATGAGCATTTGCTCTGCAGTGGGCGGTGCCTGCACGACGCACGAGTACTCCTCCCAGCCATGGGTGCCGCCCGTGACAAAGAGCGCCTTCTCTGTGCGCTTGTCGACATTGACGACATTGGGGCCGAACCATCCGCCCTTGATGGATGCTCCGCGATAGCTGAGCTGTACATAGACGGAGCCTTCCGGGGCGTTCTCACTACGGATCTTCATCGTGATCTTGTACCGCCTGCCTTCCTCCACAGGACGTCCGTCCTGGCAGAAGAAGCTGCTTGCAACCTTGAGACTCTGGAGCCCCCCTGCGGGCATTTCCGTCACCACCCCGCCGGTTTTCGCTCCGTTGCCCCACCAGCCCGAGGCTCCCTTTTCAAAGCCGCCATTGGAAACGATCTGTCCATCAGGCGGCAGCGGCGGAGGCTGCGCCTTGGTCACACCCTCGCTGGTCGGCTCGACCTGGACTTCATCGAAGGCGGCCGTACCCGGAGTGCCGTTGATCTTGCGCAGATACAGCAACATCTGGTCCGCTCCATCCGGCGCACGAACCACAACCGAGTAGTCCTTCCAATCCTGGGTGCCCCCGGCGACGAAGAGCGCCTTCTCTGTGCGGCCATCCACATTCGCCACGGCAGGCCCGTACCAGCCGGGATTCGCTCCCCCGCCGCGGAAGCTCAGTTGCGCATAGACTGCTCCCTCCGGCGCCCCCTCACAGCGGATCTTCATGCTGATCTTGTAGTTCTTCCCGCCAGTCACCGGGATGTGATCCTGGCAGACAAAGTCCTCGGCAATCTGCATGCTTCCAGTCCCTGCGGCAGGTTTGTCGGGAATGACACCGCCGGTCTTGACTCCTTTGCCCCACCAGCCGGATGGCCCATCTTCGAAACCGCCGTTCTTGACGATATTCTCCGCCAGTAGTGGGGAGACCGGAACAAAGACCGCCCCTGCAAGAAGGAACACAGAGGCCATCCAGGAAAGTACACGCACGTGTCGGGAGGAGTTTTTCACAGAATCGGGAATGGAAATGATGGCGGTCACGGGCTTGCTAGTTGGCAGGTTCGATCTTCACATCGTCAAAAGAGGCCGTGCCAGACGTTCCTCCGAGCTTCCGAAGGTAGATCAGCATTTCGGTCGCATTAGCCGGAGCATCGATGACAGAGGCGTATTCCTTCCACCCCTGGGTGCCCCCCGTGACGAAGAGCGCCTTTTCCGAGCGGCCCTCGACCGTGGCGACTTCAGACCCGTACCAGCCAGGCTTGACGCCCTCTCCGCGGAAGCTCACCTGCACGTAGACTGATCCCTCGGCGGCATTCTCGCTTCGGATCTTCATGCTGATCTTGTAGGACTTTCCGCCCTCGACCGGCCGCTTGTCCTGGCAAACAAAGCCCTCCGAGAGATTCAGGCAGTTCGCACCTCCGCCGGCCTGATCCGAAACGACCCCGCCACTCTTGAGACCCGGCCCCCACCAGCCCGAGGCACCGTCCTCGAAGCCCCCATTTTTGATCAGGTCATCCGCTCTCAATGCGCCTGCCGATAGCATGACGGCTGTACCAAGCAGGATGAAAAGCAGCGCACCGCGCTGGGGCAAACGAAGAGAGGGGGCGTCAATGTGATAAGTTGTGTTCATGGTATCGTCCTGGTCTGGGGTAAGTATGGTGAATCTCCCAACGGCGGCTGCGAGAAATCCTCTCGCAGCGCTCCTTTTCACCGTCAAAGCACCGATGGCTGGCGGCACAATATCGCTGGGGTGAAAGGGATCTAGCAGGTGCAATGGGAGGTACTGATCCTAAGTATTGCAAATCGGCACGCTGTTCAAAATCTTGTTTACCAAAATCCCCTCGTTTGGCTTACCAATAATGTAACCCACCGAGACGCGATCAGGGGGAAAAAGAACCTTATCCGCCGGAAAGGATCGGAAAAATCGCGACATCAAAAGCTCAGCTAGTCATCTAGAAATGTGTATTTTCTGGTCCACGAGTGCGACCCGCCAGGCGGCAGTATGATCTCAATGAACTGTTCCGGAGAAATATAGTCCGCACGTGCGTGAATATCGGTTCGCAGCCCGGGATCGGAGGTCTCGCAGATGATTTCCCGTCCGGCCCTGGGATGACGGAGGGTTACGATGTTTCGTCCGGCATAGCCGGACGGGTAAGCGATCGTCGCATTGATCCACCTGGGTATGGCACCCGTAAAATGTATCGATCGTCCGGCGAGTTTCTGCCCCTCTTCCAGGCCTTTCGGCTGAATGTCATAGGGAAATGAAAGAATGTAGCCGGATGCCGTGGGCCGATCGGCGATGCGGAAGAAATTATGCGTATATTGCCGCGTGGTAATCGGTTTCGTTCCCGTGTTGGTGAGCTTCCAATCGACCGCTAAGCTCGCTCCCTCCAGCGACAACACGGCATCCAGGCGATACGAGTAACCGGGAGTCGTCCTGCCATCGAAGATCTGATGAAACACCGCCCGGTTCGCCTGCCACTCGACCGTCGTCACAGCAGGCTCCAGCAGTGCGGGAGTCATAAAGAGGTGATAAGTCTTTGCCGGTTTGCGCAGGGCGCCCACGCCGATTTTTAGGAAACCCTCCCCGACTGCCGCCTCCTGATATCCCGACGGCAGGGCATCGGCCGGACCATCCGGGATGCAGAGATCGAACTCCGCAGCCAGTCCGGCGTGGTCGTTGATCGGATCGTGCGTTTCCGGCCGGTAAAGATACTCCACGCCATCGCGACGCACACCGAGCACGGCAGCAATCGGAGTAAACCGCGTCCCGCGATTGTATCGCCCGGGATGGTCGGGCACCATCACCCGGACTTCCAGTCGGTCATTTCGAAGGAGGCGTTCCGCTCCGTCCTCCGTCCCCGAGGATACACCAGGCACGCACAGCAGCAGCCATGCAGTCAGGCAAAACAGGGAGCGCATCGTGATGGACGACTGGAGACTCACGCGGCAGGCGTGAAGAGGATGCTTGCGACCTGATAGGGCTCGTACTCAAGCGCATTGCCCTCGCCGAGCTCCGTGATCGTCCCAAGAGAAAGATCGGTAGCCTGCAAGGTCCATCCGGTTGGCGGAGCGAGCCGGATCACACCTCGCCTTCCCGCCGCCTCATGGAGACGCAAGACCCAGCGGCCGCCATCCAGCGGCGCAGCCCAGCAGGGAATCAATGTCTCCCCCCCGGAAACCTCGCCGAGAGCCGAAGGAATGGGGCGACCCCGATAAACCAGAGGCGCGGTAAATTCCGTCTCAGCCACGGAGGCTGGCTGTGAGGCACGGGGGAGGGTGATGTCGTAGCGGCCAAGAACCAGGCGGATCCGATGCGCTCCCATGTCGCTGTAAGCGGCGGGCGCTTCGATGCGCGAAAGATGCTGCGGCCAGACCGAGGCGTGCACATTATCCATCCCTGTCACTCTCGGGCTGCGCACCAGGCTCACACCTGCCACTCCGCTGCGCACGGAAACGCCGTACTTTGACTCCGTCGCAACAAACATTCCCTCGCGCTCTCCCTCGTCGAAAATCGAGAAATGCCTGCTGAACGGCACCTCCCACATCGCCTCGGAAATCAGCCCATCGGGAATCTGCGAACGCAGGGTGCTCCCGAAGGGTGCTCCATAACGGGCATTCGCTCCGGCATAGCGGGTTGGAAACACCATCTTCAGCAGCTTCTCCGGCTCCTGCCAGTCGAGCTCCACCTCGACATGCAGGTGCGGGCTGCCCGCCTCCAGATAAAAGATCACCTCGGCAGTGCTCTTGGCACCGATCGAGCGACGGACACGAAAGCCAGCACGATGAGGCGCGTCCGACCATTGAGCGATTGCGGCAACCCCTTCGCAAGGCTGGCCAAGTGAGAGCGTGTTTCGATCAATATCCCAGGCTTCAAAATTCGCCGGTCGATCCGGATACATCACGAGACGGCCGAATGGACCGCAGATCGGAACCTTCGCCCCCTCCCACGCCACACTGTCGATCCATCCCTCGTCAGCGAGGCGAAACTCCACCAGTCCATTGGAGACAGTGCGACCAGAGACCTGTACGGCATCGGGATTCCCGCAGGACCCGATTTCGGCCCCAGCCAGGGGAGGAATGGTCATCCACACGGGGTGGCCTGTGGACGGATCCTCGATCCAGCGTCGAACCTCAACCGCGTGGGGATTGAAAACGCACACGCTCTCATCGCCCCCCTGCTCGAGCGCAGCGTGAGCGCGATCCATTTGCGCGACGGCATGCTTTTCTAAGTCAGGCACTCCCTCGGCATAGACATCCCATACGGAGCTCCCCGGGATGTAATCATGGAACTGGGCAAACACGAGGCGGCGCCAGGATTCCTCCATATCCCACCGATGCCCCGTAACCACGGCAACGGCCTCGGCACAGCACATGGCCCGCTCCAATCCCCGGAAGGCGGCCTTCAAGTTTCCATGGGTCGTATAGGTGCCACGGTGAAACTCGAGATAACACTCGCCCTGGTGAACTGGGAGTTGGTCGCGCAAGCTCGCCAGGCGCTCAAAGAAGGCCTCCGGCTGGTCCCATGCGAGCTCCGGCATCCCAGGCAATGCCCCGAGACGCCGAGCCCTTTCGCAGATCTCCGCCGTGGGCCCTCCGCCTCCGTCGCCAAAACCTGTCGGCAGCAGGCACTCCTGATGAATGTCCCCCTGCTGATGTCCGAGCACGCAGGCCCGGATCTCCGGCACCTGGACAAAGGTGTTGTAGCCCGCATCCCGCGTAATGTGGCCGATTACCTCCGAGCCATTCGACCGCCAGATGAAGCTGCTGTAGGGAAAGGGATTGATCGAGTTCCACGTCACCTTGGTGGTGTAAAAGTACTTCACTCCGGTCTGGGCCATGATCTGGGGCAGGCAGGCCGAGTACCCAAAGGCGTCCGGCAGCCAGGTGAGCTGGGCAGGTCGTCCCGTCATTTCCTGAAACCCTTTTTGCCCAAGCAGGAAGCTGCGCGCCAAAGCCTCGCCGCAGGCCAGGATCGTATCGGACTCGACATACATCGCTCCCGTAGCCTGCCATTGGCCGGACTCCATGCGCCCCTTCACCCTCTGATAAAGCTCCGGAGCGCGGCGGCGCACGGATTCATAGCTCGCGATCTGGCTATAGGCGAAGCGGAACTCCGGATAGTCCTCCATCAGCCGGTTCACAGTGGAGAAGGTATGCACGGCCTTGAGCTCGCCGATCCGCTCAGGCCACAGCCACACGAGGTCGATATGCGCATGGCCGGTGAGCACGCATCGCATGAACGTCTTGTCGACACGCAAATCCCGATACCCTTCCGCCAGCCGCTCACGCAAGGCATCCAGCGCGCCGGTCCTGTCCCAGGCATCGACCGCTTCGTTCATGATGCGCAGCAGGAGACGAAACGCGGGCGAGAAGCGCTCCATCGGCACCTGCAAGCCGAAGGGAACGATCCCGGCGGTCAGCCGGCTGTCCTCGCGTCCGCGCTGGTCGGCGGCGAGATCAAAGAGACATTTCAGATCATTGTATGCCTGCCAGGCTTCTTCATTCCTCCAGCCAAGAAAGGCCCCTTCAAAATAGCTTCCCGCCGCATCCATGGGCGAGGCTTCCGGATGCCAGATCGCGCTTTGGATGCAGTTCGACTCGACCCATGCCTCAGCCGCACCCGCAGGCAGCCTGACATGGCGATGCCCGACATCGAAGCCGAAATATGGCTCGCCATTCACATAGAGCGTGTCCTCGCTCTGGCTACGCCAGTTCAGCCAGAACGGCTCGGCCGAGGACGGAATATCAAGCCGATACCATCTCTGATCAAACAACCTTCCCCAAAACGAGCAGGGTCTGACCGGGCTCAATAGCTGCCGCCGCGCCTGCGCGACATCGTATTGCTGCGGGCCGGAAGGAGTAGCTGATACATCGACCGGCAGGAACCCCTGCCATATCTCTTCGCGAAGCCTGCGGATCGCGCCGTCGATGCGGTTGATGATGAGCTGGGGCAGATGATGGGACGGTAACATGAAGGATATGGGAAAAAGGTGCGCCTACTGGGAGTCGGCTTTGAGATATTTGTTCAACTCGCCGAGAAAGGGCTCGGGCATGCTGAGGTTTTCCGGGGGAAGAAATCGATAGGTGAAGACCCGGGACCCCTTGCGCCAGGCGACCGGGAGTTTGGAGTCCGCCGCGATCCAGGCTTCGCAATCCGCCTCGGGATTCACGTAATGTTCGCAGAGTTTTCCGTCCTTCGTTTCCGTGCCTGCGAGATACTTCGGATCGAGCCAGGTCGTACCCGGGAAGGCATCGCGGAAATCCGACATACCGTCATCCAGAGGCGTTGCGCGATCATTGAGCCGGGTGACATAGATATCCGGGAAAGCCGGGAAGCGGCTCAGCAGATAGTCGTCGGCAATCCAGCTTTCCACGGTTGCTCCATTGGAGATCGTTTGAACCATCCGGGCGCGGGAACCCGACCTCCAGATCTCGATCTCCACGACTTTTGGCGTGCGGTCATCCGTCCTTGCCGCCTTTTCGCCTTTGGCATCTGTCACGATGATCTTCCACCGCCCCTGTTCCGGCGGGACTGCTGCGACCGCCGGCCTGGGCGCCGCCGGTTCCTGGCCCGGCGACCATACGACCGACAGCAGAAAGAAGGATGCGGCAATACAATAACAAAATCTATTCATAAACAGCCTCCAGCTCCCTGGCGACGACCTCGCCCGTATAGCGGTCGATCGCGAGGTGCAGCCAATAGCGGCGCTCTCCCTGCACAATGAAGGAGCTGTTGAGCGCAGCCTCCGTTTGCGGGGCATTGGCAGCAAACATGCCGGTCTGGGCCACGACATCGATCAGGAGATTCCAAGTCCGGGTGTCGGCCGCATCCACGAGGGCGCGCATCGCAGCTTCCCGGCGCGTCTTGAAATACCCGTCGCTCGTGTTGGTGGGTCCATTGTCAAACGCGGTCGGGAGGTCGTCGCCCACCCGGGTGGCAAGCTCAGCCACATTGCGGAACGGCGCCGAGGCACGTTTCTGAATGATCAGATCGGCGATCTTGCCAGCTTCCGCCGGGGAAAGTACGGGAGGAAGGGTCGTTCCGTCGTCGGCTTTCTGCGCACCGGTGAGGATGGCGGACAGCACGGCTCGGGATGCAGTGTTGAGATTGACACGCCCGGCGACCACAGGCTCGTCCACGACCGTGAAAAAATCCATCAGCGCCGCGTCTGCGCTATCCGAGCTGAAAAGGTTGAGCGATTTCCAGGGGTCTCCCCGCATGGCAAATCCCATCTCTCCAACCGAGCGAAATGGCCGGTTCAGCATCGTCGGCCTCATCGCCCGCACGGCCTGTGCGGTCGTCCCAGAGGCCACCTGCCAGAGAGGGGACACCTTGTTGCTTTCGTCGCCATCCGCCCTCCGCACGACTCCATCGAGATCCGTGACGAAGCTGCTCGCCCCCGCCTTGTTGTCCGCCGTCTTGGCTGGCTGAAAGGTGTTGTTCGTGCTCCATCCGGTCCACATGGTGATTCCGGCGGGATTCTTCGGGTACCCCGAGTTCGATGTCGGCTCGGAGTCAAACCGATTGGCCCAACTATTGGGCCGTATGGTGGTTTGCGCGACAATCGGGCGGCCATTCAATCCGATGGTGCTGACCATGCCACCACGCTTTGACCTCGGGTCCATGGCGCTCAGCGCGGTTAGGCCAAATGCCAGTCCATTGCCGACCGAGGTGCCGCGCCCGTTGTCAGAACCCCAGCCAGAATTCAGGTTATACTTTCCGGTCAGCCAGGTGGTGCAGCTTTTGAATCCGTACTGGTACCAATGATCGAGATAGAAGCTCCGGGCCTGGACGGACTCATATGTACGCCAAGTGCCGTCATCATCCTGATACTGGAGGGCGAACGTCGGATATCGCCCCCCGCTGCCCAGGGCGTTGCGGGCGTGGTAATACGAAAGCGACGCCGGATCGGAAGGATTGCCCGTGATCGCACGATCTCTGGCGGGCTCCCCCGTGATCGGATTGACCGCGGAACCAAGATAGAAACCCACCAGATAACAAGGCGAGGTGGTCGTAACCGCCGTCGTGGAGGATGCATAGGAAGGTTGCGCCGGGCTGCCAAAGTAGCCAGAGGGGTCATTGGTCGCATCGATCGGCGCTCCGGAAAAGGTCACGCCACCGGTCATGGTGGAGCTTGGGATCAGCAACTGCGGTTCCGCAAACGTAGAACCGCGGGCCGTGAACTCCAGGTAACGTCCGGTAAGATTTTGCTGCGCCGAGAGAAAATTCGTTCCGCTGCTGGCTTCAAGGTAGGCTCGTCCGTCGGTGCCGATGATCCGGTACTTTCTGTCGGCCGTCTGGTCGGCAGCGTTTCCATTCGGATTCCAAAGTCCGAACTGAAGCCAGCCCTCCAAAGTGGGATACTTGGGGTCGCCGCGATTCGGCCGGAAGATGGTGACATAGAGGTGATTGAGATATGGCAGGCTTTCCGTGCCATAGATGGGATCAAACGATCCAAACTTGATCACGGTCGGATGATTGTCGGCATCGTACTGATCGATCAGGTTGGCTCCGATTTGGAATATCTGGACGTCTTTGTTTTGATCGATGGTCTTCGTGACGAGATGATTGTCGTTGTCGCTGTATTTGCCGAGGGAACCGGCGAGGATTGCCGCCTTAAGCAGTTCGAAAAAATCCGGCTCTCGCCCCTGGGCGGCGACCTCGTCAAGGGTGGCAATGCTCGTGGCTCCGCCTCGATACACCCACGGCTCGTCCTTTGCTGTCGCTCGGGTCAGCCCAAAGAACCTCTCGATATCCGAACCCTCCGCAGCCGTGGCCGAGTCCGTCACCAGAGCCAGCCGGGTCAGCGGAAACCGTTGATTGACCAGCACCTCGCCGATCTCCGCTCGGGACCCATCTGCACGAACGAAGGCTTTTTTTGTCCTCACATTCGGGACATTGCGATTGGGCGACACGGACTTCTCCGCGTCGGTCTTGTATAGGAATCCGTTGCTGGCATCGGCCTGCGGACTCCACGAGGGAGCATTCAGTGAACGGGAGAACGTGCCCAGATACTGGAGCGCGTTGGGATTGAAATTCTCCGTACCAATGCTTGAGCAAAAGCGGATGAGCGCCTGCCGGGATGGAAATGCCTGATCAGTGCGCCCGTTGGGATCCGCCACGGAGCGCACATCCGGGGAGTCGGCCGAGCCAGATGCCGCGAGATCAACGTAAGCCGGATAGACTGACGGCCCGCTAAAGGAGAGAGCAGGGAATACACCATCGGGCTGCCCCGAAGCGTTGCGCAGGGAGGCGTAGTCCCGCCATCCCACGGTGGAGTTGATCCCGGCTCCCGTCATCCACGCATTTCCCGAAGCGTCCTTCAACTGGGTCAGATCGGCAAAAGCCAGCGATCCCTTCAAGGCATAGCTTGGCGGCATGGTCGAACCGGAGGCATATGGAAGCGGTGACGGATACCCGGCGACATTCATATCCAGCAGCGCCCCTTCGTCATAAATCGCGTAGGCGTAGCGCCCAATAACGGCCTTGTCGGGGGTAGCCAGCTTGACCGGACCCGCATTGGTCACATACACCCAGCCCGGCGCCGTGAAAGCCTCCGCTCCGCTGCTCACCGGCGTCGTGTCCTGCGGTTTTGCAGGGTTTCCCAAGGGCAGCAGGTAATGACTGTTCCACCGCTTGAGTGAGATGCTCCGTCCGTTTGCCGACGGCGTGGTGGAGTTGGCCGGAGAGGCCGGATGATCCGCTCCGGGCGCGCCAATATCCGTGGCGGTGCTGACACGCAGCAGAGTCGGAGAGGGATTGGTGGGAGTATTTCTTACCGGCACCGCTCCGGCAGTGGAAACCGGCGTGTAAATCGTCGTGGCTCCCACTGTCGTCTGGGTGGAGCCGTTGGCGATCTCCTGCTTGAGATCACCAGTGACGATATCCATCGCGCTTCGCGCCAGCTCGTCGGCCATGGCCTGATGCAGGCTGCTGTTGGAAAGCTGCCGATCCCACATCGAACGCGAGAAGTACGCGACCACCAGGCCCGTCAACAGCACGACCAGCGCAAGTACGATCACCAGCGCGACGCCTTTCTCAGGCCCGCGGTTCGCGACGAGGTCGATGTTTGAGGAGCGCAGCTTCATCCGGTGTTCAAAGGGCGGGGGACAGCGAAAACGTGCGTTCGTAGGTGTGCAGAGCGGCGGAGGCGGAGGGGGGGATGCCATTCCCGGCGTCTTCGATCATGGACTGCCACTGCGTCTTGAGGTCGCCAGGAGAGGTCATCGTGGAAGCATCGAAATCCTTCATCCTGTCGGCCAGCGCGGCGAGCTGCTCATCCGTGATCAGCTTCCTGCTCTTGGGATCCACGACCGCGATGGTCACGACGATGGCGGCAACATCGCGCAGCCCGTCGACCGATGACCGTCCGGGTATACGGGTATCCCATGGCGTCGCGCTGGCCATGGACGGGAAAACGACCCCATTCACATTCTGTCCGCGCAGGAGATAATAATACTCCAATCGGAAGACCTGCGGCCCGGCATTCTCATAGCGGGAATCCGCCTGGGTGGCGGATACTGCCGCCGGCCAGTTGGAGGAGATCCTGTTATCCCCCGAGGCGGAAACGAGCGGCCCTGACGGGCCCGAGTAAGCGACGGACGATGCGCCGCTCCACTCCAGCCCGCACCCCAGCCGCTCCAGGTGATTCAACGGCCCTCCGGCATCGCTCTCATTGATCCGCCAGGCAACGACGGAGACCGGACTTTGCATCGCAGCGCTAGCCGAGGAATACCCCGGGACCTGACTGTAGAAAGCCATCCGGTCATTGCCCGTCTGGGGATTGCTGCCGGAGGCGTCGCCCACCGCCGACTTCAGAAAATAGTCCACATCCGGCCGCCGCATCATCTGCGCAAAATCCACCGCCATCCGGCCAAACACCGCCCTCGCCTGGGCATCCGCATCCATGCGCTGGTTCCGGGACCCCGTCACTGCCGTCGCCGAACCAAAGATCTGGCTGATGAAGACCAGCAGCACGGCGAGGACCGCCAGAGATACGAGCAGTTCCACGAGACTAAAGCCACGCCAGGCCGCCCGATTCCATCTCATGGTGAATATCCTGGCCACGTCAGTTTCGATCCAGGGCAACAAAGGATTCCGCATATGCCACGGGTTCCGCCGCAGAAGACGGCCAGGAGATCTTCAGATGAGCAAGCGTAGCCCTTCGGCTATCCGTCCCATTGGGAGGAAATGTGACGGTCAAGCGGTACCGTGACTTTGAATCCGCCGTCTTCGACCAGCTGCCATTTTCGTCGAGAAAAAGCGTGGCGACGCTTTGCGTGGTGACGGGGTTGGCTGGAATCTCGATGGCGTAACGCTGCGAGGCAGCCTTCTGCCCCGCAGGACTCGTCCCCGGCGTTGCTCTCAGATCGGCGGCAATGCTCGAGAGAAAGCCAGCCGCCGCCGTCTGCTCGACCGCCGCCTGATTACTTCGCAGTCCGACGGGGATCAGGCCAAAGACAACGACCAGACAGAAAGCAGCCACCCCGAGGGCAAGCGTCACTTCCACCAGGCTGAAGCCCCTCGCCTTCATCCTACCTCCGATAGATCTTTACGTTGCCAGCAACTCCGCTCACCTGGATGGCGGTCAGGTTGCTCTCCTGAGGATCCACGACAGCTCCTCGCGCAGGCTGCAAGCCGATCTCCACCACAGGCCGCAAAGCGCTGCCCGCATTGTTGATACGCGCTTCCCCGCGAGGATTGAACTCGATGGCTTTTTGAAAAACATAGCCCCCCATGGAAAAGGGTGTCTGCGAGACCGCGCCACTTTCAACCCATGCTCCCCCGTCGTTCGCGGGCGGGCGTGAATCAAAATCCGCCCCGCCGCCCGTCCCTTCCGGGAAGGTTTTCAACTGCATGTTTTCGATTTTCACCGCCCGGCTGAGAGGCGCGACCCGGTCCGCAGGAAGCTGCCCGGGGCTGGCCAGATCATAAATCATGGTGCCATCTTTGGAAGCGACCACCCCGACCACGATCCGGCCCTTCCCCGCGCTCCCGGGCGTAGTTGCAGTGACGTTCTCCTCAAAAAATCCGACCCATACATAAGTATTGCGCGACATGGCATAGGAGCGCGCGTTCTCGATGATCGACGCCACCTCATAAGCCGCCGACGAAACATTCGCCGCCCGATTGATCCCGGTGAATGCCGGAGCCGCTATGCCCATGATGGTGATCATGATCGCCATCACCACCAGCAACTCCACCAGGCTGAAGGCTGCCGAGGAACCTTTAGCCAGAGAGCATTCCACTGGTGTGCTGGATAGTTTGGTCATTCAATCAGGGGGAGTGGATGACTAAAAACTATCGCGCCACCGACACGCATCAAAGTTTCGTTTGAAAAAAACTTTCAATTTGGCTGACCATTTTAAAGAGTGCGAAATCCCTCCATCGACATGACTCCAGGCTCTCCATCGCTATTCCAATATCAGGACACCGTCGGAAAACTCCGGCTGTATATCGAGCAAGAAAAGCTGCGTCACGGCGACAGGCTCCCGCCGGAACGAAAGTTCGCCGAGCTGTTTGGCGTAGGTCGACCCACGGTTAATAAAGCCATCGCCTGCCTGATAGCGGAGGGATTCCTCCGCCGCGACGGATACAAACTCTATGTCGCCGGATCACCGCTGACAGCGCCAAAGGCAACGCACATCGGCGTCCTATGCCCGCACCCTCTGCACAAGAAGCAGCGCATCTTTCATAACCTCGTCGAAGCCGCCCACGACGTGTGCCATCTCGCCAAGGTGGGCTTTACCCCAATGCTCTCGGTGGATGGTCCGCAGC
Source organism: Terrimicrobium sacchariphilum (assembly GCF_001613545.1). NCBI lineage: Bacteria > Pseudomonadati > Verrucomicrobiota > Terrimicrobiia > Terrimicrobiales > Terrimicrobiaceae > Terrimicrobium > Terrimicrobium sacchariphilum. The sequence goes on from NZ_BDCO01000002.1 coordinate 3,529,578, forward strand.
AGCAGGAGCAACTCTCCGAGATGCTAAAGCTGAAGACTGACGGCATCGTGATCTGGCCTCATCCCGATCACGACTACATGGAGACCTTCAAGCGCATCACGGATCGCAATATTCCACTCGTGGTCAACGACTGCAACTGGGGGCCGTTTGATTATGTCGGTGTCGATAACTTTGCCGGCATCCAGACCATCCTGGAACACCTCGAGAAACAGGGACATCTCCACATCGCCTACGTCACAAAGCACATGTCCTATCCCAACGTCGAACAACGATGCGAAGCATATCGTTACCTGGCCGCCCGGATGTTCTCGGAATCCTCGCCCGGCAGGGTCTACCAGATCCCGCTCGAGTCCGAAGAATCCCTGCCGGAAATCATCAAAAAGATTCAGCGCAAGGACAAGGAGGTGACCGCCATATGCTGCAGTCATGACATGGTCGCCATCGAGGTCATCCGCGCCTGCCTCCAGCAGGGCATCGATGTTCCCGAGCAGATTTCCGTCACGGGATTCGATGGTATCGAGGCCGGGGAAACCTGCCACCGCCCTCTGACCACCGTATGTCAGGATTTTTATCAAATGGGATTGCTCGCGGTGGATCTGCTGATTCGCCGGATCCGTATGAAACACATCCGCCACGCCGCTCAAATCCAGCAAATCCGCGTCATTCCTCACCTCGTCGTCCGTTCCTCTACCGCCCCCGCTCCCCAAAAATCTCGTCGCAGGCCCGCAGCAACGGCAAGAAAGCACAACTAACACCGGCTTCACGAGGCATCCGCCGGGACGAGCGGAGATCACCTTTTCCTTTTCTCCGCCTCATTCCAAAGCAAAAGACCGAACGCCTTTCTTCGGAATGCGCCTACAATTTGGAAAGCCAATTTAGAAACTAGGTTTTACTTTTCGATTGGGAAACAGCGCTTCAAGCGAGAAACTCGACACGAAGCCATTTCAGAACCGATCGCGCAGCGTTGCTGGACGCAGGAAGGCCGCAAAACTATCGAACCCAAACATGAGAATACCCCCTCTGAACATGATCGCCCTTTCGGCGATCATTCTGACATCGCCTCTGTGCGCAAACACTTTCGTTTACGAGCCATTCGCCTATTCCCTGGAAGACGGAGCCGATATGAAAGGCGTCTCAACAACCGCCCAGGGGCTGAATGGCAAATACCGCCTGAAGATCACTCCCACCTCGGCGAGTGATGGCACCGGAGCGGCCACATTTACCGCCATAGGACTCGAATTTGGGAAGGGCTTCCATCCGGTGTCGGGCGGTGCCGTCACCGTCACCGCTACGGCAGGCAGCGAAAAGAACGGCCTCCCCACCCGTACCGAGCTCTCCGTAAGCCTGAGCGCCGCTCCGACAGGCACCGTCTACTACAGCTACCTGTTCAAATTCGATAATGACTTTCCGCCCCAGAATTCCGGCAGCACCACCACTTCTGTCCGGTTCGGCGACCTTATTCTGGCCCCAAACTGCTCCCGAAATTTCCGAAATTCCGCCGGAGTCGGCCTGGGAAAGATCACAGCGATCAGCAGCGATTTCAATCCGTTGGGTGAGGCCGTCTATCTGGTGATCGGCAAGCTATCCGGTCCAGAAGCCTGGATCTGGATACTGGATTACCCGAGCTATGAGCAGTGGGTCCAAAAAGGCGCTAGGGAGGATCAGCTCGCGGGTTTCTCCCTGGCCTCGGCAATAGCGGCCCCGGCAACGGGATCTGTCAATACATCTGGCGAGTGCAAGATCGAGGTGTTTTCCGGAAATTTCGCTGGCAAGGCAATGTCCATGTGTCTTGACGAAATCGTCGTCGGAGCCTCCCTGGTCGACGTAACCACCGGCCCTGCCGCACAAAACTAACAGCCGACATCAAAGATCGCCAAATTTCTGCGATGCCAACAACCTTAGCATCAGTCAATATTCATGTGACGCCCTGGTTACCAGCAAGCATCTCAGCAAACGCAAGGCGGCCTCAGACCTGCGCCGGCAATATCCAGACAGGAACGGAAAACAACGGTCGAACCTATAGGTCCCGCGGCTGGAGACGAAATCTTTGCCTGCTTTAGTTTCTCCGACGACGTGCGCGGAACATTCGAGAGCAGACGCAAGCTTCCCGGTCCCTCAGCTGGAATCGTCCAGATGGGACTTACCATAGTGGGATCGAAAGGCGCTCTGTCCATGCGCTTGAATGACGCCACAACCCCGGTTTGCAAACTGCGCATCAGGCGCTCCCTCTCCCCACTGGAAGACGAGACTCTCTTTGAGGAAGTCCCGTCGAGAGAAAAATGCTTTATTGCGGGATCGGAACCGCTCGACCACTCCTTATGCGGGCGCCCAGACATTCCTCACGCCCCTTTCTTCCTTGAAGCCAATCGCTTTGCCGCCTCGGACTTGATAAATTCCATTAATGAGAACCGGCATCCTGTCTCCAACGTGTTCAACGCTCGAATGGCGCAGGAAATGATCTACGGCGTTTACGCATCGACTTTGACGAAGACAAAGATCGATTTCCCCTCGCCAGCCGACAGCATTCGCTGGAGCAATGACTGTAAGTAGTGCCCGCGATGCATAGGGACCTATTTCCAGCCCTCAATTGACAGTACCCCTTGCGGAGCCCCGATCCCTCTCTCCACGGAAAAGTGAGAAGGGCAAGTCCTATTTTGGCGTCTGCCGTAGCGACCTCTACCTCCACCCGCGCTCGCTGCTCGTTTTTGACCTTCGAAAGCCGGACCTCGGCCACGGAAAAATGGGATGTCTCGAGCGCCTTCCAAACTTCTTTGCCGTTGCTCCAGATTCGGGCATAGTAGCGGCTGCTCTCGCCTTGCCGAATGAGGTTCTGCCGGAGCTGTTTAGCCCATCTTTTTGGGGATCGTGGAGCCGGATTTCGCATCCGCACCGCAGAACAGCACCGTAGAAAAAATCAAACGGAGGATGAAAGGAGTATGCTCGCAGCAACAAGTTTAGGCCAGTTCTCAAGAACTGGTTTAATATCTCCATAGGGAATCGCTCGGCCGTCCATTAAATTCGCCACCAATCTGATCCGCCGCACGTTTAAGATCAATAGATCAACAACTCGCACCATATGGGATGCGATCAAGCGCATCCACGACGCACAGGAAAACTTCTCCTCCAAAGATCACTCCATCCGGGATCTTGTTTCAGGATAGTCCAGAAGAACTACATGAGAGCCATCTTTTGAGCGAAGCAGATCGGCTTCCAGAGCTTCCAAAACCATGGATGAGAATCCGTCTATTACGCACACCAATTCCTAAGGCAACGAAGGCTTCAGTGATCACTGACGTTGTGGTGATTGACGACCATGCCGTTGTCGAGAACGTCGACTCGTTCCTGACGGAGGCGGCTGAAGAAAAGCTTCATGTCGCGGATGCCTCCCCAGGTGAACCAGATTGCCGTCGCCGCGGCGAAAAAGACGGGGATGCCGATGCCTACGATATGCCAAAAGTGTGACCAGACCGCGACCGGCCATGGGGCGATGAGGTTCCACGCGGTACCAACGACGAAAACGATAAACCAGATCATGCTCCAGACAAAAATGCCGCCTGCGAGCCACTTGTCGCCACTGGTAAAGTGCTCGTCGAGACCGATAAGCTTGCCCCAGGTGACGCGTTTTTCCGAGCGAGTTTCAAACTTCTTCTCCGAGGCGACGGCGTACTGTCCGCGATGCAGCATGCGGTCCATGTTGAAGTCCTCGCGACAGGTCAGGAGCGAGACCGCACCGTAAACGACACAGGCCAGGATCGAGCCGAAGAAGGAAATCTGCATGCCATTGAGGGGAAAGGCATCACCCCAGATCTGCCGGGCGATGATGCCGGAGGAGACAAAGGTGAAACCTGTGAGCAAGCCCGCCCAGGCCCCGGCGGTGGTGCCTTTCTTCCAGTACAATCCCCCGACGATGGCGATGCCTGCGCCGCCTACGTAGAGGGCCTCGGTCACCGCAAACCACATCATCACGTACTCGGTTTGCTTGAACATGCACCCAAAGCAAAAGGCGAAGAGCGCCACGCCGACCATGGACCACCGCAGGAGGCGGATGTGATCATTGGGCGCAAAGGGCTTTTTGCGCAGCGGCAGGATGACGTCTTGAATAAAAAGGCTGCCCCAGGAGAGCAAATGCGTACCGTCTCCTCCGAAGATGCCCATGAGCAGCACGATGCACAGGAGACCCTTTATGCCTTCTGGAAGCATATAGACGATGGCAATCGGGACTGACATCTGCGATTGCATAGTCGGGTCTCCGATCCGGGCGATCTCCGCCTTGGCCACAGCGGAGGCCGCGGTAAAGTCGGGGTGCGCGAGAAAGGTCATCGCGCAAACAGCGAGGAGGGTAATGACCGCTCCGTTGCCGAGACCTTTCCAGTTGGCCATGATGCCGCCCATGCGCGATTCGTGCGCTGTCACGGCGGCAGTGCTATAGGCCCCCTGGTTCTGCCATGCCATCGTCCGGTAGATCATGCCAAAGATGATCATGAGCATGAACCAGAGGTTGAAATCCTTGATGGCAAAGGAGTCGAACGGGTTCAGTAGCGACTCGCCAGCCGGGCGATTCTCCAGCACCTGGGATACCTCGCCCCAGCTGAACATCGTCATGAGAAAGGCGATCACGATGACAAAGATGACCATCGTGACCATGCCCTCGATGCAGTTGGTCACCATGAGCGTGATGAGGCCGCCGGAGAGCGTCAGCGACAGGCTGATGATCAGGAGCAGGGCCATCAGCGGAATGTGCGTGGCGATTTGCCACCCAAACATGTTCACCGTCTGAGGAAGGCCGAGGAAATACGTCATGAATCTCGCCCCCACCACGGGGATGATGCCAAAGTTGGCCATGCCGGCGGCAAACCCGAGAAACCCGGTGAAGAGGCGGAACCGCTTGCTGTAGCGAATCTCAAAAAACTGCGCCAGCGTGAGAGCGCGTGTCTCGCGGAAGCGATAGATCACCCATCCGCTGATCGTGACAATCAGCATGATGGGGATGCTCAGCCACGTCCACCACGAGAGAACGAAGCCGGACCGCGATATCATCTCGAACGTTCCCACGAAGACCACCGCGCCCGCGCCCTGCTCTCCCTTTGCGACAGCCAGCAGGTAGCGACCGGCCATTCGTCCGCCAGAGAGAAAGTCCGCGACCCCTTTCATGTAGCTTCGCGTGTAGACCGCGACAAAAAGGAGGCCAATAAGGGGTAGCGAGATCAGCAGCCAGTCGATCGTATGCATGGAAAGTCAAGGAGTCGGAAAAACCCGACGGGAATGTGGGTGCGGTGGGAGAGACGTTGGAACCTTTCAGGGCATCAGCTCTTGGCCGCGGCCGTAGTCTCCGGCTCCCGTGCGGCGACCGTGACCTGAATCCATGCAGCGCGGGCTGTGACCCAGAGGGGAACCTCCAGGGTATTGTCCTCGGTCACGCGAAATCCAACCAGGCGCGAACGATCCTCGTTGAGATCAGTCAATTCCACCGATACCACCCGCTGATCTGGGGGAACCTTCAGGCTGATCTGCGAGGCAAAGTCGACGTCGCGCTTTTGCAGCTGGTTCATGCGCCAGAATCCGATGAGGTACGAACCACCTCGCGACCAGGAGAAGGACTTGATCTTTTCCGGCGCAACGGAGAAGGACACTGGCAGGTCGATCGCGGCCAGCGAGCCGACATCGCCAAAGGCTTCCGCGATGCGTCGATAGGCCAGGAAGGCGGGACGCAGGCGCGAGGTATCTTTGGCAACGATGCCAAAGTTTGCCTCGTAGTCGTAGTCCACCTCATCCTGCTTGAAGTCATACCAGTAGAAGCCCGCCACCGGCACGCCGCGCAGACGCAGGTTCAGGGCGAGCAGCACCTGGCGGGTGAGATAATCCGCCTGCCGGATTTCGCTATCGACCTTGCTGTAGCCCTGCTTGCTTACGGAGTATCCGATCTCGGTGATGTAGAAGGGGAGAGATTTGTTCTCCGGGGTCTTCGCGCGGCCGAGAGCCAGCCAGTCGCGGACTTCTTTCTCATAACCTTCCGGATCGAGACGATCCTGCAACACATCGCCACCTTCCGGGGCGGAGGCACCGCGATACGGATGCGCGCTGATTCCATCGGCAAACTTGAGCAGTCCTTGCTCAAAGGCTTTTTCCGACCAGATCCGGGCGATGTCTTTTGGGCCTTCCACGAGCTCCTTGAGGTTTTCGTGTTCCCATGCCCCGCCCCATCCCGAGACAGATCCCACGACGAGATGGGTGTCCGGCGCAACCTCGCGTATGGCTTTGGCAAAGGCCCGCGCGGAGGCTACGAATTCCTCGATCGATCCATCCCAGAATCCCTTGAGATTGGGTTCATTGTGCAGTTCGACTGCGGTAACGGAGGGATGGTCTTTTGCTAATTGGCCGATCCACTTTGCGAAGGCGGCGACATTGGGATCGGATTTCTTGCCAAACATCGGGACCAGCAACACCGAGATGCCAGCCTCGTCGTACTGCTTCAGGCATTTCTCGACGTGGGCCCGGTTTTCCGCAGCGGTACGGTTGTTGCCGCCAGCGAAGGGCTTGTCCCCGACGAAGAACGGTTGGTAAAGCGGCTCCCGCACGGTTTGGATGCCGCTTTGCTGCAGCAGGGGAAGGATATACTCCTGGCCCCAATAAGCCGGTCGGGGAGCGCCATCAACCGTTCTGGCCTTGGCGGGGAAAAAAAAATCGGTGTGCATGAGGTGTCCACACACACCGAAGAAGGGGATCGCCGCCCTCGCCCGGCCCGGCAGACCCGGGCTGGGCAGAAACGCCACCTCGCGATAGCTTTCAGTGGGAACTAGGGCTTTTTTTTTTGTCGGTTGCTCATCGCCTGCGGGCTGAGCGTCGAATGTCACCTCGGAGAGGACGATCTGGTTGTGATCCGTGACGAACTGAGTGCGGAGCTTCTTGGCCACGATCGGTGTCGCAAACTCCACGGACACCTTTTGGATCGCGCCAGATTCAAAGGGGATCTCGATTTCCGCCACCGGCTCGCCATTCAGGTCATCATCGGCATAAATCCGCACCCGGTCGGGATGGCTCTGTGGCAGGTCGGCCGCCGGATGGGTGATGACCACCTCCATGCCACTGAACTTAAGCAACTCGTCAAAGCTCCAGTCGATGCTGAGGTTTTTTACATCCCACGCACCGAAGACATTCTGCGGGCCGGTGGGACCAGAGTCCTTGTTGGTCAGCAGGGATTTGTTGGGGTCCGCCTCGATCAATTTGTCGAGACCCGGCTGCTCCGGATAGTCGTACGTGCCATAATAAGGCGAGCCAACCTCCGCCCAGGCAGTCGACAGCCCGAGAGCGATAGCAAAGGCTCCGGGGAGGGATTTTCGGAATAGGGAGTATTTCATGGAAATGCGGTAAATTTTGCGGATGGAATCCGTATCCGGATGGGAGTTTTACTTCTGGCCGTCATCCCAGAGGCCGCCCTGTCCCCAGCCATTCCAGCCAAAGGAAAAACCCTCAGGATTCTTCGGGTAGGCACGTCCCCACTGATTAGGCATGGATTCCACATGACCGTCGAGCAGCGCGACATTGGAGCGATCCTTGGGATGCCAGTAAACCGTGGGCGAACGCAGAAAGGTGGCATCGAAGGCAAGAATGACCTTTGATGGTTCCTCCACGGCGGCCAGGGTGCCAGGCACGGAATTGCCGGGCCGATATCCATTGGAGGCACTGAGGTAGGTCACGCCGCGTTCCGTGGAGTTGGCCACTTCGTAACTGTTGCCTGCCCATTTGAAGTTCGAGTTCTTGAGATCGTTCCCGCCAGCTCCTCCGATGTCTGCCGGGCAGTGAAAGACCTCGGCATTCGGCAGGTAGGGACCGAGTGTACGCTGGGAGAGGGAAGGCCCTCCCCACATGGGAGGATTGCCTCCCCAGCCGAGAAGGTTGTCCGTATCATAATTGCCGATACGTCCATTGTGCTCACCAGCATACATGATGAAGGCCGCGCCGATCTGCCGCAGATTGGCGACACACTTGGTTTCCTTGCTCTTTGCCACGGCGTTTTTCATCCCGGGAATGAGCAGGGCAGCCAGGATCGCGATCACTCCGATGGCGGCGAGCAACTCTACCAGAGTGAAAGCTTCGCCAGGGTGGGATCGGCGAGTCATGCGACGGCCCGGGTTCATGAGGTGTTCTGGGGGGGGAGGAGGCAGGCTGTTTAGGCTGCCTTGCGTCGTTTAATAATAGCGATGAATGCGAGTCCCGCAATGATCAGGCCCCAGGTCTTGGGTTCCGGAACGGTTCCCCAAACCGCCATTTCGCCGAGCACCACCTGATGGTAGTAGGTCTGGCCGGGAAGCACGGGTTCTCCGGCATTTGGAGCATAACGGTTGGTGTAAAACATCACGTATTGGGCGTTGACCGCAGCCGCCGGGTTGATCGTCAGGATCTGGTTGCTGCCATCGGATGGAGCGGGATCTGTCCAGCGACCGAAAAGTGTGTAGTTCACCCCATCAGTGCTGGTGTAGGCCTGGAACAAGCCGACACCCGCGGTATTGTTGGAGGAGTTGAACAGCGCGGAGATCGTGACGTACTCGATGCGGTAGACGTTGTTCAGATTAAAGATCGCGGTCTGTCCCACACTGGAGTCCCAAGCCGAGAAGGTGGCAAAGTTGCCGCCGCCGCTGGCGCTGGTTCCGTCCACCATCTTGGTAAACGAAGTGTCCTGCGCGAGGGTCTGGGAATCCGTGTTGCCCGGACCATTGCCAGCACTGGTATTAGTCCCCCAGGTGTAGGTAGCGCCGGTGGAGAGCTTTACGACACTGCCCGGATAGTCTCCGCTCGTATTGTTGTTGGACAAGAGCACCGCGGAGCACGGAGTGACACCGGCAATCACGAAGGCAACTGCCGCAGTAAGGATGGAGGTGTTGATGATACGCATGTGGGGAGGGAGTTGAGTTGCTGGAGGGGACAGGGAAAAGTCAGCGAGACGGCGGCGCGCAGGACTGGCGCACGATCAATTCGTTCTCAAGAACCTGTGTGGGAAGCTCTTCGGACTTGCCTTTCAGCTTCAGGTCGACCGCGCGCGCGGCGTCGTAGCCCATGCGGCGAAGCGGTTGGCGTACCGTGGTGAGCGGCGGATTGTAAAAACGGCTGCCAGGATTGTCGTCATACCCAACCACCGAGATATCCTCGGGCACCTTGAGCCCCATCTCGGCACAGCGGCAGATCGCGCCGCATGCCATCAGGTCATTAGTGGCAAAGATGGCCGTCACGGAGGGATCGCGATCCAGGAGCCAGCCCGCCTGCTTGTATCCGGCGAACTCGCTCAGCCCGGAGGCATCGTGCTCGACGATGAGTCCGCTCGGCAGCTTAATCTCCGCCTCCTCCATGGCCTTCTTGAATCCTGCCAGGCGTTCCTGGTGGTCGACGTTTCCGTCAAGCTGACCGCAGAGAAACCCAATGCGACGATGACCGAGGCGAATGAGATAGCGCGTCTGCTCATAGGCTCCCTGGAAACAGTTGCAGTCAATATAACCGACGCTCTTTTCCTCGCGGCGGGAGGTGACCAGTACGAGCGGAATGCGCGCCGCCTTCATGGACTCGACATCATCCGCTTCGGCTGGCGAAATCATAACTGCACCGTTGCAGCGCTTTTTACGCAAGATCTCCGCCAGCGAAACCGACTCGCCGACCTGCTTCGGGCTAAAGTAAATCAGTGAGGTCTCAATGCCTGCCTCAAAGGCATAGGCCGACACGCCGGTAAATACCCGGGAGAAGAAACTGTCAAAGCTCGGCGCATCACTGCGTACCACGACACCTAAACGCGTGTTGCGGCGAACATTCCCGCGAGGCCGGTAACCGTTGCGCTCGATCACCTCCATCGTCTTGCGGCGCACTTCGTCGCTCACGCCGTCCTCGTGATTCAAGATCCGGGAGACGGTCGCAACGGAAACTCCGGAGGCTTTTGCGATCGCTGTAATGTTCATTGGTGCGAAATAAATTCCATTTCTCCCGAAATGTCAAAAGAAAGTTACGTAACTTTTAAATGGATTTCCGAAAGAGCAGTGTTACAGAGGTAGTTGTCTTTCCTGTTCATGAATCTTTCCTCCTCCCCTTCGATACGGTGGTTTTTCTCGGAATCCGACGCGCCCAAGTGGCATGAAGCCGAGGTTCCCGGCTGTGTTCACACCGACCTGCTGCGACACAAACTGATCCCGCACCCCTTTCTGGAGCAAAACGAGGAGAAGGTGCAATGGATCGAAGAGCGAGCCTGGAGGTACCGCTGCGACTTTGACCTGGAGGAGGGAACCCTTGCATCGGAGCACGTTGAACTCGTAGCCGAGGGCCTCGATACGCTCGCGGAAGTGATCCTCAACGGCGAGATCATCTCGCACACCGAGAACATGTTCCTGGAGTACCGGTGGGACGTTCGCTCGCTGCTTAAGCCAAAGGGCAATCGCCTTGAGGTCGTTTTCTCCAGTCCGATGGAGTACATCCGGGCGCGGCAAAGCCCTAGCGACATGCCGGAGGCCAATGATCCGGTCGGCGGCTCATCGCACATCCGCAAGGAGCAGTGCTCTTTTGGCTGGGACTGGGGTCCGCGTCTCGCCACCTGCGGGATTTACAAACCGCTGCGCCTGCACGCGTGGTCGCGCAATCGTATCCGCTCGGTGCGCGTCGAGCAGCGACATGAAGCGGGAGACGTCACGATCATAATGCACCCAGATCTCGCAAGGAAAGGACAGGTCGCGGGAGTGATCCGGCGCCAGGGGAAAACGGTCGCCACGCTCAAGGACGGAGCCTTTCACATTCGCAAGCCCGAGCTGTGGTGGCCCGCCGGGCATGGATCGCAGCCGCTCTATGAGATCGAGATCACGCTGATCGAGCGCGGAGAGGTGGTGGATACCTGGCAGCGACGCATCGGCCTGCGCACGATCGTGCTCGACCGGCATGCGGATGAGTTTGGTGAGACGTTTCAATTTGTCGTCAACGGACGTGCGATTTTCGCCAAGGGGGCCAACTGGATTCCGGCGCATAGCTTTGTCACGGAGGTACGGCGGCAGGATTACGACGATCTGCTGACTAGTGCCGTCGAGGCCAATATGAACATGATCCGCGTCTGGGGCGGCGGGATCTACGAGATGGAGGAGTTTTACGATCTCTGCGATGAAAAGGGGCTGCTCGTGTGGCAGGACTTCATGTTTGCCTGTGCGCTGTACCCCGGCACCAAGGAGTTCCTCCGGAGCGTCGAGCAGGAGGCCCGCCATCAGGTCGCGCGGCTCGCCCATCGAGCCTGCCTCGCACTCTGGTGCGGCAATAATGAGATCGAGCAATCACCCGCCGAGATTCTGAAAACCAAGCAGCGGAAGGCGGCCTACGAGAATGTCTTTTACCGAATTCTCCCGGATGCGGTGGCCAGATACGATGGGGTAACGGCCTACTGGCCATCGACTCCCCATAACCCCGCGGGGTATGAACTCGGCCACAACAGCGAGGACGCAGGCGACAGTCACTTCTGGGAAGTCTGGCACGCGCGCAAGCCGGTGAATACCTACGAGACCAAGCGGTTCCGCTTCTGCTCGGAATTTGGCATGCAGTCGTACAGTTCCCCGCAAGTGGCGCGCACCTTCTGCCCGACCGGCGAACTCAATGTTCTCAGCCCGGTGATGGAGGCCCACCAGAAAAATCCCGCGGGCAATCTCATCATTCTCGAGTACATCTCTCGCCGCTACCGTTTCCCGCTGGATTATGCCAGCCTCGCCTATCTCTCGCAGCTGAATCAGGCGTACTGCATGAAGGTCGGCGTGGAGCACTTTCGCCGCTCGATGCCTTGTACGATGGGCTCACTATATTGGCAGCTCAACGACACGTGGCCAGGCTTTTCCTGGAGCAGCCTGGAGTTTGGCGGACGCTGGAAGGCGCTGCACTATGCGGCGCGGCGTTTCTATGCTCCGGTGCTGGTCTCCGCCCGTCTGCTCGGCGACGAGACGCAGGAAAAGCACAATCGCCTGCGCAATACGATCCACGAGGTGGCACTGTATGCAGTCTCCGATCTCGCCAAGACAACAAAGGCTCGCCTGGAGTGGACTCTATACCACATCGATGGTCGGCAGGTTCTTTCCACCGGGCGCAATATCCGACTGGAGCCGGGAAGCTCGCGGCTCGTTGAAAAGCTCGACCTCTCGCATGAGATCGCCCGGTACGGGCGCAACGTCCTGTATCTGCGCGTCGCACTGCGCGTGGCGGGCGAGATTCTCTCCCAGGATACGGTGTTTCTCACGGCTCCGAAATTCATGGAGCTGCCACGAACGAGGATTCGTTACTCCGCCAGGCGGAAGACCGCAGGCCATTGGGAAATGGAGTTTCACAGCAAGGGGTTTCATCATCAGGTGGAATTTGATCTCGGGGATACTGCTTTTCGCGCCAGCGATAATTTCTTCGATCTTTATCCCGGTGAGAGTCACGCCGTCCAGGTGCGCCTGAGCGACGATCTCACCCTCGCCGAGCTCAAGCAGCGCCTCACGATACGCTCGCTCGTCGACACCTACGGAGAATAGCCGTGTCCAACACACCCTTCGACGGTACGAAACGGATCTGGGCTGGGGATCACCAGGCCGGAGAGGTCAATTCCCATTTCCTCTTCGAGCGCGACATCACCCTGCCCGCCATTTCCGGGCAGGCGATGTTCGCGCTGGTGGCCGAGAGCCGCTACCGGCTGCGGGTGAATGGGGAGTGGATCGGGGACGGACCAGCGCGAAGCTATCCCGATCATCGATATTATGACGATTGGGACATAACGAAGCACCTGCGCTCAGGCAGCAATCGCATCGAGATCGCCGTGACTCACTGGGGAGTGGATACCTTCCAATCCCTCAATACGCCTCCCTTTCTGCTCTGCTCGTTGCGCCTGGACGGCCAGACGGTACTGAAGAGCGATACGTCGTGGACGGCTCGGCGCGACACCAGAAATCTCCAGCACGTCCCGCGGGCCTGCTGCCAGCTCGGTTTTGAGGAGCATTACTCCGCCACGGCATTGGAGCAGGCAGGCTCTCCCGCGATCGAGGCACCGGGCGCAAGCGAGTCGTCATCTTCCCTTTTCCCTCGCCCAACCCGGCCGCTGACCCGCATTCCGCGCGACTTCCGTTACGCACTCGCGACCACCTGTGTGATGCCGATCGACCGCTCGTGGACATTTCCCGTGAGGCGGCTTTTTTCCCCGCAGCCGTTGGGTATCAACATCCTCGGCATGGCCGGAGTGCTGGGAGCAACCTTCTCCTGCTCAGCGAAAACCACAGCAGACTTCCATCTGCTCGGCCCGGTTGCCTCGGTGCAGGTGAATGGTGTTTCCCTCCCATTGGAAAAAGAGGACGATCTGTTTCGGACCACCGTCCAGCTATCGCCCGGCGAATCCTGGATATCGATCGCCGTCTGCACGGAGTACGATCACGCGACCGAGCTGGCTTTCGGGTACTGGGCGGACCACCCGATCGAGTGGCCCGCCTCGCCATGGCTCTCCAGCGGCCCCCTCTGGACCACCGACATCCTGACGAACAACTTCCTCAACCCGGCGGACGAGGCCAGGCTGGTCCGGCCTTTCGCGCCATCGTTCGGAGGTATGTTTCAGGCGGATCAAAAGGAAACCAGCCGCGTTGTTTCACAGTTTACCCAGGCGAAGAATGAGGCGTCTTTCCGCTCTGTATCCGGAAGCAAGACCCGTGTATTGCCTCACTCTTCAGCAGTCACGAAGGATGCCTATTTTGCGATCCGCACCGATCGGGTGAAATCAGCTGAACCTCTCGCGGCAAGCCCCATTCCCACGCAAATCTCCCGTGCAGGCACCCGTCTCCTGATAGACCTCGGGGCGATGAGCGTCGGCTACTTTGAAATGGATTTTGATGCCCCGGCGGGAGCGGTGGTCGATGCCTATTTCTTCGAGCATCTGGAGCGAGATGATGACGGCTCGGCGACGATTCAATATCTCTACCAGGAGTCGATCTCGTACCGCAATTCACTCCGATACACGGCGAGAGAGGGACGGAATCACTTCATTTCCCGACAGCGGCGCGGGATACGATACGCCTTGCTCGTCTTCCGCGACGCGCCTGTGGTGATCCATGCGCTACGGGTCATTGAGTCGACCTATTCACCGGAAACCGTCGGCACGTTCTCCTGCTCCGACGAGGAGTTAAACAGGATCTTTGCCATCAGCCAGCGCACGCTCCTTCTTTGCATGGAGGATACCTACACCGATTGCCCGACGTATGAGCAGACCTACTGGGTGGGGGATGCGCGAAACGAGGCGCTCTTCTCCGCGCACGCTTTTGGCGCGTATGACCTGTTGCGGCACAGCGCAGAGGTTGCGAGTCATTCGCTTCGAGGTTCCGCTTTGGTAGTCAGCCAGTGCCCGAGCGGGTGGGATGCGGTCATACCGTCCTTCAGCTTTCTCTGGGGCATCGGCGTGTGGGACACGTATTGGCAGACCGGCGACGCCGACTGGCTGGCTCGCATTTTCCCAGCCGTCCTGAAGAATCTCGACGAGGCCTCCCGGCTCTGCACCGACCGTGGACTATTTTCCGCGAAAGCGTGGAATTTCTTCGATTGGACGCCCATCGACCAGAACCAGGAAACCGTGCTTCACAACAGCCTGCTGCTCGCCGGGGCGCTGGAAGCAGGGAAGCGTTGTGCGGAGGTCCTCGGGAAAGCCGGGGACGCCTCGCGCATCGCCTCCCGGCTGGCGGAACTGAGGTCCTCCATCAACCTTCTGTGGGATGACCAGACCGGCTCTTTTCCGGATGCCATCCTGCCCGACGGAATGCCCAGCCGAAAAACCAGCCAGCACACGTCATTTCTGGCCCTCCTCTTCGGCGTTCTGCCTGAGAGCCGTCGCGACAGGGCCTTGGAAAATTGCCTGCGCCCTGCACCGGACATGGCCCCGGTCGGCAGTCCCAATGCTCTTTATTTTCTCCTCAGCGCCATACGGGAATCTCATCCCTCGGAGGTGATCAAAATGGTGCGCGATTTCTGGGGGAGAATGGTCGCCGCCGGGTCGACTACGGCGTGGGAAATGGTCAATCAGGAGCAGTCAAGATTTCCCACCCGCAGTCACTGCCACGGTTGGTCCAGCTCCCCGGTCTGGCTGCTGCCAGTGCATTTTTTTGACCTTCGCCTCCTGGGCCCGGGCTGGAGCAAGGTCTCCATCGCTCCGCGCGTAGAGGACGTCACCCACGCTAGCGCCGTCGTCTGCACCCCGCACGGCCTGTTGCGGCTCGCCTGGAGGCTTTGTGCCGACGGGAAGGTGGAGACGTCGGTACAGGCCCCGGTCGGCGTGGAGGTCTCCGTCCGGCCACCCATTTTCCCCACCACTCCCTCATATGATCACCCCTAACCGCTACTCCGTCATTCTCGGCAACCTCGGGAATACCTGCGACCGATTCCTCCCGACCGGCTATAAAGAATCCCGCCCCAAGGAGGAAATGATCCGCCAGGCTGCAGAGATCCCCGGTATCCAGGGCATCGAACTCGTCGGCTCCTGGGACATCACCGAAGCCAACGCCCGCGAGATGAAACACACGCTGTCCGCAGCCAAACTGGAGTGCGTCTCGATCATCCCCGACCTTTTCTCCCAAAAACGCTGGGGAAATGGCAGCTTCAGCGCAAAGGACCCGGGAACACGCCGCGAGGCGCTGGAAGAGACCCGCTCGGTCTGCCGCATCGCTCTCGATATCGGCTGCCCGTTGATCAACCTATGGCTGGGGCAGGATGGTTACGACTACCCTCTCACGGCCGACTACCGCCGCCAGCGCAGCGACCTCATGGAGGGAATCCGCACCGTCGCCGCCGAGTATCCCGGTCTGCGATTTGCCCTGGAGTACAAGCCGAAGGAGCCGCGCACCCATTCCTTCCAGGCGCGCGCGGCGGATACTCTGCTGATGGCGGTGGAGACCGGCCTGCCCAATGTGGGTGTATGCATCGACGTGGGCCACGCTCTCATGGCAGGAGAGAACGTCGCGGAATCTGCCGTGCTGCTCCAGCACCACGAAGAGCGGCTGTTCCACATGCATTTCAATGACAACTACCGGACGTGGGATGACGACATGATCGTCGGTTCACTTCACACGGTGGAGTACCTCGAGCTACTGCACTGGCTGAAGGAGACCGGGTACTCGGGCTGGTACTCGATGGACCAGTATCCCTATCGCGAGGATGGCGCAGCGGCGGTGAGCGAGAGCGTCGCCTTTCTTCGTTCGCTTGAGAAATTGCTTACTGCGGGGAGGCAGGATGAAATCCGCCGCCTGATCGCCTCCGGCGATGCCACCCGGTCGACGCGTTGGATGCGCGAACTGCTCTTTGGAGCACTGTCGTGAAGAGGTTTTTTGAGCGTATTGCCGAGAAGGCCCGTGATGTCTCCCAATCGCCGATCATCACGGTGGCTTTCGGAGACAGCGTCACTCAGGGCGTGATGGAGCATAATTTCCTGGATAGCCGCCACGTCTACCATCGCGTCCTGCAATCAAGCCTCGAGGATTTTTTCCCCAATACGACCTTTTCCACCATCAACGCCGGAGTCTCCGGCGGCGGCTTACCTCAGGCGCTCGAGCGTCTCGACCGCGATGTCATCGCCTATCAGCCGGACCTGGTGTTAATCGCATTTGGCCTGAACGATTCGCTTATGGGCGAGGCGGGGTTATCTTCATTCGGCGAGGGACTCAGCTCCATCGTTCACCGCATCCGGGAACAGAGTAGTGCAGACATCATACTGCTAACGCCACCATTCATGGCTCGGAAGCCGAGTCATCGCATTCATCCCGAGCACCTGCCCATGACGGACAAAATCCTTGAGACGCAAAATAGCGGCATGCTCGGACGCTACGCAGACGAGGTCCGTCGTGTCGCAAGCCAATATCAGGTCCCATTGGCAGATATACACAAGGAATGGCAACGACTGGCGCGTTGCGACCTGGACACCGATCTCTGGCTCATCAACGGACTAAACCATCCCGATCAAAGAGGTCACAGACTAGCTGCGGCATCAATCTTTCATCTCTTGCTAAAGCATAGGCGTCCGTTGTAGCAACCTCTACGTTCGCCCGCGCTCGCTGCTCGTTTTTGACCTTCGAAAGCCGGGCCTCGGCCACGGAAAAATGGGACGTCTTGAGCGCCTTCCAAACTTCTTTGCCGTTGCTCCAGATTCGGGCATAGTAGCGGCTGCTCTCGCCTTGCCGAATGAGGTTCTGCCGGAGCTGTTTAGCCCATCTTTTTGGGGATCGTGGAGCCGGATTTCGCATCCGCACCGCAGAACAGCACCGTAGAAAAATCAAACGGACGGCGAAAGCAGCCAGATAAAGACGTTGATTATCAACAATTTGCGCCCGTAGCTCAGTGGATAGAGCACCGGTCTTCTAAACCGATGGTCGCTGGTTCGATCCCAGCCGGGCGCGCCACTTTTGATCGTGACGAGTGGATTTCGCTCAGGAGCCGGCGATTTCTTTTTGGAGGGCGTTGATTTTGTCCTGCAGGGCCTTTTTGTCCTTCACGCTCGTGCTTTCGCGAAGTTGCCGTTGGTAGGTTTTCAGGATTTCCTTGCGATTCCGGACTTGTTCCGGAGTCAAACCATGGGGCTGGGGAGCTGCTGCGTTGAGGGATGGGACGGGGGGCGACTGCGCCGCCTCATCCGCGGCGAGGAACTTCGTATAGATCAACCATGCGACGGTGACTATGACAACGGCGGCAAGCAGGTAGAAGGGCCTCATATCGTCGGTGGCGTGCCACCTGGTCGGCGGCGCGACGCGTATCTTCTCAAATTTGCCTCCGGGCTAAAGCGAAAAAGCGAAGGTCGCCCACTCACTTTTGTCGTGTTTTCCGGAAAATCGGGTGACAGACTGCCTTGAGGTAACCCCATTTCGCACGATGAAAGCATTCGCCTTGGCAATCGCTCTGGTGCTGGCAGCTGGCACGTTGCAAGCAGGTGTAGACACAGTTCCCACTGGAGGCTCAGCCTCAGGGGTTCCGAGGATTCCCCCGGAGATCCTGCTTGGGATCAAAAACCGCGTCGTTCTCTTCCATCCCGGACAGCCGAAGGTGCAGATGGAGCGTATCTGGGAGGAAATCGAGGCCTATCAGGCTCTGAAGCGCATTCCCAACAATCCCGCCAAGCGCGAAGCGGCCGAGAAGTATCCGTTTCACTACACCAAACAGCTCTATCTCGCGCAAAGGCCCCTCTGGGGGTAGGAAATCTCCCTGGCGACTGGGAAGCGCCCCAGCCGCCATTGTAAAGGAGAACGCAGAGCGGGCTACTTCTTGTAGACGGCGGAGTCGTCGAAAGCCTTCTCTTCCTTGATCGGGAGGGATTTCCCTTCCATATCAAGTTCCTGAAAGAAACAGCTCTGATAGCCGGTGTGGCAGGCTCCGCCGGTTTGCGAAATCTCGAAGAGGAGCACATCGCGGTCGCAGTCCACATACCAGCGGTGAATTTTCTGGGTGTGCCCGCTGGTTTCGCCCTTAAGCCAGAGTTTCTGCCGTGAGCGGCTCCAGTAGTGCATGAGCCCGGTGGAGAGGGATTTTTCGAGAGCTTCCCGGTTCAACCAGGCAAACATGAGGATGCGGCCGCGTGGTGCGCCTTCTCCTCCGGTATACTCCTGGAGGATGGCGGGAATGAGGCCATCTGAGGTAAATTTGAAATCGAGTTCCACTGTTGCAGGATTAAGCCATCGTGGGATAATCGCAAACTCCTCGTGAAACAATCCAAAGTGCCGAAACCATCTCAACAGTCTGCATCATCGCCCGCTTCCGTCGTTCCCGCGGGGCCGCGTTACCGGTACTACCAGACCCCTCCGGAGAAACTCTCCCTGCGCGCTGGCGACCTGCTTGCCATCGTCCCGGATGCATACTGGGTCCGTGGCTATAATGCGGAAAAGCTGATCGATCTCCCGGCCACTGAGGTCCTGACCGGCCCCGTGCCAAAGGTCTCCATGAGCCGGCTGGCAGAAATCGCCCCGGAGTGTTTTCAGGCGGTTGGCGAGGATATCAAGGTCGCTCTGCCCATCGCCCGCCTGGCAAGGACGTACACTCTTGAAACCCATAGTGAGGTCATCAAGGAACCCGCACCGCTCATCGACATCGTCCTGCCCTCGAGCGACGATGATCAAAAGGAGAGCAATGATTTCGCGCCGAAGGAATCCAAAGACGCACTTGAGGACAAAAAGGTCACGAGCCGCCTGACTCCCTTCAAGCTTCGCCCTGACACGGAAGACCTGCTGCCCCTGCCACCAAAAGCCCCTGAGGCAAAATCGGAAACGCCATCGACCACTGAGTCAAAGCCGGAATCCACGGCACATGCCCAGGAACACGCAAAACCTGAGGCTCCGAAACAAGAGCCTCAGCCAAAACCAGGCTCCGACTCCGGCGACTCATTGGAGAAAACGGGTTCCCTGAGCCGACCGGCCCGGCCCCTCCCACCGCGACGCCCGGAGACCCCGGCTATCGGGAGCGAGACCGTTGCTCCGCCGCCTCCAGCGCCAGCGGCCGAAACACTCGCGCCTGCCACACCGCCTCCAGCCCCGATACCTGCTCCGGTGCAGCCGCAGCACCCTCCAGCCAAAACGATTTTTTCCATGCTGCCGATCTTCAAGCGCAAGGCAGCACCTCCGCCGACGCCCATCTCGACTACTCCTCCCGCTCCTCCTACCCCGATCACAAAGCGGGCGAGAGTCGAGTTGCCCCCGCCGAAGATTCACATCGCACCTCCGGCTCCTCTCAGTGGCGAGCATCCCTTGCCCGCGGGCTTTACCCCGCCGCCTCCTCCGCCTCCGGTCGATCCTCTTCCCAAGCCGGATACCGATCCTGAAGTCGAAAAAGCCGAGACCCAAAAGGGCGAAATCGCCGTCAAGGAGTCGATCAAATCCCCGGGGGACACGGTAAAGTCTGTCGAATCCGCCAAACCGCCGATCACGGAAGTGTCGGTACCTCCGGATGCCCCGATCGCTCCGGCCTCCGAGTCGCCCTCCAGGAGCGAGCAAACGCCGACACTCGAGCCGGCAAAGCCCGAACCCATCAAGGCGGAACCCGTCGCTAAGGCAGAGCCGATGAAGCCGGAGTCTCCCATCCCTCAGCCTTTGGCAAAAGCCTCTCCAGCGGTGCTGGTCGAGACCGAGCATCTGCCGAAAAAGGGTCCTGACGCCGTGGGCAACCAGGACGAGATCCAATCCATCTTTCTTACCGAGGAGTACCTGTCGGTCGATCGCATCGTCCAGTTGTGCGGAGCACTGCCGGGCATCA
This sequence comes from Terrimicrobium sacchariphilum, assembly GCF_001613545.1. Classification (NCBI taxonomy): domain Bacteria; kingdom Pseudomonadati; phylum Verrucomicrobiota; class Terrimicrobiia; order Terrimicrobiales; family Terrimicrobiaceae; genus Terrimicrobium; species Terrimicrobium sacchariphilum. The sequence goes on from NZ_BDCO01000002.1 coordinate 3,549,804, forward strand.
ACTCATGCGTGCTATCCCATGGTGCGAGTGTTATCGCATCGCACAATGTCCCGGACTCCATCGATCTCGTCTCCCTCAGCGCCCATGCGCTGGAGATGCTGCGAGCGATGCGGGAATCCTCCGCCAAGATGGGCATTGGCGCAGTGCCCGCCGTGACGATCCACTCGGAGAAAGGCCCGATCACCTTCTTCCATCAGGAGGATCTGTGCCTGCTCGTGCTGCACAAAGACCGGGGCTTCATCCCCGGCGTACGTGAGAAGCTCCAGCTGGTCATCGAAGCTCTTGGCAAAGCCAACCTGCCCAAACCCCTGCCATCGTCGCACCCCGCGACGCTCGAAGGGTGAATTGAACTTTTCCGCGGCACCGGATAAACCGAAGCGACGATGTTGGATCTTTTGCAAAAAGGCGGCCCGATCATGTGGCTGATCGTAGTGTGCAGCGTGGTAGCCCTGGGGGTGTTCCTCGAGCGGCTTCTCTACCTGCACCGGGCCTCCATCGCCGTGGGGGATCTGCTCCGGGGCTTGGCCAACATCCTGCGCAAGGGTGACTATGCTGAAGCGCTGCAGGAGTGCGCCACCACACCCGGCCCGGTGGCCCGCGTAGCGCACGCCGTAATCCTCCGCCACACTCGCCCGCGTACCGAACTGCGCGAGATCGCCGAGGAGGCGGGTCAACTGGAAGTCCCCAAGCTTGAGCGCAATCTTCCACTCCTTGCCACCATCGCCTACGGCACTCCACTGCTGGGGCTACTCGGCACGCTGCTGGGATTACTCAGCGCTTTCGAAACCATAGCCGCCCAGAGCGGCTATGCGACCGCAGCCGACATTGCCGACGGCGTGTATCTGAGTCTGCTCACCTCCGCCTCCTCGCTGGCGGTGGCCATTCCGGCCTTCGTCGCCTACAGTTATCTCTCGGCCCGCGTGAATGCGCTTATTCATGACATGGAGCGCACGGGCATTGAGATCCTGGGCATCCTCGATGAGGTGCAGGGCCGCAAACCGACCTCCGCCTCGTGAAACTCCGGCGGACAGCCGCCCCCATCCCGGGGGTTCTGTACCTCGCGCCAGGCATTCAACTCGCGCTGGTGCTGATCGTGTTTCTGCTCATCAGCTCGAGCTTCCTGCTCCAGCCCGGCGTCGCCGTCAACCTGCCCAAGTCGCCTTTCATCCTTTCCCCGCAACGCAATCCACGCGTCATTGCCATCACTCCCCCGCCTCTTTCGGCGATCTATTTTGAAAACCAGCAGGTGAGCGAGGCCGAGTTGCGCACGCGACTCTCGTCGCTGAAGGGGCGCACACAGACGATCGTAATCAAGGCCGACAAGCGGGCCTTCTATGACCAGATCTCCGCGGTGATGAATATCGCTCTCGAGTTGGGATTCCCCGTCGTCCTCGCCTCCACCGAGCAGACTCCTGGCTTGTGAAGCTGTCGCTTTCCCACTTTGAGTGGCCCTCGCGGCACAATATCCACATTGCCCTTCCCCTGATGATCGTGGTGGCCTTCCTCCTCCACGCCGCGTGCATCGTGGTCTTCCAGATCACTGATGTGAAGGCACCCCGGCGCGCCGACCGTTCCGCCCAGGTCTTTTTCCTCCGCACCGACTCGACCGAGGCCGGAGGGATTCGTGCCCTGCTCGATGCCTCGGACCCCTCACTTTTTTCCCCCGAGCAACGCGGAGAGCGGGAAGCCTGGCGGTCACCGGAGACTACCTACACTGCCAGCTACGAGGCCAATCCTCCAGCGCTTGACGCGCTGCCCGCCGCCCAGCTCAAAACCCCGCCCCTTGCCATCGATCCGCTCTCGCGAGAAGCCGGCCCCCCGAAGTTCCCCGTTCAACCAGGGTTGCCCACCGCGGTAAGATTCTCCGGCGATCTCGCCACTCGCGCCTTCACACCTCCTGAGAAGTTCGAATTCGTCGCCCCGACCAAGATCGTCCTACGTCCCATCGAGGTGCTGGTCGGCGTGGATGCCGATGGCAGGGTGGTCCACATCGCCCCGCTGGAAGAGTCCTCGGGCAACGAAATCCTCGATCGCTGTGCCATCGAGTACCTCGCGCGCGGCCGATTCGCCCCGGGTGCCGCGGGCTGGGGAGTTGCGCGTTTCCTCTGGGGGAACGATATTCGACGCTCCACCGACTCATGATCCGTCTGTCCCTGCCCACCCTCGTCTTTGTGTACGCTGCGGTCTTCCTCGCAGGGATTTTTGTAATCTGGATGTCTTACGAACTGGTCCGAAAGGCCCGGACAAGGCGCGCCCTGAGGGGGCGGCTGAAATGCGCGGTGTGCGGAATGGAGTTCTCCGATGCCTCCAAGGCGGAACTGCCCCGCTGCCCCGGCTGCGGCGGCCTGACCGAGCGAGACAAGGTTCGCACCTTCTAGCCTTGCAAAACGTGCGGCGAGCACCGAGTTTCCTACCGCCGAAAGGCAGCGAAATAAAGATTGCCAACCGCAAGGGCTTCCCGCTGTCTTAGAACTCCCCTCGGGGATCAACCTTTTTATCTACCGAAATGAGCGAACGCAGAGTTGTAGTCACCGGATTGGGCGTTGTCAGCCCCGTGGGCAGCGATATTGAAACCTTCTGGAAGAGCCTTACCGAGGGACGCAGCGGCGTTCAGCGCTATACCGCCTTTGATTCCGAGATCTACGACTGCAAGATCGCCGGCGAGGTACGGGATTTCGAGCCCGCCAAGCACTTCAAGTCCCCGAAGGACGCCCGTCGTACCGACCGCTTCACCCAGCTCGCCATGGCTGCGGCCAAGAGCGCCCTGGCCGACTCTGGCATCGACCTCGACTCCGTGGACCGCGAGCGCTTCGGCGTGATGATTGGCTCCGGGATCGGCGGCCTCAAGAGCATGGAGGACGAGTGTCGCCGCCTTTTCGAGCGCGGCCCGTCCCGCGTCTCCCCTTTCACCATCGCCATGATGATCAGCAACATGGCCAGCGGTCTCGTCTCCATGGAGTACGACCTTCGCGGGCCCAATATGTCGATCGTCACGGCCTGCGCCACCGCCAATCACTCGATCGGCGAGGCCTGGCGCATGATCAAGTTTGACGATGCCGACTTCTTCATCGCAGGCGGCACGGAAGCGACCATCACCCAGCTCGGCATGTCCGGTTTTGCCGCCATGCGCGCCCTTTCTCTCCGCAATGACGAGCCTGAAAAGGCCTCGCGTCCATTTGACAAGGACCGCGACGGATTCGTAATGGGCGAAGGTGCCGGTCTCGTAATCCTCGAGGAGCTGGAGCACGCCAAGAAGCGGGGAGCGCACATCTATTGTGAGCTCGCAGGCTACGGCCTCAGCGCCGATGCCTACCACATGACCCAGCCCCTCCCTGAGGGCGAAGGCGCCGCTCGTTGCATGAAGAGCGCCATGCGTCATGCCAAGATCAATCCTGAGCAGATCGACTACATCAACGCCCATGGCACCTCGACCCCGATCGGTGACCTTTGCGAGACCAAGGCGATCAAGCTGGCCCTCGGCGACCACGCCAAGAAGACGATGGTAAGCTCGACCAAGTCCATGACCGGCCACCTTCTCGGTGCGGCGGGTGGGGTGGAGTTCGCCGCCTGCGCGCTGGCCATCAAGCACGGGATCATTCCGCCGACCATCAATCTCGATGAACCCGACCCGGAATGCGATCTCGACTACGTGCCAAAGATCGCCCGCGAAAAGAAGGTCACCGTGGCAATGAGCAATTCCTTCGGTTTCGGCGGTCACAACGCCACCCTGCTCGCCACGGAATTCAACAGGTAATCAACATCCCTTTCCTCCCCGATTCGCGGGGCAGGCCTCCGGGTCGCCCCGCGTACGAGGGAGGGGTTAAATTTTTCCCTCCAAAAGCACGCCCTTCCAACCGGAAGTCGCGCAGCTCTGAGGCGTACCGCTCTCCGAGAACCTCAAAGAGAAAAGGACATGCCCTATTTAGGGCGAGCTCGAGATCACTCTCCCTCGCCCAATAATGCGAGCTCACACGCGAGTGCGTGGTCTGAGAAAAACCCGGGCTGGACGCCTTTCGCCCAGCCCTTTTCAGTTTTCCTACGTTCGTTTCCTGAGTCCCTAGCGGCGCTCGAGGCGGAAATCGCCCCGATTCCACTTCTGGTAGGGGATGCTGCGCGAGTAGCGTCCCTTGAGGGAATACTCACCATCGCGCTCGAGGATCACACTGTAGTAATCCCAGCCATCCTGGCTGGCGACGAGATAGGCCTTGTTGCCACTCACGACGCCTTTGATGGCGTAATTACCCAGATTACCGGTCACACGACGACCCTCCTGCGAGAAGGAGGCGTAGCCCCAGTCACCCGAGTGCCAGTTGCCGCCGATATTGATCTCCGCAGGCATCGTCTGGTCCGAGAGCCATTCCCGACCCTTGGCATTGTTGCGCGAGTAACGTTCGTCACTGATCTCCGAGAACACTCCGCACCCGGACAGACCGAGCACGGCTGCCAGGGAGACAATCGAAAGCAGGCGTTTCATACGCTATCTATCGATCCTGTAGAGTTCCAAGGGTGTCTTGTCCTTGTCGGAAAATGGCACGCTGGACGAATAAAAGCCGGTGAGCTTCTCGGTGCTCTGGCGCTGGAGCTCCACCGTGTATTCGGTCCAGTCGTCATCGATGAGGACGAGGTAGGCGCTCTTGCCCACGACCCAACCCTGCACCCGATAGGCATCCTGGAAGATACCGGTCAGCTCGCCCTTGGGCGTCTGATTCAGCACGACCACACCCCACTGGGGCGAGTACCAGAGACCCTCGACATTCGTACGCGGGGATCCTGTGTTTTTACTCTGCAGGTAGGCCGCGGTGGCTTTGCCATTCGCGTCATATTTCGCCTGCAACATACCGCAAGCATTCAGGGAGAACGCGAGCACAACGGCGCCGAGGAAAGTCGCCAAGGTTTTCATGCGGGGTAGCAAACACCCGATGCTCGCGCTTCGCGAGCAAAAAAGCAGGTCGAACTATCGCCGAAAAAGATTCAGCACCACTGTCAGCACGATGCTGATGAGGATGCACGTGACGATAGGAAATCCAAAGGAGAAGCCTCCTCTCTCGACAAAGATATCGCCAGGCAGACGAAACCCTTTACCCCACCAAAGCAGTCCGCCGATCACCGCCAGCACCACTCCGGCAATCACCAGCATCTTGCCCATCTCCTGCATAAGAATAAATCAGGCGGATTCCCGATAGGTGCAAGCCGGTCAGGCCGCAGCCTCGTCGCTCATTACGCCGCCGCCCAGCTCGATACCGAAGAAATCCCGCAGCACACTGGCGTAGACCTCACGCTTCATCTCAGGCACCCAATTCAGGTCAAACGCAGCCGGCCGGATCCAGCGCGCGGCGCGGAACTCGTCAGACTCCCCGTCAAAGCGCACTTTCGCGTCGGGATTGATCAGACGGCCCAGGAAATAATACTGCTCCTGCCCGTCGAATCCCTCCTTTTTGCGGCCATTGACAAAAAGATACCGGTATGGACCCCGCGAAGAAAGAACCTCGTAATCGGAGCGCTTCAGGCAGAGTTCCTCCTCCACTTCGCGGTAGAGCGCGTCGATGAAAGCCTCCCCGCTCTTTACCCCGCCCTGGGCAAATTGCCAGCACCCGGCCCAATCGCTGCGTTCGCACACGAGGATCTCCCCGGCAGCGTTGCTCAGGATGAAGGCGACATTCGGGCGATAATTGGGCATGCGGCTATCTATCGGCAGATTCTGATTTGCGCGAGAGGGAAAAAGCTGGGATTCTGGGGAATGCTCAATCTGCGGCACTGCTTGCTGGCGACCGCATCGGTGCTGGCTCTCGCCAGCTTGCCGGATCTTTGCGCGCAAACGGCCAGCCCATCGGCATCTCCCTCCGCCTCAGCCACTCCCGCGATGACCAATCGCGACTTCCTTTGGCTCCAGCTCCCGGGAGGCGACTTCCTCATCAAGCTCTCAAATATCAGCACGCTCAGCACCCACGAGTACGTGGTCGACGGCGCCGCACGGGTTTATGAGGCCAATATCGGCACCTTCGGGTCCGAACTGGCCCGATTTTACTACATCGAGCCCAACGTGCCCCAAGCCCCCGATGGGATCGGGCAGAGCACGATCAATTTCGCCAAAGCCAAGATCGATGAAGCCATGGAGCGCACCGAGACCAGCGACGTCTGGCGCAAGGTGACGAAAAACTACCCCACCACGACCCATGCCCACACGGTGGAATACCGGCTCGCTTCCCGCGATCAGCTCAACCGACTTTTCGATATAGTGCAAAATGCCATGATGTCCGGACGCGGAGGACGATTCAAACCTTGAAAGACTCACAAAAACCTAGCAAGTTGCCGCCTCTTCAAGCCTTGCCGTTGAAACACAAACCCACTCATGAGTGCGGCGTATTCGCCGTTTTTGGGCATCCCGACGCCGCCCTGCTGACCTATTACGGACTCTTTGCGCTCCAGCATCGCGGCCAGGAAAGCGCCGGTATTGTCTCGGCCAAGGGGTCGGACAGCACCTTCCAGCAGCACAAAGGCATGGGCCTCGTCTCGCAGGTGTTCAAGATGGACGACCTCGATGAGCTCAAGGGGACGCGTGCCATCGGCCACGTGCGCTACTCGACCACCGGGTCCAGCACCGCCAAGAACGCCCAGCCTTTTGTGGTGGATACGAATCGCGGCCAGCTCGCTGTGGCCCACAATGGCAATCTCGTCAACGCTGCGCAGCTCCGCGTCGAGCTCGAGGCCAAGGGTTCCATCTTCCAAACCACGGTCGACAGCGAAATCGTCCTCCACCTGCTGGCCCAGCCGCGGGGAGACGGCGGTGCGTTGGCTGCCCTCCGCCGCATTGAAGGCGCCTTTTCCATCGTGCTCATGAGCGAGCGCGAAATCATCGGCTTCCGCGATCCGCACGGCTTTCGCCCGCTGTGTCTGGGCAAGAAAGATGGTGCCTACGTGCTGGCATCCGAGAGCTGCGCCTTTGATCTCATCCAGGCGCAATTCGTTCGCGATATCGAGCCGGGCGAGGTGGTCATCATCGACAATGGCGGCATCCGCTCCGAGTTCCCCTTCCGGGAGACTCGCAGCGCATTCTGCATCTTCGAGTACGTCTATTTCGCCCGGCCCGACAGCAACATCGCAGGCGTCAACGTCTCCGACGTGCGCGTGCGCATGGGCCGCGAACTCGCCCGCCTGCATCCCGCCGAAGCCGATCTCGTGGTTCCCGTACCCGACTCCGGCATCTTTGCCGCCCTCGGCTTCTCCGAGGAACTCGGTATCCCGTACTACCCGGCCTTTGTGCGAAACCACTACATCGGTCGCACCTTCATCCAGCCATCGCAGAGCATCCGCGACTTCAACGTCCGCGTGAAGCTCAACCTCATCACCGAGATCGTGAAGGACAAGCGCGTCGTGGTCGTGGACGACTCCATCGTGCGCGGCACCACCGCCCGCTCCCGCGTGGTCACGCTCCGGGAGGCTGGAGCCAAGGAGGTGCACATGCGCATCAGTTGCCCGCCACACCGCTTTGCCTGTTACTACGGCATTGACTTTCCCAACCCCGACAAGCTCCTCGCCAACCAGTGTACCATGGAGGAAATCCGCAAGTATCTCGGGGCGGACTCCATCGGCTACCTCGACCTCGAGGGAATGATCCGCGCCACCAAGCGGCCTGGGAACGACTTTTGTACGGCATGTTTCAGCGGGGACTACCCCGTGGGATTCGATGCCGAATTCGACAAACTCATCATGGAAAAAAGAGCCCGCCGCGTGCGCCTGCTCGATAACGAGGAACCCCGCCTGATATGAAGCAGGTCAAAGTAAAAGCCTACGCCCGGGCGGGCGTGGATGTGGATTTAGGAAACGTCGTCAAAAGCGGCATTCAGGCGCTGGTGCGCTCGACTCATGGCCCGCAGGTGCTCGGCAAGATCGGCGGCTTCGGCGGTCTCTTCCGCGCGGACTTCGGGAAAATGAAGGACCCCGTGCTCGTCGCCAGCGTCGATGGCGTCGGCACCAAGCTCAAGGTCGCCTTCATGGTCAACAAACACGACACCGTCGGCCAGGATCTCGTCAATCACTGCATCAACGACATCGCCGTCGTCGGGGCGCAGCCGCTTTTCTTCCTTGATTACGTCGCCGCCGCCTCGCTCGAGCCCCCGGTCTTCCGCCAGCTCCTCACCGGTTTTGCCAAGGCCTGCCGCGCCGGAAGCTGTGCTCTCATCGGCGGCGAGACCGCCCAGATGCCCGGCATGTACCAGGCAGGAGAATACGACGTCGCCGGCACCATCGTCGGCGTGGTCGACCGTCCCAAGATGCTCGACGGCTCCAAGGTCCGCGTGGGCGATGTCCTCATCGGCCTCCCCTCGACCGGCCTGCACACCAATGGTTATTCGCTCGCCCGCAAGGTTCTCTTTGAGACCATGGGCTTGAAAGTGAACTCCCGCCTCCCCGAGCTCAAGCTCCCGATCGGCGAGGAACTCCTCCGCGTGCACAAGAATTACCAGCCCCTCATGGCCTCGCTGCCGGACGGGCTGCTCCACGCCGCAGCGCACATCACCGGCGGCGGCCTCATCGACAACCTCCCGCGCGTCCTGCCCAAGGGCACGCAGGCCAACATCCGCCGCGATTCTTGGAAGGTGCCAGCCCTCTTCCAGATCATCGAAGCCGGAGGCAAGGTCGATCCGCTCGAGATGTACCAGGTCTTCAATATGGGCATCGGCATGGTTCTCATCGTCGATAAGAAGCGCCAGGCCGAGACGGTGAAACTCACCCGTGGCAAAGTGATCGGCGAGATCGTCGAAGGCGATCAGACTGTCACCATCATCTAGTTCCCCAGAAGGATTTCCCTTCCGAGAAACCTGCCTCCGCCCCGTGCTGAGGCAGGTTTTTTATTTGGGCGGAAAGACCGCCATCGGCTTGCCGCCATTCAACATCACCATACGGGCGAGAGCGCCAGTGAGGCCGCCATTGTAATCGAGCGCCACCTCGTTCTGGCGAACGTCGCGGCGATTATCCTCATAGTCAAAATCGTCGAGGCTCGAAGGGCCACCTACCAACGCTCCGTAAAGGATGTGTGCGTTGTTTGCCGGGTTATTGATGTCGTTGTCGGGCGAATCGTGCGAAGCTCGATGATGGGGATTCATCGGCGGGTTATTTCCAAAGCCGACAAGGTAGCTCCGCCTGGCGGGATTGTCGCCGAGGATATAGTTGATCTGCCGCTTCGCAAACCGGTGGTACATGTAGCGGTAATCCGCCACGCGATCGCTGTACACAAAGGCAAGGAATGCCGCATTTGCCGCGTAGCGCAAAGGGCCCCATTCATTGTGCCAGGCCAGTCCGCCCGGGGTATATCGCACCCGCGGGCCGAACCGCCCATCCGTCCAGTAGTCGAGAAACTGCTCGGCGTCCCTCTTGTAAATGTCCTTGCGTGTGATGCGCGCCATCAGCACCGCGAGCGCGGGCCGCTTGTCATCCCAGCAGGCCGCTGCACCGGTCAACCGCCCTTGAATAGAGTCCTTGTAAATCGCCGTAGCGTCATCGAGATAACGCTTCTCCCCAGTGGCCGAGTAGAGCCATGCCGCGGCCCAGGCCACCTCATCCTGGTATCCGTAGCGCGAGGGATAAAACTCCTTCGCCGCCGGGACAGAATCGCTGTACGACCCGGGGAAGGCCACCGCAAAATCATAGAGTTCGCGCGCGTGCCGCAGCAGGAGGGCCGCGTAGGCTGGGTCCTCCTTGAGAAATAGAATCGACGCGGAGGCCAGCGCTGCCGATGCCTCGCCAGCGAGATCTGAACCGGGAGCCTTTACGGTGATTTTGTAGGATGGACGCTTCATCGTCATCCGCTCCGGCGGCCCCCAGTAGGCGTGGTCAAGCCGCCCATCTCCCACCTGCGCATAGAGTTCGTTGGGCGCGACGTGCGCCTTGATCAACCAGTCCGTCCCCCACCGCACAGTATCGAGAAGCGCGCTCCATTGACCTGCCTTTTCATACCCGGCCCGGTACTCCAGCCCGCCCCACGAGAGAATCGATAACGCCGAACTGAGCGGAAAGGTAAACTTCATATGGTCGCCGGCGTCGTAGTATCCGCCCGTGAGATCTACGCCCTTGTCCGCCCCGTCACTGAGCCCGGAATCCCGCCGCCACGCCACCCGGGTGTCCCCAAGCTTGCCCGAGCGTTGCGCCTCGTAAAAATACAGCGACATCTGGAGAGCTGCGGCGTAGTTGAAATCCGGTCGGCTTTGCGATCCTGAGCGCGCACGGAAAAGCATGCGTCGAGGCGGATCAAGCTTCAGACCCGGCTCCGCCCACAGGGTCAATCGCAACTCCCCCTTGGGCGGGATGGGCAATACTGAGTCCGAGTCCAGCCGATGGTTGGCTCCCGCCTGGGCAGTTTGCGTGCCACCTTGCACGGCGGTGATTCGCCGGGGGAAATCGAGAAAGATCGTCCAGTCGCGCAAGGTCTCCCAACTGTTATTCCTGATCAGGACCTCCGATTCCATCTTGTGGCCGTAATCCTGCACGACGCGATAGATCAGCTCCACCGCTCCATAACGGAGCCGGGCCAGAGCGGGACTGCCATTCCCTGCCAGAGGCTCCGGCTGGGTACTACGCCCAAATCGCGGCTCCCCCAGCAGGAAAATGTCGTCCGGCTTTTCCTCCGCGTTGCTTGCTGGAACACGTTTCGTATCGACCTTCACCCGACGTGGGAGATATCCACCCGGCGACATGCGGAGTTCCACCGTAGCCGAGCGGTCCGGTGCGATGACGCTGTTCCACTCCACCGGCCGCACAAGGTACTGTGTCCCGTCCTGATCGATGACCGTCGCCCCTGAGATGCCCTCGATCTTGCCTGGATAATCAAACCTCAGCGTCCAGCCGTCGATGTCCTGGCCGGTCGGGTTGTCGATGGTAAACTCCCCTGTCACTCCGGAACCCCAGTCATTCACCGTCCGCCACGTCGCGCGTGGCTGCAGGGGCTTGAAGATCTCCCCGATCATCAGCACGCAGATGACGAGGAGAAATCCGAGAATGAGACGGCGAAACATTCCAGCCGCGGGTCTATGTCCGGCGGCGATTACCGCGAACCGTGTTGCAGATACCAGTCGTAGGCTCCGCGAATGCCCTCGCGCAGCGGAATGCGGGGCTTCCAGCCCATGGAAAGCAGCTTCGACATGTCGAGCAGCTTGCGGGGAGTGCCATCGGGTTTCGTCGTATCGAAGACCAGCTCGCCCTGGAACCCGAGCACGTCGCAGACCGTCTCGGCCAGTTCGCGGATGGTCACATCCTCGCCGCAACCGATGTTTACGATCTCCGGCTCGTTGTAATTCTCCAGCAGGAACAAACACGCCTCGGAGAGATCGTCGACGTGGAGGAATTCCCGCCGGGGCGAACCCGTGCCCCACACGACATACGACTTGTCGCCCCGCAACTTGGCCTCGTGGACCTTGCGGATCAGGGCGGGCAGCACGTGGGACGTGTGCAGGTCAAAGTTGTCATTCGGGCCGTAGAGATTCGTCGGCATGCCGGAGATGAAATTCTTCCCGTACTGCTTTGCGTAAGCCTGGCAGAGCTTGATGCCCGCGATCTTGGCCAGGGCATAGGCGTCGTTCGTTGGCTCGAGCGGACCGGAGAGCAGCGAATCCTCGGTGATCGGCTGCGTGGCCAGCTTGGGGTAAATACAGGAGCTGCCGAGAAAGAGCAGCTTATCGACGCCGAAGTCCGCCGCCGCCTCAATGATGTTGTTCTGGATCGTGATGTTCTGGAGCAGGAACTCCACCGGTTGCTCGCTGTTCGCAATGATGCCGCCGACCTTTGCCGCGGCGTCCACCACGAGGCGAGGGCGCTCGGTTTCAAAAAAGCTCCGCACCGCAGCACGATCCAGCAGGTCGAGTTCGGTGCGAGTCCGCGTAAGGATACGGGTATACCCCCCGCGCTCCAGGGCGCGTACGATGCCGCTTCCCACCATCCCCCGGTGGCCTGCCACGTAGACTGGTACGTCTTTACTCATGCAGCCTCCTAGTTATCCGTACAGATACGGATTGGCAATCGGGGTGTTGTCAGGATTTGTCCCGCACCCACGCGCGAGGGTGTCGCTGAAAGCCCACTCCGCCGTAGTACGTGTCGGCTTTCGGGGCGGCGAGGAGGATGATTTTGCAATGCGGTCCCAGTCGCTGCGCGGTGGCCTCGATGAGCTGCCTGCCGATGCCCTGTCGCTGGTACGCCTCATCGACCGCGAGGTCGGAAATATAGCAGCAGTAGGCAAAATCCGTCACCGACCGCGCGATGCCCACGAGCAACTCGCCATCCCACGCCGTCGCGAGGAGCGAGGCATTGGTCAGCATGGCGTCCAGCGTATCCTCGCGGTCGAGCGGACGTCGCTCGCCCAGGGTGGAACGCACCAGGACGTCGCGGAATTGCCCGACCGTGATCGTCTCCGTGGCGGAGTACCGGATCATGCAGCGGCGAGCTGGCGCGAGGCCGCCCGGGTGAGGCGCACAGCCACGCAGGCCTCGGCGAAGGCCAGCAGCTCCGGGCGGCAATCGTCCTTTCTCCGCACCAGGGCAGAAACCTCCGCAGGCACCGAGGGTTGCAGGGTCAGAAAGACAGCGTGCGGGTGCGGCAGATGATCCGCGTCGTCCGGCATGAGCGTCACGCCTTTGCCGGAGGAGACGAGCGCGATGGCGGCCGCGAGATTGTGCGCCTGCTGCTCGATGCAGGGAGCGAACCCTGCTCCCTCGCAGGCTTGGCGGATCGCCTCATTGCGCCCAGGAAAGGTCTGCTCGCAGAAGCCGATGAATTTTTCCTCCTCCAGCTCGGTGAGCTTCACCTTCTTGCGTAAGGCGTACTGGTGGTGATCCGAGACCACGGCGGCCAGCGGCGTGCGGTTCAGCTCGGTGACGTGAAATTCCTTCGCCACCTCGGGGCAGGGCTGGCCGACGAGGGCGATGTCGATCTTCGCATCGCGCAGAGCGGGAATCTGGTCGCCGGGCGAGAGTTCGATGAGATCGACAACCACATCGGGGTACGTCTCGCCAAAGGCCCTCAGGGCCGGCGTCACCACCACGGAGAGCATCGGCGCGATGTAGCCGACCACGATTTTCACCGGGGCGGGATTGCGAAAAGCCTGCAAACGGTCCACCGCCTCGCGGCTTCGGCGCAGAATGTCCCGCGCCTGGGGCAGGAAGGCCTCACCTGCGGGCGTAAGCCGGAGTCCGCCGGACTCGCGCACAAACAACTCCACGCCGAGCTCATCCTCCAGGTCGTGAATCTGCCGGCTGACGGCGGGTTGGGAAATGCGCAGCCGGGACGAGGCGCGGCTGATGTTCAGCTCCTCGGCCGCAGTGACGAAATAGCGCAGGTGGCGAAGTTCCATGCCGGTAAGGGACCGATAACCCAAAGTTATACTCTTTCCAACGACGAAGTATGAGCGCCCGCGCTGCAGCCATGCGACGCTCATTCCATGCAGACGACAACCTTCAAGACCAATCAAACCGCCAGCGGCGACGAAACCACGCCCCGCGTGACCAAGCTCGCCGCCGACCGGCGCGGTCGCACGAAGTTCGGCTGGCTCGACAGCCGCCACAGCTTTTCCTTTGGCGAATACTTCGACCCCGACCACATGGGCTACCGCTCGCTGCGCGTCATCAATGACGACATCGTCTCGCCCGGTGTAGGCTTCGGGATGCACCCGCACCGCGACGCCGAGATCTTCACCTACGTCATCTCCGGCGCGCTCCAGCACCGCGACAGCATGGGCAACCAGGGCGTCATCCGCCCCGGCAACCTGCAATACATGAGCGCAGGCGACGGCGTCCTGCACAGCGAGATGAACGCCTCGCCGTCCGAGGCCGTCCACTTCCTGCAAATCTGGCTGCGCCCGAATGAACACGGCGGCTCGCCGCGCTACTCCGAGCGCCCGCTCGGCGACGCGGCCCGGCCCGACGCGCTCACCCTGCTCTTCGCTCCCGAAGCCCGCGACGGCGCGGTGGCGATCCGCCAGGACGCCGAGATTTCCTTCGGCAAGCTCGGAGCAGGCAAAACCTTAAGCATCGACGTCCCGGAAGGTCGCGGCGTCTGGGTCCACCAGATCACCGGCGAACTCACCACCGCAGGCGAATGCCTCACTCCCGGCGACGCCGTCTCGATCGAAGGCGCCACGAAGCTCGACCTCACCGCCCGCCGCGACGCCGAGTTCCTCGTCTTCGTCCTGTAAGCAAAAACCTAAACTAAAGAAATCGCCGCCAGCAGCCGTACATTGGTTCGCTGGCGGCTTTGCGTTCGGTTCACTCGCCGAAAAATCAGCCGCGCGATTGGGTGACGATTTCGAGTTCCAATCCGCACTCCGCCACGAGACGAGCGAGCTTATTCGTTATCCGCAGCATCGAGTCTTCGATGGCAGCGACAGAAAGAAACAGTACGAACTCCGTGCACCCACCGGCCAGGCTGGCAAGCTTTGAGCGATTTGCCTCCAGCTCACGCCGAATCTGCTCAAGCTGGACATCCGCATCCCTGTCCGGCTCCACCGCAAGCTCCCAAACCCAGAGCCCAAGGTCCGCACGTACCAACTCAAAAAGTGGTGCCGCCTCCCGCTCATCGCGCACGCAGCGGACCAGCGCATTGTCGATGATCGTCCTATCCTGACTCACCCCCGGAGTAAAATCCGACGTCGCCGGGAAAGAAAGCCAAGACCCTCCCTTGAGACGCCACAAGCACTTGCAGCCCTTGGCGTTCTTTGCGTCCTTCTGTAAAACTCCTCTGCCTTCCCCTTCGTTTCCTTCGCTTCCTTTTGTTCAAATTCCTTCCGTTCCCCGATTGCACACCGCCCGCAGTGCGCCCACTGTATCCCCATGCCTGAACTCGCCGAGGTTGAATATTTCCGTAAGCAATGGGACGCCGGGATCGGCGGCAAAATCCTCCGCGTCGCCACGCACCCGAAGGCCCGCCTCTTTCGCGGCATCGACATGCCCACGATGGAGCAGACCCTCACCGGCGCAAAGCTCCTCGGCTCCGCCGCGCATGGGAAGCAGATGCTCTTTCGCTTCAGCACCGCCACGCTCGGCGTCCACCTCGGCATGACCGGCAAGCTCCACACCGCCGACCCCGACTTCGAGCCCGCCAAGCACGACCACCTCGTCCTTTACGAAAAATCCGTCGCGCTCATCTTCACCGACTTCCGCCTCTTTGGCCGCGTCCTGTTCAGTCCCGGCAAGGCGGACCCGGACTGGTGGACCGCCCTGCCTCCGCAAGTCACCGCTCCGGATTTTACCAAGGACGCCGTCGCCGCCTTCCTCGCCCGCCGCAAGCAGGCCCCGATCAAAGCCGTGCTCCTCATGCAGGAGCGCTTCCCCGGCATCGGCAACTGGATGGCCGACGAAATCCTCTGGCGCGCCCACCTCCTCCCCTCCCGCCGCAGCGGCACCCTCACCCCGGAGGAAACCACCATCCTCTGGAAAGAAACCCGCGAAGTCTCCCGTCAGGCCCTCAAAACGATCGGCGAACGCTGGGAAGACCCGCCGGACACCTGGCTCTTCCATCACCGCTGGGAAAAAGACCACGCCTGCCCCCGCTGCGGCCTCGACCTCCACCGCGCCCAAGTCGGCGGCCGCACCACCTGCTGGTGCGCCAAGTGCCAGCACTAGGCAGTCAATACATTCCGCGTTATTGCCCGGGAACAGCCCTATGCAATATGCGCGGGGAAACCGGTCACCCCGGGAGCCACATCATCCCTGAGCGTATGCCGGTCGGGAAAGTCTCCTCCGTTCTGTGAGCGAAAAGGGATGGGCTCGTCGGTGAAAAGCCCCTCGACGCGATGCTGCCAGCCTGCTTTGACCACCTCGATTTCCTCTGCGGTCTTAAGGTGGGCGGCTCCATATACGGCGTGAATCGGCAGGACAGCCATGCCGGGGTAAAAGAGCGCGCCGTGCGTCAGAGGGAAGAGAATGTGATCGAGCGGCCCATTGATCCCACGCGGGCCATAGTCCACCTCCGGACCGCCGAGCGTCACGGAGACAAGAGCCCTCTTTCCCTTCAGCATCCCGTCGCCGTACCGGAACCGGTTCGTGCCATCCTCAAATCCATAGCCAAACCCATAGGCGTAAACCCGCTCGATCCACCCCTTCAGAATCGCCGGGACACCAAACCACCACAGAGGAAATTGGAGGATCACCGCATCCGCCGATATAAGTTTTGCCTGTTCCGCGACGACATCGGCCGTCTGATTTCCGCTCGCGTAAGCATGCCCAGACTCCTCAATGAAGGACAGCCGCTCCGGGTTCGCCCGGACGGGAAAATCATCGGCGTCAAAGACCGCCTTCCATTTCATTCCATAAAGGTCCGAAAGCACGACGTCATGACCCTCTTTCTCAAGGGTCTCAACAGAGACTTGCACGAGCTGGCGGGTCAGCGATGTTGGCTCCGGATGCGCAAAGACGATCAATACCTGCATGCCGACATCCTACAAATCGGCGGGCGCAAAACTAGTCCCCACCTTTTTGTAACCTACCAACCAAAAGGTATAAATTTCAGAAAATGAACTACATCGATTGCCCGGTTACCCGCACTTTGAATGTAATGGGAGGCCGATGGAAACCTGTTCTGCTCCATTACCTGATGGAAAAACCGAGACGGGCTGGAGAACTGACGCGCCTCATTCCCCAAGCCAGCCCGAAGATGCTTACCCAACAACTCCGCGAACTCGAAACCGACAACATCGTCCATCGCAAGGTGTACCACCAGGTTCCGCCGAAGGTGGAATATTCGCTCACCGATTTCGGAGAGTCCCTCCGCCCGGTCATGGACGCGCTCTGCGCCTGGGGAAAGATTCACGCTTCCAAGGTGGAGGCGGCGGAGAAAAGCGCGGATACTTTGCGTCAAGTCACTGCCGGACATTGCCCCGCTCGGGAGTCCAGCCAGCTCCCATAACCGATAGCAGCGGCACCCTCACCCCGGAGGAAACCGCCACCCTCTGGAAAGAAACCCGCGAAGTCTCCCTCCAGGCCCTCAAAACGATCGGCGAACGCTGGGAAGACCCGCCGGACACCTGGCTCTTTAATCACCGCTGGGAAAAAGACCACTCCTGCCCCCGCTGCGGCCTCGATCTCCACCGCGCCCAAGTCGGCGGCAGAACCACCTGCTGGTGTGCAAAGTGCCAGCAATGAAATCAACCTTCTTGCAAACAATAGCTTAAATCTTCTTTATGAGGTACTGATATACGTAAATATACACACCAACTATCCCCCCATGTGCCAAATCGAGGAAAAGCTAAAAGACATATCGGACAGTCTAAAAAAAGGCACTGCACCTCAAAAAGAGACCGTCAGAACCTTCTTGTCGTGGTTTGGATCTGAGCGGAGAGGATGGCGAACCGTAACCTGGATAAGAGAAACGCTGAAAAAATACGACCTCATCACTTATCCAGATTTCGAATCTACTTACATAGACGAATATATTTCCTTTTTTATCTCCAAGGGAGACGAATCAACATACACTACGCCCACACTTTCTGACCCAACCTACAGAGTCGGTCGACTGCCTGCAGCAAACAATCGCCCGTCATCCGTCAAACCCGACAGCACCTTACAGCAAATCATTACGATAATGCTTACAAGCGACTACTCTCAAGTCCCAGTAATGACAAGCTCCCGAGATGTCAAAGGCATCGTGAGCTGGAAGACAATCGGCAGTCGGCTCGCTCTTAAAAAAACTTGCGCTTTCGCACGAGACTGCATGGAGCCCGCTCAAACGATATCCTCTGAGGCCTCGTTATTCTCTGCAATCTCAATAATTACAACATCCGATTACGTTCTCGTTCGCTCCAGTGATCATCAAATTTCAGGAATAATAACTGCGAGCGATTTTAACGAGCAATTCCAAATATTAGCGGAGCCGTTTATTTTGATTGGCGAAATTGAAAATGGAATACGTCGCATGCTGTATGGTAAATTTACTCTACCTGAACTAAAAATCGCAAAATCCCCAAGCGATGAACAGCGAGAGATTAACGGCATCTCCGATTTGACATTTGGCGAATACATTCACCTTCTTGAACAAGAAAAATATTGGAAAAAGCTAAACCTTGAAATAGATCGCTCCGAATTCGTCAAACAACTCGATAAAATCAGGCTGATTCGCAACGACGTAATGCACTTCGATCCTGATGGTTTAGATCAGACGGATCTCTGTTCATTGAGAGAGTTCGCACAATTTCTCCGCAGATTACGTGATGTCGGCGCAATGTAGTTTATAAAACTAAAACAACCCCACCGCAGTGGCTTACCCGATAGAGAAGAAACTAGTTATCGCCATCTCCAGCAGCGCAGTGTTCAACATGACCGATGCTGACCAAGTTTTTCGAGAACAAGGCGAAGAAACCTATCGAGAGCATCAGCGCACCCACCTAGATATTCCGTTTTCAAAAGGTGTCGCATTTCCCTTCATCAGAAGGTTACTACATTTAAATCAGGTTTTCAAAAAAGAACTGCCAGTTGAAGTTGTTGTATTGTCGAGAAACGACCCAGATTCTGGAAGGCGCTTTTTCGCAAGTTGTGAGCACTATAAACTCAATATCTCGCGAGGTGCATTTTTGTGCGGAAAAGATCCATACCCATACATTGAATCATTTAACGCCTCATTGTTCTTGAGCGCAAATGACAACGATGTTCGCGGAGCCCTAAATGCCGGAATGCCCGCTGGCCTTGTACTTCCAACGAAGGCGCCAGACACCCCAGACTCTGACGAGTTACGCGTGGCTTTTGACTTTGATGGAGTTCTCGCAGGCGATGAAGCAGAACAGGTATATCAAGAAAAGGGACTCGATCTGTTTCATAATGCGGAAGTAATAAACGCCAACAAGCCATTAAAGCCTGGCCCACTTCATGACCTTGCTAAAAAGCTATCGTATTGGCAAAAATTTGAAGCAAAAAGAAAAAAGGAAGATTCAAATTTTAGGCCACTACTTAGAGTTGCTATCGTCACCGCTAGAAACGCCCCAGCTCACGCGCGATTTGTAAGAACTCTGGAAGAGTGGGGGCTAACGGCAACGGAAACATTCTTTATGGGCGGGATTGATAAGAGCCGCGTACTCCGTGTCTTCAAACCCCATCTATTTCTTGATGACCAGATCTCTCACCTAAAAGGAGTTGCCGACGAGATCCCCTGCGTACACATCCCTTTCGGGATCGTTAATCGAAAACAAGCAACAAGCTAGATTTTCAAAGATGCCGGACCTGCACTTTGAATTGGCAAGCGTACCCCGCCAAGTGGGGATCATCATGATTCTCTACCACACCAACCACGGGCGGCAGGCTGCGGAGGTCTTCTTTTTCAATCGGGCCGGGCTCGTCTGTCGCGCGGCGGCGCATTACACCGACTTGGTGAATTGACCGCTCCGCTACCCTTCCCCTACGGCGTCTCCAGGCGGTTCGAGCCGGGGGCGAGGTTGGTGACGGTGGAAGGGTTGAAGACGATGCCGACGGGATTGGGCGGGGTGAGGACGTTTCGCCAGGTGTTGCCGCCGAGGGCGAGGTCGTCGGAGAGGATGGCCTGCAGTGCTCCCGCGAAGGGCGTGACGTTGGCCAGGGCCTGATTGTACTCGATGCGGCTGTTTTTCACGATGACGTTGCTCGTCGAGGTCAGCGAGATGGCGGGGCCGGGGGAATTGTAGAATTTGTTGTTATCAAAGGTGAGGTTGGTAAACAGCGGCACGTCCGCCGGACCCCACGGGATCGTCGCCCCGACATAGACCACGGCTCCGGCCCAGCGCCCGATCTGGTTCGTGTTCTCAAAGGTGTTGTTGCTCACCAGGACATTCGACGCACCGCGCCCCTCCATGTACGCCGTGTCAACGATCTCCGTGGTGATCTGGATGCTCGTCGCCGAGACATTGCGGAAGTAAGTCGAGTCGATCGTCGCGTTCTTCGCCGAGAGCAGTACGCCGCGACCATTCGTGTACATGATCGTATTGGCCGCGATGCGCACGTTCTTTGTCTCAAACCGCGTATTGTTGGCAATCGAGAGCGGTGACAGGCTGGACGGCACGGGGCTGGCGAAGGTGACGACCATCGTCGTATTGACGTGTTCCGGATCACCATTCGGGCTGCTGTAGGTGGGCGTGCCCGTGACGGTCAGTTCCACTCCGGCAGGCGTGTAGTCGGAGTTGTAAAACCGGATGACATCGCCGCTCTTCACTCGCAGCTGATGCCTCGGGCAGTTGCGGAATTGCAGCTGGTTGCCCGTGCCGGGATTCACCAGCCCGCCCTGCCAGCAGTTGTCATGCAGATTGATCGCATCGTCGCCGAGCCCGGTGAAGGCGCACCCCTGGATGGCGATGTCGCCCTTCGACTCGCCGGAGTGAATGCCATCCGCCCCGGTGATGAGCGGCTGCCGGGAACCCGCGCGCCGCAGGAATTTGCAGTTCGTCCACTTCAGGTGATGGCTCTCCTCGGTGTTCAGCCATCCCATGCCGGGCACGCCGTAAAAGTTCACCGTGTCGAAGAGCACATGCGACGACGACGCGAGCTTGAAGCCGATCATCTCGTAGTACAGGTGTTTGATGCAATAGCTCGTGCCGACCGTGAGCGAAAGCGGATTAGTGAATACCGCAGTGATCTGGTTCGCGCTGGCCGTGAGCGCAGGCTGCGGCGTGTCCTTGAGCAGGAAGAAGTCCGGGCTGTTGCGATACAGGTACGTCGTATCCATGGGATGCATGGAATGCCAGAAAGCCTGCGCCGTCCGCAGCGTCTGCGCCGCATCCTGATCGTCAAACTGAAGCACCGCCGTCTTCTTGTCCGAGGAAAGGCTCACCAGCCGCCCGAGGCTGGCGATGGGCTTGTAGTCGGAGTTCCAGTCGATATTGAGATTCTTCACTACGAGCCGGTTGCATGCATTCACCATGAAGTGCGCGCCGTTGTAGAGCTTCTGAAAGATGAATGTCGCGCCCTGCCCGTCGATGGTCAGGTCATTCGTGCTGTCGATATTGAGCTGCGCGTTGGACTCAAAGCGATACGTCCCCGGCGGGATCGCGAGCTTCTTGGTTCCCGCCGTGTTTTTCGCCGTGGTGAGCCAGGTCTGGAGCTTGGTCGAGTTGGCCGCCGCCACCGCCGAGGTCACAGGCGTCGCGCCATCGGCCACGAGATCGGACGCCGTGAGCACCGTCACCGTGCCAGACGCCGGAGGCGAGATGGTAATGGCGGGCGACCCCGTGGCCGCACTCACCCCCGCTGGCAGCACCGAGGTCGCCGCGCCATTCAGGACCGCTGGCTCCCGCGTCAGGTCCCAGCCCTCCTTGATCACGAGGCTGTCGATGATGATGGTCCCCGTGCGCTTGCAGCCAAAATAGAAATGCCAGGTGCCACCGGCCACCGGCGGAAACTCGATGGGAAACTCGATGCGCCGCGGCCCGTCCGCGCTCTCGGAGACAAACCTCTGCCACTGCTCCGGCACACCCGCCATCGCGCGGCCATTCACATCGAGGCACCGCGCGAACATCCAGAAGTACTGCGGGAGCACCGTCGCCGTCACCACCTCAAAATCCAGCACCGCGCGAAACTGGTTCGTCGCCGTCGTGAGATACGAGCGAGGCACATCGAGGAAGTAATTCCACTCGTTCACGCTCGGCTCCGTGATTTGCAGGCTCTGCCCCGTGCCGTCCGATCCCGTCACCCAGTCGGTGGTGAAATTGTAGTTCTGTGGATTGTCATGCTGCCGCTGGTAAAGCAGCGCCGTATTCCACGTCCAGTCCGCTGCCAGCGCCGGGGAGGCTCCCACGCTGAGGCTGACGAGTAGACCGAGCAAGG
The DNA here is from genome assembly GCF_001613545.1 of Terrimicrobium sacchariphilum. Lineage (NCBI taxonomy): Bacteria > Pseudomonadati > Verrucomicrobiota > Terrimicrobiia > Terrimicrobiales > Terrimicrobiaceae > Terrimicrobium > Terrimicrobium sacchariphilum. Next base: position 3,571,556 of record NZ_BDCO01000002.1, read on the forward strand.
CTGCGGATCGGGACAATGCAAGACGCGACAAGGCCGGGACCGCGCCTGCGGCGAGGGATGTTTTCATGGTTCCGGGGAGAGAGGATGAAATCTGGAGGTGAAAATCTAATCCGGATGTGATTTATACGGGAAACGCCGCATCTGTCAATGGGATTGAAACGTCACAGCGCGGATGCCGACAGCCTGACGCCGCTGCCAGACTTCATTCGCGGGCTCCCTGGGGCGCGATATCGCTCTGGAAGATCTGGAGCACATAGGCGAAATCCGACGGTCGCACCGTGCTCATTCCGAGCAGCAAAAACCGCCCCTCGCGCAAGGCGAATGTCCGCTGCAGCAGCTCCGCGGGATCGAAGCGAATGTAGCTATAGACGGAGGACTCCTCGCTCGATACGACGAAATGGATGGTTTTGTCGGGATGACCTTTCTTTTGCGTGAGGAGCAGGAGATTCACCGCAGACGCCCTTTTCGGCAAAGGCAGGTCCGACACCTTGCCCTGTGCCTGAGCTTCGATCCAGACCCAGTTCGCGCGATCAAAGGTGACGCGATACTTCTCCACCTCGTAATCCGCCTCCTTCAGATCCATCTCGCGAAAGATCCGGATATCATCCTTCGCCACCGGCACAGGGAAATACCCCACAGCGCCCTGTCCGGTCAGGCAGGACGTCACAAGCAGGACACAGGCCAGCGCGATCTGTCGAATCACTCAGCCAGCATGGGATTTTTCCCAAAAGCGCGCAACATCGGGGAATTTGCCCGGCGCAAGTTCACCCGCTCATTCCACAAAACGAACCGGTGGCTTTCCTCCATCATCGGAGGCGGCGAACTGAAGCATCACCGGAAAAACCGGGAGCCTTCAGCGCCAGCCCGGACCTAAGAGTGAATCACAGCTTCGGGTGCCGCGATACCTCCCAGCCCGGAAGGCTCATCATTCCGATGCGCCAGCGCCACCATCTCCCGGCGATAAACGCGGAAGCCGTTGGCGCGGAAGACCTGCTGCTCATCCACAAAGGGCATCGCGTAAACCGGCTGGCCGGAAAAATGAGTCAATACAGCCCGGAGGAGCAGACCGCCGATCGCCTCGCGGTCGTACTCGGGATGACAAATCAAGCTGTCGATGAAGACCGTGCCCAGCCCATTCGAGATGGCGCTGGCATAACCGACGAGAAGGTGCTGCGAGGTACGCACATGAGCCGCGAAATCGACCGCCGCAAAATGCCCCGCCAGGCGCTCCCCGGTAAAGTCACCGGCGTCGCCCCATAGGTTCAGCGCAGCAAGCTGTCCAAATTCCCATGGCTCGATGTTTCGGTCGGTGTGAAGGGAGTAGATTTGGTCCATGGGCGGAATGGTGATCGGATACAGACTCTTGCCGAACAGGGTTCCAAGAGCAATCCAGAGCCCTTCTGGACCAACCCGTCTTGTCTTTGATCCCTTCCTGCAAAGCCGAAATTCCAAGCGCTTCGCGGAAGGGTACGTATCCCCGAGACTCTCGACCGCGCCACCATCGTTCATCGAACGACCGGTGGCTCCCTTCACACTCCCTAAAAAACCAGCCCTTCCAGATACGCCCGGTAGGAGTTCCTTGGCAGGGAGTCGATGAGCTTCGCAAAGCCCGCGTCGTCGATGAAGCCGCGATAGCGGGCGATCTCCTCCAGGCAGGCGACTTTCACGCCCTGGCGATGCTCCAACGTCGCGATGTAGTTGCTCGCCTCCATGAGGCTGTCGGGTGTGCCGGTATCGAGCCAGGCGACACCCCGGCCGAGAGGCTCGACGTAGAGCTGGCCACGGCTCATGTAGGCGCGGTTCACGTCGGTGATCTCCAGCTCGCCGCGCGGGGACGGCTTGAGGGAACGGGTCACGTCGACGATCTGGTTGTCGTAAACGTAGAAGCCCGGCACGGCGTAGTTGCTCCGGGGTTGTTTTGGCTTTTCCTCGATGGAGATGGCGCGGCCGTCGGCATCAAACTCGATCACACCGTAACGCTCCGGGTCCTTTACCGGACAGGCGCAGATCGACGCCCCCTCCGTGCGGGCCAGCGCAGCGCGCACGAAGTCGAGCTTCCCGTGGAAAATATTGTCGCCGAGGATGAGCGCGGCTCCGTCGCCCGCGAGGAAGGACTCGCCAAGCAGGAACGCCTGTGCGATGCCATCGGGCTTTGCCTGCTCCACGTACTCGATGTGCAAGCCGAGCCGCGAGCCGTCGCCAAAGAGCATCTGAAACATCGGCAGGTCCTTCGGAGTGGAGATGATCAGGATATCCCGGATGCCGCCCAGCATGAGGACGGAGAGCGGGTAGTAGATCATCGGCTTGTCGTAAATGGGCAGGAGCTGCTTGCAGACGATGCGGGTGAGGGGATCGAGCCGGGTGCCTGAGCCTCCGGCGAGAATGATGCCTTTGCGAGCCATGGAACCCACAGAATAAGAGGACCTTGCCCCCAAGGGGGAGAGAAAATTCACGATCTGCGCATCGCCGTTGCGAGCGGCGGCGTATCCGTCTACCGTATGCCCACCATGACGATCGCCGAACAAATCGCCGCCCGTAAGTTCCCCCCATTCAGCCTTTCGGGTCTCCTCAAGTCCACTTTCGCGCCGGAACCCGGCCAGCGCGTCTGCATCCTGATCGATCTCGCCAACCCGCAGGACATCAAGGACTTCAAGTTCCTCGAAGATCCCAGCCTCACCATTCAGCGCAATGCCATCACCCATTTCTACGAAGGCTTGAAAAACGGCGCCCTCGCCGAGCTCGGCCTCACCGGCGGCGAGATTTTCGCCTATGAAGTGACCGGCGGCAGCAATCTCGATCTGCCCGATACCGCATTCACTCCGGAGGGCAAGGAGGTTAGCCTGTCGAAGGACGTTTACCCGAACTACGACATCATCCTCTGCATCTCGACCTACTCCGCCACCGCGCCGCTCACCGCTTTTGCGAAGCAGTATGGCTTCCGCGGCGCGACACTCCATGGGCTGAATCCGATCATCCTTTCCACCGGTCTCGCCGTGAACTACGACGACGTGAGCCGCGAGGCCGAGCTCCTGCGCCTCGGCATGACCCGCGCGGATTGGGTCGAGATCGACTTTGAAGTCGCGGGCCAGAAGCACACCCTGCACCTGGATCTCGGCCAGCAGGAGGCGCAAAAAAGCCACGGCCTCTGCCGCGGCAAGGAGCCCGATGTCGCCAACCTCCCGGCCGGTGAGATTTACTACGTACCAACCGGCGCGTCCGGTTCGTTCCCGATGAAGTACGAGGACGGCACCATCGGCATCATGCGCGTGGCCGACGGTCGCGTGCAGAAGGCCGACTTCCTCTCGGGCAACGCCAAGACAGTCGAGGAACACAATGCCAAGCTCGCCAGCGATCCCGTCACGGGGGAACTCGGCGAACTCGGCTTCGGCACGCAGCTCCTGCCCTTCTCGGGCCGCGACATCCAGGACGAAAAGGTGCGCGGCACCATCCACGTCGCCACCGGACGCAGCGACCATCTCGGCGGCAGTCTCACGCCGGAAAAATTCGCCAATCACAAGAACGCGACCCACGACGACATCCTCTTCGCGCCGCACAAGACGCCGGAGATTCGCGTTGTGCAGGCCCGCATGTTCCGCAATGGCGAAACCACCGTGCTCATCGAGGACTTCGAGCCCTCGGCGTACCTGAACGGCCTTCTCGCTTGAGCGCGAATCCCTACGAGTCCGACCGGTTTCTCGACGAGTATCTCCTCTTCCACTACGGAACGGCGGAGGAGATCCTCGGTGATGTGCCAGCACCGCGCGAGGCGCTGGACTTCGCCGTACGGAGCGTGACGTCCCTTATCGATCCGCCGGAGTCCCGCCTGCCTGTCGCGCTCGACATCGGGTGCGCCGTCGGGCGCTCGACCTTTGAGCTGACGCTCTTTGCCGACGCGGTCACCGGCATCGACTACTCCCACCGATTCATCCAGGCCGCCCAACACTTGCAGGCCCAGGGCAGCATAGAGGCCGGGAAAATCGTCGAGGGCGACATCAGCGAGCGCTTCCTCGCCGCCGTACCACCGGGTGTGATTCGCTCCCGGGCGCGCTTTTTCCAAGGCGACGCTATGGCGCTGCCTCAGGACCTCTGCCCGGCGGATATCGTGCTTGCCGCCAATCTCATCTGCCGCCTGCCCGACCCGGCCATCTTTCTCGCCCGACTTCCCTCGCTGGTAAAACCTGGCGGCCAGCTCCTGCTCACGACGCCATTTACGTGGCTCGACACCTACACGCCCCGTGACAAGTGGCTGGGCGGTCGACCTGGCGGCCCGAGTGGCTTCGAGGCACTGCAGACGAGACTGGAGGAGCACTTCGATCTGGAGCACACGATCGACTTGCCATTTCTCATCAGGGAACACTCCCGGAAGTTCCAATACGGCATCGCGCTCGGCTCCCGCTGGCGGCGAAAGCCCTGAGGGATTACGATTCCCACCCGACAGGGAAAATCCCGATCACGCTCAGGAAGCAGGCGCATTCAGAGCGCCAGATGCTCCGCATGATGGCTGGCGAGGTCAAGCAAGCTGCCAGACGCCTGCCGCCTGCGGGCGAGCTTTACGACATCGACAAATAACTCGCTCCAACTCGCCAGATCGATTCGTTCCCGAAAATCTCGAAGACCGCCAAAGCCTTCGCGCCCTTTGCGACCTTCTGTAAAAGGTCAGTCGATCGTCAGCATGGCAGCGCCGAAGACTCCGGCGCTGTCGCCCAGCGTAGGCTTCAGGAAGGCCGTGCGGACTTCGTGATTGAAGACAAACTTCGCCACCTCGGCGCGGGTCCTTTCGTCGTAAAGCAGGTCGATATTGCCCACGCCGCCCCCGATGACCACGGCATGCGGATCGATGATATTGATCACCACCGCGATGGCTTCGGCAAATTTCGTGCGCAGGCGCTCCAGCGTTGCCACGGCGGCGGGTTCGCCTGCTGCGGCTCGCTGGGAAATCTCGGGAAGGCGGATCTTCTGGCCGGTTTCCCCCGCGTAATAGCGCTCGAGAGACGGGCCGGCTATCACCTGCTCATTACAGCCGGATTTGCCGCAGTAGCAGGGCTCCGTTTCGCCGGGTAGGCGATTGTGCCCCCACTCCCCGCCGATGCCATGCAGGCCCTCGATGATATGCTGGTTGACCACGACTCCACCGCCGCAACCTGTACCGAGGATGAGTCCCATCACGACGGGAGCGCCCTTGGCTGCGCCAAGGGTGGCTTCAGCCAGCGCAAAGCAGTTCGCGTCATTGGCCAGCCGTACTTCGATGCCGAGCGCCTTGGCGATGTCCGCCCGCAGAGGCTGACCGTTCAGGCAGAGCGTATTGGAATTCTTTTGCAAGCCGGTCGATGGCTCGCTGGCTCCGGGCGTTCCGATGCCAATGGCGGCAGGCCGCTTGATGCCGGACTCCTCCTCGAGCATCGTGACCACCTTCGCGATCTGCGAGATGATATGCTCGTAACCCTGCGCTGATTCTGTTGGGACTCGGAGGCGATGAAGGGCTTTATCCGGTTTGGCCGGATCAAGAATTGCGCCTTCGATTTTTGTGCCGCCGAGGTCGATGCCCCAAAGATTCATGGATACAGGGAGAGGAAAGCTAACAGATAGAAACGGGTGCTCCGATCACACCGAGACACGCATCGGCATGAGGACGTAGAGGAACGGCGTATTGATTTTGATCACGCCAGGGCTCATTTCGTCGATCAACTCGAGGTAGATCTCGTCGTTGGTCAGGTTGCGAAGCGGGTCGATCACAAACTCCGGATTGAAGGCGATCGAGAAATCGCGGCCACGGTAAACGATGGCCATCGACTCGCGGGCTTCACCGACTTCCGGGGTGTTCGCGGTGATATCGAGATTGTTCTTGGAAAAGGCGAGACGCACCGAGCTGGTCTTGTCGCTGCTGAGGAGCGAGACGCGTCGGATGCTGGTGAGGAAGGCTTCGCGCTCGAGCGTGATGCGCTCCTTGGCTTCTCCCGGGATGACCTGGCGGTAGTTCGGGTAGTTGCCCTCCACGAGTTTGGAAACGAGCTGTCCACCGGCAACCTCGAAGGAAACGAGATTCTCCGCCACGGAGATCTGAACCTCACCCTCTTCACCGAGGAGGCGTTGGATTTCCGTCACGGCCTTGGTCGGAACGATAAAATCGCGCTCGTGACTCTGCGGGAACTCCATGTCGCTGTCGAAGAGCGCCAAACGGCGGCCATCGGTAGCGACCAGCGTGAGCTTGTTGTCCTTGAACGAGAAAAGGATGCCGTTGAGTACGTAACGGGTCTCGTCCACCGAGATGGCGTACGAGGTCTTGCGCAGGCCGTCGCGCAGGTCGTGCTGCTTGATGGAGTAGGTCTTCGCATCCTTGAAGGACGGGAAAGCCGGGAACTCCTCCTTGGCCAGACCGAAAATCTTGAAGAAGCTCGATCCGCAGCGGAGCGTTGAGATATTCTTGGCGTCGGTCTCGATCGTGATCTCCGAGGAGGGCAACTCGCGCACGATGGCGGCGAGGCGGCGGGCCGGCAGCGTCGTCGCGCCGGGCTTCTCGATCTGAGCCGCGATCTCGCAACGGATGGCGACCTCGAGGTCCGTGGTGGTCAAACGCAGACCGGTCTCTGTTGTCTCCAGCAGCGCGTTAGTCAATACCGGCAAGGTGCTGCGCGTGCTGACTACGTTCTGGATGCGTTGCAGGCCGTCTAGGAGGGCTTCTTTCGTGACAGAGAACTTCATGATCTCGATGGAAAACAAGTGATTTATGGATCGCCTCGACGGAAGTCAAACACCATCGCAAAGGGTGCCTGCCGCCGGAGCGTGCCGGAGACGGCATTTTTCCGCCTCCGGAGGGTGGCCGGGAAACCTGTGGTAAGGAACTTCTCGGCCATTGTGAATGGCTATCGCTGGAGCTGGCTGTCCAGCATCTTGATCGTGTGACGAGTCTTCTCGTCCTCATCGATGCGGCGCTTGATCAGCTTGCAGGCATGAATCACGGTACCGTGATCCTTGCCGCCGAAGGCGTCGCCAATGTCGTTGAGCGAGGAGTTCGTCAGTTCACGGGCGAGATACATGGCGACCTGGCGCGGGAAGGCGATATTCGCCGGGCGGCGCTTGCTCGTCATGTCGGCCAGGCGCACGTCATAGTGCTCGGCCACCTTGCGCTGGATCTGCTCGATCGTCACCGCACGACGCGCCTGTTCCTGGAAGATGTCGCGCAGCAGGTTCTCGATCACGTCCCGGCTGATCTCGCGATCGCTCAGGGACTTGTACGAGGCCACCCTCATAAGCGCGCCTTCCAGGCGTCGCACGTTATTGCGAATGCGGTCGGCGAGGAACTCGATCACCCAGGGCTCGACATTGATGTGAAGACCCTCCGCCTTCTTTTTCAGAATGGCGATCCGGGTTTCCATATCCGGGGGCTGTAGCTCCGCCGTCATGCCCCACTCAAAGCGGGAAACCAGACGCTGCTCGAGCTTCTCGATCTCGCTGGCAGGACGGTCGCTGGAGAGCACGATCTGCTTGTGCCCATCGTGCAGGGTGTTGAAAGTATGGAAAAACTCCTCCTGCGAGCGCTCCTTGCCCGCGAGGAACTGGATGTCGTCGATCATCAGCACGTCCGCCTGACGATACTTCTTGCGGAACTTCACCAGCGTGCCGTGCTGGATGGCGTCGATGAATTCGTTGGTGAATTGCTCGCTCGAAAGATACACGACGCGAGCCGATTTCTGGTTGGCCAGCACGTAGTGGCCGATGGATTGCAGGAGGTGGGTCTTGCCCAGTCCGCTGCCGCCGTAGACGAAGAACGGATTGTAGGTTTTCGCCGGGGATTTGGCTACCGCAATGGCCGCGCCATGCGCGAACTGGTTGTTGGAGCCAACGACGAAGGTTTCAAAAGTATTGCGAGAATTCAAACCACTGGCAGATCCGCTCACACCGGAGGAAGCCGGGGCCGAGGGGCGCTCACGTACGGTCACCTTGGGAGCCGGAGCCTCCTGGGGTGCCGCAGAGTTCGCTGCCATGGCCGCGCCATCCTCCCGACTGGGAGCGACAAATTGGATTTTCCGCGCCGAACCGAGCACTTCGGTGGCCGCGTCCTGCACGAGAGGCAGGTAGTTGCTTTCGATGAAAAACTGGTGAATCGGGTTTGGCACGCTCAGCACCATGCGGATGCCGTCGTCACTCACGATATCCACGCCATGAAACCAGCGCTCGTACCCGTCGGCGCTGATGCGCTGGCGGATCACCTCGGAGATCGATGACCAATTCTGCCCGCAATTCGATGTCATAGAAAGTTATACACTGGTTTCCCCGGCGTACTTCCGTCCATTACGACTAGGATCGGCAGTTTTGGCTGGCCCAGTAAAAGAGCAAAAAGGGCAAACCATGCCAAGCGATTTTTCCGAGACTTTTGGAGAAATAAGATTCATAACCAAATACAAATCAATTAGTTACAAACCAATCCCCTCGAGATGACTTTTCGCAGAAAAATTTCCCGCCCCAAGGCAGGTTTTGCGTCGCCGGGAGACGACTTGCGGAAGGTGTTGGTGGGGGTTTTCAATCTCTTCACAAGTTATTCACAGCACCCATTTCCCTAGGTGCCGCATGCGGCGCCAGAGTAATTTTTGCCCCCCCCTGCCTCAAGAAAAAATGGCAGGATCGTCACACAAAAAGATTGGCATTTTCCCCGAAAAATCTTGACCCTCCCGCCCCCTTTGATGGCTTCAAGGCCTGCGCCGGTGATCGATGTATTTCCTCACCTTTCCCCGCCCCTTTTGGGACGAGTCAAAGTTGGGCCGGATCGCTCTCTCGACGTGGAAAGAGGATTGCCAGAAGGAAAGTCACCGTGCAGCCGATGAAGACGTAGTAGGGCCATGCGATGGCAGGCCACCAGGCAGGCATCAGGGTGCCAAAGTCCCAGTTCACCGGCTGAAAATGGAGATCGGGCTGAAAGTGGAGGCTCACCCCAGGCAGATTGACCTTGCCGAGGAACAGCACGGCAACCACCCCGAGGAGCATCGCGACAACATTGGCCACGTCATTTCCCCGCTTCTCAGTCAAAACGCCAAGGAGAAACACGCCGAGGAGCGATCCGTATCCGTAACCGAGGACCCCGAGCGCAAGAGGAATGATCGTGATATTCGTCTCCAGCACGGTGTAGGCCGCGCCCGTGGCGACGAGGATCATCAAAAGGCCGAAAACCGCTGTCGAGATACGAGCGGCCCGGATCGACTGCTGCTCGGTGGCTTGGGGCCGAATGTAGGGCTGATAAAAGTCGCGGATAAAGGCCGTGGCCAGCGCATTGAGCGCGGCCGAGGTGGACCCCATCATGGTGGCAAAAACGCCTGCGATAATAATCCCCCGGATGCCCACCGGCATCTCGTGAATGATGTAGTACGCAAAAACCTCGTTGTGCGCCGAAGGGAGCGAGGAGTCGGGCGTCACCTGATATCTGACCCACAGGAGCATGCCCACGCCAAGAAAGGCGAGCACGATCGGAATATCGGCGAGCCCGCTCAAGACGAGGCTGAAACGCGACTTTGCCACGTTTTCCGCTGTCAGCATGCGCTGCACCATGTCCTGGTCCGTGCCATGGGTGGCCATTGTCAGAAAGGTCGAGCCAATGAGCGCGGCCATGATCGTATAGGGATTCTCCAGCATCCCCCTCAGGGCGTCGCCAAAGGGCTTGGCGGCATCCCAGCCCGTCTGGAACATCGAGGTATCCTGAGTTGAAAGCTGCCGATGGACCTCGCCGAGGCCGCCGGGAATGTGATTCAGGATGGTAAAGAGGGCAAAAACCACCGCCCCCAGCATGAGGCAGGCCTGAATGAGATCGGTCCAGACGACGGCTTTGATTCCCCCGATCGCGGTGTAAAAGGTCGTGACCAGCGTGATGAAAACGATGCCCCAGAAATAGGTCTCCAGAGTCACCGGCGCGCCCGGGAAAAGGAATCTCCAGATCACCACGAGAATCACCCCCCCGAGATACAGACGCACCCCGATACCCAGGACGCGACCAAGGAGGAAAATGCTGCTTGCCGTATCCTTCGTACGCGGTCCGAAACGAATCGTGAGAAATTCGTAGATGCTCTGCACCTTGTACCGGAAATAAGGAGCGATGAAGAGCCACGCGATGATGATGCGGGCGAGGACCGTTCCGATAGCGAGCTGCGCGTAGGCAAAACTCCGTGTTTTGAATCCTTCCGCCGGCGTGCCCAGGAACGTCGCTGCGCTCGTCTCGGCAGCAACGATCGACGCGAGTACGGCCCACCACGGGATCTTGTGCCCGCCCAGGGCAAAATCCTGCAAGCTCTTGTTATTACGTCCGGCGTAAAGGCCGATGCCGACGATGACGAGAAAGTACAGAAGGATGACAACGCCATCGATGGCGAGTCCCCAGCCGCTTGCGCCACTCATGCCGAGAAGATCTTCTCCAATACGCGGGAGTTTCGCCCGCTGGTTTCATACTTGATCCTCCGCACGGCAGGCAGCCGCTCCGGCGCAACTTCCACGAAACCGCCTTTTTGCTGGAGGTAATGCACCGCCTGGGTCGAAAGGGCGAAGATGCGCTTGAGGCCCTTTTCCCGGGCGATGTTCTCAACGAAGGCCATGAGCTTGCGCCCGTAGCCCTGGTTCTCATGCGTCTTGCTCACGTAGAGGCAGGCCAGCTCTCCCGACGCGTCCTCGGGGTAGACATGCAGGGCCACACAGGCCACCGGGGTCCGGTCGACCTCGAGCAGCCAGTAATCTTCGATCTTCTCTGTGATTTCGGTACGTGTGCGCCGAACGAGTTCCTCATTCTTCACCGATTGCCGGATGAGTGACATCACGGCCCGGACGTCCTTTTTGAAAATCCGGCGGATCTGCTGGTATTCGTTGGAATACACCATGGTGCCGAAGCCCTCGTGGCTGAAAATCTCCGTAAGCAGCGCCTCGTTCACGCTACCATCGAGCACGTGGACGCGCAGTACGCCCTGCACGCAGGCGCGGGCGGCGCAGTCGAGTTTCGACCAGATGCTGGGCGCAAGGTCGTCCTTCCGCCGCTTGAGCAGGTCATTGGTCTCCGCCACGGAAACCTGCCGCGGCAGCCCCTCTCCCGCAAAGGCGGAGTGCGGCGCGAGATAAATGATCTTCGAAGCTCCGAGCTCCTCGGCCACCTCCACGGCGGCTGCATCGGAGTTCACCCGGAATGTCCGACCCTCGCCGTCGAACCCGAGCGGTGGGATGATCGGGCAAATACCTTCATCAAGCAGGAGCTTGAGCGCCTTCACGTCCACGCGCTCCACCCGCCCGGTATATTGCTGGTCGACGCCGCCGAGGATGCCGGCGGGATGGGCGATCATGGCGTTGATGTAGGCGGCCCGCAGGTCCACGGCGGAAAGCCCCTCCATGATCTCGTTCGTCAGCCGGATCGCCGCGTCGATGCTCACCTGGAGAGTTGCCGTGTCGGTCACCCCCGTACCATCGGCATTGCTTAACTTGACCCCTCGCGCCGCCGCCAGCTCGGTGATCTGGTGGGCCGCGCCATGGACGAGCACCACCTTGATGCTCAAGGATCGCAGCACCGCCAGATCCAGCAGGATGTTGGGAAAATTATCGGAGGCCGCCACTTCGCCATCGATGGCAATGACGAACACCCGCTCGCGGAAGCGAGGGACATACTGGAGAATTTCGCGGAGATCGGAGACGTTCACTTCTTTACGAGGTCGGCCAATACCACGTCAGGCCACACCCTCAAGCCGAAAGTCACCATCAATCTCGGAAGTCAGGAGTTCCGTGATGCGCTCGGGAGCCTCCAAGGCTGCCAGAATGCCGCAATCCGGCACCTGCACCATCCGCACGTTCTCAATCTTTTTTGCAATCTCCAATCCAGTCTCGATGGGAAATCCCGTCGCCTTGTCCGGCCAAAGGATCGTCACGGGATGCAGCACCCGGCTCAACCTTGACTCGATGTCAAAGGCCAGCCGCCCGCGCAAAAATCCAAAAATCGCATGTTCGGCTCCCGCCTGCCGGGCGCAGGTGGAAAGCACGCGCACCATCTCCTCATTCACCCGTGAAGGATCGCCCAGGGCAAAACGGGAAAGCCATCCCCGGATGAATGGCGGACGCGAAAGATAATTCTGATAAACAAAGCGGTTCAAGCCAGGCAGACCGACCAGCGCCACCATGCCGGCGGCGCGCCATTTGCCGGATTCCTTCAATCCTGTAGGCAGCAGTACGACAAGGCGCGAGATGCGCTCGGGATGGCGCGAGGCGAGCAGCAACGCGATGCCTGCCGTCAATCCACTGGCGACGATCACGGGCTGACGACCGGGACATGTCTCGAGCAGGAACTCAGCCAGGCTCTCGGCGTAGTCCGTGGCGTCCATCGGTACGCCGGGCCGCTCGCTTTCTCCAAAGCCGACCAGATCCGGGACGATCACCTCATGACCCATGGTGAAATGCGGGTACACCTTGCTCCACTCGTACGACGATGCACCGAGATAGATGCCGTGCAAAAATACCAGAGGCTCCCCGGAACCGGAAATGTGATAAACCATCTCGCCATGCGATGTGCTCGCCACTCGGGTGGCAAAGATGGCAGGCGAAATATCGTCGGGGATGGGTTCGCGCGGGGTTCGCCGCATGCCATATCGCACTGCCAGCGCCACCGCACCCATCACGCCCACTCCGATGCCTATCCCCAGCACCGGCTTTCGCTTCCAGAAGTTCACTTCCCCCTCAGGGTGCTATCGACTCGCCCAAAGCGCAATCAGATTTGAGCACACCTCGCAGGCTAAAGCCTGGGAAGGCAGATGGGGAACAGCCGTGAGCGGACTGCTCCCCAGGCGCCAGTAATGCTGAACTTTCTAAAGACCTTAGGGCTTGCCGATGGCGTGGACCTCAAAGCCGATCTCACGGAGCTTCGCCCGGTCGAGGATATTGCGACCGTCGAAGGCGAACGCGGGCTTCTTCATGCCCGTGAAAATGCGATCGTAGTCAAAGCTCTTGAACTCATCCCATTCTGTCAAGACGGCCAGGGCGTGGGCTTGATCGAGGGCCGCGTAAGGGTCGTCCACCACGGAGAGACGGGCGAGCTGCGACTCCGGCACGCCGGCGTAGACGAGGTCGTCGCGGATGCCTTTCTCTGTCACCTGCGGATCGTAGACCGCCACCTCAGCCTGCTCGGCGAGCAGCGAAGCGCAGACGCGGATCGCAGCGGATTCGCGCGTGTCGTTCGTGTCCTTCTTGAAGGCAAACCCGAGGACGGCGATTTTCTTCCCGGAGATGGTATTGAACATTGTACGGATCATGCTGCGTACGAAGCGATCCTTCTGCCAGTCATTGATCTTGACCACGCTTTCCCAATACTCGGCCACTTCCTTCAGGCCGTAGTATTCGCAGAGGTAGACAAGATTTAGAATGTCCTTCTGGAAGCACGATCCGCCGAAGCCGACGGACGCCTTGAGGAATTTCGGCCCGATGCGCGTATCCTTGCCGGCGGCGAAGGCCACCTCATCGATGTCTGCACCCGTCGCCTCGCAAAGCGCGGAGATCGAGTTCACCGAGGAAATACGCTGTGCCAGGAGGGCGTTGGAGACGAGCTTGGTCAGTTCGGAAGACCACAGGTTCGTCGTGAGGATGCGCTCGCGCGGCACCCAGGCATTGTACACCTTGACCAGCGTCTCGACCGCAGCCTGTCCGCTCGGCGTATCGTCACCACCGATGAGCACGCGATCCGGGGCCTCAAGGTCGCTGATGGCGGTACCCTCGGCGAGAAACTCTGGATTCGACAACACCTCAAAGCGGTATCCGTTGCTGTTGGAATGCAGGACGCGCTTGAGCGACTCCGCCGTGCGCACTGGGAGAGTCGATTTTTCCACGATGATCTTGTCGCCTTGAGCGACCTCGGCGATGCGTCGGGCGCACAGCTCGAGATAACGCAGATCCGCCGCGCGACCAGCGCCCACGCCGTATGTCTTCGTCGGCGTGTTCACACTTACGAAAATAATATCTGCATCGCGGATCGCCTGATCGACGTCTGTGGAAAAAAACAGGTTCTTGCCACGGCACTCGCGAACAACCTCTTCGAGACCCGGCTCGTAGACTGGCAGTTCGGCGGAGTTCCACGCATCGATGCGCGCCTGATTGATATCGACGACCGTCACTTTGCAGAAGGTCGCCTTCTTTGCGATCATGGCCATTGTCGGTCCCCCGACATAGCCCGCTCCGATACAGCAGATATTCATAGTTTGGTGAATCTGGGAAATTGGTTAGTGTCTCAATTGGGTGGGGCTTCGTCCAGCGCGTTAGCCTGCCTGGATCTCCTTGCGGAAGTACTCGACTGTACGCCGCAAGCCCTCGACCAGCGGCACGGTCGGCTCCCAACCCAGGTATTTCTTCGCAAGCGTGATGTCGGGCCGGCGCTGCTTCGGATCATCCGAGGGCAGCGGCAGATGGACGATTTTAGAAGATCCACCTACGATCTCGAGGACGAGTTTCGCCAGTTCCAGCATCGTAAACTCGCCCGGATTGCCGATGTTCACCGGCCCTACGGTGAGCTCCTGGTTCATGAGCCGGAGGAATCCCTCGATGAGATCGTCCACGTAGCAAAATGACCGGGTCTGCGAGCCATCGCCGTAGATGGTGATGTCCTCACCGCGCAGGGCCTGCACGATGAAGTTCGACACGACGCGCCCGTCATTCGGGTGCATGCGCGGACCGTAGGTGTTGAAGATGCGGACCACGCGGATGTCGACCTTGTTCTCCCGATGGTAATCGAAAAACAGTGTCTCGGCGCAGCGCTTGCCCTCGTCGTAGCACGAGCGGCGACCGATCGGATTCACATTGCCCCAATAGTCCTCGGTCTGCGGATGTATGTTCGGGTCGCCGTAAACCTCGGAGGTTGAGGCCTGAAAGACACGCGCTTTCGTGCGCTTGGCCAAGCCGAGGCAGTTGATCGCCCCCATCACTGAGGTCTTGATGGTCTTGATCGGATTGTACTGGTAGTGCGGCGGCGAGGCTGGGCAGGCGAGATTGTAGATCTGATCGACCTCAAATTTGAATGGGTCGATCACATCATGCCGGATCAACTCAAAGCGCGGATTGCCAAGCAGATGCTCGATATTGGATTTCCGGCCCGTGAAAAAATTGTCGAGGCACAACACGTCATGCCCGCCAGCGATCAACCGATCGCAAAGGTGAGAGCCTAAAAAACCCGCTCCGCCAGTAACCAGGATACGCAACGACATAAAGTGAAGTGTTTAAAAGTGGATTCCCCGCCCCGCATTCATTCGGGTGGTAGCGATGTCATAAATATGCTCGAGCGCCCGATGACAAGCTTCCGTGTTTGAACCCCTCTCTCCTCCATGCATTCCATGCCCTTTGTTCCCGGCCGGTGCGTTATGCATTTTTCCGGCGTGTTCGGCGCTTCTTTAGCCATGGGTAGTGGATGGAATCAACCCTCAAATCGCAATCTCTCCGCGCATGTAGGTGACACACCGTCCTCCGATCCGCACCCGGTCATCAACCAGTTCGCACCACAGCTCGCCCCCGCGGGAGGAGACCTGCCTCGCAAAAAATGTGGTTTTTCCCAGCCGCTCGGCCCAATACGGCGCAAGCGTACAATGAGCCGACCCCGTCACCGGGTCCTCGGGAATGCCGCACCCCGGGGCAAAGAAGCGCGAGACAAAGTCGCAGTCGTGCCCCGGCGCAGTCACGATCACCCCGCGGGCATCCAGAGCGGCTATCGCTGCCATGTCCGGACTCAAGGACAGGATGTCCTCCGCCCGATCGTAAACGCAGAGAAAATCCTCTGCCTTGTGAACCTCGCATGGATCGGCTCCCAGCGCCTCGGTCAGCATCCTCGTGGCCGTTGCGGATTTTCCCGGGAGTGTCGGGAAATCCAGCACCAGGCGATCTCCTTCCGCCGATACGCCGAGTATCCCGCTTGCGGAATCAAAATGAAGTGGAGCATGGCAACGAGCCTCGGTCACAAGCACATGCGCTGCCGCCAGCGTGGCATGGCCGCACAGGTCCACCTCCACCGTCGGCGTGAACCAGCGAATGGAAAACTCCTCCCCATGCGGCAGCACAAAGGCAGTTTCCGAAAGGTTGTTTTCAAATGCGATTCGCTGCAACGTCGCGTCATCAGTCGTCTCACGTAGCAAACACACACCCGCCGGATTCCCCCGGAACATCTCCGAAGCAAACGCATCCACATGGAAATAAGGAACCTTCACCAGAGATATCGTAGAGTGACTTGAGGACGGAAGAAAGCGAAGTAAACCAAGGGGGAGACAGAAGTTCTTTTGCAGAAGGACACCAGTCTACCCGGTGCTTGAGGGAACGGCTCGGCTCAAACACAGCGTTGCGGATGTCGAGACCGCATGAACCCCAGGGATTACGATGGTTGTCCATCATTGACCCGTGGCACTGAACGCAATTAAGGAGGATCTCATTTCCTCCAACATGCAATTCGCCTACACGATCCTGTACGTATCAAATGTCGCTGCCTCTCTCGCCCATTATGAAGCAGCCTACGGATTTACCACTCGGTTCCTGCATGAAAGCAGCACGTACGGGGAACTGGAAACCGGGGCGACCACGCTCGGCTTTGCGGCGCGAGAACTCGGTGAGGAGAATTTTCCGGGCGGCGTGGAAACTCCGGATTGCAAGCGTCGCCCCTTTCCAAGTGAGATTGCTTTCGCCACGCCCGATGTGGACAGCGCCTACCAGCGCGCCATTGCCGCCGGGGCCATCGCAGTGGCACCTCCCAAGCTGAAGCCCTGGGGCCAGACCGTCGCCTATGTTCGCGACATCGACGGCCATCTCCTCGAGCTTTGTACCCCGATCGGTTAGCCCGTCGAGCACCCTTTCCAAGGGGAATATAACCGGCGGCGGAGTCCACCCAAACCGGAGCCGAGTGCCGTCTCCGAGCTTCGCTCGTCCCTAAAGAGGTCGCCATCCTTGCGTCCTTCTGCAAGAGACTGCTGATCTCGCAATCTCGCCTTCTTCTCGCTAAAACATCCCATTTTTTAACCGGTCCCAGAGACTCTGGGGAGTCGCTCCCTGTTCCCTCAGCGTCCGTAAAGCCAGCGCTCCGGTGCGTTTCGCCAGACGCCGTCCGAGTTCGTCGACGACCAGGGGGCAGTGGTAAAATCCCGGAGCTGGCGCCCCAAGCGCCCGGCAAAGCAATAGCTGCCGCGCCGTGGAGGTCAGCAGGTCTGCGCCACGCACCACCTCCGTGATGCCCATCGCGATGTCGTCGACCACCACAGCCAGTTCGTAGGCCGGGACATTGTCACGGTTCCAGATCAGGAAATCGCCGAAATCCACTCCGGCCACACGCCGAGTCTGGCCGAAGTGTCCATCCACAAACTCCACCGCCTCGCCATCCGGCACGCGGAACCGCCAGTTCGTTCCCGCCGGGTCCGCCCATTCGCGCGCCTGCGCGACGGGAACACGCCATCCCGGCGGAAAAACCGGCTCCTCCTCATGCGGTGCCAGCGCCGACGTCGCCACCTCCTTGCGCGAGCGAGCACAGGGATAAATCCATCCGCCGTCGCGCAGGGCTCGCCATGCCGCGAGAAAATGCGGGCGGCGTTCGCTCTGCCGGTACGGCCCGCAGGGTCCGCCGACATCCGGCCCCTCGGTCCAGGTGAGCCCGAGCCAGCGCAAGTCCTCCAGCGCCGCGTCGCAATACTCCGGCTTGCAACGCAGCGGGTCCAGATCCTCCAGCCGGAAAACCATCGTCCCGCCAGCCGCCTCACACCGCTCCGCCGCCCGGCGAAACGTCGCCGCATGCCCGACATGCAAGTAGCCCGTCGGCGTGGGCGCAATGCGCCCGCGATATGTGCATCCGCCGCTCATCGGAACCCGGGCGAAAATCCAGGTAGTCCGCCTCCTTATTTCAGGTACGAGCAGACGTATTGGCAAAGCCCCTTCGTCACCGCGATGGTGAATCCCGAGTTTGCCGCCACGTCAAATTCCTCGCCCGCCGAGAACGTCTTGTACTCCGTCGTCCCGTCGAACATCACATTGCACGCCCCGTCGGTGATCTTCATGTTCTCCGCCGCCTCGGTGCCGAAGTGATACGACCCCTCCCGGATGATCCCGAGCGTCTTGCGCTCGCCATCGGGGAAAATGATCGCATGCGACACCACGCCGCCATCGAAGTACACATTGGCCTTGGCCACCGCCGTCACGGGAGAAAATTCCATATCCCATCAACCCTGCCCCGAGCCATTCCGGGGAGCAAGAAAAAGCCGGCACTCGGGATCGAACCGAGGACCGACGGTTTACAAAACCGTTGCTCTACCGCTGAGCTATGCCGGCAAAAGAGGGCAGAAGATGGCACGTTTTTTCTCCGGCGGCAAGGGATTCCAACCAAGGTCCGGCGTTGATATCCTGTGATGCCAAATCACGGCCACGAACCGAATCAAGTGCGGAGTGACTCATGGAAGCTTTCCGCAGGACGAGTTTTCGTACGTCCAGAATTTCCACCCACCGATCATCGGCACGACAAGCCCATAATCAGCTCTCCATAAACTGCTAAGGAATTTTTCCAAGGAGTGGCACGACGGCTGCGACATCCGGTTCATCCAACATATTTTTATGGAAACCGAAACTCTGTCCGAATCGAGCTACACCTCCGTCATCAATGCCCCCATTGAAAAAATCGACCTTGCAGACTGGCTCTTCAGCTTACCGGATGCCGAGTATCAGCGCTGCTCGCCTGCCCATATCGCAGCGGGGACTTCGCGTACTGAAGATGGCAAGCGCATGTCGCTCAATGTCGAGTGCATAGGCGGCAGCATAGTCGTGCAGCATTATGTCGAGGACATCGCCGAGCCGCACCATTGCCGCGTGATCTCACTTTCCGATGTATTTTCGCCAAACGGTCGTACCAAGGTAAAGGTCACGTGGGAGTTGTCGGTTAAGAAAATCGATACGGAAACATGCGAGTTCACGAATCATGTCCATGGAGACGCCACGCCGGAGTTCCATGCCTTCCTGGATTCACATGGTCTGCCTTACGAGTCCGCCCAGCAGGCCCGCCAACTCGCTTCAGCCGCGCACAATCGCATCGAAACGCCATTGTTCGCGAAGAGCATCGAGAATCACGCCCTTCGACGCTGAATAATCCGGGTCAGGAACTAAGTGGCTTACGGATCGAAGTATGTATACCCCGTTCCGTCTTCCTTCACGCCTTCGTAGCGGACGGTCATGCGGGTGGGGTCGAAGGCTTTGAAGCCAGCCACGTGTCCATCGGCGAAGAGAATCTGAACGACCTTTCCGCCAGAACTGCGGAAGGCAGGATTGTTGTCGCCATAGTCGTCCTTGTCAGCGTCGTTGTCGGCGAAGTACCCATGACCCCCGACCTCCCCGCCGAGGACATGCATCGCCGGGCGCTGGATACGGTTGAGATTCATGGGAGCGAAGACCACCTCGCCCGAGCTTGATTCCTTTGAGGCGGCATATCCGGCCGCGAAGCTACCGAGGAAAAAGCTGTTGGTATGAAACGCGCAAACCGGGGCGCTAAAGACCTTGCGGGTACCGACGGAATCGGCGGTGACCTCCTCAAAGCCGATGTAGGAGTCGAGCTGCTGCTGCCAGGCGAGCGGATCGCCGTCGCGGGTACTTTGATACGGCACTGTGCCATGTGCGGCAGGAAGAAGCTGCTGGTGATCGGAGGCGTAACTCAGGAGCGCCGCACCGATCTGACGGAGATTGGCCACGACCTTGCCTTCGTTGCCACGGGCGAGAATTCCCTGCATCGCAGGCATGAGCAGCACGGCGAGGATGCCGATGATCGCCACCACGATGAGCAGCTCGACCAAGGTAAAGGCTCGGGTTTTCATGAAGGAAGAGCGTATTGATTTCTTTCGCCCCGAAATTGGCAAGCAATCGCCGCTCGCTCCTCGACAAAATTCTCCCCGGTCCATGGCAATTCCTGTCGGAAATGGCTCGTCCCAAGCCGTCAATACGAAGCGAATCGCCAAGAGACTGGCCGGCTCTCCCAGCTACACCGAATTCCGACATACGCACCCGTACGGCATGGTGAGACGCCAGCGGGATGGGCATTCATCACCTCGGGTGAACCCGAGGGCTACACGACAAGCATGCAATCGCCGTAACTGAAGAACCGATAACGCTCCCGCACCGCCTCCTCGTAGGCTCGGCGAATAAGGTCGGTTCCGGCCAGGGCGGAGACGAGCATGATAAGGGTGGACTTTGGGAGGTGAAAATTCGTCAGAAGCGCTCCGACATGTTTGAAGTGATACCCCGGGTGAATGAATATCGCGGTCGATCCGGAGTGGGGCTGAATCGGCCCGGCGGGCTGGCTCTCGAGCACGCGCGAGGCGGTGGTGCCAATGGCGACGATCCGTTTCGCAGCATTGATGGCCTGCGCGGCCTCGGGCGAGATACTGTAGCGTTCCTCGTGCATCACGTGATCAGCCACGCGGTCGACCTTCACCGGCAGGAACGTGCCGATGCCGACATGCAGGGTGAGAAAGGCGTGGGGCAGCGTGGAAAGAAGCTCGGGGGTGAAATGCAAGCCTGCAGTGGGAGCGGCGACGGACCCCGGCTCGTCAGCAAAGACCGTCTGGTAGCGCACGTCATCCTCGGCATCCGCCTCGCGCCGGAAATAGGGCGGAATGGGCATCGCGCCATGTGTCTGGAGATCGGGCGGGGAGGCAAACTCCACGACGCGCTCGCCATCGGGCAGGATATCGCGCACGGTGGCCACCGTACCGGCAATCTCCATGGACATGCCGATACGCAGGCGGCGACCGGGTTTGCCCAGGCACTTCCAGGCGGAGGAGTCAACTGGCTCCAGAAGCAGCAATTCCGTGCGCTGGTCAGGCGTGCGCAGGCGGGCCTTGATCACGCGCGAATCATTGAGCACCACGAGGTCCCCCGGCGCGAGGTAGGAGGGAAAGTCGCGGAAGGAACGGTGCGTGATCTCCCCGGTCGAGCGGTCGACCACCATCATGCGCGAGCCATCGCGGTCAGGCAGCGGGCGCGAGGCGATCAGCTCGGGCGGGAGGTCAAAGTCAAAGTCGGATACCAGCATGGAACGAGCGCGGGAGCTTGGCGTCGGACGCTCAAAGAGTCGAGCCGATCATCTTGCGCAGGCGCATCATGCCGCGCCGGATGCGAGCCTTCACCGTACCGACAGGCTCCTGCAGCCGGGTGGCGATCTCCTGCTGGGTGAGACCGCCAAAGTACGCCATCTCGATGGCCTCCCGCTGGTCGCGGTTCAGCTTCAGCACGGCGTTGCGTATGAGCTCACCCTTTTCGCTGGTGTCGAGATCCTCGAAAGGTTCACGCTGGGTGAGGAGATCGTCGGGAGCGGTCTCCCGCTGCACCTCGTCATGCAGACGGAAACGTCTTTGCAGGGAGCGCAGTCGGTCGATGGCCTTGTTCCGTGCCATGGTGATAGCCCAGGTGAGCGGCTTTCCACGTGCCGGATCATACATGGGAGCCTTTTCCCACAGCATGAAAAAAACCTCCTGGGCACAATCTTCCGCATCAGCGGGATCATTGAGGACATGCAGGACGGTCGAGTAAATGAGGCCGGAGAACCGATCATAAAATGCCTCGAAACTCGCTCGGTCCCCCATGCCGATCTTGCGAATCATCTCCTCGATCTCGGCTATGTCAGATTCCGGGCTCATCGCGCCGTTATTCTAGGCCTCGGGAGCCCGTTTTGTCATGTCGATTTTGCGCCTAGATCCCGGCAACCGCGAGAGCCTCCACCATGACGCGGCGGGTTTCCTCGATGTCCTCCGGCGTATGTGCCAGTGAAAGGAATCCCGCCTCGAATTGCGAAGGGGCGAAGTAAACGCCACGATCCAGCGCCGCGTGGAAGAAGCGGGCAAACTTCTCACGATCAGCAAGTTTTGCCTCAGCGAGATTTCGCACCGGGCCGGGGTGAAAGTAGAGACAGAACATCGACCCGATACGCTGAAACGTGAGCGGCTTGCCTGCAATGGCCTCGCGCACGCCCTCCTCCATGAGGTTGCCGAGCCGCTCGAGTTCGCTCCACCCCCCGCGGGCGACGAGCTCGTTGAGCTGGGTGAGGCCCGCAGCCATGGCGACAGGATTGCCGGACAATGTTCCTGCCTGGTACACGGGTCCGTCAGGCGAAAGATGATCCATGATGTCCGCACGGCCGCCGAAGGCCCCCACGGGAAGGCCGCCGCCAATGATTTTTCCGAGTGTCGTCAGGTCGGGAACGATCCCGTAAATTTCCTGCGCTCCTCCAGGCGAAAGGCGGAAACCGGTCATCACCTCGTCAAAGATCAGCACCGTACCAGATTCGGTACAGAGCGAGCGTAGCAGCTCAAGGAAACCGGGTTCCGGCAGGTAAAGCCCCGCATTGGCTGGAACGGGCTCAAGGATTACCGCGGCGATCTCGCCCTTGTTGGCAGCAAAGGCCTGTCGCACGGCTGCCGGGTCATTGAAAGGAACGGTAATCGTCAGATCGGCAAAGGCGGACGGGATGCCCGCACTATCCGGCGTACCGTGGGTCAGCGCTCCGCTGCCCGCCTTGACCAGGAGAGAGTCGACATGCCCATGGTAGCACCCCTCGAACTTGATCACCTTGTCGCGCTTCGTAAATCCGCGTGCGAGCCGCACCGCGCTCATGGTCGCCTCTGTCCCACTGTTGACCATGCGGACCTTCTCGATCGAGGGCACGAGATCCTTGATCGTTCTGGCCATCTCGACCTCGTAGGGATTGGGAATGCCAAAGCTGAGCCCGCGCGAGGCGGCACCACAGACAGCGGCGATGACGGAATCCGGCGCATGGCCGAGGATCGCCGGCCCCCAGGTCCCAACGTAATCGATCAACTCCTCGCCATCGACGGTGAGGATGTGTGATCCCTCCGCCTCCGCGACAAAGAATGGCTCCCCCCCCACGCCTCGAAACGCCCGCACCGGGGAATTTACCCCCCCCGGGATGTGCCGTAGCGCCTCGGTGAACAACTCGTGGGAATTCTGAGTGACCATGCGCGATGAATACGCAGCTTTTCCCCACGGGGGTACAAAAAACTGTCTCCCTCCGGCGCATCCCCGGCAACCGTACGGAAATCTGCTTCGACACGGTCGGAAAACCGGTTACACTCCCCCCATGGTGAAACGACTGCTGCACACGCGCTATCGCGTGAGCGACCTCGAGAAGACGGTGCATTTCTACAAAGACGTCCTCGGGCTGGAAGAAACCCGGCGCTCCCAGAGTGGGCGAGGCTCGCAACTCGTTTTCTTCAAGGCTCCCGGCAGCGAGGAAGAGATCGAGATTTGCAAATACGACGCCAGCGGTCCTGTGCAGGTCGGTCCCGACCTCACCCATCTCGCTTTTGAGGTGGAGGACATGGATGCCTTTGCCAAACACGCCTCCGCCCTGGGTTACCCGCTGAGCGACGGCCCCCACACCACATCGAGCGGTTCCGTCATCGCCTTTGTCGACGCCCCCGAGGGGTATGAAGTCGAGCTGATCCAGCACGCCAAGTAGATTTTCACCCCCCAAGACACCGCAATGGAGTTCGACTGGATCAATGCCCCCGCCGACCTCGGGGATCTTACCCCCCGTGAGGTTGAAGAAACTTTCGAGGACCCCTTCAGCATCCGGCTTCTGCCGGAGTTGGATGATTCCAGCGATGCGCGTTATTTCATCCTGGGCCGCGCGGTTTCGGGAAAACTGCTTTTCACCGTCTTCTGGACCGATGGCAAACGCTATCGCATCATCCAGTCGCGCATCATGACCGAAGCCGAAGCAGGCTTCTACGAGCGTAAAAACGCGGAACTGAATAACTGACATCATGAGGGTTCTCAGCAAATGGAGCGACGTTCCGACTTTTTCGGACGAGCGGGAAGAAGCGGAGTTTTGGAAAGAGACGTCCCTCGATCTGAGGCTCATGAATGCCTCGATGCTCAAAACGGACAACCGCGACTCCACGACGATCACCCTGCGGTTTGACCCCCGCATGCTCGCTCGCATCAAGCGTCTCGCTCGCTCGCGGTATCTCAATTACCAGAGCATGATCAAACAATGGCTCAGCGAACGCTTGGAGAAAGAACTCAAGGACCTCGAGTCCTGAGGACATAAAAAAAGCCAGTTTCGCTGAAAACTGGCGTGTGCGTAACAGGCCGGAAAATCCTCCAGCATCGTTTCCTTTTCCTCTCCTCTTGGCACCCTGTCCACCTTTGCCAAAAGGAGAAGAATAAAGAGAAACGAACAGCCCGGTCGTTTTGATTACCCTTGCCGGTGGTATCCCCCCTTACCATTCGGCTCCCTCGACCGGGCTGTTCTGTTGAGAGAAGTATAGCAGAGACCGTGCCAACTCTGAAAATACGGCAGCTTGGGGAGGAAATTTGGGTGGCTGGAGTCCCGCTTCAGGGGGAAATGTGGCTTTTTGTACGCAAGATGGCCTCTCGAATGTCCCAATTCGTGCAGCTCAGAAGGTCGAGGGCTTGCTCGAAGTCGATTTTCGCACAGTCCGCCACGATCTGAGCTGCACGGCGGCGAAGCTTCTCATTGGTCGGCTTCAAACAGGACATAGAATTCCCGTCCACCCTTCCCAGGCGCACCATCACACAGGTGGAAAGGATATTCAGGGCGACCTTCGTGGCGGTGCCTGCCTTGAGACGGGTCGAGCCGGTGATGATTTCCGGCCCGGTAGGCAGATCGATCTCGACATCGGCATGCCCGACGGCACGGTCCCTCCGGGGATTGCAGGTGAGAAATATCGTGCCCGCTCCGAGACGCCTCGCCTCGGCCAGAGCGCCTAATACGTAGGGAGTGCGACCGCTTGCCGTGATCCCGCAGACCACATCGGAATCCCGCACTCCGCGATCCCTCAATGCAAGTGCTCCGGCCTCGCGGGAATCTTCCGCGCTTTCTGAACTCCGCATCACTGCCGCCACGCCTCCAGCGAGGACTCCCTGCACCAGTTCCGGCTCAACGCCAAAGGTCGGCGGCATTTCACTCGCATCGAGCAGCCCGAGCCGACCGCTCGTACCAGCTCCGATGTAAAACAACCTCCCACCGGCTTGAAGCGAGGCGGTCAGGAGATCCACCGCAATGGCGAGTTCCGGCACACAGTGGCGGACGGCCTCCTCAACGGCCCGCTCCTCCGTGGCAAAAAGCTCCACGAGTTTTCGCGTGGGGAGGAGACCAAGATCCGCCGAACGCGGGTTGGGCTGCTCGGTTACCGCCTGGGCCACCTCGGATTCCGCGACGGTCTGGACGCGGACGGGGTCTGGCATGTGCCCCGCCGCGAGATAGACGGATCCCATGCTTCCCGGTGTCGTGCAGACATCGATATCGGCGGTAGGCCAAGCCTTGCGAAACTCTTGCTCGAACAGGTCTCTGTATATTGGCTGGCCAGTAAAAACCCCTCCTTGCAGGCGCACCACCGGAGAGTGAAACTCCAACCTCCGCGCCACGCTGCCGGCCAGTCGTGCCAGTGCCGCCGCGCCCCGCCGCAAGATGCGCGCTACCGAAAACTCTTCCGCATGGCGGAAGACGACCGGCGTGATCCGTGCGAGGTCACTCTTGTGCGCGGCCTGCGCCCATACGGTGAGTTCTGCCAGCGTATTGATACCGAGAAGCTGAAGCGTCTCGGCAGCCAGCGGGGTGATTTCCCTCGCGGTATCGTAGTCGTACAGGATACGTCGGAGGGCATTGATGGCGATGTCGTACCCGCCGCCCGAGTCTCCCAGGAGATGCCCCCAGCCGCCCGCCCGATCCTCGATCCCGCCAGCGCGCCCAGTTACCGCCGAACCCGTACCCGCGATCACAGCGATGCCATCGTGATCCTGAAAGGCGGCGGCAAAACCGGACTCCCGGTCACTCCCGACCCGCACTGTCGCATGCGGCCAGACGGAATCCGCCACCTCGCGCAAAACCTCGCGATCGCGCTCCGTCGCACATCCGGCCAGAAATACCCCCACCCGGCTCGCGTCCGCCGGCATCACAGAGAGAAGATGCCGGAGCTCCTCCAGGCTCAGGAGCCTCAGGCTGCCCGGACCGAGTACGCCTTCGGTGATCGAAACGAGCGACTCGTTTTCTTTCTCACAGAGAATCCACCGGGTTTTTGTCGCGCCGCCCTCGATTCCGAGGATTAAATTCTTGGAAAACGCGCCCACGCCGTAAATGTATCTGCGAAGTTGAAGGCTGACCTTAAATTTTTTCGTATCATCGTCTCCTGGCTCGGCGTCCTGCTATGGTGCGTAACTCTCTGGATTCTCTCCTCCATCCCGGGGGGAAAGCTGCCGGAGGTTGACGTCCCCAACATCGATAAGTTTGTCCACTTCGGCTACTTCATGGCTGGCGCGGCACTACTGGCCAATGCCTTTCATCAGTCGACCGCTTTGTCCGGACGGAAGCTCTTTCTCGTTGTCGTCGCGACGGTGATGCTGGTCGGCGCGGCAGATGAGATCCACCAACTCTTCACACCCAACCGCTCAGGCAGCGATTTCGGTGACTGGATCGCTGACGTCACGGGTGGCGTCGCCGGGGCACTCATCGTAGGATGGTTTTATGGCCGACGCCGCAAGTAATCCCCACGACCGCATCCGTCATCTCCGGGCCGAGCTCGCCCGCCACAATGAGCTTTACTACGCCAAGGCCGCCCCGGAGATTTCCGACCAGGAGTTTGACCGCCTCCTCCGTGAACTGGCCGATCTCGAGGAGGCGCACCCGGAGCTGGCCGATCCCGATTCCCCCACCCGACGCGTCGGCGGCGGACCACTTGAGGCCTTCACCCAGGTCCAGCATCTCGTCCGCATGCAGAGCCTCGACAATACGTACGACGAGACCGAGGTGGCGGAGTTCGTCGCGAGGCTGAACAAACTGCTGCCGGAAACCGAAATCCCGCTCACAGTGGAAGCCAAGGTCGATGGCGTCGCCATTTCCCTGCTCTACGAGAATGGCCGTCTCGCCCGCGCTGCCACGCGAGGCGATGGCGTGGCCGGAGATGACGTGACGGAAAACATCCGCACCATCAAATCCGTGCCGCATGTGCTGAGAGGTTCTGCCCCGGCGCGTATCGAGATTCGCGGCGAAGTCTATCTTCCCAAGGCGCAGTTTGCCCGCATCAACGAAGAGCGCGACGAGCAGGGGTTACCCGCCTTTGCCAATCCGCGCAATGCTGCGGCCGGTTCACTCAAGCAGCTCGACTCGCGCATCGTGGCAAAACGTGGGCTGGAGGCCATCTTCTATGGTTTCGGCGCATACGAGGGCGAGATGCCGTCCACCCAGCAGGATTTCTTCCAACAGCTTGGCGCCTGGGGCGTTCCCGCCTCCGAGTGGGTGCGCCGCACCGTGACGGTCGAGGAAACCCTCGCCGCCATCCGCGATCTCGGCACGGTCCGCCATGATTTTACGTACGAGACCGACGGCGCGGTGCTGAAGGTCGACGTCCTCGCCCAGCGCGAGCAACTCGGCTCCACCTCAAAGGCTCCCCGCTGGGCCATCGCCTACAAGTACGAGCCAGAGCGCGCCCGCACCAGGCTGCACGCCATCACCATCCAGGTGGGCCGCACCGGAGTGCTCACGCCCGTGGCTGAACTCGAGCCTGTGTTTGTCAGCGGCAGCACGGTCAGCCGGGCCACTCTGCACAATGAAGAGGAGGTTCATCGCAAGGACATCCGCGTCGGAGACTGGGTGCTTATCGAAAAAGCGGGTGAGGTCATTCCCGCCGTGGTCGAGGTACTGAAAACCGAGCGTACCGGGAAGGAAGAGCCCTTTCAGATGCCGGACCACTGCCCATCCTGCGGCGGCACTGTGCTTCGCGAGGAAGGACAGGTCGCCGTACGCTGTACGAACCCCTCCTGCGACGCGCAGCTCCGCCGCCGCCTCGAACACTACGCCCACCGGGGCGCGATGGATATCGAGGGCCTGGGCGAGAGCATGGTCGACCAGCTCATTTCCTCCAATCTGGTGTCTGGCATCACCGATATATACTCTCTCACCGCCGACCAGCTCCTCGGCCTCGAGCGAATGGGGGAAAAAAGCGCGTCCAATCTCCTCGCGGGCATCGACGCCAGCCGCAACCGCCCGCTGTGGCGGCTGCTCTTCGGCCTCGGCATCCTGCACGTCGGCGCCGCCGCCGCTCGCAAGCTGGCCGATCGCTTCCGCACCATGGAGGCACTGGCTACCGCAACGGAGGAGGAGTTGAAGGCGACCGAGGATGTCGGCGAGGTCATGGCACGCAGCATTCACCAGTGGTTCCGCAACCCCAAGGTGGTCGAGCTGCTTGAGAGCCTCAAGGCCGCCGGATTGAACTACGGCGAACGTGACGAGCATGGCGGGTCGGGCGATGGAAAATTCAAGGGGACCACGTGGGTCATCACCGGCACCCTCAGTTCACCCCGCGATGAGATTGCCGAGATAATCCGCCAGAATGGGGGCACGGTTTCCGGCAGTGTAAGCAAGAAGACCACCTATCTGCTCGCGGGTGAGGAGGCCGGCAGCAAACTCGAGAAAGCCCGCAAACTCGGCGTGAAGGAAGTCACCGAGGCCGAGTTCCGCAAGCTCCTTGAGGTGAGCGCGGAATAACCCGCAAAAACCGGCTTGGAGTTTCCCGCGCGACATGGGAAATCTTGCCGTCCAAATCATGAGCACTCTCTCCGATCTCTATAGCGAATTCGTCATGCCCACGTACGGCCGTTTCGATCTCGAGATCGCGCGAGGAGCCGGTTCGCGGGTGTGGGACTTCGATGGGAAGGAGTACCTCGACTATGGCGCGGGCATCGCGGTGTGTTCGCTCGGTCATGCTCATCCCGAGATCACGGAAACGATCGCGAAACAGGCCGCCACGCTCATTCACACGTCAAATCTTTACAAGACCCAGCCGCAGGCGCTCCTGGCGCAGCGGCTCGTCGGCATCACCGGTCCGGGCAAGGTTTTCTTCGGCAACAGCGGCGCGGAGGCTAATGAAGGCCTCATCAAGCTCACGCGGAAATTTGGCAGTGAGACGGGACGATACGAGATCCTGACTTTTCTTGGTTCCTTCCATGGTCGCACCATGGCGGGCATCTCCGCGACCGGGCAGGAAAAGGTGAAGAAGGGCTTCGCTCCACTGCTCGAGGGTTTTCAGCATCTGCCGTTTGGCGATATCAAGGCCGTGAAAGCCGCCATCGGACCCAAGACGGCGGGCATCCTGCTGGAGCCCGTCCAGGGCGAGGGAGGCATTCACATTGCCGCTGCGGACTTCCTACGCCAGCTCCGGCAGCTTGCCGATGAGCACAACCTGCTCCTGCTTTTTGACGAAATCCAATGTGGTCTCGGCCGCACGGGCGAATGGTGTGGCTGGCGGTCTCTCGCTCCCGACATCCAGCCCGATGGTGTGAGCTGGGCCAAGGGCATCGCCAATGGCGTGCCGCTCGGAGCCTTCTGGGCGTCGTCGAATCGCGGACTCTGCGATCTGCTGGGACCCGGCACCCATGGCACGACCTATGGGGGCAATCCGCTCGTGAGCGCCGTCGGTAACAAGGTGCTCGAGATCATCGAACGCGACAATCTCCTGGACAACGCCAAGGCTCGTGGCGCACAGCTTCGCGACGGCCTGCTGGCCGCAAACCACCCTTCGATCGACACGGTGCGCGCCCTCGGTCTCATGCTCGGCATCGAGCTTGTCCCTGGGATCACCGCCATCGACACGGTAAAGGCGCTCATGGCTGGGGGGCTGCTGACCATCCCGGCCGGTGAGAAGGTCGTGAGGCTGTTGCCTCCGCTCAATGTTACGCCGGAGGACACCGCCGAGTCGCTCGACCGCATCCTGAAAAACCTCCCGAAGGCCTAGGCGACGGGAGTTTTTCGGGACAGGTTCTCTTGTAGACAGGAAACCTGTTTTCCCTTACATCTCCCCGGTGAAACACCTCCTCTCCATCGAGTCGCTTTCCCGCGCGGAAATCGAACAAATCGTCGACCTGACGCATGAGATGAAGGCATCACGCGGCCAACATTCCTCCAAGCCGCTGCAGGGAGAATGCTGGGCCCTGATGTTTTCCAAATCGTCCACACGCACCCGCGTAAGCTTCGAAGTCGGCATCCGGGAACTGGGTGGCGACGTGATCTTTCTCGCAGCCGACGACATTCAGTTGGGCCGCGGCGAACCGATTCGCGACACAGCCCGCGTGATGGGACGCATGCTCCATGGCGCAGTGATACGTACCTTTGCCCAGACTGACGTCGAGGATTTCGCCTCGTATGGTCGCATCCCGACCGTAAATGCCCTCACCGACGAAGAGCATCCCTGCCAGATCCTTACCGATCTTTTCACGATCAAGGAACTCCGTGGTTCGCTCGACAATCTCGTCGTTACCTTCATCGGCGATGGAGACTGCAATGTCTCGCGCTCCTGGATCTGGGCGGCCGCCCGGCTCGGTTTTGAGTTGAGAATTGCCTCGCCCGAGAAATTCCAGCCACCGGCTGAACTCGTCGCCCGCTCGGGCGGCAAGATCACCGTCACCGAGGACGTCATCGGAGCTTCAGCCGGTTCCGACGTACTCTACACCGACGTCTGGGTGAGCATGGGCAAGGAGGAGGAGGCTGCCTTCCGTCTCGCTCAATTTCAAAGCTATCAGATCAATGACGAGACGCTGAAGGTCGCTCCCAATGCCCTTGTCATGCACTGCCTTCCCGCATATCGGGGCAAGGAAATCACCGAGGCCGCCTTTGAGCGTCACGCCGACACGATCTTCCGAGAGGCAGAGAACAGGCTCCATACCCAGAAGACGATCCTGTCCCTTCTCAAGCAAAGCTAAGGATTCATGAAGAACGAAACGGAGCAGCTCGACGTATGTTAACGCGACGCGGCTCCCTTCGTTTTCGTATCGGATTGATCGTGGGAGGGGCCATGCTTCTCTTCGCCGGCGTCTTTCTGGTCCTTAGTTCGTGGATCCTGACGGATTACTTTGGCCGGGTGCAGAACAACTTCACCCGCGAGCATCTCACGCAGTTTGCCACCGTCCTCAACCGCGAGGCAAAGTCCAAGCTGCGGCTCGTCCGTGACTACGCGCAGTGGGACGAGGCGTATAACTACATGAGGGGGCAGTCCCCTGGGTTCCTGGAGGAGAACTTTCTGCCCGAGGTCAACACCTCCGGCCAGGATCTCATCCTGTTCTTCGATCCATCGAAAAGGCTCCACAGCTTCGTATGCCCCTTCAATGCCCCGCAGGTCGAGGAAATGCCCGAGGGGGTCAATATCCAGCAGATTGCCAGCAGCAGGCTGCTCGCCACCCAGCCGAGAGCCAGCCTGATCGAAACTCCCGCCGGTCTCATGCTGCTGGCTGCCAGCCCGATCACCCGCTCCAACCCCTCCTCTGGAGAGTCCGCCGGGTGGCTCGTCTTTGGCCTCTTCCTCACACCGCCACGACTCTCCGAGATGGCCCAGGTCGCAGGCATCTCCAACTCAGGTCACCCCTTCCCAAAGGAAATGGGCGCATCCGATCAGATCCGCTCCCAGATCCTGACCGACATTCTCGGCCCGGTGACGATTTCCTTCCCATCCGTTTTCGCCAATCCAAAAATCGACGAGGGCATCGATGGCTCCATCAACTTTCGGCCGCTCTCGGATGACGGCGAGATGCTCATCTCGATCAAGGACTCGGCAACCATCTACCTCAATGCGATGGAGAGGAAAAACTGGGTGCTCATACTCTCCGCCGCCGGGATCATCGCCATCGTCGGCATCGGCTTCATCGTGATCGACTTTTTTGTCACCCGGCCCATTTCTCAACTCGATACCGCGATGCAAAAGATGTCGTCGGCCCCGGCGGCCATCTCGCGCATCGAGGATTCGCGCGACGATGAGATCGGCCGTCTGGCCGCCTCGGCAAATTCGCTCCTGGGTACAGCTCTCATGGAGCGACGCGACGCCATCCGCCAACGCGAACTGCTAGCCAGCATCCTCGACAGCGCCTTTGAGTCCATCCTCGCCTTCCATACCGTGCGAGACGCCGATTCGCGCATCGTGAACCTCGAGCTTGCTGTAATGAACCACTCCGCCGAGCGACTCTTCAGCATCTCAGCCGCCGATGGACGGGGCAAATACCTGACCGACCTCTTTCCCAATCTCGCCAATCCGGCGGTCTTCGATCGCTTCCGCCATGCCATCGACTCCCATATGCCCCTCACCTTTGAGCAATCGGCGGGAGCACTCCAACCCTCCGGCTGGTATCACTTTTCCGCCACTCCGTGGGAAGAGGGTCTGGTGATTACGATCAACGACATCACCGAGCGCAAGCAACGCGAGCAGGAGCTCGCCAAGACCTACGCCGAGATGGATCGTTTCAATGCCGCCATGGTCGGACGCGAGGAACGAATCATCGCCATCAAAAAGGAAGTGAACGACCTGCGCGGCCAGTTGAACCTTCCGCCGACATACAATGTGGAAGCCTATGAGTGAATCCGACTCCAGGGCCATGGACCAGGCCGAGGTCCTGCGCGCCGTCACCGAGGCGCTCTCCACTCTCCTCCAGCCGGGCGACCTTGAGGCATCCATGCAGCGCGCCCTGGAGATCATCGGCCGTGCCGTGGAGGCGGACCGCATGTATATCTTCGAGATCCACTCATCCCGAGCTTCGGATGAACTGCTGATGAGCCAACGGCACGAGTGGACGGCCGCAGGCGTGTCGAAGGAACTCGAGAATGCCGCGATGCAAAACCTCCCCTTCGGCAAATTCCAGGGAATGCTCGAAAGCCTACAGGCTGGCAACGCGTATGCACGCATCCGACGGCTTTTTTCCGAGGCTCAGCACGCCATCCTCGATCCTCAGGGCATTCTTTCCTTTGTCGTGATGCCCATCATGTTGAAGAACGAGTTGTGGGGCTTCGTCGGTTTCGATGACTGCAAGACCGAACGGACCTGGAGCGACGCCGACCTCGAAAACCTGCGGGCTGCCGCCGCCGGACTCGGCGGAGCGATCGTCCGCCAGCAGATGGAGCGTTCCTTCCGCCGTCAGACCGAGGAGCTCCGCCGCCACCAACGCGTCGCCCTCAGCCTGGCCGAGGACGCCCGCCTGGCTGAGCAGGCTGCCGCCAAGGCGAGCGCAGCCAAGAGCACCTTTCTCGCCATGATGAGCCATGAGATCCGCACTCCGCTCAACGGCGTCATCGGTTTTACCGACCTCCTCCTCGCCGAGGGCCTGCCCAACCACCAGGCCGAACTCGCGGAGTCCATCAAGACCTGCGGCGAAACACTCCTCAGCCTCATCAGTGATATCCTCGATATCTCCAAGATCGAGTCCGGTCGCCTTGACCTCAACTACGAGGCCACCGATGTCGCCGCCTGCACGCGCTCCGTCGTGGCATCCTTCGAACCCCTTCTCAGCACCCGCAACATCCACCTTGCCTGCAATGTCGCAGCCGAACTGCCGCAATGGCTTCACATCGACCAGAGCAGGTATTGCCAGATCCTCTTCAACCTCATCGGCAATGCGGCAAAATTCACCCGACAGGGTCACGTCTCCGTGGACCTCTGGACCGAACGGCATCTGGACCACATGTATCTCTGTGGCAGGGTGGCCGACTCTGGCGTCGGCATATCACCCGACGACCTGGAGAATGTCTTCGAGCCCTTTCAGCAAGGGGACGGCGCGCGCAAGCATGCCGTGGGCGGTACCGGGCTGGGCCTTGCCATCTGCCGTCGGCTTGTCGAGTCCATGGGTGGGCAGATTTCCGCGCAAAGCACGCTGGGAGTCGGCTCGACCTTCTCCTTCTCCATCGCCACCCGGCCTGCACAGGCACCAGCCGCCAAGCCGCTCCCGGAGCCTTCTTTTGGCCGCGATAGCAACCAGATGCGTATTTTGGTCGTGGATGACGTGCCGGTGAATCTCAAGCTCTCGTGCCGCCTCCTCGACAGGCTAGGATTCCAGGCCGACACGGCCTCAAACGGCGCGGAGGCCCTGTCGATGATCGCCGCTGGCGATTATGATGTGGTGTTCATGGATATCCTCATGCCGGAGATGGATGGATACGAAACGGCTCATCGCATCCGCCAGCAGCAGGCACAGAATTCCCGCCAGCCATGGATCGTGGCTCTCACAGCGCATGCCCTCGTCGAGAATCGCCATGCCTGCATCGAAGCCGGGATGGATGATTTCCTCACCAAGCCCCTGCGGGTATCCGACATGCAGGCCGCCATCGAGCGATGGCGCACCGGCGAGCGCGGGCTGGAAGCTCCATAGGAGAGCCCGGCTGGTCTGTTTCCTGATTGCGGCACTTTCCCCGTAAACTCCCGTTCCGAACCTCCGGAAACGCATTGCTTCCGCACGCCGTTGGGAGTTAAATTTTCCACCCCCCACTCCTCCACAATACCGTGAATTCGGCATTCCTCACCCAGCAGGGCATGGGAATCGCATTGACTGCCGCCATCCTCGGCCTGGTCGTTGCTGCGATCCTTATTGCAAAAATCCTCCGCTCACCCGCCGGCAACGACCGCATGCAGGCCATCGCCAAAGCCATCCAGGAAGGAGCAAGGGCATACCTGAACCGGCAGATCACCACGATCTGCATGATTTCGGTCGTGCTCTTCGTCCTCCTCGCCATCCTGCGCGACATGTCGACCGCACTTGGATTCCTCCTCGGCGCTGCATGCTCGCTGGCGGCGGGCTACATCGGGATGCGTATCGCCGTGCTGGCCAATGTACGCACCGCTCAAGGGGCCATTACGAGTCGACAGAAGGCGCTGCAGGCGGCTTTCAACGGCGGCGCGGTGACGGGTCTTCTCGTCGTTGCTCTCGCTCTACTTTCCGTCGGCATCTTCTGGTTCGTCATGTCGCGGATCAACCCGCAGGGTGCGATCGCCAGCCTGATTGGAGTGGCGCTCGGCGCTTCGCTCATCTCGGTCTTTGCCCGCCTCGGCGGCGGCATCTACACCAAGGCCGCCGACGTCGGCGCCGACCTCGTGGGCAAGGTGGAATCGAACCTCGAAGAGGATGATCCGCGCAATCCCGCCACCATCGCAGACAACGTGGGTGACAATGTCGGCGACTGCGCGGGCATGGCGGCGGACGTTTTTGAAACCTACGCCGTTTCGCTCATCGGCACGATTCTGGTGGGCGCGCTCACGATTGGCTTCGGCGCTCCCGTTGTCTTTCCGTTCCTGCTCGGGGCCGTGGCTCTCGTCGCCTCGATCATCGGCATCATTTACGTGAATGTGTCAAAGTCGAAGCCTGGCAATGCCCTCATGGGCGGAGTACTTGTCAGCGCGGTTCTTGCCGCCATTGGATTCTGGCCGCTCACCCATGCCCTCTTCCCAGATGGCATCAAGGTCGACGACGTTCTCACGGGCAAGGCCGCAGCCTACTCCGCAACCGGCATTTACCTTGCCACGCTCATCGGCCTGCTCATGACCGGAGCCTCTGTCATTATCACCAACTACTACACATCGACCGAATACTCGCCCGTGCGCAAAATCGCCCGGGCCAGCGAGACCGGGCACGCGACGAATATCATCGCTGGCATCGGAGTCGGGCTTCATGCCACGGCCCTTCCCGTGATCTGTATCGGCGCGGCCATCTGGCTCAGCTACTCCTCGGCAGGACTTTACGGCATCGCTGTCGCAGTCATGGCCATGCTCGCGATGTCGGGCATCATTATCTCGCTCGACGCGTTTGGCCCCATCACGGATAACGCAGGAGGCATCGCCGTCATGAGTGGACTCCCGCATGAAGTCCGCGACGTGACCGACGAGCTCGACGCGGTAGGCAATACCATGAAGGCCGTCACCAAGGGCTACGCCATCGCCAGCGCGGGCCTCGCCGCGGTAGTGCTCTTTGGGTCCTACTTCGTCGACCTGAAGCACCACCTCGAGGCCAATGCCGCGACGATGCATCTCGATCCTGCGGTGATCAATGAGATGCTTTCCTTCTCGCTGCGCGATCCGCAGATCATCATCGGTCTCTTCATCGGCGGTCTGCTCCCGTATCTCTTCTCCGCCTTCAGCATGAACGCCGTTGGCCGCGCTGCTGGAGCCGTGGTGCAGGAGGTGCGCAACCAGCTCGCCCGACGTCCGGGCATTCTCAAGGGCGAGGACGTGCCGGAGTACGGCGCCTGCGTCGACATTGTCACCCGCGCCGCGCTCAAGGAAATGATCGTCCCGGCCCTGCTGCCCGTCCTCGCGGTCATAGCAGTAGCCGCCGTACCCGGCGGCATGAAGATCCTCGGCGGTGTCCTCGTGGGCAGCATCGTTACCGGCCTCTTCATGGGCATCTCGATGACCTCCTCGGGAGGAGCCTGGGACAACGCGAAGAAATACATTGAGGAAGGCCACCACGGCGGCAAGGGCTCCGAGGCGCACAAAGCCGCCGTCACCGGCGACACCGTCGGCGACCCTTACAAGGACACCAGCGGCCCGGCCATCAACCCGATGATCAAGGTGGTCAACATCATGGCCATCCTCGTCATCCCGATCTTTTTCTAGGAAGTGATGCGCGGAAGCTTGTCCGCGCATTCAACTCCGGTCCGGGACTACTTCCAGCGAGTCTCGGGCTGGAGGTTGATCTCCTCCGGCTTGATGTCAAAACCGCAGCTGCGCAGGAGGTAATCGACACCCTCCTTGGTATCCATCGTCTCCCGCAGGCTGCGGGCGAAAATCTCGATGTATTCCTTGTAGCTGTCGAGAGCGAGTCGGCCCTCGGCGAAGTGCTTGGCGAGCTGGTCGTCGTGGTTCTCGATCAGGGCGATCAGGGCGCGGCGCAGGCGCTGGCGCATCGCGGGATCGACGACCACGCGGAACGGACTGGCGGTAGGATCCTGGGGGGTCCTGTCACTGGCGACATCAAAGGTATACGGCGTCAGGGTGTTTTCCGATTCGTTCATGGCTTGTGCGTTGGATCGCGCGCACTCTGTCGGAACCCCCCCGCAAAGTCGCGCACTTTATCAACGCAAACGCACCCCGGCCCGGTCGTGCGAAGTTTTCAGAAGACCCAATGCCTTCCGGCGTAGGGCGTTCCGGGAAGAAAAAATAAACCCGCCGCCCGGTGAGAGCGGCGGGTCTATACGGGAGAGATCGTATCAGTGCGAAACCGCCTTCTCGGCGCCGAGACCGGTATTCGCACGCACTTCCATCTCGGTGAAGCGAGCCTCGGCTGCCGGTTCGCGCGAGCACAGAGTGGCGATGATTGCGGCGAGGAAGCCGAGCGGAATGCTCACGATACCCGGGTTTTTCAGCGGGAAGAGCGGGGTGGCGTTGATGAGTCCCTTGCCGTCGAGCGACATGACGCTCGGGCTGATGATGATAAGGACGATGCTGGCCACGAGGCCGACGGCGAGGCCGGTCACCGCGCCTGCCGTATTGAAGCGCCGCCAGAAGATCGACAGTACGATCACGGGGAGATTTGCACTCGCCGCCACTGCAAAGGCGAGGCCGACGAGGAACGCGACGTTTACCGTCTGGAGCTTGATCGCGAGGAAGATCGCGATCGCGCCGACGACGAAGGCCGTGATGCGGGCGACGAGGACTTCCTCGCCCGGCTTGGTCTCTTTGCCGTGATGCAGCACGTTGGAGTAAAAATCATGGGCGAAGGATGTGCTCGCGCTGATCGTGAGGCCCGCCACCACCGCGAGGATCGTCGCGAATGCCACCGCGCTGATGAAGGCGAAGAACACCTCGCCGCCCAGGAAATGCGCCAGCAGCGGGGCCGCCATGTTGTCGGTCGGCTTGCCGCCCACCACGATGTTCTCCGGCGTGAGAATCGTCGCCGCGCCAAAGCCGAGGAAGGTGGTCATGATGTAAAACGCGCCGATGATCAGCATCGCCCACACGACCGACACGCGCGCTGTCTTGGCATCCGGCACGGTATAGAAGCGGATGAGAATATGCGGCAACCCCGCCGTACCGCCGATGAGGGCGAGGCCGAGCGAAATGAGGTCGAGCGGACCCCAGGGATTCACCGCCGCGCCGTAGACGAGGCCGGGCTGCAGGAAGTCTTTCGTCACCACGGTGCCATCCGCCGATTTCACCGGGACATGCGAGATGGCATCAAAGAACTTCGAGATGTCGAAGTTGAAATGCTTCAGCACCAGCACGCTCAGAAAGAGCGTGCCGCACATGAGCAGCACCGCCTTGATGATCTGCACCCAGGTCGTCGCCAGCATACCGCCAAAGACCACGTACACGATCATCAGCACGCCGACACCGGCTACCGCCACCTCGTAGGAAACGCCAGGCAGGAGAAGTTTAACCAGCGCACCCGCGCCGACCATCTGGGCGATCATATAAAAGGTCGAGACGGTCAGCGTGCTGAGCGAGGCCAGCGCACGCACGGGACGCGGGGAGAGTCGATATGCCAGCACGTCGGCCATGGTGTACTTGCCTGCATTGCGCAGGGGTTCCGCCACGATGAGGAGCACCGTGAGGTAGGCGACGAGGAAGCCGACAGAGTACATGAAACCGTCGTATCCCTTGAAGGCGATCATCCCGGCGATGCCGAGAAAGCTCGCCGCGCTCATGTAGTCACCGGCAACGGCGAGGCCGTTTTGCCAGCCCGTGATGCGCCGCCCGGCGGCGAAGTAACCAGCTGACCCCGACGACTTGCGGGCGCTGAAGTACGTGATGACGAGCGTGGCCGCGACAAAGGCCATGAACATGAAGAGAGCGGTATGACTCTGCTGAGCCACCGCCAGAAGCAATGTGGAGGACATGGTGTGGAGAAAGTGGGGGAGGAGTGATGCGAGACCTGATTACTTGCGAAACTTCGCCAGCAGCGCCGCCGCCTGCTTGTCCCAGCCCGCAGCCGCAGCCACGTAAAGGAACGCGACGACCCAGGCCATGATGAACTGCGAGAAAGCAAAGACGTACGCCCAGTTCAGGCCGCCAAATGCCTCTTTGGTCATCAGATTGGGGAACCAGCCCACCAGAATGGGAAGGGCAAGGTAATACGCCAGGAAGAACACGGTCGCCGGCACGATGAAGCGGGCCTTGGAGGCGAGGAGACTCTTGAAATCCGGGTCAGCCGCGATGGCATCCCAGTCGGCCATGGCCTTTTCCTCGTCGGCGGTGCGTTCATGGGCGGGGACGGTGTCCCGGCCGAGTGGAGCAATATCCGTCGGAGCCGCAGACTCCGGGGTCAGGTCGCGATTGTGGGGGTCGCTTGGGGGCATGGTGGGGGAACTTAGGCAGGTTTTCTTACACTGTCGAGCCTGTGTCGGAATCGTAATAAAAGTACGATCCGCGCGGCTTCAAGCCGGTAAAAATGTGCCATGAGATCGTTCCCGCCTTGTCGGCCAGCTCCCGGGCGAGGATTTCCTCCCCGCCTTGACGACCGATCAGCACCGTCTCGTCGCCCACCCGGGCGTCGGGCACATCGGTGACGTCGACGAGGATCTGGTCCATCGTCACCCGGCCAAGCACCAGACAGCGCTTGCCATGAACCAGCACCGCCGCATCGTGGCCGGAAACCTGTCGCGGAAACCCATCGGCATAGCCGACCGGCACCGTGGCGATACGCATCTGGTGCGGTGTAAAAAAGGTGCGCCCATAGCTCACGCTGCGGCCTGCCGGGACATCGCGCACGAGCACGAGCCGGGCCTTCCAGCTCAGAGCGGGCTGGATTTGCGGCTGGTAGATATCCGGGTAACACGACCCGTAAAGCACGAGTCCCGCCCGCACGTAATCCGGCGCAAACCCTGCGAACTCAAAGATGCCCGCGCTGTTGAGGGCGTGGAACTTCGCCCGCGGCGCGATGGCCTTGATTTCCGCCGCGAGCCGCCCGAACCCCTCCAGCTCCTCCCGCGTAAAGTCCGCATCCTCATCCGGCGCGGGGAGATGGGTCGAAATATGAAACGCGCCAAGATTGGGGAGCTTCACGATCTGGCGCACAACCTCCGCGGCGTCCTCGTGCCAGCAGCCCATACGCCCCATGCCGGTATCGACCTTGAGATTGAGCGCACAGGACCGGGTCCCCGCCAACCCAGCAACGGCAGACGCTTCCTCAGCGCTGGAAACGGAAACGATGTACCCGGCATCCACCGCCGCCTGCCGTTCATCGGGCAGGCAGGGGCCGAGGAGCAGGATATCCCGCCCAAGGCCGAGCGCCGCAAGTTCGTCCGCCTCATGCACATTGGCCACGGCAAAAAGATCGATTTGATCCACTATTGCCGGTGCGACCCGCGTAATACCGTGCCCGTAAGCGTCGGCTTTAACCACGGCGATGATCCCTGCCGTCGAGCCGATTCGCGCGCGAATGGCCTTCAGATTATGCCGGAAGGCGGCGAGATCGATTTGAACCCAGGTACGAAGGTTCGAAGGAATGGACACCTGACTAGATGACACCCACGACGGAAGGATTTCAACCAACTTCCACCCCGGGCGCGATGAGTTCCTGGCACAGAGCGATCAAATTTTCCCGCAAGGGAGCAGCCCGTCGGCTGAAATCCCGTTGCCGCGATTCGTACTCCGCGCGCCCCTCCGGCGTCTCCACTCGGACCGGCTCATACCCGAGCTCTCGCAGGTCGTATGGGCTGGCCTGCATGTCGAGGGTGCGAATGTCCCGCGCCAGTTCGAAGCAATCGGCCACCAGCTCCGAGGACGAAAAGGGCGCGAGTTTGAAGGCCCATTTGTACAGGTCCATGTTGGCGTGGAGGCAGCCGGGCTGCTCAAAATCGATCGTCGTCTCGCGCGTGAGCGAGTGCTTGTTCAGCGGCACGGCCTCCGTGGTGAAAAACCGGAAGGCGTCGTAGTGCGTGCAGCGCAGCCCGAGCGACTCCACCGCCGAGGCCAGTTCGTCGCCCGAAACCCGCAGCGGCCAGGAGTGGCGCGTCTCTTGGGTCCGGTACACCATCGCCCACTCGTGCAATCCGAAACACCCGAAGACCGCCGGGCGATTCGCCGCTGCCATGAGAAACCCGGCGAGCCAGCGCGGGAAGGTCCGCCGTTTTTCCGGCAACTCCGCCGGATCAACCATCACCCCATCGCCCTCTCGCCGATACCCGGTGATGGCGAGATATTCCTCGCAACCTTCGCCCCTGAGCACGACCCCCAGCCCCGGATGCCAAAGCAGCAGCTTCGCGGGGCGGTTCGGGTAGTATTCGAAAAGGAAATCATCCACAGGGTGCTTCTGCTGCAATGACATGCGCCGCAGCCTCGGCTCGATCCATGGGCGCACCCGCGCCTCATGGTCGCGGCGCATCTGCCGCCACGCCGGGGCATTGAGGATGAGAGCGGATTTCATGGAGCGCCGATCTTAACCCACCGCGCGGGATTTGCCACCCGCTCCGCAATTCTTCTCGCACCCATCAACCGCCGGGCGCACACTTTCCCTCATGCGATTCCTCCGCATCCTCCCCGTTCTCACGCTGTTTTTCATCCTTCCCTGTGCCCTCGCCGAGTCCGATCTCTCTGGTACCTACTCGGGTGAACACGCCGTCAATAAAGACACCCTTCTTTGCGAAGTCACCATCACGGCAGAAGGCAAAGGCTACGCCATCTCCGGCTCGTATGCGCTGGAGTCCGGTCGTGGAGCGACTCCGAGCTTCGACGGTTCAGGCAAGGTCAATGAGCAAGGCACGCTCGTCGCCACCTTCACCGACTCTTTTGAAAACACCGGAACCGCGATGATTACGCCCACCGATGAGGGTGTCACCATTTCCATTCGCGTGACTGATGTAAAAGACCCTCGCTGCATCCCGCTCTACAAAGAGTGCACCCTGAAAAAGCAATGATGCCACGTCTCGCCCTACTTGCCGTCCTGGCGCTCTTGGTGGTCACACCTCTTTTCGCCGAGGTGACACTCGCTGGAGGAGACGGATCATCGTTCGAAAAAGCTATCCTCGTCCAGGGAGCAACCGAACCCACCGGTGTTGCGGCTGAGTACGCGTATCTAGACAAACACTACCCTGGATACGCCGTCACCAAGCAATCTTTACTTAACCACAAAGATCGTCTCTACGACGCGCTCGATTTCACCTGGGAGGGGAAGCCGCATCGCATCTATTTCGATATCACCGAGTTCTTTGGTAAATAATCGCATCCTTATGAGCACTTACGAGAAAGTCGTGATTGTCGTCATTCGCTTCGTCGCCGTCCTTTGGTTCGTCTACTCGCTTACGGCGTTCGCTTCGATGACATTGTCGGGACTCAACCAGTTGGGAATCCGGCTCACTCCCGTTTTCCTCATCTCCTTCCTCGCCCCGCTGGCACTCTATTTCGCAGCCCGACTCCTTGCCCGCATCATCACGGCAGGAGTGGATTAGCTGGAAATTCGCTTACTCCGCCAGCAGTCTGGCGCGGATCTCCGCCGCCGCCAGTCCGCTGACAAGCACCTGCTTTTCCCGACTCGACTGGCCCCGCAGCAGGCTCAACGCCGCGCTGGGGACGCCGAGTTTCTCCGCGAGGAACTTCAGCAGCCGGTCATTCGCCTTGCCATCGACCGGTGGCGCATTGAGCCGCACCTTCAGCGCGTCGCCATGCGTACCAGCGATCGCATCCTTGCTCGCGCGCGGCGCGGCATGCACGGCTATCACACATCCTTGCGAACTCTCTCGGAGCCAACTCATTGCACCCTCCACCCTACCCAGTCGGAGCCAAGGCGTCAGCAGGAATCCCGATTTTGTCTATTGACACATTATGCCAAAGAGAAGTAGCTAAACCTACAAAAGTGTATCACTGGCTACAAATAAAGGGACTCCATGGGAACTGGTAGCGGGCCGGAATCTCCAGATATGGCATGGCGGAGGGAAGCGGCGGCGGTGAGCCTGCCGGAGGTCCACCGCAGTATTTTCGTCCCGAACAAGGCGCCGTTCTGGCGCAAGATGATGGCCTTCGCCGGTCCGGGCTTCCTCGTGGCCGTGGGCTACATGGACCCGGGCAACTGGGCCACCGACCTCGCGGGCGGGTCCAAGTTTGGCTACACGCTGCTCAGCGTCATCCTCATATCCAATCTGATGGCCATCCTGCTGCAGCACCTATGCGTGAAGCTCGGCGTGGCTACAGGGCGCGATCTGGCCCAGGCCTGCCGCGATCATTATCCCACTCCCGTCGTGTGGGGTCTCTGGTTCCTCTGCGAACTCGCCATCGCAGCATGCGACCTCGCGGAGGTCATCGGCTCGGCCATCGGCCTCCAGCTCCTCTTTGGCATTCCGCTTGTCTGGGGCTGCATCATCACCTGTCTCGACGTGCTGGCCGTGCTGTATTTGCAAAACAAGGGCTTCCGCTACATCGAGGCGCTCGTGCTGACGCTTATCCTCACCATCGGAGGGTGCTTCGTGGCCGAGCTGTTCTTTGCCAAGCCCAGCCTCACCGGCGTGCTGCTAGGCTTCGTGCCGAGCACGGAGATCCTGAAGAACCAGGAAATGCTCTACGTCAGCATCGGCATCCTCGGCGCGACCGTCATGCCGCACAATCTGTACCTGCACTCCTCCATCGTGCAGACGCGCAACTTTGAGCGCACGAACGAGGGCAAGCGGGAGGCCGTCCGGTTTGCGACGATCGATTCCACCGCAGCGCTCATGTTTGCCCTCTTCATCAATGGCGGCATCCTGGTCCTGGCGGCGGCGGCGTTTCACTTCAACGGCCACAACGAGGTCGCGGAGATTCAGGACGCCTTCCAGCTCCTGAGCCCGACGCTGGGAGTCGGGGTCGCGAGCACGCTCTTCGCCGTGGCCCTGCTCGCTTCCGGACAGAACGCCACGCTCACCGGCACACTCGCCGGGCAGATCGTGATGGAGGGTCTCTTGAATTTCCGCCTGAAGCCCTGGCTGCGCCGCCTCATCACCCGCGCCATCGCCATCGTGCCGGCCGTCGTGGTGATCGGCATGTATGGCGAGAGCAGCACGACCTCGCTCCTCATCGCCAGCCAGGTCGTGCTCAGCATGCAACTCGGTTTCGCCGTGTGGCCGCTCATGCGCTTTACCGGGGAAAAGGCCAAGATGGGCGAGTTCGCCAATCCGCTCTGGATCAAGATCCTTGGCTGGTCGACCGCGATCATCATCATCGTGCTCAACCTGAAGCTGCTCTTCGACACCTTCGTGCCGGAATCCATCCGGCGTCCGTTCTACGCGTTCTTCGGACTCAGCATTTAAAATCCGTCATGTACCACCACATCCTCATCCCGGTGGAGAACAGCCCCGCCGACGAAACGATCCTCGACCACATCAAGCCGCTCGCGCGCTGGTCGAATGCCTGCATCGTCCTCCTCCACGTGGCCGACGGCTGGGTCGCCCGCAACTACGACCAGCTCAAGCTCGCGGAGAGCGAGGAGATCATCGAGGACCGCGCCTACCTGGAGCGCCGCGCGAAAGAACTCACCGCCGAGGGATTTACCGTCACGTATCATCTCGCGATGGGCGAACCTTCCGACGAGATCGTGAAATTCGCCAAACAGGATCACATCGACCTCATCGCGATGTCGACCCACGGCCACCGCTTCATCAGCGACCTGCTCTACGGCGCCACCGTGGACAAGGTGAGGCACCTCGTCGACATTCCGGTCTTGTTGCTGAAGGCGAAGGATCGGTAACGGCCCAAAAGCACGCTTGAAGATTCATCCATATCATCTATTTTAGATGATATGACGATCATTGCCGCAAACGAGGCCAAGCAGAGCTTTGGGAAAGTCCTCGATGCTGCCCAACGAGAGCCGGTGCTGATCCAAAAGCACAACCGGGCAACTGCGGTCATTCTCTCCGCTGAAGAGTATGAGCGCCTGCGCGGCATCAATACCGCCGAATTTGAAGCTTTTTGCGATCGCGTCGGCGAACGTGCCAAGCAAGCAGGACTGACGGAGAAGAAGCTTTCCGATCT
This sequence comes from Terrimicrobium sacchariphilum, assembly GCF_001613545.1. Taxonomy (NCBI): domain Bacteria; kingdom Pseudomonadati; phylum Verrucomicrobiota; class Terrimicrobiia; order Terrimicrobiales; family Terrimicrobiaceae; genus Terrimicrobium; species Terrimicrobium sacchariphilum. The sequence goes on from NZ_BDCO01000002.1 coordinate 3,616,255, forward strand.
CTTGGATAATCCATGATCCCACCGCGCCGTTGGGTCGTGGATACCAATGCGCTCATCAGTCGCCTCCTCCTCCCGACATCAGTGTCTGCACACGCTGTTCAAAAAGCGCTGTCTTCAGGTGATCTCATTGTATCCGATGCCACCCTGCAGGAACTGGCAGACGTTCTGGGCCGCCCAAAGTTTAACAAGTATCTCTCTCCGGAAGAGCGCCGAGAATTCTTTCAACTCCTCAGTCGGGTCGCGATACGCATCGAAGTTTTACGCCCCATCAAAGCTTGCCGCGATCCCAAGGATGACAAATTCCTCGAGCTGGCAATCAATGGTAGAGCGGACGCGATCATCACGGGCGACGAAGATCTGCTTGTTCTCCATCCTTTTCTCGGGATCCCAATTCTGAGCCCGAAATCGTTCCTTGATCAGATGTAAGAGCTGGGATCAGTTAATACCTCCAGACCCCCGGTCAGTGTACTGAAAAGCACGGAGATCTCGCGCCGAAAAATGTCTTCCTACACCCTTCCCAGCAGCGCCATCAGCTCGGCCTGCTCGACGGGTTTGACGAGATGGGCATTGCAACCAGCCTCCAGCGAGTTGCGGCGGTCTTCCTCCTGGCCCCAGCCCGTCAGTGCGATGAGCGCGATATTTTCACCCCACGGCTCCTGCCGGATGAGGCGCGCCACGTCGAGCCCGCTCATGCCGGGCAGGCCGATATCGAGCAACACTACGTCCGGACGAAACTCTGCCGCCGCCGCCAGCGCGGCCAGGCCGTCATGCGTCGTGCGGGTTTCGTTTCCGCCCATCGCCAGCAGGATGGCCATGGACTCCGCCGCGTCGACATTGTCATCGACCACGAGAATGCGCCGACCTCGTATTGCCTGCGCCTTCACCTCCGGCGCTTCTTCTCCCGATTCGCCTAAAGATTCGTCATAAAGCGGAAGGCGAACAAGGAATTCACTCCCGTGCCCCAGCCCTTCACTGAACGCCTCGACCGTGCCATCGTGCATCTCGACCAGTCCCTGCACGAGCGTTAACCCGATGCCGAGCCCGCCGTGCATGTGCTCCTGAGATTTACTCGCCTGGCGAAACATGTCGAAGATATGCGGCAACTGGTCAGGTTGAATGCCCACGCCGGTATCGGCCACCTTCACGACGACCTTGTCCGCCTCCGTCCAGACTTCCAGAGAGACCCGGCCGTTGGCATCCGTGTACTTGCAGGCGTTATTCAGGAGATTGCTGAAGACCTGGGTCAGCCGGGCGCGATCCGCCAGCAAGTACACAGGCTCGGCGGGCAACTGCACGACGATCTCGTGACTCAGGCGCTCAGCCAGAGGACAGCATACCTCGAGCGCCTGCTCGATGACCGGAGCCAGCTCCACCCGCGACTTGCGCAAAACCAGTTTGTCGCGACCGACCCGGTTGACGTCGAGCAGGTCGTCCACCAGACGCACCATCTGCCCGAGTTGACGCTCCATTGTCTCGGTTGCCTGGCGGACCAGATCCACGTCGGCCTCGGAGTGCTTCAGGACATTGAGCATGTTGACCAGCGGAGCGAGCGGACTGCGCAGTTCGTGCGCCAGCATGGCGAGAAACTCGTCCTTGCGGCGGTGCGCCTCTGCGAGTTCCTCCTCGGCTTGTTTCCTCTCGGTGATGTCGCTGAAGATCGCCGCCACGCGACGCTGCTCAGGCTCGTCGATGCGAAACGCATATACGCTGAACCATCGCCCCATTCCCTCGCCGCGCTCCTCAAACCGGATCGATTCGCCCGTCTCAGCAACGCGCCCGTAAATCTCATGCCAGTGTTTTTCATGAGCTGGCACCATCTCAAGAATCGTCCGACCCTCGGCATCAGCCAGCCCCGTGTGCTTTTCAAACGCCGGGTTTACCTCAAGAAACCGGTAGTCCACCGGCTGCCCAGTAGCATCGTAAATCATCTCGAAGACGCAAAACCCCTCGTCAATCGAATTGAAGAGCGTACGATAACGCTCCTCGCTCCGCCGAAACTTCGCTTCCGTGCGCAGGCGACGTTCCGCCTCGCTCTCGGAAAAAATCTCACCCTTAGCCGCGGCTACGGCAAACACATCATCGGGCAAATGCGAATCGGTCATAATCTGGCGGCAAACCGTCGCGCCGTCTTGGTGGGTTGTTTGACCAAAGATACATCGTCCTTTTCTGGTCGGGGACGCGCATGCCGATTCGACTCATCCATATTACCGAGTCTGGCAAACTCGGCAAGTGCTCCGCATGCAATTCACCGAAATTTACGCATGGTGTCTCCTAAGGTAATACATGCGCCCCGGGGCACATTAGCTACACAACCGCGAACCCCCGGTTTTTACTAATCACTAGTTTTTTAGAATAAGTTCAACGTGAGGAAAAGCTTCCCGGAGAGCGCCGAACAGGATGACCACGCTTGATGGCTCGGATGTCAGCACGAAACCCACACCCCCCTTGTCTGAATCCATCATCCGTAATTTCTCATCCCCCCACTTCGTCGAAAAACGTCGGCGGCATTCGAACTACACCTGCTCCTGCACGTGTAGAAGAGCTTTGGAGAATACTCTCACTCCGTCTCCTGAAAGATGTTCACCGACACGCCACCGCAAAAGAGAACCGCTGGAGCACCCTGGGCTTGTCACATCCCGACAAAATGGAGAGCACACCGATCTCCCAAACCACGACGGATCTTTTGAATGCTCGCATCGATCCATACTGAAGAAACTGGCGGCCTCCAATGCAAGCCGCCAAATCCCCTTTACCCACCGAAGCGAATTTTTGACAATCCGGCACGATGAAAAGCCGTACGTTCCTGATCGCGCTGGTGTGGGCTCTTCCAGGGTTGCTGCACGCCGAGATCGTCCTGAAATCACCTGCCCCGGATGCCACCATCTCGACAGTCGCCCCCGAACTCCGCGCCTTCCTCGACATGCCGCAGGAACAGCGTCGCGAGTTTTTTAACGATCCGGAAAAGCGCAAATCCCTCAACAAGGTTCGCAACGCCCAGCCCTACGCCTTCACCTGGGAGTGCACCGATGGCGAACACGGTCCCTTCCGGGTGGTGATTTCCGAGAAGGAAGATTTCTCCACGCCATCGCCAGCTCTCGCCTTGCCAACGGGCAAGGACGCATCCCCCAACGAAGCCCGTATCGCGAATTTCCTCATCGAAAAAACCTACTACTGGAAAGTCGAGGGCCTGGATGCGAATGGCCAGCCCACGTCTTCACAGACGGCTCGATTTCATACCGATCCGCTCGCTCCGCGCCTCCTCACCATTCCCAATATCGAAAACGCACGCGACCTCGGAGGCCGCACCGGGCTCGATGGCCGCAATATCCGCCAGGGACTCATCTATCGCTCCGCCGGACTGAATGCCAACAGTCCCGATTTCGACTGGGATCGCACGAAGTGGAAGAAGGAGCGCATCGAGGACTTCCGCATCGGCGACACCAAGCTCTCCCCGGAAGGCGTCGCCTACATCAACGACGTGCTGCGCTGGAAGACCGATCTCGACCTGCGAGGCCCGGGCGAAGTCGCCACCATGAAGGAATCTCCCGCCGGACCAGCCGTAAAGTGGGTTCACAACTCGTCACTCTCCTATGGCAAGGTCTTCGGACAGGACGGAAACTGCACCGGCGAGGGCCCGGAAGCCATGGCCAGAAACTTCCGCCTCTTCTGCGACCGCGCCAATTACCCCATCGAGTTTCACTGCATCGCCGGAGCCGACCGGACGGGCGCCCTCGCCTACGTCCTCAATGGGGTGCTGGGCGTGAAGGCCGACGACCTCGAAAAGGACTGGGAAATCACCGCCAACAGTTATTTCAAGTACGAGAAAATGTTCAACGACCTCTCAGGAGGATTCGAAAAATTCGGCGCGCCCGGCGATCCGCTCCACAAGAAGATTGAAGCCTACCTTCAAAAGATCGGCATCACTCCCGAGGAGATCGCCTCCTTTCGTGCGATCATGTTGGAGTAGCCAACATTCTGCGGAGCTAAACCGCGTCCAATTCAGCCATCAGTCCCTCATAGTCGCTTCCGAGGTCTGACCTCCAGACCTCCAGAGCGTTGAGGATTTTCTGCCGACCGTTCTCCTTGAGCGCCCGGTAGCCGATAAACGAAGGAATAAAGACTATGAGGAAAATCGGAATAATGCTAAGGATGCCCATCATCACCATCATGATGCGGAAGGACTTCAGGTTCATCCGATAGTCAGCAATCGCATTGCGGATGAAGAGCGACTTCGCCTTGCGAATCTCGTCCGTGGGAAGAGTCGACAGCGACGCCACAAAGGCCGTTAGTGCCGCGGGATCTAGGGAAAGCTGGGAGGCGCTGGTGTTCATGGCTGCGTCGCAAGGCTACCCGATTTTCGCGGATGGACAAGGCCGTGCGAACACTCTCCCTGAAGGATTCCCACACGATGGGGCAGCCAACCTTACTCCCACTGAATCAATGAAAGAAGGCCTGAAATCCGCGCATCCTTTTCCAGGTCAACGCAGCCTTTGCTTTAGGTCAGGATGTTCCTCGGAAAACTCCTGGATTCTTTTCAGCATCTCCTTGCCGTCGCCGTTCACGTAGTACTTCGGTGCTTCCGACGGTCCATGAGTATTGTAATACGACACGATCACCATGGACAAAATCTCCTTCGCCGCCCGGGGTTTTGATTGTTCGATAAAATCGATGGCCCTCATCGCCGCCAAGGCCCCCGGTTGAGAGCCCTGCTCAAGGCCGGAGCCGACCTCGGTTATTCGTTTGACGACCTGTTCAGGCGGCACACCTTCGGCGGCAAAAGCCCTTACCATTCGCCTTGCTGCCAACTCCACCTCGGAATCAACCTGCTGCCCGCGGATATACGACCCGGAACCAAATCCGATGATGAATACCAAAACGGAAGCCAATCCATACCAAAAGATTCGCATCAGCGGAAAGGTTGTACTCCTCATCTTCACTTTTCAACGGCGAGAAGAATCACCCGAGATTAACAATCAGGCTCCGTGGCTCGGTCATTTCCTCCATCGCGTAGCGGATTCCTTCGCGACCGAAGCCGCTGTCCTTCACGCCGCCGTAGGGCATGTTTTCCACGCGGAAGGTCGGGACCTGATTGATCATCACGCCGCCAACATCGAGAGCTTCATAAGCCTGAAAGGCTTTGGTGATATTCGGCGTGAAGACACCCGCCTGAAGGCCGAAAGCGGAGTCGTTCACAATGTTCAGCGCTTCCTCGAAGGTGTCGTAGGGCTGGAGCACGGCGAGCGGAGCGAAAGCTTCCTCGCAGGAAACCGCCGCATCGCCGGGAGCGTTTTCGATCAGGACGGGATGCAGGAGCGAAGCTCCCTCGACCTTGAGCGGGGTGAGAAGTTTCGCCCCGGCAAGCTCGGCATCCTGAATCCAGTCGACCACCTTGTCGCGAGCGCGGGAGTTGATCATGGGACCGACGATGGTGGCGGGAAGCGAGGGGTCACCTGCTGCGATCTTTTCGCGAATATAAGCAATGAGTTCGCTACGGAAGTCCTCATAAATCCCACGCTGGACGAGGATGCGCTGCACGCTAATGCACGACTGGCCCGCGTAGCCATATGCGCCTGAGGCGACCTTCGGAATGGCGGCGCGCCAGTCCGCGTCGGATTCGATCACGACTGCGGCATTGCCTCCGAGCTCGAGAGCGACCTTGAGCTTCGCGGCCTCAGTCTTGAGCTTCCAGCCCACATCGACACTGCCGGTGAAGCTCAGCATCTTGATCCGCTCATCCATGAGGAGTTGCTTGATATGCTCGTGACCGAAGGGCGTGACGTTGATCTGCCCCGCAGGCAGGCCCGCCTCGTGCAGCACCTCGGCAAGGAGCAGTGCGGAAAGCGGAGTTTTCAGCGCAGGCTTGAGCACCATCGTATTTCCCGTCGCGATGGCGGGAGCCACCTTGTGAGCGACGAGATTGAGCGGGAAATTGAAGGGTGTGATCCCAAGGATGACGCCGAGCGGAAACCGCCGCACGAGGCCAAAGTGATTGCGCCCCGGTTTTGTGGCGCCCATCTCGAGGATCTCTCCCGGAGGGTGTGCCGTTTCATGCGCTGCCTGGCGAAAGCAGATCTCCGCGCGCTCGACCTCCACGCGGGCAAAGGTCACCGGCTTGCCCGCCTCAGCGATAAGGGTGGCGATGAAATCCTCACGCCGCGCCGCAATGCCGTCCGCGATGCGCGTGAGCAACTCGGCGCGCTCGACCGGAGGCGTCTTGCGCACAACTTCAAATGCTGCCGCCGCCGTGGCGACCGCCTCCTCGACCTGCGCCGCCTCCGCCACCGCGATCTCGGCTACGAGTTCACCATTCCACGGATTTTCCACCGCGTGGCTCTCGCCTGAGTTCACCCACGACCCGTTCAGATAAAACGCCCGGTTGCTCATAGTCTCTCCACTTCACGCTTCTCAACGAAAATGGGCAATCCTTCGCGCGTGAAATTTGCCATGAGCTCCTCGGGATCGAGGGCCTCCGGCATCATCACGCCGCGCTCGGGGATCTTCCCCATCACGAGGAGCTTGGCCGTGAGCGCAGGCGGGATACCCGTTTGTACCAGCGTAAGTGAGTATCCGTAGCGCTCGTAGGTATCGCGGTGGTTATCCATCGAGTAGACAAAGTACTCCACCCTGCGGCGGTCCTTCGTACCGCGTACCTCCGTGCCCACGCAGGAGTACCCGTCCACGGTGGGACCGAGTTGAGCCGGCTTCGGCAAATGCGCGCTCGCCACCCGGACGGGGGCGACCTCCACGCCATCGACCTTCACCTTTTTCCAGGTGTCGAGGTTGAGGAGTTGGAGGGACTTCGAGATATTCACCACCTTGTCCGGGACGCTGTACTTGAAGACCGAATACCGCACGCCCTTTTCCACAAAGGGCGGATAAATCCCGAGACTCACGCCCTCCTCGTGGGCGACGGCGTAGGTTTTCTGAAGGCCAATCGGATCAGGAAACCGGACCCATTCCACCTCCGTCTCCAGCGGACGTCCGCTAATCACCCGGCCATCCTTCACGAAATACGGCGCAGCGCCCAGCTCTTCAAAGAATGTCTCTGGCGAAAACAGCACCGCAAAGCGGTACCCTCGCACCTCGGCGTTATCCGCATCCAGCACGCGAATGCTGGATGCCGTGTCGAGACGATCCATCGCCCAGCGGGCAAAGACGTTTACCGCCCCGGGGTCCATCCCCATGCAAAGAATGCCTGCGAGGCCGCGCTGCAGGTAGGCGTCGTTGAATTTCTCAATCTCGGCCTCGAAGGAATTCTTTCCCGGTCGTTTCACGCCGGGGGGCGAATAAATATCTGCCGCCATGTCGAGGTAATGCGATCCGGCACGTAAGCAGGCCTCCATCACGGAGTGATTGGTCTGGCAGACGCAGGCATTGCACGTCACCTCGACCTTGTGTTCTTTCATTAATGCAGCGAGACGCTCCGTCTCCATGGCGTTTGCCTGCACGACCACGAAGCGGCTCTTGGGTGTTCTCGCTGCAAGCTGTTGCGCGAAAACAGGATCCAAATCCGCCAGGATAATCCTGTCGAAGCAATCATACTCATGGAGCTTCTGCCCGATGACAGAGCCCACGCCGCCTATCCCGATGACCATTGCGTTAGCCATACTATAGGGTGCTTATACGTAACTAAGGTACCCTAAGTCCTTTATTTACACAAGTCGCAGAGCTTTCCTCTGGACAGTCGAAAGCGGGAATTTGCACGCTCGGCGCGCGTGATCAAAGCACTCATCCTTGCTACCTTCTGCCTTCCTTTTGCACTCACCTCCGCCCTCGCAGGGCTTCAGGATTTTGACATCTCGACCACACGCGAAAAGCTCAGTCAGGACCGCGGTCGTGACTCCGGCAACATGACAGTCACCTCGCGCGAGATCCGGTACCGTATCGACGTCAAGAGCCGCTCATTCAAGCCTCTCTCCAACGTCGAGGTAAAATACAATATCGTCTATCAGGACCAGCAGGAAGGATCAAAGGACGATGGCCTTTTGCAATCTCACAAGGGTTCCCAGAAGTTTGACAAGGTCGATCCCAATGGATCTCTGGTCGTCAGTACCGAACCATTTCAGCTCACGACCCATCAACTCGACGGCAACTGGGTGTGGGCGAATGGCGCAAGCAACAAGGCTTCGGACCGCGTGGTCGGCATCTGGACCCGCATCTATGTGGACGGTCAACTCAAGCAGGAATACTGCAACCCTTCCACCCTGTCCAAAAAGGTGGACTGGAAAGACTGAATCTCCCCCCGATATCCCACTCCCCATACCACCAGGAAACCCGTCCTGCTCACGGCTCAAACTCGATCTTGGTCGTGCTCGTGCGAGTGATCATTCCCTCCTTGAAGTAGCAGTGGCTGGCACAAGCCGGCCATGAAAATGGCGTGGAGTCCTCCTCTGTCACCGCGGATCAACTCCCTCGCGGGGTGCGTTCACCAATCAGGGCAACTAATCGCCCTGTCGATAGTCCCGCGTCAGTCGCGGCGCGGGACGATGTCGACCGGCTGGCGGACCTTGGCGATCTGGTTTTCGCCCAGCACGCCGCGCCATTGGATGCCAGGATAGAGAATCGACCGGCGACCGATGATGGAACCGGGCGAAAGCACACTATTGCAGCCCACCTCGGCTTCATCGCCGACGATGGCGCCGAATTTCCGCAGTCCCGTTGACACCGGCTTTCCCTCAGGACCAACGAGCGACACCTCGCGTTTGTCGAGCTTCACGTTGGAAAGGATCACGCCCGCGCCAAGGTGCGCCTTGTAGCCGAGGATGGAGTCTCCGACGTAGTTGTAATGCGGCACCTGCGCTTCGTCGAAGACGAGACAGTTCTTGAACTCGCACGAGTTGCCCGCCACCACGCCATTGCCGATGATGACGTTTTCGCGAATGTAGCAGCCGTTGCGGATCTCGCATCCCTCGCCGATCCAGGCCGGCCCCTTGATCATGGCGCCATGCTCGATGACGGTGCCGCGCCCGATGAAGACCGCGTTGCTGATGAACGGCTTGCCGATCAGCTTGCCATAGATGCCGGGCTTGAGGCGAAATTGCAGGTACGCGGAGATTTTCGGGAGGGCCTGCCACACTGCCTCCACGTTCTCGAAGATCACCCTGTGTTCCGTACGGGTGAGATCGAGAAAACGGTCTGGCTCGAACATCGACGCACTATGCGCGACACCGCGCCCGACCGGAAGCGGAAAAACTCCCGGCTCCATCGGCGCGATGGATCGCTCTACCCCTTGCGGGAGACTTTCTGGCCGTCCTTTGTGTCCTTCACCTGCCAGCCGAGGGCGAGGATCTGGTCGCGCAGCACATCGCTGAGCGCCCATTCCTTCTTCACACGGGCTTCGGCACGCTGATCGACCAGCGACTGCACCTCGGCGGGAACACCCTCGTCGTCGGCAGAGAAATTCAGCACCGAGTCGATGCGCTCGCGCCAGGCGAGAAGCGACCGCGCCTGTCCCGGCGTGAGCTGCCCGGCATCGAGCAGGCGATTGGACTCGCGGATAAGCTCAAATAACGCGCCCAGCGCAGCCGAGATGTTCAGATCATCGTCCAGGGCCGCACCGAATCGCTCGGGGTCGAGGCTCTCAGGCAGCGGCTCCGGCGTGGTCGAGGCGGTTTCCTGCAACCGGCGGCTCCACTCGTCGAAGCGGGCCAGCGATTTGCGGGCAGCCTCAAGGCTCTCGAAGGTGAAATTCAACTGCTCGCGATACTTCACGGAAAGCAGCACGTAGCGCACCTCCCGGCCAGTCCAGCCCTTGGCCTGGAGGTCGCGGAGGGTGAAAAAATTTCCCTCGCTCTTGGCCATCTTGCGGCCATCGACGAGGAGGTGTTTGCAGTGCAGCCAGTAGCGGACGAAGGGCTCGCCCGTCACGCTCTCGCTCTGCGCGATCTCCGCTTCATGGTGCGGGAAGATGTTGTCCTCGCCACCGCAGTGAATATCGAGGCTCGCGCCGAGGATCGCCGTCGCCATCGCGCTGCACTCGATGTGCCAGCCTGGGCGTCCGCGTCCCCAGGGGCTTTCCCAGAAGACATCGCCATCGGCTTCGTCCCACGCCTTCCACAGTGCGAAGTCGCCGATCTGCTCCTTCTCGTACTCGTCGCTGGCCACGCGGCCGGAGGGTTGGAGTTCGTCGAGATTGAAGTGCGCCAGCTTGCCGTAGTTTGGGAAGGTACGGATGCGGAAGTACACCGACCCGTCCTCCGCGCGATAGGCGTGGCCCTTTTTCACGAGGTCGGAGATCATCTCGATCATCCGCGCGATGTGATTCGACGCCGTAGCCTCGGGATAGTGCGATGCGCGCTTGATTCGCAGCGCATCGAGATCCTGGAAGAACGCCTGCTTGTACTCCCGGGTGAACTCACCCAGCGGCACCCCGGCATGGCGGCACCCGCGGATGGTCTTGTCATCCACGTCGGTGAGGTTCATCACGCGATCGATCGTGAACCCGCGAAACTCCAGGTGACGCTGGAGCAGGTCCTCAAAGACGTAGGCGCGGAAGTTGCCGATGTGCGCGTAGTTGTAAACCGTCGGGCCGCAGGTGTACATGCGCACGCGGTTCGGGTCCGCCGGCTGAAAGTCCTCGATCTCTCTGGTGAGAGTATTGAAAAGGCGAATGCTCATTGACGTTCGATGGCGGCGACCGCCATGGCGGCTATCCCTTCCCCGCGCCCGAGGAATCCCAGTTTTTCATTGGTCGTGGCCTTGATGCCCACATGACCGGGAGGCAGGCCCAGCGCCCCGGCGATGTTTTCCTTCATGGCCATGAGATGCGGCCCGATCTTGGGCGCCTCGGCGATGAGGGTCGAGTCGATGGTATTCAGCACATGCCCGCGCTCGTCCAACACCGCGCGCACACGCCGCAGGATCTCCAGGCTGCTGATTCCCCGTATCGACTCATCCGTATTGGGGAAAAGATGCCCGATGTCGGGCTCGCCCGCCGCGCCGAGGATGGCATCGGCGATGGCATGGCACAGCACGTCGGCATCGGAATGCCCCTCGAGCCCGAGCGGGTAATCAAAGGTCACGCCGCCCAGCACGAGGGGACGCCCCTCCACCAGGCAATGCACGTCGTAGCCGATGCCGGTCGCAAACATCTCAGAGTCCCAGGTCGAGTTTTCCGCTGTACGCGACGATGCCGTATTTCTCCTTCACCGTCTCGTGTGGGGTGAGGGTCACAATGCCGCCCGCCTTTTCGACGAGGAGCAGTCCGGCGGCGATGTCCCAGATACTGATCTGGCTTTCGATATAGGCGTCGAGACGTCCACAGGCCACATAGGCAATGTCGAGAGATGCGCTGCCCATCATACGGCACTTCTTGGCAGAACGTGCCATGCGCTCAAAGAGCGGGAGTCCGCGGTCGATCGACTCGGAGGTCTTCGCCACGCCCACCGAGACCACAGCCTCGGAGAGCTCCTTCCGCTGGCTCACCTGAATGGGCTGGCCATTCAGGGTGGCGGGAGAGCTTTCATCCACCGCCCAGAGGTCGTCGCGCATCGGATCGTAGATCACACCCGCGATGATCTGCCCCTTGCGGCGCAGCGCGATGGAGACGGCAAAGTGCGGGATGCCGTAAAAGAAATTCACCGTGCCATCGATGGGATCGATGATCCACTCGTACTCGCTCCCGGCCTCGCCGCGCACGCCTTCCTCACCGAGGATGGCATGATCGGGGAAACGCGAAAGCAGCAGCGACTCGATCAGCGCCTGGCTGCGGCGATCGAGCTCCAGCTTGATGTCGTGCGCCTCGTTGGCGTCTACAGTGAGGGGACGCTCAAAGGCGGCGCGCAAAAGGCCGCCCGCCGCCTGCGCGGCTTCGATAGCTGGTGTGAGATAGTCGGACACGGGTTCGGTTTTAGAGGGAGGCGCGACCGGGGGCAAAAAGATTTTCGCTCCCGGACCTGGCAACAAAGTCCCCCGCGCCATCCGGGCAAAAAATTTGGGAGAAGCCTTTCGGCCTCTCCCAAATCAAGTTGAGTCGTTCGCGGCCGCGAACAACCAGTTTATTTCTTGGTCGCTTTTTTGGCGACTGGCTTCTTGGCAACGGTCTTCTTGGCGACCGGCTTCTTGACTGCTGCGGCCTTCTTGGCCACCGGCTTCTTAGCGACCGCTTTCTTAACGGCGGGCTTTTTAGCTGCGACGGTCTTCTTGGCTGCGGGCTTCTTCGCGACTGCTGCCTTCTTGGCCGGAGCGGCCTTCTTGGCAGGAGCTTTTTTCGCGGGAGCCTTCTTGGCTGCGGGTTTCTTAGCAACTGGCATCAAATTTCCCCCCTTTCCATTCGCAACGGCGAAAGATTGTGAAAAGCATGTGAATAACTCACTATGCGCTGTGAATAAGTCGCCGTTTCTCTCTCGTCAACGAAATTTTCTCGATTTTCTCTTGATTTTTGCGCGCCAATTTATTCACGCAATTTCGCCCTGTGGACCGCGGAGCAAGATTTCATGAGCCTTCGCGACGATTTCGTCCGTCGGCCAGAGTCGTCCAACTCCTTCATATCCGCAGGCTAACATTCCCTCTTCCGGACCGATAAACTCGGCTCCGCGCTCGCGCAGAGTCGCGACATTCTTCTGCGTCGCAGGATGCAGCCACATCTTTCCGTTCATCGCGGGAGCGATGAGAAACGGTGCGCGCGTGGCGAGCGAGATGGAGGTGAGCGCATCATCCGCAATGCCGTTCGCAAGTTTCGCGAGGACATTGGCTGTCGCTGGAGCGATGAGGAAAAGATCCGCGCGGTCCGCGAGATCAATGTGCGTCGGTCTCCAGGACTCCTTTTCATCAAAGACGCCGGTCGTCACGGGATTGCGCGATAGCGTCTGAAAGGTCATCGCGCCGATGAATTGCGTGGCGTTCCCGGTCATCACGACATGTACGCTGCATCCGTCGCGCGTGAGGCGGCTGGTGATATCCGCCGCCTTGTAGGCTGCGATGGAACCGCAGACACCGAGAACGATCGTTTTCATGGCGTATTGACGTAGCGGCGGGTGAGCTGGCGCTCCGCCTGCATGATGGCACGGAAGCTCTCCACATCCTCGGGAGGCGTCCGGCTGAGGATGGTGTATTTGTACTCGTACCAGCGCTCCATCTCGGCCACGGCATTGCGCACGCGCAGGGCGATCTGCTCCGGTGCCTCGGTGCCGCGCCGCTCCAGGCGCTGGCGGAGTTCCTCCACGCTGGGAGGCATCACAAAAACATCGGCGAGCGAATCGGTGATGAACTTGTCGCCGCATCCGCGAATGGAAGCCGCGCCCGCGATGTCGACGTCGATCAACACATCGACGCCCTTGCGCAGGTTCTCTATCACCGTGCTCTTCAGCGTGCCGTAGCAGCGGCCATGCACCTCGGCGTATTCCAGGAACTCCTCCGCCTCCACGCGGCGGGTGAATTCCTCCTGGGAAAGAAAGTGGTAGTGCTCGCCATCACGCTCGCCGGGACGCGGCGCGCGCGTGGTGCAGGAGACGGAATACACGAAGTCCTGGTTGGCGCGCAGGCCGGCGCAGAGCGTGGTTTTTCCTCCTCCGGACGGAGCGGAGAGAACGAACAGGACGCCGGTGCGTTGGAAGGTGCTATTCAATGTTGGCAAGTTGTTCGCGTATTCTATCAAGCTCGGCTTTTGCGTCCACGACCACACGTGAGATTTCCGAGTCGTTGGCCTTGGAGCCGGTCGTATTCCACTCGCGCCCCATCTCCTGAGCGAGAAACTCCAGCGTGCGGCCGACAGGGGCGTCGGATTTCAACGCATCGCGAAATTGCGCGATATGGCTGTCGAGCCGCGTCAGTTCCTCCGCGATGTCGCAGCGTTCGGCAAAGACGGCTATCTCCGTGGCGAGCCTCGGCTCCATCACGTCGATGGGCAACTGCGCGGACTCCAGGCGGCGCAGCAGATTCTCGCGCTGGCGCTTCGGCACATTGGGCGCGAGCGTGCGAACGCGCTTCACCATCGCGGCCATGCGGGTGAGCGATTTCGCCAGATCCTTTTGCAGATGCGAGCCCTCGCGCACTCTCATCTCCAACAGAGCGTCGAGCGAAAGCCCGAGCGCCTTCTTCACGGCGGGCAGCACGTCGCGCTCCGACGGATCACCGGCACGGATCACGCCTGGCGCGGCCAGCACGGTCTCCAGGCTGATCTCGCCGGTAAGGCCGAGATGTTTCTGCAAAGCCTTTGCTTCTTTCAAAAATGCCGCGGCGCGGCTGCGGTCAATGAGTCCGTGGACGGAATCGTCTGTCGTTTCGATCGCCACCGATACCTGCACCTTGCCACGCGAGACGCGCTTGAGGACCTCCTCGCGCACATGCGGCTCCAGCCAGGCGAGTTCGCGGCCGGCAGCCAGCGAAACCTCGGCTTGTTTGCGATTGACGGAGAAACACTCCACGACAGCACGCACCCCCTTGGCGGCGGTCTCTCCGCGTCCGTGGCCGGTCATGCTCTTCATCGGAAAATCTCTAGCGGGGCGGAGCGCCTGTTGTCACGACTTGAAGTCCCGTCGCTCAAAGACCGCCCAGCCGATGATGAAGAGCGTGACATTGATGGCAAAGAGAAACACGTAGCTCTCCACCATCGTCTCCCATGGCACCCGCGCCTGGAAGACCTGGATCCAGGCCGACATCTTGGTGGTCAGAAACCATCCACGGATGCCTTCAAAGAACGGAACGCTCCGCACGATCACATCGGCAAAGAGCAGCGACAGCGTGATGATCGTCGCCGCCGCCGGTTTCATGTTGAAGCACGACAGGCAGAAGGCCAGTAGCGTCACCGTGCACAGGCTCAGCGCCAGCAATGGCAGCGCAATCGCGTAACGCGCCAGCCCCGGCCAGAAATCGTGAAAGGCAAAGATGCCCGCCGGAGGATCGATCACGAACAAGCCTCCCGGGCCACTGTTCAGCAAACCCACTCCCAGTGCGGTGAGCCCCACGAAGAGCGTCAGCACGATCGTGTACAGCAACGTCACGATCACCTTGACCGTCAGGATGCGCGTGCGGGAGATCGGGCGGCACAGCATCATGCGCAGCGTACCGTCCTCGACTTCCTTGCTAACCACATCGCCCGCGACCAGCGCCAGAAACAGCGCCTCGAGTAGAAACACCGTCCACGCCACGATGAGCAGGCCCAGCGTGAGACCGGAGAGATATTGCGTCGGGTCGTACCCCATCCGCTCGATCGCGCCTGAGAGCGACCTTTGCACCGGCGGCAGCCGCAGCAGGAAGAGCACGACGATTTCAAAAACGAGAAACGCGCCGAAACCGATAAACGTCCGCTTGCGGGCGAAGAGCTTGCGGGTTTCCCCGCGCAGTTGGAGCCAGAAGAGATTCATCCTGTCGTACGCTCCAGGTAAAAACTTTCCAGTGTGCGCTCGAACGGTTGCACCCGGCTCACCCGCACGCCGCCGCGCACCAGCGCATCGACCACATCCGCGATCTCCAGCCCGTCTGGCAATGCCACGTGGGAATCCGTGCGAACGACCTTGAGCGCCGCAAGAACACGGTCCGCCGCATCCCACGCATCGACTTCCAGTTCCCACTCCGGTCGTGCATCACGCCAGTTGCCGCAATACATCAACCGCCCCTGGTGGAGGATGGCGACGCGATCGCACAGCTGCTCAACCTCCGAAAGCAGGTGCGAGGAAAGCAGGATCGTCAGCCCATGTTCGTCGCGCAGCCGCAGGATCATCTCGCGCATTTCGCGAATGCCCTGCGGATCGAGTCCCTCGGTCGGTTCATCGAGCAGGATAAAATCGGGATCGGGCAGCAAGGCCTGCGCGAGGGCGAGCCGCTGCCGCATGCCGTGGCTATAGGTGCGCACGGGATCATTTATGCGTTTCTCCAAGCCCACCAGCCGCAGCACATCCTGCATGCGCTCCCGGCTTACCGCTCCGCTCAGCGAAACGAAGAACCGCAGGTTCTGCCAGCCGCTCATGTAATCGTAGAACGACGGCGTCTCAAAAATCGCCCCGACCTTTTCCAGCGCGCGCGGGCGGTCCTGCGTCACCGAGTGCCCGGCGATAAAGGCATCGCCCTCGTCGGGATGCACATGCCCGAGCATCATGCCGAAGGTCGTGCTCTTGCCCGCGCCGTTGTGCCCGAGCAGGCCGAAAATCTCGCCCTTTGCGATCTCGAGCGAGAGCGAATCGAGCGCCTTGCGCCCGCGCCAGGATTTGGAAAGACGTTCGAGCCGGACCACTGGGTTACTCCGTAAAAAGCCGCAGTTCCTTCGTCGCGTGGCCGTCGGCGAAGAGGTGGTTCACCTTGTTATCCGAGTACGTGTGCCAGCCCTCCTTGTCGACCAGCACGGGAATTCGGCCCAGATCCGATACCATGCCGAAGAGATTCAACGCCGCGAGCCTCTGGCCATTGAGCGCGCTGTCCCAGTAGTAACTCGTGCCGGTGTCTCGAAAGTACCGGCGATCCGCGGGACAGGCGAAAACCCGCTGGTCGTCGACGTAGGAGTTCAGCGTGTTGTCGATCACCGGTACGTCTTCGTTACGAGAAGCTCGACCGGCCTTCAGATCCGGCATGGTCGAGTCATGCTCGGCCAGGTAGGCGCTCAGCGCCACGCCCAGCCCGCGGAGATTGCCGAGACATTTCGCCGACTCGCCCCTTGCCTTCACCATCGAGAAAAGCGGCACGGTCAATCCCGCCAGCAGCACGATGATCCCGATCGCAACCATCATCTCGATCAACGTGAAAGCCCGCCGTCTCATGGCCGCTGCGCCGCGCGCTGGAGTTGCTCGATCACGGGGGCGAAGTCGAGTTTCACGTCGGCATTCGCCTCTTCGTAAAAGCTGCTCATGCCCTGATTCACGATCTTGCGCACCTCATCCTCCTGCATGCGCTGGCTGATCTCGGGATTATCCTTTTCCAGATTCTCCAACGCCCGCTTCACGATGCGCTTGCGCCGCTCGGGGTCCATCTTGTTCAGGGCGAGCATGAACTGGCGGAAACCCTCGGGCATCGTCATTTCGATGAACTGCTTTCGCTCCTCCGGGGTGAGTTGTTCGAAGAACCTCCGATCCGATCCCCCGCGGCGCAATTCCTGCCGCTCGTCGAAATTCAGCCGGTTAAGCCGGTCCGCCACGCCGCGAATCACATCCTCTCGCGCCGGTTCGGAGAGCGAAGCCAGCGGATGCTTTTCGATGTAGGCCTGCAGCGAGGCTGGAGTGGGTTTCAGCCCGCGCATCCAAAGCATGACCCCCGCCGCCACGGCCCAGACGACCAGCAGTACCACGACGATCCTGACGACGCGATTCATGCCTTTACTTACGCATGAGGTCCGCCGGGAGCAACAGGGGAATCATCCTCAAAAGGTGAAGCCAAATCCGAACTGCCACGCGCCGACCGGATCGCCCTCCTTGCGAATGAGGTTGTACCCGTAGTCCACGCGCAGCGCCCCGATGGGCGTGTAGAGCCGCGCTCCGAGCCCCGGCCCGACTCGCGTATAACTCCACGATAACGACTCCAGGCTGGGAGAAAGGTTGCCTACATCGACAAAACCCGCCACGTACAGCGCGCGCCAGATGGGCCACTGGATTTCCGCATTGCCGAGCAGGTAGGCCATGCCGCCGACCGGATAGCCGTTCTGGTCCTTCGGCCCGAGGCCATCAAGCTGGAAGCTCCGGACGGTATCCGGTCCACCAAGGAAAAAACGCTCGGGAATGGGCGCCGTGGTGTCGTTGTCGTAGGGAACCATCAGCCCGGCCCGGTGGTTCAGGATCAGAAAGGGAACAAAAGGCCGCTCCGGCGTGATTTTGCGGAACGGAATGTACCAGGTCGCCTGCACGGATAGCCGGAGAAACGACACCTCGCCAGCCAGATAGCGCGACGCGACATCGCCCTGCCAGTTGAGGAAGTACCCCTTGGTCGGCGAGAGTAGATCGTTGCGGCGGTCGAGCGTCTGTTCAAAGCTCACCGCGCCCAGGGTGTAGTCGTCGAGCACATCGTTCGCCTCATCGGCGTAGATCACGGTATTGGTCACGGCCTTCCACTGATACCCCGCCCGCCAGCCTGTAAGGTTGTTCTGGTCATATTGCCGCTCCACGTTGAAACCGCCTCCGTATTGACTCACTTGGAACGCCGGAGTCTCCTCGCGCTGGGCAAATCCGCTCACGGTCGCGATGACCGGCGTGCGCAGGAAAAACGGATCGGAGAGCGCGGCCTGGATGCCGTAGTTCTTGGTCGAGATGTTGCCGCGCAGCGAGAATCGGTTGAGCGTGCCGAGGAAATTGCGGTCCGTATAGGTGGCATCGGCAAATCCGCGTTGCCACTGCCCATACCCGAGCGTGGTGGTGAGCTGCTTTGCCGCCGTTTCCGTCACCTTCACCACCATGTTGACCGTGCCATCGGAGGTCGGCGTCTGCCGGGCATCCACATCGGAGAAGGCTCCCGTAAACCAAAGCCGCCGGATTCCGGCATCCACCGTCGCGGCATCATAGGTTGCACCGGCCTTCACCCCGAGACGCTGAAGGATGGCCGTAGTGAGCGTGCGCCGGTTGCCCGTCACTCCGATCGTCCCCAGGCGAAACTGGCCGCCCGGTTGCACCGCGATCACGATGCGTACTCCCCCGGTCGCTGAGTCGAAGGTGGTCTGCTGGGTCACGACCGCGTTGAAGTACCCGTTGGCTTTTAAATAATCCTGCACCTGCGAACGAATCGTCAGTTCCTGCCCCGGATGATAAACACCGCCTTGCGCCCGCCTCGCAATCTCGTGAATTTTTTCCGGGAGCTCGCTGGAGCTCTCCACCACGGCCTGGTCGACGACAGACTGAGGGCCGGGCGTCGCGGTGACGGCCACATTCACCATTCTCTCCACAAAGTCCGGCTTAACCTGCACCGTTGCACCTAGGAAACCATCCTGCACCAGCGCCTGCCGGATGCGGTCCGCTGCGCTTTCGGTCGCGCTCTGCACATAGCGCAACGCTCCAAAGGGGTTCCGCGTCGCCTGCCGCATTTCCGCCGTGAAGATATCCTCCATCCGCTCGGCGGTGATCGCCTCGCCGCCGGAAAACGTCATCTTTCCCAGCAGGTACTTGGGCCCCTCGCTAATGGTGAAAAACACCGTCGATCCAGCGAAGCGATACTCCACATCGGCCTCCGGCAAACCCTGCTCGAATAGAAACTCCCGCAAAAAATACGCCGCGTCGTCCGCCGTGGTTGGTTCGATCGGCGGCGTAAGGTCGATCTCGTAGCGACCCAACGCCTTGATCAACTGCGCACGGGTGTAGGTTTCGTTTCCCTCAAAGACAAACTCCGTCGCCTGCTGCGCCATCGCCACCGCGCACCAGACGAGAAAAGAAAGGAGTGCCAGCCCGCGTCTCATCGGAACCTCAGCTGGTAGGTAACGCCGGCATTGTAATAGCCGTAGCTGTCCCGTTCGCTCATCACGGAAATCCCCCGCCAGATCTCGAACCGCCCGCGGATGCCTGCGCGGTCGTACGGATCGACCGGCGGCACCGCACTGATCTGGAGGCGATTGACCAGCGACTCGACATCGAAGCCCTTCGCATCGATCTGCCGTAGCAGCGTGCGCAATACCAGCAGCCCCCCCTGCCCCGCCGCGGCCTCGCCGAATCCCGCCCCGGCATACGCACCCGGCGCGAAGCCTGTCGTCAGCAAAAGCACGATCGACTCCTGTGGCAGCGGCGGCTCGGAGCGCAGGATGAGATGCTTTTCATCCAGCGGACCGTAGGCATACGCCTGCACCGTGTAATCCAGCGCCTGCGCCGTGGCGTGAATGTCCAGCATCGGCACCCACGGGCTGGCGGGCGTGAAGGTTATCTCGCCCTGCGGGATCTGCATCGTACTGAAGGGAAGGTACGCGCGCGTATCCTTCAGCGTCACACGCCCGGAGGGCACGGGATTTCCCAGCGTGCCAACGATGCGCAGGTCGGGAATGATTTCCCCCGATGCGATGTTGCCAACGATCTTGAATGGCGTTTCGTTGGAAATCCCGATGTCCACCGTCCAGCCGGCAAATGGGGGCGGGGCTAGCCCCGCCAGCACCGGCGGAACCCAGAGCGGGCCGTTCACCGGCGATGGCACCAGCAGCGGCGTGATCTCCAGCTTCCTGTACACCCGCCCATCAACGAGCTTCACCACTCCCGTGACGGAACCGCCCGAGTTGTCACCCCGGGCACGGATATCGAGATTGGCGCGCAGCCGCAGACCGGCATCGCGAGCCAGGAGGATCTTTCGCCCGGTGAATGCGATGTCGTATTTCAGATTCTTCGGATCGGAAAACGTGACGCCTCCCGTGACCTGAAACGGACCCGCCGCCATGTCGCCCGTGAAGCGCTCGACGGCTACACTGTCCGAGTCGAAGCGCATGGAGCCATTGAGATTCCCGATGATCGGAGCACGGGTGGAAATCTGGAAGCTGCCGCCCGCTAGCGCGATCATGCCTTCCACCTTGGGCTTCGCAAGCGTCCCGGATAGAGTCAATCCACCCGTCAGCGTTCCAGTCAGCCGCCGCATCGGGGGAAAGAATGGCTGCAACGCGCCCACATCCGTGCGCGGCACGGAGACATTTCCCGCGATGGTGCCGTCAGGATTTGCCCAGACCAGCTTGCCATCCGCTCCGCGCACGAAACCAAAGGGAGTCTGCGCCGAAATGGTGAGCGACGGGAAGCCGGGGGTTGCCAGCATTCCCTCGAGTGAAGCCTTGCCATTGGCTGCGCGCAGGGTGGCGTCGAAATTCGCGCGGGGGCTGGTGTGATCCTCCATGCGCACGGCGAGGTCGCGGCCTTGCAGCGATCCATCCACCACCAAGGCGGAGGGCAGGCCGGAGGCTTTCAGGTTCAGCGCCACCGTGCCCTCCGTAGGAAGCGCCTGACCGCAGAGCCGCCCGAGATCGGAAATGCTGAGTGCGCCCGCCGTTGCCACATTGGCCGCCACCTCCCGACCGGCGATCAGGGCGTCACCCAACGGCTTGCGGGCCACGAGGGAGGAATAGTCAACCGGCAGGTACATTTCTCCACCGGCCAATGGAGTTGCCCCCGAGACGAGCTTGAGCCCGGAAACCGCGAGTCCCTCCGGCGTGAATGAAAGCGCTGCCGTGAGTTGCAAGGGGCCGGAGGAAAGCTCGCAAGCCGTGAGGTTCAGCGCCGTCGGCGAGTACGATCCGGCGAACCTCCCATTCAATCCGCTCGCGGTCTTTTCCGTGAAGAGATCGCGCAGTGCGATGTCAAAAGTCCCCGAGTGCCCGGCCTCGCTCCCGCTGCCATCCCATTGCGCCGTGAGGCCGCCGGAATATATCCCCGAGGCCTCCGATCCCGGAATGAGCGACAGAAACGGGCTGATCTCTCCCAGGTCCGCCCGCAGTGTGCCGGAGTACGCAAAGGGCTTTTGCAACGCCACCTCGCCCGAGCCGCGAATCGTATCCGTCCCGCTCTGGATCTCCAGCGAGGTGATCGTGGCCTTTCCATCCCGGAAAACCGCCTCAGCCCGCGAGCGGTCGACCATCAGGCCGCGAAACGACGCCTCGCCCGTCTCGATGCTGGCGGAACCATCGAGGACGCCCGCCTTTCGCGACACCGCTCCGAGCATCGACACCCAGCCCGCCGCATCCTCGCGCGGCGCTCCAAGCCACTCCGCCAGGTCGCCGCCTTCCGCACGACCTCGGAGATTCACCAGGAAGTCTCCCTTCTCCGCGTCGAAGTGGCCACCGGTCGTGGTCAGTTCACCCTCGCCTTCCAGCGAGCTTTGCTGCCGCGCGATGGAGAAGCGCTTCACCCGCAGCACCTCGTTTTCATAGGACGCCGCGGCTTCCAGTGTGTCGCATGAGCGTCCCTGCCACACGAGGTCCTTCAGCAGCAGGCGGGTCGACGAACGCGCCTCGAAGGGCCGCTCGGGGATCCCCCGGAATGCATACCCACCCTCGGCCAGTGTCCCTGTCGCAGCGGGAGCGAAGTTCATGAGTTCGCAAAGAGGTGCGAGGGAGACATTCCGCGCTGTCACGGTGGTATCGATGCCCGGAAGCCCGCGATAGCCGATAAAGGTGATCTGCCCGTTCAACGTTCCGCCAAAGGCATTCCCATCCAGCGTCAGCGTGATGCCCTCGAGCTGGGTGAACCGCGCTTCGAAAAGATTCACCTTCATGTCCGGGCGCAGGGTGAAGTCGGAGAGCGACGCCGTGCCTCGCCCCCACTGCGTCACCGCATGCAGCGGACCGATCCGGGTATGGATGCCGCCGGCATTCACCTCCGCCCACTCTGCCGTGAGGGTTCCCGGCTGGTCTTCGCGAAAATCCGCCGCCGCATTCATCAGCCGGTAGGATTGGTCGATACCGAGAAAGGTCAGATCCGCCTGGCGAAGACGCACCTCGTGCGGGAGGAACTTCAGGATGGTCTCGGCCTGGAGGCGTAGTTCCTCCGTCGTCAGATCCGGAATGTGCGGAGGGGGCGGCAGCGCCGTCGGCCTCAGGTCAAAGCTCCCCTGGATGCCCTGAATCTCGGCCAGCCCGATGAGCCGCTGCCTTCCTTTCCAGACGCTCCAGAGATTGGAGAAATCCACCTGGAGCCGCTGCACTCGGACATCCGTGCCGGAGCGTTTCGGGTCATCGGCATAAATATGGACATCGGTAAGCACGACCGGGCGCCCCGCCGCGACCTGCACCTCGCCGATCGTGATCTTCCACCAAGCCATCCCGATGACATGACGCAGGCCCTCCCGCAGTGCGACGCCGAGCAGCAGCGGGTGAAACACGAAAGCAAGGAGCGCCATGATCGCCAGGGCGACGAGAAGGCGTCTCCAGCGCGAGAGCCGGACGCGCGGACACGGCTCCCCGGTCATGGGAGCTCGGTCTCCGGAGTTAGGCCTTGATACGTCGAGTCCGGACGCATAGAGAACAGCTACATTACGGCGTCAAAGCCGACTCGTGGGAACATGAAAAGCAAGAATTTCGGCGATTGGGCGGTCGCATTGGTGGTGGTCGCATGCAGCGTGGCACTTTTCGCCGCGCTTGCCATGGCTTTAAGCGGTCGCCTGATTACACAACCGGGCCGCACCCTGAAGGTTTATTTCCACGATGTCACCGGCATCAAGGTCAGCTCCAATGTCCGTTACGCCGGAGCTCCCGCCGGACGTGTCGCAGGCATTCGCATGCTCTCGCCGCAGGAACGCATCGCCACGGGCGACCCGCGCAATGTCGTGGAGCTTTCCCTCGCCGTTGACCGCCGCGTTCCCGCCTTGCCCGCCGATGTCGAGGTAAGCGTGGCCGCCGATACACTACTGGCGGACAAGTTCATCCTCATCTCGGGAGGCAATCCTTCCGGTCCCGAGCTGGACGACAAGGTTGTCCTGCAGGGCATCACCCCAGTCACCTTTGACCGTCTCACCCGCAATCTGGACGGCGTCATCGACGGCATCGCAGGCATCCTGAAGAGTTCGCCCGGCGACTCGAGCGATCTTTTCGACCGCCTCCAGGCTTTCATTCAGAACGCCCAGCAAGCCCTCGACGAGGCGCGCGGCCTCATCACCTCGGCCAAGCCCGTCGTGCAGGACGCCTCCGCTCTCCTCACCGATTCGCGTCAATTGATCACGACGAACCGCGATGGTATCACCCGCACGGTGACGAATCTCGAGCGCGCCAGCGTATCCCTCGACAAGCTCACCATCCGCGCCACGACCTTCATCAACACGACAGAAACCAAGATCACGCCTCTCCTCTCGGATTTCCGCGTGACCGCCGAGAATCTCAAGATCACCTCGACCTACACACGCTTCCTCCTCCGCAGCCTCGCGGCGCGCCCGCAGCAGCTCATCTGGGGCAACCGGCGCCCGAACGAGCTCCCGAGCCCCGAAGAAATCCTCAAGTCGGCCAAGCCGCTGCCCTACAATCCCTAGCGGTTCCAGCGCCGGATTGCCGGCAGGTCAAACTCCCGGTCCAACACCGAGATACACCCGGTCTGGAGCATGAGCTGGGCGGCAAAAACCGGCGGCAAACCGAGATAGCACGCAGTCAGCGTACGCAGCAGATGCCCGTGAGCAAAAATCGCGACGGGGCCGGGTTCGTTCTGAACGCGCTCGAGCACCCGGCGGGCGCGGTCGGCTACTTCTTCATGCGTTTCACCACCTGGATACCCATGCGTCCAGGGCGACCATGCCGGTTCCTTTTCCCGGATCTGCTCGACCGTCAGGCCTTCGTAATCACCGTAGTTCCACTCCATCAGGTCGTTGTCCGTGACGAGCCGCTGGCCAAACCCGCAAATCTCCGCCGTCTCCCGCGCCCGGGCGAGTGGACTGCTCAGGATCGTCTGAAACGAAAAACCCTCCAGCTTGAACGCCGCTTTCCTCGCCTCCGAGCGGCCTTCCTCGTTCAGCGGCATGTCTTTGCGACCCGTGTGCAGACGCAGGTCCGTCCAGTCAGTGCGTCCATGACGTATGAGTACGATCATTCCAGACACGTTGCATCCCATGCGCCAGCGAGCAAGCGGCAAAAACCTCCCGCCCTCGCAGAGACTCGCGAATATTCCTGCGTCCCCAGCCATGGAAGGCCCGTCAAACCGCCTCATCCCCCATGAAATCATCCGGGGATTCCCCGCAGGAAATCCCTTTCCCTCCACCACTTCCGGTGCAAACATGGAAAAGCAATCGCTTCGAGCATTATGAAACATCACGGCTTCGATGAGTTGGACTTGATGATTCCCGAATTGCACGATCCCGAGCAGGAAGCCAGGGCCGGAGCGGCTCTGCGCGGCATCTCGGGTATTGAATCCGTGCGCTTCGTCACCGGCGGCGCCCTCGTCACCTACCGCGCCGACAGCGTGAGCAAGGACGAGATCTGCCACACCCTGCGGCAGGCCGGGTTCCGCGCGAGCACCTTTCAGGACTCGTTTTCCGGCGCTACCGGTGTCTCGTCAGATTGAGCAGTTCGCAGCAGGGATGATGGGTTTACTGAAGGATTTCCGTACGCAACATTGCGTTCCGTACGACGGCGAAATGCTTTTCCCTCTTGTCATCTTTGGGGTGATCAGTAGCCTCACGGCTCGCACATGACGTTGGCAAATCTTTTATCGGCCGAGCAAATCGTGCCGGAAATGAAGGCCAAAGGACGGTGGGAGGCCATTGCTGAATTGGTCGACAGGCTGGTGATAGCGGGTCGCATACGCGCCGATGACCGGGAACATGTTCTCGAGTCGATCAAGCAGCGTGAGCAGACCATGAGCACCGGCATCGGCTTCGGCATAGCCATCCCGCATGCTTCATCGGAGAAAGTCGGTGAAGTCGTGGCGTCCTTCGGTCGGTCGACCACTGGCATCGAGTTTGAATCGCTCGACGGCCAGCCGGTCTTCTTTGTCGTGCTCTTTGTCGTTCCCCGCGATCAGTTCCAGACTCACCTCCGCACCTTGGCGGCCATCGCGAAATTTCTCAACGACAAGGCGGTGCGCGACGAGTTGGGCAAGGCGAAGGACGCTCAGCAGATTCTCCAGGTTTTCGAAAACCGTTCTCCCCGCGGATAACACATGATCACCGTTCGCGAACTCCTCGCGGAACGGCTCAAGTCGGCGCTCGACGCCGCGGGCTTTTCCGACATCACTCCCGAAGTCACCCCCACCGCCGACGCCCGTTTTGGCGACTATCAGGCGAACGCGGCCATGATCCTCGCCAAACAGCGCCGCATGAATCCCCGCCAGGTCGCTGCGGAGATCATCCAGCACCTCGCCGTCGACGACATCTCGGCCGCGCCGGAAATCGCCGGGGCCGGGTTCATCAATTTCCGCCTCCTCCCGCAATTCCTCGCCGACCGCGCGCAGGAAATTGTGAAGGACGACCGCCTCGGCGTGTCGGACTCGAGGCAACCGCGCCGCATCGTCGTCGATTTCAGCTCGCCCAATGTGGCCAAGCCGATGCACGTCGGCCACATCCGCAGCACGATCATCGGCGATACACTCGTGCGCATCGCCCGTTTCCTCGGCCACGAGGTCATCGCCGACAACCATATCGGCGACTGGGGTACGCAATTTGGCAAGGTCATCTACGGCTGGAAGCATTTCCTCAACCGTGAGGAACTCGCCGCCAATCCCATTGGCACGCTGGTCGGCCTCTACCGCAAGGTCAACGCCGCCGAGGAAAACGACGAGGCGCTCAAGAAGACCGTTCGCGAGGAACTCGTGAAACTCCAGCAGGGCGACGCGGAGAATTTCGCCATCTGGCAGGAAACCGTGAAGCTCTCCTGGGCCGAGTTTGAAAAAATCTACGGCCTGCTCGACATCCATTTCGACGCGGTCCTCGGCGAAAGCGCCTACAACGACGCCCTCGCCCCGCTCTGCGAACGCCTCGAAAAGGACGGCATCGCCGAGGTCAGCGAAGGCGCTCTCTGCATTTTCTTCCGCGACATCCCGGAGCTGGCCGAAAAGCCCGCCATCGTACGCAAGGCCGACGGCGGCTTCCTCTACGCCACCACCGATCTCGCCACCATCGAGTACCGTGTGAAGCATTGGAACCCCGATGCCATCTGGTACGTCGTCGGCGCTCCCCAGGCTCTCCATTTCCAGCAGATCTTCCTCGCAGCCCAGCGCATGGGCGTCAGTGCCGAGCTAAAGCACATCGCCTTTGGCAGCATCCTTGGCGAGGACCGCAAGATCATGCGCACCCGCGCCGGAGAAAGCGTGGGCCTCGATGACGTGCTGAACGAAGCCATCGAGCGCGCCACCGCCGTCGTAGCGGAAAAAAATCCCGACCTTCCCGCTGAGGATCGCGCCGCCATCGCCCGCACCATCGGCCTGGGAGCGGTGAAATACACCGAACTCTCTCAGCACCGCATGACGGACTACGTGTTCTCGTGGGAGAAAATGCTCTCCTTCCAGGGCAATACCGCGCCGTATCTCCAGAATGCCTACGTGCGCATTCGCTCCATTTTCCGCAAGCTGGAAGCGCCCTTCGATCCCGCCTCGGCCACGATCAGCGTGAACGAGGACGCCGAGCGCGCCCTCGCGATCAAACTCGGCCAGTTTGCCGAGATCCTCCCACTCGTGTTGGAGGATTTCCGCCCGAACCTCCTGGCGAACTATCTCTACGAGCTCGCGATCACGTTCCATGGCTTCTACGAAGCCTGCCCCGTGCTGAAGTCCGAGGAGCCTGTACGTTCCTCCCGCTTAGCCCTTTGCGACCTCACTGCCCGCATCCTGAGGCATGGTCTCGGGCTGATGGGAATACAGTGCCCTGAGCGAATGTAATAATTCGCTCGCCCGACCTTCCCGTTCCGATTATTTTTTCGTCCTCGAAGGGTGCCATCGCACAAGGGGATAGAATTTTCATGAAAGAACTCACGCCTGCCGACCTGACAGTCAGAAACCTGGGCGAGCGAACGATCGTTTCGCCTCTGGAAATCCAGTTCGGCGAGATGGGATACGAACACGCGTTTTTCTCAGACGATTCGCGCGTGCTGGTGGACCACTCGCTGAGCCATCTGAAGAACCTCAATGGCGCGGAACCCGCCTGCTTTGAAGTAGCCGGACCGCGACGCAAGATCTACTTCCACCCGAGAAAGACCACTGGGGCCATCGTCACCTGCGGCGGCCTGTGTCCCGGGTTGAATGACGTCATTCGTGCCATCGTCAACCAATCCTTCTACCGCTACGGCGTGCGCCGCATCTTCGGCATCCGCTACGGGTTTGAAGGTCTCGTGGAATCCTACGGCCACCAGCCGTACAACCTCACCCCCGAGTCCGTCAGCAACATCCACTCCTTTGGTGGGACGCGGCTCGGCTCTTCACGCGGTCCGCAAGACCCGGCGAAGATGGTGGATTATCTCTCCGATCTCGGCGTCAATATCCTGTACGTCATCGGAGGCGATGGCTCCCAGCGCGGAGCGCTCGCAATTGAACAGGAAGCGATTCGCCGCGGCATGGAGCTTGCCGTTGTCGGTGTGCCCAAGACCATCGACAACGACATGATCTACATGGACAAGAGTTTCGGCTACGAAACTGCCTGCGCCGCCGCGGTCACCGCCATCAATGCCGCGCACACCGAGGCCCGCAGCGCCCGCAATGGCGTCGGCCTCGTCCGCCTCATGGGCCGCCACTCCGGCTTTATTGCCTGCTCCGCCTCCATCGCCAGCGGCGATGTGAACTGCGTCCTCATTCCCGAGGTCCCGTTCGAGCTCGACGGAGAACATGGCGTTTTGGCCAACCTCTACGAGCGCGTCATGCGCCGCGGCCATTCCGTGATCATCGTGGCCGAGGGCGCGGGGGAACACCTCATGACCGGTCCCGGCGGTGCGGATGCGTCGGGCAACAAGAAGCTCGGCGACATCGGTGTCTTCCTGAAGGGGAAAATCGAGGAGTATTTCCGCAGCCGCGAGACCGAGCTGACGCTCAAGTACATCGACCCGAGCTACATGATCCGCAGCGTGCCCGCCTCGCCTCAGGACCGCATCTACTGCATGCGTCTCGGCCAGGCTGCCGTGCACGCCGCCATGGCAGGCAAGACCGGCATCGTCGTGGGCCGCTGGCACAGTACCTACGTGCACCTGCCGATCAGTCTTGTCACCTCGGCCCGCAAACAGGTCGATCCCAAGGGCGACATCTGGCTCTCCGTGCTCGAGTCCACCGGACAACCCGCCCGGTTCTACTAAGCCAGAGGCCAACCAACCGCATTCCCAAACGCTCCGCTCGCCGACCGGCTGGCGGAGCGTTTGTCTTAGAGAAGCCCCTTTAGTGGAGCATCTCGATCGTCACGGCGTTCTTCAACTCCTCGCCGTTGGCGAAGGCGGCCACGTTGTCGAGCGTGGTCTGGGCGATATTCTTAAGTGCCGTGTCTGTGAAATACGCCTGGTGCGAAGTCACGAGAACGTTGGGAAAGGCCACAAGACGCTGGAGGACGTCATCCTGAATGATCTCCTCGGAGAGGTTTTCGTAAAAGACATCCGCCTCCTGCTCGTATACGTCGAGACCGAGATAGCCGATCTGGCCGCTCTTGAGACCCTCGATCACCGCCGGAGCATCGACAAGAGCGCCACGGCTCGTGTTGATGATCATCACGCCGCGCTTCATCTTGGCGATGCTGTGCTGGTCGATGATGTGGTACGTGTCCGGGGTGAGCGGGCAGTGCAGGCTCACGATGTTGGACTCGGCAAAGAGCGTGTCCAGATCGACATACTTGCCCATCGCGCCGAATTCCTTGTTGGGAAACACGTCGTAGCCGAGCACGCGCACGCCGAATCCGGAAAGGATCTGCGCCATCACACGGCCGATCTTGCCCGTGCCGACGAGACCGATTGTGCAGCCATTGAGGTCAAAGCCCTGCAGTCCCTCGATGGAGAAATTGCCGTCGCGCACGCGATTGTAGGCGCGGTGAATCTTGCGGTTCAGCGCGAGAATCAGCGTGAGCGCAAACTCCGCCACCGCAAAGGGCGAGTAGGCTGGGACGTGCGTGACCTTGATGCCGATGGAATCCGCATGGCGGATGTCGACCTGGTTGAAACCCGCGCAACGCAGCGCGATGAACTTGATCCCCAGTGCCTTGAGCTGATCCAGCACATGGGCGGTCAGGATGTCATTAACGAAGCAGCAGATCGCATCGTGCCCCTGGGCTAGGAAGACGGTATTGGAGTTAAGCTTCTCCTCAAAGAAGTTGAACTCATGCTCCCCAGCGCCATTGGCGGCGAGAAGGAACTTCTGGTCGTACTGCTTCGTGCTGAACACTGCGATTTTCATGCGTGGCAAAATGGTGCGCACGTCTTTGCGGTATTCAGACGATGATTGGCAAGGCTTTTACGCCTCGAGCTTGCGCTGAAAAATCCGGACTTCGTGCCCATTGGCGGTCGTTTCCGCCATCTCGAGCCACCCCATGCGCCGGAACAACCCTGGCGCGGACTCCGTGAAAAGGTACATCTCACCATACCCGGCCTCGCGTGCAAATCGCTCCGCCTCCCGCACCAAAAACGCCCCGATGCCGCGTCCGCGCTGCTCCGGCACTACGAGCAGCGTGGCCAGCCACGGATTCAGATGCTCAAAGCCCGGCAGGTCATCCTCTATCACGCTCACCGTTCCCAGCAGAGTCCCATCCTCATCGAGTGCAACCAGGGTTGCAGGTATCCCGCCATCCGTCCGCGCCATGCGAAACTCCTCAACCGCCTCCCCTTCTCCCCAGGCCAGATAAAGATGCGCCCATTCGTTGGCGCATTGCTGCGCGAGCGGTGCGATCAGCTCCGGATGATGGGAGAGATAGTCGATATGCATGTCATGACGGAACGAAACTGCATTTCTCCGGCAACGGCGCAGTCGACAATCCCTCTCTAGACCAGCGCAAGCAAGGCGAGAAGGCGTCCCGTTCTCCCCATCTCCCGGCGATAAGAATAGTACGTATCGGGATGCGAAGCGGTGCAGGTGCCGCAATCGATCACTTCGGTGACTCCGGCTTCGCGCGCATCGCGTACGATCTGCGCCGCGAAATCGATCTCGTAATGCGGTGGACGAATGCACGGCGCGATCTGAACGACCAGGTCTTCGGCCGGGATGCCATAGTTCTCACGCAAGGCATCGATGGCAGCGACAACGATGCGTTGCTCGGTGCCCTTCTTGCCGGAATGTACCAGTCCTATCCCCCGCCCCTTTTTGTCGACGAGATAAACCGCTGCGCAATCCGCCACATAAACAGCGAGGCAAAGGCCGCGGGATGAGGTAATAAGTCCATCTGCTCCCGGAACGGGTGCGGAGGTCGGCCCTGAGACTGCGGCCACGATGCTGCCATGCACCTGCTCGGCGACGGCAAAGGGCATGCCCGCAAAACCCGCCTCATCCGCCGTATGGCGATGGACCTCCCAGAGCCGCGCCAGCGCAGTCTCCCGGTCGGTCAGGACGTCAATGCCGGGCGCGCGTTGGAGAAACGCGGCCCGTGCAAACGGCAGGGCGTCGAGGGCGGGAAACGTCTCGACCGGACAGGCGATCACTTGGAAGAGTTCGCCTTGGTCTGCTTCTTTTTCGGAGCCGGAGTCGGATTCGTCTCGAGGATCGGCTTGATCAGATCGCTGTCGCGGAAGGCGCGAGGCAAGGCCGGCTGCGGCTTGTCGGGATTCGTCGCCTTCTGGAAGTGGGCTGTCTCCGCCTTGCTGAGAGCCTGCGGGTTGAGCGGACGCACGAGCGGATCGGAGAATGTCTCGACGTACTGGGTATCGAGCGAAAGTGCATAGTCGTAGCTGGCCATCGCCGCGATGTAATCGTAGCGAGCCTGGAGTACGTTGGTCTGGGCTTGAAGGAGCTGCACCTGGGCGTTCAAGACGTCCAGCTGGGTGCCGGCACCGGCATCGAGTCGCTCGCGGGCGAGTCGGAGGGCTTCCGTCGCCTGTACGACGCTGGCCGTCTGGCTGTCGATCGTCTCCTTGGCCTGTTGCAAATTGGAGATCGACTGCTGGACATCGAGCACGACCTGGCGAATACCGTTGTCGTAGGTGTTCTTGGCCTGCATCAACTGTGCCTTGGCCTGTGCGACATTGCCGTAGGTGAGGCCGCCGTCCCAGATATTCCAAGTGCCCGTAGCACCGAAGAACCATCCCGAAAGCGTGTCGGCCAGGTTCGTCGATCCGGTGTTGTTCGTGTATTGGTAACCGCCGTTGG
Organism: Terrimicrobium sacchariphilum; assembly: GCF_001613545.1. Taxonomy (NCBI): domain Bacteria; kingdom Pseudomonadati; phylum Verrucomicrobiota; class Terrimicrobiia; order Terrimicrobiales; family Terrimicrobiaceae; genus Terrimicrobium; species Terrimicrobium sacchariphilum. The sequence goes on from NZ_BDCO01000002.1 coordinate 3,647,790, forward strand.
CGTTAATCGTCGGGAGGAACCCGGCGAGTTGGGCGTTGACGTTGGCTCCGTTGGAGAGGATGTCGAGGCGCTGGGCCTTCAGAGCCGGGTTGCGGGCGATGGCCACACGGATCGATTCATCCGTGTCGATCTTGCGCGGGTTGTAGCCGAGATTGCCAACCACATTGAACGGCACCTCGCTCGGGCGGCCTTTCGGATAATCCATGCCAAGCAGAGCGACGAGTTGGTACAGCGAGATGCGGTAGGCATTCTGCGCCTGAATGAGCGGCGGCTGGGCATTGGCCAGCGCCACCTCGGCCTGCAGCACGTTGAAACGCGGCACGGTTCCCGCCTCGTAGCGGTTCTGCTGATCCTTCACCTGCTGCTGGAGGAGGTTGACGTTCTGCTCCTGCGCCACGATGAGGGCGCGGTTCAGCACCACCTGGTAAAAGCTGGTGACTACCTGCGAGACAATGTTGTCGATCGTCGCTCGGAGGCTGAAGAACGCGCTATTATAGGCGGAGCTTCCGGCCGAAATCCCGGCGACCGCCTGAAGGTCGAAGATCGTCTGAGTTGCCTGGAACTGGATATTCCAAGTCTGATTCTGCACGCCTCCCTGGTTGCCGCCAAAGGTCAGCACGGTGGATTTGCCGTTCGGGTTCGGAATCTCAATGCGGCCACCGGAGGAGCGGCCATTCGTGGTCAAATCCTGCGCCTGCTGGGTGTAACCCGAGGTGATGCCCAGTTGCGGCATCACCTGTGAGACCACCTGGATCAACTGGCCGCGGGTCAAGCGGATCTGCTGGATCGCATTGAGGATTTGCGGATTCTGCTTCAACGCGATCTGCACGGCATCATTGAGCGTGAGGTCCGCGACTTTGGGATTGCGCTGGCGGGCAATGAGAGCCGTGAGGGATTTCTCAAAGTCGGCCATCACCATCTTCTGCTTCATCGCCAGTTCCTCGGAGCTCTCCATCTTGCCGGTCTCTTTGGTCGGCAAAAGATTCTCTGCAGACTGCGTGGGAGCGGGCAAGGGAGGTAACTGGTCGGAGAGCGTCGACGCGTCCTGCATCACCGGGGTGGGCAGAGGCGGAGGTGTAAGCGGCATCGTGCCATCGGGCAGCGGGGTGGGAGCCGGAGTCACTCCCGGCGTGGGTGTGGCCGCTGGAGTCGGAGTCGGAGAGGCCAGGGTGACCTGCACCGGATTGGCCAGCGAGGTCGGCTGCTGGTTCAGGTTATATGGCGTCGGCATCGGCGGCGGCGTGCCGGGCCCGGCATAGGCGGGCATCTGAGGCAGCACCGGCTGGCTCGCACTGAGATTCGGAGTCGGCAGCGGAGACGGGGTCGGGAACTGGCTGTTTGTATTCTGGGCAAAACCCACGGTCGCCGTGATCGCCCAAGCGCAAACGGTCGTCCTGTAAATCGTGCTGACGGTGACTAGGCTTCGCATGACTTTTCCTTGTTGTGGCAAAATTGGTAAATTTTCTCGTAAATGTTCAACCAGGAGCGGCGCTCTTCCGGCTCGAGCATGTCCATGATCTGGCTGAGGTTGTTGACGATGTCCTGACGCATCCGCTCGACCAGCTCCGTCCCCTTGGGCGTAATGCGCACGAGGACCTTTCTCCGATCGTTGGTGGCGTGAGTACGTTCGACGTACCCGAGATTCTCCAGGCGATCGACCAATCCCGTCGCAGCCGCGGTGGAATGATCCATCCGCTCGGCCACCTCACTCATCGTCACCGGCATCCCGTCGGACAGATGGCCCAGCAGGAAGTACTGCGGGAACGACACCTGCCCGCGACCGAGTTGCTCCGAGAGACGCAGCACAAAACAGCGCTGAAGTGACATCACGATATCGGCAAGCCGTTCCACATCGGGCCGGCTCTGGTTCGGTGTCAGGTCTATCGCCATGAAAAATAGTTAAGGTGGTTAAGGATTAGGGGGCAAACTTCACGTTGTCAACCATCATGGCTTGTAAACGCGATCCCCCACCGACGGGGTTCCGGACACGATGTCCGCGATGAGGAAAGGAGGTTTGCGGAGCGGGCTGACATGGAGGCCGGCCGTCTCGCGCTGGTTCGAAATGCAGATGAGCGAATCGCCCGGCGCGCCCGGTGTGTAGACCAAGGCGTCGATCAGGACAAATTTGTCGTCAAGGTTGACCATTTTCACCGTACCGATCAACTGGGCAGGCTCTGCCTTGGGCGGACCTTTTTTCTTGGGAAAAAGCTTATCAAAGAGGCCGAAGCAGGAGAAGACCTGCACCAAAAGCGGCTTCTTGAACTTCTGAGGCGGAGCTGGCGTCGGGGTCGGGATGGGTGCCGGACGCAAAAAGCTCGGTGTTTGCGCCGTGGCAGCTGTCTCTGCGGGCTTGGGTTCCTTCTTGCCAAAAACGGAGCATCCGGCTGGCAGGCAGACCAGCGCCATGGCAAGAACGAGGCTCCCGAGAATGCGCATTACCGACCGCATCCGCCTGCGCCACATCCACAGGACGAGGTATGCACGTGACGGCTCGTCGATGAGGATGAACCGGTTAACACGCCAACTCCCCCGGCGATCACCCGGCGCACAGGTTCGCCGCTCTCCGGATCATGAGTCAACGCGGCATCCTTGATGCTCTGGCGAATCTCGAAGCGGCGCGGCTTGGCGCCCTTCTTTGCCGGAATCGTTTCATACACGTACGTGGGCATTCCGTGATGTAGAGTCCCCCCATCGCCCCCTGACAAGTGAAATAATGCAAACTCGCCACTTGTCAGGCAGCCTGATCAGCCGGAAAAAGAGAGGAATGCCGGAGATTTACTACCTGGGCCCAGAAGGAACCTTCTCTCATATCCTTGCCCGGAAGCGATTTGGCCGCCGCGCCAACCTCGTCGCCTGCCCTGCGATCGAGGCCATTTATGATCGTGTGCGCGAAAATCCCTCCGGCCTCGGCCTCGTCCCGGTGGAGAACTCCAGCGGCGGGACCGTTTACGATTCCGTCGACGCCATGATCCGCAATGCCGGAAAGATCTTCCTCCGCGAAGAACTCTCCCTCGACGTCCGTATCGCCCTCCTCGGTCACGCCGGGCAGGAGGTCACGACCATCTACTCGCATTTCATCCAGCTCAAGCATCACGCGGAATGGCTGAAACAGCGTTATCCCAAGGCTCGCCAGCGAGCCGTCGCCAGTACCGCCATCGCGGCGCAGAAGGCTAAGGCGTCGCCCCACGCGGCGGCTCTCGCCTCGCCCGGAGCCGCCGAGGTGTACGGCCTCGACGTCCTGGAGAAATCCCACGCTGGCAGCGTAAATGTGACCCACTTTGCGATCATCGGCGCATCACCCGCGCCGGAAATCGACGAGGTGCGCAAGACGGCCCTCATCGCCGCCTTGCCCAACTCCTGCGGCAGCCTCCATCAATTCCTTGGTCCCTTCGCCCGTCTCGGCGTGAGCCTCACCCGCATCGTTTCGCGGCCGGTGCCAGGAAAACCACAGACCTACGTCTTCTTTGTCGAGATCGAGGGCGGCGAGCACGATCCAGCAGCAGCCAAGGCGCTCGCACGTGCACGCAAGCTTTCCGAGTCACTCGTAAGCCTCGGAACGTTCCCCGTGCGAGGGCGTTTCAAATCGTAAGTTGCAAACCCGCGATTCTTTTGCCAATTCACACCTACCCATCATTATGAAGCGAGCTGTCCTACTCCTCTTTGCCCTTGCCGCTCTGGCGCAAGCGCAGGAACCGGCCACCATCACCATCCGCAAAGGCGATACCACGAGCGTCGCGCTGAAGACCATCGGAGGCGGAGATGGCGCAACCGCCACCAAGGTGCTGCAGAACGACCTCGACCTCTCCGGTCTCTTCTCGCTCACGCCGCCCGAGCGTGCGAGCTACATCATCTCCGGCAATGCCAACGGCGGTTCCCTGGAGGGACAGGTCGTCGACCAGCGCGGCAGCGTCGTGCTGCAGAAGTCGTATGCTGGCGGCACCCGCGCCGCAGTGCATCACTTCGCCGATGACATCGTCGAAACGCTTACGGGCAAGAAGGGTATCGCGAGCACCAAGATCGCCTTTGTCGCCACCCGCACTGGCCGCAAGGAAATCTATACCGCCGACTACGATGGCGCGAACGTCCGACAGATCACCAATGACGGCTCGATCAGCGTCGCTCCGGCCCTTTCCTCCGACGGCTCGAAACTCGCCTATACGGGATACCAGAGCGGCTACGCCGACATTTATCTCATCGATCTCGCCTCCGGTGCTCGCAACCGCATCATCAAATTCCCCGGCACCAACTCGGGCGCTTCCTTCTCGCCCGATGGCGACCGCATCGCCTGCACACTAAGCAAGGACGGCAACCCCGAGCTTTACATCGTCGGCGCCAACGGCTCCGGCGCTCGCCGCCTGACCAAGACCTCCGGTGTGGAGTCTTCGCCAACCTGGTCGCCTGATGGTTCGCAGATCATCTACTCCTCCGACGATCGCGGCGGTCCGCAGCTTTACAAGATCGGAGCGGGCGGCGGCTCAGGCCAGCCCATCTCGACCGGCTACAACTACTGCACCGAGCCGAGCTGGTCGCCTGATGGTCGCAAGGTTGCCTTCACCGTCCGCACGGGCGGTTTCTCCATCGCCGTGAAGGATCTCCAGGGTGGTGCGACCCAGCTCCTCACCGCGGGCGAAGACCCCGTTTTCGGCGCGGATTCCCGCCACGTGATCTTCAGCAACGGCTCGTCACTCATCCTGCTCGACACGCAGAACGGACGTCAGGTTCCCATCGTTACCGGCCTCGGGAAAGTAACCGAGCCCACCTGGTCTCTGTAAGGCCAGCCCGTCTCAACGGCGTTGGCGGATTCTCCGCGAGGCGATCATCGCTCCGCAGCCCGCCAGCGCCAGCCAGATCACCGCAGGCTCAGGCACCGCGACATACTTCAGATACACGGAGTTGTCAGCAGCCTTCTCCACCACGTCAAAATTTCCATAGTTGAACGACGTGTTTCCATCACCCGAGTCATCCCATGAGTAGGATGTAGCCTGGGAAAAATCCCAGATTTTCCACTCGTGATCTGTCATCCAGAAGGGATCAGCGGTATCCGGCGTGATCACCCCTGCCGCAAACTGGAGATAGATCGTCACCGGGGCGTCCTCCGATCCCACGTGGGAATCGCCAAGGAATGTCAGCAGATTCCACTCGATCCCGGCCTGGGAGGCGTCATCGGTCAGCGAATCCAACTGCCAGAAAAATTGGGAGCTGTTCAGATCAGCCGAGCCTTCAAAGGTGATGTTGCCTCCTGACGCCCCTGAGGTGATAACACCCCGAGCGGTCGTGGAGCCCGAGAGAGTTCCACTACCGGCCAGTGTGCCACCAGGATTCGCCGAGCTTTGTCCCACCTCGGCTACAGTCACATTTCCAGAGATTGTGCCGCCGGAAAGCAACAGCGTACCGTTATTCTGCACGGAGACATTGCCCGCCACGGCCCCGGCTCCGCTGACTGAGAGAGTCGCATTAGCCTGCACGGAAACATTGGCAGAACCCGTGGCCGAACCCTGGGCGCTCTGGGCCGAGAGCGTGCCGGAGTTGACCGTCACAGTACCCGAAAGCGTACTCGTGCTGTCTCCGCTCAAAGCCACCGTACCAGGACCGAAGGTAGTCAGTCCCGCGGAGCTGGTGATCGTCGACGAGATGGCTCCTCCTGCCTCGCTTGCATAAATCACACCCTCTGCAGCTCCAAAATCCAACGAACTGGCCGAGATCGTGCCACCATTCAGGATCACCCCGGCAGAGTCGCCCGCCTGCCGCGATCCGACCTCGAGCGTCGCATTCGTTCCACTCACTTCGGAATCATTAACCTGGAGAGCGTACACTCTTGCCGTTTCATTCGTGGCGATGACCTGATCGGTCTCTGCCGCATAAACCGTGGAACTGGTCGCCACATCGATTGCCGTGCTCAGGGAGGACACTGCTGCCGCCTTCTGAAAGCCCGCGCTTCCGTCATAGTTGAGGAAATACCCGCTGGCACCTGCGTCATTGTCCTGTCCGACGATATACGGAGCGACCATGCCATTCACACTCGCCGGCCTGCTCGACGATCCTCCAGCCACGAGCACCCGCTCGGTCGTGCCAAGCGCCGAAATGCCATGGGCGGGAATGATGACAAACGTCCCCGCGCTCTGACGGATCAGGTTGCTGGAAGTCGCAGATCCATCGCCCATCGTCACCGAGAGCGAATCGTACCCGCCCGCGTCAATCTCCAGAGCCCCTCCACCTGCTCCGAATGTCACGGAGCTGCCCGAGCCGGACGCGATGGAAAAGGCAAGCGGCCCTCCGCTTCCCGCGGGAGTGAGACCGATGGTGCCGCCATTCGTCAGCACGAATGACCCGGTGCCCAGCGGGGTCGAGTCTCCGGCATTGGTGCTACCAAGCGCCCCACCGGAGACAGCATTGTTTCCTGTGAGATCATCGCCCGCAGTCAGCACCAGTGCACCTTCGCCCGTCTTGTTGAAACCTCCCGCGCCAGTCACCGCCGCCTGCACGGTAAATGTCGCACTATTTGTATTGATCGTCTTGCTGCCTGAGATCACCCAATCCGCCGGAGTCCATGACGGGTTCAAAGTCGGATTGGCCATAGTGTCGACAGAGAAGGCATACGCGGAATCCACGATGGCCTTGGTAGTCGACCCATCGCCCACCGTGCCATCAGAGCTCTGGAGTTGCCAGTAGTCCTCTGATGGCAGCGCCATGCCCGGGAGATTCCATCCGGCTGGTACCTGAGTGATGCCGAGCGTCTGGGGATCGCTCTCAGGAACATTGGGAACGTTTTCCAGCGTGCTCGGGTAGGCGTTGTTCAAGATAAGCTGGGCGTTGCCAGTCGGATCAACCACGGCCAGGAGGGCCAGCTCATGGCCGCCTTCGGCACTGAAACTCGTTGAACTGCCCGAGTTCTGGCCGTACCACGAGATCGAAAAATCAATAAAGGTAATGCTGCCCGGATTCGCTCCCGCATTGGGCGCGAGTTGGGCAGCCAGCCAGGATGGATTCAAGAGATTCGATGCCGAATCCCCGCCATTGTAGATATAGCTGAAGGACCCACTGAGACCAGCTGCGGCAAGATAATCCGAAATGCCCTGGATCGCAGAGGAGTCGTACGTTCCTTGCGTGGCGGAAGTCTGCATGAGTCCGCCCATAAGACGCTCGAGGTTGTAGGTATAGGGATCGTTCTGTCCAGGATAGGTCGAGGGCGTAAGTTGAGTGAATCCATTGCTACCCAGCCAGAAGAGCGACATCACCGCCGAGGTGGGTTCGCAATAGTTCTGACCATCGCCGGGGAGCTTGTTTCCGTAAGGGCCAAAATCCAGTTGAATAATGGCCGGCGTATTTGTCACCGGATCATTCCATGCCGCCGCGGCCATCCCGGCTGCAAGCAACGACAATACCCCGATCCAACCACCTGTCCTGGCGAGTTTTCCCTTCATGCGATGAGATGATTCTGCGGCGTTAACATAGTGAGTCCCGCTTCGCAAGCGGAGTCCGCCAAGGTTTGAGATAATCGCTCCTTATCACGAAAAAGCCGCAGCGATCGACCTGATGATCGACGGCTGCGGCCAGGATTTTCGGATCAGCTAGTGGCCGAGCAACGGCTCGATCGCTGAGATCGCCTTGGCGTACAACGGGTGCTTGCCGCCGCGGCTGAGTTCCATGAGGAGAATGTCCTCGATGCGGGACTTGCCGGCCGACAACACCATGTTCGTGTTGCAGAAGCCGCCGCCGTCGATGTAGCCGTGGAAATACTCGGAATACTCCTCGCGTCGGATGCCAAAGGACACATCCGCCGTCTGGAAAGAAACCTCCGCAATATCCGCACCGGGCTTTTCGGTTACGCTGAAATCGATGTGCCCGCCGCTCTGCGGAAGGAAAAACTCCTTGCCGAGCAGCGACTGGAACTTCCAGCCGAACTGTGTAGCCAGCCACCCGAGCAGGAGCAGGCCCGTGCTGCGGCGCGACGTCGTGATCGTGACCTTCTCGATCTCGCGCATGCGGGCATTCGCACAGGAGTGGTCAAACAGTTGGGCCAGCGCGAAGCGTGTCCCAAGCAGACGAGTCCAGTTGAGATCGCAAAGGATCGTGCGCTCGGCATTGAGCGTGGCGATCTTGCGTGCGATGGCGAGCTGCTCGACGGGCTTCTGCCAGTCGGCGCTGTCAAAGATGAGCCGGTCGATCCAGCTCCAGAGCTTCTGGTCCAGCGGCTCGCGGAATTCCCCCTGCCACCAGAAATAAAGTGGCAGGTCGGAGTCGAGGTGGGAAAAGACGATGTTGGGCAGCGAATGCACCATCTCGCCATCGAGCTCGAAGGTGATCTGCTCGGAGCAAATTTGCCGCTCGCCCTTGCCTGCCATGTGGCAGTGAGCGCTGATCCAGGCTCGGGCGTCGGGTTTCTCCGAGGCCGGGTCGGCAAAGATCAGCAGGGCACGGCAGGCGTGTTCGCCCGCGATTTCTGCGATGAGTCCGGTATTCCACGGCACCGCGTCGGGATTCTCGGTATAGATCGCGAGATTGATGAGTGAGGCGCGCGTCTTTGTGTCGCCGCTCTCCTCCCACAATTTCCCGAGCTCCTTGCCGATCGTGCCGATTTCCACCGGCAATCCGGGGTCCACCGCGAGGCTCATAGTCTTCTCCAGGTTGCGCCGTGGCGCTTGATGAGTTCGTCAGCCTCGGTCGGCCCCCACGTGCCCGCGGAGTACATGGCGAGGTCTTCAGACTCCTTCGCCCAGGCATCATGCAGGGCATCAACAAATTTCCACGCCTCCTCGACCTCGTCGCGGCGGGCGAAGAGCGTCGCGTCGCCGCTCATCGCGTCGAGGAGCAGGCGCTCGTAAGCCTCCGGCGTGGCCTTGCCAAAGCTGGTGCCGTAATGAAAATCCATCTTCACCGGCTCAATCTGCAGGCTCGAACCCGGCATCTTCGCACTCATGCGCAGGGAGATGCCCTCGTCGGGCTGGATACGGATCACGAGCACGTTGCTGTCGATCGTCTCGCCCGTGGCATTGAAAAGCACCGCCGGCGCGCCCTTGAACTGCACAGCGATTTCCGTGCAGGCCTTGGGCAGACGCTTGCCCACGCGCACAAAGAACGGCACGCCCGCCCAGCGCCAGTTGTCGATATTCACCTGAAGCGCCACGTAGGTCTCCGTGACGGATGTCGGGTTCACGCCCTGCTCGTCGCGATAGGCCGCCACGCGTTTGCCGTTGATCGCTCCCGCACCGTACTGGGCGCGCACCACGTACTTGCGCACGTCGTCACCCACGATGGGACGGAGGGATTTCAAGACCTTCACCTTCTCGTCGCGGATGGCGTCGGCATCGAGGCCTGCCGGCGGTTCCATCGCGGTGAGGCAGAGGAGTTGCAGGAGATGGTTTTGCACCATGTCGCGCAGGGCGCCTGACTTGTCATAGTACCCGGCACGTCCCTCCACGCCGAGCGGCTCGCTGGCCGTGATCTGCACATGGTCGATGTAGCGGGAGTTCCACAACTGCTCGAAGATCGCGTTGGCAAAGCGCAACACCATCATGTTTTGTGCGGTCTCCTTGCCGAGGTAGTGGTCGATACGGAAGGTATCCTTTTCCGGGAAAGCCTCGACGACCATATTGTTGAGGATCTGCGCTGTCGGCAAGTCGGTGCCGAATGGCTTCTCGACGATCACGCGGGCCCAACTGCCGGGCTGGGCTTTGTTCAGGCCACTCTTGCGGAGATTCTCGAGGATGACCGGGAACTGGTCAGGACCGGCAGAGAGATAAAACAGGCGGTTGCCGCGCGTGCCGCGCTGGGCGTCCAGCTCATCGAGCCGCTTGGCGAGAGCCTCGTAGCCCTCCAGGTTGTCAAATTCGCTGCGGTGATAGAAGATCGATGACGAGAAGCTGGACCACAGCTCGTCATTGATCTTCTGCCGGGAAAACTTCCGGGCCGCCTCCTCGATTTCCGTGCGGAAAACTTCATCGGTCTTGTCGCGTCGGGCAAATCCGACCACGCTCACAGCGGGAGGGAGAGCTCCGTCGGCTGCGAGATTGTACAGGGCGGGAACCAGCTTCCGGTGGGTCAGGTCGCCGGTGGCGCCAAAAATCACCACGGCGCAGGGCTCGGGCATGTTGCGGCTCGAGAGGCCTTCGCGGAGCGGATTTCCTTCGTTGGTATCTGGCATGGGCGTTTGATAAACGTTCAATCGGCTGGTGACAACGGCAATGAATTTCAAACAAATGGTCTCCTGGGCGGAGCAGATTTCCGCGGAAACGCTAAAGGAACTCCCCCTGGAAGTACGCACGGCTTTGGATGAGGTGCCGATTTTCTTCGAGGCGCTTCCCTCCGAAAAAGATATCGACGAGGGAATCGCCCCCGACACACTCGGTCTCTTTGATCCGGGTCCGGATTCCGCACCCATGGCGTGTATCCGGCTCTGGTTGGAGAATATCTGGGATGAGGCGGAAGAGGCTGGCACCACGTTTGAGGAGGAAGTGCGAATCACCCTGCTTCACGAGATCGGCCACCTTCTGGGCTGGGATGAGGATGAGGTGGAGGATCGCGGCCTCGCCTAGCATGCAACGGAGGATTGCGTATTCAGCCTCAGGCAGTTAAGAAAGCAACTTGATGGAAACCTCCCCTAGGGCGCCGCTGAGGGCGATGCTGGCCAGGGTGTCGCCGGATGACCTGGTGATCTACGCGAATGCTTCGCTATGCCAATATCTCGGAGTTTCCAAGCGCGACCTCGTAGGCACCCCCCTCGACGTGCTGGCCGCTCGATGCCAGGGCGAAATCTCCACCTGCTTCGTCCGCGACGTCAGTCACCGCACCAGCAACCACCTCGTCACCGATGCCGAGGGGCGGGTGTTTGAAGCAAAGGTCTACAGCGAGGGCGGTGTGCTCGATATCGTGCTCGACGAGGTTTCCAGCACGGAATTTGTCGGCAGTGATCTGCGCTATGTCAGCGGCACGCCTTTTGAATCGCTCGAAGAGGATGAATTGCGCACCGCTCGCCTCCCGGAGCGCCGTTACATCACCATCGGTCACACCCAGCTCCGCGGTCTTTCCGAGGTGAGCGAACGCAGCTCGGCCATGGACGTTCGCCTCCTGGTCAATTGCTTCATCGAGGAGGCCGGAGATGCCATTTGGGAGTCCGGCTGCACCGTGGGCGAGATCCAGGGCGGCTCAATCCTCGGCATCTACGGAGCACCGCGCTATTTCGCCGACCACCCGCTGCGCGCCATCCGGGCGGCCTGTGAGCAGATGGCCAAGATGTCACGCATTCACGGAGAGTTCCTCCGCCAGGGCAAGGAGCTTCCTCCATGTTCCTGCGGACTCTGGACCGGAGATACCCTCGTCGGGTCCGTCGGCAACTCGTACACCCAGCACTACACCGCTCTCGGGAAGCCTGTGGAGCTCGCTCGCCGGCTCTCCGACCTTGCCCGGCCGGGCGAAACCATCCTTCCCGAGCATACTCTCACACATCTCCTACGGGTATTGCCTCCTGGATGGCAGCACGTCCGCGCGGAGAACTCTACGGAACCTGATCTCAGTGATTTCCAGTGGGTCGGCGATGAGGTGGCTCCCCTACCGGAAAACCTGAAGCGTATCGTCTATCTCGTCGGTCCGGACGTGCAAAACAATGCTTCCAACGCCGAATACTACTTCGATTATCTCTGGTCATTCCGCGTGCCAGGTCGCGACCAGACCGTTCCCATCCTGCGCGTCGTGCGACCGCAGGAGGTTGGCGACTCCCTTGAGCTGCGCGACGACAACGTCATCTCCCAGTCCGTCCAGACCGTCGGAAAATATAAACTCATCGAGGTTGTCGGCACCGGCGGCATGGGCAAGGTCTGGCGAGGTATCGATCGATTCGGCAACTCCGTCGCGATCAAGGTCCTTCACACCGCGGAATCCGTCACCGAGGCGCAGCTGAAGCGCTTTCGTCGCGAAGCTGAGGTGATGGCCCGTCTGCCTCATCGCAATATCTGCCGTGTGTATGAGATGAACGAATTCGAGGGAATCCACTACCTCGCCATGGAGTTCGTCAATGGTCTTCCGCTCTACGATCTGCTGTACGAGAGCACACCGACCGATTCCGAAAAGACGCCCAGCCGTGAGCACGTCGATCTGCCCGCGCTCATTTCGTCCATTCGGTCTGCCAAGTCGCTGCGCGACAGCCTGCCACCGCCAGAAGGGGAGAATGGGCCCGAAGTCAGCCGCCCCAAGGACACCCGCATCCTCCCTGTCGAGCAGACTCTCAACATATTCCTCAAGGTTTGCGACGCCGTGCAGTTTGCCCACGAGCATGGCGTGCTCCATCGGGACCTGAAACCCGGCAACATCCTGCTGCGCGAGGATGGCGAGCCATTGGTGGCAGACTTCGGCCTCGCCAAACTCAGCGCTGATGGCACTCACTCGCTCTCCGTCACCGGGCATGTGGTCGGCACATTGGAAAACATGGCCCCCGAGCAGGCCGAATCGAGCAAGGATGTCGACGAGCGCGCCGACGTATACAGCCTGGGCACGATCCTGTACCAGATGCTGACGGGGCGCCGACACTTCGAGGCTACAGGCAACATCATCGGCGACGCGCAGGCTCTCCAGTCCCACGAGCCTCCCAAGCTCCGCTCGATCAATCCCAACATCGATCCCGACCTCGAGATCATCACACTAAAGGCATTGCGCAATGACCCCGCCGAACGCTATCGCAATGTCGCCGCGCTCAGCGCCGATATCGGGCGTTTTCGCAAGGGCGAGGTCATCTCGGCCAAGCCAGTGCAGGCCATCGACCTCGTCAAGAAGCTCATCCAGCGCAATCGCGCCGTCGCCGCCGTCACGGCCGCCTCCATCCTGGTCTTTATCACCGGCACGCTCGTCGCCATCGTCATTCTCTCTCGTCAGCTCAAGCGCGCGCAGGATGCCTCGGATTTCGCCCATCAGCAGCAGGCCTTCGCCGAGGAGCAGCGCGCGCTCGCTGAAATGCGCCGCCGCGCAGCGGAGGATCAGGAAACCAAAGCCCGCGCCGCCCAGGTACGCGCGGAAGAGCAGGAAAAAATCGCCCGGGATGCCCTGGACGAGGCCCGGCGAGCGAAGGAACTCGGCGCAGAAGCCACCGCCCTCACCGAAACCGAGCGAAAACGCCGTGAGGAGGCCGAGAAAAACGCCCAGGCCAACGAACAGCTGCTGCGCGAAACTCGCGAACGCATGGAAAACCTGCGCATCGCCGCGGAGAACTCACAGGAAACCCATCGCGCGGCTCCTGCCGACGCCTCTCCCGATCCCTCCTTCGAAGAGCAGATGAAGGAGGCCATTCGTATCTCGCGCTGGGATCTCGCTCCTCTCGAGGTTCAGCGTCTCGCACGCACGCCCTCGGAGATCATTCGCCGCGTCAGCAGCGCCATCGATCAGTCCTCAATGGTCCTTCTGGCCAATCCCACCTTTGCCCCGGCCTGGCTCCTCAAGGGTCGCATGCATCTCGCGCTGCTTGAGTGCGACCTTGCTGCCGACAGCTTTGCCCAGGCCGCGAAGTATGGAAAAAGCGAGATCGCCGATGATGCCCTGCGTTTGCATTCCGTCGCCCAGGACGCCCTGAAATCCTTCGGAGATCGTCCGGAACGCGCTCTTTCGCTGCTCTCCGACGCCAATCTCCCGGGTAACGAATCCACAGTCGCGATCATCAAGACGCTCAGCGAAAAGAACTCCCGCCGCAGCGCGGCCGTCACCGAGACCCGGATTCCGTCTTCCAACGAAGTCGCGCTTTCCCTCCTGACGAGGAATCCCGGCATTTCCACACCCACACTATCCTCGGACTCCTCAGGACGCTTCACCGTGACGCTGAAGACCAGCGGAGACCTGAATGATCTCTCGCCCCTCAAACCGCTCAATGTTTCCAGCCTCACGATCCAGGGGGCCACTGGCATAGACTGGAACTCCCTGCTCGGATTGCCGCTGGAAAAGCTCGCGCTCACAGACTGCCGCATCGACTCCCTCCCCATGTCCCGCACGCTCTTGCGGGTGAAGTCGATCGATCTCTCCGGGAGCCGGATTACAAGTATCGACGCTCTCCGGCTCGTCGCCGCCCTCGAGGATCTCTCTCTTGCCAACACCTACGTGGGCGACCTGTCCCCACTGGCCGGATCGCGCTACCTGCGTCGACTTGACATCTCCGGCCTCAATCCCGCCGGAATTCGCGTCCTTGCCGCCTTGCCGCTCGATTCCCTTACGCTCAGCCCGGAAATAATTACGGACCTCTCGTGGGTCGCGATCGTCCGTAATCACCGCTCCATCAAGATCCTCCGGACTCCCAACGACCCAGCCGACCAAAAAGCAGCGGATTTTTTCCAACGGATCGATCATCAGGTTTCTCCCTGATCGTAGCGGTAATCGGGTGTTTTTTTTGAACGGGGACAACCAAGCCCCCGTCTAACCCGTAAATCCTTTAAAAGAGGAAGTTCCTATGAAAAACCGCTACCGCAAAATCAATCGCAAGCACTACTCACTCGGAGAACTGGTCGAGATCGTCTCCTCTTGCGCCCGCGACAGCCGTGAAACTCTTGCTGCCATCGTTGATCTTTTCGAAACCGGACGCGTCCGCGTCGAAAGCAACGGCAAGCTCAAGAGGGTTCGCATTGCCGCGTAACGCATTACGTCTTTCTTTGCCATGCCGCCCGGCTAGTCTGGGCGCATGGTAGAGATCACTGTCCAGTACGAAGGAGAGCTGCATTGCTCTTCCGTCCACGGCCCTTCCAAGGCCACGCTTTCCACCGATGCGCCCGCTGATAATCTGGGGCGCGGTGCCGCCTTCAGCCCGACGGACCTTACCGCCACATCGTTAGGCACTTGCATGCTCACCACGATGGGCATCATCGCCCAGAAAAAGGGCCTCGCGATCGAACTGTCAGGCTCTTCCGCCGTCATCCGCAAGCACATGACTCCGGCTCCGCCACGTCGCATCGCGAAAATCGAGGTGGAAATCACCATCCCTCAGCCTGCCAACCACCCGGATCGCGCGGAAATCGAGAATGCCGCCCTTACCTGCCCGGTCGCCCTCAGCCTCCATCCCGAGACCGAGAAGGCCGTGACATTTCGCTGGCAGGGATAATCCCCCGGGGTTTTTTATTGGTAACACGACGTTCACCCGCTTACGCTCCAGCGGGTGATTGATCGTTATTCATTGCCCGAGATGCGCTCGCTGTGGACCGAGCAGCGCAAACTCGAAATCTGGCTCGAAATCGAGACCCTCGCCTGCGAGGCGATGGCCGACCTCGGAGAAATCCCCAAGGAGGATGCCGTCACGATTCGCTCCAAGGCCACTTTTAACATTGAGAAGGTCCGCGAAATCGAAAAACGCACGAACCACGACGTCATCGCCTTCCTCGAGGAAGTGGCGACGCACGTGGGCCCCGCCGCCCGCTGGGTGCACCAAGGGCTGACCTCCTCCGACCTGCTCGACACAACGCTGGCCGTGCAGATGAACTCCGCCTGCGAGATCCTGGAGAAAGACCTCCTCTCGCTGCGCGAGGCCATCGCCAAGCGCGCCATCGAGCACAAGTTTACCCCGATGATCGGGCGGAGCCATGGCATCCACGCCGAGCCGATCACCTTCGGCCTCAAGATGGCCCTCATGTATGATGAGTTTGGCCGTGCCATCGACCGCCTGCGCGAGATGCGCGAGCGCGTCCGTGTCGGCAAGATCAGCGGCGCCGTCGGCACCCACGCCCACCTCGACCCACGCGTCGAGAAGCATGTCTGCGAGAAGCTCGGCCTGAAGGCCTCCCCGCTCTCGACCCAGATCATCCAGCGCGATCGCCACGCTGAGTTCATGACTGTGCTGGCCCTCATCGCCAGCTCCATCGACCGCTGGGCCACGGAGTTCCGCCACCTCCAGCGCACGGAAGTGCTCGAGGTTGAGGAATACTTCGCCGCCGGTCAGAAAGGCAGTTCCGCCATGCCGCACAAGCGCAACCCGATCACCGGTGAGCGCCTCAGCGGCCTCGCCCGCGTCATTCGCGGCAATGCCATGACGGCCCTTGAGAACGTCGCCCTCTGGCACGAGCGCGACATCAGCCATAGTTCCGCCGAGCGCATCATCCTGCCCGACTCCTGCACGCTCATGGATTACATGCTCGTCCTCCTGCGCAAGCTCGTCGACGGCCTCCAGGTTTATCCGGAGAACATGCAGCGCAACATGGACATCACCCGCGGCCTCTATGCCAGCCAGTCCGCGCTCCTCATGCTCACCGCCCGCGGCCTCGAGCGTAAGGACGCCTACGAAGCCGTGCAGCGCGCTGCCATGAAGACCTGGAAGGAAGGCGGTAACTTCGCCGACAACCTCGCCCAGGAGCCCACAGTTTCCCAGCACCTCGGCCCCGACGAAATCGCGCACGCCTGTGCTCCCGAGCGGCATTTCCGCTTCGTGGAGGACAAATTCCGCGCCGTCGGCATCGAGGGCTAGTTGCACGAAACAAATCTGCTGCTATCGAATCCTATGCGTAAATGTCTCCTCGCCGTGGCCATGGCCGCCCTCGCGCTCTCCGGCTGCAAGAAATCCGCTCCGGCCCCCGCGCCCGAGCCCACTCCGGCCCCTACCGCGACTCCGGCTCCCACCCCCGAGCCCACGCCCACTCCGGTCGTGATCGACAAAACCGCCCGCGTCATCGTGCTGTGCTACCATCGCTTCGACCAGAAGCCGAAGGACAGCCTCTCGATCTCGCCGCAGGACTTTGAGGCGCAGATGCAGGCTCTCAAGGACCAGGGCATCGAAGTCATCCCGATGGAAGACTTCCTCGCCTGGCGCCGCGGAGAAAAGAACATCCCGTCCAAGGCTGCCGTCGTCACCATCGATGACGGCTACCTCTCGGGCTACACCACCGCGTGGCCGATCCTGAGGAAGTTCAACTACCCCTTCACCATGTTCATCTATACGGACTACGTGAAGGGCGGCCCCAAGTCCGGCGGCCAGTCCATGACTTGGGAACAGCTCGCCGAAATGCGCGACGCCGGAGTCGACATCGGCAGCCACACGGTCTCTCACACTGCCCTCACCGGCAAAAAAGGCCGCACGCCCGAGCAGTACGAGGCCTGGGTGAAGGATGAACTTGAACGCTCCAAGCAGATCCTCGAGCAAAAACTCGGCATCCAGATCAAGACGCTCGCGTATCCGTACGGCATGCACAATGAGCTCGTGCGCAAGATCGCCACGGACGCAGGTTATGAAGCTGCCTTCACCGTATACGGTCAGCACCTGGGCTTCGGAGGCGACCCCGTCATGCAGGGTCGCTATGCCATCGAGTCGACCAAGCCGGATGTGTTCCAGAAGGCCATCGCCTTCAGTGCGGGTGCAGCCGCTCCCGCCGGAGTGGAAGGCATCACCGCGATCCCGGCCAGCGCCGCCATGGTGACCATTCCTGCCGAGGGAGAGACCATCTCCACCGCCGAGCCGGAGATCAAGGCCAACCTCGCCGCCCTTGGCAAGGTCGATCCGAAATCGGTCGTCATGCGCGTCAGCGGCCTCGGCGCCGTCCCGGCCACCTACGATCCAGCCACCAAGACGGTCTCGTACAAGATGCAGCAGAAGATCCGCTCCAGCGAAGTCACCGTCATCATTTCGGCCACTGCCGACGGTCGCAAGATCGAGACTCGCTGGACCTTCAAATACGACCCGACCGCCGCCCCGGCTCCTCAGAGCTAAGAGCGGTCACTGGTTCCAATCACGCAAAAAGCCGGAGTTCAGAGAACTCCGGCTTTTTTGTGCCCTGAAATGGACTCTGGATTCTATTGGGGGTCTATTTTTGTCCTTTGAAACAAATGCCTGCGCACCACTTGCCGCGGGTGACAATGCGGGGTTTGGAAAGTCCCTTCGCCTCAAAGGCCGCCACGACCTCTTCCGCCTGCTTGCGCAGCACGCCGGAAAAAATCAGCACACCTTTGCGCTTCAGCGCCCGCACAATACGCGGCGCAACGGAAATAAGCACTTCGCTAAAGAGGTTGGCCATCACGAGGTCATATTGCCCGCGCTCGTCGAATTCCAAGGCGTCGCCTTGGGCCGATTTCACGCGGCGGCAACCATTGACCTTTGCGTTCTGACGTGTGATACGCACCGCCGCAGGATCGTAGTCGATCGCACTGACTGCTCCCGCCCCCAGCGCCTCGGCGGCCACGGCAAGAATTCCGCTCCCCGCACCCAGATCGAGCGCGGTAAAATCCTCCGGCAGTTCCTCCGCCACGTCCGCCAGGAAGCGCAGGCAGGTCGCCGTCGTCGCGTGCTCGCCGGTGCCAAAGGCCATGCCGGCCGGGATCAGGATGCCCGGCGGCTTGCGACCCGAGTCCTTCCATTCCCGCCAGGACACCTCGTCCGAATACACCTTGAGCTTGCCCCGGATCGCCAGCGGCGCCCGCGGAGCGGACGGCGTGCCGCTAAATGCCTCTGGCGCCACCTTGGCCGCACGTCCGCCGAAACTCTTCACCAGCCGCTTCGCTGTTGGCTCGTCGCAGTACACCTCGATCTTCAGCGCCCGCGAGTTCGGCCACGTCAACATCACGACCCGCTCGGGATCGAGGAACCGCAGGCGTTCCGTCCAGGCATCTTCCCACTTCTGCGAGCTGAGGCGGGTCCATCGGTGGAGGTTCTTGATCACGCGTGGTACCTTGAGCACAATTCCCTCATCGTGAAACGCGCAAAATTGATCATCGCTGCCAGCGAATCCAATGCCGACATCCTGTATGCCACCCGATTCCGCGCGCCCGATGCATTCGTGCTGCTGGAGGCCGATGGCAGAAAAACGCTCCTCCTGAGCGACCTCGAGATCGACCGCGGCCGCCGCGACGCGAAGGTCGACGAGGTGCTTTCCTACTCGGCACTGGAGAAGGAGATACAGGGCAAAAAGAAAATCCGCCCATCCATCGCGCAGGTCGTCGCGCGTTTCCTCAAGTCCCGTCGCATCACCCGCGTCGAGGTGCCGGCTGACTTTCCCCATCTCATCGCAACCAATCTTCAAAAGGAGGGCATCAAGACCGTTCCGGCCTCGTCGACGCTCTGGCCGGAGCGCGTCATCAAGACGCCCGACGAAATCAAGGCTCTCACCGCGGCCAATCGTATCGCCGAGGCGGGACTCGCGCGTGCCGAGGAAATCCTCAAGGCCTCGGAAATCCGCAAAGATCACAAGCTCCTCTGGGGCGGAAAAGTCCTTACCTCCGAAATCCTGCGCACCGAGATGGAGATCGCCGTCATTCGCGCCGGAGGCGAGGCTCGGGGCGATACCATCGTGGCCTGCGGCGACGCGGCCTGCGACCCGCACGAGCGCGGGCATGGCCCGTTGCTCGCCCATCAGCTCATCATTCTGGACATCTTTCCGCGGGCCGCTGGATCAGGATACTATGGCGACATCACCCGCACTGTCTTGCGCGGCCGGGCCAGCGATGCTCAGCTCAGGATCTGGGAAACCTGCCTCGCCGCGCAGAAGTTCGCGCTCAAGGCCATCCGCCCCGGCGTCGCAGGCATTGAGATTCATAACGGCATCAAGACCTACTTCGCCGAGCAGGGCTACCCGACTGAGGTTCGCGACGGGCGCTGGCATGGTTTTTTCCACGGCACCGGCCACGGCCTGGGCTTGGAAATCCACGAGGAGCCGCGCTTCGCCGCCGCCACCTTCCAGCCCGGACAGGTCTTCACCGTGGAGCCCGGCATTTACTGGCCCGGCATCGGCGGCGTCCGCCACGAGGACGTGGTCGTCGTCACAGAAACCGGCTGCAAGCTCCTGACGAAATACCCGAAACCGTTCGAGATTGCGTAGTCACGCCATCGGCCAAAGCCATTGAAGCCTGCCCCCGATCCGCCCATTGGGGAGCGACGGATTTGATGAACGTCCGGTTTCGGTTGATTGTCTGAAGAACCGAGATAACTTTCCGACCGCTAT
This sequence comes from Terrimicrobium sacchariphilum, assembly GCF_001613545.1. Lineage (NCBI taxonomy): Bacteria > Pseudomonadati > Verrucomicrobiota > Terrimicrobiia > Terrimicrobiales > Terrimicrobiaceae > Terrimicrobium > Terrimicrobium sacchariphilum. Next base: position 3,667,664 of record NZ_BDCO01000002.1, read on the forward strand.
GATACTCTGGATATTACTTATTGGTGTACCGATCCTGCTCGGCCTCTGGGCTCAGATGCGGGTCAAAGGCGCATTCAATCGTTGGAGCCAGGTAGCCGCCTCGTCGGGCGTTACCGGCGCCCAGGCGGCGCGGGAAATCCTGCGCGCGGCCAACATCAACGATGTCGAAGTCCTCGAGATCAACGACATGCTCGGTGATCACTATGACCCGACGCACAAGCGCCTTTGCCTGTCCACGGACGTGTACAATACCCCGTCAGTCGCCGCCCTCGGCATCGCCGCCCACGAATGCGGTCACGCCATCCAGGACGCGAAACGTTACGCCCCGCTCCATTGGCGTATGGCCATCGTGCCGCTCACCATGGTGGTTTCAAACATCCTGCCTATCATCATCCTGGCAGGTCTGTTTGTCCCCGCCCTCGGCATGAAGGTCATCATGATCGCTGCGGTCTGCTATGCGGTGCTCGCACTCTTCCAGCTCATCACCCTGCCGGTGGAGTTTGACGCTTCGCGCCGAGCCAAGGTGATCCTGCAGCAAATGGGCATGATCAGCCCCGGCACGGAGGCCGGGGGTGTCAACAAAGTGCTCGATGCCGCCGCGCTCACCTATGTCGCTGCGTTCGTCGCGGTACTCGGCCAGCTTCTGTATTACGTCCTCATCCTGACCGGCAACCGTGGCGAGGAACGCTAAAAGCGCCACGCCGGTCGCCCTGACCATCGCCGGTTCCGACAACAGCGCCGGAGCCGGCATTCAGGCCGATCTCAAGTCGTTCTCCCACTTCGGCGTCTATGGCCTTACCGCCATCACCTGCGTGGTGGCGGAGATCCCGGGCAAAGTCACAGCGATCCAGCCAATCAAACCCGAGATCGTCGGCGAGCAGATCGCCCTGAGCCTGGAGGCGTTCCCGGTCGGCGCAGTCAAGACAGGCATGCTTTACTCGACGGCCATCATTGAGGAGGTGGCCTCGAATCTCGATCTTTACGAGGGCGAAATCGTCGTCGACCCGGTCATGGTCGCAACGAGCGGCGATCCGCTGCTGAAGAAATCGGCTATCGCCGCCTACGAATCGCTCCTCCTGGGTCGTGCCACCTTGGTCACCCCAAACCTCGACGAACTCGCCATGCTCTCCGGACGCGAGACCAATTCGCTCGACAAAATGAAGGATGCTGGCCGTGCGCTAGTCGAACGCTACGGCACCGCCTTTCTCTTGAAAGGCGGCCACCTGCGCGGACGCACCGCCATCGACTTCCTCGCCACGGAGGACGGATTCGAGGAATTCGCCGCACCCTTCGTACCCAACGTAGAAACCCACGGCACCGGCTGTACATATTCCTCCGCCATCGCCGCCAACCTGGCCAAAGGCCTCTCGCTTTCCAAAGCGGTCGCTGCAGCCAAGGAATACATCACCGCAGCCATCCGCCAGTCCCACCGCTGGGACGGCGTGACCGCGCTACGGCATTTTCCAAGGTAGCCACTTCGCGCTTGCAGCCCTCCAATGGAGGGACTGTGACGATTTCACCTACACCAGGGGAAGGTGGACGAGAGCCCACCCGGCGGGGACTCGATGTCCTACCCCTTGTAGAACGTCGCGATCGCGTCGACGACTTCCTTGATCTCCTCGGGGCGAAGCTCCGCGAAAATCGGCAGGGCGATCGTCTCGCGCGCCGCCGCCTCGGCATGAGGCAGACTGCCTTCCTGGTAGCCGAGGTAGGCAAAGCACTCCTGAAGATGCAGTGGGACGGGGTAATATACCGCGCAGCCGATCTTGTTTGCCTGGAGATGAGCCATCAGTTCGTCGCGGCGATGAGCGCGCAGGACGTACTGGTGATAGATGTGGTGATTCTCCACCGCGCGGCCATACCATGGCTCGGCCGGCAGTGTGACAAAGTCGAGCAGCCCGGCGGCGGTGAAGCCATCCCGGTAGTCGGTCGCATTGCCGCGACGCTCGGAGTTCCACTCATGCACGAGCGGCATCTTGGCCAGCAGGACGGCGGCCTGGAGGGCGTCGAGACGGAAATTGCCTCCCACCACGCGGTGGTAGTACCGCTGCTCCATGCCGTGATTGCGCACGAGGCGGAGCTTGTTGGCGAAATCTGCGTCCTTGCAGACACTGATGCCAGCGTCTCCGGCGGCACCGAGGTTCTTCGTCGGGAAAAAGCTGAAGTAGGCGGAATCGCCAATGGCACCTGCTCGTGACATCTCGCCAGTGGCCCAGGAGCGAAACTCCGCTCCTACGGCCTGCGCCGCGTCCTCGACGATCGGGACCGAGTATTTTTCGCTCAGGTTTTGCAGCGCGTCCGCCGCCACACAGACGCCGAAAAGATGCACCGGGATGATAGCCCGAATGCGTGCGCCTTTATCAGTGAGAAGGTATCCTTCGTCGTCCCGCTGGCGGGACTCCAGGTACTGCTCAAGGAGCGTGAGGTCGATGAGATACGTCGCGGGGTCGATGTCGATGAACACCGTCTCCGCGCCTACGCGATGAATGCAGCCAGCCGTGGCAAAGAAGGTGTACGGGGTCGTGATGACCGCGTCTCCCTCTCCGATGCCCATTGCCATGAGGATGGCGAGTTGGGCATCCGTGCCGGACGACATGCCCACGGCATGCGGCACACCGATCAACTCGGCAAAGCTGTTTTCGAAATCCTCGACCGTCTTGCCGAGGATGAACTGCTGCGAGGCAAAAACTGCAGCGACTCCGTCAGCGACGGCGGTACGGACCCGCTCGTGCTGGCGCGGAAGATCAAGAAGGGGCACGCCCACGGCGCGCCTTACTTGACGACGCCGAACTCGGCGCGACGATTAAGAGCCCAGGCGGATTCGCCACTGCCGGGATCGGCTGGCATTTCTTCTCCGAAACTGACGGTCTGGATCTTCGATCCGCTCACGCCCATCGAAATGAGAGCATCGCGCACGGCCCCGGCGCGTTTCTCACCAAGACCGCGGTTGTATTCCTCCGTACCACGCTCGTCGGTGAAACCGGCAATGATGAGAGTCTTGTTGATGCTCTTCATCGCGGTTGCCACCTTCTCAAGCTTGATCAGCTCGGAATCGGAGACCGAGAAGCTGTCGTAACCGAAGTAAACCGGAGCGAACTGGCCGCGCTGGACATTACTGCCGAAGAAATTCGAGCCCTCGATGCGGTCCGGCAGCGGAGTGCCCGTCACATAATCGCCATCAACACCGGCGAACTGATTGTTTTCCTTCTTTTTGCAGGAGTCGAAGCTCAGCACGAGCGCAAGTGCGGCAGCTACGGTTAACAGCTTTTTCATTGTGGTAATCGGAATAGGGATTTTGACGGAAAAGATCAATGCGCGACTGCACGGGGTGACCACCTGGCCGCCCGTGCGTCGCGACGATGTAAGGAAGCTTACTTCTTGTCTTTGTCCAGCGCTTCGCGCACCTCAGCTTCGATTTTAGCGTAAAGCTCGGGGTCATTCTTGAGCGCCTCCTTGGCGGCATCGCGTCCCTGCGCAAGCTGTGTGCCCTTGTAGCTGAGCCAGGAACCACGTTTCTCGAGGACATTTTTCTCGATGGCGAGATCGAGAAGCGAGCCGGTGCTCGAGATGCCCTCGTTGTACATGATATCAAACTCCGCCTCGGCAAACGGCGGAGCCACCTTGTTCTTCACCACCTTCACCTTCGTGCGGTTGCCCGTCACGGTGCCGTCGCTGGTCTTGATCGCGCCGATGCGGCGGATGTCGATGCGAACGCTGGAATAAAACTTGAGCGCCTTACCGCCCGGCGTCGTCTCGGGGTTGCCAAACATCACGCCGATTTTTTCGCGGATCTGGTTCGTGAACACGCAGACCGTCTGGGCTTTGGAGATAAAGGCCGTGAGCTTGCGCAGGGCATTGCTCATCAAGCGCGCCTGAGCACCGACGACGGCGTCGCCGATCTCGCCTTCCAGTTCCGATTTTGTCACCAGTGCGGCGACGGAGTCGAGGACGATAACGTCGAGCGCATTGGAACGCACGAGCGTTTCACAGATGCGGAGAGCCTCTTCACCCGAGCTCGGCTGGGAAACGAGGAGATCGTCGAGGTTCACGCCTAGCTTGCGGGCATAGGACGGGTCGAGCGCGTGCTCGACGTCGATGAAGCCGGCCAGGCCGCCGCGCTTCTGCGCCTGGGCGATGGCGGTGAGAGTCAGAGTCGTTTTGCCAGAGCTTTCCGGTCCGTAGATTTCCACGATTCGGCCACGCGGAAAGCCTCCCACGCCGAGGGCGCGGTCGATCAAAATGTTTCCGGTGGGAATGACCTCCACCGCAGAGGTGCTGGCATCCCCGAGGCGACGGATCGCCTCGCTGCCGTAATCTTTTTCAATCTGCTGGATGGCAAGCTCCAGGTTTTTGTTGCGCAGCGCTGCGGCTTTGTCATCAGTCGGAGAGGAGACGTCGTCGGTCTTGGCCATAGTGTCGCCCGACTTTATCGGGATATTTCCCGATATCAAGCTCCCATCCCGGAAAAATCCTTATGGCATCACTTTCCACATTCAGCCCCTTTTCGCTGAATGATGATTCCGGGGTTTCAGGTACGATCAAGAACCCTGCCTGGAGTCGCGTAAAGCTTCCCGGGTTCGCAAGAATACAAAAAAGCCCGCTGTTGCCAGCGGGCTTTTTCAAAGGAGAGGACTTTGACTCCGCTAGAAACTAGCGGGAGTAAAGTTCGACAACGAGCTGCTCGTTGACGATCGGATTGATGTCGTCGCGGGTCGGGATGCGAACGACCGTGCCGACGAGAGCGTCCTTGTCGACCTGGAGCCAGTCCGGAGTCGCGTGAGCGGAGGTCTGGTCGATAGCCTTGACGGCGAGGCGCTTGGAGCGCTCGGCCGGCTTCACAGCCACCTTGTCACCCGGCTTGACGTTCATCGACGAAGCATTGGTCTTGCGGCCGTTGACGGTCACGTGCCCATGCGAAACGAGCTGACGCGCTGCGCGGAGTGTCTTGGCAAAGCCGAGCTTCTGCACCACGTTATCGAGGCGGGTCTCGAGGAGCTGGAGCAGGATCTCACCGGTGACGCCGCGCTTGCTGGAAGCCAGCGCGAAGTAACGGCGGAACTGGCGCTCGAGTACGCCGTACTGGAAGCGGAGCTTCTGCTTCTCGGCGAGAGCGAGTGCGTAGTCGGAGAGCTTGCGACGCGAGCCCTTGGGGCCATGCTGTCCCGGCGGGTAGCTCTTGCGTTCAAATGCCTTCGGAGAACCGTGGATGAGCGTGCCGTAGCGGCGGCTGACCTTGGTCTTGGGTCCTGTATAACGAGCCATAACTTTCCTTTCCTAAAATCTGATCAGACGCGACGCTGTTTCGGCGGGCGGCAACCGTTGTGAGGCACCGGGGTCACGTCACGGATGACAGTGATCTCGAGGCCGATGGCCTGCATGGCGCGGACGGCGGATTCACGACCGGCACCGGGGCCCTTGACGCGGACTTCCACTTCCTTGAGGCCGTGTCCCATCGCCTGCTTGCAGGCGTCCTGGGCGACCATCTGGGCGGCGTAGGCCGTGCTCTTGCGGGAGCCCTTGAAGCCACACTTGCCAGCGCTGGACCAGCCGATGACACCGCCACGGAGGTCCGTGATGCTGACGATCGTGTTGTTAAAGCTGGCCTGCACATGGGCGATGCCCTGGGTGACGTTCTTGCTTCCCTTGGCCTTGACGACCTTGATCGGCTCGATCGTGTCGTCGAGAGAGAGGCTCACGCTGACGGGAGCGGCGGCTTCCTTCTTCTCCTCCTTCTTGGCCTTCTTGGAAGCTTTGGGCTTGGCTTCCTTAGGGGCTGCAGCAGCGGGTGCGGCAGCCGGAGCCTCGGCGCCAGCGGCGGGCGCGACGGCTTCAGCAGGAGCAGCGGCCTCAACAGGCGCGGCGGCTTCCGTGGCGGGAGTTTCTTTTTTCTTGGGGGCCGCCTTCGGCTTCTTCTCGGCGGCGGGCTTTGCGTCTCCTTCAGGAGCCGCAGGCGTAGGGTTCAATTCGTCAGCCATGGTTCAATCAATTACACTTTGCCGGCTTTGGCGTTCGGGTTGCGCTGCACGCCAACGGTCCGACGCGGTCCCTTGCGGGTGCGGGCGTTGGTGGACGTGCGCTGTCCGCGGACAGGCAATCCACGCCGGTGGCGGATGCCGCGGTAGCAGTTAATGGCCTGGAGGCGCTTCAGATTGCTCTGCACCTCGCGGCGGAGATCGCCTTCGATCACGATCTTCAGCGAGTTGATCGCGTGGATGATCGCATTGAGCTGTTCAGGCGAAAGGTCTTTGGCGCGGGTGTTGGGATCGATGTTGGCGGTCTCCAACACACGCTTCGTGTTGCTCGGGCCGATGCCGTAGATGTACGGCAGCGAGGCCTCGATGCGTTTGTCACCGGGAATTTCTACTCCAAGAAGGCGGGGCATACTATTAGGTCGGTTAAGAGTTTGTACTTCAGGTCAGGCAATTAGCCCTGCTTCTGCTTGTGGCGCGGATTCTTGCAGATCACGCGCACGACATTCTTACGGCGCACGATCTTGCAGCTTTCACACTGACGTTTAACGGAGGCTCGAACTTTCATTTTGCAGTTTGTGGTTTGGGCGTATCTTTATGCCGGAATGTTATGCGGCCTTTGGTGAGATCGTATGGGGACATCTCCACCATGACTCTGTCACCAGGAAGAATGCGAATGAAGTGCAGCCGCATCTTTCCGGAAATGTGTGCAAGTACGCGGTGCCCATTCGACAGTTCGACTCGGAACATGGTATTGGGCAGCAACTCGACGACCTTCCCTTCTACTTCAATAGCGTCTTTCTTGGCCATGTCAAGACTTCGGGATCGCCGTCGGTTACGAGTACGGTGTGTTCAAAATGGGCAGACGGACGACCATCCTGGGTCACCACTGTCCACTTGTCGGAGAGGAGTTTAACGCGGGCCGTTCCCATGTTGACCATGGGTTCGATGGCGAGCGTCATGCCAGCGCGCAGGGTCGGCCCTGTGCCGCGGCGGCCAAAATTTGGGATCTGAGGTTCCTCGTGCAGGCTGCGGCCGACGCCATGGCCGACGAACTCGCGGACCACGGTGTAGCCGTACTTGGAAACATGTTCCTCCACCGAGGCACACACGTCTCCCAGATGCGTCCCGGCGCGAGCCAGCGAAACCGCGATGTTCAGCGACTGTTCAGAAACTGTCAAAAGCTGCTCGGCCTCGGGGCTGATGATGCCGACCGGAATGCTGGCTGCCGTGTCGCCGATCCATCCATCCTGCACGACACCGACATCGAGCTTAACGATATCGCCGTACTGGATCTTGCGGGGACCGCCGATGCCATGCACGACCTCTTCATTGAGGCTGATGCAGACGTAGCCCGGGAATTTCTTGTACCCGTGAAATGCGCTCTTCACCCCGGCCTCTGCCATGTACTGCGAGGCGGCATGATCGATCTCGCCGGTCGTCACGCCGGGCGCGATGAGGTCTGCAAGGCGATTGAGGATGTTCGCAGCCGTTTCACCAGCCTTGCGCATCTTCTGGATTTCGGGTCCACGCTTGATAGGAATCATGCGAGTGCCTCCAGGGCTGCGCGCACCTCTTGCGAGTTGGCGGGGAGTTCGGTGCCGGAAATGTCCCGGTAGAGAGTCTGGAAAATCGCGTCGCGACCCGGGCGGGCGTCGATCGTCTTGAGCAAGCCCGTTGCACGGTAATGCTCAACCACGGGCAGGGTATGCTCGCGGTACTGAGCCATTCGGCTATCGAGCGCCTCGTGAGTATCGTCAGCCCGGCGAGCCAGCGGCGAACCACAGGCAGGGCAAGGCGTTTCGGCAGTCACCTTGTGAAAGGTCTCGTTGTAGACCGCACTGCACCTGGTGCATGTCAGGCGGCTGCACATACGCTCACGGATGACCTCTTCAGGGAGATCGAGGAAATACACTACATCGAGATCGAGACCTCGATCCTTAAGGCCCGTGTCAAAAGTTTCCGCCTGGCCCTTGGTCCGGGGGAATCCGTCGAGGATAAAGCGATTGCGGCCATCGATCCATTGCCACACCACGCGCAGAGCGAGATCATCCGGAAAGAGCATCCCGCGGTCCGTCCACTTGGCGGCCTCGATGCCTGCGGCGCTGCCACGCGCCTTTTCCTCGCGGAGCATGGCTCCGGTCGAAGCTGCGGGAATTCCAAACGTCGCCGAGAGGAGTGCAGCTTGCGTGCCCTTGCCTGTAGCAGGCGGGCCGAGGAGTACGATCCGATTTTTCATGGCCTTACCGTCGGAAGGCGATGGAAATCGTAATACCAGCGATAACGAGCACTCCGATAGCAGCGTAGATCAGTACGAGCTTGCTGTCGTCGAGCACCTGGCCCGATCCCATGCGGGGGCGAGAATCGCGAGCCCCACGGATCTTGCCTTTGCGCAGGAATCCATCGTAATGGCGCTGCAGCAGGTGCGTTTCGATCTGGCGCATCGTATCAAGCACGACGCCAACGATAATCAGTACACCTGTGCCGCCGAAGAATTGGGCGGTCATGTACGGCACGCGCAGCCACTGGGACAGGAGCTGCGGCAACACCGCAATGATCGTGAGGAAGATGGCTCCGGCAAACGTCAACCGCGACATCGTGAAGTCGAGGAAGTCGGCTGTCGGCTTGCCCGGACGCACGCCCGGGATAAAACCACCATATTTCTTGAGGTCATCAGCGATCTGGACCGGCTGGAACTGCGTAGCCACCCAGAAATAGCTGAAGAAGAAAATCATCGCTCCGAAGAGCACGTAATGAAGCCATCCCACAGCCAGCATGTTGGCGAGCCATTGCGCAGTCGGATTCTGCGGGAACGCCATGTTGATGATGGTCGACGGGAAGAGCAGGATGGCCTGCGCGAAGATGATCGGCATGACACCCGCGTAGTTGACCTTGAGCGGCATGTACTGCGTCTGGCCGCCGTAGACTTTGCGACCCACTACTCGCTTGGCGTACTGGATGCTGATCTTTCGCTGGGCTTGCGTCACCGCAATGACCGAGGCGATGACAAAGACGAGGAACAAACACAGGAGCACCAGTACGATTGGGCTCACATTGGCCTGCTGCGCCGCACCCGAGGGCACGAACGTACGCCAGGCAAACACGAGGCCGGCCGGGAGCTGCGCCAGGATGCCCACCGTGATGATAAGCGAGACGCCATTGCCGATGCCTCGCTCCGTGATCTGGTCACCCAGCCACATGAGGAACATCGTGCCTGCCGTAAGGGTCAGGATCGTAATGACCTGAAACTGCCAGCCCGGCACTGGAACCAGCGCCATACCGAGGCGGTTCATCGTATCGACGATGCCAGGCAGGAAGGGATTGGCCTGGGGATTCTCCAGCGATTTCGCAAGGAGAAAGCCCTGAAACACACAGAGCACGATCGTCGCATAACGCGTGTACTGCATGATTTTGCGGCGGCCGCCGTCCTCTCGAGACAACTTGCCGAGCTGCGGGATCACCGCAGTCAGGAGCTGCAACATGATGGACGCACTGATGTACGGCATCACACCGAGCGAGAAGATGGCGCAATGCGCCAGGGAACCACCGCTGAACAGGTTGAACAATGCCGCAATGCCGCCCGCGGGATTGGATCCCGCGTGCTCGAACCATTGCCGCAGCACCTCTGCATTCACACCGGGCGTCGTGATGGCGGAACCAGCACGAATGATAATGATCATCGCCAGCGTGAAAAGAACACGCTGACGAAGTTCCGGAATCTTAAAGATGTTGGTGAAGGCAGAGATCATCGGAAGAGAGACAGGTTAGCGGGAAAAAAACTACTTCCCGCTAGCCGTTTCCGGCTTCCGAGTCAACGTCACCGAGCCGCCTGCCTTCTCAATCTTCTCTTTGGCAGAGGCGCTGATGCTGTCCACTTCGAGGTGGAATTTTTTCGTGGTCTCGCCACGGCCGAGGACTTTCACGCCGTCGAACGTGCCCTTGATGAGGCCCGAACCGCGGAGAAGCTTCTCGTTGATGGCGGCGCCGTCTTCAAAGCGCTTCTCGAGGTCGTCGATATTGACGACACCGTAGACCGTCTTGAAAGCGGTGTTGTTAAAGCCACGCTTGGCGAGCTGACGGTAGAGGGGCATCTGGCCGCCCTCGAAACCGAGGCGGATGCTGCCACCGGAACGGGCCTTCTGACCCTTGTGGCCCTTGCCGGATGTTTTACCTTTTCCGGAGCTTTCGCCGATACCAAGACGCTTGCGACGGTGCTTGGCACCAGGATTGGGTTTAAGATCGTGCAGTCTCATGGATTAAGCAGCGACGGGTTGAGCAGCCTTGGGCTTGATCTCCTTGCCGCGGATTTTGAAGATGGCTTCTTTCGGACGAAGCGCGGTGAGCGCCTCGAGAGTGGCCTTGGAAACGTTGGACGGGTTGCTGGAGCCGAGGGACTTCGCGAGAACGTCGCGGATGCCTACGGCCTCGATGACCGCACGCACAGCGCCACCGGCGATGATGCCGGTACCGGGCGAGGCGGGACGAAGCAGCACTCGACCGCCGCCGAATTCACCGATCACCTCATGCGGGATCGTGTTTTCGTGCACAGCGATGTCGAGCATGTGCTTCTTGGCCGACTCGGTCGCCTTGCGAATCGCTTCGCTGACCTCATTGGCCTTGCCGAAGCCGATACCCACGCGGCCCTTGTGGTTTCCAGAAACGATGAGCGCGCTGAAGCTGAAGCGGCGTCCGCCCTTCACGACCTTGGCGCAGCGGTTAATGAAAACCACCTTTTCTGTCGTCTCCTTGGGCTCCTTGTCGACGTTGTCGTTGGAGCGATGATTGTTGTGTTTTCTTGGAGGAGCCATGGTGGTTTAGAATTCGAGTCCTGCTTCACGGGCGGCGTCGGCCAGAGCCTTCACCTTGCCGTGGTATTTGAAACCGCCGCGGTCGAATACGACCTTCTTCACGCTCTTGGAAGAAACGCGCTCGGCGATGAGTTTGCCCACCTTGACGGCGGTTTCCACGTTCGCACGGGTATTCTTGTCGGAACGAAGCTCGGATTCCGTGGTGTGCACGGAGGCGACCGTCTTGCCGATCGTGTCGTCGATGACCTGGGCGGTGATGTGACGCTCCGAGAAGTGAACTGCCAGGCGAGGACGCTCGGTGGTTCCAGCGACCTTCTTGCGAAGGCGCACGTGACGGAGTTGACGTTTGTTGGATTGCTTTGCGGCCATGGCTTACTGGACGGTTTTGCCTTCCTTGCGGCGGATTTGTTCTCCGGCGAAACGGATGCCCTTGCCCTTGTAAGGCTCAGGCGGGTAGTACGCGCGGATGTCGGCAGCGGTCTGCCCGACGAGATGTTTGTCGATGCCTTCGATGGCGATCTTGGTGTTGTCTGCGACCGTGACCTTCACTTCCTTCGGAATGCTGAAGAGGATGGGGTGCGACTTGCCGAGGCTCAGGTTGAGCTTGTCACCCTGGACAGCGGCCTTGAAGCCGACGCCCTGGATCTCAAGGTCCTTGCGGAAGCCCTGCTCGACGCCGACGATCATATTGGCGAGGAGTGCACGGCTCAGGCCGTGGAGAGCTTTCGACTGGCGAGTCTCATCCGCACGGTCCACCGTGAGGATATTGCCTTCGATGCGGGCGCTGACAGCCTTGGGAAGGGTCCAGGACAGCTTGCCCTTGGGACCTTCCACCGTCACGGCGCCTTCGTTGCCGACCGCCACTTTGACCTTGGCGGACACTTCAATGGGTTTTTTGCCGATACGTGACATGGCTGATTACCAGATGTAGGCGAGGAGCTCCCCACCGACGTTTTGTTTGCGAGCTTCCTGACCGGTGAGAATCCCACGCGAGGTCGAAAGGACGGCGATGCCCATACCGCCGAGGACGCGGGGCACTTCCGTGGCTCCGACATAACGGCGGAGACCCGGCTTGCTGACGCGCTTCAGGCCGGCGATGGCGGCCGTCTTGTTGACAAACTTGTTGCGAATGCGGAGCTGCGGACGGCCCTTCTCCGGGGTCTCGAGTTCAAAGCCCTCGATATATCCTTCCTTCTGGAGGATACGGGCGATCTCACTCTTGAGCTTGGAGTAAGGAACCAGGAATTCCGACTTGCGGGCGCTGGAAGCGTTGCGCAAGCGGGTGAGCATATCTGCGATGGGATCGGTCATTTATGTGTAGCAGTAGTTAGGCAGCCGTGGCTTCCTCTTGCTGCTCCTCGGTTTTGCGCACAGGAGCCGGTTTCTTCTTGTCGGAGAAGGGCATGCCCAGCTCCGTCAGAAGCGACTTGGCTTCCTCGTTCGTGCGCGCGGTTGTGACGATGGTGATGTCAAAACCGATGTTGCGTTTGATTTTGTCGAGTTCGACTTCAGGGAAAATGGACTGGTCAGCGACGCCGAGCGTGTAGTTGCCATTGCCGTCGAAGGCTTTGGTCGACACACCACGAAAGTCACGGATGCGCGGGAGCGACATCTTGATGAGACGCTCGAGGAACTCGTACATGGTGCGGCCGCGAAGAGTCACCTTCGCTCCGATCGCCTGACCCTGGCGCAGCTTGAAGTTCGCAATGCTCTTTTTGGAGAGCGTGGCGACCGGGCGCTGGCCGGTGATGAGGGCGATTTCGGACTTGGCGATTTCCAGCGCCTCTTTGCTGTCGGCGCCTGCGCCCACGGAACTGTTGACCACCACCTTCTCGATCTTGGGGATCTGGTGAATGTTCTTGTAACCGTGCTTCTCGCGCAAAGCGGGCACGACGCGCGTCTTGTATTCTGTGTAAAGCTCGGGATCGAGTTGGGTAGCCATGGTGGTTTATTTAGGCGGCTTTCTTCTTCGCCTTCTTCTCGGTGGTGGCGCGCTCGACGACCTTCACATTCGAGATGTGAATCGGGCCTTCGCGTTCAATGATGGCGCCGTTGGGGTTGTCCTGGGTCTTGCGCTGATGCTTTTTGATCATGCGCACGCCCTCGATGATGACCTGCGACTTGGTCGGGTTGACCTGGAGAATCTTGCCGGCCGAACCACGGTGGTTGCCGGAGATCACCTGGACGGTGTCGCCGCGACGGACATGGGTTTTCACAGTGCTCATAGGACTTCAGGCGCCAGGGAAATGATCTTCATGAAGTTCTTCTCGCGGAGCTCGCGGGCCACAGGGCCGAAGATACGAGTGCCGCGGGGGTTCGAGTCCTTGTCGATGATGACAATGGCGTTGTTGTCAAAACGAAGGTACGAACCGTCTTCGCGCTTAACGGGTTGCTTGGAACGCACGATCACCGCGCGGACCACATCACCCTTTTTCACGGTGCCGCCAGAGGAGGCTTCCTTCACGTTTGCGGTGATGATGTCACCGACGTGGGCCGTGCGGGTGGGCTTGCCGATCACGCCGATCATCGTGGCCATGCGGGCGCCGGTGTTATCGGCAACGTCGAGGCGGGAGCGAATCTGAATCATAGCGGAGTCGGAAAGTTAGTGTTTAAGGATTTCGACGAGGCGCCAGCGCTTGAGGCGCGAGAGCGGGCGGGTCTCCGCGATGCTCACGCGATCGCCGACCTTGGCTTCATTCTTTTCGTCGTGGACGTAGAACTTCTTCACCATCTTCGTGATCTTGCCGAACTTTGGGTGCGGCACCCGGGTGACGGTGCGGACAACGATGGTCTTGTCCATCGCGCTGGAAACGACTTCGCCGACGCGGGTCTTGCGCAGGTTGCGCTCGCGCTCCGGGGCGGTCGTTGTGTTGGAAACTTCTTCGCTCATGGTTACTTGGCGGATTTGGCCGCGTTGCGCTTCTCGGCTAGCACGGTCTCGATGCGGGCGGCATCGCGACGAATGCTACGAAGCAGATGGGGTTTCTCGAGCTGGCCACCCTGCTGCTGGATGCGCAGGTTGAACGCCTCGTGGCGCAGTTCGCTCTTGCGAGCTTCGAGCTCCTTGATGGTGAGCTCCTTGAAATCAGCGATCTTGCTCATGGCTCAGGATTATTTGACAGCGTGGTGGCGGGCGACGAAGCGCGTACGCACGGGCAGCTTGTTGGCGGCGAGACGCAGGGACTCGCGGGCGACGGATTCCGGCACGCCGTCAAGTTCAAACAGCACGTTGCCGGGACGGACAACGGCCACCCAGTACTCGGGCTGGCCCTTACCTTTACCCATTCGGGTTTCCGGCGGGCGGGCGGTGACGGACTTGTCGGGGAAAATACGGATCCAGAGCTTTCCTTTACGCTTCATGTTGCGGGTCATGGCAACACGGGCGGCTTCGATCTGGGTGTTCGTGATCCAGGCGCGCTCGAGGGTTTGCAACCCGAATTCGCCGAAGTCGATCTTGAGCGTGCGTGAGGCGTTCCCCGAGCGGCTTCCGCGCTGGGTTTTGCGATACTTCACGCGTTTGGGCATCAATGGCATGGCTCTCTATCCTCCTAAAATTAAGCGTTGGCGGGTGCGTTCTGAGCAGGAGCCGATGCGGCGGGCGCTGCGTCGGCGTTATTACGACGACCGCGGGGTCCGCGTTCGCGGCGAGGAGCCGGCTGCTCGGCCTGGCCGTCCTGCTGCTGGTCTTCTGGGCGTTCCTGCTTTTTGCAGACCCAGCACTTGATGCCGATCTTGCCGGCGACGGTGTTGGCTTCCGTGAAGCCGTAGTCGATCGGCTGGCGCAAGGTATGAAGCGGGATCTTGCCTTCGCGGTACCATTCGGTACGTGCGATTTCCGCACCGCCAAGGCGGCCGGAGCAGCGAATCTTGATGCCGAGCGCGCCCTGTTCCATGGCGAGCTGCACAGCGCGCTTCATGGCGCGGCGGAAAGAGATACGGCGCTCGAGCTGCGAGGCGACGTTTTCCGCGACGAGCTGGGCGTCGGTGTCAGGTGTCTTGATCTCAACGATGTCGATCTTCACCTGCTTGCCACCGGCGAGACGGGAAATCTCCTCCGTCATCTTCTCAATCTCGGAACCCTTGCGGCCGATGACCACACCCGGGCGAGCCGTGTGGATGGTCACGCGCAGGCTGTTCCAGGCGCGTTCGATGACGATGCGGGCCACAGCGGCCTGACGGAGCTTCTTCTTAAGAAACTCACGGATCTTGCCGTCCGCAAAGAGGTAGTCGGCGAAATCCTTGCGCGAGGCGTACCAGCGCGACGACCAGTCGCGGCTGATCGGAAGGCGGAAGCCGATTGGATTGACTTTCTGTCCCATGGTTATTCCTTGGTTTCGGTTGCCGTCGTCTCAGGAGCGACGGTCTCGGTAGCAGCCGATTTTGCGGCGGCGGTGGTCTTCTTCTTGGCGCCGGCCTTCTTGGCGGCGGGTTTCTTGGATTTTTTCGCGGCCTTGTCCTCGCGGCGCTTGATCTCCACCTCGTCGGTCAGGACGATGCGGATGTGGCTCGTACGCTTGCGGATCGGGCCTGCGCTGCCGCGGGCCTTCGGCTGGAAACGCTTGAAGGTCGGTCCTTCGCCCACAACGGCTTCCTGGACGACCAGATTGGCAACATTGAGGTTGTTATTGTTCTCGGCGTTCGCAACCGCGCTCGAGAGCGTCTTGAAGATAAGCTCAGCGGCCTTCTTGGGCACAAAGCGGAGCAAGTCCAGAGCGTCCGTGGCCGGAAGACCCTGAATTTCCCGCGTGACCTCGCGAGCCTTGAAGGCCGAGATCCGCGCATTGCGGTAGATCGATTTAACCTGCATTGTTGTCTTTGTTATTTGGTTTCTCGCCGTCTACTGCCGGGCGTCCACCTTGAGGCGGTCGCCGGTTTTGATCGGCTCTTTCTCCGATGCGAGACTCTGAATGATGGCTCCACTGATGCGATCGCGTACGTCGATGACGCGCACTTCGCCGATTACCTTGTTGTCCCTCCAGATCTGGAAGGGCATTCCGATTTTCACCCCCTGCTTTTCGCCGATGTTGGCGACGACGAGAGAAAGGTCCTCTTTCACATCCAGGACCATTCCATCATTGAGGGTGGCTTCGACCGCACTGGCTTTTACCGCCGCCGGAGTGCCGAGCACTTCGTTGGTCTTCCGCAATTCGGTTTCAACCGTCATGCGGATCTGCGGATCGATTTGTTCGGTGCTCTTCAGGAGCACCTGTACGGCTTCGGTCAGTCTTACCAGCTGGTTGACCGCGTTTTCGTTTTGCTGCTTGAGCAAGCGAAGGTCGCGGACAGCGGAAAGCAGGCGCTGCTCGACTTTGCTTTGATCCTTTTCGGCACCCGGGACACCCAGGGCCTCGAGTTTCATTGCGAGGTCGGCAGACTGGCGCTTGAACATCTCGGCCTCCGCGTTTGCGATGGCCAGGCTGTCCGTCAGCGATTTGACGCTCGATCGCAGCAGGATCACTTTCTCCTGCAGGCTTTCGTCGCCACTATCACTGGAGCTGTTCTCTTCGCTCGTGGGCACGGTTATCGTGACCCCCTGCGCGAGGAGAATACCACTATCAGAGTCTGTCAAAGATCGGCTGCTCTGTGCCTCCAGCCATGCGGCCGGGAGGAGAGCGATAAGTCCCGCCGCTATCGCAGCGAGTCTCATTGTTACTTGGTCACTTTGGCGGTGTGAGAACCGTGTTTCTTAAAGATTCGAGTCGGGGAAAACTCACCCAACTTGTGCCCGACCATGTTTTCGGTGACGAACACAGGGATGAAGGTCTTGCCGTTGTGCACGTTGAAGGTGTGGCCCACGAAGTCGGGGGTCACCGTGCTGCGACGCGACCAGGTCTTGATCGGCTTCTTGGCGCCGGAGTCATTCATCCGGTCGATTTTATCGAGGAGCTTCCACTCCACGTAGGGGCCTTTTTTGAGCGAACGTGCCATGGTTACTTAGCTTTTGCTTTGCGCCGCTGGACGATGAAGCGGTCGGAGTTCTTGTGCTTGCGACGGGTCTTGAAGCCCTTGGCCAGCTGGCCCCAGGGGCTGACAGGATGGTGACGTCCGCCACCGCCCTTGCTCTTGCCCTGGCCACCACCCATGGGGTGATCGACGGGGTTCATGACCATACCGCGGACATGCGGACGGCGGCCGAGCCAACGGGAGCGACCGGCCTTGCCGCTCGACACGTTCATGTGGTCGGTGTTGCCGACCTGTCCGATCGTGGCGTAGCAGTCTTCGTTGATCTTGCGGATCTCACCGGAAGCCAGCTTGATGAGGGCGAAGCCTGCCTCGCGGTTGGCGAGGATGGCCTGGGCGCCTGCGCTGCGGATCATCTGAGCGCCGCGACCCGGAGTGAGCTCAACATTGTGAATGGCCGTACCGAGCGGGATCACACGCAGAGGGAGCGCATTGCCGACCGCCGGATCTGCCTTTTCACCAGCGCTCACCTTGGCGCCAACCAAGAGGCCGGCAGGAGCGAGGATGTAGGCCTTCTCGCCATCCGTATACTGAAGAAGGGCGATGCGGGCGGAGCGGTTGGGATCGTACTCGATCGCGATGACATCAGCGATGATGTCGCGCTTCTTGCGCTTGAAATCGATAACGCGGTACTTGCGCTTGTGGCCACCGCCGCGGTGACGCGAGGTCATGCGGCCGTTGTTGTTGCGTCCGCCGGACTTCTTCAGGGGTTCCAGGAGAGACTTCTCCGGGGTATCCTTCGTGATCTCGGCGAAGTCCGGGAGCGCCTTGAAGCGGCTCGCGGGCGTAAGGGGTCGAAAGGTCTTGAGTGCCATGGCTGTGTGTCTCCTTAGACGAGGTCGAGCTTCTCGCCCTCCTTGAGGGTTACGATCGCCTTCTTCCAGTTGGCACGACGGCCGAAGCTGGCAGTGCGCTCGCGCTTCTTCTTACCGGCGAAGTTCGCGGTATTGACGTTGACAACCGTCTTTTTGAAGAGGACTTCCACCGCTCGCTTGATCTCGAGCTTGTTGGCCCGGGGAGCGACGCGGAACACGTACTGGTTCTCCTTTTCGGAAAGCAGGGTCGCCTTCTCGGTCAGGAGGACCGTTTGCAGATGGTCAAAGGGTTCGTTCATTACGCGAGCCTTTCGGAGAGGGTGGTGAGCGCTTCCTTCGTCACGATGATCTTGTCGAACGCGAGGAGCTGCTCGGTATTGACGTCCAGGGCGCGAACCAGCTGGGCGGTGCGGACGTTGCGGGCCGCGAGGAAGGTGTTTTCGTCGAAGCCATTGCCAATGACGAGCGTCTTGCGGGCGTCTTTGGCGCTTTCAGCCACGAGGGCGAGGAACTTCTTGGTCTTCGGCTCGGCGACAACGAAGGCGTCGGTCACCAGCACGTCGCCGGCGAGGATGCGCTCGCTGAGAGCCTTGCGGAAGGCGAGGACCTTCACCTTCTTGGGAGTCTTCTTCGAGTAGTCGCGGGGATGCGGACCGAAGGCAACACCGCCGCCCACCCACACGGGGGAGGACTTGTAACCGGCGCGGGCGCGTCCGGTTCCCTTCTGGCGCCAGGGCTTCGCGCCGCTCAGGGCGACGTCGGCCTTGGTCTTGGTGCTGGCAGTACCGCGGCGGCGGTTGGCACGCATGGCGACCACGACATCGTGGACAGCCTGGCGGCCCTTTGCCTCTTCGGTGATGAGCTCGATATTGGCCTTCTTGGCCTCTTCAGCAGTAAATACAGTGGCGCTCATGGCTTAGCTCTTGGCTGGGGCTTTCTTTTTCTTGGCCGGGCGCACGATGACATTCGTGCCCTTGGCTCCGGGAATCGCGCCGCTCACGAGGATGACACCGTCTTCCTCGCGGACCTGCAGGACTCGCAGGTTCTGAACCGTGACACGCTCGTCACCCATGTGACCAGGCATGCCCATGTTCTTCCAAACACGACCGGGAGTGGAGCGGTTACCGATGGCACCGTTACGACGATGCATCATGGAACCGTGGCTCGCGGGCTGTCCGGCGAAATTGTGCTTCTTGACGACGCCCTGGAAGCCTTTGCCCTTGGACTGGCCGATGACGTCGACCCACTGTCCAACCTCAAAGGTGCCGAGGCCGAGATCCACGCTCTCCGGAGCGGTCTCACCTTCAGCGAGGCGAAATTCGCGAATGAACTTCTTCGCGGTCGAGGAGGATTTGGCGAAGTGCCCGGTCTGCGCCTTGCTGACGCGATGGGCTTTCTGGTCGCCGAAACCGACCTGAATGGCGTTGTAGCCGTCTTTCTCCGCGGTCTTGACCTGGAGAATGCGGTTGCCACCAGCTTCGATGACGGTGGCGGTGGTGATGCGGCCCTTGTCGTCATAGACGCGGGTCATCCCAAGTTTTTTTCCTAAAAGTCCGATGCTCATGGCGACGATCAGATTTTGATGGTGATATCAACGCCGGCCGGGAGATTGAGCTTACGCAGCTCGTCTACGGTCTTGGCGGTGGGTTCGACGATATCCAGCAGGCGCTTGTGCGTGCGGATCTCAAATTGATCCATGGACTTCTTGTCCACGTGGGGGGAGCGGTTGACAGTGAATTTCTCGATCCGGGTCGGGAGCGGAATAGGGCCTGTCACCTTCGAGCCCGTGCGCTTGGCTGTCTCGACGATTTCGGCCGCCGAGGCGTCCAGGATTCGATAATCAAACGCCTTGAGGCGGATGCGGATGCGTTGACCGGCAGGAGCTGACATAATCTGATAAAGAACAGTTGAGGGCGGTCCCCTTGGTTAGGTGGTTAGGAAATTCGTTTTCGTCGATGCACGCGCGATCCGGCCCAGCAGGACATCATCTTTTCGATATGGACGCGCGTTTGCATTGCTTGGTTAGGCCTGCACACCCTCGGAAAGGCGTCAGGGGACAAAAAAAGCACTCTGAGGTGCTCTACTCATTCCCCCGTCTGTGTGCGGGAGGGAAGAAACTATTGATACGCCCAAGGTAAGCAAGCCTTATTTTGGAATTTCTTGGGGAATTTTTAAGGGGGAATGGGGGAGAAATGAGAAAACTCTGGTTTTGCGCTTCCCGCTCGCTGCCTTCACCGCGGATGAGCGATAGGCAAAACGATCTCGACTCCATAGGTTTACAACCCTCAGAGGGGACGCGACGCGAAGTCGCAGCCGGGATTCCAATATCCTTGAGATACTGAACAACGCGGAGCCATTCCCACCGGAACAATCGAGCTTCTCGTGACACGATATCGTGCTCGGAACCTGCTAGAATTTCCCACGATCACGGATTCCTTACGCGTTTCTGTCGCAGGACCACTCAAGCAGGAAGAGGATTTCTCTCCACATCGCGCAAGCCGACAGCGGTCGGGTTTCTCGATACGAACGTCTTTCGGGGCTCCTATGACAAAGCTATTCGCAAACCAGCCCGACCAATTCCTCCCCCTGGCGGGACATGCACTGGGCAGCAGTTGACCGCGAGGCTGCGCCTGCTTACGGGAGAGACTCTCTGGTTCCAGGTCCCGACGGCCGAAGAGGCGATTCTCACCCTGCCTCGAGATCGGAGGACACGGTTCGAATCGCACTGGCAGATGGCATAAACGCTATCACCAGCCAAGGCCTCGCGGCCGTCGCCTCGCGTACTATCCCGGGGGATCGCAGGCGAGCACCGACCGCTGCCAATGCTTAAGCCGCAGCCGTGCCGCCAAAAACGATGCGGTGCGCACTCATCCACTCGCCCAAGGCCTCGCGGAGCTCGGAGGACGCCTGTGCGAGTTCACGCTTGAGCTGGCGGCGCTGGCGACGGGAGATCTCGTGACGGCGCTCCTTGGCAGCACGGTACTCCGTGAGGCGCTGTTCCCACTGGGCCAGAGCGTCATGCATCTGCTGCTGGGCGGAGTGCAGCATCGTCTGCAAGGACTCGGAAAGGGGAGCCGGGTGACTCTCAAGAGCCGCCGCGATACGGCGCTGCTGCTCGGCGATCTGGGCTTTGAGAATCTTTTCTTCCGGTACGGTGCGCAGATTGCGCACGAGACCGAGCTTGTGCAGCAACCAGATCGACCATTTCGTCGGGTCAAACTGCCACGGCTTTACGCCATTGCGGTAGTCGTACTGAAACTCGTGGTGAAAATTATGGTAGCCCTCGCCAAAGGTGAAGAGAGCCATGAGGAAACTGTCGCGCGCGGTGCAGTTCGTCGAGTACGGACGATCACCGATCCAATGGCACAACGAGTTGATGCAAAAGGTCATGTGATGAACGAAAACCACACGTGCCACACCCGCCATGAGAAAGGCCCCGAGAGCCGCCGTGGGACCGCCCCAGAGGTAGCCAATGAGGGCCGGAAGACCGAAGCCCACTCCGAATGCCAGCGGCACGTAGTACTGGTGCTGCCACCAGGCGAGCTTGTCCTTCTGAAGGTCGCGCACCCAGGTCAGCGGCGTATCCGGGCCGGTGCGAAAGAGAAGCCAGCCGATATGGGCGTGAAAGAAGCCCTTGGAAATATCGTACGGATCGTCATCGTGATCGACGAACTTGTGATGGCGGCGGTGGTCCGCCGACCAGCCGAGGGCGGAACCCTCGAAAGCGGCTGCGCCAAAGAGCAGGGTGAAGACCTTCACCGGCCACGAAGCGTTGAACGTGAGGTGCGAAAAAAGTCGATGATAGCCGAGCGTAATGCTCAAGCCGGTAGCAATGAAGAAGAAGAGGAACAACCCAAGCTGGAAGGCATCCACACCATGGCGCATGATGTAAAGCGGCACGGCTGTGACGGTTGTGACAAAAGTCGAGATGAGAAACAGGCTGTTTGCCCACCGTACTTTTTCCCAGGGGATTCGTAGCATAAGGCCGGGAACCTACACGCGTTCTGTGGGCTGGCGACTTAAATTTTTGGCAAAAGGCAATTCGCACCCTCCTTGCGGCGCGACGGCTTCCTGTGAGAAACTATGCCTTTCGCACGCCTTGGAATCCAACCTCCATCACCAGATCATCCGCTACATCGAGCATGGCGAGGGGAACTTTGCCGATCTGCTCGTGAAGGCACATCGTCGTCAGCGCGAGCTTTGCCCTCCATATCACGAGTACTGCAAGGGGTTTCCCGCCCCGTCCGTCTGGCGCGAAATTCCTCCCCTGCCGCTAGGCGCATTCCGCTGGAGCCGCATCGCCACCTTTCCGGAACCTGAGGCGGTGCGCACCTTTCGCACCAGCGGCACCACAGGTGAGGGCTACGGCCAGCATCATTTTGCAACGCTGGAGGTCTATCAGGCTGCCGCACTGGCGGGATGGCGGCATTCCGGGATTCCGGGCCATCGGGTTATCGGCTTGGTCCCACCACCCACGGAAGCTCCGCACTCCTCGCTCAGCACGATGGCCGGGTGGCTCGTGCAGCCGGAGGATTTCTTCTGGAATCAATGGGAGCGCCTCACTGAGTTCCTGGCTTCGGCGAAGGAACCGGTGGTCCTCTTTGGCACCGCGCTGGGCTTCCTCGACTTCTTTGAATTCCTCGGGGACCGCACATGGACTCTTCCCGCCGGTTCCGCCGCGATGGAAACCGGAGGCTACAAGGGCACACGGCGCAATCTCCCCAAGGAGGAGCTCTATGCCTTCTTCCAGAAACACCTTGGCCTCGCTGCCGATGACGTCTGGAACGAATACGGCATGACCGAGCTATCGTCGCAATTCTATACCCGCGGCCTGGGAACACCGCACCGCGGCGGATCGTGGGTGCGGGGCCTCGTGATCGATCCCTCGACGGGCCGAGAGGTTGCCGTCGGCGAAACCGGGGTGCTCGTCATTTTTGACCTGGCAAATATTGACTCCTCCTGCGTGCTGCAAACGCAGGATCTCGCCGTTCGCCATGAGGAGGGATTCCTCCTTGTCGGTCGCGACCCCGCCGCGCTGCCTCGCGGCTGCTCCCGCGCGGCCGACGACCTGTTAAGCCGATGAATACAGCCTCCCGAGCCGAAGCCCTCGCCCGCGCCGCGTCGCATTTCCCGATCCTCGGTCCCTGCTCCGCCGACGACCTCCTGGACGTCGTGCGCCTGGAGCTGGGCCACGCGGAGATCCTCGATGGTTTCCGCCCATATGGAGCGAATTTCGCCCGGGCGTATTGCCTCTCCCCGCTACTTCACATCGTGAGCGGTAACACGCCGCATGCGGCCCTCCAGAGTCTCATTCGCGGCCTGCTGCTGGGAGCGGAGAACCGGATCAAGCTCCCTTCCGAGGGTCTGCCGGAGGTCGGGGAGTTTCTCTCCCTGCTCCCTGCCGGTCTCCGCGAATGCGTCACAGTCTCCACCACGCTGCCGGATGAGTGGCAGCGCGAGGCGGCAGCCTGGGTCGTCTTCGGCTCGGATGAAACCATCGCGCACTTCCGCTCGCAGGCGCGGCCCGGCGTTCGTTTCGAGCCGCACGGGCATCTCTTCAGCTTCGGTCTCGTCGCATCGCCCACACCCGGAGCAGCCGATGCCGCCGCCCGGGACATCTCGCTTTTCAACCAGAAGGGCTGCCTTTCCCCGCATGACATTTATGTGCGAGGCGATGCAGCCGCCTTTGCGGCCGAACTGGCCGGCGCCATGGCCGATTTTGCCGCGGCGGAGCGACCGTTGCCCGTCACCGTGGCCGAGGCGGCGGAGATACACAATGTGCGGGCGAATTACCGATTCCGCTCCGCCAGTGACACTCGTGTGAAGCTTTATGAAAGCGAGGGTTCGCTCGACTGGACGGTGATCTATGAGAACGACCCGTGGTTTGCGAGTTCCTGCCTGAACCGTGTCGTCTATGTGAAGCCCTGGCCGGAAAGCGATGCCGCCACTGCCCTCGGCCCGGTGCTCGGGTGGCTCGGTGCAGTGGGCATCTGGCCGGCCCTTCCGGAAGTCGCGGAACTCGTCGCTCCGCTCGCCCCATCGCGCATCTGCCCGCTCGGTCGCATGCAGCTGCCACCCTGGTCCTGGCACCAGGAAGGCCGACAAAATCTCGCCGGACTCGTGCGATGGGTTGATTTTGAAGCCGATATCGGGTAAAAGGCCGCCATCTTCTCCTGTGGCTAAAGACGATTCGATTAACGCAGATGGGGTTGTGGTGGACGTTCTACCGGGAACGATGTTCCGGGTAAAACTTCCCAATGGCCATGTCGTCCTCGCCCACATTTCTGGCAAGATGCGGAAAAACTTCATTCGCATCGTCCCGGGCGACCGCGTGAGTCTCGAAATCTCCCCCTACGACCTGACGAAGGCTCGCATTACGTTTCGCGAGTCCGATTATTCCCCGAATTCCCCCAACCGCCGCCGCTAAGCGGCCCGTATTTCCCACTGATGGCACGTCTCCAAGTCTCCACCTTGGCCGAGTTGTATCGCAACGCCGCCGAGGCGTATGAGAACCGCCCGGCTTTCGCTTCAAAAAACGCCGAAGGCCAGTACCGGCCCACCAGTTACCGCTCGCTCTACGAGCAGGGTCTCGCACTCGCCACCGCGCTGATCGATCTCGGCGTGCAGCCGAGGGAGCACGTTGGCCTCCTGGCGGACAATCGCCTCGAGTGGATCATCTGCGACGCGGGCGTGCAGCTCGCCGGATGCGCCGACGTTCCGCGCGGCACGGACATCACGGAAGGCGAGATCGCCTACATCCTCGACCACGCGGACATCCGGGTCACCTTTGTGGAAAATCTCGCCACGCTGGAAAAGCTTGGGCGTGTCCAGGGGCAGTTGAACCAACTCGAGACCATCATCCTGATGGATCCCAAGGCCGCGGCCCGCGATGGCGTGTTGAGATTGCAGGACCTGCTCGCCCGTGGCGCGGAGCTTCGCGCTGCCGGCGATCGCCGCGCGGAGGATCGCAGCGCCGCCATCCAGCCCGAGGATCTTTTCACCATCATTTACACCTCAGGCACGACCGGCACTCCCAAGGGCGTCCAGCTTACTCATGCCAATATGGCGTCGCAGGTGCGCAACCTGCCCTTTGACCTCGTTCCCGGCGAACGTACGCTGTCCATTCTCCCCATCTGGCACAGCTACGAGCGTGTCTTTGAAATGGTCGCCATCAGCATGGGCGCGTGCACGTACTACACCTCGATCCGCTCGATTGCGGAGGATCTGAAGACCGTGAAGCCCAACGTGATGTGCTCCGCTCCGCGCCTTTGGGAGAATCTCTACCAAAAGCTCATGCACCGCGTAGAGGAGGGCGCGCCGTTCAAGCGACGGCTCTTTCACATGGCCCAGCATAGCACCTGCGCCGTCAAACGCGCCGAGCGATTCTTCCGCGGCCAGCAGCTCGATCTGACCGGTCGTTCCACGAAGGAAAATCTCCATCTCGGCATCAGCCATGCGGCCAACTGGCTGTTGTATTACCTCCCCCACCGCATCCTCGACAAGGTGGTCCTGTCCAAAATCCGCGAAGCCGTCGGCTGCTCGGAATTCCGCGGCACCATTTCCGGGGGCGGAGCGCTCCAGCCGCACGTCGATGAGTTTTTCAACTTCATCGGCATTCCCGTGCTGGAGGGGTACGGTCTGACCGAGTCCTCGCCTGTTCTCGCCGTCCGAACCTGGGACAATCTCGTCATTGGCACGGTCGGACCGCTTTATCCACAGACGGAGATACGAATCGTCGATCTCAACACCGGAGATATCCTGTATCCGAACAAATCCCGACGGGGACACGGTCGCGGGCTGCGCGGAGAGATTCACGTCAAGGGTCCGCAAGTGATGAAGGGCTACTATAAGAACCCGGCTGGCACCGCCAGCGTGCTGCACGACGGATGGCTCAATACCGGCGACATCGGGATGATAACCTTCAACGACTGCCTGAAGATCCTCGGCCGGTCGAAGGATACCATCGTTCTGCTCAGCGGCGAAAATGTCGAACCCGTGCCGATCGAGTGCCGCCTCGTCCACTCACCACTGATCGACAACTGCATGGTCGTCGGCCAGGACCAGAAAGCCCTTGCAGCCCTCATCGTGCCGAGTCTGCTCGGCTTTCGCTCCTCTGGTATCCAGACCTCCAGCCTGGAGGAGATCGCCAAAGACCCCGAGGCTCGGGACCTGATGGATCAGGAATTGCGCGGTCTGATCAGCAAGGCCACGGGATTCAAGAACTTCGAGCGCATCACGGATTTTCGGTTCGTGACGCGCCCCTTCGAGGTCGGTCGGGAGCTGACGGGCACCTACAAGCTGAAGCGCCACATCATCACCGAGATGTACGGTGACTTGATCAAGGATTTGTACCCGGAGTAGGCGCAGGCTGCGGCGTTGCCGCCTCTGCGGGAGCGGCTTCCGTCGACGCAGCGGGGGCTGGCTTGAGGATTTCCCGCAACTTGATGACCCACTTCGAGAAATCCGGGTGCTGCGGATACGTCTTCACCAGGATGTAGATATCATTCGCAGCCCGGTTCGTTTGTCCGAGCAGGATCATGTCATTGGCACGCGAAAAAATCATCTTCGGCCGCACCATGGTATTGAAATCGGCTGCCAGGAAATCGAGCCGTCCCGAGGTCGCGCGATCGGCCAGCACCTTCATCTCAAGATCCCAGGTTTGGATGAGGGCCGGATCTTTCACGGTACGCATGACCGAGCGAACGTTCTTTTCCAGGATTCCCGCGAGGTTCCCCGGTGTAAGCTCCCAGCCATCGCTCTTGGGTAGCCACTGCTGGAGACGAAGCCAGCGGGTGAAGACTCCATCGGAGATGGACTTGTCGAGGAGATCCTTCTTGGCGTTGAGGGTCTTTTGGGCAATGTCCCGGTCGCGCTGGGCGCGTTCGTTTGCCGGTTTGTCAGCCTGTTTCTTCTTCAAGTCCTGAAAACTGTCCTCTGTCGGGACCAGATCATTCGCATAGGCCAGCGAGGGAGCGATAAAGAGCTCTGGCTTGTCCGAGGCGCCACGCTCCAACGACATCACGAGATAGCGCAGGTGGAGAAGGATAACGTTTTGAAAGTCGGTCGAACGCAAAGCATCGCCCATACCGGATTTCCACTCCGCGAAAGCGGCTCCCTTGTTGGGTTTGCCCTCAAACTCCACCGCCTCGACGGCATCGGCATAAAGGGCTGCCGCGGCCGAGGGCGACACAGCGGCCGAACGCAGTTGGGAGATCGCCATTTGTCGCGCAGAGGCCAGCGTCTGCTTCTGCCGCTGCTCGATCATGTCGAGTTCACGGAGGATTACATCGGCATTAACCGGAGGAGCATCCTGGGCTCGCGCGACGGGAGTGAGCATCAAACCGGCCGCGAGAAAGCCGGGGAGGAACAGGGGTTTCATCGAGGGAAATATTCGCGCCGTCGGGCTTTCGGTCGAGCATTATTGCGCCCTCCCCCGGGGCCTACGACCTGCGGAGAGTATGTACCGTAATCTCTGGCCGGCAATTATACCGCGCTGCGACGCCACAACTCCCCGTGCCGCGCGATGTATAGCCTTGCAGTCTCCCACAGATCCAGCCACCAGCGACGAGCCAGCGCGGACCGGGGTAATTGTGCAGAACGGCCCTCCCGCCCGGCAGGCAGATCTGCCCGCCATGGGTGTGTCCGCAAAGCATCAGATCATATCCTGCCGCAGCGGCCTCCCGGTATGGCTCAGGGCTGTGACTGAGCAGAATGGACGTCTCTCCTACCGGTACGTCTTCACGAGCTTTGCGAAGATCGTGCGTTTGAAAAAAGCTGGGATCATCAACCCCGCAAAACCAGATTCTCTGGCCGTGCCGCTCAATCGGGACCGACTCATTAAGCAGCATTGGCAGACCGGCAGACTCGAGAAACGATACCTTCTCGATAAAATCGTGATTTCCGAGTGTGCCGTATAACGGTCCCTGCAAGGCGCGGATCAATCGCGCCATCAAATCGAGTGAAATATCGTAATCATCCCCGATTTGATTATGATAATCGCCCGTCAGCACAACGGCATCATACTGGACATCGGCCAGTAGCTCGATGAGCACATCGATCAGCTCGGGCTGAAGATCGCAATGCAGGTCCGTAAGGTGCAAGAGCCGGAAGCCATCGAAAGCCTCTGGAAGGGAGGTGAGAACCACGTCGCGCTCGACCAATTCGACATCCAGACAATTGCGCCGCCCACGCTCCTCGGCGCAAAAGAGCCAGAGCACCGAGCGGACGATGGCATTAACGGGAATCACGCTCTCGATACGGAAAATGCCCTTCCCCTGGTGATTTTTCCGCGCCCAGATGCCTGCCTGGGCAGAGATGCGTTTGCGCAGCATGTCGTGTCCCAAGCGCTGCGAGAGCAAACGGTAGTCCGTATGCCCCGCGGCTTCCTGCGACGACACCCTTCTCACAAGCCTCATCGACATCCCAAACCCTCTCGTTTCACAAGTCCAAACTGAGCACCCGCCGAGCGATTTCCCGCCCGATGTCTTGCACAACCTCTCCCCGACGGCGAAATAGGGTTCATGCCGTCGGAGAATTCCACCCCTTCCGCAAACGCTGCACCGACAGGGGAGGACTACCACGCCTCGGACTTGCGAGAGCTGAATCGCCAGTTGGTGGACAGCGAGCAGCGCCTGCGCCTGGCGCTCGAGACCGGCCGCATCGGACTCTGGGTATGGAACTCCTCGGACGTGGCCAACGCCGGAGACTGGTCGCCGCGACTGCGAGAGATATTCGGCATCCCGCTCACGGCCGAGGTGACACATGATGTGTTTTTGAACTGCGTGCATCCCGATGACCGCGAGAAAGTCGATGCCGCCGTGATGAACGCCCTCGGCGGCGCCAATGATGGCGAGTACCGCATGGAGTACCGCTCGATCCACCCGCGGGATGGATCTCTGCACTGGGTCACCGCGCATGGTCAGGCTTTTTTCGACGATCAGAAGCGCCCGATCCGTTTCATCGGCACGGTGATGGATATTACCGACCGCAAGGAGGCTGAAGTCGAGCTATCCAGTCTCAACCGCGAGCTGGAGTCGCGCATCGCGGAGCGAACCCGCGAGCTGGAGCTCGCGAATGCCGCTTTGCTGCGGAGTGAGGATCGGCTGCGACGGGTCATCGACACGATCCCCGGGCTCGTCTTCACCAGTTCGCCGGAAGGCTCTTTTGATTACCTGAACAAGCGCTGGCTCGACTATACCGGCATGTCGCTCGAGGACTCCACCGGCTGGGGCTGGCAGGTCGCCATCCACCCGGACGACCTTCCCGGCCTGACGCGATACTGGAAAGCACTGCTCCAGGCCGGGGTGCCGGGAAAATACGAGTCTCGCATGCGCGGGGCCGACGGCCAGTATCGCTGGTTTCTTTCCCGCGCGGTTCCCTATCGGAATGAGACAGGCGAGATCGTCAAGTGGTACGGCACCAAGGTGGATATCGAAGGGCACCGCGCATCAATGCGCCTCCTTCGCAATCAGTTCGACGCGATCACAGACCTGCTGGACTCCCTTTCCACCGAAGGGGATTCGGAAAAGCTCGTTGAGCACGTAGCCCGGGTTATTCGGGACCAGACTGCTTCCGACGTGCTGACCTTCTGGATTCGTAATGACGCCGGAGTGATCGACCGCATGGGGATATTCAGCGACAACCGCCTTCAGTTTCCCGCGGAGTCCGCCTCGGCAGACCAGATCGCCGCACTCCGTGCGTTGGGACATCCGGTGTGGAATCGCTTTTTTGAAACCTGCGTCGATTGCGTCGAACTCGACTTCGCCAGTGATCCGCCCATGGTGCGGATCGCAGGGAGCCCGGGGACAAACTGGATGCCTGCACTCGGATGTCCGCCAACACCCGCCCTACTGGAAGATTATCTGCGAAAGGTAAAAGAATCCGGCACCCTGACCGCCGTGACGGTACCCATGCCGATCAGCGGAAGCTTCGGCGGCATGGTCAGCGCACGGTTCCGCACACACCGCACCTTCCGCGATGAGGAACTCGAGCTTTTGAAGACGCTCGCCCAGCAGGCCATGCTCACCATCGAGATGATGCGACTGGCTCGTATCGGTCGGCAATCCGCCGTCATCTCGGAGCGCAACCGACTCGCCCGCGAGATCCACGATACGCTCGCTCAAGGGTTGACGGGCGTCATCGTTCAACTGGAAGCCGCCGAGGACGCCCGTTCGCAAGAACTGGATGCGGAAGCCGGAGCCCACATTGCCCGCGCCCGGGAGTTGGCGGCGGAAAGCCTCAAGGAAGCGCGCCGCTCCGTCCACGCCATCCGCCCCGAGGCTCTCAGCCGGATGGATCTCTGTGCAGCCCTGGCCGACCTCATCGAAAAGGCCACATCACGAACCTCGGTACGCGGTTCCGTATCCGTGGAAGGCGACTCCCGCCCGCTCCCAAAAAGCTGGGAGGACAATCTCCTCCGCATCGCCCAGGAAGCCCTCACCAATGTCCTGCGCCATTCGCGAGCCACCGAGTTTCACGCGAAACTCGCGTTCGCCAGCGGTTCACTGCAACTCGCACTCTCCGACAACGGCCAGGGTTTCGACCCGACTCAGAAACCGGATGGCTTCGGCCTGCGCGGAATGCGCGAACGCGTCGAGGCCATGGACGGCTCATTGACAGTCGAAAGCCATCCCGGCACAGGAACCCGTATCGCCGTAGTGCTCACCCTACCCTCTCCCACTGATGAAAACCGAATCGCCTGAGCGCATCCACATCCTGATCGCCGACGATCATTTTACCGTACTCGAAGGGCTGGCCGCCATCATCGCCCGACAGCCCGATATGCAGGTCACCGGACAGGCGGGCGACGGCGAAGAAGCGCTCGCCCTTTGGAAGACGACGCAGCCCGACATCTGCCTGCTGGACCTGCGCATGCCGAAGCTCGACGGCGTGACGGTCACCGAGTCCATCCGCGCCCTCGATCACTCGGCCCGGGTCATCGTTCTCACCACCTACGACACCGACAACGACATCCTCCGCGCGATCCGTGCCGGAGCCAAGGCCTACCTGCTCAAGGATTCCCGGCGCGAGGATCTCCTCGACTGCATCCGGCGGGTCTATCGCGGCGAAACGTTCATCACCCCCACGCTGGTCGAGAAACTCGCCAGCGGCCTGAGCGTGGAACCGCTCACCGGGCGCGAACTGGACGTCCTCACCCTCCTCGCCTCCGGCCTGAGCAACAAGGAAATCGGCACCCGGCTTTGCATTACGGAGACGACAGTGAAATCCCACCTCCGGGCCATCTTCAGCAAGCTGAACGTCCTGAGCCGCACCGAGGCGGTCACCGCCGCCAACAAGCGTGGGCTCATTCAGATTTAGGCAGGCGGAACGACGGGAGCTCATCCGGGAGGTTGGGCGGCATCTCCTTCTTCCGAAGGAGGAAAAGTTCACCGGCTCGGGCAATAGAAATACATGGCTGTCAGGGACTACGGTTCCCGGACCATGAGCCATTATCACAAGCTTTATACTGCTGAAGACAGCGCCGTCGTCTTCATCGATCATCAACCCCAGATGACCTTCGGTGTGTCCAATATCGACCGTGCTACGCTGATCAACAACGTCACCCTCCTCGCCAAGGTCGCGAAGGAATTCAACGTCCCCGCCGTGATCACGGCAGTGGAGACCGAGTCTTTCAGCGGCTACGTCTGGCCTCAGCTCCTGGATGTGTTTCCGGGACAGCAAGTGGTCGAACGCACATCGATGAACTCGTGGGATGACGAGGGCTTCCGCGCCGCGATCAAAGCCACGGGCCGCAAAAACATCATCATGACCGGCCTCTGGACGGAAGTTTGCGTGACCTGGCCGACCATCGAGATGCTTGGGGAAGGCTATAACATTTATGTCGTCGAGGATTGTTGCGGAGCCACGTCATCCGCAGCTCAGGAAGCCGCTCTTTCCCGCATGGTGCAGGCGGGCGCGGTGCGCGTCACCACCATGCCCGCTCTGCTCGAGTGGCAGCGCGACTGGGCGCGTCGCGATCATTACAACAACCTGATGGGCATCATCAAAAACCAGGGCGGCGCGTATGGCGTCGGCGTCGAGTACGCCTACACCATGGTGCATCACGCCCCGCAGTCGGCGATCCAGCCGCAAGTCGTCGCTCCGAAGGCTGCCCACTAGGTTCGCCACCTCATGGGTGAGACGATCCATATCGCAATCACCCGGCGCGTTCGAAGGTCGCATCTCGCCGACTTCGAACGCGCCCTGGCGGACTTTGCCAGCCGCTCCCTCGCGGAGCAGGGGATGACCGGGGTGCACATCCTGCACCCTGCGCCGGACTCCGGCTCGACCGAGTACGGCATCCTGCGTTCCTTCCAGAGCGCGCGGGATCTGGAGACCTTTTACCATTCGACGCTCTATCGCGATTGGGTCGAGCGCATCCAGCCGATGGTGGAGGGCGAGCCTCAAATCCGGCATCTCTCCGGGCTTGAGGCATGGTTCCGCGAAGGCCACCACATGCCGCCGCGATGGAAGATGGCGGTCCTCACCTTCCTGGCGGTCTGGCCGGTCAGCATCATCGTCCCCGCACTGCTTCGGCCCTTCATTCTCTCCCTCCACTTCATCCTTCAGGCCGGGCTGGTCTCAGCCGGGATCGTGATCGTCCTCACCTGGGTCGCCATGCCGCTCCTCGTGAAGCTCTCCCACCCCTGGCTGCACCCCGCCTCCAACAAACCCACGCCATGACTATCCAACCTGACCTCATTCTCGAAAACGGACGCATCTCCACCCTAGATCCCGCCCGACCCGAGGCCACCAGCGTCGCTGTGGCAGGCGGAAGGATCGTCGGTGTGGGCGACGGCTCCGACTTTCCCCGCGACGCATCCACACAGGTGATCGACCTGCGCGGTCGCCGCGTGATTCCTGGGCTCTACGACTCCCACCTCCACGTCATCCGAGGCGGACTGAATTACAACATGGAGCTCCGCTGGGAGGGCGTTCCCTCGGTGTCCATCGCCCTTGCCATGCTCCGCGACCAGGCCGAGCGCACTCCGGCTCCGCAATGGGTGCGCGTCGTGGGTGGGTGGACCGAGTTTCAATTCGCCGAGCGCCGCATGCCGACGCTGGAGGAAATCAACGCCGCTGCACCCGATACGCCGGTCTTCATCCTCCACCTCTACTGCCGTGCCATGCTCAACCAGGCCGCCCTTCGAGCCTGCGGCTATACGAAGGACACGCCGAACCCGCCTGGGGGAGAAATCGTCCGTGACAAGGCCGGTAATCCCACCGGCATGCTCATCGCGCGGCCCAACGCCATGATCCTGTACGCCACCCTGGCAAAGGGTCCCAAGCTCCCGGCCGAGTACCAGTACAACTCGACCCGCCACTTCATGCGCGAGCTGAACCGCCTCGGACTCACCGGAGTCTGTGATGCCGGCGGGGGTTTTCAGAATTACCCGGAGGATTACGAGATCATCCAGCAACTCCACCAGCGGGGAGAGATGACGCTGCGCATCGCGTACAATCTCTTCACCCAAAAACCCGGAGGCGAACTAGAGGACTTTGTCCGCTGGTCCAACATCATCAAGCCCGACCAGGGCGACGACATGTTCCGCTGCAATGGCGCGGGCGAGATGCTGGTCTTCTCCGCCGCCGATTTCGAGGACTTTCTGGAGCCCCGTCCCGACCTGGACGGAAAGCTGGAGGAACAACTCGAGAAGGTCGTCTCCTTCCTGGCGGAAAACCGCTGGCCCTTCCGGCTGCACGCCACCTATGAGGAATCCATCAGCCGGTTTCTCAATGTCTTCGAGCGGGTCAACCGGCATGCGCCCCTGGAGGGGCTGCACTGGTTTTTCGATCACTGCGAAACGATCTCCGACCGCAACATCGAGCGGGTCAAGGCGCTCGGCGGTGGCATCGCGATCCAGCATCGCATGGCCTTCCAGGGCGAGTATTTCGTCGACCGCTACGGTGCCAAGGCCGCGGAGCGCACCCCGCCGGTCCGACGCATGCTGGAAATGGGCGTACCCGTGGGCGCAGGCACCGATGCGACCCGCGTGGCGAGCTACAATCCTTTCGTCTCGCTCTACTGGCTAACGACCGGTCGGACCCTCGGCGGGTTCTCGCTTTACCCGGAAAAGGCGCTCCTTTCCCGCGAGGAGGCCCTGCGCCTTTACACCAGCGGAAGCGCCTGGATGTCTCGGCAGGAAACAGATCGGGGTACCATCGCACCGGGTCAGCTGGCGGACTTTGCCGTGCTCTCCGACGACTATTTCTCCATCCCGGACGAGGAAATCAAATCCCTGGAATCCGTGCTCACCATTCTCGGCGGCAAGCCGGTCTACGGGGCGGAGGAATTCACCCCCCTCGATCCCGGCGTGCCGCCTGCCATGCCGGACTGGTCGCCCGTCAGCCGCTACCCCGGGTGCTGGAAGGCCGAAAACACCAGCCACCTGCATCACGCCTCCTGCGGATGCAGCCATCACGTCACCGCCAAACCGCAGCCCAACCCGTTCAACATCCCCCGGTGGATGCTTGGCCCTCGCGGCCTGATGGACGGCGGATGCGAATGCTTCGCCTTTTAATCATAAACCCATGAGCACACATAAAATCACCGTCGGTCAGGAAGGATCGTCACCGATTGAAATCTTTTACAAGGACTGGGGCTCAAGCTCCGGCCGCCCCATCGTCTTTTCCCATGGCTGGCCGCTGAATTCCGACGCCTGGGATGAACAGCTTCTCTTCTTCGGCGAAAAGGGCTTTCGCGCCGTCGCCCATGATCGCCGTGGCCATGGCCGATCCAGCCAGACCTGGACCGGCAATGATATGGACACCTACGCCGACGATCTCGCCAAGGTGCTCGATACGCTCGACCTGAAGGACGTCGTCCTCATCGGACACTCCACCGGCGGAGGCGAGGTAACCCGCTATGTCGCCCGGCACGGAACCTCCCGCGTCTCGAAGCTCGTCCTCGTGGGGGCCGTCACGCCCTGCATGTTGCAGAGCGACACCAATCCCCAAGGCCTGCCTATGGAGGTTTTTGACAGCACCCGCGACGGAGTGCGGGCAGATCGGTCCAAGTTCTTTCTGGACCTCACGATGCCCTTCTACAACTACAACCGCCCCGGCGCGAATGTGTCCGAAGGTGTCCGTCAGGCCTTCTGGGTGCAAGGCATGCACGCCGGGCTGAAATCCGCCCTCGACTGCATCAAGGCGTTCTCGGAAACCGACTTCACAGACGACCTCAAGAAAATCGACATCCCGGTGCTCATCTGCCACGGCGAGGATGATCAGATCGTCCCGGTCGATATTTCCGCCAAGGCCGCCGCCAAGGTGCTGAAGCATCCCACCCTCAAACTTTATCCCGGGGGTTCACATGGCCTAGCTGTCACGGAACGCGATGCCTTCCATCGCGACCTCCTGGAGTTCATCCAAAGCTGAAGGCCCTCGTCCGCCTGCCTCTGGTCGGCCTGATTCTCTGTTGCGCCTTCCCCGCGAGGGCGCAACAGCCGCCATCCGGCCAGCCTCCTGACCCGCCGCCGATCAAACCCATGCGGCAGTTGGAGGATTACCGCTATCTCGGCGATCCGCAACAGCGCTCCGGGGAGTGGTGGGAGCATCTGAAGTACATCCGCCTTTGGCCATCGCCGTCCGCGCCGTTTCTTACACTCGGCGGCGAGATTCGCGTGCGCTATGAGTGGATCGACAATACCGATTTCGGCTCGGGGCCGCAGGATAACGGCGGCTATCTGCTCACCCGCTATCTCCCCTACGCCTCCCTGACGATCCCTGGACTGCCGGGAGGGTGGGATTTTCTCGCCTTTGGCCAGTTGGTTATCGCCAGCAATGACTACGACCAGCGGGGCGCCGGACCCATCGATGAAGATGGAATCGATATGCTGCAGGCCTTCGCCCGCGTCCGATTTCCCCTTGGGGATGGTCAGCTTTCCGTACAGGGCGGTCGTCAGGTCATCTCCTTCGGATCTGAACGCGTCATCGGTACCCGTTATGGGCCAAATGTTCCCCTGAGTTTCGATGGCGGGATCATCGAATGGAAAGACACCCGATGGGACATCCACGTCTTTTTCCTCCAGCCGGTGCAAGTCGCACCCGATCCGCTCGATAACGAGAGTAGCGGCAATCAGCAGTTCTGGGGCGTCTACTCAACGCGCCGCCTCGACAACGTCCTCTCCACCGGGTTCAGCACCGGGTTGGACGCCTACTATCTCGGCTACTACGACAACGACGCGGTTTACAACTCCGGCTCCGGCACCGAGCTGCGGCATACCCTCGGCGTGAGACTCTACGGGGACAAGGCCATCGGCCGCGGTACGGTCGACTGGAACTATGAGGGCATCGTGCAGTTCGGCCGTTTCGACAGCAATCTCGGCACGGGATCGATCTTCGCTTGGAGCGTGGGCACGGAAAGTGGCTACACCTTCGATGCTCCCTGGAAGCCACGCGCGTCCCTTCGGGCCAACATTGTCAGCGGCGACAACGACGCGAGCTCGCCCAATCTCCAGACCTTCAACCCCATGTTTCCAAAGGGGAAATACTTCGGCGAGCTCACGCCCATCGGGCCATACAATCTGATCAACCTCCTCGGCGCGATCGGCTTGCGCTTCACGGACTCCCTCACGCTCACGCTTCAGGGCGGCCCGTACTGGCGTTACAGCACACAGGACGCGGTCTACGGCGTGGGCGGGAATATCGTGCGGGCGTCGGATGGATCGAGCAATGCGCGGTTCATCGGCACACAGTTCGAGTGCGTGGCCGAGTGGAGCCCCCGCCGCGAACTATCCTTTCTCGTGAGCTACTCGCAATTCGTTCCAGGGACATTTATCGAGGAAACCGGACCGGCGGAAACCATTCATTTCGTCGCGGTGGAGGCGGTTTTTCAGTTTTAGCGAGCTCCCGGTGGCAAAGGGGAAAAAAGTTGCCAAGTTATCCCCGTCCCGAAAACATCCCTGCCGTGCGTTCCTCCCTAGCCCTCCTCCTCTGCCTGTCCCTTACGGCCTGCCCTGCGAAGAAGGCTGGCGACGCCGCGACGCCCTCTCCTGCCCCCGAACCATCCGCCACCCCGGCACAATCTCCCGTCTCCACGCCAGCGCCTGTCGCAGTCATCAAAGACCCGGAGCTGAAATCTGACGCCACGGAATTTATAGGAGCATGGTCGACCATTGACGAACAGGGTCAGCTTTTCGATCTGCTCATTTTCCCTGACGGGCAGGTCGTTACCACCTGGACCAAGGGGAAACATGGCGCCCGGGGCGAACTCGGTTTTTGGCGTCTCGAGAACAATCGTATCCTCATTTTTCTTGAGGATGGCTGGACGGATTCCTTGGAAAAAACGGCCGAGGGCATCGTCCACCATGGATATCCGCCCGGATCATCCCTGGACAAACCTCCGGCCACGACCGAGCCCGCACAGAAACTCTCTGCGGACATCGCGGGCACGGTGGGAGTCTGGCGGCTTAACAAGGAGCCGGACGGCGACTACCAATACCTGGCCATTCAGTCGAACGGGCGCGCCTTTAGTTCTGTCAATGGCGGCACGGAAGGCACCTGGAAACAAAAAGGCAAGACGATCGAGTGCACGTGGCCCGATGGATGGACGGACATCCTTGAGGCGACGCCGGAAGGCTTTCAAAAGCGCTCCTTTATCGGGGCGAATCAAGACCCGCCCGCGGATGTCTCACCGGCTGCCCGCATCGGAGAGAAGCCGTTCGCGATCGAGCCCTGACGCTCTGCCGCCAGAGATCAGCTACTGCGATACAGCAGGTGGAGGAGCATCCCCCTTGGCCACGGCCTGAATGGCCCGGAGCTTCGTGGTGGCGGCTTGCACCAGCGCAATTACGATTTCGTCCTGCGAACGGCCATTCGTCGAGGTTACCGCGATAACCCGCCAGACTCGTTCGACATTGCGGGTCTTGTCGGTGTCGAACCAATCCTTTTTGGTCACTGCAGTTATCCGTAAACCACACTTTTGTGGCGCCATGGAGGGAGCAGGAGTCCGGACTTCATCCAGTGAAGAAAACGAAAACGTGCTGTAGGTCATGCCCGACTGATTTCCCACGGTCGCGGGTTGAAAACCCTCGCGCGAGAATCTGGTCATCTCCGCTGCATCCACGGTCGGTGTCGAGTAGGCTAGAGAGGGTATCACGATCACATCGGCTTCGTCGGGTGAGGATTTCACGCGGAACCCGGCATCTTTCAGCGCCTGGGAGACCAAGGCAACGAGGTGATTTGCCTCCGCCGCGTCCGGCATGCTTACGTCAGGAACCACTGCGACCGAACCACGTGCGATCTTCGCATCTCCGATCTCCGCCTTCGCGTTGATCCCTGGCTCCATGCTCGCACACCCCGCCAAGGCTGCCAGCGCTCCGACACACAAAATTCCAGCTACCCTCCAAACTCGCATTTTATACATATATGCCCCACTGAGCCGCTCTCCAGCGCTCCATGGGAAAACAGCCATTTAGTTGGAAACCCGACCGATCGGTCCGGCCTGCCTGCGCGAGGCCGCCACCTCCGACGAAACTGGTGTGATCACGTCCGGCGTAGCCTGTAGATCTGGCTGCGGAAGATAGTAATCCGGCAGCCGAGCCAGCCGAGCCTCCTGCTCAGCCAGTACCTGCGGGATGCGCTTGTTGAGCGCCTGCTGCTCCAGACCGAGAAGCTGGGCCTCAAAGGGATCCTGGCGGGATACCTTTGCGGAAGTCGATGCGCATCCCGCAAAAATCGAAATCCCCAAGCCCGCAATCCCTAGCTGAAACCACCGCATCGCGCAGCGGTTTACCCGCTTTGCGCCCATCGTCAAAGAGACATCTCCTAAATTTTTCGTTCCCATTCCCTGTCGTCCCTCCTCCTGGAGAAAGTCAGTAGCACTTTCCGGGCCACGTGTAGTGACAATTCCCCGCGCGATCAAGCGGGTTCTTCCCTTTCCCGAGGCATTGATCTGCGTCGCCGCCTCCTCACAGGCATATTGCCATCCTCGTTTCCAACGGTCCAGGCGACCGCACAGGAAATCGCTGCAAAAAGCTGAAGCGACGCGATTTGGAGGGGAAAATCGACCAGCGCATGCAAGAGAACTCCCAGCAATGCCAGGCATCCCGCGAGCAGAAAATAACGAGTCTCGGAACGCCACTGGCCGCTGCGTTTGGTGAGGCGCCAGATGCCAACTCCTAGGCCGCCCAGCAGCAGTCCAGCCCATAGGATACCTCCGATCACCCCCCACTCGGTAAGGACCTGAAGGTAATCCTGATGAGCATTCACCCAATACCACCGCCCGACCGCATCGTTGCCCGACTCCTTGACGGAGAGAGGAAACACCATCTCGAATGTCCCCGGCCCGCTGCCGCCCCAACCGACAAAAGGCAGGGTCTTCTTCCAGATGATGTCATAGACCTGGTAACGCAGATTATTCGACAATTCGTTCCCGTCCTTTGGTTTCAGCCACCGCTTAACCGAACGGTCGGCTCCAAAAGCATACGCCAGCAGTCCCGCGACCAGGATTATCACGATCGCCCCACCCCATGCCGCAGGGCGACTGATCACCGTGCGCCTCTCGAAGAACAGCCACCAGCCCCCGAGAACCAGCAGCAGCATGAGGGCAATAGTCATCGCGGCTCGCGAGACATTGATGAATGCAGAAGCCACGACTATGGAACTCGCAACGATCCAAAAGGCCTTCTGCCACTGTGGCGATTCTCGGCGAAAAATCAAAAGCGTGCGCGCCAGGACAAATGGCATCACGAGATTGATGAACGCTCCAGCATTGGCGTGATAGCGAAAGGTCGCAAAAAAGGTGTTGCCCGTCTTTTCCCCGACAGCCCAGAAAATCGTCCTGGCTCCACTGAGCCTTTGAAAGATCCCGAATGCTATCAGGCTGAAGCCCACGAGAGCCACCACGAGCCAAAGCCGATCTCTCCATCTCGGATCTCCAGCCATCTCTACAGCAACACAAAAGGCTCCCAGCATCCCGGTCACCAGCAGCATACTGGCAACACTGCGAGACTGATCCATCGTGCCGGGCAACCAAGGCATCCAGGCGGAGATCATATGGAATGCCGGTCCAACGGGATCAAATACCGCCCGAGCATTGAAGGTCGTCCACCAGCCGATTACCAGCAAACTGACGACGAGAAACCCCGACCACACGGGCAGCCTGGGGCGGCGCCTTTCCATGACGAGCGCCATGGCGAACAAACCGCTCAATCCCAGCAACAGGCATCGCAAGACCTCAACCGTCCAGGGCCGGGTACTCCCATATGCCCATGGCGCCCATACCAGAATGACCAGGAGAAGCCAACGGGGCATCTCTCCAGCCCAGCTGCCGAGCCGGAAAGCCGCGGGGGAACGGACTTGGGATGAGTCCGGAGCCGCGCTACTCACGACCTGTCCTCCAGCTATTACCCTGTTCCTCCAGATGATAGCTTTCCTTCGCGGCGCGATTCACCAACGGTTTGCGACCAGGCGAAAGTTCCGCCACGGAATTCTGGATGAAGATTCCCGAGCCTTTCACAGATTCCGCGATGTAAATGGCGTCCTGGCCGGGAGCCACAATACGGTTTGACCGGAAAACAATCTCCTGAATCTCAGAGCCGGCGCAGTGAATCCCCCGATAAAGGGAACTCCGTATCACATTTCCAGTCAGGAAAGTCCCCCGAATGGAGGTTGATCCAGGATAGATCCAGATCGCGCCACGCTGCTGTCCCCCGAGATTGTTTCCGCACCGGATCAACTCGTTGTTTCGGACGATGGCTGAGCTGAGCGGTTTCATGGGAAAAGATGGCGGGAGGTTGATGACGAACCCTGGTCCATCGGAAAAGAGATTATTTTCGACGATGTGCTCGCTCCCACCCGCCAGGTCGCAATTCGCCCCCCACCATGGCGCTACTGCGGTATTATTTCGCATCACGACCTTCGTGGTGGAAGCCGGATTCCCTTTATTGTCATTGCACAAAATCGCCAGACCATCGTCTCCTGTGCCTCGTACGTGGTTGTTCTCGACCCGCACGTTGCTTGTCGTGTTTCCCTGCCCATTATTGATATTGATGCCATCCGCATAGGTGTTGCGGATACGGCAATCCGCCACCACGCCGTCAGTACCGGCGATCCAGATGGCCGCCCCGGTGTGGCTGATCCAAACGCGGCGGATTTCCCAGCCTTCGGCCTGCCCGACGAGGGCGATCCAATTTTTCTTCCGTGAGGTACAGGTCAGGCTGTCCATGGAAATATCCCTCACCGAAGCTCCCTTGCCTCGCAGGGTAAAGCCGGCCATGCCTCCCCAGTTCGTCGCGATGCCGGACATCGTATCGCAAACCGTTGTATGCCACATGCCCGCTCCCTGCACACCCACCCCGTCCAGGCGAATTCGTTTGTTCAACAGGTATCTTCCCGGAGGCAGCCAGATCATTTTCCCCTCAGCTTTCGCCGCTGCCGCGCAAGCTTGTATTCCCTGAGTCGTCGTCTCCGCATCCTCGCTGTCGGGCTGGACACCAAAATCGAGCACGGAGAGCGAACCGGGCGGCTGAGAAAGAGGTCGGCCCACATTTTCGAGGTCTATGAGGTCTATGCGGCAGTAGGCCGCTGTATCGCCCGGGTCCTTTTGCAATCGAATGACCTCACCCGCACGAATGCCCCCGGGAATAAAAAACCGGGCCTCGTCCCAATAGGCATGGGAGTATTCCGTAGGCGTATTGCCTTGCCCGTTCTCCCATGGTGATCCGTCACCATAGAGCCAGCTGTATTTTGAAGTGAGCTGGATGTCCTGGCGGTATGCTCCATTCACGGAGAGACGCAACCGGGCGATGGCACCTCCACCATCCGGGCTGTCCGGTACACAATGGCGAATAACGATCGCATTGGCGGAAATCGGCGAGACAAAATCGACGGAATCTTTTGCTGTCTTCAGTTCGACGTATGCTCTTCCGGAGGCTTCAGCAGCAGGAGTCGGTGGCCAGCGATCCGGATCCGTCATAAAAACCCTCTCCGCATTGGTGCGGCTCTTCTCTGCCTCCAGGGTCACAAAAGGCACACGCGCTCCAGCCTGCTCCGCGCCGATCGCAGGGCCGGAAGCCAGCAGAGTGACAATCACGAGAAAACCTGCCGCCCATTTCCAGATGCACGTCAGCCTCATTGATGAACCTCCACGGCATCGATACCCCCATCGCCAGCCCGGCTGCTGCGCAAGAAAAACGGCTCGTTCCCGACAACAAACCTCGACGTAAGGCTGTTAATCCCCACATCCCGCGATCCAGAGAGGGAGAACGGCACAGGGATCATTCGCCCGCCTTTATTCTCCATCACCCATTCCTCTCCCGGGAAGACACTCCATACAGCCCAGATGTCGGCGCCATCTTTCATAGTCAATACCATCGTAACAACCCGGTCTTTTGCGCTATTGGCAACTCGGCGCAGACTCCGCGCATCACGGAGCAGCGGAATGAGTGATCGCAAGGCATGGAATGCCGGCTTGGGCGTCCCGTCGGCTTTGACGACTCCAAAATGGTGCTCCCGGTCCTTGGGATCGGTTCCTCCATCCCGAAACTCATAGAGCCATACTCCCTTCACCTGGGGTTCGCAGGCAAATAGAAGAATCGAGCGAACCATGAAGCATGCCTGCTCCTCATAGGAAACGCCATGCGGCTCTCCGTAGGTGGGCCAGCCGAGTTCGGTAACATAAAGAGGCACATCCCCATGGACTGAGTCGGCCCGGAGCCAATCATGCAACTGCCCCAGGCGGGTCGCGATGGCAATCTCCGGCAATCGCTTCTCCCCATCGGCGCCATAAAAATACGGATGTATCGACAGTCCATCCAGCCACTGCAACATCCCGAGATTCACGGCCTTGACCATGTATCCCTCATCCGCGCCGATGCCGCCGGTGGCGCCTCCGAGGATGAAGAGGTCCGGAAACTGTTTCTTGAGCGCAGTATAGGTTTCCCTGAGCAGAGTCACATAGTCTTCCACCCTGCCAGTCCCTTCTTCCAGCGGTGTACGCCCCA
The DNA here is from genome assembly GCF_001613545.1 of Terrimicrobium sacchariphilum. NCBI lineage: Bacteria > Pseudomonadati > Verrucomicrobiota > Terrimicrobiia > Terrimicrobiales > Terrimicrobiaceae > Terrimicrobium > Terrimicrobium sacchariphilum. The sequence continues at coordinate 3,710,161 of NZ_BDCO01000002.1, forward strand.
TGCCCGGGACATTCCATTCATTCCAAACCTCGAAAAATCTCGTGCGTTCATGCAGCCGGCCGACCCCTGCTAGCGCATAGTCGACGAAGGCGCGGCGGGATTCCGGGGTGCTCGGCCGCCCGGAATTTTGGAATGCACGATGGCCGTAGCCAAGAATGACGAGGGGCTGATGATACGCCTCCGGGGTGTTCGCGATCGCTGGAAAGACCGGATGCTCGGTATTGACCGCTCCATGATCATCGCTGACAGGGTTACGATAAAGATCGACTCGCAGGCTCCATATCCCCACACCCTCGAGCAGAGGCTGATCGTTTGCCAGCACCTTGTGAGTGTTGAACCCAAGGACAAAATCCCCCAAGTTTCGCGATTTATCCTCGGCTCGGCAAGACGCTGCGACGCAGAGCATGAAGAGGACGGCCGCAAGTCCGCCGATATCCCACCGCAGGAGGGTGCCTAAAGTCCGCCGCGATGTATCAGGCGGTGATCCCATACTCCTGCAGGATGTGACCATAGGAAGAGTCCAGGCTGAAATCGTGATCGGCGATCGCCCGATGGTTGGACGCCCGATTGGCTGCATGATCGGCCAACCAGCCTTCGATGGCCGCCTCGAGGCCCGCCACGTCACATGCAGCGGCACCCCACGCATGCGTCAATCCCTTGTGAAGAAATGTCCTGTTTCCCGGAACATCCGTGAGGATGATCGGCAATCCTGCCGACAACGCCTCAAGGACGGCGATGGAAAGCCCCTCGTATCGTGAAGCCAGGGCAAAGCCATCGATCGCACCGTAGAACGGAGCGGTGTCGGAGAGATAATCGATTCGGTGAAACCTGTCTGCCACAGAACTCGTACGGACCATCTGCTCACAAACTTCCACAAGCTCCCCCGTGCCCACGGCGAAAAAGTGCAGTCGTGGATGGCGAGGCAATACATTCAGTACAGCGCGCACCAAGGTTTCGGGATTCTTCTGAAAGCTAAACCTTCCCACAGTTCCGAGCACCACCGCATCCTCGGGCATCTTTCGCTCCAGGCGCCACGCGACCTTCTCCGCAGCCGTGAATGAGCGGAACCTTCGCGTATCGACACCGTTGGGGATCACCCGTAACCGACGCTCGCTCACACCAAGAGTACCTGTGGCGAAATCCGCCTCCTCCTGCGAGACATTGATCGTCAGGGCCTTCCGCCACAACAGGCGTTCCACTTGGTTGAAGACCTGCGCCTTGATCCCGGCTGTGTTCCTCATTCCAAAGTAAGCGTGAGGAGTGTAGAAAGTGCGCTGCGCAAGCAGCAGCCTCGGGAGCATACGCATCAGCGCACCCGCCTTGGAGCTGTGCGCGTGGATGACCGCAGGCTTTCGGCGACGAGTCATTCTGACCAGGGTGAGGATGGCAGGCACATCCGTCGGCTCTGGCGTATTCCCCACCCGTAAGTCCAGAGCCTCTCCACCGCGCTCACGCACCCGCTCGACCAGGGCCAACAGCCGGTCCGAACCTCTCCGCGATGAAAAGGCGAGATCCACGGGAATGTTGCGCTCGTGGAGATAATCCACCAGCCCCTCGACATGACGGAACACTCCATCGATACCCGGCTCCACGATTTGCAGGACCCGGTTCACCGTGGCGGGGTGATCAGTCATGATCGGCATCGTATCGGCAGCAGGCGAAATGATTCTAGACACTGCGCAGGATCTCCGCCATGTGCCGGCCTGCGACCGACCAGTCGTAAAGCTCCGCGCGTTGCCTTCCTTTTTCTTTCAGCTGCTGCCGCAGTTCGCCACTCTGCACCAAATCGATCATCGCAGCTTCGATGGCGCCAGCATCGGTCGGCTCGACGAATAGTGCGGCGTCCCCTGCGACCTCTGGAAGACAGGAGCGATTCGACGTAACCACTGGGCAACTGCAGTAAAAGGCCTCAACTACCGGGAGTCCGAATCCCTCCTCGCTCGAGGGATAGACAAACCCCGTCGCGCCCTTGTACAGCGCGATCAAGGCGGCATCATCCACATATCCGGTGAACTCCACGCCCGGCAGATCCTGGTTCATGTTCACATTCAGATGCGAAAACCCCGCCTGTTTACGCCCGACCACCTTGAGCTGGAAATACGGGTATCGCTCACGAAACCGATCCCAAGCCTCCAGCATCACTGCAAGATTCTTATGTGGCTGCATGCTGCCGACACAGAGAAAATAGGGTTGCTCTTCGGCTGGGCGCATGACGGTATCTGCATTGGCTATTCCATCCAGCCCGGGACCCTGCGAGATGACCCGGATGCGATCTCCGGAAATATGCAACCGGTCAATCAGCGACTGCCTGACGTACTCGGTGAAGCATACCACCACGTCCGCGCGTTTCCCGGCCTCCGCACAAGCCATCCAATACCAAGAGCGAAATGCTGCCGAGAAGAGGCCTGGCAGGAGGAGAAAATTAATGTCGTGAATGACCATGACGTGCTTCTTCCCAGGGTGCAGGACCGGGCCGCTGCCCATCAAAGTCCACAAGACGTCGGTCTCCGCGATATAAGGAAAAGCTACCTGCTCCCAGAGATGATCGAAGCGTCCGGTCGAACCGGGCAGCGTCCTCGCCTCCATGTTATCCACGCCGGAACGGTTTATGGTACCCGCCGGAGCATGCACCGTGGCAACTCCATCCTCCGGCGACCAATACGCCATCGTCGCATGGAGGAAATTGCGAGAGCTCCGCTGTGTGCCGGTAGGTTTTTCAACCCGGAAAAAGCGTCCTGAAACTGACACCCCCTTCATGATTGCCAAAAGTGTGCCTCTGCGTGCTCAATCGTTCCCACAAGATATCTCGCTTTGTGTTCCGCCTAGAGAAGGGTGAATTTCAGCCACGTGTTGCGCACCGCGAAATAGTATAGCGAACATATTAGGATCGCTACGCTCGCTGCCCCGAGCACACCCGCCACCTGCAACTGCCAGACGGGAATCAACGACACCCCGATGAGCAACCCCTGAAGGAGGAATGGCTGATGATAGATGTAAACCGTCCCGGAAGCCTCTCCCAGGGGATGCAGAAACTTCCAGCGGTCGAGTTTCAGCCAATACATCGCCCCAAGCAAAATAACAGGCAGCACCTTTGCCCAGCCCGCCCAACCAGCCCGGATGAAGACCGCCAGAGCAAGGACTCCCACGCAGGTCCAAAGCAGGCGAGAGCTTTTGTTTGTCCGGATGAGGAACCCGGCACCATAGCAGAAGCTTCCCCACGCCCACACCCCGGGAAGGAATCCCATGTTGGGTGAGGTCGGGAAAAAAGTCAGCCCCAGTACCAAGGCAATGCCCGTGGCGAAAGTTATGAATCGCCAGCCTCCGATGCACACCAGCCCATGCGCTCCGACGGAAATCACACACAGCATCGGTAAAAAGTATAACTGATCAGCGACCGTCTGATTGAGCGGCCAGAGCGAATAGAAGATTTTTTGTAGAAAGCCGCTCGGCACACGTGCCTCCGGCTGAAAAATCCCCGTCACCTGCATCACCTGCCAGAGGATCGAGTAGAGAATGACCACCGCGACAAAGGGCACCGCCAGCCGCTGGGCACGCACTGCCAGGAATTGCCCGAATGTCCGTCCTCGCTTCTCCTGAGACAACGCGTGCAGCCAACCCGAAATCGCAAAGAACAGCAACACCGCCCAGGAGAAGTAGGGATAAATCTCCAACCACTCGTTTGCTTGAGGATCGATCCTTCGGTTGAGAATGTGATGTGTAACCACACCCACAATCGCTACAGCCTTCAGGGAGAGGATCGCCGTGTCCTTGACGGAGGCAGGCATCGCTCCTCCTTCTTGTTGAGCTTTTACGGGTATCATCGGCATTTTTTTCGTTGGGTTGTCAGACGAATAAACGGCGATTTGCCGAGGCATGAGCTGGAGACGTCATTCATTGGATTCCCTCCAGCTCGCTTCCTCAGGGGCAGAAACCCTTGCCGCGCTACCGGTATTTCGCAACCGACGTCCGTTTCGATTCCTGAGGAATAACAGATATACCAAGGGAACCAGGCAATGCACAGCACCAAGCACCAGCACCCGACTGGAGTCAAACAGAGCGACCGCAACGATCGCATACGGCGCGATATCCAAGGGCGAATCTGAACCACACATCCGGCGGTAAAGCCAGGTGGAGATAGCTCCCCACAATACCCAGAAGGAGGCTCCCACCAGGTGGCCTTCGCTCCATGGCGTCGAGAAACCCCATGTGTTGGTAAACTCGGCCAGACGGTATTGCTCCTCGATAAGTGCCTTGGTCCTTCCCGGAGAAGGTTTACCCTCGATGGACATCTGCACGCCCATGATCCCCAAGACCTGAGACAAGGGATTGAGCGTATTATCAAAGACCGGAGTCGCCAGACCCTTATCAAGGAGCAGGCGATACTCCGCAATTCCTCCATTAACCGCGGTTACGTAATAAAGGAGAAGGCGCGCCGAAGTATACTCCCAGACATTTTCTTCCAATTTCCCACCTGCGGATTTCACCTGAAAGCTGCGGATGGACTCGGATGCGATAAAGTAAAGAGCAAGAAAGAGTGGAAATACGATGGAAATGGTTAGGATGCGTCGCACCACATTGCGACGAAGCATGGCTGCAACGACGATGATCGACGCCAGCACGGGCACCAGTAGCGAAATCCTCTCCGCTGTCAGATAGGCGCGGAGCCCTCCGACCATCAATGAAGCCAGCCCAATCAATAGGAAGGACCGGCTCCATCTACGATGGCCGGACCTCCATAACAGAATGGCCATACCAATGCCAAGGGGAGGCAGGGCCGTCCCGATATGAACGAGCGTGGTCACGCCCGGCACTGTAGCTCCCTTGAGCTTTCCTGCAATGGACTCTGCGATCGCGCCAGCTCCACCATTGGCGACCAGCATCGCCACCAGGATCGCGAGAAACCCGATCGTCGCGACTAATCCCATCATGCAATCGCGGCGCAACGGAACGACCTCCACGGTCAAGTCGGATTGGGATTTTCTGAAAAAGACCCGTTGAATGAAACAGCCCGCCACGAAGCATCCGCTGGACATCAGCGCCACGAGAGCCCCTGTCGCCGGATCCGCCTTGATCATGCCTTCCGCTTCAAGAAAGGAGGCGGACGTGAGCAGCCAGATCAAATAGGACCCCCAGCACGCCAGGACCATTAGCACGATCGGGTGGAGCAGAAATCGTTGCAGTCTATTCATCTTTGATTTCTCCGAGCTATTTGCCACATGGTTTTTCCAAAGGCGCGAGATCCACCCCTGCGTCCGGAGCTCCCGAAACACGAAACATTCCGCCCCAAACGCCCCTTACGCGGCCAGCAAACTCGTACCCGTGATGAATGCACTCCACGACGCGCAGACAGAGCAGCGAACGAAGGAATCTCACCAGCGGGCCAACCAGCATTTTTCCTATCGCCAACGCTCCAAGGCGATCTTTCACATATACAAAGCCGGTTCCACATCCGTAAGCCCATCGTTTCCTTGCGTGAGCCAGAGTTTGCTGTTCCTCGGGATGGAGGACGCCCATATCCCGAACATGCCACCCGCGGTATCCTGCTCTGAGAAGCTGTAACACGAAATCCGTCTCTTCTCCGGACTTGTAAGGGCCGGGGGATCCCACCCCAAGATCCGTATCGAAGCGGATGCCGCCTTGCAAACACCGGCTCCGCACGAAAAACGTATAGGAAATCACACACCTCCAGACATTGGACGGCGTGATTTCCGTATCTGTTGTCTCCTGCCGGGGACCCGAAAGTCCTCCGTTCAAACCAGCCGAGGCAAATGAGAAAAAATCCTCCGACCGGAGATTTGCCAGCTCGAGTAATCTCCGGAGCAATCCGGGAGGATAAACGCAATCGTCGTCAGGAAACCCGACAATAGCGGCCCGGACACGCTTCAACGCTTCGTTGCGCCCCAACGAAAGCCCGGTTGCCGTCCGAATGTGCACAAGGGAAACCTTGTCCTGGAAATCATTCAATACCGGCATCAGGCGATCGTCATCGTTCTGATCCACGATGATGACCTGAACCTCAGTCATTCGCTGCGCGACGAGTGACTCCAGAAAGCGTGCAAGCTCGGCAACGCGACCTTTCGTGCAAAGCACCAGTGAGAAAATGGGATCAGTCATTGCCAGGGATAGGTCAACGGAAAGTTCACTGGCCTCGTCATGGCCGCGCCCCCTTGCGCCGTGTCAGGCGGTACGGAAGGTAAATGGTGCAGTAACACTTGAAAACCGCCAGCTTGACCAGCCAGACAAAGAGCCAGGTTTTTAGCTTTTCCACCGCGGAGAAGCCAAATTCCCGTGTCCTTGTTGCTGGCAATGGCTTCGGAGGAATGATGAGTTTCCAAGCCAGCGCGATGTTGGGGCTGAAAATCCTGGCGTGCTGCGGATACATGGAAAACAAGGTCAGCTGTCCGTAGAAGATTCTCTTTAGGGAATGAAACAGCTGATGAGCATTCCGGGCCGGGTGAGTGCAGAGCATCTTTGGATTGTAGAGAAGCGAGCACCCATGGATCTCGGAGGCTCGCAGGGTGAACTCGATGTCCCCTCCAGATCTCAGCCGGCCATCAAACCATCCGCATTTTTCAAACACGCTGCGTCGGACAAAGAGATTTACGGTTTGCGCCACCTTTTGATTCTGCTGATAGGATTCCGCCCAGAAGGCATAGCAGGCCTGGTACAACTCCGCGATGGTCCGTCGGGAAGAGACTTCGATCTTCGTCTTCCCGGATGCCATGTCAGCACCCTGCAAGGTCAGGACCGCCTCTTTGCACCATGCGCTGTCTACCGTGACATCAGCGTCGGTAAAACCGATGTACTCACCGCGCGACTCTGCCAGCGCGCGGTTTCTCGCCACATAAGCGCCCTGATTTGGCACCACCAGGATTTCTTTCACAGGAAACATCCGGCACACCGCAGAGATCTCCTCTGCCCCGCCATCGTTCGCGACCAGGATTTCCAGTCGTTCCTTGGGAAGATCCTGAGCAGCGAGAGATGCCAGAGTGCAGCGAAGTCCATCGACATCCTGATAAACCGGGATGATCAATGAAACCATTCCCCGCTCTATCGCATGGCGGAACACGACAGCGTCGCCCGTTTGCGTCGTCGCGCCGATTAAAAAAGCGTTTGTTTCGTCGTTAATCATCTCCCCCTACGCTCCGGACTCCAACCGGCGCATTGAGACACCGCCCAAAGACGGCCAGCGATTTTGCCGGAACTTCTCGATGATGTTTTTCCTTCGTCCGCCATGACAGTCCTTTAGCTACGGATGCCTGCAGGCGCCGAGGCGGGCGCTTCACTGGAAAGAGCCGGCTCCACCTTCCATTCAAAGGCATCGGGATTCTTGAGGGGGCTGGCATATCCGACCCATGTCGCCAGTTTCACGGCATAGGCGACGAGATACACCCCAACGCGCGTCGTCAGCGAAGCCTCCCGGAGCCGTGCAACTTCCGATGGCCCTATACCCCGACCGCTCCGCCCTGGGCACAGAAGCCAGAAATGCGCGGGAGGCAGTAACAGCTTGAAGCGAGCCCCACGACCGATCAACCGTGATGAAAACCGCTCCGGGTGCAGACGTGCAAGATGGCGCGTGCCCATCACCAATCGCATCTGCTTTTTTAGGATCCCCTCCAAACTACGATACGGGTGCACGACGTATCTCTCCACATCAAAGCACTGGCGATAGCTCCCCGCAGACGCCAGCCGGCTGCCGAATTCAAGGTCACCCGAGGATCTCAAGCGGCCATCGAATTTTCCCGCTTTCACAAAGACGTCCTTGCGCACCACCACATTCGCCGTGGGTCCAAATTTTGCTTCGGAAAACAGCCTCTCGATCTTGAAGGAAAACAGATCCTGATAAATGGCCACAGCGCCGTCATGTTCGAGAGGTCCATGCCGGATGTCTCCCGCTATATAGTCCGCGCTCACGGCTGCCTGTCTCGCCATCGCACACCAGCCCGGACATACCGTGATGCCTGCATCGATAAACCCAAGGACTTCACCCAGCGCCACGTCGGCTCCCTCATTGCGGGCATTATAGGATCCTCGATTGGGCCGGATGGAAAGGCACTTCACTTCCCGGTCACGGCATATCTTCTCCACCCCGGCATGCCCGCCGTCGTTTGCCACGATCACCTCTATATCGTACTGCGATCGCACCTCCGGCAGCAGAGAGTCCAGAGTCTGGGCCAGTCCATCGGGATCGTCTCCGACAGGTATGATTATGGACAAATGCATGCGATAGTGCTCGGGTCTCAGTGGAGAAGTTGCCCGACCTCCGTCCACATTCTGCGACAGGCCTCTTTCTGTTCCATCGCAGCAGCAGTGATCTTGCGACGGGTCTCCGCGGCGTCGTCGCCCTCCAAAACTGCCAGCAGGCGTCTCGCAACATCAGCGCCGTCTGCGTCTTTGATGACGAATTCCGGGTATCCGAATGACGCGGCGAATTCCTCATACTTGTGACTCCAGGAGGTGGAGAAGGCCGGAACACCCTGAAACAAGCTGCTCGCAAATCCGTGAAACCGGGAGGTTACCACCCCGGCGCAACGACCGATCGCCGCCTTGATCTCTCGCGGGTCCGAGCGCTCGACCAAGAGGGCAGGTTCACTCAGTCTCTCCATGATCTCCTTGCAGAGCGCCAGGTCTTTTTGTCCCTCGTGCAGGATCAGGGACACCTTCCGGCCTCGCGCCTGAATCTCCCGGGCAATGGCCACGAAAAAGTCAAAATACCGATCCTTCGAAAGGCCTTTGCCCATCTCATACATTTTGTGATTCGGAATGAGTCCGATCGTTTCGGAAAGCTGATCGACTCCCTCGAAAGCGCGTGCCTGGACGAGGCAGGAAAAATCCACACTCATCGTAAGATTCTTCCGCTCACCGGTGATCTCCTGCAAAGCGCCAAAAGAAATCGAGTCGCGCGCATAGACGTGGTCGGCGTGGTCCACGATGTGTTTCATCGTTGCCCGCAATGCGGGATCCTGAAACGGACCAAAGGCCTGCGGGAGCATCACGACTTTCTTCCCCTGTCGCTTCCATCCTGTAATGACTTCCCCCAACCGATGCTCCGCCTTTCGCGCTCCCCATGGATCACCGTAGGCGTAGCCCGACGCATCCAGGACGAGATCGACATCCTTGTCGGCGACCACCCCGAGCTTTTCCGTCCATTCCTTCTTAAGGAAATCGACAGCGCGTCCATATGGCACGCGCATCCTGGCATCCATGGGATGCCATATTTTTGCCCAAAGGCCATAATACGCCCGTTTCTGGTAGGGACTCTGCCAGTTTACTACGATGCGCGTTTCCCTTCCCAGTTGGGCGGCCCAATCCTGGATGGCGCACAGCATCAACTCTGCGCCCTTGTTGGGAAAACCAATCCCGAGAACCTCGATATTCAACCTCTTGTCCTTCATGAACTCTCCCTTGCTCTTCATTGATACCGCCGCATGCAGGAGAGAGGGGCCTTCTCGGAATAGGGTATACCCCCCGTCGGATCCGGCTTGCCCACTGCCATGAGCATGATCGGCCTTTCCCACGGCTTGAGATCGAGGGCTTTGTCCATCGCTCGCTCGCGCTCCTCGATATCGGGCCAGTTGATCGGGCAGGAAGCCAGACCGAGGGTTTCCAGCGCCAGCATGAAACTCATGGAAGCCAGTGCTCCGTCCACATAGATAACGTGACGATCCCGCTCGTCGAAGTAGGCATCGAGGCTGCCGACCACGGCCACGATCACAGGGATGTTACCCGAGTACCCGGAGGTTCCCATCGGGATGGAGGCGATCTGCTTCACCTCAGGTCCGTCGATGATGCGAAACTGGAACGGCTGTCTATTGCAAGCGCTCGGAGATTGCAGAGCCGCCAGTACCGCCTTGTCCAGCACGTCCCGGGGCACCGGCTCATCCAGAAACCACCGCGTCGAACGGCGCTGCCTAAACAGGCCCAGCAACTGGTCGTACGAAACCTCACTACGTTGTATGGAGGATCGCAAGTATGGCACGGATCCTTCGAGATTAATGAACCTGGAGCTTCCTGCTTCCTCAAACTGCTTTTTCAGGGCGTTGGTTTTGTCATTGCCCTCGATCGTTTGAAAATAAAGCGCAAGCACGCTTGTACACCACTTTAGCTCGTCAGCACGCTCAGGGTCCTTCCCGTCTTCTCCCACCACCACAAGATACGCAGAGATCGTTTGCCCTATGTAGTCGGTCGCAAAAAGACTCCGGCGCGGTCTCATTATCAGAGCCTTCTCTAGGCGATGAATATTCCTACGGAGTGTAAATCGTTCCGGATCTATCCGGTCACCTCCCTTCAAATGTGCGACCTTCCCGGCAAATACAGCAGCCTGTTCGCGTCGAAAGGACTCATTGAAGAAAAGATAGTAGATGGTAGCAAAAAGGGAACCCGAGGGCACAGCCCTCAAAAATGCACGATCCAACCGGACCCTTATCCGCTTCCAAATAGAAGATAACTTACCCGGTCTCTGTTGATTTCCCTTCGCTGCATGTTGCTCTTTGCAGCTTATCGGGCCTACAAGGGAATCCCTATCCACAGATTTTGCAGTCATCTCATTCATCGCTATTTCTTCAGAAAACTCGAGCTGAGGTTTCCCAAAAGGGATGCCAGTTCCTTGCGTCCTCCAGGTAAAAGACAAAACGCGAAAAGGTACGCCACCCCTCCACTAACTGCCTGGGCGATCAAGATCACTATATGCGGCTGACCTTTGAGCCATTGCCCCGATATCCAGGCAGCTCCGATCAGGATAAATGAAGCCACGGCAGGCCGCCATACAGCATGATGAAAATCAGCGATGCGTACTTCCGTGTTTCCAAACAGTAGCGCCATGGAAGGATAAAGGATCAGGTAATTTTGTACGGCATAGGCGCTCGCAACACCCACAGCACCCCATGGAATGCCAATAAGGAACGCCAATGCGCAACAAACCGCGTTGATCAGCCCCCATCGAAAATACAAACGAGTCTGCCCCGATGCGACCAGCACTAGTCCGCGCAAACTCGCCACGGGTTGAATGAATCCGGCAATCGCCATCCACTGAAAGATGGTCGCTGTTTCACTCCAATTCGGCCCAAGAAGAACATTCACCACATGCTCTGAGGAAACAGCCAGAAGCGCAACCAGCGGCATTGTCACCATGGCCAGCACAGCCGAAATCCTGCGATAATACTGCCGAAAAGGTTCCGGCTGTCCCTGCAGCCGACTCAACCCCGGCATGGCCGCTGCATTCAGCGGATCGCGAATTCGCGAGATCGGAAGCATCAGCAACTGGTATGCCCTGCTATAGAGACCCAATGCGTGCGATCCATAGAACTTGCCGATGAGAAGGCTGTCCAGATTGCGTGCAAAATAGTTCACGACATTGAATCCCGCGAGATGTGCACCGAATTTCATCAAGTCTCGCACATTCACCCAAGGGAAGGGGTGTCCAGGCATCCATCCACTTCCAAGAATAAGCAAGGTACTACTGATCATGTTATTGACCAGGGTTCCAATAACGAGGCTCCAAAAACCTGCTCCCATCAGGGCGCTTCCGATCGCAGAGGCAACCGCCACGACATTGGCGGTGATGTTGATCCAGGTTAACCGGAAGAACAGCATCTGCCGTCGCAAGAGTGCTCGATGCTGACTCGACATTCCGGCTAGCAGGAATGTCAGCGATAACGTCAAGAGAATCGGCTGCAGCTCTGAACGATGGTAGAACCACGCAACCGGGAAGCCGGCAAGTGCTGTCAGGACACTCACCCCCAGCCCAATTCCAGAGTTCACCCAAAACAGCGAAGTTACCTGCCCATGGGTGATGTGCTCTCTTTGAATGATGGCGGCAGACAACCCGAAATCGGAAAACGTGCCGGCAAACGCCGTAATGGCAGTCGCTATCGCCACAAGACCAAAATCCCCTGGTGTCAAAAGCCTCGCCAACACAATGGTTTGTACTGTGCTGAGACCTAGTGCAACCATGCTGTCCAGAAACGTCAAGGTGCCTCCACGCACAGACTGCACCTTGATATCCTTCAAGCCGATCTTCGGAGCGACTTCGTCGCTTGGAGCCAGGCTAGCCATCAGCTAGTGATTGATCCCCGGGCCATGACTGAGCTCGTACTACCGTGAACATGCATCGGTTAGTGCGCTCCCTCCCACCGGAAGAAAGTCATGAGCATGATTTGGAAATCGAGAATGGGGCTCCAGTTCTCGATATAATAGATATCGCACCGGATGCGTTCGTTGAGATCGGTGTCTCCGCGGAAGCCATTCACCGCCGCCCAGCCCGTCATTCCCGGGACGATGTTGTGCCGGGCATTGTAAAAGGGGATTGTCTCTCGGAACTGCTTGATCAACTCCGGGCGCTCCGGACGGGGCCCCACGAGGCTCAGATCGCCCTTGAGGACGTTCCAAAACTGCGGCAACTCATCGACGTTCCATTTGCGCATGAATGTGCCGACCCTGAGTCGGCGATCATCCACCTTGGAAGCCCAGCGTGCTCCGGATTCCTTCTCGGCATCCAGCTTCATGCTGCGGATCTTGATGATTTCAAAATTACGTCCCCGTCGGCCGACCCGCACCTGTCGATAGAAGACAGGACCGGGCGACTCCAGATACACCAGCGCACAAAAGACGGCGATGACAGGCAGGCTGATCGCGCATCCGACCAGCGCGCCGCAGATGTCGACAATGCGCTTCATCGTCGCATTCACCGGATGGTCGAGCGGCAACTTCGTCACCCCGAGGAGAGGCACACTGCTGACCGTGGTAAGCTCAAGGCCGGAGAGCAAAATCTGGAACCCTGAGGGCACCACCATGAACTGCACCATGCTCTTTTCACATTGCCTCGCCAAAGCGAGCACATCCTGCTCGCTGCGCTTTCCGTCCCCGAGAATCACGATGTCAACGACGCCCACCTCCGAAAGCACATTAACCTCGGCGTAACTGCCGAGAGTCTGAACATGTGGCGGTGGCATGAGCGTAAACTTGTTCGTCGGCGGCGGCGCGCACCCTACGACATCGTAGGGATGCCAGGCATCCTTCGCGATAGCGCCTGCGAGATGGGCAACATTCTCCGTCCAGTCGACAAACAGCAGCCTCTGACGGAATGCGGCCGTATATCCCAGGGAACTCAGGAGCCGTTGGACAACAAAGCGCCCGAGGAGCGTGGTAACCATGAGGCTGAGGAAGGAAACCACCACGAAGACGCGGCTTAGGCGTTCGTCAAACTCCAGTACCAAGGCGACCCCAGGATAGGCGATCAGCCAGACCAAAAGCGCTTTTACAACGATGGGAAAGGAACGCCGAAACCGTAGCAATGTCTCTCCCTGGTATGCGCCAAGCGCCAGCAGCAGCGCCAGCAACATCGCCCCGCCAAAGATCATGCTATGTTGGTATCGATGGATGTCGATTTCCTGCTCCGGCACGAAACTGGCAGCAAAAGGGATCTGATCCCAAGGCAGTGAGAATCGGATGAAGAAGGCTCCCACCAAGCCGCCGAGGATGGCCAACACATCCGTCGCGACCAGCCAGAAGCGACAGATTTCCTCAAAGCGATGCCGTTTCTCCTTCGGCACGAATCGGGAGTCGGGACTTCCCTTTTCCTCCCGCGAAGCTGGCTGCAGCACGGTTGTCGTTTCTCCTCCGTTCATTTCCCTCCAGGCACCCTCCTATGCCGAGTTCCGTTGGGCTTTCAGTCTGTCAGCTGCTCGTGTCCGGCCTACGCTGCCGCCCATGGCCGAGGGACTTTCGTCCAGACCAGTTGCAGGAGCTTTCGTCGCGATGACACGCATAGTATTCTCGAGGTTCCAAGGGCGCTCGCTAACGACTAGACACTCTTCTCGCCGTAGACGCTGTTCTTCGAGTACTCGCCTCCGTAGTAGTAATAGTAGTAGCCAGCGCTGCGCCCGCCCACGGGCAAGCGGTTGAAAATGAATCCCGCCAGCTTTGCGCCGGACTTTTGCAACTGCTTGACGGCTCGCAAGGATGCTTTTTTGGGCGTCTTGCCGGCTCTCACGACGAGACAGGCAGTGTCAACACAGGAAGCTATCAGCAAGGCATCGCTCACCGCGTTCACCGGCGCACTATCGACGACCACACGATCGTAAGTCAGGAGAAGTTTTGCGAGCATCTCCCGAAACTCGCTGCCTCCCAGCAATTCCGACGGATTGGGCGCCCTATGGCCGGCGGGAAGGAGAAAGAGATTGTCCTGGTCGGTCTTCCTCACCACCTGGTCGAGAGGTGCTCCGCCACTCAGATAGTCTGTCAGCCCGTCGATATCGCCCGCATCAGGCAGGAGGTCATCCTTCAGCCTCGGACGCCGCAAGTCGGCATCGATGACGACGGTACGAAGCCCCTTCTGAGCTAGAGCATGCGCGAAGTTCAGCGAGGTGAAGCTCTTCCCTTCCTGCGGGATGGCGCTGGCGAAAAGGAACGTCTTCCGATCGTCCTGCTTCCCAAGCAAGGAAATCGACGTACGCAAAGTGCGAATGGCTTCCGCCTGCATCGATGAGGGATCTTCGACAAAGATCAAGGGATGCTTCTTGAGTTGAGCCTCGCGCTCTTTCCGATTCAGGCTGCGCCGCAAGGGCTCCAGCACCTGCTTTTGGGCCAGGTCTTTCGGCAGGGATCCCAAGGTCTTGTCATTCCACGCTTCCGCAACCTGCTCTCCCACCGATTTCGACCGCTGCTCAGGCACAGCAGTAAGTGCAGGGAGTCCCAAATAACTCTCCGCTTCGTCCACCGTGCGCAAGGAGGCGTCCAGCAAATCGATCACGACGACCAATGCGACTCCCAGCCCCAGACCCGCCACAAGCGACACGAGGAGAATGAGCTTGATCCTTGGCTTGGATGGAACGTTGGGCACCATCGGCTCCTCGATCACACGATACGGGGCCTGCTCGATCCCCTGCGTGATGGCAGTTTCCTTCAAGCGTTTCGTTACAGACTCGTACAACGCTCGATCCGACTCGACGTCGCGCTGCAACACATTGTACGGGATCGCGACTTTATTCAGTTCCAGCGCCTTTGCCTCCTGTTCCTGAAGGGCAGCTTCCAGTTTGACCTCAGAGTCCTTCGCCGCCTCATACAGTCGGCTCAACGTCTCGCTCGCCTGTGTCGCCTCGGTCGCGAGCGATTGCCGGAGATTCGCTATTCGCATGGAGGCCGCGATGTACTTCGGATGTTTGGGAAGATAGCGCTCCTTTAGGCCGGCCAGATCACCCTCCGCGTTCAGCAGCTGCTCTCGGATCAAAGCCACTTGCGGCAGGTTGCTGACGCTATTGATCGCGAGCAACGCATCGAGGTTTCCCTTTTCTACCCGCTTGAGTTGATCGATATCTGCCTCCAGTTGCAGTCTCTTGCTCTTGGCCTCGGTAACCTTGCTGTTCAGTTCCCGGAGCTTCTCCACGATGATGTTCTGCCGTTCCTCCAGGGACACGGCCTTGTTGTCCTCCCTATAGGCTTGCAGCTTCCTTTCAGAAGCCTCGAGCTTGACCTTCAGTTTGTCGGCTTCGTCCTGCAGGAATTCATTGGCGACCCGGGACAGAGCCAGCTTTTGGTCAAAGTTCTCACGGAAAAACTCCTTAACAAACGTCGCCGCAATCTTTTGCGCCTTCTCAGGATTCTTGTCCTCCACGACAATCTGGACCAGCCTCGTTCCGCGAATCAACTGGACATCGATTTTTTGCGCCAGCTTATCCACCAGCTCGATTTCCGAATAAGGTGAGCCGTCCTTCCGCGGAGGAGCAAAATCGGGATCTTTGTCGAGTCCCTCCGCCTTTACGACCCGGGCGAGCAGCTTGCGGCTTTTCAAAGCCTCCACCACGGTTTTCAAAAAGTCCGTGGACTGAGGATTTTCCTGAGATACATCCGCGATGTCGACCACCTTTTGGGCAAGCTGTTCCACCTGCAAAAGGGCCCTGGACTCATAGATCTTCGGAAGCCGGAAGGCATAAGCCGCTGCGCCGATCACCACTACCACGGCAACCGCAGCAATCAGCCATGCCTTCGAGCGGAGCAAATTGAACCACCGTTCCGAATCAAAGAGATCGCCATGGGTATCGTCGCGAAACGACAGGTTCACGGCGGGCTTGCTCGTCAGATTCTCGCCATCATCTTTCGGCATACAAAAAGGCCTTTCTTCGGTTTTCGGATTTCAGGCATCCCAGCGTCCTGCTCAAAAGAGGGACTCTCCCACGGTGACCACGTCTCCAGCTTTGAGCATGAAGGAAGCATCATCACCTCCTCGCGCCATGCGTTTGGCATTGAACCGGATCACCCGTTCCTTGCCATCGCTTTCACGGCGTTTCACGGTGATGTTCGCGGGATCGGCAATACGGGTGTACCCTCCTGCCAGCCCGATAGCCTGGAGCAGGCTGACCGATTCGGTTCCCTGCATCTCATACGCCCCAGGTTTCTGCACCTGTCCAAGCACGGTAAACCGCTGCTTCGCATAGGCTCGCACCGTGAGGTTTACCTGGGGACTGACAAGATATCCGTCCTTATAGCGGCTCTTGAGAATGTCGATTGCCTCGCTGATCGTCTTTCCACCGATGGTCACATTTCCTACCAAGGGAAACGTCGCAGTCCCATCGCCAGAGATACGGACAACCGCATCGAGCTCGGGTTCCTGAAATACTCGAAAGTCGAGCAAGTCGTTGGCCGTCAGTTTGTAATTGGACGATTCTTCATTCGTCGCTTGCGCGGAAACCTGTGTCCCCGAGCCCATCACCAAGGCTCCTGCTATCAGTAAACCGATGAGACTTTTCATGGGATGTCTTTACTACTTAACGGTTACAAATACTGCCCACTGCCAAAGCAGCTCTAGAACGCCAGGTTCATCTCCACTCCAACGCGATTGTCGTAAAAGCTGTTGGAGCTGATATTCGAGTCGTTATTGCGATACTCGTAGAAGACACCGGTCTTGACCCAGTCAGCCACATTGTAACTGATCGAAGGACGGGCGAAGATGTAGTTGTCCACGCGATCGGAATCGATATTCGACTCGGTCGCAAAGTAGGTGTCGTTTTCGTATCCGAAGGCGACACCGAGGAAGAACTTCTGAAGCACGCGCTGCTGGATCGAGATCTGCACACCCGTGGCGACGTAGTTCTGACCCTCGAGCGAGTTGGACCCGATCACATCACGATACCCGGTGAGACTGATCAACGTCCCGTCAAACGGTGCGTACTCGAGCCCCAAGGAGAACACCGGCTCGACCTTGAAGTCGGACTCGCCTTCAAATTGACGAAACTCGATACCGGCGCTTGTCTTGAAGGTCAGCTTGCCAGTCGCCTCATAGCGGAGACGGCCACGGAGCTGCTGATAGTACTGCAGCGGACCCTCAGCCACGTCAAGAATGCCGGCCACTCCCTCACCTCCAAGCTTCACCTTGGGCAGGATGCGGTAATCACCTCCCAGCTTCAGTCGATAATCGTACTGGTTGAGGTAGGATTTGAAGATCTGCGTATTCTGCAGGAACTCGGCGTCAAACGTGGTCTTGTCGCTGTAATCGTAATTGAAGCGAATCGCGTTCACGAACAACTGGCGATCCGTAAATGCTCCGACTTCGCGATCCGGGCCAGTCAGGTACTGGTACCGGCTTTCGACCTGACCGGTCAGCTTGTTCCAGCGATACTGCCCGAGAAGAGCCGCCGCCTGGTTAAAGGCATTCTGCTGCGGATTCTGGGTGTAGAAATAACCCGTCCCGTACCACTCCGCGATGAGGAAGTTCTCCTTCAGATTGCGATAGTCGCCCATCTCGAAAGCCAGTCCAGCCGTGACGCTCCAAATCACATCGGCAACACGATTCGTGTTGGAGATGAAGATGTTGTCGTCATAGACCATGGCGGCCCCGGCCTTGGGCCGGATGCGCCAGAGACGTCGCTGGGCCTCGGCCACGGCCTTCCCGTCGATTTCCACCGGCGGGGCGGAAGCGTCAATATCGGCGCCGACTCCGGTCTCGGAATCAGGCACCGCCTCAGGCGTCGGCTGCAAAGGGGCTACAGCCGCAGCTGCCGCCTCACTCCCCAGGTTTTCCCCGGGAATCGTTGGTGCCAACGGATGATAAAGATCCCGCGTCTGGGTGCTCGGGTTGGGATTCATGACAGCACTGGGCTGGGTCGGATTGATCGTTTGTGCAAACGACAGGCTGACAGTACCCGTGACAGCGGCGATCAGCCCGAGGGCCAATCCCGTCGTCAGGATCTGCCCGCGCATGCCCGAGCCGATTCCAGATGCTTTCTCCACCGCAGGCAGAGCCGGGAGAGCGGGATCGCCCTCCGTACGATTGATATGGTTCATCGCTTATTCCCTCGTTTCAACATGTACGCCCTAGAAGGAGGGCGAAGCAGGCGTCGGCGTGGGGGTGGGCGTCGGTACCGGAGTTGGAGTTGCGGACGGCCGAGGAGTCGGCGTCGGTGAAGAATTGGAAGTGAAATTGGACGGGTTGGACGTGATGGAGCCTGATCCAGGCAAGCCTCCCGGCCCCCCTCCGTTGCCACCGGAAACAGCACCTGCGATTGCCGAAGCAATCGCGGATGCGGCGGATGGAACAGCTGCCGCCACGGCAGACTGCACAGCTGTTGCCGCTGATGGCACCGCTGCCGCTACCGATCCGGCAACAGCCGCAGCAGCAGACGGTACTGCCGTCGCCACAGCGCTCGCGATCGAGGCTGCCGCTGAAGGTACAGCCGTCGCCACGGCTCCGGCAACGGACGCAGCAGCTGATGGGACCGCTGTAGCCACGCTGGATGCGATGGACGCAGCCGCCGAAGGATAGGCAGCCGCCAGCGCTGCAGCAATCGCCGCAGCCTGCGAGGGATTCGCCTTTGCCGCCGCAGCCGCAATGGCCGCAGCCTGCGAGGGATTCGCCTTCGCCTGAGCCAAGGCGGCAGTCACCGCCGGACTCTGATTCTGCGCCTGAACGGCGGTCACATTCGCGACCACCAAGATCAAACTCGCCGTTAAAACCTTTATCAATTTGCCCTTTTTCATTCCGTATTTGGTCAAGTTCGCACTCGCTTCTAGTCGCCGTTCCCACGGCGACAAGAGCTCGTATATTACAATTTGGTTACAGTCCCTTTGTCCCTGCGGTGCCCCGTTGTCGTAATAAGCCCTAACAACGTTGCACCAACCAGAAATCTGCGAAATGACTAGCAGCAGATGTGCCAGTGCCAAGAAAAAGTTTTCAAAAAAAAACGCCCGCTCAGGTTTTCAGGCCTGGCGGGCGTGGGTATTGACGAGTGCTCCGCGCTAGACAGCAAGAGCGTCTTTGACGGTGGGAGCCGGGTGCTCCTTACCCTTGCGGCTCTTGCTGCGATCTGTGGCGATAAGACTGTAGATCACCGGGACCACGAAGAGGGTGAACGCCGTTCCGATCAGCATCCCGGTCACCAGTACGATACCGATGCTATTGCGTGCAGCTGCACCCGGGCCGCTGGCGAAAACCAGCGGTGTATGACCTACCACCGTGGCAGCGGTTGTCATCAGGATGGCGCGAAGCCGCGTGACCGAGGCCTGCACGGCCGCGTCGACTCGAGACAACCCGCTCTGTTGCAGGTGATTGGCAAACTCCACGATAAGAATGCCGTTTTTCGCGACGAGACCGACGAGAGTGATCAATCCCACCTGGCTGTAGATGTTGAGCGAGGTGAATCCCAGGAAGGAAAAAACCAGCGCGCCCGACAGCGCGAGCGGGACCGACCCGAAAAGAATAATAAACGGATCGCGGAAGCTCTCAAATTGCGCTGCCAGCACGAGAAAGATGAGGACAAACGACAGCACCATCGTGGTGACGAGTGTATTGCCTTCCTTGCGGAGTTGTCGGGACTCTCCGGCGTAGTCGATGACAAATCCTGCCGGCAGCAGCTTTGCCGCCTCCTCCTCCAGCACGCGGAGGGCCTGGTCCTTCGAAACGCCGGGAGGCAGCGCACCATGGACAGTGGCTGAATTGAGCTGCTGGAACCGCTTGAGCTCGCGTGGCTCCACCGAGTTTTTCAAGGTGGCAAAGGTCGAGAGTTGAACGAGTTTGCCGCCTGGTCCGCTGACATAAATCTCCTTGAGCTGATCGGCAGAAAGTCGTTCGGTGCGTTTGATTTGCGGGATCACCTTGTAGCTGCGGCCCTGCACCTGGAAGCGGTTGACATAGTTGCCGCCGATGAGAGCGGATAAGTCAGCACCGACCTGCTGGAGGTTGAGGCCAAGCGCCGCCACCTTGTCGCGATCGAAGACGATCTCGGTCTGCGGCTGGTCGTATTTCAGATCCGTGTCCGCAAACATGAAGAGGCCGCTCTGAAATGCCTTGGCCACCAGCTTGTTGGCTATATCCAGGAGTTCCTTGGGCTCCGCCGTCGACGCAATGACGATCTCGATCGGAAAGTTGCTTCCGCCCGGCAGCGGCGGCGGCGTCACCGGGATAACCTGCAGCCCTGCGATCGCCCCTGTCTTGGGAAACAACTCCGCCGCGATCTGCTCGGTAGAGCGCTCCCGTTGATTCCATGGCTTTGTCACGAGACCGCCAAATCCCCCGGTCGGCATGTTGATTTGGAACGTATTGGAAACCTCTGGCGCAGACATGAACGCCTTGTTGATCTCGTCGGAGAATAGGGTCACCTGGTCGAGCGTGGCATTGGCCGGCGCGTTAATGATGCCGAAAATGAACCCCTGATCCTCGTTGGGAGCCAGCTCATTGGTCGAGAACATCGCCAGCGGGATGATAAGCAATCCGATAAAGGCGCTGAAAACGATCACGGCCGCACGATAGCCCATCGTCCTTGCCAGGACGGACGAGTACCATTTGCGAATCGCCTCGAAGCGGCGATTCACCCAGCCGGCGTATCCTCGCTCCGCATCGCCCTCGCGAAGCATGCGCGACGACATCATCGGGGAGAGAGTCAATGCCACGATACCCGAGACAATGACCGCGCCCGCCAGGGTAAAGGCAAACTCCCGGAAGAGCGCGCCCGTGAGTCCGCCCTGGATGCCGATCGGCGTATAGACTGCGGCCAGCGTGATGGTCATGGCGATGACCGGGCCGATCAACTCGCGGGCGCCGTTGATGGCTGCCTGAAAGGGAGTCTCGCCCTCCTGAAGGCGTCGCTCGACATTTTCCACCACGACGATGGCGTCGTCGACGACGATACCCACCGCCAGCACGATGGCCAGCAGCGTGAGGAGATTGATCGTAAAGCCAGCAATCATCATCAGGAATACCGCACCGATCAGCGAAATCGGGATGGCGATTACCGGGATGACCACCGAACGCACGGAACCCATGAAAAGGAAGATCACCGCGATGACGATGAGCAGCGTCTCGATGAGCGTCTTGATCACGTCATGGATCGCGCTGTCGATGTAGATCGTCGAGTCGTAGGCCACGTCGGCATGCATGCCGGCAGGAAGGCGGGACTGGATGTCGGGCAGGGCCTCGCGCACGAGGCGCACCACGTCGAGCGTATTGGCCTGGGGTAGCGGCCACACTCCCATGAAGGTTGCCTTTTGACCGGAGAAGCGCACATCCTCCTCGTAGGATTCCGCACCGAGTGAGACGTCAGCCACGTCGCCCAGGCGCACGATGGAGCCGTTTTTCTCACTGATCACGAGATTGCGAAATTCCTCCTCCGAGCGCAGGTCCGTGTTTGCCACGAGATTGACGGCGATCATGCTGCCCTTGGTTTTTCCCACGGCAGAGAGGTAGTTGTTCGCCTGGAGGGCCTGCTGCACTTGCGTACCCGTGATATTGAGGGCGGCAAGCTTGTCGGGCTTGAGCCAGATACGCATGGCAAATGTGCGCGCTCCCAGGATGTCCGCCTTTTGCACGCCCGGGATGGCCGAGAGCTTCGGCTGTACGACTCGGGTGAGGTAGTCAGTGATCTGGTTCTGGTCGAGATCCTTCGAGTAAAAGCTCAGGTAGACTGCGGCAAACTCCGAGTCCTTGGACTCGACCTCGATCACAGGCGCCTCCGCCTCGGGCGGCAGGTCATTGCGCACCTGGGCCACCTTGGCCTGGATCTGCGTGAGCGCGGCATTGGTGTCATAGTTCAGCTTCAGGTGCACGGTGATCGTGCTCACTCCCTGCGCGCTGGAGCTTTCCATGTAGTCGATGCCGTCCGCGCTCGCGATCACACGCTCGAGGGGAGTCGTGATGTAACCGCGGACGAGATCGGCATTTGCGCCGATAAAAGCGGTGGTCACCGTGACGACAGCGATGTCGCTACGCGGGTATTGACGCACGCTCAACGTATTGATCGAGACCAAACCTGCGATCAGGATCAGCAGGTTCACCACGATCGCGAGGATCGGGCGCTTGATAAAGATGTCCGTAAATTTCATAGCCTGTTGGCTGTCGAGATAAGCCGATGGATCAGGAATCCTCGGGCTTGGGCTTTTCGTTGTTGGCGGGCTCGATCGTATTGTTGATCTGGACGTGGGAACCCTGCCGCAGCTTGAAGACACCCGAGGTGACCACCTGCTCGCCCGGCTTCACGCCGCTGAGGATCGACACGCGGTCGCCCTTGGACTCACCCACTTTTACTACCTGCTGGCGCACCCCGGTGTACGACTCGCCCTTTTGATCCTTCATCTGCTCCACGACATAGACCGTGTCGCCGTAGGGAGCGAACTGGACCGCCGTCGCAGGGATCAAAACCCGCTTTTCCATGTTGGGCAGCGGCACCTCGGCGCCGACAAACATGCCGGGACGGAGCAGCCCCTCCGGATTAGCCAACGTCGCTTGCACCAGCACGTTGCGGGTGGCCTCATCGACGACGGAATCGACCGCATTGATCTTGCCGTGGAAGATCTTGTCCTCCAGACCGTCTGCCTTCACGAGCACCTCCTGCCCGGCCTTGATCGAGCCGATTGTCTGCTGGGGGAGGTAGAAGTTTACGTAGATCGGGTCCAGCGACTGCAGGGGAGCCACCTGCGCCCCGCTCTGGAGATACTGGCCGAGATTCACCAGGCGAATACCCAACACACCAGTAAAGGGCGCCCGGATCGTCTTTTTATTGATCAGCGAGGAAACCTCCTGCACTCGCGCCTCGGCCTGGTCGTATTGGGCCTGGGCCGCATCGAAATCCGCCTGCGAACTCACGCGGTTCTGCAGCAGGTTCTTCTGCCGTTGAAGACTCGTCTCTGCCAGTTTCAACTGGGCCTGGGCCGAGCGCAGTTGCGCCTGTTCCTGGCTGACATCGAGCTGCACGAGCAGGTCGCCCTGCTTGACATTCTGACCCGACTCAAAGGCGATTTTCTCCACGATGCCCGGCTGGTCTGTACTCACGACGACACCCTGCACCGCGGAAGTCGAGCCGACCGCGCGAATGGCTGGCACCCACTCCTCCTCTGGCGCCTCGATGGCGGTCACCGCCTCCGGCGGCATTTTCATGTTGGCGTACTTTGCCATCATCCCCTTGATCTGGAGAGCTTTGACCCCTCCCAGCAAGACCCAGACGCCGATACCCGCCGCAACGGCGAGCAAAATCACTATTCCTCTTTTAATCATGGCAGCCATTCCTTGATGCCGACCCACTAGATGGTTCCTCGAACGATTGCCGGGTCTTGCGAAGCAATTCGATGAGTTGTTTACGTTCCTGGGAGGATAAAGTTCCGACTGTTCCAGCCGACCAGCGCATAAATTCCGGCCGCACCTTGGCAAGTAGCTTTTCGCCTGCGGAAGTGATCTTCACATTGGAGGCGCGTCGGTCATTCGGGTCCGACGCTCGCGCTACAAGGCCCGCCTTTTCCAAAGTATCGAGGATGCCCGTGATCGTCGCTCGACTCACGCTCGACTTTTCCGCAATCTCCGATGACCTCATGCTCCCCGTCGGCGAAGCATCAAGGATAAAAAGCAACACCATCCGCGCCTGATTCAGTCCAAACCGCGCGAGAAACGCCGCTTCTGCACGGGCGATCACCTCTCCCGTGTGCAACAGGTTCATATACAACTCGCAAATGGAGGCATCTACACCGGGAATGTCCGCCGCAGCTTCCTGCAGGCATTCATACCGGGGAAGTTCCTTGAGTAGGAAGAGCGACATGGTGGGGAGATTTAATACGATTGATGGTTAAGTCAATGAATAATTAGGCGGCTTATTACTTGGCCCCTAAGATTATTCGAGACACCTGATAGAAGAGAATCGCCCACTCTGAGGTCCGACTGCGACGAGGGAAAAAAGGCAGGACCAGCCTACCCGGAAATGATGCAGGCCACCGCGACGAATGCCACGGTGGCCTGCTGTTCCCCCCAGAACAATTTCCACTATGCCGGGAATTTTCCGGTTCGCAAGAGAAATTTCACAAGAAAATGAAATTTTTGATCAGTGGGCACTACAGCTTGCGGTCCCTGGCCGAGCCTTCCGGATTCTCGGCCCGGCCATGTTCTCTAGCTCGTCGCCATATGATGCCCGGAGCGGCCTCGGCGAACTCAGGTCGCTCGTGGGTCCTCTGTTGCTAAACCGGCGGCATTCCGGATTGAAAACCGGCGCTGAAGCAGGTTCTCACCCAGGCATGGATCGATCTCGGCTACCAGCCGCAGCGCAGCAAGGGTATGACCCGGGCGGTTCACACCCAGGCCATTGTCATTCCCAATCGGGTAATCGGAGAGCCGTAGGGCTTTAGTACAGCTCGACCGGGGAGCGCTTGCCGTCCTCGGCACTACGCTGTCCGGCCTGCTCTTCGCCGAGTGTGGCCACGCGGAGATCCCAGATTTCGGAATCCACGCTACGGAAAGCTGCTTCCGTAAAGGGCGTGGGCGGAGCAAGTCTGGCCTTGAAGGCCGCCATGCGGCCCAGCGCTGCCTCGGTCTCGGAGGCGGGTAGCTCGGCGAGCACTTTCTTCGCCTGAGCAGCCAGCTCGACGCGATGGCAGATCATGAGCATGTCATTTCCGGCGACAATGCCGCGTCGCATTGTCTCGTCAAAGCCGTAGTGATTCAGGATCGCACCCATGTCGAGATCGTCGGTCATGACAAGGCCATTGAAGCCCATATCCTCGCGCAGCAGGCCATTGATCATGGCGGAGGACAGCGAGGCGGGCGGGCCGCCCGCCTCGAGGCCGGAGATCGTGATATGGCCGATCATCATGCTGTCGACCTTATCGGCAAAGGCGCGGAAGACGGCGAGTTCGTACTCCTCCATGAGCTCCCGGGAGCGATCGAGCGAGGGAAGCTCGTGGTGCGGATCGAGCCCGGCTGAGGAATAGCCGGGGAAGTGTTTGCCACAGCTCAAAATGCCCGCCGCACGGAGAGCCTCATTGAAAGCGCCCGCCTTTTCGATCACCTCGGCCACCGTGCGGCCATAGCAGCGACCGCGCAGCGAGTTATCCGCCTCATCGTCGAAGGAGATGTCGAGCACGGGACAGAGATCGAGATTGAAGCCAAAGAGGCGCAGGAGCCGCCCCGTGATGTCGCCGTGCTTGCGTATCAAACCGAGATCGTTGCGATCCCGGAGCTGCTGGGCATTCGGCGGCTCGTTGCCGATGAGCTTGAGACGCGACACCCGGCCACCCTCCTGGTCGATGGTCACGACCGGCTCGACATCGCTGAGGTCACGCAGGTCGTCGATGAGCTTGCGAAGCTGGGTCGGCGTCTGGATGTTGCGCCCGAAGAGAATATATCCCCCGGGCTGGAGGTCCTTGTAAAATCTGGCCGTCTCGGCATCGAGTTCGGTTCCGGGGACTCCGACGAGAAGCAACTGGCCCACATCTTGGGATGGCATATTGCTTTCAAAGATCATAAACTGGCCTCACCTGTCGAATGAATCCCTCCCCGCTCAAGATCGGCCTTTACGGCGGAACGTTTGATCCCATCCACAACGGCCATCTGCTCCTGGCGCGTGATGCCCTGGAGCGCCTGAAGCTGTCGAAGATCGTCTTCATCCCCGCCAACCTCTCCCCGCACAAACTCCGCAAGCCGCCCGCCCCGGCAGATATTCGTTGCGAAATGATCCAGGCCGCCATCGAGGGAGAAAAATACTTCGAGATCGATCGCTGCGAGGTTGAGCGTGAGGGCCCCTCCTATGCGGTCGATACCGCCCGCCTCTACCGGGAGCGCTATCCGGAAGCCAAGCTGCACTACCTCGTCGGTGACGACAATCTGGAGGAGTTGAATACATGGCGCGAAGTCGACCAGCTCAAGGAACTCGTTCAATTCGTGGTCCTTACCCGTGCAGGCGTCCCGTTTCTCTCTGGACTGCCTATCATCTCGCGAAATATCGAACTTTCCTCCACCGAGATTCGTAATCGCGTTGCCCGAGGCAATTCCATCAGGTATATGGTCCCCGTGGCCACCTGTGACGTAATCAAGAAATACCGACTCTACCGCAATGACTGACGGCGAAAAGCTGGCTCGCGCCTGCGCCGCCGCTGCGGCAGACAAGAAGGCCGAGGACATCACCGTCCTCGATATGCAGGGAATCTCGACTTTCACGGACTACTTCGTGATCTGCTCCGGCTCCTCCGAGCCGCAGCTCAAGGCCATCGCCTCGTCGATCCGCGAGCAGTGCCGCGAGAAACTCGACCGCAAACCGGCCTCCGAGGACGGTTTTCCGATCAGCCAGTGGATCGTCCTCGATTACGGCGACGTGATCGTCCACCTCTTCCACAACGACAAGCGCGAGTTTTACGGCCTGGAAAATCTCTGGAGCGACGCCAAGCGCCTGGAGATCGAGGGCATTTAATCAATCCGGCACCTCAATGCAGGTGCCAAGCCTCTTCCCGGCTTCAAACGAAACCGGGAAGACGCGGAAGGGATTTCCTCGCGGATTAAGCGGGGATGCTCAGGGCGATTTTCACGCCACTGAGGACGGCGGCGATGCGGATCGAGTCATTGACTCCCGCCTCGGAAATGCCGTGCTGGACCAGGGTGGCTTCATGCGCCTGGAGGCACATGCCACAGCCAGCGAGCGCGGCGCAGGACATCGACATGAGCTCAAACGTGGCCTTGTCGGTCTTGAGCTGGCTCATTCGCATCATGCGCAGGCGGGGCGGGATGGAATTGTACGACTCCTTTTCCACCAGGTGGCGGAAGCGGTAGTAGACCGTATTCATTCCCATGATCGACGCCGCGGCGCGCGCGTCATCGATGAGTTCCTCGGTCACGGCGTTGGCGCGGCCTTCCTCGACCAAAGCGAGGGTGAGGGCTTCATCACCGAGGAAAAAGGCGGAGGCGAGCACGCAGCCCCAGACCTGGTCCTGGGTGAGATTTTCCGGCCGGAGGATGGCCTGGAGGTTGAGTTTGAGGTCCTTGGCGGCCTCGGGAAGTTTATCGCGGAGCGATTCGAGAGCGGACATGAAAAGAATTGCGCCCGGTCGTTGCCAACCGGGCGCTGTAAAAAATCTCGTTAAACCTTGAGAGTGGCGTCGCCCTTCTTCCAGTTACACGGGCAAAGCTCGTCGGACTGAACGGCGTCGACGACGCGGAGGGCTTCCTCCACGCTGCGGCCCACGGAAAGGTTGTTCACCGTCGCCCACTGGATCACGCCATGCTGGTCGACGAGGAAGCTCGCGCGCAGGCAGACGTTCTCCTTCGGATCGAGGATGCCGAGGTCACCGGCCAACTTCTGGGCGGCGATGAGCGGATACGGCAGGCTCTTCAGGTCGGCATGCGACTGACGCCACGCGAGGTGGGAAAATTCGTTGTCGGTGGAACCGCCGATCAACTGCACGTCGCGGTCCTTGAAGTCGCCATTACGTTTGCCGAACTCCACGAGCTCGGTCGGGCAGACGAAGGTGAAGTCCTTCGGGTAAAACAAAAAGAAGGTCCACTTGCCCTTGTAGGTGGAGTTGTCGATTTCGATGATGTCGTCACTGGTGAGCCCGTTGCATGCCTTGGAATGAAAGGCCGGGAATAGATCTCCTACTGTCAGCATATTGTCTCTGGTCTCTGATTGTTGTGGTTTGGGCCGTTTCCGGCGGCTTGGAATCTAGAATGTTTTGAGGAATTGCAAAGCGATTGTTCGAAAACACCCTCCGCCGCCTTTTGCGATCCACTCTCTATTCCAGCATGGAGGCAAATCGGGTTGCGCGACACGCCGGGTGGGCGTACGCTTTTCGCCGGGAAAGGAGGTATACGACGTATGAACCTCATCGAAGACACTACGATAGTGTGTCCCTTCTGTGGCGAGAGCTTCGCCATCGAAGTTGATACCGAGGAGGGTTCCTATACCACGATCGAAGACTGCGCAGTGTGCTGCCGGCCGCTGGCTCTCACCATCCGGTGTCACCCGGGTGAAGTCGAAACGATCGACGTGGAACCCGGCTAGGCAGATCTTTATTCGCACCAGCGCCGAGTGAATGCCGGGCGGGAATTATCGTCCGGCAGGAAAGTTCCGTGTCGCGATGATGCGGATGCCCTCAAGAGTCAGTTGGGGTTCCACTGCGGCAAAAAGCCCGGTTTGCCCGGCGATCAACCGAGCGTCGCCGCCAGTCGCGATGAGACGCAACCCGCGCTTCACCCCGATCTCTTTCTCGATCTCCACGACGATCTCCTTGATCAATCCCCGGTAACCATAAACCGCACCGGATTGCATCGCCTCCCTGGTGCTGCGGCCAATAGCCCTTCGCGGCTCGCGCAGCTTCACCTTTGGCAGCAACGCCGTGCGACTATGCAGATAGTCGGTCATGGCATTCAACCCCGGGGCGATCACACCTCCGGCGTAGTTTCCCGCCTTGGTCAGGACGTCAAATGTCACCGCGGTGCCGAAATCAACCACGATGGCGGGAGCTCCATGGAGGTACTTGGCCCCCACCGCATTGGCGAGGCGGTCAGCGCCTATGGATTTGGGCTGCGGATAATCGATGCCGATCCCGAGATCAACTCCCGCTCCGACCCAGCAAATCCCATCACCCAGGGCCTTGGCGATCTCGGGATTTTTGGCGGGGACGACGGATGCCACTGCTGCGTGAGAGAACCTCCGATCGCCAATCGCCTCGCGCAAAGTCTCCGCCGTAAGGTCAGGCGTCGGGATCCGCTCGATGCGCCCGATGCGCTCTCGGGTGGAAAAGGCGAGCTTGGTGAAGCTGTTGCTGATGTCGACGAGCAGGAAGTCCCTCTTGCTCATATCACGGGCATGGAGGTCGCCTGCTCTTCATCGACTACTTGCGCCGTCCCTTGTCGCCTCCGCGATTGGAAGCGTCATCCCCGGCTCCAGCGGAATTCGCCAGGTCGGCTTCGTCGTCGGGAAGGAAGGCGCGGAAGCGCTGCTTGTCGATGGCCTTCATGTAGGCTTCGTGCGGCGAAACTGCACCGCTCACGAGTTGCTCCCAGATGGCGTCGTCCATGAACTGCATGCCCTCGCCTTTGCCGCCGACGATGACGTCCTGCAGCTTCTGCGTGGCGCCCTCACGGACAATGGCCGAAACAGCACTGTTGCCCACGAGGATTTCATTCACGGCCACACGACCGCCGCCGTCCTGCTTCTTGAGCAGGAGCTGGGCGACCACGCCGCGTAGCGAGGAGGCAAGCATCGTACGGACCTGCGACTGCTGGTCGGCCGGAAAGACGTCGATCATACGGTCGACAGTCTTGCGGGCGTTGTTCGTGTGCAGCGTGCCAAAGACGAGCAGGCCGGTTTCAGCCGCCGTCAGAGCCAGCGAAATGGTCTCCAGGTCTCGCATTTCACCCACGAGCACGATGTCGGCATCTTCTCGCAGAGCAGCTTTCAATCCCGCCGGGAAGGTAATGGCATGCTCAGGCACCTCGCGCTGGGTGATGATGCTCTTCTTGTTGCGGTGAACGAACTCGATCGGCTCCTCGATCGTCACGACATGGCGCGAGAAGCTGGAGTTGATGTAATCGATCAGCGCTGCCAGCGTGGTGCTCTTGCCGGAGCCTGTCGGCCCCGTGACCAGCACGATGCCGCCGCGCATCTCACCAAAGGTCTTGATGACCTGAGGCACGCCAAGCTCCTCCAGCGACTTGATCTTGGTCGGAATGATACGGAAAACCGCGCCGTAGCCGTTCGTCTGCTTCAGATAGTTGCAGCGGAAACGGCTTTCCTCATCCATCTCGTACGCAAAGTCGAGGTCGCCGGTTTCCTCATAGCGCTGCCAGCGGGCCGGCGAGCAGATCTCGCTCAACATGAAGGCCATTTCCTCGCGCGTAAGCACCTCCTCGCGAATCGGGAGGATTTCGCCATGTCGGCGGATCTTTGGCGGTTCGCCCTCGCCCAGGTGCAAGTCGGAGCCGCCCGCCTGAATGAGAACCTGAAAGAATTGATCGATGTATGCCATGGCTCAGTGAATCCCCAGGACCTGCCGCATGACCTGCTTGTTCTCTGCCCGGTAGTACGCCTCCTCAGAGGTGATGAGCCCCTGCTGGAAGAGCGTGACGATCGCATCGTCCATGAGCTGCATGCCCTGCTTGCGCCCGGTCTGGATCACACCGGGAAGCATGAAGGTCTTGCCCTCGCGGATGAGGTTGCCCACGGCGGGGTTGTTCATCAGGATCTCCATCGCAAGGCAGCGGCCGCGACCGTCGGCGCGGGGCACGAGCTGCTGGCTGATGATGCCGCGCAGCGATTCGCTGACCATGATGCGGATCTGATCCCGCTGGTCTGTAGGGAAAACGTCGAGCACACGGTCCAGCGTACGAGCCGCGTTGCTGGTGTGCAAGGTGCCGAGCACGAGGTGACCGGTCTCGGAGGCGGTGATCGCCAGCGAGATCGTCTCGAGGTCGCGCATTTCACCGACCATGATGACGTCCGGGTCTTCACGGAGGGCGCCGCGCAGGGCGGCGGCAAAGGACTTGGTGTGCGTATGCACTTCACGCTGGGTGACATGACAGCCCTTGGAGCGAATCACATACTCGATCGGGTCCTCCAGAGTGATGATGTGATCATGACGCGCGCCGTTGATTTCTTCCACGAGGGCGGCGAGCGTGGTGCTCTTGCCGGAGCCGACCGACCCGGTGACCAGGACAAGGCCATTCTGGTACTGCGTCAGCAGCTTGAGCTGCTGCGGCAGGCCGAGTTCGTCCATCGAGCGGACGCGGCTGCTGATGATACGAAACGTGAGATCATACCCGAGACGCTGCCGGACGACGCAGGCACGGAACCGGCCAAAGCTGTTGGCGTAGGCAAAATCGACATCGCCGCGCTCGGCGATAATCTGCTTCTGGGCATCCGTGAGAAAGCCCATCGTCAGCCGCTCGGTATCCGCAGCGGTCAATACGGGCGCCTGCTGCCAGATCGCCTCAAGCTGGCCGAAACGTCGCCAGATCGGCTTGGAGTTCACGCTCAGGTGAATATCCGAGGCGTCGGATTCCTTGCCGACCGTCAAATACTGGTCGACGTGGTCCAAGGTGCGGATCTCGTTCACGACTTCAATATGGGAGGAAGACGCGTCTGTTGGGGTGGTCACTTGCGGAATAATGCTTACACCGGTCCCCGAAAAAAGCAGAAAAAGACGATTTTCAAATTTCGTCTGGTTGCGTGCTACTTCACGTATCGCTGGGCCAGCTCACCTGCAAATCTACCTGCGTACTGGAGGATGACAGGTCGGAGATACGGGAAGGCAAATTTGGCCACGGTGATAGCGATCCCCAGCGCACCAGCGCGCCCGGCAGCTTTCTTCGCCTCCGCCGCGACCGGCTCGCCCTTGGACCCGACGAGCTTCGTTACCACACGGGTCTTTTTCTTGGGTCCCGCGATCATCCAGCCGATGGCAGCGGCGGAGCCGAGCCAGGCAAAGGAATGCTTGCGGACGCTCTGTTTGACCTTGGCCTCAAAATCGAGCTCCCGCCGGAGCACGGCAGTATCGCGGCTCAGTTCCTCACGGGAACGTCGCAGTTCGTTCAAAAGGAGCTCCTTGCTCATAGACGGAAAGATTTCAGCGAGGCGAAGTCCTTGCGAAGCTCCTCCTGGGTAGTGGCAAAAACGGGTTTACTGACCTGCCCGCGTATGAACACGTAACACGCAGCCACCCCGCCAACGTGCAGGAGCCCGAGTCCCAAGGTGATCCACAGCCAGCTCACGCCCAGCAGGGCGAGAAGAAAGGCGATGGACAAGAGGAGTAGCAGATAGGCAAAGAGCCCGAGCAAAAGACCGGCTGCCACCGCGATGGCTACCCGCAGATAAACACCTGCCGCCTCCTTGGCCTCGACTCCAGCGAGGGAGGACAAGGCATGAACGTGCCGACCGAGCGACCCGCACAAATGCGTGATCGCGTCGATCAGACCATGGGATTCCCCCCGCCCCTCAGGGGGCGGTACGGCGGCTGTGCTCATCGTGGAGAATGATGCCGATTAACGGCGGAAAAGTACGCCGAGGACAAAGCCAACGCCGAGCGCGATCGCCACCGCGCGAAGCGGGTTCTCACGCACATAGGTCTCCGCGTCACCCTGGAAGCTCTGGGCTTTCGCCTGGGCATCGGACAATGCGGACTGGGCGCGAGACTTGTACTGGCCGGCGATATTCGTGGCCTGGCCGCGGAGTTCGTCGTACTTCGCCTTTCCAGCCTCGGAAATATCGCGGGCGGCGGCGGAGAGATGCTCACGGCCAGTCTCGTAGACCGAGTGGGCGTGTTGTTTGACGGTTTCCGAAACCGCTTTGCTGGCATCCGCCGCGGCGTTCAGTGCAGCCTTGGCATGCTCGGCGCTGCTCTCAAGCTTCTGGTTTGCGACATTCGTCGCTCCTTCTGGCAGGTTGGTCTCAGACATAGTGCGCAATGTTGGGTTACAATTCTCAGTCTCGCACAGTTGCATACCTTGGCAAGCTCACGATGTTGCGGCGCGCCCTGAGTTTCTGCTACGGATTATATCGATGTTGTCCGCAAAATCTTTCGCGCCCGGCCGAGTGGAACTTCTCGGCAATCATACTGACTACAATGGAGGCGTTGTGCTCTCCGCCGCCACTCACCTGGGAATCTCCGCCGACGGGAAAACACGAGACGACGGCAAGGTCGTCCTCACCTCCGACGGCATCGAGGGAGTAAGCTGCGCCGACCTTGCCAGTCTCAAACCCGCCGACAGTTGGTCAGACTATCCCCTCGGTGTCACCAAGGTGCTCAAGGACGCGGGTTACCCCATCCAGGGCTACGAGGCCGACTTTTCCAGTACGCTCCCATTGGGTGCCGGGCTGTCGAGTTCGGCCGCTCTCGAGGTTTGCACCGCACTCCTGCTCTCCCGACTGTTCAAGTTCGAGGTCGACGCGCTTCCCCTCGCCAAGCTCGCACGCAAGGCGGAGAACGAGTTCGTCGGCGTGAGCTGCGGCCTCCTTGATCAGGTGTCCTCGGTCTTTGGAAAAAAAGAGCATGCGATCTTCCTCGATTGTCGCGCAGAATCCGTCGAAACGATCCCATTTCCGCATGGGGTCGGTCTCATCATCATCAACTCTGGCGTGAAACACGCATTGACCGGCGGCGAGTACAATGAGCGCCGAGACCAGTGCTTTGAGGCCGCGCGCATCATGGGCGTGCCTGCCCTGCGCGACGTGACCAGCGAGCAACTCGAGGCTGCCAAGATGCCCGATATCGTAAAACGCCGCGCCCGCCACATCGTCGGAGAAAACGAGCGCGTCTTTGCCGCCCTTGAGTTCCTCCGGGCCGGAGATGCCACCGGCTTTGGCAAGCTCATGAGCGCCTCGCACCAGAGTTCAATCGAGAACTTTGAAAACAGCACCCCGGAGCTGGACGCGATCGTGTCGATCGCCAAGGCCCAGAAGGGCATCTACGGCGCACGCCTCACCGGCGGAGGTTTCGGCGGAGCAGTCGTTGCGCTTGCGGACAACGACGTCTACGACACCGTGGCGCCCATCATCGCCGAGGAGTACAAAAAGGCCACCGGCCATACCGCCGCAACATACCGCTGCGAGATCGGCGACGGCGCCATCCTGCATATCTAGACGCCTCTAGTTCTTGGGCGCACAGCCGACCGCAGGCCGGAGTCTCTTGTGCGCCCAGGGAATCGGGCGATCGTGCAAGGCGATCTTTCCCGAGATAAAGGCCAGATCATCCGCTGACGGTCCCTTGGCCGGGATCGTCAGGAAGGAGGAGCGGTCGGTAAACACGAGCCACACACGGTCGCCTCGCCAGAGACCGAAAATCGCATTCCACGAAATCGTCAGGCGCCGGGCAGGCCCCACCACGGTCAGCGAGTCATCGGTCAATTCATACCTCAGGTCCTGGGAACCGAATGTCTTCAGCCAGGCCATGGTCTCGGCACGGCGGCGCAGGTAATCCACCCAAAACACCCCGGCCAGCGCGGCTACCAGGACGATGATACCAACGCCCGTCCAGTCGTAGGGCGTCCTCACGATCAGGTACCCCGCGGTACCCAGGGCGATCGCCAGCATCAACAGGCCGCTCACCCGGACCTGACGCCACAGGAAAATGCGGATGGCATGGACCGCAAGCGCGGGGGTGAAGGCGGCGTCAAAGCTTCGGGTCATAGTCAAAATGAGAGGCTAATTGTAATCAGCCTTCTGCCAAAGCTTCTTGGCAAAAGAATTTTTCCCGAGGGAGGAAACGATTTTTTCACATTGGACGACTGTTCTTTCTTACTCTTTTCGAGATTTCGTGGCGAAATAGACAATCGCGCTCCAGCGCATCCAAAGATGGGTCTGATATTCGTCGTCAATTGTGGGAGTTCGTCTCTCAAGTTCACCTTGATCAATCCCGAAGACGGGAAAACGGTGGCTAACGGGCTGGCCGAAAGGCTTGGCACGCCCGAGGCTGTCGTCAATATCCGTCAACCGGTAAGGCTGGAGTTTCAAGTGCCGAATGCGACACACGGAGACGCCCTGGACAAGATCCTGAGCCACATCGATGGCGATATCGTGGGCGTCGGTCATCGCATCGTGCATGGCGGGGAGTACTTTACGGAAAGTGTGCTGGTGGATGACAAGGTGGTCGAGTTGATCGGGTCCGCATCCGACCTCGCCCCATTGCACAATCCCGCCCACGTCATGGGCATCGAGGCCGCACGCAAGAAATTTCCCGATCTCCCGCACGTCGTCGTCTTTGACACGGCGTTCCATCAGTCGATGCCCAAGCGGGCCTATCTGTATGCATTGCCTTACGCGATGTATACCAATGAAAAGGTGCGGAAATACGGCTTTCATGGCACCAGTCATCGTTATGTGGCTGGCGAAGCGGCAAAGCTCATGGGTAAACCGCTGGAGGACCTGCACCTCATCACGATGCATCTCGGCAACGGCTCCAGCACCTGCGCCATCCGGGAGGGCAAGAGCTACGACACCTCGATGGGCCTCACCCCGCTGGAGGGGCTGATCATGGGTACGCGCTCGGGAGACGTCGACGCCAACCTCCACGAGTACCTCACCCGCCGCACGGGCTGTACGCTTTCCGAGGTCACGGCGATGGTGAACCGCGAAAGCGGCCTGCTCGGTATCTCCGGCCTCAGCAACGACATGCGAACCCTGGCAGAGGCTGCCGCCAGCGGACACCAACGCGCCGCCCTCGCTATTGACATGTTCTGTTTCCGTCTCGCCAAGCACATCCTCGGTATGAGCGCCTCGCTCGACCGGATCGATGCCCTCATCTTCACGGGCGGCATCGGTGAAAACTCCGCCATCGTACGCGAGAAGACCCTTTCGTATTTGTCCCTGCTCCGTCCGCAGGTCGACAGCGAACTCAACAACCAGCACGGCCGCCCGGCCAATGGACGCATCACCACCGGAGATTCCCCCGTTCTCGCCCTGGTGGTGCCGACGAACGAAGAACTCGTGATCGCCCGGGAGACGGCGCGGTTCGTGCCTGCCCTAGCCTCATAACCCAACCATGCCTCATACCCTCTATCTCGCCCCATGCAGCACCGGCGCGGGAATCACCTCCATCGCTCTCGGGCTCGTTAGCGCGCTCGACAAACGCGGAATCCGAGTTGCCTTCTGCAAGCCCATCGGACAACCCACCAGGGAGGATGAGGGACCTGAGCGCTCCACCCATTTCATCCGGGAAACCACGAATCTCAACCCGGTCGAGCCCATCGCTCTCGAGGATGCCGAGCGCCTGATCTCCGCCGGTCGCATCGACGAGTTGATGGAAAAAGTGGTCGGCAATTTCCACCGGTCCGCCGGAGATGCCGATGTCGTCGTGGTCGAGGGTCTGGTGTATTCGCCAGAGCTTCCCGGTGGCGCGGAGCTCAATCTGCAGCTCGTTCGTACACTTTCGGCCGACGTGATCCTCGTCGGCTCTCTCGCAGGCCTTTCCATGGAGGAATTTGAAGACCGCCTGGAATTCACCGCCAAACAGTACGGCGGCGTGGAATCCGGACCGGTCATCGGCTGCATCCTGAACCGCGTCCCCGAGGCGAAGGCCAAGACCTTCCAGGACGTCGCCTCCTATGTCTCCTCCCGCAGCCGCCGCGTGGGTCGCAGCGAATTTCCCCTCATCGGCGCCGTGCCGGAGAATCCGACGCTCACTCATGTGCGCGCCGTCGACATCGCACGCCACCTCAATGCCGAGGTGCTCTACGCCGGGGAGATCGAGACCCGCCGCGTAAAGAACATCTCGCTCCTGGCCCGTACCGTTCCCAACATGATCCATACGTTCCAGGCCGGAGCGATGCTGATCACGCCGAGCGACCGCTACGATGTCATCACCGCCATCGCCCTGGCCTCCCTCAAGGCCCCCATTGGCGGCCTGATCCTCACCGGCGACCTGGACCTCAATGACGACATGATGAAGTTCTGCGAACCCGGCTGGGAAACGGGTCTGCCGGTCCTGCATGTCCGCAGCAATAGCTACAAGACAGCCACCGAACTCGGCCAGATGAGCAGCGAGGTGCCGCTCGACGACCTCGAGCGCGTCCAGCTCGTGATGGACCACGTGTCGCACTTCGTCGACGCCGACTGGCTCGCCGCCCATGCCGCCCTCCCCGTCGAGTCGCGCATGTCCCCGGCCGCCTTTTGCTACCGCATCACGGAGCGCGCCCGCGAA
The DNA here is from genome assembly GCF_001613545.1 of Terrimicrobium sacchariphilum. Lineage (NCBI taxonomy): Bacteria > Pseudomonadati > Verrucomicrobiota > Terrimicrobiia > Terrimicrobiales > Terrimicrobiaceae > Terrimicrobium > Terrimicrobium sacchariphilum. The sequence goes on from NZ_BDCO01000002.1 coordinate 3,747,022, forward strand.
TTCGAGAAGCGCATCGTCCTGCCGGAAGGCACCGAGCCGCGCACGATCCTGGCCGCATCGCTTTGCGCCCAACGGGGCATCGCCAAGTGCGTCCTCCTCGGCCCGCCGGATGAAATCCGCCGCATTGCCGACGCGCAGGAAATCCAGCTTCCCTCGAGCCTCGAACTCGTCGACCCGGCCACGATCCGCGGCAATTACGTCGCGCCGCTGGTCGAGATGCGCAAACACAAGGGCCTCACGCCCAAGGATGCCGCTGAGCTTCTGGAAGACACCGTCTGGCTCGGTACCGTCATGCTCGCCCTCGGCGAGGTGGACGGTCTCGTTTCGGGCGCGGTTCACTCCTCGGCCAACACGATCCGCCCCGCGCTTCAGATCATCAAGACCAAGCCCGAGGCGAAGGCCGTTTCCTCGATCTTCTTCATGTGCCTGCCCGAGCAGGTGCTCGTTTACGGTGACTGCGCGGTGAATCCCGACCCGGACGCCGAGACGCTGGCCGACATCGCGCTCCAGAGCGCCGACTCCGCCGAGCGCTTTGGCATCCCGGCCCGCGTGGCCATGATCAGCTACTCGACTGGACAATCCGGCTCCGGCGTGGATGTCGACAAGGTCCGCGAGGCCACCCGCATCGCGAAGGAAAAGCGTCCCGACCTCCTGCTTGACGGCCCGCTCCAGTACGACGCCGCCGCCATCGAGGACGTCGCTGCCACCAAGGCGCCGAACAGCCCCGTCGCCGGCAAGGCCACCGTGTACGTCTTTCCGGATCTCAACACCGGCAACACCACGTACAAGGCCGTGCAGCGCAGCGCCAATGTCATCAGCATCGGCCCCATGCTCCAGGGCCTCAAGCGCCCGGTCAACGACCTCTCGCGCGGCGCGCTGGTGGAAGACATCGTCTACACCATCGCCATCACCGCCATCCAGGCCGGCCAAAACTAACGAGATTGTCTCCCGCGAGGGACGGCTGGCCAGGCGCCGGTCGTCCCTCGTTTTTTACATAAACTCCAGCTTCGCGAGCTGCTTTTCGGCGAACCATTCTCCCGCGATCGCCACTGCGATCGATGCGATCACGATGGTCGGCAAATGGGCCAAGCCAAACACGAGACACGGTTCCATCGCCTCTCCTATCTTGATCGTGAGCGTAGGAAAGAGACCGACTCCCACCGCAAAGAGTCCCCAGTAGATTCCCTTGCGATGCGGCAGACGAGCGATCAGCGGCAGGACAATCACCCAGACGCTGGCCACGAGTATCATTACCATGGCCATCAAGACCTTGATCTGAATGTTCCCCATCGGTGCGTTGATCGTGACGTTCCCGTTTGGAGCAGTCTTTTCCACGAAGCTGCCCGGGATGTGATCAAGGTAGTATGCCGCCTTCTTGGTCTCACTGTCCCGAGAACTCAGCTGGAGGGAGATCTCCGGCCGGAACGAAGCTGCTGCAACCCACACGACCACGGCCATCAAGATCGTGCTCCAGAATAAAAGTCCCCTGCACCGGAATATGCTGACCCGATCCACCGCACGTGTCAGCAGGAAGTCTGCTCCGAAGGTCGCCCCCTGCTGCTGGGTCCGAGAAATCATCCATCCCCCGCCCATAAAAAACTCCGGCAGGAAAATCATGGCTGCGACTACGAGCGGCATCCAGAGCGCTTGATTGAAGAATATAAATACCGACCAGATGCTTCCGTAGAAATGATTCACTCCGAAGATGGCCTGAGCGCTAAGCGCCAATGGAAGGATCCACATCCAGGGGTTCGCAAAAGCGTGAAGCCGAAACAACGTCCAGAGGTGAGAAGCAGCCTTCATCGCATCGCCCTCACATAAACTCCACCGACCGGAGTAGCCGTTCGGCCAGGAACTGGCCGAACACAGTCGCGACGAGGGCTGCCACGATAACAATCGGAAGATTTGCAAGACCCAGTACCGCAGCGGGTTCCAGCGGCGAGCGAAGTGCGATTGAGAAAAACGGCATGATCGCAACTCCAGCAATAAACACGCCCCAATAAATCCATCGCCTCTGGGGCAACCGGGAAATCAACGGGAGCACGACCAGCCACAATGCCGATACCGCCAGAGTCACCGCTCCCATCAGCGCCTTGAGCTGAAGATTACCCATCGGGGCCTTGATCGTGACATCTCCATTCTGAGCCGTCTTTTCAATGAAACTACCCGGCAGATGCTTAAGATAGTAGTCGGCGTTCTGGACGGCACCTGATCGGCTTGAAAGTTCCAGCGTGAAGCCGGGATGAAAGGCTGCCGCGATGATCCAACTCACGACCGCAAGGCCAATGATGCACCAGAAAAGCGTGCCTCGCGTTCGGAAAACGCAGGAACGATCCACGGCCCGCGTGAGCATGAAATCCGCCCCGAAGGTCTGCACCTGCTGCTGGGTCTGCGCCGTCGTCCATGCCCCCCCGAGGAAGAATTCAGGCAGAAACACCATGGCTGCGAGGATCAAGGGAATCCACGAGAGCTGATTAAAGAAAATCAATGCCGAGTCGAGATCACCGTAGAAGCGATTCATCCCGATGAACCCCTGAAATCCCAAAGCCAGCGGCATCACCCAGATCCACGGATTTGCGAAAGCGTGAAAGCGAAACAACGTCCAGAATTGCGATGGTGTTTTCATAAGATTGCTTCCGCTTGATTACATGAACTCCAGCGAGGCAAGACGCCTCTCAACAAACCATTCCGCGCCCAAGGCGCACAGCAAGGCAACTCCAAGACAAAGGGGCAGATGCCCCAGGCCAAACAGCAAAAAGGGTTCAAACAAGTCCCCGCGGAGGATGCCAAAAAACATCATCGCCATCATACCTCCGAAAGAGAATCCCCAGATAATCCAAAGCCGGAACGGCACCGTCGCCATGAGGGAAACCACCACCAGCCAGAGAGCACCAAAGCCTATTGTCAACGCGACCATGACCGTCTTGATCTGCAAGTTCCCCAACACCGCCTCGATCGTCACATCTCCATCCCGACTGGTTTTCTGGACGAAACTGCCCGGGATATGCTCCAGATAATATTGGCTCTTGGACGAGAAACCCGCGTTAGCGGGAAGCTCAAGGGTGAAGGATGGTCTAAAAGCTGCCACCGAAAGCCAGCTTATCGCTACGCTCAGGATCATTGCCCAATAAAGGAGGCCCCTGCAGCGGAAAACCATCCCGCGATCCACCGCTCGGGTAAAAAGAAAATCCGCACAGTAAAGCATCCTTTGGGTCGAAGCATTTGCCTGAGACCCTGCGTAAAACTCGGGACGAACAACCACAACAGCCAAAGCCACCGGTATCCACAGAGCGAAATTCAAGCCGCTTAACGCCAGATCCAGGTTTCGGTAGAACCAGCTCATTCCAAAAAATCCTTGGAGACCAAGCACAATCGCCATGCCCCAGATCCACGGGCTGGCCATGACGTGAAAGCGAAACAACGTCCAGAATTGCGATGGTGTTTTCATGGGGTCAGTTGCGGGCGATGTCGACGAAGATGTCCTCCAGGGACAGGTCGATGATTTCGTATTGGCACTTCCACGTCGCAGCCAAGGCGGCGGGTTCGCCGGGATGGGCGAGCTTCAGCGTTCCGAGCGCTTCGCCATCGCGCACCCGCCAGCCGAAGGCCTGGGGCGGACGCTCGGGCGCATTGCCAGGAAAACCGAAGAACCGTACCCGCTTCACGGTCTCCTTCAGGGTGTCGAGCGATTCGCTCACCCGCAGCTTTCCCTGGGCAAGGATGCCCACCTCGTCAGCCACACGCTCGACATCGCTCAGGATGTGGGTGGAGAAAAAGACCGTACGACCGCCATCGCGGATCAGGTCGAGGATTTCATCCAGAAACTCACGGCGCGCCACCGGGTCGAGATTGGCGGCAGGTTCGTCAAGGAGTACCAAGGCGGGCCTTGGCGCAAGGGCAAGGATGATGCCGACCAGCCGCTGGTTACCCATGGAAAGCGCGCTGACGCGTTTGTTCACCGGCACCTGAAACCGCGCAATGAGCCCCTCGCAAAGCTCCCGATCCCATTGCGGATACAGCCGGGAGCAAAAGGCCAGAAGGCTCCGCACCTTCATGAGCGGCGGAAGGTTTTGCTTCTCCGAGAGATAGCCGACTCCCTGCCGGTCCTCGGCGGTAAATGCCCAGGGGTCCCTGCCCAGCACGGAAATCTCGCCGGTCTCCGGACGCCCGAGGCCGGCCAGCAGCTTGATCGTCGTGGTCTTGCCTGATCCGTTGCGGCCCAGGAAGCCGTAGATGCTCCCGGCCTTCACAGTGAGATCGAGACGGTCCAGTACGGGAGTCTTCCCGTACGATCGCGTCACGTCGCGGATGGAGATGGCGGTGTCGTTCATGGTTCGTTTGAGGAATTGCGGGGATTGAGCTGCTGAAAATGACGGGCGATAAGCTCCACCACCTCGGCCTCACTGAGGCGCAGGTGGATGGCTTCGGCCACGAGCTGGCGCACAGCGGGATCAAGCGCCTGTCGGCGAGCCGCGAGAGGAAGCGTGTCGACCTTCTGCGCGACAAACGTCCCCATACCACGGCGCGTCTCGACCAGTCCTTCGCGCTCGAGGATCTGGTAGACCTTGGCGACCGTGAGCGGGTTGATCTTCAGATCGGCGGAGAGCTCGCGCACCGAGGGCAACTGCTCGCCCGGCTTCACCTGCCCGCTCGCAATGCGCTCCTTCAGCTGATTGAGCAGCTGAAGATAAAGTGGCACCCCGCTGGAGGGATGGAGCGCGATGAACATGATTTAGTGTTATATATGTGTAATACACTATGGCAAGAGAAATGTGCCGGGAGATTTCCGGATTCCTCTTGTTGAGCCGCTTGCGAAACACGCCGTCGTGGCGTAGATAGAGGGTAGCCATGTTCGCGCAAAAGAACGCGATTGTCCGACTCCTCCAGGACGATGACCCCGAGACTGTACGAATGGTAAAGGAATCCCTCGCCCTTCGCGGTGAGGAAATCCTCGGCGATCTCAGGGACCTCGCTTCTGTCGACAATGCCCGCGTTTCCCGCCATATCCAGGATGTCCTGGAGGAGATCACCAGCCACGGTGCCGATGAGGATTTTTCCCTTCTCTGCCATTTCTTCCAGAATGACAACGATCTGGAGCGAGCCTGCTGGATGCTGGCCAACGCGCTGGAGCCAAACATCGACACCCGCCCCTACGAAACTCGCATCAATAATTGGGGCCGCCAGTTCCTCGTGCGCATCTCGGGTATCGTGAGCAACCGCCAGCGCGTGCAGGCGCTCGCGGAGTTCATGGCTGGCGAACTCTGCTTTCGCGGCAACACGGATCAATACTATTGCGAGCGGAATTCCCTGCTCCCCTGTGTGATCGACTCTCGCATGGGCATACCGATCACGCTCACGATCCTGTACCGCATGGTCGGCGCGCGCGCGGGCATGAAAGTCGAGGGTATCAACCTGCCCGGCCACTTCATCGCTCGACATGGCGAGGTGTATTTTGACCCCTTCCATCGGGGTCGCATCTTGACGAAGGCCGACTGCGAGGAAATTCTGGCCAGGCAAAACCTGAAGCTGCGCCCATCGCATCTGGAACCCGCGACGCCGCGCCAGATCCTGCTCCGGGTTCTCGCCAATCTTCTCTATGTTTACGATCTCCAGGAAGCCACCGACAAACACGCCCGCACGGACGCCTGGATCAAGGCGCTGGCCCGCGAACGATAGCTTCCTGCCTGCCAGGAGGACCACCCGATGAAGGTCGAGGTCCTCAATACCGGCTCCGAACTCCTCCTCGGCAACGTCGTCAACACGCACCTGGCCTACTTTGGCCAGCAGCTCTTCCCGCTCGGCCTTCGTATCGAGCGACAGACGACCGTGCCGGATGGCGATGCCATTCGCGGTGCGCTCGTCGAGTCCTTTCCCCGTTGTGATGTGCTCCTCGTCACGGGCGGCCTTGGCCCCACCACCGACGACATCACGAGGGAGATCACCGCGGAATTGCTCGGTCTTCCACTCACGGAGAGACCGGAAGTCATGGCGGCCATCCATCGCCGACTGGAGCGACGCGGCATCCCCTTCCGAGAACGCATGGGGCGGCAGGCCATGGCTCCGGAGGGAGCGGTCGTCCTGCCCAATGAAAACGGCACCGCCCCAGGTCTTTATCTGCCCGCACGGCAAACCGGCGCGACGACCACTCCGCACCTTTTTCTCCTGCCCGGACCTCCGCGCGAATTGCGGCCGATGTTTGAGGCCTCGGTCCTGCCGATTCTCAATTCGATTCCGGGACTGATCGATCCCTCCACCGAATGCCGCATCTATCACGTCGTCGGCATGGGCGAGAGTGCAGTCGAGGAGGTGATCGGACTGGAGCTCAATGCCCGGGGCGACCTGGAGGTCGGCTATTGCGCGCGGCCCAACGAGGTCGATTTCCGCCTCATCGGCCCTCCGGCCATCCTCGACGAAGTCGAACCCTCCGTCCTCTCCGCGCTCGGACCGCACATCGTCTCTCAGTCCGGCCGCAACCTGGAGGAAGTGGTAATCGAGCTCCTCCGCGCGCAACGCGCCACCGTCGCCACGGCGGAATCCTGCACCGGCGGCCTCGTCGCCAGCCGGCTCACCGATGTTTCCGGCTCCTCCGAGGTCTTCCTGGAGGGCATGGTCACCTACTCCAATGCCGCCAAAACCCGCACGCTCGGTGTTCCCGCCGACCTGATCGCAGCAAATGGCGCGGTGAGTGAACCCGTGGCGCGAGCCATGGCCGAGGGAGCACGCGAGCGGGCAAATACCCGCTTCGCCCTCAGCCTTACCGGTGTGGCCGGCCCCACCGGAGGCACTCCGGAAAAGCCTGTCGGCACTGTCTTTATCGCCTTGGCGGAGGAAGGCCAGCCCACGGTCTGCCTCCACGAAAAGTTTCCCACAGACCGCGAGACCTTCAAGCGCCTCGCCAGCCAGACCGCGTTGGATCTGCTCCGCCGCCGCCTGCTCAAGGACCAGTCAGTTTCCTGAGTCCTGGCTCCAGGAAGTGCAGGAGAAAACACACCGCCAGGACCGCCGTTACCACGTCAAACCGCCGCGGCTTCGCGAAAAGGCCGAGGACCACGAGCGTGATCAGACCGATGCCGATACCTGAGTTGATGCTGAAGCTCAGCGGCATGAAAAGGATGGTCAGCATCGCCGGGGCGGCGATGTCGAAATGGTCGAGCTTGAGCTCCGTCACGCTCTGGAACATCACGAGACCCACCGCAACGAGCGCCGGGGCCACGGCCACTGCCGGGATCATCAGGATCACTGGCGTCACGAAGAGCGCCACCAGAAAACACCCCGCCACGGTGATCGCCGTCAGCCCGGTGCGTCCGCCCGCCTGCACACCCGCCGCACTTTCGATATAGCTCACCACTGTCGACGTACCGAGGAGCGAGCTCAGGATCGCAGCGATGGAATCCGCCACCAGAGCATTTCCCAGCTTTGGGACATTCCCCTTTTCGTCCATGATTCCCGCCCGACGGGTCACACCGATGAGCGTGCCGAGGTTATCGAAGAGATCGACCAGCAGGAGGGTGAGGATGACCGGGATGGCCTTGATATGCTCGGTCAGGACGAAGTCGAAATTCAGATTGAGGAAAAGCGGTTCGATCGAAGCGGGCCAGGAAAAGATCTTCCCAGGCCACTGTGTGATCATTCCTCCCTGCGCGGACGGAACAAACAAGCCCGCCACCGCCAGGAGGAGCATGGAGAGAATGATCGCTCCCGGTACACCCCGTGCGATCATCACGCAGGTCAAAAGCACGCCACCCGCAAAGAGCAGGACGGATGGCGACGACAGGTCGCCGAGCCCGACGAGCGTTGCCTCATTGTAAACCACCAGGCCACCATCCTTCAGCCCGATGAAGGCAATGAAGAGGCCGATCCCCGCCGCGATAGCTACCTTTAGATCGAGGGGGATGGAGGCCAGAATGCGCTGCCGGATGCCGGTGACCGAGAGCAGGAGGAACAAGCAGCCATTGATAAAGACAAGCCCGAGAGCACTCTGCCACGGTATTCCCATGCCCACGCAGATCGTATAGGCGAAGAAGGCGTTGATCCCCATCCCAGGCGCCATGGCAAGGGGAAAATTTGTCATCGCCGCCATCAAAATCGAAGCCATCGCCGCGCCGAGTGCGGTAGCGGTCACCAGGGCGTCACCCGGCATGCCAGCTGCTTTGAGGATGCCCGGGTTTACGGCCAGGATATATGCCATGGCAGCAAATGTCGTCAGGCCGGCCACGAGCTCCCGGCGCACCGTTGTACCGTGCTCCTTCAAACGAAAGACTCGCTCAAACACACCCCGGTGATACTTCACGCCTCCAACCCACACACGACTTTTTGCCCTTAAAATGGAAAAACCAGTTGCACCACCGGGAAAAAACCGGAACGACTGAAGACGATGGACGCGACGAACCTGCTCTGGGTATTCGCCTGCTCTGCACTGGTGATGTGCATGCAGATCGGTTTCTGCATGCTGGAGTCTGGACTCGTCCGGTCGAAGAACACGATCAATGTTGCGCTCAAGAATCTGATCGACTTCGTCATCGCGTCGCTTCTCTTCTGGGCATTCGCGTTCGGCCTGATGTTTGGCACGTCTGCGGGCTGGATAGGCACGACGGGTTTCTTTTTCTCCCCGGCGGAACACGCCAGCAATACCCAGAACGCATTTTTCCTTTTCCAGATGATGTTCTGCGCTACCGCGGCGACCATTGTTTCTGGAGCCGTTGCCGAGCGTATGCGCTTCGGCGGGTATTTGCTCGTGACCATACTGATCTCCGGCCTGCTCTACCCCATAGCCGGCGGCTGGGCATGGAACCCCTCCGGGTGGCTGAAGCAACTGGGATTTGTCGACTTCGCCGGCTCGACGGTCGTGCATAGCATGGGCGGCTGGATGGCTCTGGCGGCGGCAATGGTCATCGGTCCGAGACTCGGCCGGTTCGACAGCAAGCTACCTCTGGCCAATCCGCACAGCTTGGTCACCTCCACGGTGGGCGTACTGGTCCTCTTCGTCGCATGGCTGGGCTTCAATGGCGGGAGCACCCTTGCCCTCGACCATCGAGTCGGGATGATCATCGTCAATACCGTGCTCGCCGGATGCGCGGGTTGCCTGAGCGCGATGGGAGCAGTATGGTATTTCCAAAAGCTCCCGCTCCTGCCCGAGACGCTCAATGGATGCGTGGCAGGTCTCGTCGCCGTAACGGCAGGCTGCCATGCCGTTTCTCCCGGCGAAGCGGTTTTCATCGGGGCAGTGGGAGGCATCATCAGCTATTTCGCCGTTCATCTCCTGGACCACTGGAAAATCGATGACGTGGTGGGAGCGAGCGCGGCTCACGCGATTCCCGGAGTATGGGGGACATTGGCCGTCGCTCTGTTCGGCGACCTTGCAGCGCTCGGCACCGGCCTCAATCGCTCCCAGCAGCTCGGCGTACAATGCCTGGGTGCCGTGGTTTTTTTCCTTTGTGCATTCGGCGTCGGCTGGCTGCTTCTGACCGCCATCAACCGCCTGGTTCCCCTCCGGATCAACGAGGAAGGCGAGCGCATCGGCCTCAACGTCGCTGAGCATGGAGCGAGCACCGAGATCATCGACCTGCTCAGCGAGATGTCGCGTCACAGTACGCGAGGAGACTTCACCTCCCGTCTGGATTTTCAACCCCACACCGAGGTGGGACAGATCGCCGCCGAGTATAACAAGGTGATCGGCAAGGTCAGCGATGAGATGGACATGAGGGAGATATTTGCGCGTCGCCTGGAGCAGGAGCGCGAGGCCCTCGACGCCAGCCAGCGCAAGATCATCAGCAGCATCGAGTATGCCCGGCGTATCCAGGAGTCCATCCTTCCCCGGCCCGAGACACTCGAGCGAATGATCCCGGACCACTTCATCATCTACAGGCCCCGCGACATCGTTTCGGGCGATTTTTACTGGTGTCTCGCCCGGGAAGATTCGTTTTACCTCGCGGTGATCGACTGTACAGGGCACGGAGTGCCAGGGGCGTTCATGTCGATGATGTCGTTTGTGTTGCTCCAGCAGATCGTCATCGAACGCGGCGCAAACGACCCTGCGGATATCCTTTCGCGACTCCACGGCAGGGTCCGGGCCGCGCTAGGGCAAAACTCGCCCACCAATGACAACAAGGACGGCATGGACGCCGCACTCGTGCGCATCGATCCCGACAAGATCGTCTTCGCCGGGGCGGGACTCCCGCTGGTCTGGGTCGATGGATCCAGCGGTACCCCGCTTTATGGTGAGATCCGCGGCGACCGTCACGGGCTGGGAGGGGGGGCTCACTTGCCCGCCAAGATTCAGTACGTCCAGCACAAGGTGCCTCGTACGAAGGATCTTTCGATCTATCTTTTCAGCGATGGCGTCATTCATCAACCCAACCACCTTCGTCGCCCCTTCGACAAATCCGGCCTGCGCAACCTCGTGCTCAGTGTCCACGGCACTCCGATGATGCGGCAGGGTGCCGAGATCGCGGCGCAGCTTGAAGCATTCCGCGGCGGAGCCACCCAGCGGGACGACATCACGCTGGTCGGTGTAAATGTCTCTATCGGAGCATGAAAGCAACCCCCGCCATCGCACCCGCCTCTCGCGTCGTGCTGGAGATCCGCGGTCCGGTTACACAAGCCGAAATCGCTGCCGCGACCACCCGGCTCATGAACTCCCTGGTCGCTCCGCGGCCAGTCACCCACCTCTTGAAAACCATTTTCGTGGAAATGGCGCAAAACGTGCTGAAACACTCACAAAACACCTCAGCCATTCCTGCGATCATCTCCATCACCGACACCGTCGATTCTTTCACGATCCACAGCCGCAATGCCGCATCGCCGGCCGCAGCCAGACAGGTCGCCGAGATCGTCTCGGATACGGATCGACTCAGCCGCACCGGACTCGTAAGGATCCGGCGTGCGGAACTGCATAAGCCACGGCAACCTGGCTGTGCAGGCATCGGACTAATCGAGATCCGGCGTAAAACTGGCTCTCCGGTAGCCTGCACCATCAGCCCGCTTTCCGCCGACGAGTCGATCGTCGAGATCACAGCAATATTGCGCAAACACGACTGCTCATGAGCCCTCTTGAGATTCCAGCCACCGACTATACGCCGCATGTCTTCGAGGATTCGAAAACCGGAGTCATCTGGTTCAAAGGTGAAGCTTACCCAGAAAATGCCAGTGCTTACTTTCAGCCGATCATGGAGTGGATGCGCTCAAGGATTGGGGAAAAGCAGCCTCTGAAGCTGGCCTTTTCCCTCGATTACCTGAATACCAGCTCGACCAAAGCGCTGCTCGACCTCCTCGCCCTTCTCGAGGCGTATCACCAACAGGGCGGCAAGGTGTCCGTCATCTGGTATTATCAGTCAGATCTCGAGGTGATGAAGGAGACCGGGGAGGAACTCCTCCACGATTTCTCGCTTCCCCGCTTGCTAGAACCTCTCGGAAGATTAACCTAAGCCATGGCAGTGCTGGGAAAACGACCGTCATTCAGCCATTCCCGTGAGGAAGCCATGCAGGCTTTGTTCGCGAAGGAGTTGTCTGTCCTCAAGGAAGCCGAGGGAGCCTTTACGCGGCATCCGCCCCCGGAGGAGTTGGAACACTACTGCGAGATGCTTGCCGAGCATTACCGCTCGATGCTCGCCCAGATGATGAAGCTGACCAGCATCAGCGATGCCACCCAGCTCCAGCTCAAACGCACGAAACTTGAGCTCTCCTCCGCTCTTTCCAACGTCGAGCGCCTGAATCGCAATCTCGAGGCGGTCAGCCAGGAAAAAGACGAGATCCTCGCTCTGGCCGCGCACGACCTTCGGTCGCCCTTGTCGGGCATTCGTGGCCTCGCGGATCTCATCGTGGAGGAATCCGCCTCTCAAGCCGGAGAGATTCCCGCCTTTGCGCGGGAGATCGTCAACGTCGCCGACGATACGCTCGAGATGATACGGGACATTCTCGATATTTACCGTCTCGATGGAGGCACCTCGGCCGGCCAGCATACAGAGACCCTTCGTATTTCCGACCTGCTTGCCGAGGCCTCGGATATCTCCCGGGCCAATGCGTTGCGCAAGCGCATTACGATGGTCATCGAATCAGTCAACGCCGACTGCGAGATCCTCCTCGAGAAGGCCCTGGTGGTACGCATCCTGGAGAATCTCATTTCCAATGCGCTGAAATACTCCCCGCACGAGAGCGTGGTCACAGTGCGCATCGATATTGAGGGCAAGTTTCTCCAGATTCACGTGCGCGATCAGGGACCGGGCCTGAGCGAGGCGGATCAGGCAAAACTCTTCAAGAAATTTGCGCGCCTTGCCTCCCGCCCCACCGGCGGCGAGTCCTCGATCGGCCTTGGCCTCGCCATTGTCGACCGCATCGTCCAGCATCTTGGCGGTCGTGTCTGGGTGGAAACCACACCCGGCCAGGGGGCCACCTTCCGCGTCGAGCTACCCGTCACTGTGGCAGGGTAGTCGCCCGCTGCCTTTTCTCCCACCATCCAACGCCGTCCGATCGATCCAGTCGGCGACCACCCATCTTTCCACCATGAGCCAGAATCTCCTCGCCGGGGAAAAGTCTCCCTACCTCCTGCAACATAAGGACAATCCCGTCGCCTGGCGCCCATGGGGCGCAGCCGCGTTTGAGGAAGCCAGGCGCCTCGGGAGGCCCGTCTTCCTCTCGATCGGGTACTCGACCTGCCACTGGTGCCATGTCATGGCACACGAATCGTTTGAAAACACCGAGATCGCAGCGCTGATGAATGAGCTCTTCATCAACATCAAAGTCGACCGGGAGGAACGACCCGATGTCGACCGGCTCTATATGGCCTTCGTGCAAGCCACCACGGGTTCCGGCGGGTGGCCGATGAGCGTATGGCTGACTCCGGAGGGTAAGCCGTTCTTTGGCGGCACCTACTTTCCGCCGGAGAGCCGGTACGGTCGCGCCAGCTTCCCCGATATCCTGCGCCAGATCTCAAAATTATGGTCGGACGAACCGGCCCGCATCGAATCCGAGGCAAATCGCGTCGTCGAGGCTCTGCGTGATATGAACTCCGGCGAGCAGGACCCCGCCTTTCCTGAGAACGATCTACCACTCGCCCGCGCCTACGAGCGTTTTGCCTCCTCCTTCGACGACGAGGAAGGAGGGTTCGGCGGAGCCCCCAAATTCCCGCGTCCATCAGTCCTGAATTTTCTCTTCCGCTATGCTGGACGGGCCGATCTCACCCACGGGCAGCACTCCATTCAGATGGCGCTCTTTACGCTTCGTAAAATGGCGGAGGGAGGTCTGCGCGATCATCTCGGCGGCGGATTCCACCGCTACTCGGTCGATCGATATTGGCATGTCCCTCACTTTGAAAAAATGCTCTATGATCAGGCTCAGCTCATCGTGTCCTACACGGAGGCGTGGCAGATTACGCAAGAGGAGGTTTTTTCCCGGATCGCACGGGAAACGGCCGACTACGTAATCCGTGAGATGCCCCATGCGGAGGGAGGATTTTTCTCCGCTGAGGATGCCGACAGCCTGCTCGCCCACGGCCGGCCCGAGCACGCTGAAGGCGCATTTTATGTCTGGTCCCAGCAGGAGATCCTGGAGGCGCTCGGAGCGGAGGCTGGTGAGGAGTTCTGCCGGCACTACGGTGTGATGGCCGGGGGAAATTCTCCGGACGAAAGCGATCCGCAGGGAGAGTTCGTGGGCAAGAACATCCTCATTCAGCGCGAACCCGGGGACAGCGACACACTTGCCGCCAGCCGGGCGGCATTGTTCCATCTCCGTGCGTCGCGCCCCCGGCCTCATCTCGACGACAAGATCCTCACGGCCTGGAACGGACTCATGATCTCTGCTCTCGCCAAAGCTGGCGCGGCTCTGCAGGAGCCCAGCTATATCGCGGCCGCAGCCAGAGCGGCGCTCTTCATTGAAAATTATCTGACTCGTGACGCCCGCTTGCTTCGAAGCTGGCGTGACGGGGCGAGCGATATCCCTGGTTTTGCCGAGGATTATGCTTTTCTGATCCAAGGTCTCATCGATCTTTACGAGGCGACCTTGGAAGAGAGATGGCTCACCCGCGCTGCCGAGCTCCAGCACATTCAGGACGAGCTCTTCTGGGACGAGCCGGGCGGAAGCTACTTCAGCAGCCCGGCAGGCGATCCGCTCATCGCCGTCCGACTCAAGGAGGACTACGACGGCGCCGAACCCTCGGCAAACTCCATCAGCGCCCTCAACCTTCTGCGCCTGGCGCGAATGATACACGATGACCGCGGTGAGCAGAAAGCACGCCGTATCCTTGCAGCCCACAGAATCCAGATCGCCCAGGCTCCGACCGCCGTTCCACAAATGCTCGTCGCTCTCGACCTGGCGCTCAGCGCTCCTGCGCAGGCTGTGATCGTCGGACGAAAGGGCTCGGCTTCCGTCGATACATGGCTGACTCGTCTCCACGGCAGCTTCGCCCCGAGGAGGTCCATTTTAAGAGCCGGGAAGAATTCCACCCTCACGGAAAAAAATGCAACTCTGGCCGAAATGGCGGCGCGCGAAACGCCCGTTGCAGCACTCTACCTTTGCGAGAATTTCGCCTGCCAGACTCCCATCACAGATCCGGCGGAATGGAAGGGATAGGGGGTAGGTAATACCGGGTGACTTCAGCGGGTGAGAACAAGCAACGGAGCGGGAATCGATTCCATTGGGGTTTCATCCGCAGTCCCATCAGTTTCCTCGGGAGAGAAATGCAGCATCTCAATGGTGCCATCGAAACGCTCAACCATCGCCGTACAACTCTCGACCCAGTCCCCGGTATTGTAGTAGGTGACGCCGTTCACCTCGCGCATTGCTGCAGTATGAATGTGTCCACATAGCACCCCATCGACATCGAAATCCCGCGCGTACCGTACGATGGCCTCTTCGAACTGCCCGATAAAGCTCACGACATTCTTTACCTCCGCCTTCACATAGGCGCTCAGGGACCAATAGCCGAGGCCCATTGCGCGGCGGAAGAAATTCACGACGCCGTTGCATCGCATGAGCAGCGTATATCCCACATCGCCCACATGCGCCAGCCAGCCGAGATTCTGCACGACCGTGTCAAGTTCGTGCCCATGCATCACGAGCAACCGACGGCCATCAGCCGTGGTATGCAGGGCATTCTTCTGGAGACTGATGTTCCCGTATTGCCCAAAGAAGCGAGCAAGAAATTCGTCATGATTTCCCACCACGTAGATAATCTCGGTCCCCTTGCGAGCGCGCCGGAGAAGTTTCTGGATCACATCGTTATGCGCCTGCGGCCAGTAGATGCCGCGACGGAGCGCCCAGATATCGATCAGGTCACCCACGAGATAGAGAGTCTCAAACTCGCTGTCCTTGAGGAACTTGAGTAGTGCGCCCGCTTTGCTGCCCCGGGTACCGAGGTGGACATCGGAAATCCATCCTGTGCGATAGTGGTTCATGTGAAAGGGTAGACTTATTCACAGGATATTCTCCCCAACGGGCGCGCCAACGTCGTTAATGTTACGATTCCTCCTCATGGGAAATCCGCAATCGGACTCGAATGCGTCTACACACCCTGTATATTTGTCGTTGTCGACTCTCCCGCTATGACAGACACCGCCCTATGGTATTGCGTTCGTACCAAGCCCAAGAATGAACGGCTGACCAGCCAACTCCTCCGTATGGAGGTCGGGCTAGCGGTTTTTTGTCCATTTATCCGCTTTGAGCGCGCGAGGCGGACAGGGCGTACGTGGGTAACGGAGGCTATGTTTCCCGGGTATATTTTTGCGCGAATGGATTATTCGACGCAAAGCCGGCACGTCCGATCAATCCGCGGAGTCCTCACAATCGTGGGATTTGGAGATTCTCCGACAGTCGTGCCCGAGGAAATCGTGGAGGATCTGCGGCGCGAGGTTCAGGATGGGGAAACCATTGTCATCCAGCCACAAATCGAAATCGGCGAGGAGGTCAACGTGATTGCCGGTCCCTTCCAGGGATTACGTGCGGTGGTGAGCAGAGTGCTGCCCGCAAGGGAGCGAGTAGCGGTTTTGTTGGAGGTTCTTGGGATGGAGCGCGAGGTGGAGGTTTCGACGAAGGCGGTGCTTCCGGATCAGCCGCATCCGATGTGTAAGGAATAAGAAAAGCCCCCCTGGGATGGGGTGGAGTGCGGCAGTGGGGGGGGGGTAAAAAAAAGCGCCAGGTGCTGGTGGGCGCACTGGCGTATAAAAAAAGGACCCCGCTACGGGCTTTCGCCTATAGCGGGGTTAACTCTGGCAACGACCTACTCTCGCGCAAGCTATACAAGCACTACCATCGGAGCTGTGACGTTTCACTTCCGTGTTCGAGATGGG